>PAQI01000011.1 GCA_002709235.1 Hirschia sp.
TGCTGAGTGGAAAATATGGTCGGGAAAACCAACAAGCTGAGTCAGTGGGCCGCGCAAACAGTCTCGCGCGTGACTTCAACGAACGTGGCTTTGCGGTGGTCGACGTCCTTCGTGAAACTGCAAAGCGTCTGGAGACGACGCCTGCACGGACCGCACTCGCCTGGCTGCTCACACGTCCTGGCGTCACCTCGCCCATAATTGGCGCACGTATCATGTCGCAACTCACCGACAATCTCGCTGCGCTCGACCTTGTGCTGGATGATGAAGCGCTAAAGGCGCTCGAGGAGATCTCGACACCCACGCTCAACTTTCCAGCCTCGTTCCTGCCAATGGCAGTGACGAACACTTATGCCGGTCTGACCATTAACGGGCAGACCTTTGGAACCTCGGTACGCTGAATCATGTCACAGACACCTATTGATCCCCAACCGGTGAAAACCGGATCACCGCTGCTGCTCATCATGCTGGCAGCTGCATATTGTCTTGCCTATATCGACCGGCTCATCATGGCGGTGGTCGCCGAACCGGTGAAAGCCGAATTCAATCTTACAGATGCGGAACTGTTCCTGCTGACAGGCGCGGCCTTCGTTCTCATCTATGGTGCATTCGGTCTCGTTGCCGGCTGGATGCTGGACCGCTTCAAGCGGAACCGGATCATTGCTGTTGCGATGGCTTTCTGGAGCGCGTTCACAGCGGCATGCGGGCTTGCCACGAACTTCCCGATGCTCGCCGCCGCACGTGCAGGAGTCGGCATTGGTGAATCCGCCATTGTACCAGCAGCCATGGCATCCATCAGCGACAATTACCCGCCCGAAAAACGCCCGATGGCGATGGGCTTCTTCTATGCGGGCGGCATGGTTGGAATCTTCCTGGCCTTTGTTGTCGGCGGCTGGATCGCGGAAGAATATGGATGGCGCTACGCCTTCTATCTTGCGGGGCCTCCGGGGATTATTCTTGCTCTGTTGATCCTCTGGAAAGGTGGCGATGCTGCCGAGAAACAGCCGGCAAGCGCTGCGGATCTCAACAGGTCTACCTTTGCGGATGTCTGGAGGAACAAGCCATTGGTCTGGACACTCGCGGCTAGTTCAGTCCTGACCTTTGTCAATTTCGGCCTCATCAACATGCTGGGCAGTTTCTTCATCCGTACGCATGGAATGACCGTCAAGGAAATCGGCATGATCTTTGGCCCGGTCATGGCAATTGGCATGGCAGGCGGCCTGATCATTGGTGGCTGGATCGGAAACAGGCTGGCCAGGCACGGCGTGGATGCGCTGATGCGCTTTTCAGTCTGGAACGCCTTTTTGCTTTTCCCCATCTACATGCTGGTATTCCTGGCCCCCAGCAAGGAACTGGCGATAGCGGCAACCTTTACCGGTACACTTGTCAGCGTCTTGTACTCGCCGTGTTTTTCAGCGGCCTATCAGGCGATCAGCGCACCACATACACGTGCCACGGCGGCCGGTATATCCGGCTGTGCCAATGCCATAATCGGGGGTGCGCTCACCACATTCCTGGTCGGTGCCCTGAGCGATCACTGGGCACCGCGTTTTGGCGTCGACAGTCTCAAATATGCGATGATGGTCGGGCTGGTGTCCTGCCTGATTTCAGGATGTCTGTTCGTCTATGCACGTCATCTGACGAAACGTGAGCGCCCGGACCTCATGACCGGATCGGCTTCATGATCCTTTGAACTGAGGCTTTCTTTTCTCGCGGAAGGCTGCAACGCCTTCCGCGTGATCTTCAGAACGGCTCGCGACTGGTTGCATGACCTGCTCTGCTTCCAGAAACTGATCGAACGCCATCACACCGGCAAAATCGACCTGCTTCTTGGTCAGCGCCATCGAGATGCCCGGACCTTCCGCCATTTCCTGCGCAAATGCCAAAGCGCGACCCTGCAACGCGTCATCGGACGTGACTTCGAGTGCCAGCCCCAGATCGAGGGCTTCTGCTGAACGTACCGGACGGCCGGAATAGCACAGCTCCTTGGTACGCATCGGGCCAATCAGACGGTTGAGCAACCAGACTGAACCGCCATCGGGTGCCAATGCGATATTACGAAAGACCTGCATGAATTTTGCACTTTCCGCAGCGATGACAAAGTCACAGCACAATGCAAATCCCCATGACATCCCGGCGCATACGCCCGGCACGGCTGCAATGGTTGGTTTCTTCAAGTGATAGATGGCGCGATTGATACGCGCCAGCTCGTGCATTCTTCCCAGTGAGCCCGGCATGCCGCCGCCACCCATGCCGCCAATATCCGCACCGGAACTGAAAGCGCCATTGGCACCGGTCAGGACCACGGCGCGAACCGAAGCATCGAGCGCAAAACCCTCATAGGCTTCCCAGAGCTGACGTCGCATCTCGTCCGTCACGGCGTTCTTGCTCTGCGGGCGATCCAGCGTAACGATAGCGACTGAACCCTGCTGTTCGACTCTGACGGTCATGACGATATCTCCTGGTATCAATGTCTTCGGTGATGCGCTGCGCGTCTTCACAGCTCGTCAGCACATGTTTGTCTTGCACCAACGCCGACACGCTGGACAGATATGCCTGCATGTCGGCGTTAAATGAAATGTTCGCCCGAAATTCGACCGAACGCCTGATGCCTCAGAGCATGCCCTTGGCGATGGCGACTTTCTGAAGCTCGTCTGTACCCGCATAGACCCGCTGAATACGTGCCGCCGTCCACATGCGCGAGATCGGGTTTTCATCCATGAGACCTGCGCCGCCGAACAATTGCACGCATTTGTCCAGAACACGCCCCTCCATCTGAGTGGCGAACAATTTCAGGATAGCACCGTCCTGAAATGTGAACGACTTGTCCCTGATTTTCATCAGCGCCGTATCCACCATGGTCTCCGTGATGGCAATGTCCATCTTGCATTCGGCCAACATGAACTGCGTGTTCTGGAAATCGATGACACGCTGGCCGGAGACCATGCGTTCCTTGACGTATTCCAATGTGAGTTCAAGCGCCTTAGACGCTGCGCCGAGACAACGTGCGGCGATCTGAATGCGATCTTCCAGGAAGGTGTCCATCATGATTTTCATGGCCCCTCCCTCTTTGCCGACAAGATTGGTTACAGGGACCCGGACATTGTCAAAGCTGAGTGCGCCTGTGTCGCCGCATTTCCAGCCGACCGTGTTGATCTTGTGCCGGGTGAGGCCGGGTGTGCCGTCTTCGACGATGATCACGCTCATACCGCGACCGCGGGCTGAGGGGTCTGTCTTGGCCACAACATAAAGCAGGTTTGCGCCTGTGCCGTTGGAGATGAAGTATTTCTCTCCCTTGATCACATATTCATCGCCATCGCGAATGGCGGTCGTTGTGATGGCGGTTGGATCTGAGCCCGCATTGGGTTCGGTCAGAGGCATGGCCTGTGTCCACTCACCGGTGAAGATACCCGGCAGATATTTTTCCTTCTGCGCGTCTGTTCCGTGACCATCGAGGATGAAAGTGGCGACATCAGCCATCAGGGAGCTACCCGTTGTGGCGCTTCCTACGGTGCGCCCCAGTTCTTCGGCTGCGATGGCGTAGAAGGCAAAATCACCCTCGCCCGTTACCGCAAGGCCCAGCAATCCAGCTTCACCAGCCTTGCGCCAGAATGCCCGGTCAGTCCCACCCTGAGCTTCGAAACGAGACAGATTGGGCTCATGTTCCTTGTCCAGAAACGTCCTCACCGTGTGACGAAAAGCCTCGTGTTCTGTGCTGTATCCCATTCTCGTCATTTCTTGCTCCCATGGCTTGTCAATTTTGATTATGATGTTCACTATAATCTGGCTAACTTATATCGTCGAGACAAAAAACAACCCTGGGGAGGGAAGACGATGGGCGAACGTTCAGGCCCGCTCAAAGGCCTCAAAATTGTAGAATTTGCCGGACTGGGCCCTGGCCCCTTCTGCGGAATGCTGCTGGCCGACCTTGGTGCCGAGGTCGTGCAGATCGACAGGCCGTCAGGTGCCGCTGCACATTATGGACTGGACCCGACGCTCAACCTGCTCAATCGAGGCCGCCGATCGGTCGTGCTGGACCTGAAGCAGGCTGATGACCTGGAAACAGCGCTGAAACTTGTCGAACGCGCAGATGCTGTCATTGAACCAAACAGGCCGGGTGTTGCTGAAAAGCTGGGATTTGGCCCTGACGCCTGCCTCGCGCGCAACCCCAGGCTGGTTTACGGGCGCATCACAGGCTGGGGGCAATCCGGACCACGGGCACGCGATGCCGGCCATGACATCAATTACATCGCACTTTCAGGTGCTCTGCACACGATTGGACCGGCGGATGATGTGCCGACCATTCCCAGCAATTTTGTTGGAGATATGGGAGGCGGCGGCATCTATCTGGCCTTCGGGATCATGTCGGCAATTTATGAAGCTCAGCAATCCGGCAAGGGCCAGGTCGTCGATGCCGCAATGATCGAGGGGGCCGCTTTGCAGAATATGGGCTTTCTCACCATGAAGGCCAATGGCTTCGCAAGCGACCGCCGGGGGACACATTATTCTGACGGAGCATCGCATTTCTATCAGGTCTACCGCACGAAGGACGACAAGTTCCTGTCTGTCGGTGCCATTGAACCGCAATTTTATCGCGCGTTTCGTAAGGGGCTCGGCGTGCTGGATGATCCGGAGTTCGACCAGCAGATGGTGCCAAAGGCATGGCCCTCACTGAAGGCGCGCACAGCGTCTCTGATCGCTGAAAAGACCCGTGATGAGTGGGAAACCATTTTCTCCAGCGAGGCCTGTGTTGCGCCTGTGCTGGCATCGGATGAACTCCAGAACGACAGCCACATTGCCGCACGCAATACCTTTGAAGACGCCAGCGTCCTGCAAACTGCACCTGGGCCTAAATTCAGTCGGACTCCCGGAAAAATCGCCAATCCACCGCCGGTAGCGGGTTCGGATACGCAGCAGGTGTTGAAAGATTGGGGAATTGAGCAATGAAGACCAGATTATGCAGCATGTTGGGGATCGATTTTCCCCTCGTGGCATTCAGTCACTGCCGTGATGTCGTGGCCGCCGTCAGCAAGGCCGGTGGATTTGGCGTCTTTGGTGCCACCAATGGCAAGATGACGCCTGACCAGCTCAAGATCGAACTGGACTGGATCGACGCCCATGTCGATGGCATGCCCTATGGTCTCGACATTGCGGTCCCAGAGAACATGGACGATCGCGATGCCGAACACATCACGACCAAGATGCTCGAAGCGCAGATTCCCGAAACCCATCGGCAGTTTGCCGATGACCTGCTGGCAAAACATGGTGTCGCCACTGACACGCCGGTAGATTCCGACGAAGACCGGGAGATCAGCCACTTTCTCGATACTGCCGAGAAGATGGTGGATGAAGGCCTGCGCCATCCCATCAAGCTGTTTGTCAATGCGCTCGGCAAGCCGCCACAGTTCATGATCGACAAATGCAAGGCAGCGGGTGTGCCGGTGGGCGCTTTGATCGGCTCGAAGGATCATGCCCGCCGACAGCTGGACGCGGGTGTGGATGTCCTGGTCGCACAGGGCACGGAAGCAGCTGCCCATTGTGGTGAAGTTTCCACCATGGTGCTGGTCCCAGAAGTCGTGCGGGAACTTGAAGCCATGGGCAGTGAAGTCCCCGTTCTGGCCGCTGGTGGTATTGTGACCGGCCGCCAGATGGCTGCAGCGATGACAATGGGGGCAGCTGGCGTCTGGACAGGGTCCGTGTGGCTGACAACCCGCGAAAGCGACGTGCACCCTGCTGTGCGCGAGCGTCTGCTGGCGGCACGGTCTCGCGATACCATCCGATCGCGCGCCATGACAGGCAAGACGGCGCGCCAGCTCAAATCCGCATGGAACGAGGCCTGGGAATCGGCGGAGAGCCCGGGTCCCCTGCCCATGCCGTTCCAGCATCTGCTGACCAATCGGGCGCTGCTGCTTTCAGAAAAATCCGTTGATGGCGGCAATGAAGCTGCCCGCGCCATGCTGACCGAAGGTGTCGGCCAGGGCATCGGCATGATCTCGACCGCACAATCATCGCGATCAGTGGTTCAGGCCTTCATGGAAGATTTCGCGGCCGCGCTGGAACGTATGAATAGCCTTGTCGACGAATGACACCCCAACCAAGCAAACCCGGTCTGAAGCACATTATAGCCCCCTCACATGGAGAACTCGATGCCAGCAAATGACGCGAATGACACCGAACTTGCTGTCCTGAAGGGGCTGCTTGAGGAGTATCGTCGGCAATATGATGTCGGTGACGGTGAGATTGATCGCTCGAATGTAGAGCACCTCTACAAGATGGATGAGGACTTTACAGCCTATGACATCGCACCGCCGCTGGAGGGCTATATCGGCTGGGACCAGTACAAGGTCGGCTGGTACAAGGTGCTCGAAAAATACAGCGAGATCCGCTTCACCTTTCGTGACGAGCCCCGGATTTTCCGCAAGGGTGACGTTGCCTGGATGTCCATGTCTGCGGACTGGTATGGCAAATCCCGGGGCGGCGATGATTTCTCCAAGGAATTTCGCCTCACGCTGATCTGGGTCCGTGGTGATGATGGTCAGTGGCGCATCACGCATGAACACGGCTCATCAACGCGCAGCTTTGCACTGGCCGGGGGTGAAGTCGTATGAGCCTTGCCGGAAAAACCTGGTTCGTGACCGGTGCCTCGGCTGGATTTGGCAAGGCAATCGTGCGGGAGGTGATTGCGCGCGGCGGCAATGCGGTCGCAGCTGCCCGCAATCCTGATGACATTGCCGACTTGGTAAGCGAAGCACCTGAACGGGTGCAAGCCGTCAAGCTGGATGTCACGTCTGACGATCAGATCGCCCAATCGGTGTCATCGGCGCTGACACGTTTTGGTCAGATCGATGTACTGGTCAACAATGCCGGATATGGCTTCCTGTCGACAATCGAAGAGGCAGAAGACGGCGCAGTTCGCAGGCAATTTGAGACCAATCTATTCGGTCCTGCCGCCCTGATGCGTGCGGTCCTGCCGGGCATGCGTGAGCGGCGCGACGGTTATATCGTCAATGTGTCATCAACCGCCGGATCACGCGGCTTTGCCGGATCGGGCTATTATTCCGCAAGCAAGGCAGCGCTGGAAGCCCTGACCGAGGCGCTCGCGGATGAGGCCCGAGGACTTGGTATCCGCGCCATGATCGTTGCACCAGGCCCTTTTCGAACTGACTTTTTCGGCCGCTCAATGCAGCTTCCCGACAATGAAATCGCTGATTATGCGAACGTCCTTTCCCAGCGCCAGGCGCTGGCATCGATGGATGGACAACAACGCGGCGATCCTGTGCGCGGTGCAAGGATCATTGTGGATACCGTCATGGGCGAGAATCCACCTTTGCGGCTGGTCCTCGGCGGACAGGCCCAACCCACCATTGTGGGTGCCTACAGGACAAAAATAGCAGATCTGGCCTGGAGCGAAACAATCGCACCACAGGCCGATTTTCCAGATGAATAATTGAAAGCGGAGCCCCCATGACAACGACACATGACGACCTTCCACACCCCGTACCGGCCTTTGCCCAGCTGCGCTACAAGGAGAACTATTTCTTCATCCTGCTGGCACCCGAGAGCGATGCGTTCGGCGTGATCCACCTGAACCATGAGCCCGGTCACAACCGGGCGCGCTACACGGCGAATTTCGAAATCGCGGGGCGGTCGATCCGCTACGCAAACATGACGCCCTTCCCTGAAAAATATGAATATGAGCGCCGTATTGGAGATGGTTCCCTGAACCTGCATTTCGCCAAGGTTCATGAGCGGTTCGAACTCACCCTGAAAACCGATGAGATCGACCTGGATCTGGCCTTGACCGGCCGCTTTCCGACCTTTGACTATTCAGCATGCCGGACCGCAGGCAACCCTGCGCCGTCCTTTCAGGAGATCATGACGCTGGGCCTCAACCTGCCTTACAACCACCAGCAACAACCGCTGCTGGCTGACGGTACGGTCAGCTTTCCGGATGGGAAAAAGGTGACGATTTCAGGATCTGGCTATCGCGATCACAGCTGGGTCATGCGTGCTGATGCCGGATCGTTGGAGCATGACTGGTGTGGCCTGAACTTTCCGTCCCGCAGCTTTGGCATCAAGACGATTTCAACAGCCTGGAGACCGGGCATTGTGGCCAAGGAAGGCTATGTTGCCGATGATGAGGGGCTTCGCGCCCTACGCTATATCGAGACAACGCGTGAAGGAAAGCAGGCTGATGGACTTTGTGAAACACTGATCCACAAGGTCGAGGACGTGTTCGGCAACAAATACACGATCAAGAGCGATATTGTCGGGCGCCACGCACATGTGCCGCTTGCATCCGAAGCCCCGACGGGTGGTGCGGGATATAATATCGTCGAGAATTTCTGTCCGCTCGAGCTGGTCGAAACCGGAGAGAAGGGTGTCGGACTGGTCGAGATTGGCCGTAACTCAATCGTCGGAGGGCCATACGCATGAGTGACGCCATTGCCAATCAATTGCGCCTGATCCGCGATGCTCTGGGGCGTCTGGAGACATCGGACACGGCGACCAAGGATGCTGTGGCCGTGTTGCTGAGCGAATTGATCGTGACCGAGGCTCATCAGGCGCCCAACGCGGATGTCAAATCCGAAACGGCCTATATTCATTCCATCGAGGAAGCGTCATCACAAGAACGCAGACCGCGCTCGAAGGAAGAGACACCAGAGGCGCTGGACACTGCCGCGCTGGAAAAATTCCTCAACAGCAAGATTGCTGGTGAAGGCGATATTGCTGTTGTATCCGCTGATACTGTGTCTCGCGGCATGTCCAAGAAGACAGTGCTGGTGAAACTGAAGGGCCAACGCACCCTGCCTGCCGAGATTGCCCTGCGGGTCGACAGGAGCGCCAATAATTATCTGGGCACGACGGTCATTGATGAATGGGGTCCGCTGGAGCTGTTGTGGAAACATGACGCCCGTATTCCACAGCCCTTTATCCTGGAGCCGACCGGATCGGTAATCGGGGATGCCTTCATCGTGTTTTCAAAGGCAACCGGTGTACCTGTTGGTGGAAACTATGTTCCCCCGGCGCACAATCCGACGCTTATTGCGGATACAGCTGCCTGCATGGCCAAGGTCCATTCTGTTCCAGTGAACAATTGGCCCAATGCCTCACAGCCTCAGGGCGATGCCTTTTTTGATGCACAGTTCGATGAATATCTGAGTGACTGGCGCGCATTGAACGAGAAAAGCGCCATCATGGATGCCTGTTTCGCGTGGATCGAAAAGCACAGATCGCTCGCATATGGCCCTTCCGTGCTCGTGCATGACGACTTCAACTACAACAACATGCTGATCGAGAATGACCGGGTTTCGGCAATTCTGGACTGGGAATTTGCACATGTCGGCGTGGCGGCGGCGGATCTGGCCTATCTTTGGTATGCTGCAACCAACGCCTCAAGCTGGGAAGCCTTTCTGACCGCCTATACCGATGCTGGCGGCACGCGTCCGCCAGATGACCAGCTGGATTTCTATCTCCTCTGGGGCCAGCTGCGACTGGCCGTGATGGGATACAAGGCCGTGCGCAACCTGGAAGAAGGCATGTTCGACGATGTGCGTTATGGCATGTCTCGCTGGCATCGCAGGCAGGGCATGCTGCGCCTTGCCGAACTGCTTGAGCGCTTGGGAGCATAGGTGATGAACGAACTGTTCCCCCCGCTTGACCCGGCATCGGGCGAAGCAATTGTCGAGGTCACGCTCGATGTTCCGCAGTCAGCTCTGGATGATTTATCAGAGCGCTTGGCGCGTACGCGCTGGCCGGAAAAGGAAACCGTTGATGACTGGTCGCAGGGTGCTCCCCTCGACAAGGTTCAGGCGCTGGTGGAGCATTGGCGCAATGGATATGACTGGCGTCGATGCGAAGCCGAGATCAATGCCTATCCAAACTATCGCACCCTGATTGACGGCCATGCGATCCATTTCATTCATGTGCGCTCCCCCCATGAAGATGCGCTTCCGGTCGTGCTGACGCATGGGTGGCCGGGTACGTTTGTCGAGTTCCTGAAAGTCATCGAACCGCTGACCGATCCGACGAAACATGGCGGCAAGGCCGAAGATGCCTTTCACGTCGTCATTCCCTCCCTCCCTGGTTACGGACTATCAGACAAACCCTCGGCGACCGGCTGGGGCATCGAACGGATTTCCAAGGCCTGGGCAACGTTGATGAAGCGACTGGGCTATGACCGATATGTAGCACAGGGCGGAGACTGGGGCTCTGCGGTGACACGGGCAATGGCCGTGCAACAGCCCGCGGGGCTTGTCGGCCTTCACCTGAACATGGTGATCGTGTTTCCACCAAAGGATGAAGCCTTTGACGATGAGGAATCGCGAACGGCCCGTGATGTCGCCAATGACCATAAGCAATGGGGACTAGGCTATTCCACCCAGCAAAGCACTCGCCCCCAGACGCTTGGCTATGCACTCGCCGATTCTCCTGTTGGTCAGGCAGCGTGGATCTATGAGAAGATGCAGGCGTGGACGGACAATGAAGGCGTTCCGGAAGATGCACTGACCCAGGATGCTATGCTGGACAACATCATGATCTACTGGCTGACCAATAGTGCTGCCTCTTCAGCGCGGCTCTATTGGGAGAGCTTCAGGACATCCTTTGGCAATACGCCCATCTCATTGCCGGTCGCGTGCAGTATCTTTCCGCGTGAGATGCGTCGTCCGCCACGGCGATGGGCTGACTCGGTCTTTTCAGACATCATCTACTGGAACCGTCCTGCCAAAGGCGGGCATTTCGCAGCCTTTGAACAGCCGGAAATATTTGTCGAGGAACTGCGCGCGGGCTTCAAGCCATTGCGTTGAAACGGTTCAGGACCGGTGAGTGCAACCTATCAGGTCAGGCCTGCGCTCACCGCAAATCCGGTTGATCAGCTTGTGACGCGCTCACCGGTTGCAACGCCGCTGAGACGCATGGCTGTCGACATATCAACAGCATCGGTCATGGGCATGGCGGGCGTGCGCACCACTTTTGGTATCTGCGCGAGGGTTGCCGCGATGTCATCGCTTTCGATCTCATAGATCACCATGACTTTCCAGGATGGCATCTCGACAATTCCAGCCGGGCGCTCATCAATGCGGTAACGCCGCGCCGCAACAAAGCCATCCAGCTTGAGACAATCTGGAATGTGCTGTTCGTCATACCAGCGCTCCAGCTCCGCTTCCTGTCCTGGCACCGGGCTGGAAAAAGCGATGTGAACGTGATGCGCCATCAGATCACCCCCTCCTCGCGAAGTGCAGCTATTTCCTCAGCAGAAAAGCCGGCTTCGGTGAAAACCTCATCATTGTCCTCACCCGGCTTGGGTGGTCCCTTCACGATGGCACCCGGTGTCTTGCTGAATGTAACCGGAGGTTTGATGTATGGTGCGGGTCTGGACAGGCCATCGATGGGAACCTCGACGATGAACTGCTCTTTGACATGTGGATCATCCAGCGCCTGCTGAGGTGTCAGCAAGGGGCCAGCCGGGATGCGGTTTTCTTCGAGGATCGGAAGAATTTCGGCATTGGTGTACTGCAGGGCCCATTCGGTGACGATCTCGCTGAGTGCTTCGCCATTGTCCGCGCGCAGCTCATCATTTGCGAACCGGGGATCGTCCACCAGTTCCTCTCGGCCGATCATGCGCATGAAACGGCGGAACATGGAGTTGCCCAGGGCGACCATATAGACCCAGCCATCCTTGGTCTGGATCAGGTCAGCCGGGCCGCCTGACTGGGCCCTGTTGCCTGTACCGACGCGGCAGGTGTCATTGTAGAACTGATCGAACAGGAAGTAGTTTCCGACAGACATTGCTGTCTGAAGAAGGTTGGTCTCGACCTTCTGGCCCTCACCTGTCTTGTTCCTGTGATGCAGTGCAGCCAATGCACCATAGGATGCCAGAAACCCAGTGCTCATATCCACCCATGCGGAATTGTGCTTCATCGGCTTGCCCGGCTCACCGGAAATGTGGGTTAATCCACTCATGACCTGGGCGATTGCATCAAATCCCAGCCTGTCCGCATAAGGGCCTTCACTGCCGAAAGTGGTCATGTGTACGAAGATGATATCGGGCTTGATGGCCTTCATCCGGTCGTAATCGAGACCCAGTGCGTTGGCTGTTTTCCGCGGAAGATTGGCAAAGACCATGTCTGCGGTTTCAAGCAGTTTGTCGAAAACAGCACGACCTTTTTCGCTGGTAAGGTCAATGGAAACCCCGCGCTTGTTGCGGCCCAGCTGGGTAAATCCAACGCCGCCGTGAAAACCTTCCTTGAAAGGCAAGGTGGTGCGGTCGTCAGCTCCGCCCGGGTTCTCGATGCGGATTACATCAGCCCCCAGATCGGCAAGTAGCACTGTTGCTGCGGGACCGGCGACAAATCGGGTCACGTCCAGAACGCGAATTCCTTCGAGCATACCAGCCATTTTAATGTCCCTTGAATTCAGGTTTGCGTTTTTCAGCGAAGGAACTGAGCCCTTCGACAAAGTCATCGCTGGCACCGGTAATGCCCGAAGCGCGGGCCTCCAGTTCCAGCTGAGTTGTCAGTGAATTGCCCAGCGATGCATTCAGCAGATGCTTGGTCTGACCCAATGCCGTGGTCGGGCCGGATGCCAGACGGCTCACCAGTTTTTCGGTAGCCTGGTCCAGTTCATCATCAGCATGCAGCCAGTTGATCAGGCCGATATCCAGTGCGTCCTGCGCCGTTACACGCTCGCCCAACATGCACATCTGCCTGGCTTTTCTGGCACCGACCACGCGCGGCAAGTGCCATGTCATGGCACCATCGGGATTGATGCCCAGCGCTGCATTGGCGACCACGAACATGGCCGTGTCAGATGCCAGCACGAAATCCGCTGCCGCAACATAGCCCACACTCACGCCTGCACAGGCCCCGCGAACCTTGGCGACGATTGGCTTGGCGATGCGTTCCATCAAGGAGAACAACGGCAAGTTATCCAGCGCAAGCGTCTCGAAACGGCTGCGGCGCTCTTCAGGCGAAAGGGTTGCGAACTCGGTGAACCCCTTCACGTCTCCACCCGCCATGAAGTGATCGCCAGCACCGGTCAGCACGATGACCCGCACAGCATCATTCTGTTCGCATTCCCGCAGGAACTCGATCATGCTCAGGACCATTTCCTGGGTCAGCGCGTTGCGCGCCTGCGGACGGTTGAACGTTATTCTCGCAACGCCGCCTTCGATGGTGGTCAATAGTTCTGGTTGGTCTGTCACACTCTCATCTCCTCAGGAGGTCGCTGGCCAGTAACGCGCCTTCAACAACCGTTTCAGTAGCTTTCCGGTCGGCTCGCGTGGCATTTCAGTTTCAAAATCTATGCTTCTTGGACATTTGTTGTGGGCAAGCTGATCGCGGCACCAGGCGATGAGTTCTGCCTCCATATTCGGTCCGGCTTCTTCAGGAGCGAGGAGTTGCACAACCGCCTTCACCTCTTCGCCATATTCCGGATGCGGGACGCCAAAGACAGCAACGTCGACCACGCCTGGGTGTCCGGAAAGGATGTTTTCCGCTTCCTGGGGATAGATGTTCACGCCGCCCGCATTGATCACGTAATCGCGTCGGTCGGTCAGGAAGAGATAGCCGTCCTCATCGACATGGCCGATATCCCCGAATGTCCCCCACCCTTCGCGGCTATAGGCCCGTGCCGTCTTGTCCGGGTCATTGTGATAGGTGAAGCCGCCGCAGCCTTCGAAATAGACCAGCCCGGTTTCATTCGGTGCCAGCTCTTCACCAGCTTCATTGACGATATGCAGGATACCGCGGGCCGCACGTCCGACCGACCCCTTCTTGCGGAGCCATTCTTCCGGGCCGATTGCGGTCTGCCCGACGCTTTCCGATCCGCCATAATATTCGTAGAGGATCGGCCCCCACCATTCCATCATGGCTTCCTTGACCGCTATCGGGCATGGCGCAGCCGAGTGGATTGCGTAGCGCAGATACTGAGTGTCGAACCGCTTTTCCTCATCTGACAATCGGAGCATGCGCACAAACATTGTCGGCACCCATTGTGAATGGGTGACACGATGCGTCTCGAGTGCGCGCAATGCGGCCGCTGCGTCGAATTTTTCCATCACGACAACCGTTCCGCCTGCTTGCTGAACCATCATCGAGAACTTCAGGGGTGCGGTGTGATATAAAGGTGCAGGCGACAGATAGATCGCTTCTGGCCCGAACTCATACAGGTCGATCAAGACCTGGGTGAGCTGAGGAAGCTCACCAATCGGGGCTGGCACCTGTTTGGGTGTAACGCCCTTGGGACGCCCGGTGGTGCCGGATGAATAGACCATCGCTGCGCCGCGTGTTTCATCTTCAATGGGCGTGGATGGCTGATGGTCCACCGCTGCTTCATAGCTCTCGCCAACAACCAGCAATTCAACAGCATTGCCGAGTTCGTTGGCTATGCCTGCATGATCAAGGTCACACGACGCAAACAGGATCGCAGCGCCACTATCGCGAACGATATAGGCCGCTTCATCAGGCTTCAGGCGCGTACTGACCGGCACAAAGAAAAGGCCCGCATTGTATGCGCCCCAGACGAGTTCGAAATATCGCGGATGATTTTCAAGCCATATCGCAATCCGGTCACCTGCCTTGAGACCGCGCGAACGTAGCAGCTGCGAGACGCGATTGGCGCGCGCATCCAGCTCGGCGAAACTGACAGTCTCACCGCTACCGGACATGATCAGAGCCGGTTTGCCGTCCGTGCGATCTATATAGTCCCGAGGATGCATCGGATCAGCGGTTGTTGTAGGTCGGCTTGCGCTTTTCCTTGATGGATGCGAGCGCCTCCTTGAGGTCCTCACTTGTCATCGCATATTGCTCAAGCGCCATCGCGAATTCGAAATGATCCAGGGCAGCGCGTTGCATGGTGTGGTTGAGCGCACGCTTGGTGTATTGCACGGCCAGAGGTGGCAGTGCCGCGACCTTGTCGGCAAGCTCTTTGACCTTGGGCATCACATCATCAGGTTCTTCCACCAGCTCGCTCACAGCACCCAGACGCCAGGCTTCCTCGGCACCGATCGGGTCACCGGTCAGAAGGTGGCGCTTGGATTTCAATAGGCCGAAAGCGGCAGGCCAGACCAGCGTGCCACCATCTCCAGCGACCAGGCCGACTTTGACATGCGGGTCACCAATGCGAGCATTCTTGGATGCGACTATGATGTCAGCGGACAGCGCCAGCGAGGTTCCAAGGCCGTATACATCGCCCTGAAGCGCCACGATGACCGGCATTGCGATCTCGGCCATGCCGTGGATCACCCGGCGCCCATTGTCATAAGCGTCCATACGCGCGTCATAGTCTTCGATGAGGCGATAGATCTCGTCGAAATTGCCACCGGCTGAAAAACACCGTCCTGTTGATGCGATGACCAGCGCCCTGATGTCTCCGGGACGACGCAGCTTTTCGATGACCGAGACGATCTCGCCTGTCATCTCTTCATCCATCGAGTTGAGTATGTCCGGACGATTGAACGTCAGTGTCGCGATGTGTCCGTCTTCGACATAGGTGATGTTCTTGAACTCTGTCGACATCCATCCCTCCCGTTTTTTAGGTCGTATACTTATGATATGGTTGCGAACTTATTTGTAACCTGTATCCTTTCCCCATCATAATCGCAAGGGAGAGAATTGATGAGCCAGCGGTTTGCTAACAAGGTTGCACTGGTCGTCGGCGGTAATACGGGAATTGGCCTGGCTACTGCACAGGCTTTTGCCGCCGAAGGTGCTAAAGTGATGATCTCAGGACGCCGGCGCGATGCCTGTGAAGCTGCGGTTGAATCGATTCTCTCGACAGGCGGCCAGGCCGCTTTCGTCGAAGCCGATATCACCCAGGCAGAGTCAGCCGAAGCCATGGTCGCCAAGACCGTGGAGACATTTGGCGGGCTACATGTGGCCTATAACAATGCCGGCATCACCGGCACTGTGAACCTGTTCGTGGAAGACGCCGAGCTCTCCATGTTTGAACAGGTCATGGCGATCAATGTCACCGGAACATGGTTGTCCATGAAATATGAGGTCCCTGCGATTTTGGCCTCCGGTGGCGGGGCTATCATCAATTGTGGTTCTGTTGCGGGCCTGCGCGGCAGCCCGGGTTGCAGCGCTTATTATGGCAGCAAGCACGCTGTGCTGGGCATGACGAAATGTGTCGCGCTTGAAAATGCCAATCGCGGCATTCGCGTCAACGCTGTCTGTCCGGGGCTGGTCATGACCGACCTCGTCGAATCCGGCTTTGCAGGTGCCGAGGACAAGCTGGCCATGCTGACGGCCCGCATCCCCATGCAGCGCACCGGAACACCGGATGAGATTGCAAAGGCCGTGCTGTGGTTGGGGTCGGATGAAGCCAGCTTCATCACCGGCGTAGCCGTGCCCGTCGACGGCGCGACATCAGTCTAGGAACAAAAGAACATGGAAAAGATTTTCGGATTTGTACCGATTACAATTCAGGACGGTCAGACCGAGGCCTTCATTGAAGGTGCGCGTGAATGTCACAAGGCTGCCCTGCCCGACCTGACCGGGACAGGTGCCTATGAATGGTTCCTCGCTGAAAATGGCAAGGATGCCTATGTGATCGAGATCTATGATGATCCGGCTGCGGTTGCCCATCACAGCAAGATGATGGATGGGCGCGTTGGCAAGCTCAAGGAAATCGCGGAATTCAAGATCACATTCGCAGGTGATGTGCCCGAAGACATGCGGGCAATCATGCAAAAGCGCTTAGGGGCTGTTGAATATGTCGGGCCACGTGCATTTGGACGCCTGACAGACCCTGCTCCGCATCATACACCGCCAGCGGGTGATGAGCGGATCTATGCACTCGCCTGGTTCCGTCCCAAGCCCGGACAGCACGAGACATTCCGTGAACTTGCGCGCCAATCCTATGACCGCGCCTGCGAGCTGGACCCTGGCACCTGGGGCTATGAATGGTTCTTCGATGATGACGGCAATTGCGTCGCGCTGGATATCTATGAGAATCCTGAAGCGATGCTGGCTCACATGGCCAATTGCGGCCCGATCATGGGACAGATCGTGCAGATCGTTGAGAGCAAAACCATTGTGTTTGGAAACTTGCCGCCCGAGATCGAATCCAGACTGCGCCCCGAACTGGGAATCATACGTTACAATCGACGCTTGCACGGGATCGTATAAACGCCCCCGTGCAATAGGGCCGTCAGGATGGCATGAATGATTTGAGCTGGCGTGAGGCATCCGCCAGCTCATCTGGCGCGATCGTCACGCCTGCTTCGACCAGCTTTCGGCCTTGCGCATAGTCCTTGCTGTTATTGATGCAATCAAGCGCGATGAGCTTGCCATCCTGCAGGTAAGCGACGGTGAACTTGCGGGTCGCTGGATCTCCTCGCAGCACGGTCTGGTCATGCAATGCCGACAGGCCAGCCGTCTGCAAGCGCAGATCATACTGGTTGGACCAGAACCATGGCAGGGCTGTGTAGGGCTGTGGATCATCCATGATGGCGCTGACCGCAGCGGTCGCCTGGTCATTCGCATTCTGAACGGATTCAAGCCTGACAACCGCACCATCTGCAAAGCGATTGGCATGTGCCGCGCAATCACCAATCGCATAGACATGCTCAAGCGTTGTGCGGCAGTACTCATCGACATGTACGCCATTGCCACCATCAGCACCTGCAGCAAGCAGTGGAGCGACAGCCGGTATGACACCGATACCAACGATTGCCATCTGGGCTTCAATCTCGGTTTCATCCGTCAGGTGAACGATCTCGAGCTTGTCCTTGCCCTCAAACGCGACGACACCCACGCCAGTTCTCAGGTCAACGCCCTGAGCGCGATGTTCGGCTTCAAAGAATTCTGAAATTTCGGGGCCGGCCACCCGCGCCAGGACGCGGGGGAGCACTTCCAGCAAGACCACATCCTTGCCCAGCTTTCTGAGAGCAGCAGCAGCTTCCAGCCCGATATAGCCACCCCCCACAACAGCAACGCGTTCAACATCAGGCAGCTCTTCGAGAATCGCATCTATATCTGCGCGATCCCGAATGGAATGAATGCCCTTGAGCTCACTGCCGGAACAATTCAGCGGACGAGGATCACCGCCGGTGGACCAGATAAGGTCTCCATATTCGACCTTGCGACCATCCTTGAGTGTCACACATTTGCCGGCGGGATCGAGCGTCACGACTTCTGCGCCGAGAATGAGTTCGATCTCCTTCTCGGTCCAGTGTTCGGCTTTCTGGATGTAAAGGCGATCAAAGGATTTCTCGCCGAGCAGATATTCCTTGGACAGCGGCGGACGCTCATAGGGAGGTTCGTCCTCGCGGCCGATTATGGCAATGCTGCCCGTAAATCCCTTTTGACGCAGCTGGATCGCAGCCATGCCGCCACCTTGTCCAGCTCCGACAATGACTACATCATATTTCATATCATTCTTTCCCGGTCTGTCGGCGTATCAGGAGGTTGCGAAGGCCTGTGCCTGCGCAAGTACACGCTCTGCCTGCTTCTTGTGGGGGATGTCGATCATCTTGCCGTCGAGACCAACGGTTCCTGCCCCCGGATTGGCGGCGAAAGCATCCAGAATACGCTGGGCGTGATCGATTTCTTCTTTTGATGGCGTGAAGCTCTCATTGATGCCCGCCACTTGTGCGGGATGGATGGCAATGCGGCCTGTGAAGCCTTCAGCCCGTGCAGCCCGACAAGACGCACGCAGCCCCTCATCATCACGAAAGTTGACATAGAGCGTGTCCAGCGCCTGAACGCCGCTGGCATGCGCTGCAACCAGACACAAAGAGCGCACCATCTTGTAGGTGAAGGCCCACTGCCCTGTTTCATCCAGATTGGTGCTGGCACCAACAGCAGTTGAAAGATCTTCAGCTCCCCAGGTCAGACCTGACAGGCGCTCAAGGCCCGCAGAGGCGAAATCACCAAGCGTGAAAGGAGCCTTTGGGGTTTCAGTCGCCACGGGAAGTATGCGTATCGACCCTGGCTCAATGCCATTTGCGGCCTCTATCATGTCCAGATAGTGAGACAGGCGGCGCACATCTTCCGGGCCGTCTGTCTTGGGCTGGAAGATCCCATCGGGAGCACCAGGACCGATTGCTGCAAGGTCATCCAGGGTCAGGCCAGTGTCGAACGGATTGACCCGTACCCAATATTGGGTGGGACGCTTGCCTCGAGGTGTTTGCTTGAGAAAATCAGCAACGAGCGCGCGCGCCTTTGCCTTGTTTTCCGGTGCGACGGCATCCTCAAGATCAAGGATGACGGCATCAGCGCCACATTCGGCGACCTTTGCCAGCTTCTTCTCACTGTCGCCCGGGATGAACAACATTGACCTTAGCGGCAGATCACCGCCGGATTGTATTGCCGCGCTCATTCTTTGGGCTTCTTCTGTTGCAGCCCCGACCGTTTGCAGGAGGCAACGATATCGCCGTGCTGATTGAATGCCTGGTGGAGGAAGGTCACGATACCTGCATTGGGGCGCGACTTTGATTCCCGCAGCTCAATCACCTCACTCACGACATTGATGGTGTCGCCGTGAAAGAGCGGCTTGGGAAAGCGCACTTCATCCCATCCCAGATTCGCAACAGCTGTCCCCAGCGTGGTGTCACCAACAGAGATGCCGACCATCAGGCCGAGCGTGAATGCAGAATTGACAATGCGCGCGCCAAATTCGGTGCCCTTCATGTACTCTTCATCGAGGTGAAGCAGCGCCGGATTGTGGGTCATCGCAGTGAACAGCACATTGTCTGTTTCAGTGACGGTGCGACGGATGGGGTGCTCGAAACGCTGCCCCACATGCATATCATCAAACCATACTCCCGGCATTCTTACTTCCTCTCGATTTTTATTGGATCTTGTTTATCAGCTGGTCCGGTGACGGGCCAGCCATTCATTCTTGAGATGGCGCGCATAGATCTTGCCCGTATCATGGCGCGGCAGTGACTTCCTGAATTCCCAGCTGCGTGGACATTTGATGGACGCCAGCCCTTCACGACACCACACCATCAGTTCCTGTTGCAACGCCTCCTGATCCGCTTCCTGATCAAGGGGTTGCACCACTGCGTGCAGCACTTCACCCATATCCTCATGCGGCACACCAAACACGCTCGCATCTGCTACGCCGGAGTGTGACATCAACCGGTTTTCCGCTTCCTGCGGATAGACGTTCACACCGCCGGAAATCACCATATTGCTGCGCCGATCGGTCAGGTAGACATACCCTTCCTCATCGACATAGCCGATATCTCCAAGCGTGCTGCGTCCGCCAGAATCATGCGCCTCACGCGTGCGGTCCGGGTCCTTGTGATAGATGAAGTCAGGGCCTCCGGAAAACCAGATCGTGCCGATTTCCCCGGTCGGGAGCTCTTTTCCATTGTCATCAAGGACATGTATGGCCCCCAGAAATGGACGNCCGACCGAGCCAGGATGCTCGAGCCATTCCTGAGACGTGATCATTGTCAGACCATTTCCCTCCGTACCGCCATAGCTTTCCTCAAGGATGGGCCCGAACCACTTCAGGGCTTCGTGCTTTACATCTGGCGCAATCGGGGCGGCACCATGAATGATGACTTCGAGGGTTGAAAGGTCATATTTATCCTTGACCGCCTGTGGAAGTTTCAACAGGCGCACGATCATTGTTGGAACCCATTGCGCATTGGTGACGCCATAGCGCTCGACAATGGACAACGCTTCTTCAGCATTGAATTTATCCATCACCAGCATGGTCGCACCGACATGCTGCATCGCCATCGCAAATCGCAAGGGACCTGAGTGATAGAGCGGGCATGGCATCAGATAGACCGTGTCATCGCCCCAATCATAGCGTTCCTTGTAGATGGAGAACATCTTGGAAAGGCCGTCCACACCCGCATCCGGCAAGGCCTGCTTGATACCTTTTGGCCGCCCGGTCGAACCGGACGAATAGAGCATGTCCGACCCCCTGCTCTCATCCGGAATCGGAGAATCAGGATAATCAGATGCAAATGAACCATCGCTGACATTCACGAATGTCACGTCTTTCAGGCGTGGGCGCAGGCGGTCGACAAGTTCGGCCTGCTTGTCGGTGAAAAACACCAGACTTGCATCACAATTTTCGATAATGAACGCGATCTCATCGTCGCCAAATCGCCAGGAAATGGCGGTGTAATATGCTCCGGCATTGTGACCGGCCCACGCAAGCTGATGAAATACTGGAACATTTTCTACCAGCAAGGCAAAGTGGTCGCCGCGTTGAATGCCCTGGGCTCTCAGGAAATGAGCTGTTTTGTTTGCGAGCGAATCCAGTTCACCATAAGTGAGGGTTACGCCAAGAGATGGATAAATGACCGCCGGTCGCTCCGGGTGGGTCAGCGCCCAACGGCGCGGATGCTGCTGCCATTCTTTCTTCATATGCTCACTGTAGCATTCTGGAAAAGTTATCGCTATAGTAAGGTAGCATATTATTATCATGTGGAGCAATTGACTAATGGGCTTGATAAAAGCTTGCGACATGTCCGACCTGGAAGACGGTGAAATCTTCAAGGCGGAAATTGAAGGCGAAGGAGCCCTCGCAATCTATCTGGTTGACGAGGAAGTCTTCGCGACTGCGGATATCTGCACTCACGGTGAGGCAAGCCTGTCTGACGACGGCTATATCGAGGATGGAGTTGTCATCTGCAGCTGGCATGACGGCGCATTCGACTTCAAGACCGGTGAAGCCTGCCGCCTGCCATGCATGGACCCGCTGAAAAGCTATCCGACGGAAGTCAAGGATGGCGAGGTTTTCATCAAGGTCTGATCGCGCTGCGCGTCATTTTGATGAAACCGTCCGCATCACACAAAACGCCCCGCATCGGTGATTTGCCGATAGCGGGGCGCTTTTATGTCTGAAAGGTCTGGTCTTCGCGACTATTTCTTGCGCTCCATGAACGCTGTAACCCTTGTTGCATAATCGGGATGGGTTACCACCGCACCGATATCAATGGTTTCCTGCGCCAGGTGATCATTGATCGAGATGCGATGAGCAATGTTCATCGCGGTCTTGGTGCGGCCAAGCGCTTCTTGGGGCAGGTCTGCGATCTTCGCCAGCAATGCCTCGGTTCGGGCATCAAGCTCATCATCCGGTACCACCCAGTTGAGCAAGCCGAACTCAAGCGCTTCCTGCGGGCTGAAAATATCCCCCAGATATGCGATCTGCTTGGCCCGTTTGGGACCGATATTGCGTACAAGATTGTAGCTGAGCGCAGAGTCGGGAATCACACCGACACGGATCTGAGCAGCAAGAAACCGGCTTTCTTCTGAAGCGATCGCAAGGTCTGCCGCCGAAACGATGGCCAGTCCCCCACCTGCAGCCATACCGCGAACGCGCACTACCACTGGCTGCGGAATACGCTCGATGATGGCGAACAACTGATTGCCCTTGTCGCCACTTGTCATCCAGTGATTGGCGCGCTCGGCATCGCTCATGCCCAACGTCGTGGAGAATTCCTTCACATCGCCACCAGCACAGAAATTGTCCCCTGCCCCGGTAATGAGTACCACACGGACATCCCGGTTGAACTCGATCGAGCGCAGGTGATCGCCAAGCTCTTCCCACATGCCGTTCTTCATGGCGTTCATCGCATGCGGACGATTGATCGTCGCGCGTGCAATAGGGCCGTCGATGACAAAACTCAGTTCTGGTTCACTCATGATGCAGCCTCTTCAGCTTTGATGGCGTCAGCGAGATCATTCGCCAATGCACGCAGTTGACGCGGGAACGTGTTGTGTCCGATGGCTGCCAGGCGCAGGTCACGGTCGGTGCCGGAATCGTAGGCAGCACGCGCCATACCCGTCCAGACTGACAGGATGAGCGTGCGCCAGACCGTGAAGAATGACAGACGGCGCGCTGAAATCTCTGGCCCGCCTGCATCATAATAAGCTGCCATGAAGTCTTCCCACGGCATGACCGTTGTCACGAGAAACTTGCAATAGGCCAGATCTTCAGCAGGATCGCCTGCATGGCTGAATTCCCAGTC
Source organism: Hirschia sp. (assembly GCA_002709235.1). GTDB lineage: Bacteria > Pseudomonadota > Alphaproteobacteria > Caulobacterales > Hyphomonadaceae > Hirschia. The sequence goes on from PAQI01000011.1 coordinate 22,946, forward strand.
AAGCAGACCTGTGAATGTGTCGCCGTCACCCATGGTATTGTGAAGGCCACAATCGCCATGCACGAGATGACGATGATTGCCGATATGCGGTAATTGGCTGTGCAGGAACTCAAAGGCGGAATCAATCAATGGCAATTGATGCGCCTTGGCCTTGTAATCGGCCTCATGCTTGGTGATCAGCGTCTCGACCGGGTTCTCATCACGGCCATATCCGATCACATCGGCCAGCCCCAGTTTTTCATAATCGAAATTGTGGAGCTTCGCGAGTTCTGCCGCAAAGTTGCGACAAAATTGCGGGCTCGCGTCAGTGGCGAACAGATTGCCCATCGACTTGCCGCCGATTTTCTCGAAGGCAATGAAGCGCCCGCCAATGACATCGGGAGATTCTTCCAATGCCAGAGGCTCGGGAACGCACAATCCAGCGCCATGAACGGCTGCAATGATCGGATATTCATCCGCGACAGAGGTACCCGTGACCGCAGCTGCAAAATCACGCCGGATCACCATGTCCTTGCCGCCTTCAAGGTCCAGCAGCAATGTACCCTTCGAGCGCCCTCCTGGAACGGTCGTCACCTTGGTGACCTTGCCGCCAAGACCAGAGCTGGCCAGCCATTTGGTGAATGTCTCAGGTGGGATCGTCAGCTCTGTCGATGACCCCTTGATTTCAACGGGCGTGTTCAAGGTCTCGAGGATCTGGTCCTCGACAGCATTTCGCTGGTCGCGCTCGCTCAGAACATCGTTTGCATCAATGTCTGGCGCGTCGACCTCTATGGACATCCGCGCCAGCAACATTTCGATCAGCTCACATCGAAGCAGCGCATTCCCACTGGTCAGTTCGGGCTTGAGGTCTGCACGCAGGGCCGCCAGGATCGACTGAATCTTCGCGCCGAGAAGCGGATCCTTCATACCGGTCTCCCTACGAATGTCGGGAAGAAGAATGAACTTTCACGGTCGGCATGCCGCAGGATATAGGCGCGCAATTCGGCATGCACCGCGTCGGCATCTGCATTGCCCTTCTTCGCCTGACAATCCAGCAACAGCTCGTCGACAGCCTCGCGGCCCTTGTGGTTCAAGGCCTGCAGCGCATCAACACGGGCATATCCCGCGAGAATGCCAGGAGCGGTGTTCAGGAAGTCCGTCAAACTGGCCTGACTGGATCCGAGCCTGGATTTCGCGTCGGTCAGTATCTTGACCAGTTCCGAGGTGTCTTCGTGCAACATCGGCCCTTCAGCCGCAGTTCTCGCCTGAAGATGGTTGAGGATCACATCAACACTTCGAAGCGCGCTTTGCGCCCACTGATCTTCGACATTGGGGACAACATGTTCCTGCAGCGCCAATTGCGCTGCAGCCAGCATTTGTTCTGTGGTCGGCATCATCATAATTGTATCCCTCCCTTAATTCGCTGCGTTTTCTGGTCGATATGGGCTCTTGCGCCATTCAGCGACAATGCGAGCTGCTTCATCGATTGGCTTGCCGATCATCATGGCCAGCAATTGCTCGAACAGCTTGACCCTGCCGAAGCCGAGATTGAGCCGTGGCACACGTGGGTTCTCCCCAGACAGGAACGGCCTCAAGCCATTGTTCAGCGTTGGAACGGCCTTCCAGACTTCCCACACCCTGTAAAAATCGAGACTCTCGCGATCAATCTTGAAGCCAGCGCAATCTTCATAGTGCTTGAGCGTGACTTCTGAATCGCCCAGCGTCAGCATGCCCTGAGACAGGGCCCAGTCCTGAGCGGGGTCGCCAGCAAATGCGAGCTCCCAATCGGACAAGGCGACAATCTTGTCGTCTTTCCAGATCTCCTCACCCATGCCGTTATTGCCCTTGCACAGGGAAATCCGTGGCGCACTGGTGGGCAGATGTTCCTCGATCCAGAATGAGGCTTCCGTCAACAGAGGGAATGGGTCCGTCCTGACTTCACGGAAGATCTTCATCCAGCGATCAAAGTCCGCGCGGGCGCAATCAGCAGCTGACTTCGGCAATTCCACAAAACTGGAGAAACCGGTCTTGTCCAGATCCAGCGTATGCAGGGCGGCCAGCCTTTCGGCATGCTCAAGGGCGACGCGCTGACGACGGGCAGCGGCCTCCTTGCCTTCATCATACAGGCCGGGAATGTCATTGCTGCCATCGACCATGCGGCGGACCATGACCGGCCGTCCATCGGTGATGTCCGGTGCCTGTTCGAACCAGAGCGGCTCAGCGACCGGTACATTGGTCGTGCTCAACCCCTTGATGATCTTGTATTCATATTCCAGCGGAACCGGACAGATCGGACCGCCGAGTGCATCGGTGCGGAAAATATATCCGCCTTCCGATCCATTCTCTTCCGTCCAGACAAGGAAGGTCTCCCGGCTGATACCCGGAAAGGTCCGCTTGAAGCGTGTAACGCTGACATCGCCTCCCATGTGGGAAGCAAAATAATCCTGAAGTGACTTTTCGTCGATCATTGCATCTCTCAATCTGGCAAGCCGAAACGCGGCTGTGGTCCAATTACGAACATCGGCATGTAGGCGGAGCCCTCGACACCGTTCACCGTGCAAACGGCCAATTGCTCTCTATGTTTGGGCTTGGCGGAACTTCCATCTGGAAGGATCACGATTTCCGGGTCGGAAATGTCGTAGGAATCGACTTCCGTAAGCAGTTCCTCTGAACGCCAGACTCCCTGCCCCTTGCCGTCGGTGAAACCACCATCGAAACCGCCACCGCGATAAACCCAGGGACGCCCCACCGATCGGGCTTCCAGCGCCATGTCACTGCCATCTGCAAATGACAGGTCGAGCTTCATTGTTTCGAATACCCGCGTGCCCGGCTTGAACTCTACGTCATGCTCCAGTCCGATGACCTCAACCGGGTCGCTATCGCCACGCCTGACCTCTCCTTCGGTATATAGCCGTTGGCCTTCGCCATTTTCGATCAGTTGAACAGCACCGCCATTACCATCGACAAAGAAGCCTGCATGCACGAGGAACAGTCCCTTGCCTCCGGTACGCGAAGCAGATGCGACACCACCAGCGCTTGGAGTACCGGTCATCGGTTCAAAACCGCCCACTCCGGGTCGAACACCCCAGCTGTGATCTCGCCAGCCGAACCAGTCATCGGCGTCATATCGCTGGCCCTCGACTGCGACATGTCCGCGCATTTTGCCGAGCTGGTTGTAACGCAGATAGTCTGTGTGAAGGCGTCCATCCCCTCTTGAAACATGCGGGTGTTCCAGCCTGGGTGGCAACAGGGCGTTGAAGCTCATGTCCAGCTCGATGGGATAGTCCCCGGCTTCCAATGTATAGCGCAGCTCCTTGAAGGCCTGGACGATCGTCAGGGACAGCGGACCGATGCGCGCGTCACTGTCCGGCATGGGCCTGAGCTGACGTGTGAACCTGACATTGTGCTGAATGCTGGATCGCGACTGCACCATGGCAAATCCCTCGATCACATTCATGTTCTTGAACACTGTGATCCCGGCCAGGAATGCGACCTCGCCATCTGCACGGAATCCGCCCATCAGCTGGCGGTCATAGAATCTGTGGTCTGTCGTGTTGACGTGATCAAACGTCAGTGATGCCTGATGGTGTAGCGTTTCATCCAGCGGGGTGAGCAAGGTGTTTTCCTCCGATTTTCCCTATAGGGATATTGGTCAATACACGCGAGGTCAATACTAGTTCGCGTGCTTATCGTTAGCACGCTTGTAAAAACCATGCGTTCAAATTGCTTGACATGGCCAGCCTGGTCCGAGCATTTAACGCCTTGATTTCGGGGATTAATGATTCCGATGGACGGAAAAGACACATCAAACGCAAGCCAGTTCAGAATAGGGTTTCTTATTCATGACGTTTCTCGGCTGCGCAGAACAGTGATAGACAAGGCCCTCAAGCCATTGGGCATCACACGGTCCCAATGGTGGGTGTTGAGCAATCTGTCACGTCATTCCAACCATGAGATGAAGCAGACCGAACTTGCCAGCGTGCTTGATGTTGGCAAGGTTGCACTCGGCGGCTTGCTCGACCGCCTTGAAGCCGGACAATATATTGAACGCAGAGCCGACCCTCATGACAGGCGCGCAAAGAGAGTTGTAATGACTCAAAAAGGCGAAGACGTGCTCAACACCATGCAGGAACAAGGTCGCGTCCTGAACATGCAAACACTTCAGAATGTGACACCTGAAGAAGTGCAGATCGTCGAGAAAATCATGCATAAAATGAAGAAGCGACTATTGGAAATGGACGCCGAACTGAAAAAAAATTGAAATGTTCAATTCAAACACAAAAACCGCAAAACCTTGATAAATAACATTTTTTTAATATTAAATTGCCAATTTTGGCCGCCTCATTCTGAATTTAATGCATTCTAGACCCATGTGGACCTGTCATAATAAATAAAATAGGTTAGGGTGCTTACTATCCGAATCGACAGTGATCGGGGCAGGTAACGAACTTATGCTGGAAACGAATCAAAATCTCGCAGGTGAATTCAGACTAGGATTCCTGATCCATGACGTCTCCAGGCTAAGGCGCACTGTAGTCGACAAGATCATGAAACCGCAGGGGATTACGCGCTCACAATGGTGGGTCCTGACAAACCTCTCCCGCAACTCGTCCAACGAGATGATGCAGACCGAATTGGCCAATGTCCTGGATATCGGCAAGGTTGCGCTCAGCGGATTGCTCGATCGTCTGGAGGCTTCCGGCTTCGTCGAACGCAAGGCTGACCCCACGGATCGGCGCGCTAAACGCATTGCGATGACAAAGAAGGGTGAAAAGATACTTGCCAGCATGCAGCTGCACGCCGTGAAGCTGAATACTGAAATGCTCGAGGATATTTCACCTGAAGAGATCCAGTACGCCGAAGACATTCTCTATCGTATGAAGCGCCAATTGATCGAAATGGACACTGCTTTGAGAAGCTCGAAACCCGGCTGATTCAAATCAACCGGGCTCCACGCGTCGTTCTAGAGAGCACGCCCGATCTGCAGCTTCATGATCTCTGCGGTACCAGCAAATATCCTGTGCAGTCTGGCCGCAGTGAACAAACGCGAGATTGGATATTCATCCATATATCCGCCGCCGCCATGTAGCTGGACGCACTGATCAACGACCCTGCCCTCCATTTCAGGCAGCCAGAGTTTCGCCATTGTGGCTTCCATCATGTCGACTTCGCCCTTGCGACGATAGGTTCGCAGGCAGCGATCAATATAGGCCTGACCGACTTCAAGCTCGGCTTTCATTTCGGCCAGCTTGAACTGCGTGTTCTGGAAATCAAAGATTGTCTGGCCAAAGCCCTTGCGGTTTTTCACGAACTCGACAGTCAGGTCGAAAGCGCGCGTCGCGGCCGCGTGAGAAATGATGCTCCACATCAAGCGGTCCCGGTTCAGGCTTTTCGCAATGACCTTGAAGCCGCCATTCAACGGACCGTAGAGATTCTTGGCTGGAACCCTCATATTGTCGAAATGAAGTTCGCCATTGTTTGATGCGTGGCACCCCATTTTCTTGAGAATTCGACCGATGGTGAGGCCTGGTGTGTCTCGTTCGACCAGGAAAACCGAAATTCCGCGCGACCCCGCCGTGGGATCTGTCTTGCACGCGATCATGAACAGATCAGCGTCCGCGATGCCCGAGATATATGTCTTGGCTCCATTGATGACATACTCATCGCCATCAAGCACGGCAGTGGTTCGAATGGCAGAAAGGTCACTACCTGAATCCGGTTCGGTAACAGTAAATGCAAGCAGGCACTCACCTTTGACCATTTTGGGAAGCCAGCGCTCCTTGTGGTAATCGGACCCGAAATCCATCAGCTGTTCGCACATCTGGTCCCGCTGAAAGGCTGGACCGACACTCGCGCCCGAGATGGAATATCCCATCTCCTGTGTCATCACCACGCGATGAAGAAACTCACCGCCGGGACCACCATATTCTTCAGGAACACCGATACCGAGAATGCCCGCCTCACCGGCCTTCAGCCAGAATGACCGCGGAATGGCATGATCCTCGTCCCACTGCTCCGCATAGGGGTCTGCTTCCTTTTCGAAGAAGTTGCTGACCGTGCGGCGGAACATCTCGTGTTCTTCATCAAAGATATCGGGGTCATAATTAAGCGGCACGTCGTCCCTCCCGGATTGTTGTTCGTTACATCATTATATGTTTGATTACTAATAACAAGCGCGGAGCTTTGCAAGAGCTCCCGAGACATTGGGAGAATGACATGGACAGGATCCGGATCACGAAAAACAAGGGCGTCTGCGCAATCACGTTTCACAGGCCCGACCAATTGAATGCCATCGACGATGACATGACGCGCGAACTGACGCGCATTTTCGAGGACCTTGCCACCGACACAGATACCAGGGTCGTCACGATCGCGGGGGCAGGAAAGCACTTTTCGGCAGGCGGAGATCTGAGCAATATTTCCAGCTGGCTTTCGCCTGATCCGGATACACGCGGCGAAACCTTCAGCAATGCCGTCAGGACACTTTCCAAACCTTTCGCTCTCGCCCTTCAGAATGTGCCGCAGCCGGTCGTTGTCGCAGTCAGGGGACACGCGATTGGTATCGCATTGCAGATTGTCCTGCTGGCTGATCTTGTCGTGGCATCGGAAACCGCAAAATTCACATTGCCGCAGGTCAGCCTCGCACATGTTCCGGATCACGGCGAAACCTGGTCCCTGGCGCGCAAGGTCGGCATGTCACGGGCCATGCAGATGACCTTGATGTCAGAATGCATAGATGCAGTGACTGCGGAACGGTTCAATCTGGTGAACTGGGTCACACCTGACAATGATCTGGATGAGAGGCTGGCATCCATTGCTGCATCACTTGCCGCATGCCCTCCGGTCGCCCTTCGAAGCACAAAGTCGCTCATGGTCGCAGCAGCTGACCAATCGCTGTCTCAGGCGCTGGACGGCGAAATCGAAATGCTTGGAAAAGTCGCACGGCAGGATGACTTCGTAGAGGCCATCACTGCCTTTACCGAGAAAAGAAAACCCGTTTTCAAGGGACACTAGACCGGGCTTGGGGCACGGTCAGACATATTGACGACCAGGGCGGTTGTAATCAGTAGACAACCGCCCTGGATCACGATCCGAAAGAATCAGACGACTGCCTGGTTTTCGTAGCAGGCCTCGATCTCATCCGATGAATATCCAAGACGCTCCATGATCTCACGCGTATGCGCGCCAGGAACAGGTGCCGGAAGCCCATTGCCTGTTTTCGAGCGGGAATATGCAAACATGGTTCCCAGCTCGTTGATCTGACCGAAGGATGCATGCTGGGTGACCCGAACCGTTCCCCGCTTGATCAGCGCAGGATCGTTCAGGATGATTTTCTCAGCACCATCACGACATGGCTCGACCCATACATCCGTTGCTTTGAACATAGCCACGACATCCTCGATCGGGAGTGTCGCGATACGTTCTGCAATCGCCTTTTCTTCGGCCTCTCCCCAATTGGCGAAATCATGGCCCAATTGTTCGGAGAGCCCGAGCTTGCTGGCGAAACCTTCTGAAGCCTTCTCGCCGCGCGCAACGATAGCCACCCATCCGTCACTGGTTTCATAGAGGCATTCCAATGGCGTATAGCCAGAAAGGGAACTACTCAGCGTAGGCTCACCGGTGAAGGTGCCGTCAGGCTGCTGGATCAGTCCGGACAGCGTATAGATCCCGGCATTGCAAAGTGACGATTCGAGGGAAGCGCACTCCCCCGTGCGTTCGCGATGCAACAGCCCTGCGAGGACCGCGACAGACCCCAGCATTCCGCCTGCTATATCCACCAGGTTTGTACGGTTCCAGCGCGGCTCATTCCCACGTCCGGCGGCCTTGACCTCGTGACCGGTCCAGGCCTGCATCACCATGTCAAAGCCTGCCTTCATGGCCAGCGGGCCTTCATTTCCAAAAGCTGGCGCTTCAAGCACAATCAGCGACTCATTGAGCTTTTTCAGACTGGGTGGATCAATACCTAGACGTGCGGATGCACCGGGCCGGAAATTGTTCATCACGACATCGGCCTCTGCGCAAAGCTTCTGCACGACGGCCAACCCTTCCGGGTTCTTCATGTCGACGCCAATAACCTTCTTGGAATTGTTTGCAATGCAGAAGGATTTGAAGATCGATCGGTTTGGGTCACCCTGCTTGGCTTCAACCTTGACGACTTCCGCACCAAGGCTGGCAAGCGCGACACCTGCGAGTGGCCCAGCGACAAAGGCACCACAATCAACAACACGGATACCCTCCAGAGGGTAACTGGACTGTTTCGCACGCTTGACCTGTGACTTGCTGAGCAATTCAGCCGTAAAGGGTAACTCGACATGACGAACGCCGTCTGAGTCAGTGGCGATAATCCTGTTGCGTTCGATCTGGGGTTCGTTCCAGCATTCACCCGCATTCTGGACAGGTTCAGCCGGGAGGCCGCGTTCGGCAATCCGGCCCAACAACTCCTCAGCATCCCATTTGGCAACATGTTCTGCCAGCAGGTCCCAATCGCCGAAAAAGTCCTTACGGCTACCGCCGGGCTTCGGCATTCCGCTATCATTTGGAAGCACTGTGGGATCGTCGATGCCCAAGGCCTGATAGAACCCGTATTTGGACCCGGCTCCACCGATTGCCATGTGGATGAACTTGCCATCCTTTGTACGGAAGATCAGCGGGGCCACACCACGAGGAATCACGAAATCCGCCATTGGCGTGGGATTTTCGATCTGGGCCCAATAGGTTCCAATCCAGGGCAGCGAACCTTCGAAGAGAGAGGTCGTGACCAATTGGCCCTTGCCAGATGCCTCGCGCTCGAAAAGCGCGCCCAGCAGACCGATCATTCCCTGCAAGGCTGCTCCATAGCTGGCGGGCTCAAATGCATTCACGATCGGCCGGTCAGGTTCCTGCTCCCAGACTAGACCACTTCGAACCTGCGCGAGGAGTTCTGATGATGGTCCCGTATAGTTCGTGCCTTGGGGGCCATCAGTCATGTCCAGAACGACAAGATGAGGATGACGAGAGGAGATCTGTTCAGCGTCCCTGCGTCGTTTGATGTCAGGGTGATCTTCGCCGCCCAGCACACAGGCATCAGCTTCGGACAACAAAGCTTCAAGATCTGATGCAGAGGCTTTCTTCGCACCTCTGCGCCAGACTTCATAGGCCGGATAAACACCGTAAAACGGATCACCGCCTTCTGGCTCAATACGGGTAACACTCGCCCCCATATCGGCCAGCATCTTTGTGTTGAGTGCCGCTGCCATGCCTATGCCGAGATCGACAACCTTGAAGCCCTCAAGCAAACGAATCCTGTTCTCGTCCATTCGTTGATCCTCTCCCATTTGTTTTTTTATTGACCGGCACTCACCTCAGATCACGACAAATAGCGCTTACCGAGTGTGTGCTTCATGAGTTCTGTGGCACCGGCGAAGATGCGCTGAACACGCGCAGCCGTAAACATCCTGCTGATCGGGTGATCATCCATCCAGGCCTGCCCGCCCCAGAGCTGAACGCAATTATCAAGTGTGCGGAATTCCAGCTCAGTCAGCCAGATCTTGGCCATGGATGATTCAGCGTCCGTGATCGTGTTTCCCGATACCTTGCGCAGAAGGGAATTGTAGAAGGCCCTGCCAACACGGATCTCGGTTTCCATCTGGGCGAGAACAAATTGCGTGTTCTGGAAATCAATCAGTCGCTGACCGAAAAGACGACGGTTCTGGCAATGCTCAAGCGTCATCTTGAACGCACGTTCGGCTGCTCCCATTGAACGCGCCACGATCTGAAGGCGGTCAAGCGCCATGTTCGGAAGGAACATGCCCATCGCACCATTTTCAGGGCCAACAAGGTTGGTCACAGGCACGCGCACATCATCAAAGAACAGCTCACCTGTGTCACCGCCCTTATACCCCTGCGTGATCATGCGGTTTTGCGTGAAACCAGGCGTGCCCTTTTCAACAATGATCAGGCTGATGCCGCGGCCACGAAGCTCGGGTGCGGTCTTGCAGAGCACATAGACAACATCTGCCTTGGCACCGTTGGAGATGTAGATCTTGCTGCCATTGATGACCCACTCATCGCCATCACGTACAGCCGTTGTGCGGATTGAAACAGCATCTGAGCCGGACTCAGCTTCCGTCATCCCCATGCCCTGAACGCAATCTCCGGTGAGGATCTTGGGGAAGTATTTCTGCTTTTGCTCTTCCGTTCCGAAATCGACGAGGAAGTTTGTGCAGATATCGGTACCGATGAACGATCCACATGTGGCACCTGACGGGGCATAGCCAAGCTCTTCAGCCGCAACCATGATCGAAAACCGATCAGCACCGGGACCACCATATTCCTCAGGAATTGTTGCACCGAGAATTCCGTATTCGGCTGCTTTGTGCCAGATCGCCCTGTCGGTTCCCGCCGCTTCGAATTCACGATATCTTGGTTCGACCTCGCGTTCGAAGAAAGCCCGCACCGAATTACGGAACATTTCCATCTCTTCGCCATAGGGGCTTTCGGATTCAGTATCGAAGTTTGTCGGGTCCAGTTTCAGGAAAACGCCGCTCATCATATCCTCCACAATATTTAATATGCATGCTAACAATGAGCATGCGACTTATCAACTGATCTTTGACCTGCGAGACAATTTTCACGTCATCGTGACCACGACTCTGCCCATCGCTTTGCGATCCAGTAATTGACGAAATCCCTTCTGGGCCTGCTCGAGGGGCCAGGTTTCTGTTATGCGCGGCCTGAGCTTGCCTTCTTCATACCAGGCAAACATCTGGCTCACAGCATCTGCAATTCGAGCAGGGTGGCGGGTTTCAGGTTCAGATGGCTGAATTCCGTGAAGCGTGGCGTTCTTGAACAAAAGCGGGCCTATGGAAAGCTTCGGCACACCTGCAGCAAACCCTACCGACAGATAACGCCCTTCCCACGCCAGAGCACGCGCTGCCGCTTCTGCATATCCTCCGCCCACACCATCATAAACAACATCGAATCCAGCGGCATTGCGCACCGAATTTATCTGCCCGATTGTCACACTGCGCGAACTGGTTGCCAGCTCCAGAAGATCAGACGTCAGTTGTTTTTGTGCTGTAACATCGGTCATGTCGCGGGGGTAGACAAAGGTAGCATCTGCCCCTGCATCGCGGGCCAGTTCCAGCTTCTCTTCAGATGATGCCGCCCCAACGACCCTGGCACCAACAGCCCTGCCCATCTGGATTGCGGCAAGCCCGGCCCCACTCCCCGCGCCCAGCACAAGGAGCGACTCTCCAGCCTTCAACGCTCCCCGACTGAACAGCGCATGCCAGGTAGTAAAAGAAGCGATATAGAAGGCTGACGCATCTTCCATGGTCATGAAGTCGGGTATTTTTGCGACCTCATCCGCATTCGCAACCACGCGTTCGGCGAATCCACCATGCATGAGCTGACACAACACACGATCGCCAACACTGAAGCCTGCAACCCCTGCCCCCAGAGCCTTGACGATGCCGGCAGCTTCCACACCCGGTATCATTGGAAGCTCTCGTGCAAGCTGGGATCGACCGCCCGTGGAAAGCACATCCGTGAAGTTTATGCAGGCTGCCGCCACGGATATCAGGATTTGTCCGGGCCCGGCCACCGGTTCGGGAACGTCCTCCACGATGAGATTTTCAGGTGGACCAAATTCCTTGCAAACAAGCGCACGCATTGCCCTTCCTCCCCTTGAAAGTTATATTTGATTGTTATGCTGCATATGATACGCTAGCGCAATATATAGCCAAAATCGATATGGGAGAGTTGATTTGTCCAAACAAGATCTGGTCCGGGAAGTTGAGACCTTCATGCTGGAGCGGGTGATCCCCACAGAAGCGGAACACCACCACCAGATGCAGGAAGCATCCAATCGCTGGACCTACACGCCTGTCATGCGCGAACTGCGCGCTGAGGCCAAGGCGAAAGGTCTGTGGTTGTTTCCCATTCCCGAAGAGCTCGGCGGTCGTGGCCTCACCCTGACAGAATATGCACCGCTCTGCGAAATCATGAACTGGTGTAATCACGGCCCGGAAATGTTCAATTGCTACACGGGCACGATTTCCAACACCACCGCGATGGCCAAGCACGCGCCGAAACAATTGCAGGACAAATATCTGAAGCCATTGGCTGATGGCGACATTCGATCCTGCATCTCCATCACGGAACGGAATGTTCCCTCTTCCGACCCCACCGACCTGCAATTCGACATCAAGCGTGAGGGCGATGAATATGTCCTCAATGGTGTGAAGAGCTGGGCTACTGGCGGTGCCATGGATGAGTGCCAGTTCTACCTTGTTCTGGGCGCAACAGACATCAATGCAGCCCGCCATGCACGCCATTCAATGGTCCTCGTCCCGCGTGAGGCCAAGGGCCTGTCGCTTGGGCGTATCGAGACTGTCCTTGGCTATGATGATGCGCCTTTCGGCCATTGTGACCTCATTTTCGACAATGTGCGCATTCCGGTCGCGAACCTCATCGGTAATGAGGGCGAAGGCTTCCTGATGATGCAATCCACGCTCGGTGTGGGCCGTATTCAACTGGGTATGGGCGCAATCGGTGCAGCAGAACGCGCCATGCGTGAAATGTGTTCATGGGTTGAAACTCGCATGATTGGCGGACGCCCTCTGGTGGACCGCCAGGTCGTGACGGATGCCATTGCGCGCAGCCGTATCGAGATCGATGCATGCCGCGCCTTCATTCTGCAGACCACCGAACGCATGCAGGCAGAAGGCATGAAAGCGGTACGTGGAGAAATCGCGCAATTGAAAGTGCTGGCCCCGGAAGTTGCGCTGAAGGTCCTCGATAGAGCCATGCAATTCCATGGTGGTGCTGGCCTGAGCTATGACACCCCAATCGCGGAAATGTGGGCACATATGCGCACCGTCAGAATTGGCGAAGGTGCGGATGAAGTTCACCGTGACACCATCGCCAAGCTGGAGCTCAGACGCCAGGCTGCATGGCGTGAAGCCAACGGACAATAAGCGCTCTGCGCTGATCTGACACGCCCGGCGGTTGACTGGAAAACGAGAATTCAGTTGACCGCCGACGCTATATAAACGAATATTGTACGCGAGCTTACTATTAACATCCTACACAAGAGGCAGTAGATGACCACTGATACCAGCCTGCCGATTCCGGCCTTTTCCTTCATCAAGCTGGACAAGTCCGGCAAGCCCGGCCTCGTTGCGCAACGCTGCACAGCTTGCGGAGCCGCCTATGCTGACAGTGAACGCGTAGCTTGCGGCAAGTGCGGCGCACGCGCTGACAAACTGGAAACCTTCACCCCCAGCCTTGAGGGCACATTGCACTCGGCTGTTATCGTGAAACGCGGTTTTCCCGGCGTCGACGTCCCCTTCATTTCTGCGGTCGTGGACCTGGATGGCGGCCCGACCGTCAAGGGAACCCTGCGAAACACCGGTTTTGAACCGGAGAACATTGCTCAGGGCATTCGCGTCAAGGTCTGCTTTGACGATGCGCTCGGACGCAAGGACAAGCAGGGCAACTCGTTCATTGCCCATTATTTTGAACCGATTTCCGCCTAGAGGAGCCGCCTGCCATGAGCCAGGATATCTATATCGTCGGCATCAACATGATCGATTTCGGTCGTTACCCCTATCGTACGCCAGCGCAACTGGGTGCTGAAGCCGCCCTCGCCGCACTTGATGAAGCTGATGTCACCATCAAGGACATGCAGGCTGTCTTTTCAGGCAGCAACTACACCACAATGATCGGCCAGAAGGTTTTGCAGCAGATCGGCCAGACAGGTGTGCAGATCATCAACCTCGTCAATGCCTGTTCGACTGGTGCATCTGCCGTGAGAATGGCGTGTTCGGCTATTACTGCCGGTGAATTCGACACAGTTCTCTGCGTCGGCGTCGAGCAGATGACCGGACTTGGCATGCTGGGCGGCGCTGTTCCTGGCGCGATCCCGACCGAGGGTCTTCTCGGTTCTGCCACCATGCCAGCTGTCTTCGGTGAATCAGGCATGGAATATGCCGCACGCACTGGCGCGACACAGGCTGATTTTGCGCAGGTATCGGTGAAGAACCACCACAATGCGACCATGAACCCCAAGGCGTTCCTGCGTAAGGAAACACCTCTGGAAATGGTTCTGGAATCGGAAACGATTGCCTATCCGCTGACCAAGTTCATGTGCTCGATCAATGTTGACGGCGCGGCTGCTGCGGTTGTCATGTCCGAAGAAAAGGTCAAGCAACGTGGCTTGATGGGACAGGCCATTCGCATTCGTGCATCAGCCATGGCATCCGCCCCCTGGCAGGAACGCGACCCGATCATGCATGACGTGAACGGGCCGACTCAACTCGCCGCTGACAAGGCCTATGCCATGTCGGGCATCGACCCCAAGGATCTGGACCTTGTCGAACTGCATGACTGTTTTGCGACCGTCGAATTGCAGCACTATGAGAACCTGCGCCTGTGTGGTGATGGTGAAGGCGTCAAGATGATCCGCGACGGCTCAACGGAAATCGGCGGCAAGATCCCCGTCAACGTATCAGGTGGGCTCTTGTCCAAGGGACATCCGATTGCTGCAACCGGTATCGCCAACATGTTCGAGATCGCAGTCCAGCTTCGCGGCCAGGCCGGTGAACGTCAGATCCCTGGAGCAAAGATCGGCATGACTCACGTTGTCGGCCTGGGCACAAGTGCCGCTGTACACATCTTTGAAAAAGCCTGATCCAAAGATCATGCAAATCTGGAAGGACGGGTCCCAACAGGTCCCGTCCTTTCTGCCTTCTTCGGCCCATTTCCAGCGCTGCTTGAAGGCTCACCACGGAGCAAAACGCTCATGAAGCGGGCTCAAATCGAAACCTATACGAAATTCAGAATCGAACCGGAGCACAAGGATATGTTCCGTGACCGCGTGTCGGCATTTGCAGCGGCCCTGAATTCAACCACTCCAGACCAGATCCTGCGCTATGACTGGTTCGTTCACCCGGATCTGCCAGAAGCTGCTGCCATCGCATTGTTCAGCTCGTCGGATGCTTACCAGATCCATCTGAACAATGAACGCGGCCATTATGAAGGGCTGCGTGAGATAAGCACCTCGCAAACAGATCTGCTGCATGATCGCGACATGCGCCCAAACCAGAACTCTGATTTTGCGAGTCAGCGGCTTTTTGAATTCACTGAAGGCTTGCAGGCCAATGCCATGGCACCGACCAGTGCAGAGGCCAACGGTTCTGACCCGATCGAAATTTTCACGCGTTTCGTTATCCAGCCAGACAAGGCCCGACAGTTCAGGTCATGCGCGCATCAGGTCCTTGATATCGTCAATGAGCAAGATCCCGGCACGCTTCGCTATGACTGGTATTACGATGATGACAGCCAATGTCTGGCGATGGATACATATGCTGATCCTGACGCAATGTTTGCCCACATGAAAAACTGCGCGGCAAAACATCACGAGCTTCTGGATTATTCGGTCATGACCACCGAATTCCTTGGTGAATTGCCAGAGGATGTCATGGCGGTGGTTGCCAAATATGATCCATACATACTGCATTTTTACTGCGGCATTGAACGCAGCAAGTCATGACACCGCATATCTAGCGGCCGGTCCAGTTTGGAGACCGTTTCTCCATGAACGCGGACATGCCTTCGGCAAAATCAGCGCTTTGCATGCTTTTCTCCCGCAAGGTCAATTCCAGTGCATCGATCTCATCAACCGGGGCACCCTCTATCGCACGGCGCATGATTTCGCGGGTAATGCGAAGAGACAGGGGTGAACATGCCAGCATTTTTTCGGCCACTCCTAGCGCCGCCTGAAGCACATCACCCGGCGCGGTCACTTCACAAAGCAGGCCCAGTCTGAGAGCTTCTCTTGCTGACAGCCTGTCTCCCGTCAGCGCCAGTTTCATGGCCAGCACTGGAGGCAGTTTGTTGACAAGCTGCACCAGCCCTCCGCCAAGGGCTGCGGCACCAACTTTCGGCTCCGGCAGGGCAAATTCGGCGGTCTCATCCGCCAGCAGAATGTCGCATGAAAGGGCAATTTCAAAACCGCCGCCCATGCACAATCCATTTATGGCTGCGATCACTGGTTTGGACAGTTTGCGATTATGTGTCAGCCCGCCTCCACCTTCAGGAGGAAGCGGCCTGTTGGTCTTCGATACATAGGCGGAAATGTCGGACCCGACGCAAAAGGCGCGACCTTCGCCGGTCAGAATGGCAACATGCAGATCCGGATCGGCATCAAAATCATTGAAGATCTTCGCCATCTGCTCGTGCGAATGAGGTGCCAGAGCGTTGAGTTTGTCCGGATTGTTCATTGTGACGACCAATATGCCGCCCTTGCGCTCGGTCTTGCAGAAATCCATCTTGATCTTCCTCAAATTGCGGTTGCGCCGCCATCTACCACCAGTTCTGAACCGGTGATGAAGCTGGCTTCATCGGATGCGAGAAACAGGATCGCTTCGGCGATCTCAGCGGGGTCNGCCATGCGTTTCATCGGTGTGTCTGAGGCAAGGCGCGCGAGCACAGCTTCCGGCGTCGCACCTTCTCGTTGTGCGATCTGATCCATCTGACGTGCGACGCCCTGGGTGAGCGTGGCGCCGGGTGCGACGACGTTCACACGGATGCAGGGTTTGCGTTCTGCAAAATGGAGCGCAATCGAACGTGAGAACGCCCGAATGGCACCCTTCGCCGCACTGTAAGGCACGGATGCAGGCTGCCCGACAAAAGCAGCAATGCTGGATACATTCACGATGGAACCGCCATTAGTCATGTGTTCGGCAGCGAATTTCGTGCCTAGAAATGCGCCTTCCGAGGTGACGCCTTGATTGGCGCGCCACTCCGCCAGCCCTGTCTGCTCCAGGGTCAAAGGCGTTCGGCGCGCAGCGTTGTTGACCAGAATATCCAGACGACCAAACCTTTGCATGATACGGTCAATGACGCTTTTCCAGCTGACTTCACTACTGACATCCAGCTTTTCAAATAGAGCATTTTCACCGCAAACCCTTACGGTTTCAGCGCCCCCTTCCTCGTCCACATCACCAACAATGGTGACAGCGCCCTCCTCGCAGAATCGCCGGACCGTCGCCCGGCCAATTCCACCCGCGCCACCAGTCACGATTGCGACCTTTCCGGCGAGACGTCCCGACATCAGTATTTGCCGGGCGTGCTGAGCTTCGCGACTTCCGGCTGTTGCCCCTGAATGCCCGCTCCGGTCCACGCGATGACATCACCAGCGATCCTGGATGCTTCCAGCGGTGGCAATGATGCATCCCACAAACGGGCCTGAATGCGACGGCCATTGAAGTCATTGGATTCGTCTGATGCCAGAAATGACATCGGCGGACCCATGATCTCCGGAGGCAAAACAGCCTCGCGCGGGATACCCATGTCGTCAGTCATACGCGAGCCACAACCACCGCCCGGCACCAGCACGTTTGATGTAACGCCCGTCCCAGCCAGATCGCCCGCCATCACAGCAGCTTCTGCCTCCATCGCGGCTTTTGATCCGCCATAAAGAGAGCTGCGCAACATGGTGTCGAGGCTGGTTGAGTTCGCGACGATACGCCCCCAGCCTCGCGCCTTCATCTGGTCAACCAGCTTGATAGCGAGGATGGAGGGAGCCACGGAGTTGATGGCGTAATAGCGTTCGATGATCGATCGATCCGACCGCCAGAAGCGATATGGATTGGTCAGATAGTCCTTCGACACTTCATTGATCGCGATCCCGGCATTGTTGACCAGAACATCAACCTGGCCAAAACGCTTTATCGCCTCATCCGCCAGACGTTCGGCCTCACCGGGCTCTTCCAGATCTGCCAGCACATAATCGACCTCCGCAGCGCCAAGGTCCCGGCACTCCTTTGCAGTATCGATCAGCGTATCTTCACTGCGCGAGGACAGAAGCAATGTGTGTCCATCGCGCGCGAGCGAAAGCGCCATCTCCCGGCCAAGCCCACGACCACCGCCTGTCATCAATACAACGCGTCCCATTTAGTTTCCTCCAAATGCCATTTTTTCTATTTATGTTGCTTCCTTACCATAATCTAGCTAACCTTAATTGCATAGGGAGACAGGAGACCATAAAAATGGATCCGCAAACCAAGATAGATCTGGGCCTTGATGACAAGATCGCTGTTGTGTCCGGGTCAGCCCGAGGCTGGGGACGTGGCATCGCCATGGAGCTGGCTGCGCGTGGCGCAAAGGTCATCATCAATGGCCGAAATCCGGATACCGTCCAGAAAACAATAGACGACATCGAGGCAGCCGGCGGCGTTGCGCATGCCTGCATTGCCGATGTTGGCTCCACGGAAGGTTGCAACGCGCTTGTTCAATCAGCCGTCGATGCCTTTGGCGGGCTCGATATTCTGGTCAACAATGCCGGTTTTTTGTTATCGGCCCCATTGTGGGAAATGACCGACGACCAGTGGGATGATGTTCTTGGCACACAACTCACTGCACAGTTTCGCTGTAGTCGTGCCGCCGCGAAAATCATGATGGCGCAGGGACGCGGCGGACGGATCATCAACATGGTCGGCGGTGGCGGCTTCACCGGGCAGTTCAACAATGCCAATCATGCGGCCTCCAAGGGCGGCGGCATGGGTGCCGTGCTGACCTGGTCGCAGGAGCTGGCTCCTTACAATATCACCGTCAATGGCGTCGTCGGGATTGTCGAAACCGATCTCACACGCCCACTGCATGACAAGGTTCGCGCAGCCCGCAAGGCGGAAGGCCTGGCGGACTGGAATATCTCGGCGCGCGAACTGGGTAGCTTTCCAGCCGATGAAGCCGCTTCGATCGTTGTCTGGCTTGCGGGTGAATCGGCTGCCAGTGTCAGTGGGCAATTCCTGGAGATCCAGGGTCCCGAAATCCAGCTGTGGCGTATGGCAACCATTGAACGCAGTTTTCATCGTCACCCGCGCTGGACGCCCGAAACTATCGAAGCGGCCGGACTGGGCCCGATCATTTCAGGGCCTCCGCGGATTGAACCAGGGGTCGCGGCGCGCATCGCGCGGATGAAGACAATGCACAAATAATAAAAAGACGGCCGCAATCAGCGAGCCTGACAAGGGAGAGAGAGGACATGGGCAAAGCGCCATTGTACGACGAAAGTTACCTCGGCAATGTCAAGGCATGGTCGGAGTATTACAAGGCCAAGGTCGGGTTTCGCAATTATTGGTATGCGGCGGCCTTCTCCAAGGAAATTGCAGATGGTGACCATCTCGCCCGCACGATATTGGGCGAAGATATCCTGTTTCGTCGCATAAATGGCAAGGTCTATGCGATGAAGGACCGCTGTATTCATCGTGGCATCAAATTATCCGACAAGGTGGAATGCCACACCGATTCAACAATCTCCTGCTGGTGGCATGGCTTCACCTTCCGCTGGTCTGACGGGCTTGTAACCGACATTGTCGGCGCACCGGAAAGCAGCCATATCGGCCGCGCCAAAATCAAGGTCTACCCGGTCGAAGAAGCGCAAGGCATGCTCTTCGTGTTCATCGGCGACAAGGATGTAGAGGTTCCGCCCCTGTCTGAACATCTGCCGCCGGGTTTCCTTGATGACAACCGCATCCTCGAAGGCGAGGTCATGGTCATCGAAGCGAACTGGCGCATGGGGCCGGAAGGCGGCATTGATGAAATTCATCGATATCTGCACCGCACATCGCGCCTCTTGCTGGACACAAAAGCCACCATGCCACTTGGCCATACCGGCGTGACCGAACAATGCAAGATCTTTGAAGATGACGGCAAGCCCAAAGGGATACTCGACGATTATTCATCGGGTAACATGTATTTCGAAGTCGATATCGATGGACAACCTTCTGTCGTGACCGGCGTGCGCTTTGCCGATACCGGCACCAAGCGCAAACGCACAGTCAGCACGTCAGTCTGGCTTCCCGGGGTGCTCAGTGTGGAAGGCTTTCCTGAAGATGGCGGGGTCTTTTACGAGTTTTATGTGCCGGTCGGTGAAAACCAGTATCGCAATTTCATGGTGCTCACTCAGACCTGCAAGACAGACGAGGAAGCCTCAGCATTCCGATCTCGCTATTATTCGCGCTGGCGCGAATACACGGTCAATGACTTCCTGATGCAGGACAATGCGGCGCGGGCTTCCGCAGGGCAATACTACAAGAATGACAAGGCCTGGGTGGAGGAGCGCCTCTGCCGCGAGGATTTCATGCTGATCGAATGGCGCAAGCTCTGCTCTCGTAACAGTAAAGGCGTCCAGACTGCAGATCATCTGGATTGAACAAAGACATGATGCTCGAAGGAAAAGTCGCGATTGTCACAGGTGCAGCGTCCGGTATCGGTCTGGCCGCCGCCAAGCTGTTTGCTCAGGAAGGTGCATCTGTCTGCCTTGCAGACATTGACGTTCAATCGGGAGAAGTGGCCGCAGAAGATATTCGCAAATCAGGTGGATCCGCGATCTTCGTCACAACTGACGTCACCACGCAAAGTGCTGTCGACCATATGGTAGCGCGTACGCTTGATGCGTTCGGACAGTTGGACATCGCCTTCAACAATGCTGGCGGCCCCGTTCGATATGCGGCTCTGGATGAATGCACTCCCGAAGACTGGGACAAGGCGTTGGCGCTCAACATGACCGGGATGTGGCTCTGCATGAAAGCCGAAGCGAAGGCCATGGAAGCATCTGGTGGAGGTGCTATCCTGAATTGCGCATCACGCAATGCTGATGCGGCAGCCCCCAACCTCTTTGCCTATACGTCCAGCAAACATGGGGTGATCGGCATGACGCGTTCTGCTGCGCTTGACCTTGCCCCGCGCGGCATCAGAGTGAACGCACTATTGCCGGGCGTCACCCGCTCTCCGATGATCGAACAGGCGCTTAATGGCAGTGGGTTTATCGCATCCGGCAAGCTTCAGGAACGCATTCCAATGGGACGCCTGGCAGTCTGCGCTGAACAGGCCGAAGCAGCTTGCTGGCTGCTGTCAGATCGCGCATCCTATGTCACCGGAACCACATTGATGGTCGATGGCGGTCTCAGCGCTGCAATGTGAAATTGGAGCGGCTCAGAGAAATTCGGGTTTTCGCTTTTGCATGAATGCCGCCACGCCTTCAGCAACATTGGCTGACTGAAGGAATGCCGGAATTTCAAGACGCTCTGAATCCAGCGCCTGCGAGATTGGCAGGTCCATGCCTTCGCGTGCAAGCCGCTTCATCAGCGCTATGCCCTCACCATTTCGGGTGCCAAGCTGGATGCAATATTCCATAGCAGCGGACTGAAGATCATCGTCAGGAAGCACATAGTTCGCCAGCCCCCATTCCATGGCTGTGGCAGAATCGATCCAGCGTGCCGAAAACATGAGATCGAGCGCACGGCGCATGCCGATGATACGTGGCAATCTTTGTGTACCGCCCCAACCCGGTATCAAGCCGAACTGTGCATGCTGATCGCCGATGCGAGCATTTTCAGCCAGGAAAACCACATCCGCTGCAAGCATGAACTCAAGACCACCTGCCAGCGCGAGCCCCTGAACGGCGGCAACGACCGGCAAGTGAGACGCTTCCAGTCTCTGCAGCAGACGATGGCCACGCAACGAGCTTTCACCCGCCTGATCGCCATCACTTCCAAAGCTGTCAATCTCGTCGAGATCATCACCCGTGCAGAAGTTTCGTCCCTGTGCCCTGATCAGGATGGCTCTGACATCCTGATTGGCTTCAAATTCCCCAAGCGCCTGACCGATGATCTCGATCGCACGCTCGGTCATGGCGTTGAATTTTTCAGGACGCGCCAGCTCAAGAACGCCAACCCGTCCTTCAATGGAAACAAGAACGGGTTGGGCTTCTGACATGATTGGATCCTTACGCGACGTCTTTGGCAGGCGTGTCCAGCGCTGCGATGAGTTTGGTCTTTTCTGCCTCATACAGCACGACATTTTCATCCTTGATGTGGCCATAACCCTTGACCATGTCAGGAAGCGCAGCGATCGCTGCAATGTCTGCCTGCGTACCAGCGTTCAGACGCGGCAACAGACCTTCGATCATCTCGATATATTCTTCGATCAGACGACGCTCCATCTTGCGCTCGGCTGAGTAACCGAAGATGTCGAATGTACCGCCACGCAGGGTCTTGAACTTTGCCATGAACTTCAGAAGCGGGAAGATCCAGGGACCGAACTCGATCTTCTGCGGCTCACCACCCTTTTTGCGCGGACGCGCAATCAGTGGCGGTGCCATTTGCACCTTCAGCTTGTAATCACCTTCAAAGGTCTGATCCAGACGCTCACGGAACTCAGGAGCCGAATAGAGGCGCGCCACTTCATACTCGTCCTTGTAGGACATGAGTTTGGACAGGTAACGCGCAACTTCTTCGGTGACCTTCAGGTCGCCACCCAGTCCGGCTGCCTTTTCCGCGCTGCGGACCTTCTCGACAACGGTCACATATTTTTGTGCCCAGGCTTCATCCTGGAAGGCTGTCAGGTGATCGATGCGGCGTGCGATGAGCGTTTCAAGGTCTTCAGAGATCGGCTCGCCAACATCGTGAACGCCTGTCTTGCTGAGATATTTGTCCAGCAATTTGGAGTCATGCGCGGCGAGACGGCCCCAGTTGAACACCTGCAGCGTAGCCTTGACCTGCGTACCATTCAGCTTGATCGCCTCTTCAAGAGATTTGATCGCCAGAGGAACAAGGCCTTTTTGAACCGCAAAGCCAAGCATGAACATGTTGGTGTAGATGCTGTCGCCCATGAGTTCGGTTGCCATTTCGGTGGCTTCAATGCCCTCGGCATTGTCACCAACCACATCGCGCAATGTCACCATCTGCACTTCAGGACCGAAATTGATCGCATTGTTGGACTGGAACTGCGCCGTTGGCACAACATCCGTGTTCACCAGGATCCTGGTGTCTGGCGATACCATGTCCAGCGTGGCCGGGCTGGCCGTGACAACGAGGTCACACCCAAGCACGAGATCAGTGGACTGTCTCCAGAGGCGCGGAGCGTGCAGGTCCTCAGGCGTTGGAGCGATACGGATGTGGCTGAGCACGCCTCCACCCTTNTGCGCCATGCCTGTGATGTCCATGACACTGGCACCCTTGTTGTCCAGGTGCGCGGCCATGCCAGCAATCGCCGCCACGGTAAGCACGCCTGTTCCACCGATACCGGTGAGGAGGATGTTGTAGACATCTTCGCCATTTGCCAGATGCTTTGGCTCAGGCAGTTTGGAAAACACTTCAACCAGTTCGTCATCCTTGAAGGCTGCACCAAACTTGCGTGGCTCTCCGCCAATGACGCTGACAAAGGATGGGCAGAAGCCGTCCTGACAGGAGAAGTCCTTGTTACACTGCGACTGGTCGATCTTGCGTTTGCGGCCATATTCGGTCTCGACCGGCTGAACCGCGACACAGTTGGATTTCTTGCTGCAGTCACCACAGCCTTCACAGACTGCCTGGTTGATGAACACACGCTTGTCAGGGTTCGGGAAGGTACCACGCTTACGGCGGCGACGCTTTTCAGCCGCACAGGTCTGGTCGTAGATCAGTGCGGAAACGCCCTTGATCTGCTGCATTTCTCTCTGGACGTCTTCCAGATCCTTGCGGTGACGAATGGTTGTGCCCGGAGGCCATTTGATACCGGCCGGGTATTTTTCCGGCTCGTCAGTAACAACCACAATGGGTTTGACGCCTTCCCAGTAGATCTGGTTTGCGATGGCTTCCATCGTCAGTGTGCCATCAATCGGCTGGCCACCCGTCATAGCCACGGCGTCGTTATAGAGCACCTTGTAGGTCATGGATGCACCACTCGCGACCGCTGCGCGGATCGCAAGAATGGCGGAGTGGAAATATGTCCCGTCTCCAACGTTCTGGAACGAGTGTGGCACATCGACAAAGCGGTGAAGACCAGCCCACAACATACCTTCACCACCCATCTGGATCGCCCATTCTGTTGGACGGTCGGGCATGAACATCGCTGACAGACCATGACAACCGACGCCCGCAAAGGTCAGGCTTCCATCAACGGTCTTGGTCGACGTGTTGTGCGGGCAGCCGGAGCAGAAGAATGCAGTCCGCATCAATCCGGTTGGCTTCAGCGGGTGAATCTTCGACTTGCGTTCGCGAATGTGTGTAATGCGTGCCTTGAGCTCGTCATCAGCAATTCCGAGCGCTTCGATGCGCGAGATCATGGCATCGAGAACAAGGTGGACCGATGTTTCGCCGAAATCCGGAATCAGACGCTGGCCCTGATCGTCCTTCTTGCCGGTAATGACAGGTCTTTCATTGGCAGGTACCGAGTAAAGCTGCATGGCCAGTTGTTCTTCGATGAATGCGCTTTTCTCTTCGACAATCATCACTTCGCGGTGACGACGGGCAAATGAAGTCGCCCCCTGCTGTTCCAGCGGGAAGATCATGCCGGCTTTATACAGGCGAATACCCAGTTTCTTCGCGCGGGCTTCATCAAGACCGAGCTCACGGAACGCTTCGCGGGTATCCAGATAGGGCTTACCGGCAGTGATGATGCCCAGCTCACGCCGGTCACTGTCAAAGATCACCTTGTCGATGCCATTTGCACGCGCGAAGGCTTCCACCGCAGGCAGCTTGAATTCGACCATGCGCCGTTCAATCGGCAATGGCATGATGTCGCCGCGGATCTTGTTCAGACCACCTGGGGGCATCTCGAATTCAGGAATGATTGGCAAGGACCGGGCAGGATCAACATCAATTGTCGATGTTCTCTCGATCGTGTCAGTCACGGCCTTGAACGCAACATAAGTGCCCGAGAAGCGTGACATGGCCCAACCGAGCAGACCGTAATCGAGATATTCCTGCGTGTCTGCCGGATAGAGGATCGGCATCAGTGCCGCTTTCCAGACAGGGTCAGATGACGTTGCCGTTACAGTGGACTTTCCGCCCACATCGTCACCACCAATGATGAGCACGCCACCATTCTTGTCGGTGCCTTCCAGATTCCCCTGACGCATGACTTCGAATGCGCGGTCAACACCAAGGTTCTTGGCGTACCAGATCGAGAAGATGCCATCATACTTGGCTTGCTTGTAATAGTTGAGCCACTGCGTACCACGAATGGTCGACAGCGCCATTTCCTCGTTCACACCCGGCTGGAACGAGATGTGGTTTTCCTTGAGCAGTTCTGAGGCCGCCCAGAGATTGCTGTCATAGACACCGAGCGGGGAACCACGATAGCCGGTGATGAATCCGGCCGTGTTCAGTCCTGCGGCCAGGTCACGCTGACGCTGCATCATTGGCAGACGCACGAGGGCCTGGTTGGCGGAGATATAGATCCGTCCGTCAGCCTGGGTATATTTGTCGTCGAGTTTGACTGCTGTTTTCGTCATCTTGTCAATTCCAGTAAACGGGTTGCATTGCCGCCAAGAATGGCGTCGCGATCGGATTGCGGCAGGCCTGTTGCGGCAACAAATCCAGGCAGATCAGTTTGGCCTATTTCAGTCGGCCCATCGCTACCGGCCAGAATGCGCTCAGTGCCAAAACGATCTGCGATATATCGAAGGGCATCAGGGTTGAAGACGACGGTATCGAACCAGAAACGCCGAACATATTCTGTCGGAGGTGTCTTCAGGGATGCCTGCATCGGGCCAGGAAACTTGGACCAGACCAGCTCCATCCGATCGATGACTGAACTGATCATTCCGCCACCATGTGCGAAGACAATATCGAGCTTCGGAAACTTGCCGAAAATGTCGGTCGCCATGAAACCGGCCAGAGCCATGGCCCCTTCATAGGGAATGCCCATGACGGCCCCCATGAGCCCGGGCCCCTCTATACGTTCGAGGCCGCCAGGCTTGATGCCATGAATGAATATGGGAAGCCCGTTCGCTTCTGCACGTTCAAGCACTGCATAAAAGTCCTCGGATGCAATCGACTTCCCGTTCACATGGCTGCCGAGAAACACAGCCGACAGGCCAAGTTCCGCAATCTCGTCGACCTGCTTTGCGGCATAGTCGACATCCTGCATGGCTACGACACCCATACCGCGAAGACGTCCACCTGATGCCGAGACCATGTCAGCGCAGGCCTTGTTCATCGCATCCGTGATGATCGCAGCGGCCTCTGCTGACAGCCAGTAGGAAACCAGTTCAGGCAAAGGCGACATCACCTGGATATCAACCCCGGCCTTGTCCATGCTTTTCAGGCGTTTTTCGACATCCCAATAGAAGGACTCAAAATCGCGAAACTTGTTGTCTCCAACAAACATCGTTGCGCTCTCGCCATCCGGTGCGGGACGCAGGCTGGGCCAGGATGGCTCAGCGATCCCGGCTGGCTTTTCAGGGAAAGCTGCCGGGATGAAATGGGTGTGGAAGTCAACAATCATGTTCTGGGTCAGCTCACATCATCCACTGCGCGCCATTGATGGAATGGATCTGCCCATTCACCGCAGACGCATCATCACTTGCCAGGAACGCCACATATGCAGCGACCTCAGCCATTTCTGTGAAGCGTTCGGACGGAATTTCACGCTTGGCGACGTCACGCGGATGAACGCTCATCTTGTACTTGGCGAGCGTTTCGGCATCATCCGACATCATCGCCTGCAGGTCTTCGGTAAGAACACCGCCGGGCGACACGACGTTGAAGGTCACACCATGCTTGGCAAACTCGAAGGCCAGACCGGTGATCATGGCATGAACACCGCCTTTGGCCGCATTGTAGCCTGCGTGGCTATAGGTTCCGGTGTGCACCGAATCCGCGCCCATATTGATGACGCGCCCACTTTTCTGCTCGAGCATTCCCGGCAGGAATGCGCGCACACACCAGAGTGCTGTCCATAGATTGCGATCAATCGTCTGGCGCAATGTTTCAGGCGTGTGCTCGAGAAACGGGCGAATGACACCGCCGCCAGCATTGTTCACGAGAATGTCGCAGCGCCCGAATGCATCAAGGGTTGCCGTCAGCAGCCCTTGAGCGCCTTCCTCAACGCTGAGGTCAGCTGCAAAATGCACTGCCTTTGGCGCACCTGCTGCTTCCAGTTCCGCACACACAGCCTCAAGGCCATCTCCATTCACGTCAGAGACAACCACAGAAGCCCCTTCCCGGGCCAGACGCGTCGCAATGGATTTGCCAATACCTCTCGCGGAACCGGTGACGACCGCTATCTTGTTTTCAAGCGTTCCCATATGCGTATCAGCTCGTTACCAACCCAGGGAATTTTGCCGCGTGCTTGGTGTCAGGCACGGCATCCCAAAGGTCGAAATTGGAGGGGTCTGCAGACATGCGGCGAGGCTCACGCGCGCCTTCTTCCGGGAACTGTTCCATGCCGAGCGTGTATTCCCACACGAAATAGTCCGGGTCGTAGATGTAGAGGTGAATACTGCCGGAGGTCGGGTGACGACCAATGCCGAACTGGATTTCGACATTGAAACGCTTGATACGGTTGAACAGCTTTCCGATGTCGTCGATTTCCTTCACCATGAAAGCAACATGGTGGAAGGTCGGCTTTGGCGAAGGGAACTGAAGGGGTGCAAAACTGTGGTGGTTCGGGTTGGGGAACGCACGCAGCAAGGATGCCCTCCACCCTTCCAGATAGTCAGACACCATGAAGCCCATGTTCTCGACCATGTATTCCGTCAGGGACTTGCAATCCGGAACAACGAGCCCGTAGTGCTTTCCACCTTCAAAATTGGTCAGGCCATTTGTTGGAGGCGCTGATGTATAGGACATCCGCGCATAATATTCCCACACTGTGTTCAGCTTGGGCTCCACGATACGAAATGCACGCTCGAGCCCCAGCATCGCAGCCTCGTCCTGAGGGATAAGCTGTGGTGCCAGACCGATCTTCTGGTAGTGAGCCATGGCCTTGTCGACATCTTCTTCCGTCTCAAGCTCCCAACTTGAACGTCCGAAGGAAGGCGTCTCGGCCTGCTTCAGCACGATGTCATGATGCCAGTGACCGATCCGGAAAAACCGGGAGCCATCTTCAGCATCACCAGCGACATCCATGCCATAGACATCCGTCAGGAATGCCGTTGTTTTTTCAAGATCGCTCACATTGAGCGAAAGATAACCGAGTCGACGATAGCGAAAATCTGCAGCCACGTGCGTCTCTCCCAATTTAAAGAATGATTGTAAGCCGCCCTTGATTGTAGAGGCTGTTTATGTCGAGGACGCATCGCTTGTGCTGGATCTTCACGCCATCTGGGGTTTCAAGCAGCGTGATGAACGCCTCGCCCATATAGATGGTGCTGTTGTCTTCCTTCGTGCGGAAGACCGCAAAGTTGGCGCGCACTTTCGTTGTGTCGCCATCAGCTTCGACAACCCGCACATTACTGACCATGTGCCGCGTCTTGGAATGCGGATATTCAGCGTGAGCCGTCTTCTTCAAGAGCCGCTTGGCGCGTCCACGGATCCGGTCAATCCTGTCGGAAATCAGGAACAATGTGTTGCGCGCGTCGGCGGTATAAGGGTCTGAACAGGCCGGTGAGGTTACCTCGTAAAAGGAATCCTCGGTGTACATCTCGGCCCATTCCATGAGCTGCCAGGAATCGAGAAACTCAGCTTCCTGAAACAGGACGTCTTCGACTTCAGAACGTGTCAGTGTCATTGTTTACTACTCCACTTCCAACGTAACTTCGCCGCTCATGACGCGGTCCCACATGGTCCAGTAGGCTTGCATCTGAACCTCGTCATCTGGTGCACCCGTCACCTTGCAATGGTCTTCCGCCGGACCAAATCCCTTGGAAATCTCACTCCATTCGACCGGTGTATGCGCAGCCGCAGTCTGACAGATTTCCAGCATTTCGATGTCATCCGGAGATCCAAAACCCGCAGGGCCGAGGAAGGAGACGAAATTGTCCAGGCGCATGGCCCTCAGCTCTTCGGATTCATCTGTTGGCCCCATGGCCCAGGCCGTTACACGGATCCGGTCCTTGGCTTCAGGTTCAATCACCCGTACTGTGACTGACAGAATGTCGTTGATCACGAGGTTGGGGAAAATCACCAGATTTTTCTGGGTCGTAGCGATATAGTTTGCCCGCTCTTCGCCAAAACGTTCGACCAAGCGCGCATATTTGGCCTCGATCTCGGGCTTCACGCTCGCTCCCATTGACGGCAACCATTGTGCAACCGGACGACCAGTTGGCACATAGCTGTCCAGGATTGCGTGACCGTTTCCGAGCCCGCGCACCGCACCGTTTGATGAGTAATCAGCAATAGTCGCGTCGATCAGGTCAGCCGCCGGCGTACCAGCCATCTGGTCACGCAGATAGTCAAAGTATGAAGCGTGCACAGGGAACAGGTGGTAGCCATCATAGCTGTTCTCGCAGAGCAGCTTGTAGTTGGCATTGATGGAATATGTGTGCTCACCGGACAGGATCACCTGCTGGGCTTCGGTCTGATCCATCAGAGCATCGATCGCATCGCGCCCATCATCGAGATAGTCATAAAGGCTGATGGCCTTCGGGTTGAAATTCACGAACCAGAAGCCACGATATTCTTCAAGCCGCTCAACCGCTTTCAGGTTGAGGTGGCCATCATCGTTTATGCCCTCTTTGTATCCGGTCTTCGCGTTCTGAGACGAAAGCTGGCCTTCGGAATTGAAGACCCAACCGTGATAAGGACAGGTAAACGTACGAGCGTTACCGCTGTGCTCACGACAGATCTTGGAAGCTCGGTGCGTACACGTGTTGTAGTGCGCGCCTACCTTTCCATTCTTGTCGAGGTTGAAGATGATGTCTCGTCCACCAACGCGGCGGGCAAAGAAGTCACCCTTCTTCTTCAACTCGGTCTGATGACCAAGATAAAGCCAGCATTTGTTGAATATCAGCGCTTTTTCACGCTCAAACACTTCATCACTACGATAAGCGTCGCGGTGAACCCGGAACGACCCGGCTTCTGCGTCCGCATCGATCAGTTTGGTCGGTTGCCATCCATCGAGGGCCATGTGCATTCTCCCCAATACATTAGGTATTGCTATTTACTTACATATAGTAAGGTACCGAACATTTTATGCAAGGACTTACCGCTGCATTTTTGAGCTAAACAACAACTTGTTATCTACTGAGCGACAACCAGAACGATCTTGCCACGAACATGGCCACCCATGCTGGCTCGAAGTGCCTGCTCTACCTGATCAAAAGCAAAACTTTGCTCTATGCTCGATTTCAGCTTGCCAGCATCCATCATCGCCGAGAGCTCCGCCAATTGATCGCCGTTCGGACGCACACGAACCTTGTAGGCACGCACACCATCCACAGTTTCTTCAGGAGGTGCTTTCGCGCCACCTGCAATGCGAATCACAGACCCACCAGATTTGATCAGAGACCACATTCCGGTTTCCTGCGAGTTCCCGACAAGGTCCATCAGGATATCAACATCACTCGGACATGATCCAACGTCTGTCTCGCGAAAATCAACGACATTGTCCGCACCAAGGCTTCGCACAAAATCAGCATTTGCAGCTGAAGCTGTCCCTGTAACCTTCGCACCTTTGGCCTTGGCGATCTGCACCGCAGCATTGCCAACACCACCAGCCGCATTGTGAACCAGGACATGTAGCCCCGATAGATCGCGTCCATCAGCCAGAAAGCCCTGCAAGGCCGTCAATGCAACGAGAGGAACTGCGGCGGCATCGCTAAAGCTGGCCGCTTTCGGCATAGGGGCCACGAATGAGGCATCAAGAACAATCCCTTCAGTATAACCTCCGGTCAGTCCCGGATGGGCAAACACCCGATCCCCAACGGACCAGGTATCCACACCATCACCGACAGCATCCACGATGCCCGCAACATCCCCACCCAGAACGAGCGGCAAGGGCGGCAAAACCGGGGCCTTCCCGCTCAACAGCTTCCAATCCACAGGATTGACCGCCGCAGCCTTCACCGCAATGCGGATCTGGCCAGCCTCCGGTTCTGGAGCTGCAATCTCATCGATGACGACCTTCTCTGGGCCGCCGAACTCATGCGCACGTGCGATCCGCATAGGTCGTTCCTCCAAAATCAAGGGTTCACGAACGTCCCGCGTTCAATACCCGAATTGTATCCTGCAGCTGCCAAAGCGTGACGAAGCGGCGCTTCAACTTCCTTGGCATCACGCGAAGCTTCTGCACGAGGACCGTGGTTCCAGCCATCGCCGACCGTGTAACCAAAGCCCCAGACTTCTGCGAATACGCGACCTGTAATGTCTTTCGCGCTTGGGCTGGCCAGGAAAGCAACCAGGGCCGCAATCCATTCCGGGTCACGACGCTCAAGCATTTCACCTGAAACCTCGCGCAGTGATTCTGTCATCCGGGTCTGAGCCCGAGGCGCAATTGCGTTGACGGTCACACCATAGCGCTCAAGTTCACGCGCCGTAATGATGGAGAACGACGCCACACCAGCCTTGGCAGCGCCATAGTTCGCCTGACCGATATTTCCGAAAAGGCCCGAACCGGAAGTGGTGTTGATGATGCGTGCATCAGGTTGGCGGCCCTGCTTGCTTTCCGCGCGCCAGTAATTGGCAGCGTGGTGAGCGGGCGCGAACGTACCCTTAAGGTGTACCTTGATGACGAGATCCCAGTCCTGCTCTGTCATGTTGACCATCATGCGGTCACGCAGGATTCCGGCATTGTTCACAAGAATATCGAGCCGCCCATAGCTGTCGATAGCCTGCTGAATCATGGCCTGTGACTGTTCCCAATCGGAAACATCCGCGCCGTTGACGGCAGCTTCGCCGCCCTTGCTGACAATCTCTTCAACCACACTTTGAGCTGGTGTCAGGTCAGCACCTTCTCCGGAGGCCGTGCCACCGAGATCGTTGACAATGACTTTAGCGCCTTCTTCGGCGAGCTTCAGTGCGTAGGCGCGACCAACGCCCCTACCTGCCCCTGTTACAATCGCAACGCGACCATCGCAGACACCCATATATTCCTCCTGACGTCCGACCACAAAAGCAATCATGCGAATTATGATCTTGCAAACTATATTAAACCTTGCTTATTTTGCCGGGTATCAGATGTCAATAGTACGGTGGCGCACGAAATGACGCTACCGAGGAGAGGATCTCAAACGTGTCAGAGCAAGAATTCGAAAAAATGGCGCTTTCGCCTCTCGACGAATATCCTTTCCATTCAACCCCCTACCCGATGTCCTATGTGCCCAACACGGACCCCGCCTGGGACGATGGCTACTACTTTCTGGCATATGATCTGGAAACCGGCGTGCAGGTCTGGACCGGCATGCGCATCGCGCCCAACAACAATATCATCGGTGGCTACGCCTCTACGAATGTCAAAGGTGTGCAACGCGCCGTCCGGCTGAGCCGTATCTGGCGACCGGACTTCGATGTGACAATTGGTCCCCTGAAATTTGAATTCGTAGAACCGCTCAAGGCCATCCGGCTCATATTGGAGCCCAATGAATCGGGTATCGCATTCGATATCATGTGGCGCGGCCTGTCTCCCTGCCTGCTGGCAATGCATCATCGCGCCGTACGCGACGGTCGCTACACAACCGACCAAAGCCGCTATCATCAGGTCGGAAATGCTGTCGGATGGGCTGAAATCGCCGGCAAGCGTTATGAGATGGGTGAAGACAAGCCCTGGGGTGCCTCACGCGACAGATCATGGGGCGTTTATGAAAGCCGTCCGCCCCTGTCAGCACCGGCCAAATGGCGTCCACCGCCCACCGATCCGCCTACAATTTCGCGCGCACTGAGATTTTCCTGCTTTCTCGAAGCTGAAGATCTCACCTCTTACTTCCACTTTCACGAAGGCCCCGAAGGCGAACGCGTCACGCTGAATGACGCTTTCGGCGTTCCGCTTGAAGGCTCGATCGATTTTGGCTGGGACGGCGGCAAGATCGAAATTGTCGATTATGAGCACGAACTGGAATGGCGCGAGGGAACACGCTCGGTCACACATGGTAAGGTTTTCCTGACAGATGCAGATGGCGGGAAATGGGAGGTCGAGCTGGAAGTGCCCGATCCACCGCATGTGCTTGGTCAGATCGGATATCACGTCGGTGCCTGGCATGACGGTGGCACCATCCACACATGGCACGGCAAAAGCCCCGCCATTGAGTGGGACGAGTTCGACTTTTCAAAACAACCCTGTGACCACACTTTCCCCGGCAATGGAGAGACTCGCAAGGTCTATGGCGTCGAGCATATCTCACGCGTGAAGCTTACCGATCCGAAGGGTCGCGTCAGACATGGGCGCGCCCAGTTCGAGGTCTTTCTCAACGGAAAATACACCCCCTACGGGTTCGGAGGGCAGCAGGACCAAGGCGGCCTGACCGGTCGCGGTATCGCCTGATCAAAACACCAACCGGCGCAATGCTNTCATGCTTTCCCGATGACATTCCGGGACGCCGACACATCAACTGGAGACTATTGTGCAAACCATTCCACGCCCCCTTTATGAAGAAGAACACGAGATGTACCGCGACTCGGTACGGCGTTTTCTCGAGACCGAAGTCAAACCCCATCACGCCGACTGGGAAGAGGCTGGCGTCGTTAGCCGCGATGTCTGGCTGACAGCGGGGGAAGCAGGGTTTCTCTGTTCCAACGCACCCGAAGAATTTGGCGGCGCAGGTGCAGACTACCGCTACAACGCCGTGTTCACCGAAGAACTCGGATATGCCGGAGCCACAGGTCCTGGGTTCGCCGTCCACTCGGACATGGCCGCAAACTACATCTTGAATTTCGGAACGGACGAACAAAAGCACAAATGGCTGCCGAAGATGATCTCCGGCGAGTGCATTGTGGCTCTGGGCCTGTCTGAGCCCGGCGCAGGTAGCGATATCAAGGCAATCAAGACAACAGCTGTCCGCGATGGCGACGAATATGTCATCAATGGCCAGAAGACCTATATCTCCAATGGTCAGCTGGCAGATATCGTGATCCTTGCCTGCAAAACCGACCCATCTGCTGGTGCCCGCGGCATGAGCTTCATTGTCGTAGAAACCGACCGCCCAGGCTTTTCACGCGGACGCAATCTGAAGAAGTTGGGACTGCTCGCCCAGGACACATCCGAACTCTTCTACACCGATGTTCGCGTGCCGGTCTCCAACCTGCTCGGCAAGGAAGGCCAGGGCATGGGAATCGCTGTCCACAACCTCGCTGAAGAGCGCCTGTCCATTGCTGTGCACGCGATCGGTATGTGCAAGGGCATTCTGGACACCACCATTGCCTACACAAAGGACCGCACAGTGTTTGGCAAGCCCGTCGCAGACTTCCAGAACACGCGCTTCAAGATTGCGGAAATGGTCGCCCAGACACAGGCAATGCAGGTCTTTGTAGACCGATGCGTTGAACTGGCGGTCGACAAGAAACTGGATATCGAAACAGCAGCCATGGCCAAGATGGTTGTTGGTGAATTGCAGTGGCGGATCGCTGATGAATGCCTGCAGTTCTACGGTGGTGCCGGCTACATGATGGAATACCCGATTGCCCACTACTTCATCGATTCTCGTATTCGCAAGATCGCGGGCGGATCGTCCGAGGTCATGCGCGAAATCATCAGCCGTAAAATCTTCGCCTAAGGATAAACATCATGGAAATCGAACTGAACGAAACCCAGCTCTCGGTCCGCGAAGGCGTCGGCAAGATTGTTGATAATTTTGGTGATGAATACTGGTCCGATCTCGACACGACCGGTGAATTCCCTCACGCCTTCCACCGCGCTCTGGCAGATGCTGGCTTTCTGGGCATCACCATGCCCGAAGAGCTCGGCGGATCGGGCCTCGGCGTGACCGAAGCAGCCATCATGATGAACCGCATCTGTCAGGGGTCCGGTGGTTATTCGGCCGCCTCCACCATCCACCTGAACCTGTTTGGCCCACATGCGATTGTGGTTTTCGGAAATGCCGAACAGAAAGAGCGCATGCTCAAGCCCCTGATCGCAGGTACGGACAAGGCCTGTTTTGGTGTGACCGAACCAGATGCCGGTCTGGACACCACCAGCATCAAGACCTTTGCAACCAAGGTGAAAGGCGGCTATCGCGTCACCGGACGCAAGATCTGGACGTCCTCAGGTCAGGTTGCGAACAAGATCGTGCTGCTCGCACGCACCACGCCCAAGGAAAAATGCGCAAAGCCGACAGACGGCATGAGCTTCTTCTATACGGACCTCGATCACTCCAAGATCGAAGTGCGCCGCATTCCGAAAATGGGCCGCAATGCTGTCGATTCGAATGCAACCTTCATCGACGACTATTTTGTGCCGGATGAGGATCTGATTGGTGAAGAAGGCAAGGGTTTCAAATACATCCTGCACTCTCTCAACCCCGAGCGTATCCTTGTGGCTGCCGAAGCGGTGGGCAATGGCCAGGGGGCTCTCAAGCGCATTTCTCAATATGCCAAGGACCGCAAGGTATTCGGTCGCCCTATCGGTATGAACCAGGGCATCCAGCACCCATTGGCCGAAAGCTGGATGGCGCTGGAATCTGCCTTCTGGATGGTGATGCGCGCAGGCTGGCTCTACGATCAGGGCAAGTCCTGTGGAGCAGAAGCAAACAGCGCAAAATTCCTCGCAGCACGTGCTGGTTTCGACGCCTGTACGCGCGCCGTGATGTTCCATGGCGGCATGGGTTATTCGAAGGAATACCAGGTTGAGCGCCTCTTCCGCGAAAGCATTCTGCTGCGCATCGCTCCGGTCACGGAACACATGATCATGAGCTTCATCGGTGAGAAAGTCCTCGGACTTCCGAAGAGCTACTAGGGAGATCAGATCATGAATGTAGACAAGGTATTCAATCGGACCTTTCCGGACACCGAGCAGAACTATTCGTTCAAAGACACCATCCTTTATGCCCTCGGAGTCGGCTTTGGCTCCGAGCCGCTGGATGAAAAGCACATAGACTTCCTCTTTGAGGAACGCCTCAAGGCATCGCCAACCTATGCGAATGTCCTGGGTCATCCCGGCATGTGGGCACGTGATGCCGAATATGGCATTGACTGGAAAAAGCTCCTGCACGCTGAACAAAGGCTGGAAATGCACGGCACGCTTGCGCCCGAAGGCCAGATTGTCGCCAAGCACTTCATCATGGGCCTTCGCGATCTGGGTGAGCGCGGCACCATGCTTCATCAACGCAAATATGTGATCGATGCAAAAACCGAACAACGCATTGCAACGGTGACCAACACATTGATGCTTCGCGGCGATCTGGGATCTGGCGATTGGGGGGATGCACCCGAAACGCTGAGCAAGCTTCCGGAAACGGCTCCCGACAGCTCCCTTGAAGTTCAGGCAACTGAACTTCAGCCGCTGATCTATCGACTGTCGGGCGACCTTAACCCGCTACATATCGATCCAGCTGTGGCGACTGTCGCTGGTTTTCCACGGCCAATTCTTCACGGGCTGTCCACCAAGGGAATGGCGGGTTATGCGCTGTTGCGTCAGTTCTGTGATTTTGATCCGGCCCGCCTGGGTTCCATGGCAGTCCGCTTCAGTCGCCCTGTCCTGCCCGGCGACATGATCCGGTTCGAATTCTGGGGCAAGGCACCCGGAACGATCCGTTTCCGGGCAGTCGTTCCTAACCGTGACAACCTGATGGTGCTTGACCGCTGCACTGCGGAGATAAGTTGATCACATGACAGCCCCTGTCCTTGTCATCGGTGCATCGGGAGAAGTTGGTGAAGGAATTGTCACCGCATTTCTCAATGCCGGTCGACATGTCATCGCGACAGCGCGTTCCAGCAATAGCCTGGACGCGCTTCGTGATCGGTTGAGTGCCCCCGAGAGACTGTCATATCTCGTCGGCGCAATTGGTTCTGACGAGGATACCGAGGCCCTGGCTGACAATGCGGGTGACATTTCTGATGTGATTGTTGCCGTCAATGGTCAAAGACGGCCAAGCCTGCTGGCCGACATTGACACTGATACCATGACCAGCCTCATCAAGGGTGATCTGCTATCTCACTATGCCGCAGTCCGGTGCTTTTTGCCTCGTCTGCCCGAAGATGGCTGTTTTATCGGAATTGGTGGTGGCTCGGCTGACTTCATCCTGGATGGTGGTGTTTACATGTCCATGGCGCAGGCAGCCCTGCGCGTCATGTATCGTGGGTATGCCCATGAACGCCAACATGACAGCCCAGCCTTGCGCGAGCTGATCGTGGCTTCAGTGGTAGCAGGCCGTACACATGAACCAGGCGATATCGATCCGCTATGGGTCACACCGCTGGAGATCGGTCAGCAAGTGGTGAACATGGTTGAGCGCACGCAGGACTATCCCGGTGCCATTTGGCGTATATCGCGACGAGATGAGAGTGGCCGCCCCGTCATCACATCAGAATCAAACTCCAATGCACGAGTATTGCCGCTATGAAATCGTCATCCACACCTCATGGCGCGTGGGTCGCCCTGGCCCTGCTCGCCGGCATCAATTTCATGAACTATTACGACCGCCTTCTGGTGGTCGTGGTCTCCCAGCCCCTGCGGCTCGAATTCAATATGACGGACACACAATATGGCCTGTTGACCGGGCCTGCATTCGTGTTTGTCTACGCCGTGGCGAGCCTTCTGTTCGGACTGTTGGCTGATCGACAGAACAGACGACGCCTGATCGGTGTGGCTGTTGGCCTCTGGAGCGCGATGACAGCGCTTTGTGGAATGGCTGGAAGCTTTCCCATGCTCGCATTGGCGCGCGCTGGCATCGGTGTGGGTGAAGGCGGCGCGAACCCCGCAGGCATGTCCTTGCTCAGCGACCATTTTCCAGCACAAAAGCGTTCCATGGCGCTCGCCCTGTTTCAGGTTGGCGGGATGTTTGGCATGTTGGCCAGCTTCATGCTTGCCAGCTGGATCACCACGAAATATGACTGGCGCACGACCTTCCTGGTTGCAGCTGTTCCCGGATTACTGCTCGCTGCCGCGACCTTCTTCTTCATGCCAGAGCCCAAGCGAGGCCAGCAGGGAGAAGCTGCAAGTGCGCCATTGCCATTCTTCAAGACTCTCGGTGTCCTCTGGCAAAACAAGGCCTATCGCTGGCTGAGTGCGGCTGCATCTTTCGGGGTTTTCAGTAGTCTGGGGATGCTGATCTGGTTGCCGCAATTCTTCATTCGCATGCACGGCATGGATCAATCTCATGTCGGCTTCCTGTTTGGCCCTGCTGCCGCATTGGGATTGATTGCCGGAATGCTGCTTGGGGGTGTCCTCGGTAATACTGCGGCCAGGCATTCACTTGCGTCACCCGTGCGTATCTGCATCGCGGCAAACCTGCTTCTTGCGCCTGTCTTGCTGACTGTATTGTGGATACCATCAACCAATATCGCACTGATTGCCTGCTTTGTCGGAATGGCCCTCGCCGTGATCTATGCGCCCGCATTTCAGGCCACCATGCAAAGTGTCTGCAAACCAGAACAGCGCGGAACCGCTGGCGCATGTTCCAATGTGCTCAACGCCATCATCGGGCAAGGCCTGATCCCGCTATTCGTCGGTGCGCTCAGTGACGCCCTCATGCCGACGCACGGAATTGAAAGCCTGCGCCTGGCCCTCACTGCATCTGTTGGATTTACGGTGATATCCGGTCTGTTGTTCATTGTGGCTTATCTGACAACCCGCAAGCAATTCGGCACAAATGCCGATCCGGCAGTTACCCCCGCAGGCGCTATCCCGGCCGCGATCAAATAAACGAAAACACCCGGCTCCATCAAAGAGCCGGGTGTTTTTGTTCGATCAATGACGTCGTGATTATCGGCCGCGATCAGTATTCAGACCGTTTCCAGACCACTTTCTTCAAGCGCCTGCACGCGCTTCCAGGCATCTCGGGATGTGCATCTTTCCAACCAGTCGGCAATCTTCGGGAAAGCGGACATATCTATGCGTGGCGCAATCCCGGCAATCGGAAACGCGGTATTGATATCACCGATCGTGAAATTATCACCGGCGACATAGGCATTGCCTGACGCCAGATATTGCTCAAGCACGCCCAGCGTATCTGTTACGCCCTTGAGGCAGCTACCGATCAATTCGCCATTCGGGGCTTCATCTGCACCAGCCGCCCGCCGGATTTCGCGAACCATGATCGTGAAGTGAAATTCCACCTCGGTAATCGCCCAGCTGGACCACTGATCAACCCTTGCACGCGATTTGGCATCGACCGGCATCAGTGCTGTGGATTGCCTGGCCGCCAGATAGGCATTGATTGCAACAGATTCCGACAGGATGAAGTCTCCATCCACAAGCACCGGAACCTTCGCCATGGGGTTCAATGCGAGATAGGCTGGTGATTGCGGATCGGGTACAGCAATCTGTTGATACTCAAGCTCCAGCTCTTCCAACGCCCATAGACAGCGCGCCACACGGCTGGGTTTGGTTCCGTAGATCTTCAACATTCGATTTCCCTCCGTTTGCGCCCAATTAACACGCTTGCGTAATGTGCACTAGCGAATAATATAGCGGTCAGGGAGAGGAAGCCAATGATGATCGGGAATACATTCGATAGCTGGAGACGCAATTCTCCTTATTATGATGAAACTCATGAAGCTTTGGCCGCAAGCGTCAGCAGTTTCATCAAGCAGGAAGCGCTTCCCAATATCGAAGCGTGGGAAGAAGCCGGGATTGTTCCACGTTCCTTTCACGAAAAGGCAGGTGACGCCGGGCTTCTTGGCTTGGGATTTCCGGAAAAATGGGGCGGCACCAGCGAGGGCATCGACAGCTTTCACAAGCTGATCATGGTGGATGAAACGGCGCGGTCAGGATCAGGCGGCGTACAATCAGGATTGTTCACCCATGCTGTGGCCATGCCGCTATTGATCCATAATGGTGACGAAGCCCTCGCCAATGACATCGTTCCGCAAGTCATTGCAGGCCGCAAGATTCTCGCGATCGCCGTCACGGAGCCATCGGGCGGGTCTGACGTCGCAGCCCTCAAGACGACAGCGCGACGCGATGGCGACCACTATGTCGTCAACGGATCCAAGACGTTCATTTCCAACGGCATGCGCGCAGATTACTGCGTCACAGCCGTCCGGACAGGCGGCGCGGGAATGGGCGGCATCTCCATGCTGCTGATTCCGACAGACCTTCCTGGCTTTTCGCGCACGCCATTGAAAAAGATGGGATGGCACTCAGGAGACACTGCGACCTTGCATTTTGACGAGGTAAAGGTACCTGCCAGCCACTTGCTCGGCGAGGAAAATGCGGGCTTCAAGGCGATCCTGCGAAACTTCAACTGGGAACGTGTTCAGGCTGCACAACAATGCACATCCTTTGCGCGGATCGCCCATGAAGAAGCCGTGGACTGGGCCAATCAGCGTGTGACATTCGGCAAGAAACTTGGCGCACATCCAGTGATCCGGTCAAAGCTCGCCGACATGAAACGCCATATAGACACAACGCAGGCCTGGACGGACCTATGCGCCTGGCAATTCGACCGAGGAACGGAATCGGCCGCGGACATCGCCCTGCTGAAGGTTCAGGCGACACAGATGTTCGAGAAAGTCCTGCGCGAAGCCTCGCAGGTCCTGGGAGGGGCAAGCTTCATCCAGGGCACACTCACGGAACGGATCTACAGAGAAGTAAGGGTCGTCGCCATTGGCGGCGGTTCAGAAGAAATACTGCTCGATCTTGCCGGACGGCAATTGGGCTACGGAACGAATTAGAGGAAACGTCATGCCATATCAGACAAATGAATCCCTTTGGGGACCCGAGCACCAGATCTTTCGCGAGACTGTTCGCAAGTTCATCGAGAACGAAGTCGATCCACATGTCGATGAGTGGGTCGAAAACCATGATACCCCCCGGGAATTCTGGTTGAAAGCTGCGAAAGCCGGTATTCTCGGTGTCGATATTCCCGAGGAATATGGTGGCCCGGGCGGAGACTTTCTCTTTCGTCTCGTGATCGCTGAGGAAATCGGCTACAGCATTGCCGGTGCCAGCATGGCCCCATCATTGATCGCTGATGGCACGAGTGAAATTGTCTACCGTTCCGCCAATGAGGAACAGCGCCAGAAATATCTTCCTCCAATGGTACGCGGCGAAATGCTGTTCGGCCTTGCGATTACCGAACCAGACAGTGGAAGTGACGTCTCTTCGATCCGGACCACAGCAAAGCGTGATGGCGATGAATATGTCATCAATGGTGCCAAGACCTATATCTCCCAGGCTTCGATTGCAGACGCTTTCATGGTGGTCGCACGGACGAGTGATGTGCCCGGGGCCAAGGGCCTGTCGATGATCATCGTCGAGGCTGACCGTCCCGGATTTGTGCGTGGACGTGCGCTCAAGAAGATGGGCACCAAGGCATCCAATACCGGCGAAATCAGCTTTCAGGACCTTCGCGTTCCCGTCTCCAACCTTCTGGGTGAAGAAGGCCGCGGCATGAATCTCTGCCTTGGCGGGGTGAATATGGACCGCATCACCTGGCCTTTGATCGCCCATGCAGCGTCACAACGCGCATTTGAGGAAACGGTCGAATTCGTCAAGAACCGCAAGGCATTCGGCCAGACCATTTTCGATTTCCAGAACACCCAGTTCAAACTGGCGGAGATCAAGACCGAACTGGCTGTCGGACGTGCATTCCTTGATGATGTCATTCGCGACTACAAGGAACACGGTCGGCTCGACACTCAAAAATGCGCCATGGCCAAGATGTGGCTGCCGGAAATGGAAGCGCGCATCATGGATACATGTGTGCAATTGCATGGCGGTGCCGGCTATATGGATGAGTATCCAATATCCAGGCTTTACACGGCTGCCCGCCTTCACCGCATTTTCGCAGGGACCGCAGAGATCATGCGTCTGCTTGTGGCCAGATCGATATGACGTTCAAGGTCGTCCTGCTGGCAAAGAAGCGCGCGGATATCAGTTTTGAGAAATTTCGGGACTATTATTCGAACCATCACATCCAGATGATGAATGGGCTGCTGAAACATGGCGCAGCCATTCATAGGCGCAATTTTGTCATCCATGCGGATCCCGAAAATCCGGGTGAATATGATGTCATTTCCGAAGTATTCTACGAGGATCTGAGCGTGGCGCAGGCAACCATGCAGGAACTTTCCGATCCGGAACTGCACCGCAAGCGTGTTGAAGACGAAGCCAATTTTCTGATCCCTGAATCGGTGCGTGTCTTCATGGTGGAGACCGATACGACTGTATTCCGGCCGATTGAAGGTTTTGTCTGATCGACCCTAGCGGGTACAAGTGTCGACAGAGATCAGGCCCTGCGTCAGGGGTTTCTGTCGACACATTCTTCCTTCCCCGACACAGGAGTCACATCTTGAACGTTACCGAAGCCGTGACCAG
Organism: Hirschia sp.; assembly: GCA_002709235.1. GTDB lineage: Bacteria > Pseudomonadota > Alphaproteobacteria > Caulobacterales > Hyphomonadaceae > Hirschia. Next base: position 65,027 of record PAQI01000011.1, read on the forward strand.
CCGGCGTTCCATTCGTCAATTCCTTCCGGATGCCGTGGATCGCACCACCCTCACCCGTGTGCTTGAAACTGCTCAGCGTTCACCATCCGGTGGCAATGTGCAGCCATGGAATGCGCATGTCCTGAGCGGGCCACCCCTGACCCGGCTTTTCGATGCCATCGCCGAAGTCATGCCGCAAGGCCGCGCGGCGCATGCGCCTGAATACACCATCTACCCGACAGACCTTGATGGTCGCTATGAAGACAGCCGCCGTAGCGTGGGCGAAGCCATGTACAAGGCGTTGGATGTTCCTAGAGAAGACAAGAAAGGGCGTCTTGCGCAGTTTGTTCTGAACTACAGGGCCTTCAACGCGCCGGTTCTGATGCTGGTCCATACACCGCGATATATGGGGCCACCGCAATGGGCCGATATGGGCATGTGGTTGCAGACGGTCATGTTGCTGCTACGCGAAGCCGGGCTCGACAGCTGCGCCCAGGAGGCGTGGGCGGTCTTTCAAAAGCAGATCCGTGAGTGCGTGGACATACCTGACGACCACATCTTCTTTTGCGGCATGTCGATCGGCTACAGGGTGCCGGACGCTCCGGTGAACACATTCCCTGTTGATCGCTTTGCGCTGGAAGACTCAGTAACCTTTGTAGATGAGTAACCCAAAAAAAAAGCCCCGCAGCTGCGGGGCTTTTTCATCTGAATTCAGCTTGTCTCAAAGTTTCTCGCAGAGCTCCGGAACAGCCGTGAAAAGGTCGCTGACCAGGCCAATATCCGCAACCTGGAAAATTGGCGCTTCCTCATCCTTGTTGATCGCGATGATGGTCTTGGAATCCTTCATCCCGGCAAGATGCTGTATCGCTCCGGAAATGCCGATGGCGATATAGACTTCAGGAGCCACGATCTTGCCCGTCTGTCCGACCTGATAGTCATTGGGAACATACCCAGCATCCACCGCAGCCCGGCTTGCACCGATACCTGCACCAAGCTTGTCAGCCAAAGGTGTAATGACAGATTCAAATGTCTCGGCGTCCCGAAGTGCACGACCACCCGAGACGATGATCTTTGCACTGGTCAGCTCAGGGCGCTCAAGCGTTGCGATCTCCGCGCCGACAAAGCTTGCCAGGCCTGCATCACCCGGACCGGACACATCCTCCACAGAGGCGCTCCCGCCCGTTGCTTCTGCCTTGTCAAAGGCCGTTCCACGCACCGTAATGACCAGTTTCGCATCGGTGCTTTCAACAGTCGCGATTGCATTGCCCGCATAGACTGGACGGGTAAATGTTTTCGGGCCTTCCACGGACAGGATGTCGGATATCTGCATGACATCCAGAAGAGCTGCCACGCGAGGTGAGATGTTCTTGCCGGTCGTCGTCGCAGGCGCGAGGAAAGCGTCATAGCTGCCCATCAGGTCCGCAATCAAAGGAGCGATATTCTCAGCCAGTGCGTTGGCATAGGCTGCATCGTCAGCCTTCAGGACCTTCGAGACGCCAGCAATTTTTGCAGTTTCCTCCGCAATGGCTGCGCAATCACTACCTGCGACAAGCGCTGTGACCTCTCCCAGCTTGGCAGCGGCAGTGATCACCGAAAGTGTCGCATCCTTCACCGACGTGTTGTCGTGTTCAACCCAGATTAGTGTCTTCATCATTTTGTCTCCACGGGGCTTTGAGGGTCAGGCGACCCCGAGTGCTTTCAGTTTGGCAACCAGTTCATCGACATCAGCGACTTTCACACCAGCGGCGCGCGTTGGCGGCTCGCTGACCTTGAGAGTCTTGATGCGAGGCTGCGTATCCACACCGAAATCGGCGGGTGTCTTGATCTCCAGCGGCTTCTTCTTGGCTTTCATGATGTTCGGAAGCGATGCATAGCGTGGCTCGTTCAGCCGCAGGTCCGTTGTGATGATCGCAGGCAGGGCCAGCTTGACTGTTTCCAACCCACCATCGATTTCACGCTTCACCACGACATGCTCGCCTTCGACGGTGAGCTCATTGGCAAACGTTCCCTGCGGGCGGTTCATCAGGGCTGCGAGCATCTGGCCGGTCTGGTTGGAATCATCATCGATCGCCTGCTTGCCGGTGATCAGCAGACCCGGCTGCTCAGCATCCGCGACACCCTTGACGATCTTGGCGACTGCCAGGGGCTCTACAGTGTCATCGGTCTGAACCAGGATCGCGCGATCCACGCCCATTGCGAGAGCTGTACGCAGCGTCTCCTGCGCCTTGTCCGGCCCGATGGAAACAGCGATGATTTCGGTAACAACGCCCTTTTCCTTGAGGCGAACAGCTTCCTCCACCGCGATTTCATCAAACGGGTTCATGCTCATCTTGACGTTGGTCAGGTCAACACCTGAACCATCCGGCTTTACCCGTGGCGTAACATTATAGTCCAAAACCCGCTTTACGCAGACCAATGCCTTCATGACCTGACCTCAATTTAGTTCATCAACATACAATATGCTGAATTACCATTTTGGTCTGATTTTGCAAGGGCAATCTGTTCGCACGGCTGAGCAGGATGCCTGTAGACTGATTTACATCCGCGCAAGATAGTCTGCTGACGGGACCGGATTCATGACATCCCAGTGCTCAACAGCCCGCCCCTCAGCATCCAGTCGGAACATGTCGAATGTATAGATCCGGTTCATCAGCGGATGGGTTGGCTCTGTGTCATACAGTCTGTGGCTCACCACGAAATCACCATCGCACAGGGTTCGAAAACAAGTCATGCTGGTCTTGATGCCAGCCGCCTTGGCTTTCGACAATATGCTGACAAGCCCGTCCAGACCGTCCCCACCCTTGGGGCTGTGTTGTTTGTATTCAGGTATGCGGCTGATGTCGAAAACATCCAGCTCCTGTCCATCAAAGCCACGCTGATCCCAGGCTTCAAAGCGTGCGCCGAACTGCGCGGCATGGTCGACATCCCTGTTCACCTGAGCGCCGTCAAATGTGCCATTGGGGTTCTTGCGGTTCTTGTCATCGAGCACTTCTGCACCCCAATGCTCGACGATCAGATCACCTTCCAACCGAAACATTTCCGCGCGCGCGTAATCCACGTCTCCGCCCAGCTTTTCCTCGGCCATCAGGAATACCAGATCGCCCTCAGACAAGGTGTGATGTATCACCACCTTGTGGTCGGTTGCGCTTTGACGGCGAATATTGATGTAATCCTTCAGACCCTCCGCAGAGAAAGCCGCTGTATATTGATGCTCGAGATAGGAGGGTGAAAGATATTGAGACAGCGCTTCTTCTACATCATCAGACCAGAGTTTCTGATAATAGGATGCGACCAGTTTCCGTGCATGTTCGCTCATGGCTTTGTCTTTCTTGGAAGTGCTTGTTTCAATCTGGAAGTGAAGTGCTGGGAGCCACATCAGCCTTGGGGCCCGAGTTCGTGCCATCATCCGGATAGAAGATCTCCATCCAGTCCGTAATCAGCGCGGGGCGCTCTTCGCCTTCGACTTCAACAACGCAATGTATGCCGACGATTGTTCCACCGCGACGATGTTGGGGCGGCAGCATGGTCGCCCGCAATCTGATCCTCGCCCCCGCCCGCACGGGAGCGGTGAAACGCGTCTTGTCCAGACCGTAATTATAGCCGCTTCCATATTCGGTAATGCGCCCCACCTGTGACCAGAGCGAAGACACGATCGACAGCGTCAGAAAGCCGTGCGCGATTGTGCCACCCATCTCCTTGGTGGCGCGCTCGACATCAACATGAAACCATTCAAAATCACCAGTCGCTTGCGCAAAGAGGTTGATGTGTTCCTGATCAACCGCAACCCAATCGGACACACCGATTTCCTGGCCCACCAGTTCATCCACTTCCCCCAAATTTATAAGTCGCGGCATCGCCAGACCTCCTCTCCCACATTTGGAAGCAGCGATCCCCTGTGCAAACAGGCACATTGAGACTCTGCAATCCTTATTGTTCTCTAGATTACTGTACTCTTGATACCTTTTACATCGGTGCTGCACAAGCGGTTCCACAGGTATCCAATACCTGAATGTTCGCGCTTCTCGGTGAACAGTGATCAATCCGTATTAAATTTACAGCTCCCACTGGATAGGAACGCTAGCTTGTTATATGCTAGCGAATAATCTCATTATCAAAACGGGGAGAAGATATGTCAGCACCTCTGGTTCAGGACATCGACCTAACGAACGATCCACAGATACGTGGCAACAAGATTCTGGAAGATATCGACCGTATTCGAGACATCACGCCGGCATATTGGAGCGAAACGAACCGGTGTTGGCTGGTGACGCGGCACAAGGACGTTGCAGCGATTTATTCAGGCAAGCTGCCTCTGGGGAACAAGGATCGCATGTGGCCGGTATTCCACATGATCCCCAAGGAAGAATGGCAGACACGCATCCCTGCCCTCGTCAAATATTCCGAACTCTGGATCACCAGCACCGAAGGCGACAAGCACCGCCGGTTGCGAATGCTGATCATGAAAGCCCTGTCACCGCGCATCGTTGAAGCCATGCGCCCCTATGCAAGGGCCCGCGCGGAATTTCTGATCGACCAGGCCCTGGCTGCTGGCGGTGAAGTCGAGTTCAATGAAACGGTATCACGCGCCATGACCGGCGACGTTCTGTTCAACCTGATCGGAATGCCGCCCGAACTCGTACCTCAGCTGCGCAACTGGGCGACATGGCTGATGGAAGGCGTTGGTGCCGCCATCCCAACACCCGAACGTCTCGAAAAAGCCAACCTTGCTCTTGAAGAGATGAACAAGGCCGTCGACATTGAACTGGAGAAGCGCCGCAAGGAGCCGAAGGAAGATGTCATCACAGGTCTGCTGAACGCGACCGAAGGTGAAGACAAGCTGACCGTGGACGAGATCTACGCGCAGATGCACACATTGATCGTCGCAGGTCACGACACGACCATGAACACGCTGACACTCTCGATCGATGCGCTCGGCCGTCAACCTGAAGCCTGGGAATATGTGAAAGCAAACCAGGACAAGATGCCGGAAATCGTTGCCGAACTACAGCGCTTCACCGCAATGGGTCTTGGTCAGGCCAAACTGGTCTATGAAGACTTTGAAATTGATGGCCAGACAATCAAGAAAGGCGACATGATTGCGGCCCTGATTGCATCTGCCAACAGGGACCCGGAAGTGTTCCCGGAAGGCGACAAACTCGATTTCACCCGAGACAATCGCAAGTCCATGGTCTTTGCCCCGGGTATTCATCTGTGCCTTGGCCACATGCTGGCCAAATTGCAGATGGGAGAGTTTCTCGGTGCGCTGGCGAGAAAGGTCGACAAGATCGAAGCCGTTGATGACGCCCTCAAATTCATGCCGATCTGGGTGTTTCGTGGCGTCTATGAGATGAACATCAAGTTCACGCCCAAAACCTGATCATCTCTGGATAATTCAGTAAAAAAGAACCGCGACATCCCAGTCGCGGTTCTTCTGTTTCAGCCAGCGCTCAACCCAGCAGGTCCGCAGGTGGCGGAAATGCATCCTGATTGGTCGCTGACAGTCCACCATCCACCACCAGCAAATGCCCGGTGACCTTGCGCGCGCCCTTGCTCGCCAGGAACAGCGCCGGACCAACCATATCTTCCGGTTGCGTCCATCCCTTGATGGGAGCGATGTCACCATAATAGTCAAACAGAGCCTTGTTATCCGGCAGGAACTCTGTCGTCATCTTGGTCAGAACCGGCCCCGGTAGAATGGCATTGACCCGAATACCCTGTGGACCAAGCTCACAAGCAAGTGTCTTGATCATCTGGTTGAGGGCCGCCTTCGACGATCCGTAGGCTCCACCAAATGGTGTACCGCCCAACCCTCGGATTGACGATACGATCACGACATTCGCCCCGTCACGCTTGATCATGTCAGCCGACAATTCATTGACCAGTAGCAAGGTGGCCCCGACATTGACCATGAAGGTCTGTCGCCAGGTCTCCATGGATAGGTCTTGCATTGCTGAAGGTGGTGGCGAATAGGCGGCATTCGGCACCAGTATATCCACACCGCCCAATTCCAGCGCCTTGGCAGCAAGCGCTGTGACAGCGGCCTCATCACCCAGATCAGTTGGAACGATATGAGCCTTGCCGCCCATATCTGTGATTTCCCGGGCCACCGAAGCAAGCTCATCCTCTGACCTTGCTGCCAGCACGAGTTCAGCACCCTCACCCGCAAAGGCCAGCGCGATCTCTCGTCCAATGCCCCGACCCGCCCCGGTGACAAGAACGCGTTTGTTCTGAAACTCCGACATCAGGCCGACGCCAGCCTGAGAATCGGTTTGATCGTCTTGCCGGAATTGGAATCTGCCACGGCCTGATTGATATCTTCCAGTGAATAGAATGCCGACAGCTTGTCGATCGGGAACGTGCCTTCAAGGTACATGTCCACCAGCTTGGGAATGAGCAAGGTAGGGTCACAATCACCATTGACCACACCCCTGATCACGCGCCCGCTGATCAATGGCAGAATGTTGAGCGTCAGTTCCTGCTCCTTGGAGGCACCAAGCAGCACACATGTACCACGCTCTTTCAACGCCGCGACAGCAGCAGCAATCAGCTTTGGCACACCAGAGGTATCAATGGCATGATCAACACCACCCAGCTCTTCAAGGGCCTTGGCCAGGTCCTGTTTCGATGTGTCGATTGTATCGGTAGCACCAAGTTCACGCGCGAGCTCGAGGCGGCTTTCGACACGGTCGATTGCGACAATCCTCCCCGCCCCCATTGCCTTGGCAGCCATCAGGGCAGACATGCCCACTGCACCGGTCCCAAACACGGCAACACTTGTCTCGGGCCCCGGTTTGAGAACATTGAAAACGGTTCCCGACCCGGTTGAAAGTCCACACCCCAATGGACCCAACAGTTCCAGAGGCGCATCCTTGCGGACCTTGATCGTGTTACGCGCCTGCGACAATGCGTAGGTTGCGAATGATGACTGATAGAAGAAAGCGCCGCCCAATGGCTCACCCTTCGCGTCATGAATCGTGGCAGAACCATCGGGACGACGCGTATAGAAATTCAACAATGGATATTGTTCGCAATATGCCGGATGGTCTTCATGGCATGGACCACAATGTCCACATGTATTGAAGGTCAACACAACGTGGTCGCCCGGTGCAAACCCCGTCACATTTGCACCGGTCTTTTCGACGACACCGGCACCTTCATGTCCCAGCACCATCGGCATGGGTACCGGCATGATTTGTTCGACAATAGCCAGATCCGTATGACAAATGCCGGTCGCGACCAGCTTCACCAGGATCTCGTCCGGATTTGGCTCAACCAGATCGACTTCCTCAACTGTGAAATCGCCATGTGCTTCGCGGACAACTGCGGCTTTGATTTTCATATTCGTTTCTCTCCCTTGGATTCTGTTATGAATGGCCGAACTCAGCCAACGCCTCCGCCGTGCTTTCAACCCGGCCAACAATGGCAGCAGCACTTAAAAGCGCCGCTGCATGTTCCTCTTCAGTCAATGCAGCGGTTGCGTCCGATATGAAGCGCACGCGATAATCACGCATGGCGGCGTCTCGCGCCGTGCTTTCACAGCAGCAATTGCTGATTGTTCCCACCACGAAAATGTCTTCGATTCCGTGCTCGCGCAGATGTGCGTCGAGATCGATCTGCGCGTTGACGAAGCAGCTGAACCTGTATTTGTCGAAAACCAGATCCCCGTCAGCGACATCCATCTTGCTATATATCGCTTGGCCTGGCTCACCGGGCATAAGATGAGGCGCACTCAGAGAAGACAGGCTTCCGTCAAACAACTGCCAGTCTGGCTGACGCCCCGGCCCGGAAGCGGCGGTTGCGTGTCGTGACCAACAGATCAGCGCCCCTTCATTACGGGCAGGCCCAACAAGCTGATTTATGTTGGGGATGATGTCCACGGTGTGTGGACTGGGAAACAACGCCCCTTCACCAACAAAAGCCGCCTGCATATCGACGACAATCACAGCGGCCCGTTTCGGATCCAGCGAGGGGAAGCGATTNATGAGCTGACTTCGTTCGCGCGCCCAGTCTGGTATTTGCGATAAATGCATGGCCACACCTCACGCTGATTTGCGTTCGGTGAGTGTCATCGGCAGCGCCTCAAGCCCTCTGAATGCCATTGTCGGAGCAAAATCGAGCGTGTCATCCTCCAGTTCAAAATCGAACCGCTTGATGAAGGCCGGGAAGAACTCGCTCAACACCATTTTAGCCAACAGATGGCCTATGCAGTGATGCAATCCCGGCGCGAATGTCAGATTTGCCTGCTGGCTCCTTGAGAAATCAAAGCCATCCGGGTTTTCGAACACTGCCGGATCACGGTTGGCCGCGCTCTGGAACAGGAGAACAAACTGTCCCTTTTTCAGCTCGCGACCATTCCAGGTGAAATCCTCAGCCACAATGCGCGACATGAATGTCGACATCTGGGCCTTGCGCTGGATCTCCATGATCTTGTCGAGATTGATCTCCTCGGCTGCGCGCAGTTCAGCGACAGCTTCGGGATGACGCGCCAGTTCAGCGGCTCCCAGCGCCATCGTATTCACCGTGGTGTCATGCCCTGCGATCAGCGTGATCTGGCAAATCCCGAGCATTTCTTCCTCGGTCAATGTATCGCCCTCGTCCACCGCCGTTACCAGTGCTGAAATGAAGTCATCTCCCGGATTGCGTCGTTTTTCCTCGAATAGCGGTCTGAACAGAGAATTCAGTTCGGCGATCACCTTGTCCACTTCGAGCAATTCGGAAAGCGGCACATTCAGATTGCCGGTCGTGTTCATATAGATTGACCAGTGCTGCATGCGACCGATCAGGGTGTCATCAAAACCCAGGACCTTTAGAATCATGCGCGCAGGTATGATCCGGGCAACATCCTCGACAAAATCGACGGTTCCTTCAACGGCTGCAACCTTGTCCAGCGCCTCCTGAATATAACGCTGAACATCAGGACGTATGACTTCTACAACTTTCCGTCCGAATGCTTTCTGGATCAGACGGCGTATGCGGTGGTGTTCCGGACCATCCATGTTCAAAAGCCAATGACGCGGTGCCTCAATGGTTTCAGGTATCTGTGCCTGCTCTTCTTCGCTGAGATGAGCGACGGCCAGGAATGGAAGCCTGACCGAGGACAAAGGCAATTTGCCGAAATAGCCATCAAGCACTTCCTTGTGCCCCGTCACCATCCAGGCCTGGTTGATCTCGCTCCAGAACAGTGAATCCACTTCACGCAGCGCATCCAGATGCCCCGTCAGCCGATGGCCCAGAGCCTTTACGTCAAGCTTGAAATCCAGTTGCGCTGAATCTGGCATGCTATTGCCTCCCTGATGACTTTCAGCCGTACACATTTTTCGTCAAAAATGTGTCGGCCGACATATTGTTATTATGATTACTATAAGCTACATCATAAGAAAGCGCTATACTAAATAGGCGTATTCCGGGGAGGAAAATATGACGAAATCGCTATTGCTAGCTTCCGTATCTCTATGCGCGGGTTTTGCTTTTCAGCCTGCATTTGCACAGGAAGCTGATACAACAGCAGAGCCTGTTCAGGTTGCTGAAACCCAGGCAGAAGACGAAAACGAAGTCAAACGCATTCCGGTCATCGTGGTGACCGCACAGAAACGCGAAGAAAATCTTCAGTCTGTTCCAATCGCAATTTCTGCAATCACAGCTCAGTCGCTAGCGGATCAGGGGATCCGCTCGACAGAAGATCTGGCTGTTGCTGTTGGCGGGCTTAACGTAACGCGCACAACCAACGCCACCAACTTCACCCTTCGTGGTATCGGCACCCAGGGCGGCAGTACCGGCCAGGACAGCGCCATCGCCATGTTTGTAGATGGTGTCTATATGCCATCAATGGCAGGTTCGACCTTCGCGCTGAACAACATCTCTCGCATCGAGGTCCTGAAGGGGCCGCAAGGCACGCTATATGGGCGTAACGCGACAGGTGGTGCTGTAAACGTCATTACAAAGACACCCGAAGAAGAGTTCTCGGTTACCGGACAATTGGGGTATGGCGACCATGCCACAACAGAAGCATCTGCATATGTCACAGGTGGCTTCGCTGACGGTATCGCGGCTGACCTCGCCCTTTATTATCGTGATCAGGCTGATGGCTTTGGCTATAACAGAATCATCGACAAGGACATCAACAAGACTTCAGACTTGGCGATCCGCAGCAAGTTGCTGGCGGAAATCACTGACAGTACAACCCTGACATTTGCGGGTGACTGGTCCAGAACCGAGGGTTCCTGGGGCATTGCCTACCGCCCCGTGCCAAACTCTCTTCTACTTGATGGCACTGGGTATGATGAATTTGTCGCCGCCGGAAACGGCTTCTATGATTCCATAAGTGAGTTCGAGCCTGCCTTTGAAATCGAGAATTTCGGTGGGTCGTTCAAGTTTGAGCAAGACATCGGCGAAAACTTTACGCTGACCAATATCCTTGCCTATCGTGGTGAAAAGGGTGCCCAGCGCGTCGAAGTCGACGGAACATCGCTCAAGATCATCGATGCCCCGCTTTTCGATGAAGAAGAGCAGCTCACCGAAGAAATCCAGCTGGCCTATTCCGGTGACAAGATTCAGGCCATTGGTGGTCTGTTCTACATGGATGCCGAAAGCCGCTATGATCCTTTCCAGATCGTCGGTGCGGCGATTCTGGGCCAAACAGGTGGAGCAACCGATCACCTTCAGATCGAATCCTCCCAGACCACCAAATCCTATGCTGCATTTGGTCAGGTCACCTGGGAGTTCATGACCGACACCAATCTGACGGTCGGACTGCGTTACACCAAGGACGAACGTGACCTTCACGCTGACCAGTTCTTGCTGATCGGTGCCAATCCAGAACCAGCAACCGGTGATGTTCCAAGACCTTCTGGTGGGTTCCAGGTGCCAATCGGAACTGTTGATCAGTCCGAGACATTCTCGAAACCAACATGGCGCGTCGCCCTGGACCGCCAGTTCACACCTGATTTCATGGGTTACGCCAGCATCAGCCGTGGCTTCAAGAGTGGTGTGTTCAACCTCACCTCACCTGCCGACGCCCCTGCTGAGCCGGAAACGCTGGACGCCTATGAGATCGGTATCAAATCGACCATTAATGACCGCGTGCGCCTGAACGCTGCAACTTTCTTCTATGAGTACGAGAACATTCAGGCGTTCCAGGTCAATGGCGCAAGCACGACGCTGACCAATGCTGCGACAGCAGAGGTCTATGGTGTCGACTTCGACTTCCAGGCCGAACTGGGTGGAGGCTTCAGCCTGACCGGTAGCGGTGCATGGTTGCACCATGAATATGGTGAGTTCCCGGTCGCCACCGTATCCTTCCTGGAGCAACCTGCCGGTGCACCTGACTATGCTGGTTACACACCTGGCCTGGGTAACTATGTGTTCCCGAATTGTAACGACGCGGCCCATTCGGGTCAGTCCTATTGTTCGGCAGCAGGAAACGAGCTGGTGAATACGCCAGACCTGACCGCAAGCCTTGGTGTTTCCCACGAAATGGAGCTGGGCACGGGAACCCTGCGCAGCAATATTTCCTACTCCTACAATAGCGGGTTCAACTTCGCGGTAGACAATCGCGAACAACAGGACGCCTACGGTCTCGTGAACGCGCAAATCGTGTGGAGTGGTCCAGACGACCAGTTCAACATTCGCCTGTGGACACGCAACCTTACGGATGAACAGCACTTGTCATCCTACAATGAAAACGGGTCCGGCGACATAGCCACACCGGCTCCAGGCCAAACCTACGGCGCATCTGTTGGCTTCAAATTCTGATCTGGAGATACTGATGGAACCGTTTCGCATGATCATAGGCGGCGAGCTCGTCAACGGGGTATCAACCTTACCGGTCATCAACCCCGCGACCGAAGCCTCGATCGCAGACTGCCCTCGAGCTGACGAAAGTCAGCTCGACCAGGCAGTTGCAGCCGCCAATTCTGCTTTCAATGGTTGGGCAGCAACGCCGATTGCTGAACGCCGGGCCGCATTGATGGCGGTCGCAGACGAAATGGAAGCCAAGGTTGATGAACTCAGCCGTCTTCTGACTTCCGAACAGGGAAAGCCCCTCGACAAGGCCGTCGAGGAAATTATCGGCTCCGCCATGATCATGCGCGGTCTTGCGACTCTCGACCTTCCTGAGAAGGTTGTTCAGGAAGACGAGACAGGTAAATTCCTGGAGCAGCGCTATCCACTCGGTGTTGTGGCCGCGATCATGCCGTGGAACTTCCCGATCTCGCTGCTAGTGGTGAAGATCACCCCTGCACTATTGGCTGGTAACACTGTCGTCTCAAAGCCCGCTCCAACCACCCCTCTCACTTCGTTGAGAGTGGCGGAGATGCTCAATCGCCACATGCCTGCAGGCGTGTTCAACATGATCTGCGACAACAATGACCTTGGAGCAGCACTTACCGCACATTCCGGTGTCGCCAAGGTTTCTTTCACAGGGTCCACAGCAACCGGCAAGAAAGTGATGGAAAGCGCGGCGAACCTGCTGAAGCGCGTCACCCTCGAACTGGGCGGCAATGATGCAGCCATTGTTCTTGACGACGTTGAACCCAAGAGCGCAGCCAAGGACCTTTTCGAAGGGGCAATGGTCAACTCAGGTCAGGTCTGCCTGGCGATCAAACGGGCCTATGTGCACAACTCTCAATATGATGAGATCTGTGACGAGCTTGTCTCGCTTGCAAAACAGGCGGTCGTGGATGACGGCTCCAAGCAAGGTGCCCAATACGGCCCTCTGCAGAACAAGCAGCAATTCGACAAGGTCCGCGAAATGATCGATGACGCGGCCACGCACGGTACCGTTGAGGGTGGCGAGACACTCGATCGGTCAGGCTATTTCATACGCCCTGCGATTGTTCGCGACATCGATGACAATGCACGTGTTGTTCGCGAGGAACAATTCGGCCCTGTATTGCCCGTGCTGCGCTATGAAGATGTGGATGACGCAATCGCACGCGCCAATGACTCCGATCAGGGGCTTGGCGGAACAGTCTGGTCTTCCAACAAGGAACGGGCGCTACAAGTCGCGAGCAAGATGGAGACCGGCATGGTCTGGATCAACTCGCACATGAACATCACCCCGTTTATATCGATGGGTGGTGCAAAACAGTCAGGTATGGGGCTGGAGCTGGGACAATCCGGACTTGAGGAATTCACACAGAGACGGTTGGTCTTCGTACCCGCCTGATCAGGTTGGAATCAAACCAAAGGAAAAGGCTTTGATGATCACATCAAAGCCTTTTCCTTTGCTCGCACACACCATGAACAAGCTCGTCACCGAACACCAAGCTCATTCATGGTCTGCAATCGCTCAACGAAGCGTCGCGATAAAAGATAAAGTACCGCTTTCGGCAGGCTGGACAGGCTCATTGAATGTCCACCGGACATGAGTGGCATCGTCAAGATTGATATCTTCAGATACATCCAGCGCAGCATTTTCCAGAACGCTGAAACTCTGCGAGCCATCAGCAGAATAGCTGACGGTCACATTTTGCGGATAACTTATGGAGTCCGGGATCAATATCATTTCGACCGGAACCGGAATTGTCAGCACCACACCTTCAGCCGGTGCAGCGAGATCATTTGAGTAAAGCAATGCATAACGCACATTGTCTCCCGGTGCGACAGCGACAGCTTCTTCAAAAGTCTCAATGAGATTTCCTTCCTCGTCAGCAACCATCACTCTTTTTTCAACCGATTGGCTGGCGGTGAACTCTTGCGCGTAAGCAGGTGCGGCAATCAACAGAGTCGACGATATCAAAGCTAAGGCAATCTTGTTCATTTTTGTCTCCATTCATCTATGCACGCACCGACAAGTCAGAAACATGCTGAGGGTTGGGTTGAAGTCTCATTTAATTCGAGCACGGAACGATACGGAAAAATCAGGGTCCGGATCTCCTGCCGCCATCTGCCCTTTCGGGTTGAAGCAGATATATGTGACCGCCGCGTCATAGCCCGCCTGGGGTGTGTATGTGCAGGCCGCGAAATCAGCTGGACGTTGCGCCTGATCTGAGAACCTGACGTCAGTGCTATAGGTGAAGGTCAGCCCGGAACCATTGTCGACAAACCCTACTGGGTCACTGCCCGGATAGGTATTTGGACCACCCGAATCCACATCGCCATTGAAGAACTCGACCTCTTCGGGCATGCGGTCAATCAGGATCACAGTGTCAGTGTCTGCCGGGCCATCACCCGTATTTGCAATGGTCAGCGTGTAGATCACGTCCTCACCCGGCAAGGCATACACCTCTCCAGAACCAGTCGGATCAAACACTGCAATGGTCTTGGACCCGGCCAGTTCCGCGTTCAGCGCGGTGACGATAAAGGAATAGTCCTCCATTTCACCGTCAAAAGCGATGTCGGTGAGGCCCAGCCCCTGTTGTGACGACCAACGGAATCGAATGTGGCTGGTCTGATTGGCAACCAATGTTCCTGGCACTGTGGCATTGATGGTGATTGTGCCAGCAACAGCGTCGGAATCGTCCGTCCGACCGCTTACGCCTGTCACACCGTCCTGAGCATCCACAGCGATCTGTTCGCCCGCGTCCTCAAAATCACCATCGCCGTTCCAGTCCGCCCAGGCTTGCAGATATCCGCCAGCACCTTCCACAGTCACAGGGAAAGACAGGGACGCTCCTGGTGCGATGATCGGCATGGTCACACCGTCTTCATCATCAATACCGTTGGCGTCATCGCCTGTTGAATCAGACGTCGCAAGCGAGGTGGGATCGGAATCCGGTCTTTCCACGCCCATATAGGATGTGGCTGCCGGGGTAAGTGTCGAATAGGTCAGATTGTCAGCCAGCGTAACCGCCGCAGGCTGGATCGTGGAGCTGACCGCCGTGTGGCGCGCATAGTGACCACCTGTTGCATAGGTCGCCGGGGCATCGCCAATATCCATGGGAAGCATGAAACCGAGCGCGACAGCCGTGCGACCTTCTGAGATCAGGTCGATATCAAGATTGCTCACACCTTCAGACATGACCAGCAGCGTACCGGACCCCGCATTGGGTGGTTCGGACTCGATAATTCTGGCACCATCAAGCGTGAACGCGGCATAGACCTCACCAGAAAATTCAATCGGCTCCCATCCGCCACCATCGGTCGTGCCCTGTGTGATCTCGGTTCCACCAAGATCTTCTGCATCCGCGAATATCAGATCAACCGGGATCGGCGTTCCGCCACGGCTGGCAGACCAGGAAATGCTGAAATTCGGATCTTCCTCGGTCACCGCATTGGCAAGACCGATCGGGTTCAAACCGCCATAGAGGTTGGGTAACTCATCAAACTGCCAGTCACCCGTATTATAAGGAAAGATTGATTGTGTGATGTCTGTGATCTGGGCTGTTACTGTAATACCGCCTGGCAGGCTCCAGCTTCTGTTGACAATATCGCCCGCATTGAAGGTCGCACCAGCACATGACCAATCCAGCCACCATATGGAATCCCTGTATGCACCGGTTCCCGAAGAGGCATAGCCTGATCCCGTTGCCGACGACCCCGTTCCGCATTCATGCGTGACTGCCCCTGAGATGGTGAGCGCATAGTCTTCCACCTCGCCATCAACGGCAAAGCCTGTTGCACCAAGGCCGGATTCTGTCGACCAACGAAAGCGCGCAAAGGTCTGCGTCGTTACGGATGATTGTGGCGGCGTGACGCTGATCGCAATCTGGCCATTGGCTGCTCCATCTGCATCACCTGCCTCACCGTCTTGAATATCGGTCGCAATTTCTTCTCCGACATCAAAATCGCCATCTCCATTCCAGTCGATCCAGGCCTGAAGGTAACCACCTGCACCCACAACAGTTGTGGTGATCGTACTGGCGACATTCTGCTTGAGCGCTGGCAGGGCCACGCCATCATCTGAATCATTGGTCGCATTTCCACTGGCAACCTGACCGTCAGAATCCGCATTGACTCCAGCACCCATGAAATGGGTCGCTGCTGCACCTGTGAACTGGTGAGACGCACCATTGTCGGCGTTCAGCGTGCCGTAGGTTGCAGGCGCATCGCCAAAGTCCGCAGCGTGCCCACAGATGACCATTTCGAAACCGTCTGCGCCGGCACCATCCGGACCATAGCCCGTGATTTCAAAAGCCAGACTGGAATGTTTACCAGAAATCATGATCGACCCTGCGGCGGTCCCATCAGTCCCGAGCAAGGAAGATTGAGAATTTGCAGTGATGCCGCCCAATTCCCGGTAAAAGCTGTCTGTGTTGGTCGTGAAATGCGGGACACCGTTCAATCGCGTGATGCTGGCTCCCGGCGTCGTCAGTTCAAAATATCCCGAGTTCGGATCTGTGCCCTGGGATCCCCCAACGCGATCTACATGTATAACTGGATTTACGACCGGACGATCAAAGGCAAAGGTCAGTGTACCAGGCACACCGTCAACGCTAGCGTCTTCAGCTCCATCTGAGGTGGTGTCCCAAGTGAATGTCATGTTGAGAGACGGGGCACCAAGTGCGCTTGGTTCGCTGAATGCCGTGATCGTATTCAGATTGTCCTGACCGCCTGTAAAACTGCCGCCCGGCTCTACGGTAAACGCCGCCGTCACGCCAAGCCCACTGGACGTCGTGCTCGACCAGTTCAATCCAGACCCGTTCCAGCTCCCCGTAAGCGCGGAACAAGACTGCGTTCCAACAGGTGCTGGCGTCGGAACATATTCAGTGATGGTCAGAGCGTGGTCTTCAACCTCGCCATCAGGCGCGGCCGTAATAGCGTTCAGGCCGGATGTCGTCGACCAACGAAAACGTGCATAGGTCTGACTGGTTGTTGCTGTGGCCGGAACATCAATCGGTATGGTGATGTTCCCATTGGTTCCAGAACCAAGCTGAAGATCGGTCGCGATCTGTTCGCCACCGTCGTTGAAGTCTCCATCTCCGTTCCAGTCAATCCAGCCCTGAAGGTAGCCGTCATTGACCGAAGCCTGACGCACATTGACGAGAATATTGGCGGAGTCGCGCTGCGTCAGTGCCGGAATACTGGCACCATCTTCATCATCCGTACCGGTGACGTCATCACCATTTGCACTTGCCCCAGGGTTCGCGGCACTGTCTGCATCAGGGACAACTGATCCCATGTAAAGGCTGGCATCTATACCATGTGATGGCGCTCCATAACTCGATGGCGCATCAGAATAATCGACAGGAAGCTGACAGAAATCGATATCGTGATAAGCGATCATCTGTTCGCTTGGGTTTGACTGCGTACCCGGCGCGTTTTCATAACGCACAACAACCTGGTCGACCTGTTCCAGCACAGTAACGACCACATTTGCATTAGCGCTATTCGCAGACTGGGCCGTTCCATAGACGGAGTTTCCAGAAGCTGTATTGGCGCTGCCTGGCGTCAGATAGACTTCGCTCAGGGCAACCCCATTCAGGAATGCCGTGACGGTCACCTGGTCGATATAGCTATTATTAGGGGAATCCACGTCAAAGATCGTGAACTGTGTTCCAGCCACACCAGCACCGGCATCACCAAGACTGATGTCGAGATCGAGGAACTGGCTGTTATTGTCATGGTCGATCGTGATTGAAAGACTGTCCTGCGCCGGAGACAGACCGCCGGACTCATTTGAATTCAGGTAAGGGCTGTCAGTGGCCACGCTGAGGAAAACGTCGTCAAGATCAGCCGTATTTCCGGAGAACTGGAGCTGAATCGGCGTTCCATCCACCGTGTAGGTGTTGTTCAGCGATCCACCAGACCAGTTTACAGCGTCCCAATTCAGCGTGCTTGATGCCGCAGGACAACTGAGTACCGGAGGTAATCCGCCACCTGGGTTGAACACGGTTATGGTTGTTGTGGCAGTGTCACAATTCGAACTGCTACCGGACGCACAAATCTCATAGTCAAACGCGTAAACACCGGTGTCCGCACCTGCGACAACACCAACACTACCGGTTGATGTGTTGAAGGTTAGTTCCGGAGGCAGCGAAGAGCCAGACGCAATTGCAAGGTCAAATGCTCCAATAGGCGCGCCATCATCTGTGTCATTGGTAGTGACATTCACAACATCTGCGACACCTGTTGGCGTGTTGGTCGGATTGGCACTGTCATCATTGGCCACCACGGTTGGACGCACAAAAAATTCAATATCATCAATGGCAAGGTCGTTCCCACACCCACCAGGAGCATTGTTCTGCAAGACCAGCTGAACCTGAGATGTGCTGGCATCCGTGGTAAAGTCGAGCGTGTAGTTCAACCACTCAGCGGGAGTTGAAACGGGAATGTCGCCGCTAGATTGCGACGCCAATACTGTTCCGCCCAATGTCTGGATCGACAGCGTCACATTCGGCTTGATGTGTCCGCCCCCAATACCATTACAGAAATCCTCGTCTGCCTGCGAGTTTGCGTTGATCACCCATGCCGAAAATGAAAAGTTCTCGCTGGGCGACAAATTGACTGTTGTTCTGTAAAACTCATCCGCAACGCCTTCCGTAGCGTTGACGATCATCATGAAGCCGGTGCCATCACCCGTTGAATGGTCAAAAGCGCTGGCCCAGTCCGCCTTCCCCTGCTCGGTATTTGTACCAATGGTGTATTCACCATCCAGGAGGAACGAACCACCTGAAGGCGTTGCATATCCGTAGGTGGTCGTACCCGGTGCCAATGCGGCTCCGGGATAGGTTCCAGTCCCGAAATCTTCAGAGAACACGGTCTGCGCCCAGGAAGCTGGAGCCAACAAAAGACCTGAAGCGAGTGTCAGACAAGTCGCCCTGACCAGGTTTGCAATCTTGTTTATCATGTCACTCTCCCGCTTTCGGCGAGACCCAGCCGAGAAGGCCATCAAGGTCATTTTGGTTAATTTTCAACCGCAATTTGATAAATAATCCGTTTCTACTCTCACTTGCGGCATCAAAATCGTCATCCTTGAAACCCCAGACATTGTATCCGACGCTGAACCAGGCACCCTCTTTCGGCGAGATACCGATGCTTGGGCCGAACTGATATTCCATCGTGGAACTGGCATCCGAAGCGAGGACTGATCCGCGCAGGCCAACATCAATACGCGGGGTCACATCATAGCGGTATTCCGCGCCGACAAGGTTGGTCCAACCAGAATATTGCTGGCCCAGTAGATTGGCCGACGCGTATTTGACGCCATGGAATATTGCGAGTTGCGAACGGTCATTCGGCAGCAGGTTCAGGCCCGCATTGTTGACCACCTTCCAGGTCTCGCCGACGCCTTCTGTGCTTTCGCGGTTGAAATCGAGCCTGTTATAGATCGTGACTGGCGTGTCTTCAGGTCGCCATGAAAGTCCCAGACGCGTCGTGATCCTGTCTGAACCACCGGTCGCAACGTCGTCAAATTGCAAGCGTGCACCACCTGCATAGCTCAGGCTGTCAGTCAGTTCGCGTGCTGCGCCCAGGATAAATGCCTGGCGAAGTGCCGCACTGGAGTCACGATATTCATAGCGACCCGAAGCTGCGGTGCCGGAGTCCCGGAAACCCAGACCAAGATAGCCGGACGAATAGGCATCATCCTGCGTCAGGGGGCTACGAACGCCCTCGGCGATGGGTGATACAGCATCATCTGCCAGTGGGTCTTGTGGTGCATCACCACCGTCAACACGCGACCGGTTGGTGAAACCAAGCGAGGCGTTCCATTTTTCATTCAGACGAATGTTCTGGTCGACACCAATGGTCGCGGCAAGGCGTGATGAAGAGTCCTGTGTAAGCCGGTCCAGACCTGTTACAACCTGCGCACCTGCCCAGGGTTGGATTGTCACACCGACCAGCGTGTTTTCTCCTGATGCATGTGCACCATTGGTGATCTCATGGCGTACATTGACGGTGACGCGCTCATTGACGGCCTTGTCGATGCCAAGAATTGTACGCTCAGGTGCAATCGACGCTTCATCCGACTGACTGATCGGCTGTTCACGTGACCCCACGACAGAGATACCCGCCTTGGGAAAGCTCTTGCGAAAGCTGAACGTTCCGAGAAGGGATTCACGGTTCTCGTCATTCAGTTCTTCCTGAACCGAGCGCAGACCCGTGCTGGCAGCGTAGTTTTTGCCTTCACGTGTGATTGATGCGTCTGATACCGTGCGGTTCTGGTCACTCGCAAGATCGGTCTCGCGATAGGCCTGGCCTTCGATACGGCTGACATTCCGGGTGCCGGTGTCGGCATCAATGCTTTCGGCAATGCGAACAGAGGACTGCGCCCCTACCCGGCGAATGGCGTTTGTATTGCTTGCCGTCTGACCCAGACCAAAGCCGGCATCTTCCTGACGGACATATGCACCAGCACTGAAGCCATCTGAAGCGTGCTGCAATTCGAGCAGATAGGCATCGGCCGAAACACTGTCTGCCTCGACACCGTCATACTGAGACGTTGCATACTCACCGATGATACGGGTCTTGTTCGACAGCTCCAGCTCAGCATCAACTGACGCCAGCTTGGACCGACCACGGTCACCAATGGCACCATCCTCGTCGATGTAGTTGAGGCCAGTTTCGAGCTTGCCATCAAAGCTGCGCATCTCCACGCGTCCACCAAAAGTGACATTGCGGTCTGCGTCAGCATAGGTCTCATAATCAACGACGATGATATTCTCGTTGAAGCCCGTGTCTGTTGCATCCACAGGGAAGCGGAAGAAGATCTCACCAGTCGCAACATCGATCTCATAATCCGTGAAGCGTTGCAGCGTTACCGAATTCAGCACACGGTCCGGACGGTTACGGTCANGTGTCTCGATGGTGATGATCTCGGAATTGCGGACAAGATTGCCCTGGCTCAAACGGTATGGACCGGATGTACCATCGGCAGCGATTTCGTCCTTGATGAAGCCCTGATTGGTTTCAGCTGCAAAACCTGAGACCGAAAAGCGTTCGCCCTCATATTCAGCTTTGAGACCTGAAAGCTGACGCGAGTAGCGGCCAAGCTCGGAATCCGACAAGTCAGTGTTGAAGTCACCGAAAAGGATACGGGCCGTTTCCTTTTCCAGTTTCACATAGACCGGGTAGCGGCTTTGCGCGTCATTGCCATAGACGGAGTTGTCACCATACAGCGTGTAATAGGCATTCGGGTCGATTGAGTCATACAGAGCATCGTCTTCGTTTCCGCGACGCTTGGCCGTGTCGACTGCCAGGGTGAGCAACCAGTCACCCTTGACCAGCCCCTTGGCGAACAATGCGATCCGGCCGGAGCGGTTCCAGTCGTTTTCGTCAGCTCCCAGCGGGGCATCGTCGTCAAACTGACCGATCTCCCCTTCTGCCAGACCAACGAGGATCCAGTCACGCTTTTCGGGACGGACATAGGCTTCGACTTCCTCGATACGATCACCGGCCAGCGGCACGCGCACCCTGATCTTGCCAGTACGAAGTGTCGGCTCCAGTTCGACCATCAGGATACCGTCACGATTGACGCTGACGCCGCGCGCTTCAACGATACCTGTGCTGATCGGTGCAATCTCACCTAGCCGGTCAAGCTGCTTCAGTTCATAAGGCGCTGAGACATCAACTTCGACCACACGACCGGAATGAACAGCACGTCCTTCAGCATTTTCCAGACGAATTGCAACAACCGGTGTCGAACGACCATCAGCAACCAATGTTGATTGATCATCTACGAGTTGTGCGCGTTGGGCCTGATCTACAAACCAGACTTCTTCTGTCAGGGTCTGGGTCTGGCCATTGGCGTGAGTGATTACAGCCTTCAGAACGTTACGACCGCTTTGAATATCTACACCTCTCCAGCGCTTCAATACAGTTGACTGATCCGAAGACAGGAGGCGTGGCTGACGGTTCGAACGATCAACGGATAATCCGTTCAATGTGAGCGAAATCTCTGATTCTGCTGGTAGCTTGATACCGATATTGAGGCTGCGGCCCGATGGCGAACGCGATGTGTCAGGGTAGACCCAGGCAACGTCGGAATTCTGAGTATTCAGCCACGCATCATCAAAAGCCAGATATTCCTGAGCTTCCAGAATGTCTGCCTCGACCTCCTCGACAACTTTTTCAGCTGTACGCTTCAGGTAGAAATTGGATCTCCAGATTGCACCACCCATCACATCCACGAACTGGGATGTCGAGCTACCCGCAAAGCGGCTGTTCTCTTCACATTTGACTGGTGTGTATCCTTCAGGAAGTGTCACCGGGTCGATCTGGACCACATGTGTACCTTCCTTCACACCCTCAAAGTGGTAAGCGCCCCTTTCATCAGTGACTGCGTATTCACCTGTTTCCAGGTAGATACGTACGCCTTCGACACCTTCTCCGCGGGATATCGCACGCGACCATTCCTCGTTTTCGTCACAGGCATTTTCCGAAACCCGGCCAATGATGGTGGATTCAGAGCGCAACAGGTCCTCTGTGATGGAAATGGCGGATTCTGCTGTGTTCGAGAGCTTGCCACCAAAAGGATTGATGGCGGTTGCACGGTTCACCGCCTCACCATTTTCGGCACCGGGACCGACGACAGCAACATAGGAAAACTGGTGCGTTTCACCGGCCTCGATCAGGCCACCATCGAATGTGAGCGTCGCGCCTGCCATCTCGACAGAAGCTTCCTTGAAAGCTTCTCCATCCAGCATGGAAGAGCCCTGCTTGTAGCGCAACGCACTCGGCATATCGTCCCGCACACGCATTGGCAGCGCATATTCAGAGCTGTTTGTTACATCAATCGAATAGACGACGAAGTCGCCGACCGAAGCCTGCAGAACGCTTGAATCCTTGGTGACTGTAAGACCGCGGGTTGTGTCGAGTGGCACATCAAAGTGCAAAGGCCCGGAGGATGTGACTGTAAAATCCAGGCCGTAAGAGCCATCAATGATTTCAAATGGACCTGTTGACAGACCATCGAAGGAATCGGGACCAAAGCCTGACGGAAACACATAGCCCTGAGGCGGCGTGATCAGCAATCTGTAGTCGCCCGGGAACATCAGTGGAAAAAGGAACTGTCCATCTTCCAGGTCATATTCACGCCCGGAGGCATCCGTCACGACTCCACCGGTTGTGAGTGTGGACGGGTATTCAGACATCCCATCAATGCCATAGACCGCTGCGGGTTGAAGCGTTTCAGCATCGACGATCGTGACGATTGCATCGTCAATGAGCCGCCCGGTCAGCGAATCGAACAGCACACCATAAGGATCAACCAGAGCGGTATCCTCGGACACCTCGGTTTCATCGAAAACATCAATATATGTGGCTGTCATCGTGCTGTTTTCGGAGATGCTCAACACGGCATCACTGGACGTGGAGCTTTCCTTTGACGATGGGACGTAAGCGTAGAACTGGCCGCTGTCAGGCGTGTCTTCATAGAGACGTAGAACGATGCTGTCTCCGGTCTGGGACACGATGGTCGCGGTGACCGTTTCTATGACATTGGGGTCTCCATTTTGTCCCTCGTCGACAACGCGGACAATCATGAGCTCTCCTGCAAAGAACGAGTCAGCAGGAATAATCGGAGTTGCTTCTGCTGCTGTTCTTGCTGTGTTGAAACCGGCATTGATCGGGAGAAAGCCACCTGGGGCCAAATTCCCGTCTGGGCTGTAGTCGCTGCCATTGAGTGCGACCATTACAGCATCTGGTGCCATCGGAGCCTGGCGAAAAAATTCAATGTCCGACACCGAGGGGCGCGCAGACACAGTGAACACTGCTTTGTTGGTGGTAAAATCATAACGACCGCTGGAGTGATCGAAAGACACTGTGGCGGTATTGGTGATCTCCGTACCCAATGGCGTTATCTGCGCCACTGCGGTTGCACAAGTGCACGCACAAGCAAGCGAGACTGCGATTTTCGACAACAGCTTGTTCGTGAACGTGAACATAATACTTTCCTTTACAAGGCATTAGCGGGAAATCGCGAATTGAGTAAGAAAATGACGGAGAGCTAAAAAGCGACGGAGCGCCGTCCCGGTCGGGGGGGGGGACGAGGGGGAGTGTGACCAGAACGGCGCGCCTTATTCGCGCGTCGCTTTAGCGAACGAGCGCGCGAATATAGAGTTGTGCGACGGCATCAGTTGCGCCAGCCACAGCATTCAGGGATGCATTCGTCAGTGTAACGGTGCAGGTTTCACCAGAAGAACCATCACAATCAGTTGTTCCGTCCGCTTTGCGGAAGGTCAGTGTCCCAGGAGTTGTGAAGCCTGAGATATCAGCCGAAACGAATTCGACTTCCGGCGGCAACACATCCTGAACCGTGAGGTTTTCAGCGTTGGAGCCTGCAACTTCACCCGTGTTGTGAACTTCTATCGTATAAAGAACACACGCACCTGGTGTCGGATATTCAGTCGTCGGAGCAGCCCCTGGTACAGCTTCACTGCCACACGCTGTGCTGTCGGACTCGGTGTCGAGCACCCAGACAAGTTTTTCTGCGATCAGATCTGGCGATGATACGACAAAGCTGGAGGGAGCCGACATCAGACCATCTTGTGCTGCTTCTTCAGATGACCCGGAACCATCGGCGAAAACGTTCTCGGCAACGCCATCAATCGTGTTCGCACCGTCGCCATCTTGAGCCGTGACACCCCCAGCGGTAGGAGGCGTTGCTTCAAAGGCCCACTGAGTCGGGTTACGCGTTTCAGCAACAAGGATCAGGTTGTCGATGTTCTGCTCGGCTTCTCCTGTTGGGATGTCACCGGAAATCTTGACCGTGAATGGAATATCCGTGGGAATGTCACACGTGTAGCTGGCAGTACCGGCAGAAGAACTGACGACTGTCTGCGGAATAGCTGTGTCAACAATTTCCGCTTCACATGGGTCTAGCGTGTCACCATCTCCATTGAGGTCATATGCGGCGCGAGAATAGGTAAGTTCCAGGCCTGTGGCGTCAAAATCATCGCCAGCAACGTCCTGCACGCTGAAGGAATATGTCTGATAGTCATTACCCAGGTTTGTGACAGAATAGACCAACACACGGTCTTGTGCGTTGGGAGGCACAATCAGGCCAGAATTGTTTGCGGTCACGCTCAGGTCGATCATGCGGTCCACAGTGAAGTCTGTTGGACCGGCCGGGTCGATCATCGGTGCAGGGTCACCCGCTTCAGGCGAATAGTCAGGGTCGTTTGTAATTGTACCCTGATCTACACCATCAACCTGGTAGTCGAGCGTAAAGGTGTTTTCCACTGATTTACCGGCATCCGTGCCGACAGCATGTGCTGCACCCACTATTACAGTGGAGCAGGCCAGAGCCAGGACGGCTCGAGACGTTTGATTGAGTAGGCGCATTTGATTTCTCCATAAGTTCGGTGATTGAACTAGGGAAATCATTCGTCATCGCGGTTTCCAGCGACCGAATCAGCCAACAAAAATCAAATCATTCACATTTTTTATTTCGCATGAACAACACGTAACATGTCTAAGTTTATTCCTTTAATTTCAAACATATATGGGAATTTTTATCCCTCATTATGGTTAACAAACGCAGGCCCCAAAACAAGAACATACCAAGAACAATCATACCAAGGTCTGAGACTTGTTTACGAATTTAACGACTAATTAGGAGCGGCTGGAGTCAAATAAGACTCGTGGGGACGGTGAACACAACTCAGGGTTGGGAACATGTTGGATCGTTTTATGGTGGTTGATGACCATCCGTTATATTGTGACGCATTGAAATTGGCATTATTCGAGATCAATCCGAAGGTGCTGGTGACTTGCGTATCAACATTGACGGATGCTCATGTTAAATTGGATCAGGGTGAAACCCCGGAATTGGTCTATATGGACCTTATGCTTCCGGACTCTGACGGCGTGGCCAGCGTCAGTACAATGCGCAAACGCTTGCCCGATGCGAAATTTATCGTTGTATCGGCACGAGAAGAACCCGGTGTCGTCCGTGCTGTACAGGCGGCAGGCGCAAATGCTTTCTTTGGCAAATCCATGCCGATGAAGGATATCATCCGGCTCACCCGGCGTGTGATCTGGGGAGAAGCCGCTTTTCCGGACTTTTCCACTTCGGACGCAAAAACTCGTCGCCAGGTGGATTTGATCGCAGGCCTATCCAATGCCCAGGTACGCATTCTTGCAGAACTGGCCAGCGGACGACTGAACAAGCAGATTGCCAATGACCTGAACCTGGCGGAAGCCACGGTAAAAAGTCACCTGACATCCATCTACAAGAAACTCGGAGTCAGCAATCGCACACAGGCCATTCTGGTCGCGCAACAATTATTGCCCGAACAAATCGTCAATACAGGCTAGTCCAGTCAACAACATGCGGGAGGGGTATGAGGTGGCAAAAACTGATCAAACTCATGAGGAGCGTTCCAGACTTGAGGAACTCTCCTCGTTTGACCTGTTGGATTCTCCTGCAGACGCTTTTTTCGACGCCATGACTCAAACTGCCGCATCCATTTGTGATGCCCCGATCGCGTATCTGTCCATACTCGACAGGAAGCGCCAATGGTTCAAATCCAGGGTCGGAATCGATCTGAATGAAACCTCGCGCAAAAGCGCATTCATCCCCTCCCCCGCGAACATGCTCCAGGAGCTGATTGTTCCCGACACTCTTCTGGACAAGCGTTTTGCAACCAATCCCATGGTTACAGGCGCGCCGAACATTCGCGCCTATGCTGGCTTTCCTTTGATCACGAAGCGCGGCCTTGTGCTGGGACACCTGTGTGTTGTTCACCAGGCACCTTACCAGATCACCCCTTCCCAACTGGAACAGTTGAAACTGCTTACAGACGCAATCATGGAACACCTTGAGATGCGCCGACAAAAAGCGGTCATCCGAGGCCCCGGTGCGGAGTTGAAAAGCTTCATCGAACACTCCCCCAGCGCCATGGCACTTTTCGACAAGGACATGCATTACATATCCTGTAGCCGGAGATGGGCAGAAGATTTTGGCCTGGGCGACGAGGATCTGACCGGTCTCAATCAGTACGATCTGTTACCTGAGGTTGGAGAGGATGGTAAAACCATCAATGATAAATGCCTGCGTGGTGCCATTGAACGCCGAAAACGTTACCCGTTTGAAAGAGCTGACGGTACGATCCAATATCTGAATTTCGAGATCAGACCCTGGTTTGATCAGGATGAAAATATATCTGGCCTGGTGATGTATACTGAAGATGTCACCAGAGAAGTGGAAACACTGAATACCCTGAAAAATGCCGAGGCCAGACTGGATTCCGCATTGTTGATATCCGGATCCGCAGCATGGGAAGTCGATATCCAGAGTGGCAAGATCCACTACTCTTCCAATCTGGAGAACTTTCTCGGGCGCCCTCCCAAGTCCGACGAGGTTTTCAGTGACATATGGAGGTTCATCCACAAGGATGACCGTGATGGCCTGAAAGCGTTGTGGGCTGATCACATGAATGGCGCAGCTCCGCTTGAAGCTGATCACCGCTATATCAAGGAAAATGGCGAATCTGTCTGGGCGCGCAGTACTGTAGAACTTCAACGTGATGAAAACGGAAAGCCCTTGAAAGTCGTGGGGATGTCGCATGACATTTCAGAACGCAAGGCTGAAGAACTCGCGATTGCCACAGCCCATCAACTGGCTCAGGAAGCCAGTGATGCCAAATCGACCTTCCTGGCCACTATCAGCCACGAGATAAAGACACCCGTCTATAATATTGGCGGGTTTGCAAGCTTGCTGATGAAAAGCGACAACTTGTCCGACACTGAAAGACGTCAGGCAAAAGTCATTCACAAAGCCTGTCGGATGCTGGAATCCATCGTAATCGACGTTCTGGATATTACCACCATTCAAGCCAAGGGCCTGAAATTGCGCCCTCACTTTATCGACCTGTCTCAACTGGTCAAAGATATTCACCACCTCTTCACGGAACGTGCCGCCGAAAAGGGGCTGGATCTTGAACTGCACATTGATGAGACACTGGCGCAGGAAATTTTCATCGATTCGGCGCGCACACATCAGGTCATTTCAAACCTGGTCAATAATGCCGTAAAATTCACCAGCAATGGCAGCGTCAAGCTCAGGATAGACGTGATTCACAAGGATGATGGCCTTCAGACCATCCGTTTCATGGTGGAAGACACTGGCGAAGGTATCGCGGACGACCAGCTGGAGCTGATCTTTGATGAGTTTCATCAGGTAGATCGCTTTAATCGCATTGGGGCTGTGGGTGTTGGTATCGGACTATCGGTATGTCGCGGCCTTGTAGATCTGATGGGCGGCACATTGCAGGTCATCAGCCAACAGGGCATTGGTTCAAAATTCTGGTTTGATCTCGATCTCGAAACCCGGTCGACAACAAAACCTAGAGCATCCGCCAACCTCGGGACATCTGTTTCGATGTCAGCCGCTGCCAGCAATCTCGGCGGACATCATATTCTCATGGTCGACGATCATGATCTAAACCATGAACTGATGCGAAGCCTCCTCGAGCCTCTCGGTTGCCACCTTACGCCCGCTTATGATGGACAAACTGCTGTCGATATCTGCCGAGACCAGACATTTGACCTGGTTCTCATGGATATTCGCATGCCGGGTATGGACGGGATTGAAACCACAAGAGCCATTCGAGACATCAAGGGAGATTGGACGTCCATTCCAATCCTCGCGCTCACCGCGAATGTCGCTCCTATGGAGATCGACAATTATTTTGATGCCGGCATGAATGACATCATCGAAAAATCTTCTGTTCAGACACGTTTGTTTCAGGCGATGAAACGATGGCTACCAGATGCAACTTCCCAGGATCGCAGCGTAGACACGCAACTTGTCCAAGCCGAAAAATCCGATATCCAGACAAAATATTTGGCCCAGCTGGAATATTTCATAGAACTGGCCTCAGCGATTTCCAATGAACGCATGTCCCTGGAAAACAGTAATTTCGGAGCCATCTGTCACCAGATATCAGGGATATCCGGCGCGCTTGGCTATGATGAATTTGCAGGCATCACCAGCGGGCTCGACCTGAAATTGCGAAATCACCAGCCTATCTCACGGTCAGACCTGCTTGAATCCATTGAAGCTGGAACACGCGCTGCACGCGGTTCGTGAACATCTGAACGGGCAGGCCCCTCACCTGAATAACGCCCCTCCACTGATAGGTGGTCTTAGCCCCTGTCACATAAAAAGTGCCGATTGAACATATTTAGGGCTAGCAATTAGTTCGCTAAATTACTATTTGTGCCGGTAGCAAACACAGGGTGATCCAACATGTTTGAGCCAGATATTCACGCACTCGGTACCAATGGTGAATTTCAGATTGTCTGGCACGATTCAGTCCCGGATCAATATCAGCTGGATTTCGTTCCCTCTGCCAACACCGAACTCTCAAAACGCACGCCCCTCACACCAGATGCAAAGACCGGTAGGTTTCAGCTGCCTTCACCACCTTCAGACAGCCGCCCTGCATTCATCGTGACCACGCCACAGGGCGAACTTGTGCGTCTGAGCCGAAACCTGCCGCTCGATGGCGGCGTCAACCTCCGGGACCTTGGCGGATACCTGTCCCAGGCCACGGGAAAACGCACCAAATGGGGCCAGATCTTCCGATCTGGAGAACTCCATCTTCTCAGCGATCGCGACCATGAGGTCATTTCCGCCCTCAACATCAAGCTTATCTGTGACTTTCGAACCCAGGAAGAGCGCACCAGAGCACCTGTAAAGGCAGTGCATGACCGGGACTCCTATTTTGCGTTCGAGGATCCAAAGGAAAAGGCAGCCGGAGCAATTCAACGTTTCTTTGACGAGCAGGACATTACGGTCGACGAAGCACGCAAATTGATGTCGCAACTTTATATCGAGATCCTGCACCAGCAAACGCCAGCCTACCGATTGATCTTTGCAGAGCTCCTGAACGGATCTGCACCGCTCCTGTTCAAATGTGCCGCAGGCAAGGACCGCACGGGAATTGGCGCATCCTTGATCTTGAGCGCCTTGGGTGTGGACCGGGATACCATCACCCGCGACTATGCTCTTTCGAGCCAGCTGACAGATTACATCGAAGTGTTCGTCAACCGGCGAAAGCGCGGCCATGAAGGCAATGATTTCATACAAAGAATGAACCCGGAGGCTCTGAAGACCCTGATGAAGTCAGATCCTGATTATATGTTGTCGACATTTGAATATCTCGATGCGGAATATGGGTCTCCGCTGAATTTTATCGAGAATGTGCTCGGTGTCGGCGCTTCCGATATCGAGACGCTGAGAACCAACTATCTCGAATAGCTCCGTTTCGCCGTTCAAATAGCGACCGACCAACAAAGTGGCATTAACACTGGAAATTGAGTGCCGCTTCCAACTTCCAGACATCCGGACATGATAACAGCAGCTATCCAGCTCACCATTTATTTGTCGCATTGACTGCTGCAATGCAGAATGTCATTTCAATGCGATCATTTATGTATTCAGATGCCTCTGTTAGCTGAGCGCTTCATCAGTCATGACATTCGATGACTGATGACGGGCCAGCACAAAGAGCCACAGGCAAGGGGAAGATATAAAAGCATGGCGAAAAAGGTATATCCAAACGCCGCAGCAGCTTTGGACGGGCTGTTGTTTGATGGCATGACCATGGCCGCAGGCGGATTTGGATTGTGCGGTATCCCGGAATTGCTGATTGACGCCGTGGTTGATAGCGGTGTGAAGGAGCTGACAATCGCATCCAATAATTGTGGTGTGGATGCTTTTGGTCTTGGCAAGCTGCTCGACACCAAACAGATCAAGAAGATGATGAGCTCCTATGTCGGCGAGAACGCCGAATTCATGCGCCAATATCTGGCTGGCGAGCTTGAGATCGAATTCAACCCTCAGGGCACGCTGGCCGAGCGCATGCGTGCTGGTGGTGCAGGTATCCCGGGCTTCTACACCAAGACTGGTGTGGGGACCGTGATTGCCGATGGCAAGGAATCCAAGATTTTCGACGGCGAGGAATACATTCTCGAGCGCGGCATCTTTGCAGATGTCTCCATCGTCAAGGCGTGGAAAGCTGATGCGACAGGCAATGCGATCTTCCGCAAGACAGCGCGCAATTTCAATCCGCCCGCCGCAATGTGCGGCAAAGTCTGCGTCATGGAAGTCGAAGAAATCGTACCGACCGGCTCGCTCGATCCAGACCTCATCCACCTGCCCGGTATCTATGTGCACCGCCTGATCCAAGGTGAACACGAAAAACGGATCGAACAACGCACCGTTCGCAAGAGGGAGGACGTCTGATGCCCTGGGATCGCAACCAGATGGCGGCACGCGCCGCTCAGGAACTCGAAGACGGTATGTATGTTAATCTCGGCATTGGCATCCCTACCCTTGTATCAAATTACATCCCGGATGGGATGGAAGTTACCCTTCAGTCCGAAAACGGCATGCTGGGCATGGGCCCCTTCCCGTTTGAGGGTGACGAGGATGCCGACCTTATCAATGCCGGCAAGCAGACCATTACCGAATTGCCGCAGACAGCCTATTTCGACAGCTCCACCAGTTTCGGCATGATCCGGGGTGGCAAGATCGCGATGGCCATTCTTGGTGCCATGGAAGTGGCTGAAAATGGCGACCTCGCCAACTGGATGATCCCTGGCAAGCTGGTCAAGGGCATGGGCGGTGCCATGGACCTTGTTGCAGGCGTAGGACGTGTCATCGTTGTCATGGATCACGCCAACAAACGCGGAGAAAGCAAGCTTCTCAAGGAATGCACGCTACCGCTGACCGGAAAGGCTGTGGTCGACCGGGTCATTACCGATCTTGGTGTATTCGACGTCACCGACAAAGGTCTGAAAATCATCGAACTGGCTCCCGATGTTACCATGGAAGAAGTTCGCGAAAAAACTGAAGCTGCGTTGGTTGATTGAGACCAACACCGACCTATAACTGCCACAACAAAGATGCAGGAGACGCTCAATGAAGGTTCTCGTACCCGTCAAGCGGGTGATTGACTATAACGTAAAGCCACGGGTGAAGCCGGACCAGACAGGCGTAGATCTCGCCAACGTCAAGATGTCCATGAACCCGTTCTGCGAAATTGCGGTTGAAGAAGCTGTCCGCCTCAAGGAAAAAGGCGTGGCTACAGAGATTGTTGTTGTCTCGATCGGCGTCCAGCAGGCACAAGAAACACTCCGCACGGCGCTGGCCATGGGTGCAGACCGCGGAATCCTGGTAAAGACAGAAGGCGATGTCGAGCCATTGGCTGTCGCCAAGATCCTCAAGGGTGTTGTCGAAGCTGAAAGCCCAGAGCTGGTGATCCTCGGCAAACAGGCCATTGATGACGACAGCAACCAGACGGGTCAGATGTTGGCCGCTCTGCTTGACTGGCCTCAAGGTACATTTGCATCGGAAGTCACCGTTGACGGTGGCAAGGTATCGGTCACGCGTGAAGTTGATGGCGGCCTGCAGACTGTCGCCCTTGATGGCCCGGCTGTCGTAACGACTGACCTGCGCCTGAACGAGCCACGCTATGCATCCCTGCCCAACATCATGAAAGCCAAGAAGAAGCCGATCGACGAGAAGTCCCCTGATGACTTCGGCGTAGACGTGTCTCCTCGTCTTGCTGTTGTGAAGGTTTCCGAGCCACCTGCTCGCCAGGCTGGTGAGAAGGTCGAGGACGTCGCTGCACTTGTCGCCAAACTCAAATCAGCAGGAGCAATCTGATGGCTGTTCTGGTTATTGCCGATCACACAAACTCCGCACTTAACGACGCTACCCACAAGACAGTGACGGCTGCCAAGGCTTTTGGCGGTGACGTTGATGTTCTGGTCGCAGGTCAAGGCGCTGGCGATGCAGCAGCTGCGGCTGCAAAGATCGATGGCGTGCGCAAGGTCATCCACGTCGAGGGTGAAGCTTACAAGGCTCAGCTCGCTGAAGCCATGGAAGCGCTGATCCTGCCAATGATGGGCGGCTATGACGCCTTGTTTGCACCCGCCACTTCAATGGGTAAGAATGTGTGCCCACGCATCGCTGCCAAGCTTGACGTGATGCAGATTTCCGAAGTAACCGCCATTGAAGGAACGGACACGTTTGAGCGTCCGATCTATGCGGGTAACGCGATCATGACGGTCAAGTCTTCTGACCCGAAGAAAGTCGTCACTGTACGGACCACGGCGTTTGACGCTGCTGGTGAATCAGGCTCCGCGGCCATCGAAACTGCTGATGCTCCTGCCGGACCATTCAAATCGACATTCGTGTCCGAGGAAGTTTCCAAATCCGACCGCCCGGAACTGACATCTGCCAAGCGGATCGTCTCCGGTGGCCGAGCACTCGGCTCCGAAGAGGACTTCCAGAAATACATGTTCCCTCTCGCCGACAAGCTCGGCGCGGCGGTTGGTGCTTCGCGTGCGGCAGTTGATGCTGGCTACGCTCCGAACGACTATCAGGTCGGTCAGACCGGTAAGGTGGTTGCACCTGAGCTCTACATCGCTATCGGTATCTCCGGCGCGATCCAGCACCTTGCTGGTATGAAGGACTCCAAGATCATTGTTGCGATCAACAAGGATGAAGAAGCTCCGATCTTCCAGGTCGCCGATTATGGCCTGGTCGCAGACCTGTTCAAGGTCGTTCCGGAACTGACAGAAAGCCTCTAGGCTTTTGTCATCCACACAATCAAGCGCCGCGAGACATCACCATGTTTCGCGGCGTTTTTGTTTTCGGCGTTTCATGGGTTGCGCTGACTGGCCTTCTGGTCTTGCATCTGGAAGACCAAGGGGGCCAGCCAATGCTTCGTGATGCCATCAGCAAACGACTAGACCACGACCCTCGTTTCACTTGGCGCGGCGGACAGGTCACGCGTATCGAGAATCTGTCGGATATCGTGTTTGCGCTCGCGCTGGGCATGCTGGTATCGTCATCAGCAGCCGTCGTAACCTTCGCTGACCTTGTCGATCACCTGCTGAATGTCATCCCGGTTGCCGCCGGGTTTTCCTTGTTGCTGGTGATCTGGAATGCGCATTTTGTATTCTTCCGACGCTATGGAGTCGCCGATGGCAGGATCATCGTGCTGAATGCAGCCTTGCTGTTGATTGTATTGTATCTTGCCTATCCGCTGAGGTTCATTTTCTCCAGCCTGTTCGCCTACATCCTCTATCTGTTTGGCGAGGCCCAACGTATTGAAGCCATGCGTGTCGGCTTCAAGGAATCGGGCATGATCATGGCCTTCTTCTCAATAGGCTATTGCATGACATATATCGTGATTTCCATGATGTATTCGCATGCGCTGAAAAAGGCCGACCTGCTTGAACTGAACGCAACAGAACGTGCCATGACGCTGCGGTCGATCTGGGAATTCAGGATTCAAGTTATTATCGCAGCCATTGCCGGTGTCGTCGCAATCACCACACCGCTCGCAGGTGGCTCAGGCGCGCTACTGATCCTGATCTGGCCAATATCAGCGATCCTCAACCGGATCATCAAGCTTCCCGAT
Source organism: Hirschia sp. (assembly GCA_002709235.1). Classification (GTDB taxonomy): domain Bacteria; phylum Pseudomonadota; class Alphaproteobacteria; order Caulobacterales; family Hyphomonadaceae; genus Hirschia. The sequence continues at coordinate 99,268 of PAQI01000011.1, forward strand.
AGTGGCGAAAGCACTGGCGAGGCGACAGAGATACCGGCCTAGGCCATTGGCCCACCTGACAGCGCTTTCGACCAGTCAAATCCCTGGTTCGGGTCCCATCCCCAGCGCGCAACCGGGTTTACATCTTCATGTCCACATACCGGGCCGAGTGTCCGCGAAATATTGTGACGCGCACAGATGTCAGCGATCAAGGCGGACAGCCCGGCATACATCTTGTCGGTATAGACGCTGTCAGAGTGATGCTGGCTGCCGACACCCAGAATTTCGATCCCTATCGTATTGTTATTGGGGTCCTGGCTTTCCTCATAACCCACCGGAAATGCGCGCCGGTTCCAGCGCTCGTCGAAATAGTCATAGTCAGACCACTCAGACCCGTCCTTCAGCATGACCAGCTTGGCATTGTCCTTGGTGCCTGTCAGTGGCTGGAGGCTCGCGTCGAGATAGACGGCATCCGTCGCATAGTCTTTCGACCACCAGTGATATTGCTTGTATTTGCGCCATGATCCATCGCCGCGATTGTAAAGCCGCTTGATGTGAGACGGAATACCCGAATGCCAGGCGCGCTTGTCTTCGGCAACGAACTGATGCACTTGCCCTTCAAAATCCACCAGGTAATGCGCACTGGCCTGCCCCGTCGTGAAGCTGTTGACGACCTGGGTGAGACTGTTCGTTCCGGTAATATGCACAACCACGCGAGTGGCCGTCGCCCCGCCCCGACGTTCATTGTGCACGCCCTTGTAACGCCGATCTGCCGGAACAGCCGGATTCCAGCCATCGACCCATTCTTCACCGCGCGAAACAGCAGGAGGTTGTGCATCGCGTGGCGGGTCAAAATCATCCGGCGCGCTAACTTCGCCGGGCATGGCAAAGCCGCTATGCGTCAACGCTGAAGGGTCGGCATCCCAGCGCTCCAGGAATGCGCTGTGTACATAGCCGACGAATACGCCGGCCCCCGGCGTGTCCGCGAAGACATAGAACCATTCACGCGCATCGCCCCAGCCATTGGCATCCAGACGCGCGACTGCCTGCCCCCGTTTCAGAAGGACAAGCGCGGCACCATTGCGGCCCGGCTGCGCACGCATGTAAAGCGCGCTGGCGTTTACCCTGAAAACGCTGTCATTCATGCCCTGTCCCTCCTACTCAACTAAACGACGTATCGCTGCCGTTGGTTCTATTCCGGCTGAGCCATCAGCTTGTCTGCACAAAACGCCGCAAGGACACTCTGGCCCAGCTTGCGGCGACAAGCGGCATCTTCATACTGGCCATAACAAGCCGTATCTTCATCGGTTGACGCCAGCTTCAGCTCTGTAACCAAACTTGCTCGCAGCACCTGGCCACGCAGGTCATAGTCACGCAACTGACCATCTTCAGTCATGTTTTGAGGTTTCAATGCAGCCTTGCTGAGCTCGGTCGTTGCGCGCTGTGCAATACAGGAAAGTTCCTCATATTCGCGGCGTAACATGTTATAAGGTGTAGCAGTCTCTGTACCCGCCATATCGGCTTCCATGCTGGCCTTGGCTGCCGCCAGTGAACCCGCCCAGTTTGTCTGAACATCTTCGGTCAATGACGCCGTTGTGGTTTCCGCACTCTGCCAGTTTACAGCGTCCTCAGCGGGGATGGTTGTCAGTGCATCAAGCTGTTTTACAGCCGATCTGGCAAACAGGGTCGGACCGTAATATTCCGTCAGCAGGGCACATTCTCGCCGACCCGCCGTGGTTTCAATCGGGCAAAGGCCGCTCGCTGTATCAATTGCCGTCTGGGCACCGGAGACGAGACCATCTTCTGCGTCAGGCAGGAACGCGATCTCCGCCAGGGTGACACGTGCCTGCACTTCGATGAAACGACAGGACAACATCTGATTTGGAGCAGCGTAATTGGATGTATCCGACGCCTTGTCGGCCAATGCCTCAAGCGCATCAGCCTTGGCAATGATCGCGTCAATACGCCCCGCGCTCGCCTTTGACGGGATGGACTTGCTCAGCGCATCATAGGCAGCAAGGTCCTTTGTCAGCAGGCAGGCGGATGCCTTTGACGAACCACCGCCATCGCTCAAATCGTCACCACCTGTTGTCGCACAGGATGAGATAAGCACAGCACCCATAGTTGCCGCCAAGAATGTCCTGATCATATTCGCTCCCCTAGCCTTCCACACGATTGATGGAAAATTCATCCCGTAGCACAGCCTTGATATGCTCGGGCTTGATCTGTGCCGTGGCGGCGTGTCCATTTTCTAGGATATGCGCCACGAAGAATTTATAGACATGCAGCCACTCATCCGCCGTCATCGACAGTTGCGGATCATCGGTCTGAAGCGCGTAACCATTGATCTGGTCAATGAAGTCACCCAGTGCCGAAATGTGAGACCGCGTTCCATCAGATGCCGTCGACATGATGGATGATTTGAGATTCACATTGGCCGCCTGCACAGTTGCAACCAGTGCTTCTCTGAGCGTTTCTCCAAACAATACACGGCCCGGTGCACGCCCCTCAACCGCCATGGACGCCTGTGCCTTGCCCAGCACATGGGTGATCAGCGTTGTCGCGAGTTGCTCACCAAAATCATCATTGCCATCGAGACCAAACAAGACACCGGGGTTTTTCGCCGCCGAGTTCATCATCACCGAGATCAGGCTGCGCCAGTCCTGCGCGCCCATCAATTTCATTTCGTCAGCCGCCACGGCCTGGGCCACGGCGCGTGCGATATTCACCACTTCAGGATTGGCATTACTGCCCGTAATCATCTGCGGCGTGGAAGCAATATGCGTCGCCATGATCTTCACGATATCCAGCGCCTGATCGCGGCTGAACAAATTGTCAAACAGATTGGCATCCCGCCCTGACAAACCGCTCTCGAAGCCAGAGAGAATGTCTCTGGTCAGTCCTGAACAGATATCTGACCACATGGGGTCAAAATCACCATCGCTGGATGCAAAATGCGTGCGGATGCGCTGATCAGTATAGCCAGCAGCAACGTCAAACATGATCGAGGCCAGTTCTGCGCCTGTGCCATCCTCCATGCGAAACGGCGCAATGCTGGACCGCTGCACGGCTTCAGCCACACCGCGTAACATGTCACGTGCTGCATTGGTTTCCTGGCCGTCGCCGCGAATGAACAGGTCTGGACGTTGAGATGCCGTCTTGAGAGCCGTGTTATAGATTGTCACGACCCCGCCAACCGAGAACACATCCTTGAACCCGATTGACCGGGATGGATCAGCAACAAGGTCTGACAACAGGGACCGCGAAACGGCACCCAGCACATTGTCACCACGTGCATCCCCTTTCAGAAATGCATCTGCATTGTCATTGATGGCATTGAGAGCCCCGTGCAGAACCGGGCCCTTGAGAACCTCGCTAAGACGTTTTTGCGCGATGAAATCCGCATTGCCGTCTGCATCCTGCATCTCTGCAACGATCGGCGACAGGATGGATGACACCATCGGTTTCCAGCGGTCCTCACTGGTGACCAGATCGGGATGCTGGGTGATGGCTGACATCGCCCCATGCATGAATGTCTTGACCATGCGCTCACCGAAACGTTCACCGCCGCCCTGATTGAGCAGTTCGGTATCGACCAGCGTGTTGAAACTCGGCAGCAGGGCACGCAGCAGCTTGTCTGCCTTGCCATCCATGCCCAGCATTTTGGGATCACTGCCGATCACGTCGAGTGCAGTATTGGCCAGCTCCAGGCCAAAGCGACGCCAGCCGGTCGGTGGGTCCTGATTGGTCAGCCAGTCCTTGTGGAGCAAGGTCACGCGAGGGTCTGCTGTGGCATCCATGGCAATGCGTGCGCGCAATGCAGGATCGAGTCGCGCCTCGATTTCGTGACTGTAAAAATGGTCCAGCAAGGCTTGCACCTGGGTGCGGCGTTCAGGCGTATCAGCAACATTCACAAAATCGAATGTATGCCCCCGCGCGACACTTGCCTCTGTAAACACCAGATCATAGGGAGCCCCCGGTTGCAGCCATTGCATGTCCAACCCGGAGGCATAGATCATTGCAAGCTGTTCAAGTTCCTGCGGACGTCCCATTGGAAAGCGGGAATTATCAGCCTCGAAAATAGAGACGACGACCTCTATATCGCGCGACTGCGCGCGCTCCACAAACATGCGCCGTCCTGCAGCCCCCATCCGTATAAGACCGGAAACGGCAGTGACGAAAAGCGTTGGCGTGACCAACATGGCATCGCCTCCTTAAATCTACTCAGGACCGCAAGTGACGAATGCTGAGCGGTGCATCCGTTCCATTTCTGACATTACTCGCGGGAGCACCCAATTCGTCGGCAGACACAAACGAGGAGGATGCAATAGGTGCAATGGATGCGACAGGTGCCGTAATGGGCGCGTCACCTGTCAGATCAGCTGATGCAGCACCCAATCGACGCCCGACCGGGGCCGCGCCCGTATCCTTGCCGGATACGATCAGGAAGGCATCCGTCAACACATCCAGATCAGGCTCATCGCCCGGTGTCGCCAGACTGGGATTGGGTTGCTTCGGGCGGCGCAATTCACCCGGTGCGAGCGCAGGCCCACTGACCGCGGCACCTGCAGACTTCGCATTGCCTGTGAGCGCCTGCGAGCGGACAACCAACCCCGCCATGGACTTGAACAAGGTGAACCAGAAGGGAGATCCCAGACCAATCAGACCGGCCGTCGCGACCATGCCGATAAACCACTGAAACCCTTCCGGTGTGAACATTCGCGGAATGGCCTCGCTGACATACCAGTGCCCCGTACCTGGCATGGGAAACAAGGGAACAGGCGAAAATGCGGGCTCAACACTGCAACCCGGATTAGTGGGCACTGAACAATATGGGAAGAACTGGCGACCAACAGGAAAGCCAAGCTCACTCATGTCTCTCAACTGGGCTGCGACTTCTGCGACAAGCTGTTCACTGGCGACCTCTCCACCATCGGCCATCGCCTGTATGCTGGCCCGTCTTTGCTCGACCACTGAAGAAATCATGGCGGCGTCATTGTTGATGAGATTCTGAATGCTCGTCACTGTGTCGTCATTCGTCGCCAGATGCTGGTAGAGCGTCAAAGCGTTGAAATTGCCCATCACAACGATCACCAGCGCAACCAGTGTCGTCAGGATCTTCGCACGCGCCCGGAAAAAGTCAGTCTGCCCAGACCCGAACCGGTCAAATTCATAAACAACCCGATTCAGCGTATGGCGAACTTCCTCTCGGGGCTTTCCTGCGAGTGACTGACCAAATGCCGTCCTCGGCAATTGCTCGACAAACTGCAATTTGGTGAGGTTCTGAAAGCGGCGGCTCAACAGGCCAAGCAATGGGATATTTGCCAGATGGCGATATTTGGACGTCGAGCCATATGAAGGACTACGCGTCATTTCCTTCGCAAAGGACTTGGCATATTTCGATGACGGGCCGGGAATTGGGCGGGTGACATCCGGCAGATTCGGATCGATTGGCGCAATCACATCGTCATGTAGCGCAGTGAGCATGTCCTGCAGGCCGCGTCCGCGTAGTCCGAAAACCTTGTGAATGGCTTCGACACACACCGACACGACGGTCGACATCACAGCCATTACACCGGCAAAGGCAAAGAGTGCCAACACCCAATTCATCGCCAATCCCCTTCGCGATCATCCTCCCATGCCCCATGGAAGGTTATTCACACTCTGGACCCGCCTCAAGCAAAAAGACAGCCCGCATGAATTTATAATAACTAAGAGATTGTAAGAATAGGAATTTGTTTTTCTTGTCCGACAGCGAATCTACTCTACTGAACCAACATCTTCTGGCACAGCATCTTGCAAATTGTCATCGAATTCAGGCGGCGGACGACTTGGGTTTTCCATGATGCGACGCAAAAATCCGGGCGTTACAGCAGATAAGGGATTGATCGCTACCCGTGCACGTTCAAGGTTTCCACTGACCGAATACACAACGGCAAAGACACCCTCACCCTGACGCGACACGAAAAGATCGCCAATAATCGGAATGCCACCCAGAGCCGAGTTTACACCGAAACTGGGAACGACGACGCCGTCCAGTCCCAACTCTCCTGAGGACAGCCCCATCCAGCCGCGCAGTGTCAGCCCGAGAGCCGGACCCGAAGCCCGGGCGCCGAGAAAATCAACACGGCCTTCCCTGAATCGCAATGGCGCGTTGATCTCGGAAAACAACACGCCCTCCCCGGACAACACATCCGTAAGCCCCTGCAAGCTGGCCAGCGAAAAGACCTGTGCCAACAAAGGTGCGTTTTTCAGCCGTACATCATTCAGCCGGAGTTCTGCAGATCCGACATCCTTTCCGAAACGTCCGGTAAGATTCATGATCCCGCCAAGCAGATAATCCGTCTTGGTCAACACACGTATGACCCAGCCCGCATCATCAGCACGAAGTGACACGACCCTCTGATCTTCATCGGTTTCCATGGTCGCTTCCAGGCCTTTACTGTCCGTAATCGACCCCGCAACCAACGCCTTGATAACCTCTCCCTGTTCGGCTTCCAGCACGATCTGGGCGTTCTTCAGTGACGCATCTTCCCGCAGGATGAGATCATCCACCGCAATACTGACACCGGCATCCGGCCCCGATGCTGGTCGGCCCGATGCGCTCGCCGATGCACCAAAATCCAGAAGGCCGTCAATCCAGCCCGACGCATTCAACAATGGGCCGGAGACATCGACTGTATAGCGTCCCTGCGTATCCTTCAGTAGCGAACCGCGCAGATCCATACGATCACGCGAATAGATACGCTCGATCGTCGCCCTTTCCAGCCCGTTATCAGGCCGCATGAAGACTTCACCTGTGAGTTCCAAACCATCCGATTTGATATCCCCGGACGTCGTTGTGCGACCATCAGCATCGCGGGCGTAGCGTAATACGCCGGAGGCAGGCTCATTGACCCGCTTGATCCAACCCACTTCTGAAAGATCGATAGCTGCACGTGTCAGGTCCAGCCTTGCATCAATTGCCTCAAAGTCCCGGCCTTGTCCCTGTGCCGACAACTGGACCTCGATCTCACCTGCAAGAATATTGCGGGCAGCCAGGTTGAACGCATTGAGAAAATCCGGAGACACAACTGCCGTCGCCTCAAGGCGCGAGTGACCATCTTCGCCCTCGACCTTGGAAAAGGTTTCGACCCAGCTGAATTCAGTCGGTGCCGGCCCGAACCGCCCCTGCCCCCGCAGGATCAGGCCGTCATTATCAACTTCAACATCCACATCGCTGTCGATCAGGCCAAACCCGCCCGCCAGGCCAGGAACGCTGGCATCGATGAAGCCGCCCTCGACCTCGAATCCGATATCGGTGTCTTCGATCACGGACTGCATGGGCCAGGTAATGGTCGCATCCATTCCACCAAACCCCTTGAGCGGATCAATCTCGATGCCAGCTTCGGATGCTGTCTTCAGGCTGGAATTTTCCAGAATCGTCATCAGGGATTTGAGATCGCCGCGCCCCGTTGTCTTCAGGACGGCAGTTTCGCCTTCCGGGTGGAATCTGGGAAGGTCGATAGACCCATCATCCATGATCCAGCCACCAAGCTCTCCCTTCTTGACGTCAATGGTCATGGAATTTCCGCGTAATGTGCCCACACCACTGGCACCGGAAACAGGCGGAACGTCATCCAGAAACGAGACCTTTGCCCCCTCGACTTCAAACACGAGTTCGAGCGAATCATTGTTCAAATAGCCACGCTCATAGACTTCCGGACGCAGATCCATCTTGAAATCGAGCCGCGTTGCCGTGCCCTCCAGCACATGATCATCAACCCAGCCGCGAGACATCGCCCCCAGATTCACCGGCCAGAAGTCCAGCACTTCGCGTTTTGATACGCGGCCCTCGGCTTGCGCATTCAAGCGCGCTGCGAATTTGAGGCGGGGTTCAGGCGGCGGTGTTTCTTCTGTGCCAGCCTGATCCTTCGCGCCTGCGGGCTTGGCTTCATCGGCTGGGATTGGACGCTCTTCCAGCCACATCCGTCCATTTGCCGTCCCATTCAATGTACCGATGCGTGCAATGGCTCGCTGTATATCGACCGCTTTTTCCTGCGGGAAGAACACACCGCCCACATCAACCGCTTCAATGTTCCATTCGCGCTCGAATACAGGCGTGACATCAAGATTGATATCGGTGCCGCTCAGAAAGAACGGGGCGCCTGCATCTTCAGTGTTTTCGGCATTCTCTCCAATATAAGAGCCAAGCTCTGCCCAACCCTTGTATTCGCCGGAAAGACGATCGGTTTCCAGATGCAGACTGGTCAGATCGAGCTTTCGGCTCGTTACGTCATACAGCAGCTCAAACCCGATCGCAGCGATATCGTAACGCTGCTCATCTCTGGTAAACACGCCATTCTCGCTGGCCGCAGAAAACTGCAAACGGCGTAGCCCATCCACTTCGCTGGCTTCACCGCCGAAGACGATGTCGGACCCGCCCTCATATCTGAATGGCAGATCACGGGCAGTCAGTAATGACGCAATACGCTCTGGGTCTGCCCCGACAATTCCAACTTCAAAGGAAAATTCTTCGACCCCTGGGTCAGTGTAAAAGGTCAGCTGAATGGCTTCAGGCGCATCTTCTCCTTCAAGGTCAGCAGACACATCGATCATGATGCCGTCGGTGCTGGCCAGCCATTGACCCAATGTATCACGCGCGCCCCATCTCAGACCGGCAACAGCGTCATGGATCTCGATATCAAACCCGGAAAACTCGACCCGTTCGAATGTGTTGACACCTATTGCCTCTCTGAGCGGGGGCAACAGGTCCCTCCAGGCCGCAAGATCAAGTGTCCCCTTCTCCTCGATCCGGATCTGGTCAAGCGGCGCTTCCTGTCCGTAACTCCAGACGCCATCAGAATTTCGATAGATATTGGTGCTGCCATCTTCGAGCCGAATCGATTTGACGCGTGCCTTGCCCTTGAACAGGGAGACGGCGTCAAAAGCGACCGCACCCCGGGCCGCTTCGACCTGAATCTCGCCGTCTTCATCATATGCGGTTATACCGCGCAGAGTCGCTTCGGCCCGACGCCGGTCACGGGACCATTCCAGAGCCAGCCCATCAAGCGTGACTTTCCGACCGCCGCGCGCATCGGCAAGCGCCATTTCCACCTGGGGACGCAGGAAATCAAGGTCCAGCGGCCCTTCGGACAGTCGCCAGGCAAGCGCACCCGCGGATACGATTACCAGCAGTCCAATGACCGCGCACACTTCCAGCAGGAATTTGCCGAGGGAAAACTTCATCCAGTCCGGCCCGTCCGTTTTAAAGTCGACTCTACATGAGCAGGCGTTTCAACTTGATCGCCTGCCGTGACGCACTAGTACATAAGCATGATTAATAAATGAGGCGAACATGAGTGATGTGATTTCTGCAGGACAGTCCGCTCCTGATTTTTCCATGCCAGCGAATGACGACAAAACGATCAGTCTTTCTGATTATGAAGGCAGATATTTGGTTTTGTATTTCTATCCCAAGGATTCCACACCCGGCTGCACGACGGAAGCCCGCGAGTTCACGGCGTTCAAGGCCGATTTTGCGGCACTGAATGCAGAAATCGTCGGCGTCTCGCGCGACAGTGTCCGCAAACACGAGAATTTCATCTCCAATCAGGAACTCGGCATCACGCTGGGATCTGACGAGGACGGCAAGGTGTGCGAAGATTATGGGGTCTGGGTCGAAAAGAAGAATTATGGACGCACTTATATGGGCATCGCCAGGTCAACATTCCTGATAGGCCCCGATGGAACCGTGCTCGAAATCTGGCGAAATGTCCGGGTAAAAGGTCATGTAGAGGCCGTCCTGAAATCCTTACAGGCGCACTCCAGCTGATATATGACCATTTCTTAACAGGACAGCCGCAATTTTTGACGCGAATTTAGTCATCGATTAATATCCCAGGACGAGAATGCAGGAGAATGTCTCCTTTTGGGGTGTGCGATGATGGAATTTTGCGTTAAGCAGTGTTCTAGAAGTCACACCGACATGGCGGGGAGTCGGTTCTGGTTAGTTGTGTTCTTATAGTAGCGGTCGGGCGATCAATATAAATGGCGTACGAACTGAAGACTCGAGCGAAAACGCTCTTCGAAAAAGTATTCCCAGAACGACAGATTTATCACCGAAGCGGCGGCTCAGTCCGATATGTATCGGTATCTCCCTTCCAGCAGGCCATGTTCGCAACAGGTGCGACGCTGCTTGCAGGCTGGGGAGCATATGCGACCGCCAATGTCGTTCTTCGTGGCCCGACCATGAACCTCCAGTCAGACGCGGCCGAGCGCAAGATCGCCCGTCTGGAACGCTGGCTGCAGATGTCTCGCGCCAAGGAAGCTGCCGCCCTCTCCCTTCTGGAAGAAAAATCCCGCGCCTTCACCGAGGCCACCAATGAATTCGAACGCCGCCACGCGACCCTGAAATCACTGTTGAACGCCCTCAAGGGTGATGAAGCCGTCGAACAGCACGCCCTGCACGGAAATGGCGGCATTGTTCTCGCCAGTTCCACCATCGAGGAAGCCGATGCGCGCCAGAGCCGCGCCACCTCCCCGATTACCGGCCGAATGGAAGTCGCCGGCTTCCGCGCCCAAATTGATCAGCTGCGCGATGAGCAAAACGCATTTCTGGATGAAGCAGAAGATCGTGCCGTCGAGCGTGCCGAACGCCTGCGTGGCGTACTCAGCCTGACAGGCGTGTCCATGGGACGCGTCATGGATCAGGCAACCGCGACACAATTGGGTGGCCCTCTCATTGAAATCGGTACCGATGGTGCGCATTCCAATGCCATTGACGACGATAGCGGTGAATTCTCCACGCGCGTGCGTGAAGTTGCTGCCCGCCTGGATGAAGCTCGCCTGTTTGAAGAACTGATCCACGCTTTGCCACTGGGTGCCCCCGTTGGCGTGGAATATCGTGAAACTTCCGGCTATGGGAAACGTCGTGACCCATTTACAGGACGGTTGGCATGGCACTCCGGCATGGACATGGGTGCGTTCCGTAATGCTCCCGTTGTTGCCTCGGCACCGGGCAAGGTCGTTTTCGCCGGGCGCAAGTCAGGCTATGGCCGCGCTGTCGAAGTCGATCACGGCTTCGGTTTCATAACTCGTTACGGACACCTTGCCAGCATCTCTGTAAAAAAAGGGGATATTGTCACATTGGGTGAAAAGGTTGGTGGTATGGGTACAACTGGTCGGTCGACTGGTGTGCACTTGCACTATGAGGTACACTTCCGCGGCAAGACATATGATCCCCAGAAGTTTTTGAGAGCCGGTAGACATGTTTACGAAGGGTAAGACACCTGACAATACGACGCCTCAGCGTCCGGGCGGACAGCAACCGCCTGTCACTCCGAATCTCGATGCTTCCAAACGTCCACCAGCTGCTAACCGAGCAGGTCCGTCCCTGATCAGCGCTGACGTCACCATGAAGGGTGAGATCACCTCTCAGGGCGAAATTCAGGTTGATGGATCAATCGAAGGCAATCTTCGTGCGGCTGCTTTGACCATCGGAACAACTGGTGCCGTCAAAGGTGAAGTCTGCGCGGATACCGTGATCATTCGCGGCTCAGTGACAGGCTCTGTACGCGGCAAGAAGGTTCAGCTTTGCACAGGTGCCAAGGTTGATGGTGACATCACCCATGCCTCCCTCTCCATTGAACCAAATGCAATTTTTGAAGGACAGGTCCGCCACTCGCAGGACCCTCTTTCCAGCGCGCCAACATCAAGCACATCGCCCACGACACCGCGTCCGATGGGCTCCTGATCTTCAAGACATCTTACAGATGAACAAAGCCGACCTCGCAAGAGGTCGGCTTTTTTGATGACACAACGTAATCAGCGATCCCAGAATATCACGCGATTTCCGAATCATCCCCGCGAACAAAGAAATAATAAACACCGATCAATCCGAGGATCAGCCCAAGCAGGAACAGCATCGGGCCAAAGGTCACCTGTTGGCGCGAGACAACCTCTGCCGCCTGGGACTTCAGGAAAAAATCGACCAGCCCCCAGACCATCAAGCCTACGGCACCCGCCATCAACATTCCCCACAAACCCCGATTGCCCGATGAAGCACTGTCATGCTGGTCGCGATATTCCAGCGCAGTGTTGTCTGTCACCGGAAGGGAAATGATTTCAGTATCATCAATAAATCCAGACCCGCGTGGCTCGATTTCAGTGGCGGCTTCTTCAGATCGCGTGAAAACTTCGCTTTGATCGGCCAGATCGACAGACAAATCGAACGCATCATGAATTTCGGCGGTAGCCGTTTTTTTCTTGCTCAAGGGCTGTTCGAAAGCCGTTTCGGACTCTGCTGACATATCCACCCGGTCAGTTACGCTTGGCTCTTTGGCGATTACAGCGCGAACAGCTTCCAGCATCTGCTCATCAGGGTCCGCGTCACTGTCAGGCTCGGGAGCGATCGGCATTGCCACAACCGGCTCAGGCGTGCCTATCACAGCTTCTTCACGTTCCAGAACCCGGCTGATGCGCTCCTTTAGCTCGGCAACAGCCTGCTCCGGCGTCTTGTGCTCTGGCGAAGAACGGTCTTCATCTTCGTCATCATCGACCGTTTCAGCAGGTCGCGTAACGACTGAAAACCGTGGGCTGTCAGCAAGTGCCTCAACTGCACTGGTAACATTTTCCACCTCTGCCTCAATCTCGGGTGCCAGCTTTTGCGGCACATGCTCAAGTTCGAGATCTCCGGATTGGTGCCATTGCGGGTCAAACTCTGGCGATATCAGCGGAGTCGGGCAAAGGGCTCTGCCCTCAGGGTGTTCCAGAAACAATGCTTTTTCAGCCGCGCGGCGGCGCACAAGCGCATCCACAATCATCAGTTGACCATTGATGCGCGCCTTGCGCCAGGCCTCCATACCCATGGCAGCGGCAATATGTTCGCCACGATTGAGCATGCGCAGGACATCGCTCTGGCGAAACTGGCCAGGAGAGATATTGTACACGAATGAGACAAGCGAATTGTATTGATTGGCATTCAGCGGGCTTAGCAGACAATCCTCGATTTCAGCCTCGATCCGACGAATATCATAGATCAAGAGCAGTTCCGCATCGTCACGGCTGATTCTCACGCCTTCACGCGCTGTACGGACATGTCCATGGCCGATCGTCCAACGGCCATCCGGCAACCGCGTAGAGCGCGCACGGAAGCCCTCAAAGCTCTTGATCAACTCAAGACCAGCCCGGGTGGTGCGTAGCGGTAAAGTCATCGCGTTTGCCAACCTCGACAGAATTCATCTTCAAGCTTGGTAATTCTGCAAGATACGCGCCTGAGAGTAGAAAAGCGGCCTGAAATCAGAGCGCGAAGGTTTTGGGCACCGAAAATCCAGGAAGCGCCGGAGGCGTTGCATCGAACACATTGTTGAACGATGCCGTATCTCCGGTCTTAACGTAAATGCGGGCACGGCTGGCGCGTCCTTCACGTACGACCACAGCAAGCCGCCCGCCGGTTTTCAGCTGATCAATCCAGGCTGCCGGTACGCGCTCGACTGAGCCATTGATAAAGATGACATCAAAAGGTGCCTGGCTTGGCAGCCCCTCTTCCAGCTTACCGGCAACAACATCAGCATTGTCGATATCAAGGCTGTTAAGGCGCTCAGAGGCCGCATTCACAACAGCCTCATCACTCTCAAGTCCCACCACAACAGCTGCGAGCTGAGACAGGATGGCGGCCGTATAGCCAGAGCCAGACGCGATATCCAGCACTTCATCCTCGGGTCTGATCTGAACCGCCTGCAGCAATTTTGCAAAATCCCGCGGACGCCACATATACCGGCCATCCGATGTCTTGTGTTCAACTTCCGCATTGGCAAGCGCATGACGCGACTTTGGAAGGAACTCTTCGCGCGGTATCTGCATCAAAGCCGCATGAATGCGGCGGTCGGTTACGTCACTGGGACGAACCTGAGTGTCAAGCATGGTTTGGCGTGCGGCGACGTCATACATGGATATATACCTCGATTGCCAAAAAACGGGTGTGAGTATAATTGGCTCTTGTCGAATGACGGCTCATATCATAGGCAGAGCACAGAGCAATGCGGCGAAGGGTAGTTTTCCTTTGCATTGTTCATTTTCCAAGAGGCCGCGTGGCGGAGTGGTGACGCAGCGGATTGCAAATCCGTGTACCCCGGTTCGATTCCGGGCGCGGCCTCCAGGAAAATGAAAAAGCATGATGGATATTGTGCGCGCTCCCCAATCCATGAACCCCCGAATCAAATGCACCGAACGTCGGTGAGGTTAGCGCACTCCCAATGTCCGTCTGCTTTTTTTCGCATGTTCGTTTTCTTTTGATTCACAATTAACGGCTCCTTAACCCTGAGCGGGCAAGTTGAACTGGTCTTCTCTGAAGACACCCCACCATCACCCAACGCCTTGGCGGGAGCTCTGTGCTCCCGCTTTTTTTCTGTCTGATCGGTAAATGACAAAAGAATGTCGCGCCATCAGTGAAATTGGGATTGCGTCGGGGCACGCCACTCGTTATACAACGCGCCTCTAACGGCATTCCGCGATAGCTCAGTTGGTAGAGCAGTCGACTGTTAATCGACCGGTCGTAGGTTCGAGCCCTACTCGCGGAGCCAGTTAGCTTTCACATAGATCCTGAAAACCGAGAGACACGCAGATCTAGGCCGCGTGCTCCCAGATGGATTCATTGATCACCTTTGGCGGCAACGCACCCTCTTTTTGCAACTGCATGAGATAGGCGAGTGTCGTGATGGGAGCGTCAACAATCCGAAATTGCACATCGGTACGCGAACGTGCTTTCGCCGGACGCACAAAAAGCGCAGCATTTGCGTCCGTCTTGTCGCCCAGCAAAGCCGCCAATGCGATCAGGAGTTCCAGACGCGGACGCACATCATCTGCCTGAAAGAACAGTTCCCGGCCGATTTCCACAGCTTCAACAGCCGTCAGTTGAAAGGATGGAACGTTTGAAATCAGATGCCCCAGCTTCGCAGCCGTCGCGGCAGCGTCACCAACATCTATAACTTTATCATTTATCAGGAATAGCATGACCGGTTCCACAAACACGTGCAGCTTCACCATAGCGAAACGGCATTAAGGAATGCCTGTTTCTTCGGTCAAAACTTCATTGATCGTGCTGTAGATACCAAACGGAGTCAGGAAAACGGGTCTTTATCGGGAAGAATGCGTTCTGTCAGAAAGTGCCGCCCGGCGTGATCCTGAATTTCTACAATCCACAGATCCGGATCAGATGTGATACGGCCCTCAATATAGGCATTTGCATCACTTTCAGTTTCTGCGGGGCTCCCTTGCGGCAGTCGCCTGAAAACGGTTGGACCATCGGGATTGAAAGCCTTGCCATACACAGAACCGCCGCCCTTCCCATCGATGATTTTTACCAGCACATCACCGCGTTCCTTGTCCCCCACTCTCTCTATAGTTGAGTAGCTTCCTTCAATATTCGCGCGCCTGGTGAGGGCTTGCACCCATAACTGTGTTTCCAACTGCAAAGACATGAGTTGATCTCTTTATCTTTCATTAAGAACTGGTATATGGAACGCGCTCATTTCTTATCAACTTTGCTTACATGTCATTTGAATTCCACAGCATAGAACGAACACAGGGGATAGTGCAGAATGCACGCTAAGACCATCTCTCGAATCGCAGGCTGTTTCAGCTTGGCGATCGCGGCAGTCCCTGCGGCTCACGCCCAGTCGGCCATGCAAGGCGGCGCTTTTCCGATCATTATCATAGCGCTTGTTGTCCTGTGCTTTTCAGGTCTGATCTTTCTGGCGCTTGAACACGCAGCCTATAGCCGTGAACTGTCTGCTGGTGTTGATACAAACACAATGTTCGCCCAGCGCAAGATCGAGAAACCCACTCACATCGCGCAAAATGACGATGCAACCCCCCGCGCAAAGACCGCAAACCGCGCAGCAGCCTGATTGGCTTTACTTCCGGGCAAGAAGCACTGTGCTACACACTGCTCCATGCGTTCAGAAATACCAAGTTTCATCTTCCGGCACCTCTCATTAAGCCGCGCCCCTGGCAGTCGGCCAGCGCTGCTGGCTGCCCTTGCCAGCCTGGTCATGTCCGCCACTGCTTTGGCACAGGAAGCTGACAGCGCCTTTCTGGAACGCGCCGCTCTGCGCGCAGCCAACACGAACTGCAAATTCCTTGACGCCTCGGAAGCCCTCGCACTCGACATGGGTTACTGGCAGGCGCGCGGTGCCTTGCTGCGTGGGAACTACGAGCTGAGCAGCGTCAACGCCATGCAGTTCGAGGCTGAAGACTATGCCATCAGCAAGCCTTGTGAAGATGAAGCCTTGCTGGCCGCCACCGAGCGCCTGAAAAACGCGTTCCTGGCCTTCTCGCGCACGCCCTTCATGGAATATTCCGGCATGTACCGCCAATGGACGGCGACACGGACCCTGACCGATGTCTGGGCCGCCCATCAGGAAGACAATGTAACAGGGGTCCGGCTCGGCCTGATCTATCCTCAACGCTCAAGTGACCCCATGGGGTTTGCCGATCCTGACAAGCCGCGCGAACAAAGTGTCTTTGCGGTCCTGCTACCATTGCCAAAAGGCATGACGGCACCTTCAACAGCCCACCTCATCGTGCGTAACCCGGCGAAGGAGCCCAATCCCTGGTTGGGTGGACCGTTTGGCTGGGGTGGTTCAGGATTGTCGATCCCACCGCTTGCGCTGACCAACCGTATTTTTCCGGCAAAGCGCCAGATCGTCGACGCCCCGCCCTATGGCGATGGCGGAGCCACGCCCGGCGTGCTCTTCATGTTCGACGAGAAGGCACAAGGCCAGTTCGAAGCGCTCGACCCGCGCGAAGCCGTCAGGATCGATTTCATCCCCTCTGATCGCGACAAGTCGTCAAGGCCCATGTCAGTATTGATCGAGGTCGGCGATTTTCGCGCGGCAGCCGCCTTCAGCAAGATCCCGCGAAACCGGCCCGAGCCACAGACAGCCAAGGCTGAAGCCGCGGCTGTGGGCCATTAAGCCAACACATCCGGTCTAATGGCCCTCATTGGGAAAGGTCGCAACGATCTCTGAGCCCGAACCGGGATTTTCCACCAAAATCAGCTGGCCGCCATGCAGGTTCATGAAGGCATCGGAAATTGTCAGCCCCAGCCCCGTTCCCTTCGGGCCTGCACGCTGCTGAGAGGCTGTTCCGGCCTGCTCGAAGGGGCGTTTCAAGGCCTGGAAAAGCGCCTGATCCATTCCGCTTCCCGTATCGCGAACACTGAGTTGTGCAGCCTTGTCCCCCTGCTGCACCCGCACTTCAACCTGGCCACCACGTGGCGTATATTTGATGGCGTTTGACAGCAGGTTCAAAGTCACCTGGCGCACAGCGCGCGGATCAGCAAAGGCGGCGACATCCTGATCCGGACGCAACATCTTCAATGACACATCCGAGCGCCTTGCCTGATCTCCCATGAACCGGACCGCTTCCTCGACAATATCGGATAATGAGATCTCGATAGGTGAGATTTCATAGCGACCTGCCTCAATCTTGGACAGGTCCAGCACATCATCAACGATGACCTGAAGTGACTGTCCGCCCTCATGTATCAGACCGGCATACTCCTGGTAACGCTCCGGCAGTGGTCCGAATAGCCCTGTTTTCATGGCTTCTGAAAAACCCAGAATCGCATTCAACGGCGTACGCAGTTCATGGCTGGTCTGCGCAAAGAAGCTCGTGCGTGCCTCCATGGATTTCTTCAAGGCGTTGACATCGCGCCGCGCATCGCGCCAGCGTTTTTCCATGCCGGCCCGTGCCCGCATCGCTGCATCGACATCGTCAATCAATGCCTTGCGCTGCGCAACAGATCTCCACCGCCAACGGATGATCAATGCAGCAAAATAGATAATGGCAGCCCCGGTCAGGAACGCAGGAGCCGGTGCATATTCATCCGGGATTAACCCAGAATGCCCAAATGCAACAAAGAGTGCCGAGAAGCTGAACCCAAGCAGTGAAAAGACCACAGCTTCTATCGCCAACCGCGAACGCCCCCTTGCCAGAGCAGTGGCTACCGGAAGGAAAAACAGCACGCAAAGGGAAGAATTTGCCCCTCCGGTCATGGCTGTTGCAGCTGTTGCAGTAAGCGTCCAGGCCGTGATTTCGATCTCATCAGCACCGTTTGCAGACACCGCTTCGCCGATCAGACCCAGTACAACAGGCGCACAAGCGATCAGAATCAGGCCCGCTATGTGAGGCGCTATTCCGCTGATCCACGCAAGGAAGGCAGCTGCACAGCAGAGCATGATCCAGGCTATTCGAGCGCCTGACATGTCGTGAGACCCGTTCAATCTTGTTGACCGACGAGCGGTATTTTCTTCAGGCATAATAACCGCGCATAAACGAATCTAACCTATTCATAAATTTAGAAGCACTTTGCGGGCCATACATGTTAAAACCCGCTTCATATCTGAAGCCCCCCAGCTTTGTTTCGGAGTAGACAAATATATGAGACTTCTGAAATTGATCGCCCCGGCCGCCCTGGCAGTCGGATTGGCAAGCACTTCGTTCGCCCAGACCGCAACCCCGGAAGCACAATCAGCTGCCGCAACCGCCTCACCGGCAAAACGCAGTGTCATACCATCTGCCGCCGCCACCTATGCCACCTTTCAAGGTGATATTGGCGAAATTGGTGCCAAGCCCCTGTCGTCCCAGGCTGAAATTGAACAGAAACTCGATGCTCTTGGCGGTCACAACCCTGGCAAGCTGACAAATGGGTGGATGTCCTACTCCGCACTCGTCGCTGCACAGAACCGTGAATTCGCGGCCTCCGTGCGCGATATCGACAGCTATTACGGCCGTGAGCGCCTCCTCGCCGCCCTGGAAAAAAACCCGGCCTATGTCACTCAGCTGGACGGTGGCGACAAGGCGCTGCAATCCGCACTGGCCGCCGCAAAGGCCGACTCACGCCGCATGGCAAGTGCAGCCGCCTTCATGGAATCACAGGAATCCAGCCTTCAGAACAAGAGCTGGGTCAAGGAACGCATCCGTGACGGCAAGGACCGCGCAGACAAGCTGTTGTCCATGTCCTATTCCGGTCGCCCTGTCTCTGCATCCGCACGCGAACTGTTTGCCGGTGACGGTGTTGGTGCCATGCTGGAAAACGCTGGCTCTCCCGGTGCAACATCTGTCTGGGATCGCGCCAGCATTCTGGTCTCCAACGCCCCCGGATCAGCTCTGACCAGCTTTACTGGACCGAAATACCAGGTGAACCCGTCCCGGACCGAGACAGCCAACCACATGGCTTCCCTGGCTGCCTATGAAATCGTCGGTCAGGCAGACGCATCCCAGAAGGGTGTGCAGAACGCCATGAACGACCGCAAGGCGGAAGATTGTTTTGACTTCGCCCAGTTGCAGCTTCGCGGCTGTGTGGCCGGCCAGTCTGACCATTACGGCCTTCAGGCCTGTCTTCGCCAACATGCAATTTCCGATGTAGGGGCTTGCGTCGGCGAAGTCGCCCGCTAAACCGTAACTGACGAGCAATCAACAAGGCATGGCCCGCTTGCATCATCGTGCAGGCGGGCCATCTTTATAGACATGACCACAGACCACGCCACAATCGAAGACGCAGCCAGCGACATGCGCGAAGACTTTGCCTTCCTGGAAGACTGGGAAGCGCGCTATGCGCATATCATCGATCTTGGCAAGGCGCTGGAACCTCTGTCCGACAGCGAAATGAACGAGGCCAACAAGGTTCGCGGCTGCGCCAGCCAGGTCTGGTTGGTCTCCGAACCCTCCGATATACCCGGTGCCCTGCGCTTTCGTGGTGGATCAGACGCCATTCTGGTCTCGGGCCTGATCGCGCTATTGCTCAACCTCTATTCGGACCGCAAGCCGAAAGACATTCTGACCTTTGACGCCAAGGCGTTTTTCCATGAACTCGGCGTGGATGAAGCCTTGAGCCCACAACGTTCCAATGGTTTCCATGCAATGATCGCCCGCATCAATGCAGAGGCCGAAGCCGCCGCCTGAAGCTGCTGTCTTGTCTCAACGCAGTGATGGTCCAGCATCAAGTGCATCAGCAAGTATTCGCAGCACGGCTGCCAGCTGGTCGCCAGCCTCCCCCTTGCGCCACCCAAAACGCCGCTCCAATCGGTTCAAAGACTGACCATTCAAGAGTGCCGCCTGCACAATCTCACGCTGTATCTCATCCAGAGCAGCATGCACGCGTCTCAATTCATCCTTGTCCTGCATCTGATGGATATAGGCCGCCTCCACAGCCGAGCCCGATCCTGCCCTTTGTGCACCTCCCACTGTATCCCAGCTCTGCACGAGGCGCGGACCGCGCATTGTGCGTTCCTGTAGCGCGCAATATCGCTGAGCCGCCAGGACCATATGTTTGTCCAACGGCCCTTCCCCGCGACGTGCCAATTGCGCAAGCCGCATGAACCCTGTGCCCTGAACTTCAGCGCGCGCAGGGGGGATAACAGGTGCATCCATCATCCCTTTTACCGGTTCGCGCAGTTGCGCCGCGTCCGCCACTGCATAGGCTTGCGGAACATCCTCACTGGCGATCAGATGGCCGCCTTCGTGCAATAAAGTCAGCACTTCATCGCTCACCTCGATCATTGGCCGGCGGCGCAGATCTCCATGCGCAAAGACAGCCCACCCTCCCTGTGGCCTCTGGCGCAACAGGCGATCGCCACTCGACAGCAATCTCAATACCCGCCCCAGATTCTCATCCACGTTTTGGCCGTGTTTGATAACCCGCATCATTGCGGCACCGTCTGCACTGGTGGTGGAGGTGCAGCGCGTGCACTATCCTCGAGCGCCGCCACCCAGTCATCAAATTGCGGATCATCGCGGCGGTCTTCCACCAGATGACAGGCATGCGCCACGGTCGACCTGTCGCGGCCGAATGCATAGGCCACGCGTGCCAGGCTCATGCCCAATCCGGTATGAGCCAGATACATAGCCACCTGCCGGGCAAATGCCGCATCACGCCGCTTGCGCGTTCGTGCCAGCAAATCCGCCTCAGACACACCCAGCGCATATCCCGCCAGGCCCACAACCAGACGCGCATGCGCGGCATCCTTCACCCATTTTTCCTGTATCATTCATCCTACTCCCATGCTGGATAAGCCTCAGCATGCACCCCATTCCTCGGTGTAGGATTATTTTCCTATATTTGGACCATGCGTCAAGCCCGGTGGTGAGGAACCATCGGGACAGGGCATCATGAAAAGGGTGAGGATAGCGCTTTGGTCAGGACGCAGCTCAGGCGGCGTGGGAATAATCCGAGCCAGCCACTTCATCTTCGGCAATGCCCTTGGCCAGCTTGTCAGCATTCACCACACGATCATGACACAGGACAAAGGAGATTTCCCCCGCATCATTCAGCAGGGGAAGACGCAACCAGCAATGTATGTCGTCCACATTGACATCACGCTGCCCGTAGAGCGGTCGCCCACTCGACAAGGCACGCAACACCGTTTTGACCGAGAATGATCTACGGCTGAGTCGATCGATCTCTTCAATACAGCGTCCTCGCGCCTCAACACCGAGCACGCGCCTGATCTCTGTTCCAGCAAGCCGGAAGTAAAGATCATCATTGGACTGTTCAATGATCGAGATGAATGCAAGCTCTGTCAGGAATTGCGCAGGCTGCATATCTTCGCGATAAGCAGGCGCGCCGCCTTCCGCATGCACGATCCATTCATTCAACAGGGTCTGCTGGCCAATCAAGGCCAGCGTATCTCTGTTATCAGTCATCAAGCGCCCCTGCCCTTAGACCAGTTCAAAATAACGAATCAGATCATCACCAACAGACATGCCTTTGGCAAGAGTCCGGATTCGCTTTTCTTGAAAAGGGCAAAACAAACACATAATAGTGTGGTTAACGCGCCAACAAGATTGGTTAAAGAACCGTTACTTCTTGGGCATTCCCAGGCCCATACGCTTGGCAAGCTCGGATCGTTGCTT
Organism: Hirschia sp.; assembly: GCA_002709235.1. Classification (GTDB taxonomy): domain Bacteria; phylum Pseudomonadota; class Alphaproteobacteria; order Caulobacterales; family Hyphomonadaceae; genus Hirschia. The sequence goes on from PAQI01000011.1 coordinate 121,144, forward strand.
GGCATAGTTGGGAGCGACCATCGGATAGTCAGCGGGAAGCCCCCACTTCTCGCGATACTCCTCGGGCGTCATATCATAACGCGTACGTAAATGTCGTTTGAGAGATTTGAACATCTTGCCGTCTTCCAGGCAGATCAGATAATCATCGTTAAGTGATTTCTTGACAGACACGGCTGGCTTCAAATCAATCTTCGCGTCAACGCTTTCGTGTCCGTGAAGTTCAAATACTACATGATACACTTTTTCTATCAAACCGGGCAGGTCAGCTACTGGTACAGGATTGTTACCAACATAAGCTGAAACTATTTCAGACACGATTTCAATAAGTGCAGCGTCGCTGGAAGTATTATTTACTTCCTCGCTCAATTCCCTGTTCATTTTATCAATGGACCCCAACTGCTCTAGCCTTAAGTAGAGCAAGTCCGACATGTACGATCAAATGTAAAGGAGAAATGGCAGTTGCACTCAACGCACAATTGCTTGTGCCGCCAAGATTCAACCAAAGTCAGATCGCCGAGAGTATAGAAACGATGAGGACGAGACCAAGAATAATCGCTGTCCAGATCGCCGATACACCTGCAAGCGCGCCCCGACTCATCTGTCCTTCAGGCGAGAATGCGAATGTCAGCCTGCGCTGGAACACGCCAAACAGAGAGCTCATCCCTTCGCCCAGCGCCGGACCCATCCGCGCCCAGACATTGTTCGCCCAGCTCGCAATGCCAAAGCCCGGCTTGCGATAGATCCAGTCGACATCCAGTATGGTGCCCGGCTTCTCTGGTGGATAAAGTCCGATACGTTTCAGCAGGATAAAGGCGAATATGGCCAGCACCAGCAATTGCAGCTGGGTGATGACATGGTCAGTCGTCCACAGCGAGTGATCCAGATATTCCTGGGCCGATTCGGCGTAAGGCAGCAGGCTGTAGAGCCATCTCGTCCCGCCAAGCCCCGGCACACCCACAGCCACACAGATAAAGGCCGCACAGCCCATTGCCAGCAGCATGTTGAACGGGGCCTCCTTGGGACGCTTGCCGCTGTCATGGCTGAAAAAGGCAAAATACGGGATCTTGATACCCGAATGCTCCAGCACACCAGCAGAGGCAAACAACAACATGCACCAGACGATGATATAGCCCTCATGCGCAGCCGCCGACATGGTCATCGACTTGGCGATGAACCCGGAAAACAGGGGGAATGCCGAGATCGACGCACCACCGATCAGACAGAACAGGGCTGTCAGCGGCATGGTCCGATAGAGCCCGCCCAACTCGGATGCCTTGGCCGTGCCGGTACGATAGAGCACCGCCCCCATCGTCATGAACAACAATCCCTTGTACATGATGTGCGCAAAGGCGTGGGCCGCCGCGCCATTCAGGGCATATCGGCCATATTCGGTCGACAGATCCGCCATACCGATCGCGCAGATCATGAACCCGACCTGGTTGTTCAGTGAATAGGCCAGCACCTTGCGAAGGTCGTTCTCGATCACCGCAAAGAAGACCGGGAAAATGGTCATTGCCGCGCCGATATAGATCAGGATGTCTTCGCCCGGAAACAGCCGCGCAAAGGCATAGACCGCCAGCTTGGTCGTGAAGGCAGACAGCACCACCGCGCCAGTTGGCGTGGCCTTGGGATAGGAATCCTGCAGCCAGTTGTGCAGGAAGGGAAAGGCCGCCTTGATTCCCAGCGCGATGAAGATCAGCCAGGCACCATTTTCCTGCAACGAAATCGCGCGAACATGCAAATCACCATGGTTCTGCAGGTAGAATGTCGCGCCGAACAGCAGCAATACACCCGACAGGATCTGTATCGCCAGATAGCGCATGCCGGCCTTGTAGGCGGCTTTCGTGCCCGAGCGCCAGATCAGGAAGACAGATGAGATAGCTGTCAGTTCCCAGAAGATGAAAATGGTCAGCAGGTCGCCCGCCGCAGCAGCAGCCACCGCCGCGCCCGCATAGATCAGCCCGCATCCTTCCTGCAATGGGTCGTCAATATGCAGCGAATAGATGGAGTTCAGCACCGCCGCGATACCAAAGGCCAGCACGAAGATGAAGCTCAGGCTATCGACGCGATAGGTGACCATCTCGATCCCCATCAGGGAGATCACACCATGATCAACAGAGAAATCGGAATAAAGGCGCAGCAATATCAGCGCCAGAAGCGGCCCACCAATGGTCACAAAGGCGCGTAGAATCGCCGGACGGATCAGGAAGGAAAGAAACCCTGCCAGGATCATCACGAAACCGGGATTGAGTTCTTGCAGCAGCTCCATCGACATCACGCGCCCTCCTCGTCATCGGAGGCGTCGGAGCCATCGATATCCTGATCTTCGTAGAAATTCTCGTCCCGGCGCAACAGCTTGCCCAGCGGCCATCCGCAGACCACCACAAACGCAAAGGCGCTGAACCCGTAGAGCCCGTAGAACATCGGGAACAGGGAGAATGTCACCGGCTTGTAGGCGTGGCGCTCGATCATGAAATCGGCGACCAGCAGGCCAAGCGCGATCAGGCCGACCACGATGAACATCGCCATCGGTGCCCATTTTGCAGACGTCCAGCCAAACAGCATTCGAGCCAGCGGCGTGGAACCGTCATCCGAGCCATTAGTGTGCGTTACGGGTTTCTCGCTCACGGGCGGCCTCCGAACACGGGCGACAGGAAGTCATAAAGGACATTCACGCCGAAGAAGAGAACAATACAACCAATCGCGGTGATCAGTGGCGGCAGCACGGCCAGAGATGGTGTGCCATTGGGCGTCTTGAAACTCGCCACCGGTGCAGAGCCTGCAGGCGGCATCAGCGCCAGGATCGAGATCGGAATCAGATAGGCCACATTCAGGATGGACGAGATGATCAGCGTCCAGGCCACATAGGCCTTGTCGGCATCCAACGCACCAAGCATCAGCTGATATTTGGCCCAACTGCCGCCCAGCGGTGGAACACCGATAATCGAGAGCGTGGCCAGAAAGAAGCAGCCAAACACGATCGGCATACGCTTACCCAGCCCTCGCATCTGCGAGATATTGGTCATGCCCGTGGCGACATAGATCGCACCCGCACACATGAACAGCGTGATCTTGCCCATGGCGTGCATCGCGATCTGAAGCGCGCCGCCCATCATGCCCGCAGAGGTCGCCAGCATCGCCCCGACCGTCACATAGGACAGCTGCGAAATGGTGGAATATGCCAGGCGCGCCTTGAGATTGTCTTTTGTCAGGGCAATCAGCGACGATACGATGATGGTGAAGCATCCCACCACCAGAACGATATCCTGGCCCGGTATCGATGCCAGATAATCCTGCCCGAAAATATAGGATGCCACTTTCAGCACGGTGAACACACCTGCCTTCACCACCGCAACGGCATGAAGCAGTGCCGAGACCGGCGTAGGCGCAACCATCGCATTGGGCAGCCAGAAGTGAAACGGCATCAAGGCCGCCTTGCCGATACCAAACGCAAACAGCAAGAGCAGAACCGATCCGACCAGCGGGCTCGCCTTGCCTTCCAGCACGCCGCCCAGTGTGAATTCCGTCGTCGCCTGGGCTGCATCAAATCCATCCGGCGTCATACCGGTCACGACATAGGTGCCGACAATAGCGACCAGCAGCAGGCCGACAGATGTCCCCACCAGCGTGGTCAGATAGATCCGTGCACCGCGCCGTGCATTCTCGTCGCCCTTATGCGCCACCAGCGGATAGGTGGAAAATGTCAGCACTTCATAGAACACGAACAGCGTGAACAGGTTTGCCGACATGGCCACACCCATCGCCGCAAACAGCGCCACGCCGAAACACATGTAAAAGCGTGTCTGGTTCTTCTCTTTGCTTCCACGCATATAGCCGATGGAATAGATCGAATTCAGAATCCACAGCCCGGATGCGATACAGGCAAACATCGCTCCCAGCGGTTCGAGCTTGAACGCGAAGGCAAATCCCTCAGCCGCCCGAATGGCCTCCCACTCCGGCGCGTCGCCACCTGAAACGCGCAGCGCCATGGAGATGGCGACCACGAACAATGTTATCGCGCTGATGACTGTGACGGTTTCGCGCACATCCGGTGCGCCGCGAAAAGCCCAGACGCCCGCTGTACAGAACAACGGAACAATCAGAGCCGCGATGATCAGCTGTTCACCGCTCATTGCGCGCCTCCTGAGATGTTGAGATCGACGCCCAATACGGCGCGGGCCCCGGCTTCAGCCATGCCAAGCGGCAGGCTGGGGTTGAGACCGAATACAATGTTGAGACCGGCCAGCAGCCAGAGCGGCAACAGCACGACAAAGGGCGCTTCCTTGATCTCGGGCGCACCTTCCTCAGCCTTGGCGAAGAAAGCCGCCTGCATGATCCGGCCGACATAAAACAGAGCCAGGAAGGACGAGATACCGATCACTACGGCAGCCCACCACCAGCCCTCTGCCAATGTGGCTTCCAGCAGTTTCCACTTGGACAGGAAACCGGCCGTCAATGGCACACCCATCAGTGAGAAACCGGCAACAGCAAGCCCCGTGAATGTCAAAGGTGCACGTGCGGCCGCTCCATTGAAATGTGAGACTTTCCAGACACTTGCATTGAGCGCAGCGGCCCCAACCGCCATGAACAACGCACCCTTCATCAGCGCGTGGTTGGCCATGTGGAACATGCCTGCCGTCAGGCCGGCCGCTGTACCGGTCGCAAGGCCCAGCAACATGTAACCAACCTGCGCCACCGAGGAATAGGCCAGGATGCGGCGCACATCGGTCTGGAACACGGCCTGGAAGGAACATGCCAGCATCGCGATCGCCGCCAGCGGGGCCAGAACGTAAAGGAAGACTGGCTCAAGGAATGAGAAGGTCGGGTCGAATACCGAGAACATGAACCGCGCCAGCGCATAGAATGCGGCCTTGGTTGCGGTCGATGACAGGAACACCGTCACGAAACTTGGTGCATGCGCATAGGCTGGCGGCAACCACTGATGCAATGGGAACATCGCCGCCTTCAGGCCAAGCCCGACGACGATAAAGCCGAACCCGGCCTGCACGACCCGGCTGTGATGCAGGCTGTCCGCTTCCATGATCCGCGCCATGTCTGCCATGTTCAGCGTGCCGGTTGCAGCATAAAGAAAGCCCACACCGATAACGAAGAAGGTCGCACCGATCGTCCCGAGGATCAGATAGTTGAAGGACGCAGTGAGCGCACGCCGATCCCGACCAGCCCCCAGAGCCACCAGCACATAAGTCGCAATCGAGGAAATCTCGAGGAACACGAACAGGTTGAACGCATCGCCGGTCAGCACAATCCCCAACAGACCAGCCAGGCAGGTCTGATAGGCGGTATAAAACATGGGGCGCTTTTCGATGCGAATTTCGCGCTCCACAGCAGGCTGCGCGTAGATCGCCGACATCAATCCCATGAAGGATATGATCACCACCGCCAGTGAGTTGAGCGCATCAATACGGAACTCGATCCCGCGCGGCGGTGCCCATCCGCCCATATGATAGGAAACCACCCCGTTCTGGGACACTTCCATCGCCAGCGAAATCCCCATCCACAGGCAGAACGCGCTGGTGGCTACCGCCATATACCAGGCAAACCGGCCTGAGGGTGCCAGAACAGTGGCCGCACCAACCAGCAAGGGTGCAATAACCAGCAGGACAGGCGCATGCATCGCCAGCACCGTCGGCGCTATGACCAGATCAGCAAGCATTGTCACGCCGCATCGCCCTCCGCTTCACCTTCTGCAATATCGGCGGCGCGTACCTCGTCCATTTCGATCGTCCCATAGGCTTCCCGAATACGAACAACCAGCGCCAGGCCGACAGACAATGTCGCCACGCCGACCACAATTGCGGTCAGCATCAGGACATGCGGCAGAGGGTTGGAATAAATGATATCTCCCGCCACCATGTGCAGCGGCTCTCCGCTTTGCCCATAGACAGCGTCCGCAACCGCCTGACTAGGCGCATGCGGTGTTGCAATGAATTCCGGTGATGGCAGGTCTGACACTGCGCCATGCGCATCCGCACCATTGGCAACATGCCCCGGATCTGCGCCCGGTTCAGCCCCATGTGCTTGTGCCCCATGTGCTTGTGCCCCATGTGCCTCAGACGCGTGGCCATCCACATTGTTCGGCGCAAGCTCGGTCACACCCTCGGAAATTTCCGCTTCAACGGTCTCAAGCTGGTGCGCCACATCAGACTCTTCATGCAAAACGGGCGCAGCGTGAGTTTCGCCATGAGCCACTGCCGCGGCACCATGGCCGGCTTCGGCTGCGTGCCCGTCGCCATGGTCATCGCCATGACCTCCGGTTTCCACCAGGATCGGTGCAGTTCCGCCAGCGGTCTTACCCAGCGTGACGTAAAAGAACAGCACAGACGTCTGGAAAATCCCCAGCCCGACCAGTTTCTTGATCATGTTCTCAGCTTCGAACACGATGTATAGCCCGCCCATCATCAGAACGATGATGATCCAGTAATTATAGCGTTCCAGTACGAATTCCATGTCTTACCAGTCCTCGTCCCGGATTTCCGGCGTGCGTCCGGCAAAGGCGTAGAATGCTGTGATCATCACACAGGCCACGGCAACGACAACACCAACTTCGACCCCGATAATGCCGGTAATCTGCGGCCAGTTATGATGGCCGTGAGCCTCACCGGATGGCGGACCGAAAATATAGTCATAATCGAGAAAGCGCCCGCCATTGAGCATGCAGATCACACCGACCAGACCATAGATTGCCACGCCCATCGCCGCACCAACACGCGCCCAGACCGGGGGGAAAGCCGTCATGGCCGCCTTCAGTCCAAAGATCAGCGAATAGAGCATGATCGCCACAGCGAAGATCACGCCCGCCTGAAAGCCACCACCGGGTGAATATTCCCCATGGAAATGCACATAGAAGGCATACAGAACAATCAATGGAATCAACAATTTGGAAACGACGCGCAGAATAAGGTGGCTGTCATCACCCTGAGCATCATCATCTTCGCGGCCGCGCCAGTTGGATGCCGCCAGTGCGCGCTCTCCAAAGCCGATCAGCAGGATCACCGCAACCCCGGCGATAAACACCACAACCGTCTCACCGAAGGTATCAAAGCCACGATAGCTGGCCAGGACCGCCGTCACCACGTTTGGCGTGCCGACTTCCTTGGGCGAAACCTCCATATATTGCATGCCAACACCGGTATTGACCGGAGAGTCCAGCGATCCGAATGCAGGCAGGTCAACGGATGCATAAAGCAGCGCAGATCCGGTTCCGATCACCACCAGCAATGGTGCCCAGCGCTTCAATATGCCCTTGGTCGGCTTTGCCTTGCGGACCGTCAGCAACATGGCCCCCAGATAGAGCGCAGTCGAAATACCCGCACCCACTGCCGCTTCTGTGAAGGACACATCCACAGCATCCATCGCCTGGAACCAGGCCGCAGACACCAGCGAATACACCCCTGACAGCATGACTATCCCGAACAGGCTGGTCATGCGGATGATCGCAATCGTGATCACACCCAGCATCGACATCAGCGCAATATTCGCGATGAGAACCGAAGGAACGAATTGCTCTTCCATATCGATCAGCCCTCTTTCGCCAATTCAGGTTTTTCGACCTTCTCGCCATTCCACTTGCCCAGAAGCGGTTCCAAACCGGCGACAAGCGCAGCATGTGCTGCTGCATTCGAGGCCGCAGGGCTGGTGATGAACAGGAACAACCACGTCATCAGAAGCTTGAAGGAATTGATGGACCAGCCAGCAAGGATCATCATGCCGCCCAGAACCAGCGTCGCACCCAGCGTATCGGTCACTGATGCTGCATGCATGCGGGTGTAGAAGTCAGGAAAGCGCAATACGCCAACCGATCCCACCAGCACGAACAGTGCACCCAGAAGGATCACACCTGCAGCCACCATCATTCTAACGGATTCCCAGAATTCAGGAGATGTCAGATCAACCATTCTTGCCTCCCCGACGTGACAGCGGCACCGTAAAGGAGCGGTAGCGGAAGAACTTCAGCACGGCGATCGTCCCGACAAAGTTGATCAGCGCATAAAGCAGCGCAATATCCAGAAAGTCCGGTCGGCCTGTGACAAAGCCCAGAAGTCCCAGCATCAGGACCGTCTTGGTTCCGAATGAATTGACCGCCAGAACACGGTCATAAAGCGTCGGCCCCATCAGGGTCCGCGCAAGCAGGAGCGACATGGCCGCGATAATGGCCAGGGTTGCAGCGACCAGCATGGATCAACTCTTCCCATCAATTGCGTAAGCGGACCTGCGGTCCATTTCGTCGAACGCGCCAGGAGCAGCATCCGCAGCGTATAGGGCGTGCACAGTCAACTCATCGCCATCCACATCAACCGTAACGGTTCCCGGCGTCAGCGTGATGGAATTGGCGAACACGACCCGCGCCAGATCAGATTTGCAGCGTGTCTTCACCTTGACGACAGCCGGTTCGATATCGGGTTCGGCCCGGATGGCAGCACGCAGGACAACCATATTGGCCTTCACGATCTCCTTCATCAGCCACACCCAGTAAAGAAGGATGCGCGGCATGATCAGATAGGGCGAGGTCTCGCGGTCAATGATCTTCAGTCGCGCTGTAAACCAGACCGTGAAGACAATGGCACCCGCTCCCATATGCAGGATCGGAAAAGTGTAATGTCCGGAGAGCCCGAGCCAGAACAGCACGAGCGCGGCTATCAAGCCGATAAAGTTAGTCATCAGACCTGGCGACGCCCTTTGCTAGTCTGTCTGGTTCAGCCCATTCGTGCTCCGCATGGTAAAGACCATACAAGCGTCAGTCGCTCATCCAGACCTGAACGACCTCTTACAAAATCGAATAATGACTTGAGACAGGTTTGGCTAGACCTTGGCACGACAAGTTGAAGCTTTTCCGTGGATTGCATCTATCTGCGGCATGCTCAGCTGCGACCAAAGATCAGGCGCATAGACTTGCGAGTATGGCTTTCAACCCCACCAGCATCCTTTTGCGTGAGGTCAATTGTCTCATCTCCGACATTCAAAATTTCCGGAGAGAAGGCCGCACTCAGCGACCAGTTCCAGTACCTGACAACCGTCTGCGCCTTGGCCACAGCCATCATCTCGAAGACTTCAAGCACTTCCAGAAAGCGCGGGTCAGGATCATTCGGACGCCCGATGGGTCGCTTCAGGGCAGACCATAACGCCTTGAAATACTGGCGCTTCAGGCCCACAGCCTTGCACAACACCGCAACCCCCTCCCCGCCATCATCAGCAAAAATCTTGGCACCGGTCAGCGGTTTGATACCGCAAAGATAACAAATCTCATCCATCAGTTCGCGGCTGAGCCCTTCCTTCAGCGCAAACACGATTGCATCTTCAAGGCTCTTGAAATCACTGCGTTCCAGCGCCGCCCGATTCCGTTGGCGACGCTCGATCACCTGCAATCCCTTGCGAACGGTTGGATCGCTCCAGTTTTCGCGCGCAGCTTCGGCAAAAATATCCGAACACGCTTCAATCAATGTGTTCCGTTCTGCTGAAAATCGCTTGAGGATATCAATGCGCACACCCTTTTCGACCCACCAGAACATGACCAGCGCATGAGCCGGGCGCAATTCAGGACGTTGCAACATCAGAGAACAAAGCTGTGCGGCGTCACGGCTTTCGGACACCAGCCGATCGACAGCAAAATCAGACAATTGAGACTGCCTGTTTGCCAGCATGACTTCCATCGCCTCGATATCACCGCTTTCGGTGATCGCATCCGCCACACAGGGACCGACATCGCGCCGACCGGCGACAGCGACACGATGCTTGGATGTTCCCGAGCGCACGACATTCACCAGGTCAGATTGGTCCAGCCCCTTGCACTCATTGAGAATAATAGACGACACCGTCGGCGTATCATGCGCCAGAAAGCGCAGCACACGTCGCGGGGCCTCGACAAGAGGTGCCAACCGGCGCGCGGTCATGATACGTCCCGCCTCATCCGATTCGATCAGCATTTCCAGAAGGATATCGCCCGCAATGGCCCGGTCCTGAAGCCCGCCTGCAGATGCAGGAAGAGCCACCACGTCCACAAGCCGACGCAACAAGGCAATGCGCTCCAATGCGCTCTTGTCCTCGATGTTCTTTAGACTGGATACGCCGTCTGGCATGCAAGCTCCCCACAATGTTGTGGGGGAGTCTCAGAGAAATCCGTTAAACAAAACTGACCAGAGACGACGAAATATTGCGCAACACGCTAATCGGCTGACAGTCTCTTAAAGACGCCGCCTGCGTTTGCCGGGATGAATCAGCATCAGGATCGCACTCGCCGTCAGCAGGCCAAGCGCCAGATAGAACAGCATGCCGCCATCGGTTTCCGGTGCGCCCAGCACGAGCGGCACTTCCGTCCCAAGCCAGGGCGACAGATGCAACGCGACCGCCCCAGCCGACACACAAAAGGCAATGAAGGCCCCGAATCGGCGTGTGAATGGCAGGAACAGGAATAATGCAGCCAGCAGCTCGATTATCCCGGTCACGAATCGCCCGGTCGGCTCGAACAGTTCAAACCCGGATTTTGCGGCAAGGGTTGCGAATATGATATTGGGCTGCGCTGGATCTGCAAAAAGTTTGCGATCCGCCAGATAGACGAACATGGCAATCAACAGCAGCGCCAATATCCAGCTAAGAATGGTCTTGATGCCTCTCATGGCCTCGAAATCCCCTGTCGCGCCTGTTTACTATCGTCCCCATGCCAATCTGGTTTATGGACCATTTCCACGACAATCCAAATAACCTTCCGCAAATCATTTGCGAGTTTTTGAACTTGCCTTACGCTGATTGACTGACTTGACGAAACCGTCGCAAGCGCCTTTCTGTGACTTGGAATCCCGGCACAGTAGTCAGGGACAGCGATGCGATTCGCGTAGAGTCTGGAAGGTCGCCAGTAGGTATGAGCGATGCATTTGACGCCCTGGACGATGACGTTGCCGAAGGGGCGCGATCTCCCGTTTCAGGCGTTACAAGCGCCCTGGCAGCCGGCGAGGCACTCTCCGCAGCCGACCAGAAGCGGGTCATCATCGAATTGCCCGCCTATCTGTTTGTCCAGATCGCCTGGTTCACGGCCTTCGGCCTTCAGATGGTGGTCTTTCCCTACCTCCTGAAGAACCAGCTGGATGTTTCCGGCACGCTTCTGGGTGCCGCCCAGATGGCCTTGTCCCTCCCATCCGTCATCTTCATTCTTTTGGGCGGCGTCATAGCCGAACGCGCGGACGGTCGCACCCTGCTCATCCTGTTTCATGCCCTCGCCGCCCTGCCTGCTGCCATGCTGGCGTTTGCCATAGGCGCGGACAAGCTGGAATACATGCTGATGATCGCCTATGCGGTCGGCATGGGCACGGTTGGTGCCTTCATGATGCCCGCACGTGACGCCATCCTGAACGAGGTCGTCGCAAGGCGTGTCCAGTCAGGCTCGAAGATCACGCTTCAACAGGGCGTCGCATTCGCCACCATCGCCCAGTTCGCTGCACAGATATTGGGATTGTCGCTGGGCGGCATGGCATCGCAATGGGGCGCAGGCCCCCTGATGATCGCTCAGGCCGTCATCGTATCCACCGGCGCGGTCGCCTCGCTCTTCCTCGCACGCGGGCAGATGGCACGCACGCCTGCCGCTGAACAAAACGGCATATTGGCCGACATTGGAAGCGGCATGAAGACCGTCGCAGACAACAAGGTCCTGTTGTCGATGGTGGCGTCCATGTTCGGCGTTGGCCTGTTCGTGATCGGCGCATTTCTCGTTGTCCTGCCCATCGTCAATGCTGATGTCTTCGGCATGGATTCCGGCGGACTACGAAACATCTTCATCACCTTCTGGGCCGGGGCATTTGTATCTTCCGTCATTCTCTCCACACGACGTGACGCAGGCCATCCCGGCCGCCTCCAGCTGATCGCACAGTTTGTCGGCGCATGCTGCATTCTCGTGCTGATCTTCAAGGTGCACTATCTCTTCTTCCTGGTCCTGGTCTTCATCTGGGGACTTTGCGCCGGCGTCTCGATCACCATGAGCCGCGCCATCGTCCAGAAAGCCGCCCCGGTCAACAAGCTGGCCCGTGTGCTCTCCATCTACCAACTCGGCTTCATGGGCGGTGCCCCGCTGGGTGCTGCCGCAATGGGCCTTCTGACCGATATCGTCGGACCCCAGAAAGTCGCACTGGCACCGGCACTCGGGCTGTTCTCCCTCGTCTTGCTTATGGCCTTGTTCACCCCGCTGTGGAGCATGAAAACCAATGAGCTGGGCGAGACTTCGGATGAATCTCCCCCGGAACCTTCTGTAGTAACCTCCGATAAGGACACTGGCTGATAGATATCTGGTCGCCACGGCTGATATCCCGATGATATCAGCTGGCAAGCAGGCGCAGGAGCCCGGCCACGTGAACCAGATACAATCCCAACATCCCGGTGCCGCCACCCGCCGTGACGACAATATCGACACGCTGCGCGGCTTTGCCTGTGTCCTGCTCGTGATCTTCCATGTCATCGGCTACAATGCCCAGACCGGCCTTGAACTGCCCGATGGCCATCCGCTGCGCGAATTTGCCTATGCGCTCACCTCTATCCGCATGCCGCTTTTCACCGTCCTGTCCGGCTGGGTCTATGCGTGGCGACCACTCAAAAGCGCACCCGCAATCCCTGGCTTCATGCAAGGCAAGCTGCGCCGCCTGATGCTGCCGCTGTTCTTTGTCGGCGGAGCAAATGCCATCTTGATGGCACTGATGAGCGATCCTTCCCTGCGCCCAGATCTGCTGATCCTGCCCTTCAAGGCTTTGGTGATCCCGCATTCGGTCTACTGGTTCCTCAATGCCCTGTTCTTCGTGTTCATCGTCGTGGTGGTTCTGGAAGTGCTGGGCGCGATGAACACCTTCAGGGGCTGGGCCGTCGTGTTCCTGCTCGCACTGGCCGCCGAAGCCATCACCCCCAGCCTGCCGCGCCATTTCGGCATAGGCGGCGGGGTTTATTTGCTGGCCTTCTTCATCCTTGGTGTCGGTCTCAACCGGTTCAAAAATGTCCTGCTCTCCGCCCGCCTGCGCCCATACATCTATATTGCAGCCCTCATCATGTTCGCCATCGACCAGTATTACTTGCAAACCCACGGCTTCCTGCGCACGCCCGAAGCCCACATGATCCGCTGCGTCACCGGTGTTGTCTGCACCACAGCGCTCTTGCACCTGTCGCCACAATGGAAGCCGCTGGCCTTTATCGGGGCCAGCTCCTACGCGATCTATCTCTTCCACGTCTTCGGCGTAGCGGGTGGCCGTGAGCTGGCGATGAAACTCCTTCCCGCAGGCGGCGTGCCCTTTGCCTTTGCGATATCATTGATCGTGGGCCTGTTTGCCCCGCTGCTCGTGCAAGCCATTGCCAAACGCATTCCGCTGTTGCGCACCGCCCTGCTAGGTCTTCGATTTTCCAGTTCCCCCAGATAGCCCGCCAGACGGAACCATGCGTTTGCCCCTGTTATTCAGCGACACGAAACCTATATCGTAGTCTTGCCCCATCAAGGCCTCTTCGGCCTTCAGCATGAAGAGAGATCACATGTCAGACACACCCAGCAAGGTCGACAAGGATAATTCAGAATGGCGCGAGGAACTGTCAAGCGACCAGTACCGCATCGCCCGCGAAGAAGGCACGGAACGCGCCTTCACCAGCCCGCTGAACAATGAAAAGCGCAAGGGTGACTATCACTGCGTTGGCTGCGGCACTGTTCTTTGGACATCCGACGCCAAATATGATTCCGGTTCCGGCTGGCCCTCCTTTTACAAACCGGCAGATGACAGCGTGATCGGCACAAAAACCGACCATAAGCTCGGCATGGCCCGCACCGAAGTGCACTGCGCTGTCTGCAATGCGCATATGGGGCATGTTTTCCCGGATGGGCCCGAACCAACGGGTCTGAGATACTGCATCAATGGTGCAGTACTGGATTTTCAGCCCGAAGAGAGTTGATTTTGCGCGATTAACCACTTTCGCCGCGCGCCGGATTGGTCCACCTTGCCTGAGATCAAGACAGGCAGGGAGACCACCATGCTACGCATTTCGCTGATGGCCGCGGCCGCAATCGCCATTGCGGCCTGCGCCACAGAGCCAGCGCCCGATAGTTCCACGATAGAAGACACCACAGAAGAGACGTCCTCAAACATGGCAGAACTTCCCACTCCACCCGTTGCCAAGCGCATCGACAAGGTGACCGAACAGGCCGGCCGCATCCGCACCGACCCCTATGCCTGGCTGCGTGACGACAACTGGCAGGAAGTCATGCAGGACCCGTCCGTCCTCAATCCGGAAATCCGCGCCTATCTGGAAGCTGAAAACGCCTATACCGAAGCCGCCCTGGAAAAACCCACCGAAGCGCTGGCCGAAACCCTCTTCGAGGAAATGAAGGGCCGCATCAAGGAAGATGACAGCTCGGTGCCCGCCATTGACGGGGAATGGGCCTATTACCGCAAATTCGTGGAAGGCGGCGAATACGCCATCCATGCACGCAAGCCTGCCGCCACAGCCTTTGACGATGCCGCCGAAGAACAGATCCTGCTGGATGGAAACAAGCTGGGAGACGGGCTGGAATATTTCGCCTTCGGCACCGTGGCCCACAGCCCCGATCATTCCATGATCGCCTATTCCTTTGATGACAAGGGATCTGAATTCTACACGCTGAAGATCCGCAATCCGGCCACAGGTGAAGACCTCGAGGAAGTCATCGAGAACACCTATGGCGACTTTGAATGGTCAGCCGATTCAAAGGCGATCTACTGGATCTCGCGCAATGATAACAACCGCCCGGAAAAAGTATTCCGCCGTGTGATCGGCTCCGGCGTGGACGAACTCGTCTATCACGAAGAAGACCCCGGCTATTTCCTTGGCGTCGGTCGGTCCCAGTCCAACAAGTTCATGTTCATCCGCTCCGGCGACCACACCACATCGGAATATTACTTCATCGCATCGGATGCATCCGATCAGGTCACACCACAGCTCATCGCCGCGCGTGACACTGGGGTTCAGTATAATGTCGTCGATCATGAGGGCCGCTTCTACATCACCACCAATGCCGATGACGCGGTGGACTTCAAGATCGTTTCTGCCCCCTATGACAATCCGGGCCGTGCGAACTGGAAGGATGTCATCCCCCACAAGCCGGGCACGCTGATCCTTGATCTGATGGCCTACAAGAACTGGCTGGTGCGTGCCGAGCGCAAGGACGGCCTGCCGCGTCTCGTCGTCAAATCCCACAAGGATGGATCAGAACACGAGATCGCCTTCAAGGATGCTGCCTATGATGTCGCTGGCAGTTCGGGCTATGAATATGACAGCGACACGCTACGCATCACCTATGCCTCCCCCTCCACACCTGACCAGACCTTCGACTACAACATGGCCGACCGCACCCGCCTGCTGCGCAAGACCCGCGAAGTGCCCTCCGGCCATGATCCGGAAAACTATGTCGTCGAGCGCGTCATGGCCCCCGGCTGGGATGGCGTGGAAATCCCCGTCACCATATTGCGCCACAAGGATACGCCAGAGGATGGCAGCGCGCCGCTCCTGCTTTACGGCTATGGCTCCTACGGGATCACCATCCCCGCAGACTTCCGCACCACCCGTCTGTCGCTGGTGGATCGCGGCTTCATCTACGCCATCGTCCACCCGCGCGGCTCCATGGCCAAGGGCTATCAATGGTATCTCGACGGCAAGCTCGACAAGAAGACCAACACCTTCAAGGATTATGTCTCCGCCGGGCGTTACCTCGTCGACGAGAACTATTCCAGTGCTGGCAAGATCGTCGGCATGGGCGGGTCCGCCGGTGGCCTGCTGATGGGCGCAGCTTCCAACATGGACCCGGAACTCTTCGCCGGGATCATCGCAGCCGTGCCTTTCGTGGATGTACTCAACACCATGTCCGACACCGAGCTGCCACTCACCCCGCCGGAATGGCCCGAATGGGGCAACCCGATCGAGAGCGCCGAGGATTACGACCAGATCCTCGCCTATAGCCCCTATGACAATATCAGCGACCTGCCCTATCCGGCGATGCTGATCACAGGTGGCCTGACAGACCCGCGCGTGACCTATTGGGAGCCCGCCAAATGGGCTGCCAAATTGCGCCACGAAGCCCCCAATGCAGGCCCCTATTTCCTGCGCATAAACATGGGTGCTGGCCATGGCGGTGCTTCAGGCCGGTTCGAGGGCCTCAAGGAAACCGCCGTTGAATTCGCCTTCGCCCTCGCCACCGTCGGCAAGACTGGCGACGCGCTGGACCTGTCATCAGCCGAATAGGCAACAATCTGTCATTGATGCTTTTGGCGGCGCATGCAGAATGCGCCGCCATTTTTTATTTGGGGGCCAATAAATGAAACGCATCATGATCATCGGCCAGCCGGGCTCCGGCAAATCCACGCTGGCGCGCCAAATGGGCGATATCACCGGCCTGCCCGTCATCCACCGCGATCAATTGCTGTGGAGCGCGTGCTGGATCGAACCCGACAATGCCGAAAAGGACCGCTTGTGCCTGGAGGCCGAGGCCCGCGACACATGGATCTTCGAGGGCGGCCATTCACGCACCTGGGCCAACCGGCTCGACCGTGCCGACATGCTGATCTGGCTGGATTTTCCGCTCGGGCTACGCACCTTGCGCGTCATCCGCCGCACGCTGGAATATCATGGCCGCACCCGGCCTGACCTTCCCGACAACTGCCCGGAGCGCTTTGATCCGGAATTCTATCGCTGGATCTGGACCACGCGCCACTCAGCCCACGCCAAGATGCAGGCCCTTTTCGACGCCGCGCCACCCCACAAGATCAAGGCACGCCTGCGCACACGAGCAGAGGTCGACACCTTCCTGAAAGTGTTGCCCTCATCTGGCGTGACTTGAAATCCAGCCAGAAACAGGACATATAAACCGCTCCAACAGTTAGCGGAGGTCGCGATGAAGTTTGTGAAGAGAGCCCGATTTATTCCTCTTCATGCACGAGCGACCCATGACCACCTGTCTGACATTCGACCATATCAGCGCCGCAACACCTGACGGGCGCACACTTTTTTCTGACCTGACAACCACCATCAATACCGAGGCCGTCGGGCTGGTCGGGCGCAATGGCTGTGGCAAGTCCACCCTGTTGGCGATTGCCGCCGGGAGCCTGTCGCCCCTGACCGGCACAATCACCCGATCCGGGCGGCTGGCCGTGCTAGAGCAGGTCGCAACCGACACCGGCACCATCGCCAATGCCCTCGGCGTGTCCGATGCCCTTGCCTGCCTGGCGCGCATGGAGAACGGCGAAGGCTCGCTGGATGATGCGGCCTCAGCGGACTGGCTCCTGCCCTCACGGCTGGACGCCGCACTGGCAGATTTCGGCCTCACCAACCTGCCCATGGACAGCCCTGTTGACCGTCTGAGCGGCGGAGAACGCACACGCCTGTCGCTTGTGCGGCTGATGCTGACCGAACCGGATATCATCCTGCTGGATGAGCCTACCAATAATCTCGACCATATAGGACGCCAGGTCATCAGTGATCTGATTGCCCGCTTTGACGGGGCAGTGCTGGTGGCCAGCCATGACCGTGAGCTGCTCGATCGCATGGACCGGATCATCCATCTGGCCCCCACTGGCATCACCCATTTTACCGGCACCTGGTCACAATTCGAAGTCGCCCAGGACGAGCATCGCGCTCGCCTGGAAGCCGAACGCGACCGCGCCAGCCAGGCCCTGTCCCGTCAGAAACAGGATATCCAGCGCCATGCCCAGAAAAAGGCCCAGCGTGACCGGCAAGGCCGCGCCCGCCGCGCCAGAAATGCCGACCCGAAAATGCTGCTCGATGCCCGGAAAAACCGTGCAGAACAGACCTCAGCGCGCGATTCAAGGCTGGCGGACCGTCAGATGAAAGCCGTTGAATCCACCCTGCAATCGGCAAATGAACAGATAGAGATCATCACCCCGCTGACCATCGACATGCCCCAATGCCAGCTTCCGGCCTCACGCACCGTGCTGCGCGTCATCGAACTGGAACACCGTTTTGGCGACCGCAAGCTGTTTGGTCCCCTGTCATTTGCGATCGAAGGCCCCCAGCGCTGGGCGATCAGCGGTGCCAATGGGTCTGGCAAATCCACATTGCTCAAGCTGATCACCGAAGAAATCGCCATCCAGAGAGGCTGGCCCCGCCCTTTGCCGTGCTCGACCAGTTTGCCAGCTGCCTGGATCCCCAGCAGGATCTTGTCACAAACATGCGCCGCGCCCATCCGGACTTTACCGAAAACGACGCCCGCGCCGCCCTTGCCCGCTTTGCCTTTCGCAACAAGGACGGATTGAAACGTCCTTCGGAACTAAGCGGCGGCGAACGCATGCGGGCCGGGTTGGCTTTAGCCGTCAGTGGCCCGGTCACGCCGCAATTGCTGATCCTGGATGAACCGACCAATCATCTCGACATTCCCAGCCTTGCTACGCTGGAGGCAGCACTGCGCGATTATGACGGGGCGCTGCTGATCGTCAGCCATGATCGGCGCTTTCTTCAGGCCGTCGGCATCACGCACAGCATTGATCTTGGACAATAGCCCCTGAGCACGGGGCATTTCTGCTTCCGCCCAGGTTCAGATAGAAAAAGGCCGGCTGGAACATGTCCAACCGGCCTTTTTCGATTTCATCTTGATGCCCAAGAGCGACTATTCGGTCTCTCCTTCAGCCCCAACATCTTCAGCTGTCAGTTCACCACCATCCGCATTGCGAAGGCCCAGCCTGATTTCCAGCGCCTTGATGTCTTCATCAACCGAGGCACATTCAGGAC
Source organism: Hirschia sp. (assembly GCA_002709235.1). Taxonomy (GTDB): domain Bacteria; phylum Pseudomonadota; class Alphaproteobacteria; order Caulobacterales; family Hyphomonadaceae; genus Hirschia. The sequence goes on from PAQI01000011.1 coordinate 139,885, forward strand.
CTGGCTCTCCACCAAGAACTTCTGTCTGGCTACAGATTTTCTTGACGTTGCGCTTCTCATCCAGCTCGACGCGGATGTCGAAAGTACGCAGCGCTTCTGCGGTTTTCTCTTCGGATTCCATGAAGTCCAGCCAGGCACGTCCACCGCGGTCGCCAGCTTTGTTGGCATTGCTGAAGGCCGTTCTCGCCTGATCGCGATTGCCACGCTCATGGTGCATCTGGCCAATCAGGATCCAGGCATAACCCGGCTCCTTCATGCCGCCGCGTTCCATTCCGGTGCGCAGTGCTTTTTCCGCTTCGTCATATTTCTTGAGCTCGAAATATGAACGACCCAGACGCTCATATGCGCGCCCGGAATTGGTTTTCTGGGCGTATTTCTGGATCACAGGGATGGCGCGGTCATATTCACGTGCAACCTGGTAGAGGTTCGCCAGCGTGTCGAGCTTTTCAGACGTTGCCTCGATACGGCCCGCATTCATTTCCTTTTCCAGCACCTTGGCGGCTTCATAAGGGGCGTTGAACTGGTTGTAGAAGTTCACGATCCGCATGATTTCGCTTTCGGTCGTCAGGAACCCGGCGAGATACATCGCCTTGGTTACTTCAAACGCCTTGCGGTCTTCCTTGCCGTCATAATAAAGGCCGGCCATGACTTCCCAATAGCGCTTTTCAGACGCAAAGCGCGGGATAACCTTGTCTGCCAGGAATGATGCAAGCTTCGCTTTCTGGCCCAGCTCATTGTAGAGATAGACAGCAAAGTCGATGGTCTGCTTGTCCAGTTCGGCACCGCTGTTCAGCATCCGCTCAAGAAACGAAAGTGCCTTCGGGTTGTCGCCCATCTGGTTGTAAAGCACAGCCAGCTGCATCAGCTGCTGATTGTTTGGCTTTCCGCCCTTGGCAAGCCAGGTTTCAAGATATTTGGCTGCCTTGGCCTTGTCATCCAGCTGGAGGTAGAGCTGGGAGATATCATAATAGGTCTTGACCGCATCAGCGCCCGTGATGCCACCTGTATTGATGGCTTCCTCTAGGTCGCGTGCAGCACCGGCATAATCACCCGCCTGTACGTTGATCGCAGCCGACAGCCGGATCATCGCAGCACGTTCGTAACAGTTCAGTTCAGAATTACGAAGTTGACTGATCTTCTGCTTCGCTGACGCAAAATCTTCCGCAACATAGGCGTTCTCGGCATCGAGATAGGCCTGTCCGGTCTTGGCGCTAAATTGGGTTTCTTCACATACGGCCTGCGCCATCGCGCTGGGCGTAGCGAAAAAGGCTGCGGCTGCACAAGCCGCAATCGCCGAAACTATTCGCAAACGCATCGGTCTCCTCCAAACGATGTCAGGCGGGTCAGAACCCGCAATTCAGGTGTTCAATCACCGAACCCATGCCGCGCCTGCGTGTCACCAGGTTTGACTGGAAACTCCGCTTTCGTGACCCGGAATAATCCGCAGCACTACAAACACCACAGACCGGAACGATGAACTTGTTTCGCACTTCACCCGCTTCGAACCTCGAGCCGGAGGAAGTTGAAGGTGATACCAGATACCAATATTCCCGGTATCACCTTCTTGTTCTGCACCTTCCCCGCTACGCCCATGCAGCGGAGAAGTTATGGTTGAGCCCTAGTCTTCGAGGTTCAACTCGAAGGGGTAGACAACTCCGCGACGTTCGGCCGGCTTGCCCTTGACGATCTTCGGTGCAAATTCCGCAGCCGAAACAGCCTGTTCTGCAGCCCGCTCATAGCCGGACACGTTACAGGTCGCGTGGACATTATAAGGCTTGCCGCGAACATCCACATCGAGGCTCACTTCACAGGCAGCACTTTTGCCGATCCGCTGAATTGCGCGAATGAGCGGTCCCTGATTTGGAGGCCTGATGGGCTGAGCGTCGCGGTCGTTCACCACAACCGCACCAAGGTCGATATTGCTGACACGGTCAAACTCGATCTTTGCCGGTGCAGCACCCGATATGGATGGCGTCGGAAGGTCGACATTCGATTTTGTGGCAGACATTTTCGGCGGTGGCGGCGGCTTATTGGCCTTGTCCATCTTCTTTACTTCCTTGCGGTTCGTACGGACAGTTTCAACTTCTGCCTTTTCCGCAAAGATGTTCCGAAGGTTCCGGTTGTCGGCTTTCACACACTCTTTCGTGCGCGAATCAAACAGGGAGCCAGGAGGACAGACCTGATCAACACGGATCAGTCGTTCCATCAGGAGAAACAGGGCCACTGCAATGATTGCAGCGATCGGGATACCGATGGCAATACGAATGAGAGGGTTTGCAAACATGTCGTTTCCTCCTAATCCAACGGTGCTGTCGACAGGTCGATCTTGCGAATGCCTGCACCGACCATTGTATCCTGCAATTCCTTCAGGACACCGTAGGTACTGCCTTCATCGACTTGTATCATGGCTTCACCGCCCGGATTGTCTTCGATCATGTCCTGCATGATGGCGTAGACTTCCCGCATTTTCACTTTGCGGCGGTCAACCCAGATTTCGTCATTCTCATCAAGCGCCACAATGATTGACGATTTGATGGGCTTTCCGATTTCAGCAGTGATCTTGTCGACCTCTGTACCGGGCGTCTTTACGAATGTGGCAGTCACAATGAAGAAAATCAAGAGAATGAAGACGACGTCGAGCATCGGCGTCAGGTTCACATCTGTCTGATCTTCAGGTTCCAAGCGACGATTTCTAGCCATTTGTCTGGTCCTTTCTCGTCACTGCGCTTCCAGAACGTTGACATTTTCGATGCTGGCTCGCTTGGCCTGGTCGAATACTTCAACAACATATCTGTTCTGCGCGTCACCATCCGCGAGGATCACCACGGAGATTTCCGGGTTCTCCGCCTTGCGGCGCTCAATATTCGCCCTCACCGATTTGATATCCACCGGACGCCCATCCACACTGATGGCATTGCTTTCATCAATGTAGATATTGACTGCAGGCACCGGTTTGGGGGGCGGGCCGTCATTTTGCGGCGGCGGGGTCAGGTCGAAACCGACCTCGCTGAGGAATGTCGACGTAACAATGAAGAAGATCAACAGGATGAAAACAACATCCAGCATCGGCGTCATGTCGACTTCGGCTTCATCAGAAGCCCTGTTGCGGCGTTTACGCACGGCTGGTCTCCATCTTGTCTTCGACCTTGGCCACTTCGCGTCGGACCTTGCGGTCCAGGTCCATTGTAGCCAATAGGCCCGACAGCGACACAACCATGCCCGCCATTGTCGGGATCGTCGCACGCGACACACCTGCCGACATGGCCTTGGCGTCGGATGATCCGGTGATCGCCATGAGGTCGAACACCCACACCATGCCTGTCACCGTTCCCAGCAGGCCGAGCAATGGCGCAAGCGCCACGACCGCCCTCAGGATGGCAACATTCTGCTGTGCCTTCTGACGCACTTCCGAAACCAGCTTCTCCTTGACCCAATGGGCGTAGGTGGACGAGTGGTCCGTGCGTTGATTCCACTTGTCGAGCGCCTCACGGGCAATCTCGCTGTGGGAGAGACGGAAGTAGAAAAACCGCTCAATAATCAACGCCCACATGACAAAGGCCGCCGCCATGATCACGAACAGAACCGGGCCGCCTCTGTCCAAGAAGCCGTTCAGGCTGTCTGGAAAGAATGGCATTTGAGCTCTCCCTTCAAAAATGAAGGGGCGAACCCGGGCGATTAAGCCCGAGCACCGCCCTGCTTCTCCGCACGTTCTGCGACCATGCCTGCAGATTGTTCTTCAAGAACCTGCTGAACACTCTTGGCCTGCGATGCCACAATGGCGTGGATCAGGATCAACGGAATTGCCGCTGTCAGACCTTCAACCGTGGTCACAAGTGCCTGCGAGATACCATCGGCCATGGTTTTCGGGTCACCGGTACCGACCAGCGTGATCTGCGTAAAGGTCTTGATCATACCGACAACCGTACCGAGAAGACCCAGAAGCGGCGCAACAGCAGCCAACACCTTGATGATGTTGATACCACGCTCCAGTTTTGGAGTTTCGCGGAGGATGGCTTCGTCAAGGCGCAGTTCCAGCGCTTCAACATCGTCATTGCCAGCATCTTCATAGGCAGAGAACACGCGAGCAAGAGCGTTACCGGAACCAGCCTGCTTGGTTTTCGCCGTGCGTGCCACAGCCGAGCTTTCAAGGAACAGCGTAACCAGCTTGTAGACACCGATCAGCATACCGATCGCCAGAAGCACAAGCACCACATAACCTGGCAGACCACCCTGCTGGATACGTGCGCCCAATGTCGGCATGTCAGCCATCATGCCCAGAAGGTCACCTTGCGATGGGTCGATCGGAGCCTTGACGATTGCACCTTCACCAGCTTTCACCAGATCAGCAGCGCCGCTCATTACATCACCGCTTGGCTGCGTGCCGTACGCGATCAGCTTGCCAGCTTTCAGTTCCAGGAATTTCGGGCTGGATTCGTTGGTGAAGACCGTGAACGGGCCGATACGCATCACGTCAACAGGTTCGTTGTTGTTCTGGTTCGCCACGACAGTCGAGTAGACCTTGACCTCGGCTTGACCGACAGCTTCCTGAAGCATGGCTTTCCAGAGCAGGTCCAACTGGGCCCGGTTTGGAAGTGTACGTGCCTGGGAAATATCGGAGAGTGCCTCGGCACGGCCCTGGTATTCGGTCGAGATGATCGAACGACGCAGAAGCGGGTCGATTTCACCAGCAGCTGTACGGAACTGACCGAGCAGCTCGGAGAAGTCACCGGCTTTTTCCTGAAGTTCGGCGTTCAACTCGGACAGACGTCCTTCATTGGCTTCGAACTGTGTACGAAGCGCAGCACCGCGTGCATCAAGCTGGCGAACAGTCGCACGAGCAGCGTTCAGCTCGCCCGCTTGCTGATCACGAGCGGCCTTGAACTCGGCCAGACGACGCTCGTTTTCAGAATTGAGCTGGGTTGCGTCCTTGCGGAGGGCGGAGACGACATCATTGAGAGATTGCGCCTGCGCGCCGACGACGGAAGTTGCAAGCACAGCGGCTGCAGCAATCGCCTTGATAGAGAATTTAATGGCTTTCATCGGTCTAACTCACCTGAGAAAATATTACTGCTGAGCGGACAATTTGGAAACGGGGCCCATGATCACCGCAGGTGTTGCCACCTTGGAAGCGATACGGATACCACGCACAATGTCGTCCTTGTACTTGCCGTCGAGAACTTCCCAGGCCTTGGTCTCGCGGTTCCAGCGACCAACTTCGCTACGATCCTGCGTGACATAAACCAGAGCAATGCGGCCATAGCGGAACACATCAACAGTCTTCACTGCATCACCAATAGTGACATCATCGGTATAGGTGTCGATCGTGCGACCATATTCCATTTCACGCTGGAACGCTTCGATGATGAAGCGGTACTGCTCGGCCGGGGACACGTCACCGCGGTCGAGGATCGTGGTGAGCTGCTCATATGAGTCGGCGCGGGCATCGATGCCGGTCTCGGTCATGTCCTTGAAGGGCAGGTCCCATGCGCGGAAACTTTGCAGTGCAGCGATCATGTCCTGCATCATCGGCACCATCTGTGCCTTCATTTCCTCAACACGTCCAAGCTGCTCTTCGAGAGAAGCAAGCTCATTGGCCTGCGAAGCAACAACACGTTCCTGCTGGCGAGCGTAGAGCTCGGCGGCATCCTGCTGCTGCAGGAGGGTGCGGAACTCACGGACCATGTCGGAACGCTGATCGTCCAGCTGGTTGATTTGTTCTTGGGTTTGCTCTGCCTTACGCGTGGCCTGCTCACTTGCAGAAATTGCGCTGGTCAACTGAGCATAAGCCGGCACTGTCGCGCCAGCCAGAAGGACCGACGCAAGGATTGCGCGCGCCGGAACGAGAATCCGTTTCATGTTTCGCCTCTCAACTCCCCGATACGATCACCGCCAACTCATTTATGCGGTGCCGCTCGAAACTTTATCCATTGCGAATGTGTCCTGATGTCCACAATCGCCAACAAGCGTCCTTAGCGCCCCATCACACCGGCCGCAACCGGATGAGAGACGCAAATTCAGACAATCGACCTCAGTCTTTGGTGAAATTGAATTCTCAAACTATCAAACCCATTCTCACCGACACGTGACGCTTCAGAAAATTTCCGGCGCCCTTCTCTTTCGTGCGACCGTCTGAAAACGGCCTCGTCATCGCGCTCTTCTTGCCCCATTGGTAAAACCGCGACAACAGGACGCTAGCAACAGATTGTAAGATTGATCAAGTAATCTTACGCACAGTTAGTGAAATTCCTTTACCCTCATGAGAATGGAATGCAACGCCTCCATCTCAGTAGTCATGCGGGTTTTTCATATAAACCACGGTCGATTCAGGAGATCGCAAAGGGGTGGTCTGCTTCAGAATACGGTGAATTTTCATCGTTTTCCTGAATGAAAAAAGTTTTATGAAACCTGGCTTTTGCCCGCATAGCGGCCACGAATGGTGCCGTTTACGTAAAGATCAAGCAGATTTGGCTCCGCGTACATGCGTGAGGCGCATATCCAGATAGGTGATTTCAGGGAGCTGAAGAGCCCCTGGCTGGGGTACCAGGATTCGAACCTGGGAATGGCGATACCAAAAACCGCTGCCTTACCGCTTGGCGATACCCCAACGAGGGAAGCGGGTTGATATCCAAACTCTGAGAGGAATGCAACAGGTGTTTTTTGATCTTTGTTCAGTGTTCTGAATCTTGCCCACAATATTCCAAGCCTCTATATGACTTCACTCATGCGGAGTATAGCTCAGCCTGGTAGAGCACCGTCTTCGGGAGGCGGGGGCCGGAGGTTCGAATCCTCCTACTCCGACCAGGCATCCTTACAATTCATGCTCGCCCCTGACCCAAGCGCTGCTTTTTCAGCGATCCGGCTGCCTGTTCCTGCGTCATCACTTCATAAAAAACATTGCAGCGCTTTCCTTTTACGCAAGAAGCCTTATTATTTATCGATAAACAGCACGTTTCCGGGTCGTCACCTGTTCCAATGCGCGACCTGTTCAACTCCAACAGGATTCGTCGATGAAAACCCTGCTTCTGTCTCTGGCTGGCGCCTTCATGGCGTTGATCCTGTTCTTCCTGATCGTTCCGGTCATTGTCATCTCCCTGCTGGTTCCCTCTCAGGAGCCCAAACAGCCGACTGCGCCGATCGTCCTCAGCCTCGATATGCGCAATGAATATACAGACCGCACTGCCACAGATGGTCTGGGCGCGTTGTTTGGTGGGGTCAGCTTCATCGATATCATCACGAAACTGGATGCAGCAGCGACCGATCCGAACGTTGTCGGCCTGACGATTCGCGCCAGTGAAACCGGCATCGGCTCCAGCCGTGCCGAGGAGCTGCGTGACGCCATTCTCAAGCTCAAGGCGAACGACAAGTTCGTGATTGCCCACTCTCAAGGCTTTTTCCTTGGCGGGCCCTCCTCCTATCGCGCCGTGAGCGCAGCGGACGAGATCTGGATGCAGCAGGGCTCGGAATTTTCCGTTCCCGGTATTTCCCTGGAAAGCCTGTTCTTCAAGGGATTGCTCGACAAGGTCGGCGTCACGCCAGAGATCATGGCGTTTTACGAGTTCAAGAACGCGCCCAATTCCTTCACCCAGGAGGGCTATACCGAAGACCACGCCCTCGCCATGCGCGCATTGGGAACGGATCTTTGGAATATTTCGCTCAGCGACATCTCGGCTGACCGCGCAGACCGCTTCAAGGGCGAGCCGGATATGCGCACCGTGCTGGAAGACAGCCCCTATTCTGCCACTCAGGCGCTGGAACTGGGCCTCGTCGACCATCTGGGCTGGCCCGAAGACATCGAACGCGAGGCCGAATCACGCAGCAAGGGCCACATTATCGACATCGGTGAATACACGGCCCCAGCCATGGGCCCCGATGCACAGCTGATCGCGCTTGTCGCCGGTGAAGGCGCAATCGTCACCGGCACGTCCGGCGGAGATTTCGCGAATATAAACGCCGAAAACAAGATCGCTTCCGACACTGTCTCCGAGCAGATCTACAAGGCGGGTGACGACCCCAAGATAAAGGCCATCATCTTCCGCGTGGACAGCCCGGGAGGATCACCCACAGCTTCAGACCAGATCTGGCGGGCCATTGAATATGTGCAGTCGGAGAAGAAAAAGCCCGTCATCATCTCGATGGGCTCGGTCGCAGCATCGGGTGGCTATTATGTCTCGATGGGCGCGGACAAGATTGTCGCCAACCGCTCGACCATCACTGGCTCGATCGGTGTCTTTGGCGGACGATTCGCCATTGCCGAAGGCCTCGCCAAGATCGGCGTGACGTCTGATTCCATTGATATTGGAGGCCCCTATTCATCCACCTACACATCGGTGGAGCCGCTCACACCTGTTCAGCGCGAGAAAATGCACACCTCGCTCAAGAATGTCTATGACCGCTTCGTCACGCTGGTCGCAGATGGCCGTGGCATGAGCTGGGATGATGCGCATGAACGTGCGCGTGGCCGCGTCTGGTCAGGCATCGCGGCCAAGGATCAGGGACTTGTCGATGAACTGGGCGGGTTGATGCGCGCTGTGGAAGTTGCCCGCGAAGAGGCTGGCATTGATCCCGACGCGAAGGTCGAACTGCGCAATATCGAGCCTGTGCCAGACCCGATGGAGATCTTTACAACCATGTTCTCCGGGTCCGAATCCGAAGCGCGCGCCATGCGTTTCATGGGCTCCATGATGTCCGACAAGCGAATCTCCGCAGCGCTGGGCCAGTTCCAGTCCATGCAGGGGGAGCCACGTCAGGCCAGCATATCACCGATCATCGAGCGCTAGTCACAAAGGGGTCTGCATGCCGGATAATCCTGTCCTTTCGACCAGAGACAATGGCGTCCTCAAGGCGCTGGCCGATCATGGCGAGATGAACCCGGGGCGCGCGCGGCACACCCTGCTCTATTTCTACCCGATCAATGACATGGCACCGGAAGACGAGCGCCGCGCCATCACACGCGCCGGTGCCCAATTGGCAGAGCGCGATGGCTGGCGCATCTCCTTGCAGAACGCCGAAGTTTTGATCCTGGAAACAGAGGCCGATGTCACGCCCGCCACCATTGCGCCGCGCTCAGCCTGGGCCGAGGCAATGGCAGAGGAAATCGGCCTGCATTTCGATGGATGGGAATGCATGGTCCTCGCTGATCCCCCAGACGAAGACTGACGGCACCGCACAACACCCCAGATAAAAAACGGCGCTTCAGCATATGAAGCGCCGTTTTTCATGATCTCAATCAGCCCCAAAGCCGAATGTCTCAGCCCTCTTTCAGGGATTTGCGGCACATATAGCGCGAACGATGGATATCCTCGACATTTGGTTCAAAGCCCGTGATGTCGGGATTGACCAGATATTGGCGCCCCGGTGTCCACATCGGGATCATCGCCGAATCATCCATCAGCACCTGCTCTGCCGCCCGCAATGTCTTGGCACGCGCCACCGGGTCCAGCTGGAGATGTGACTTGTCGATGAGCGCATCAAATTCCGGGTTGGAATAATTGCCGTAATTCATCGGACCGGAACGGCTGTCAAACAGGTAAAGGAAGTTGAATGCGTCATTATAGTCAGCCACCCAGGCCGCATCTGACGCTTCAAAATCACCCTGCTGGAGCTGCTTGTAGAGCACTTGCGTGTCCACCCGGCGGATCTCCGGCTGCACCCAGTCAGCAATCTCCAGCCAATTGGCCTGGATCACCGGAGCAGCCTTCGGGTTCTCTCCCGTCGAACGGTAGATATATTCGAATTTCAGCGGATTATCCGGCCCGAATCCAGCCTCTTCCAGCAGGCGTTTGGCCTCAACCAGACGGTCAGCGCGAGACAAGCCCTTCCAGGTGATCTGGGCACCTTCAGGATAATTGCGCATCCCCTTGGGCACCAGTCCATAAACCGGCGTTTGGCCGGCCCCCATGACCTTTTCGGTGATATATTCGCGATCTATCGCCATGGACAGCGCCTGACGCACACGCTTGTCGTCAAACGGGGCCTGCTGATTGTTCAGCGAGACATAGGTGGTGGTCATCATCGAGAAGACGCGCGGCCAACCGGGAAGCGATTCCTTCAGCTCTTCATAGCGCTCATTGGGAAAGGCATTGGCCATGTCCAGCTTGCCGGTCTGAGCCATGCGCACGACAGCACCGTGATCGGAATAGGGAAAATAGACGATCTCGTTGAAGCAGACATTCTCCGCGTCATAAAACCCCGGATTCTTCACAGAGCGCAGAAAGTCACCCGTGCGCCATTCATCCAGCTTGTATGCGCCATTGACCACGATGTTCTCTGGCTTCACCCAGCCAGATCCCAGCTCTGACACCACATGCGCAGGCACCGGAAATGACACATAATGCTTCAACAGGCCGGGCAGATAAGGCGCAGGATATTCCAGCGTGACTTCAAGCGTCTTGTCGTCGATGATCTTGACGCCAAGTTCTTCCACCGGCAGTTCGCCACTATTCACCTTCTGGGCATTCTTCAGCACATAAAGCAGGGATCCATAGGCCGATCCGGTCGATTTCGGGTCGAGGATGCGTCGCATGCCGAACTGGAAATCCCTGGCCGTGACAGGCTGGCCGTCTGACCAGTTGGCGTCGCGCAGCTTGAAGGTCCAGACAAGTCCGTCATCGCTGGTCGTCCAGCTTTCTGCCATGCCGGGAATGGGGTTGCCCTCCACATCCTCGGTGAACAGACCGATGAACATGTCACCGATCACATCATTTTCCCATGTCCCCTCCGCCTTGTGCGGATCAACGGACTTGGGGCTGGCACCGATCGAGCGGCGCAAAGTGGTTGCATCCGTTTCGGAGCCCCCACCACCACAGGCAGTCAGCGTAAGGGCGACAGCAGACAGCGCCGCAGCCATGAAAGCAGTTTTTCTAGCCATAAATTCCCGTCCTCAACATTTCTGTCGGTATGTCAGCTGCGCAATAATCTGCTCAGATTGCTGCACGTAAAGCCTCGTTTGGTCTAGCGGTCCTTTGGATCTAGCGCGTCTCGCAGGCCATCACCAATGAAATTGAAGCACAAGAGCGCAAGCGCCATGGTGAAACCGGGCGCCAGCAGAAGATGCGGGCGCGCCTCCATATTGGATTTGCCTTCGGAGATCAGCACGCCAAGCGAGGTCAGCGGCTCGTTCACGCCCAGCCCCAGAAATGACAGGAAACTCTCCGCCAGGATCACGATGGGAATGGTCAGCGTCACATAGACCGCCACAGGCCCCAGCAGGTTGGGAATCACATGCCGCGTCACGATTCGCGCCGGGCTCACTCCCGCCGCCCGTGCCGCCTCAATGAATTCCTTGCCCTTGATGGAGAGCGTCTGGCCGCGCACGATCCGCGCCATGGTCAGCCATTCCACCGCACCGATAGCGAGGAAGATCATGAAGATGTTCCGCCCGAACACCATGTTCAACAGGATCACGAAGAAGATGAACGGCATGGCATACATGACGTCCACAAAGCGCATCATGAACTGGTCCGTACGGCCGCCGACATAGCCCGCAGTCGCCCCCCAGGCCACGCCGATGATCAGCGAAACCACCGTCGCGATCACCCCGACGGCCAGCGACACCTGAAGCCCAATCATCAGGCGCACGGCCACATCCCGCCCCTGGCTATCCGTGCCAAGCGGATGGAAGGGCGACAGGCTGGGCGGATAAAGCGGGCCGACTGCATTGATTTCCTTGTAATTGTGAGGCCAGACCATTGGCCCGAACAGGGCGATCAGGATCAACAGCCCCAGAATGATCATGGAGACCACGGCCGCCTTGTTGGAAAAAAGCCGGTTGCGCGCATCATCCCATAACGAGCGACCCTGTGCGGCAGCGCGTTCCAGCGTTTCGACTTTTTCAGCGGGAGGAGAAAGTATCGTCATCAATATTTCACTCGCGGATCAAGCACGCCGTAAAGCAGGTCAGCGAGCAGGTTGAAGATAACGATCAGTCCTGCGTAAAGGATGATCACCCCCAATACCAGCGTATAGTCCCGGTTCAGCGCTCCATCGACAAAGTACTTGCCCACGCCCGGAAGCGAGAACACGCGCTCGATCACCACGGATCCTGTCAGCAATCCAGCCGTTGCCGGACCGATATAGCTGACCAGAGGCAGCGCCGCCGCCGGTGCCGCATGGCGTAGCAGAACACTGCGTTCCGACAATCCCTTGGCCCGCGCCGTGCGGATATAATTCGAGCGCAGCACCTCGATCATGGAAGCGCGCATCAAGCGGGAGATGATCGCGATCTGTGGCAGGGCCAGCGTAACGATGGGCAGGAACATATTGTTGAAATTCATCCGCCCCATATCCAGCCCCCCGACTGCAAACAGCGTCAGATAGACCCCGAACACCAATGAGAGAATCGGTCCGGTCACGAATGTCGGTATCGAAATACCGAACATGGCCAGCCCCATCACCGAATAGTCCGCAAAGCTGTTTTGCCGAATCGCGGCCAGCACACCCAGCAGCGACCCAATGAAAAGCGCGATCCCCATGGATGCCGCACCGATGGTGAGGCTGACCGGCAACCCCTCCCCGATCAGCTCGATCACGGTCTTGTCCTTGTTGCGCATGGACGGACCAAAATCACCACGCGCGACCTTGCCGACATATTCGGCATATTGCTGCACCAGCGGCTTATCCAGCCCCAGCGAGGCCTTCATGTTGGCCTCCACTTCAGGCGGCAGCTTGCGGTCCGTGGAATAGGGGTTTCCCGGTGCTGCGCGCATCATGAAGAATGCCATCGTGATGACAGCGAGCATTGTAGGTATTGCGATCAGCAAGCGGCGTAGCGCATAACCGGTTGGAAAGCGGGATGCCAGGCGAGACAAGGCGTTGCTCGAACTGGACGGCGCAGAGTTGTTTTGCATATTTCCCTGACGGCGTTGTAAACGTTTATTAAACAGCTCGCGCCATTCATTCGGCTGAAGCCGCGCGAGTCAACATGACAAAGCATACAGAAAGAAAGATCATGGCCGACATCAGGCAAGTGACCGAAAAATTTGCTGTTTCGCCTCAGATTGATGAAGACGATTTCCCGGAGATCGCCGGAAAAGGCTTCACGCTTGTCGTCAACAACCGCCCCGATGGAGAAACATTCGGGCAGTTAAGCTCTGTTGACGCAGAAAAAGCGGCCCTCGCAAACAGCATGAGCTATAAATCCATCCCCTTCTCCGGCATGCCCACCATGACGGAAGTGGATGGCCTCATCGAAGTCCTCGATTCAACCGATGCGCCAATCTTCGCTTATTGTCGCTCAGGCACACGCTCCTGCACGCTCTGGGCATTGGCCAGCGTCAAATCGGGCCGGGAAACCGCCGACAGCGCTTTGGAAAAAGCCCGCAATGCAGGCTATGACCTGAGCCATATCGCATCGGCGCTGAACACGTTCTGACGCGCGCTTCACGCAGTCGTCATCAAAATTTTGCTTGCCTACGCCTTCAAGATGACCCATTCGGCGTGTCTTGTTGAATAATTCGATAAGGCTCTGAAAGTCTTGTCGGAAACTGTCGAGCTACCTGACCCAACGTCAATCTGGGACATCAATTCAAGCTCGCGGCTATTTGTCAGAGTTTGGCCTAGAAAGGCACGGCGACGCATGAAGAAGAACTGGCTTACCGACTTCAAACTTGAAGGCAACGGTTCAGTGCTGATCAAGAAGACAGGCCACCGCCTGCAACTGGATCTGCATCTTGCCCACGACATTTTCACCTGGTTCTGTTTCTATTTCTTCGCACAGGCATGGCGCCTCGGTCGCAGACTGTCCGGCCACAAGCGCCCATCCATCGCCTTTGCACCCGACAAGCCGCGCCCCTGGTACCTGATCTGGCCCGTCATGCATGTCGCTGGCGCGCGCCTCGTGGACGATCCTGCCAAGGCCGATATTGTCATGCAGTTCGATGACAGCACCGCCTCCTCGAACATCCTGCCCAACGTGCCAGACACGGCCCGCACGGTGAATTTCAGATGCACCGATATTTCCAAATCCCGTGTCTCGGAAGCCTTTGAAACGGTCGCCGGATATTCCCTCAAGGTCGATCCTGAAACCTATGATGGCCCCATGGTCGACAAGTCCGAGATCAACGCCGCACATGATGGCCGTGTGATCGCCGGACCGATCCCCCGCGAGGAGGGCCGCGCCTATCAGCGCCTGATCGACAACACGGTCGCTGGCGGACTGGTCGAGGATCTGCGCACCTGCACCGTCAATGGCGAGCCTGTGCTCACCTTCATCAAGCGGCGTCCTATTGCGCGGCGTTTTCTCAATGAAAACTGCGAAGTGTTTCTGGTCTCCCCGCAGGATGTGTTCACAGCCGATGAATTGGACGTGATCCGCGCCTTTACCAAGGAAATCCACCTTGACTGGGGCGGTGTGGACGTGTTGCGTGACGCTTCGGACGGTCGGATTTACATTGTCGACGCCAACAAGACGGATATGGGACCACCCGTGGCCCTGCCGCTCGGACAGAAACTTCGGGCAACTCGTCAATTGGCGCGCGCATTCGCCGGACAGTTCGCCTCCTAGACGGCAAAACCGTCAACGGACAGGTGATCTGATAGCAAAAAGACGTTGGAGAGGTTCAAACTGATGTCAGCCATTCCCTTTGTGCGGGACTTGACGTTTGATTATGGGCAAGCCGATCAGGTCTCCCCGCTCGTCCAGCGCGTCATCGCAAACAATCCCGGCCCCTTCACATTCACAGGTACCGGCGTTTACATCATTGGCGACAAGACCTGTACGATCATAGATCCCGGCCCCAACCAGGCCGATCATTTCGAAGCTCTCAAGCGCATTCTCGATGGCCGAGAGCTGACCTGCGTCCTCGTCACGCACTCTCATATGGATCACTCCCCTCTCGCCCACCCGCTCGCACAATGGGCAGGCTGCAAGGTCTATGCAGGCGGGCCAGTGATCCCGACAGAATGCGAAGTCCGTCTGGAGGCTGGCGACGATCTCAGCTTCAAGCCCGATGAGACCCTGACCGACGGACAATTGTTCCAGGGCCCCGGCTGGACCATTGAGGCCATCGCCACGCCCGGTCACACATCCAACCATTTCTGCTTTGCCCTGCGCGAGGAAAACGCCCTGTTCTCCGGCGATCACATCATGGGCTGGTCCACCACGGTCATCTCGCCGCCAGATGGTGACATGGGCGATTATTTCGACAGTCTCGAAAAAGTGAAATCCCGCGAATTCTCTACGATCTGGCCGACACATGGCCCACCCGTCACAGATGTCGCGCCATTCGTGGACGGATATATCACCCATCGCCGTGCGCGTGAGCAGGCGATCATCGACAGGCTGAATGCCGGCGACCGCACCATCCCGCAGATGGTGAAGACCATCTACAAGGATGTCGACAAGCGCCTGCATCCGGCCGCCTGCCATTCCGTGCTTTCACACATGATCCATCTGGTCCGCTCCGGGCGCGCCCGCGCCAATGGTGATGTCGGTTCGCTCTCGACCGAATTCACCCCCCTCTGATCACCGCCTTTCGGCCATGCTCCGGCCCCAAACAGGCTCCAGTCTGTCCCTGAGGTCACAAGGGGAGACGCATCAATGGCCACCAGATTACTCACCAGATCCATCGCATCCATCTTCGCGGGTCTGACACTTACCGCCTGTCACTTTCTGTCTGAAACCAATCTCATCACGCCGGAGATGCGCGTGAACCCGTTCGGATCGGCGGGTGCCTACATCGTTCCCGACAGTGACGGCGGCCCCTCCGATGAAGCCCTGCTACGCCTGCCCGATGGTGGTTTCCTCGCCCTGAAATCAGGCAATGCCACAGATCTGGGGGATGTGCTGGTCCGATATGATTTTGCCGGGATCAGCGAAGATCAATGGCCCGCACAGGCCGATGCCCCTCTGCCGGGCACACCCTATCTGGCTTCGATGTGTGAGATCAGGGCACTGGATGCAACCAATGGCTGCTGGCTATTGGCCGCCTTCGTGGCGAGTGATGGCCGCGTTTACACAATGCTGCCCACCGCTGGCGAAAACGACCCGGAAACCATCGCCTTCACCGATCCGTCAGCAGCGATAGACGCGCTGCACACCGCATGGGTGGACGAACGCTACGAGATGGAAAGCCACCACCCCTTCATCGAAATGACCGATGACCTCGCCACCGAGCTGGATTTCAACCCGCCCGCCTTTCGCTAAAGGTCGCAGCTAGCCCTCCGATGATTCCCCGATGATCCGCACGGCCATATGGGCATCGTCGATAAAGCCCTTCACCCGCATGGCATTGGCCCCCAGATCCGACAGGCCAACGCGCGATACAGACCGGATATCAATACGCGATCCGGCCACGCCCTGCGGTGTCACCCTGATCACGATATCATCGGTGAAGCCAAACCATGTCGATGTGGATGTCGCATGGATCCTGCCCGCCTGTTCATCAACGGACTGGATGGTCCAGCCCTGTTTCTGGGCCACGCCTTCGGCAAATTCCAGGATCACTTCGGGCGGGGCCTCCACTAGCAGCGGCTTGATATCCGGATAGGCCTGCTTTTGCAGGTCCGCCACACGCTCACCGACAAGATCCGGCCATCGGCCAGCGGCAGCATCGGAGACCACAGGGTCCGCCAGCACATCATTCCAGCCATTGGCCTCACGCAGGGCGATATTGGTCTCCGGCAGGCTGATCGGGCGCGACCAGTCGGTCTGCACATCATGGATCGGCGGCAATTCCATCGCCACGCTTAGCTTGCCCTTCATCCAACCCAGCATCAGTAGCGGGATCAACACCGCCACCAGCGCCAGGATAATTCCACGGCGTGGTGGTCGAATCGCGGTGAGCACCAGACTGATCACCCCCATCGCCAGGGCACACATGAGCAGGATCGGCCCCCACTGGAACGACATCACACCCAGTCCGAATGTGTATTCCCACAATCCAAAGCGCGTTCCCAATGCGGCCACAGCGAAAAATACCGGACACAGCAGCGCCAGCGTAAAGGCCAGCCGCAGCGACCATTTCTGTTCAGGTTTCAAGGGCTCGCGCGGCGGTGGCGGCGGCGCATTGCCAAACTGCCCGGCCCGATCCGCCTCCATCGCTTCGAATTTCGATTGAGCGTCGCCTGCTGGATCGTCTGGTGTGAGTGTCATCGCTGATTGTATTCCTTGCACAGCATCAAGGCTGCGCCTGCCTGCATCAATGAAAGGGCGTATCTCAAGCCGTTGGAAACTTGTAGTCCCTGAAAGTTTCCCTCAGGGCCAACTTGTTGATTTTTCCCGTGGCGCCAAGTGGAATTTCGTTCACAAACACCACATCGTCGGGAACCTGCCATTTGGCGACATGCTGACCAATCAACGCCAACAGCTCTTCAGGCGCAACCGAACAGTCCTGTTTCAGCTGCACGATCAGCAAGGGGCGCTCATCCCATTTGGGGTGCGCCACGCCGATCACCGCCGCATTTGCCACGGCTTCATGGCCAACCGCGATATTTTCCAGCTCAATGGACGAAATCCACTCTCCGCCCGATTTGATCACATCCTTGGCCCGGTCAGTGATCTGCATGAAGCCATAGCGGTCTATATTGGCAACATCACTGGTATCAAACCAACCATTCTCATCGAGTATATTGCCGCCCACATCCTTGTAATAGGATGCTGCAATCGCACAGCCCCGGATCATAAGATGTCCGGAAGATTTCCCGTCGCGAGGCAGTTGCCGGCCTGCATCATCCACCACATTGAGCTCGGCACCGAACAGTGCGCGTCCCTGCTTGAGCTTGACCTTTATCTTCTCCTCGAACGGCAGGTCCTTGGTTTCCGGTGACATCGCGCAATAGCTGCCTAGCGGGCTGGTCTCTGTCATGCCCCAGCCATGATCCACCTGTACGTCATACTTACCTTCGAACAGACGGATGATATTTTCAGGCACAGCCGATCCGCCAATGGTCACCCTTTTCAGATGTGGCAGCATCTTGCCGGACTGCTCCAGATATTCAGCGAGCATCATCCACACTGTCGGTACGGCGGCCGAATAGGTCACTTTTTCCGCATCCAGCAATTCATAGACGGATTCACCATCCAGCTGCGCACCGGGCATCACGATCGTTGACCCCGCGATCGGCAGGGAAAAGACCAGCCCCCAGCAATTTGCATGAAACATCGGCACGATCGGCAAGACCACATCGCTGGCCCCCACACCCATCGCATCCACATGCTGGCTTATCAGCGAGTGCAGCACATTGGAGCGGTGCGAATAGAGCACGCCCTTGGGATCGCCCGTCGTGCCGGAGGTATAGCAAAGCCCGCAAGCCGTGTTTTCGTCAAACCCACCCCAAGTCACGCCTGCCCCGCTCATGCCCGACAGGAAGGCCTCATTGGAGATCAGATTCGGCAGTTTCGTGCTTTCCGGCAGCATGCTGTCATCGCCATACATGACGAATGTCTCGACCGTGGGCAGCTTGTCGGCAATCGCTTCCAGCAAGGGCAGGAAGGTAACATCGAAAAACATCATGCGATCTTCGGCATGATTGATGATCCACACGAGTTGCTCGGGATAAAGACGCGGGTTCAGCGTATGCAGCACGCTGCCGATGCCCATGGTCCCATACCAGGTTTCCATGTGATCACCTGAATTCCAGGCCAGCGTGCCGATCCGATCTCCCAGCTTGACGCCCCGAGCCAGCAAGGCTTCGGAGACTTTTCGGGCCCGCACACGGATATCCGCATAAGTAGTCCGTACAATGGGTCCGGCAACACTGCGGCTGATGATCTCTCGCGTTCCGTGATTGATCGCAGCGTGATCCAGTATCTTGTCGACCGTCAGCGGCCAATCCTGCATTCGACCCAGCATTCGTGAATCCTCCCATTCTGCTTGTGTTTTTTCCTGAGTTGTCCACGTTTTGGCGGGTTCCACAACCTGTCTAAAACTCCTAAACCTCATTCTCGATTTCATTTTCGCGTGACCACAAAGATGCGAGGGACAGACCATCATGCTCAAGACAACGCTTCGCTACGCCATTCCGCTGCTGCTTGCCGCCAGCGTGACAGCATGCTCGCGCGATGCCGACCCGGTTGAGACCGCCAGCACCGAAGCTTCTCCACCCGCCTCGGTCGAGACAGTTCCCACACCGGCAAACACGCAGGACCTCAAGCCATTGGTCCGTTCCACCGCCCTTCCTGCCAAGATGGATTGCGTGCGCGAGATCGGCGCACTTGCCGCCGCCCACCGTGGCGGCCCGCGTCGTGGCTTTCCCGAGAACGCGCTGGAAACGCTGGAGGAAAGCTATAAGCGCGGCACGCGGATCTTCGAGATCGATATCGCCGAATCAAAAGATGGCGTGCTGTTCCTGATGCATGACGTCGAACTCGATCGTACCACGACCGGCAAGGGCGTGGCGCGCGAGATGGACTGGTCGGATCTGTCCACCCTCAACCTCACCGCCAATGGCGAAGACACCGCCTTTCTCATCCCCACCCTGCGCCAGACGCTCGACTGGGCCGTCGCCAACAACGCCATTGTCGAACTCGACAAGAAACGCTCCACCGAGTTTGCCACGATCATCAAGGCCGTGCGCGAGGCTGATGCGACAAACAATGTCATCCTGATCACCTACACCTATGATCAGGCCGAAGATGTCGCCGAACTGGCGCCCGACATGATGATGACCGCCACCGTCGAGGATCCGTCCGATCTTGAAGAGCTGATACGCCGCGGCGTGAAGCTGGAAAACCTGATCGCCTGGACCGGCACGAGCACTCCCAATCCCGGCCTGTGGCTGGACCTGAAGGCACGCGGCGTTGAAGTCGCGTTTGGTACGCTGGGCCGCCGCAATGAACGCCTCGATGATCAGTATTGGGCCGATGATGACGGCACAGAATACAATGTCCTGGAAAACAATGGTGTGACCATGATCGCCACGGACTATTCGGACAAGGTCACCCGCCAGCTCACCAATGACGACATCGCCATCAAGGCCTGCGGTTTCTAGGTCAGGCTTTCCTTGTCGTCCCACAATCAGGACATGGCCTCAAAATAGGCGTCGGAATGTGGGTCTTCTCTAAGGACAGGCCCCGATCGGCCTCGCCCTCCACACTGAAAGCTACCGACACACTGAAAGCTACCGAAATATACAAAAGTATATCGAAGTATAAGGCCATATGCATAGATCTTGATATACTGCTCTCACCCCACATCCACCATCCGGCCAGGGTTCATCCGGTTGTCCGGGTCCAGGGCGCGTTTGACGGCGCGTAGCATGTCCAGCTCCACCGGTGAGATACGCGCCGCGAGGTCATCGCGCTTTTGCAGGCCGATGCCGTGCTCGGCAGATATCGACCCGTTCATCTGACAGACGAGATCATGAATGGCCCCGGTCAGTGCCTTGCCGAACTGCTTGACGAACTGCGTGTCATCCATGCCGACGGGCGGAGCAACATTATAGTGCAGATTGCCATCACCAACATGGCCGAACGCGATCAGATTGGCATCCGGTGCAATCGCCTGCACCAGCTTGCCGCCGCGCTCCAGAAAGGCTGGAATGGATGAGACCGGCACGGATATATCATGCTTGACCGCCCGCCCGAACGCCTTTTCGGCCAGCGGCAGGCTCTCGCGGATATGCCAGATATCGCGCGCCTGCGCCTCGTTCTGCGCCAGCACGCCGTCAGACGCAAACCCACGCTCAAACGCCTGTTCCAGCATGGATTGCATCAGCTCGGACGCCCCCTCCTTGCGCGAGAATGACACCTCCATCAGCACATACCAGTCCGCACCCGCATCAGGCAGCGGATCCCGCATCTGGCTGAACTCCTCCATCACGAAATCCACGCCGATACGCGGCATCAGCTCGAAGCTGGAGACTGCCCCGCCGGTTTCCTGACGCGCCATCGCCAGCAATTCCACCGCCGCCTGCGGGCTCTCCACCGCCAGCCACGCCACAGCCTTCACCGCCGGTTGCGGATAGAGCTTGAGCGTCGCCGCCGTCACCACGCCCAGCGTGCCTTCGCCGCCAATGAACAGCTGCTTGAGGTCATAGGCCGTATTGTCCTTGCGCAGCGCGGTCAGCCCGTTCCAGATCCGCCCATCGGGCAACACAGCCTCGATCCCCATCACCAGGTCACGCATCATGCCATAGCGCAGCACATTCACTCCGCCTGCATTGGTCGAGATCAGTCCACCAATCTGCGCCTGGCCTTCCGATGCCAGCGACAGGGGAAACAACCGCCCCGCCCCTTCGGCGGCCGCCTGCACATCCGCCAGGATCACACCGGCCTCGACGGTCAGGGAGTCATTGAGCGGATCAATATCGCGGATCGCCTTCATGCGGGCGGTACTGATCACCACCTCGCCATGCGCCAGCCCACCCAGCACCAGCCCGCTATTGCCGCCCTGCGGGGTGATCGCCACGCCATGCTCTGCGCACAGGATCATGAAGCGCGCGCATTCATCCGTGCTGGCCGGACGCGCAACCATGGGAGACTGGCCCGTCTCCCGGCCACGCCAATCCTCGACATAGGGTGTAATATCCTCAGGTGCCGTCAGGCATCCGCGGGGGCCAAGGATCTCCAGCGCCGCGCGCAGGAAGGTTTCGGAGAGGTCTGCTGTCTGGCTCATGAGCGTTCATCGCTCAGTCCCGGCTTCTTTTCAAGTCAGCCCACTGGTTCCTTCGCGCCCGGACAGGACTGAACATCATGCTCGACCTCCAATGCCTTGTAGACACCTTCCGGTCCGCCCCAGAATGTGTATCCGGCAGCAGTGCGGCTTACCTTGAAACAGACCGGTGATTGGTAATCCATGTGCTCATAGGCAAAACAGGCCAGGCCCTGAGTGGTGACGGTCAGGCGGCCATGCATCTGCATGCCATCCAGCCGATAGATGGTTTCCCCTTCAGGATTGATGCACTCGCTCCAGCGCGAATTTGTCGTTGCTGCAACGCCCTGCATGGTTACGCCATAGAGTTCATTGCGGATCTCCTCAGACGACATGACCGCAGCGACGCTCTGGCTGCTTTCAGCCAGTGCAAATTGCGACGCGCCCAGACCTGCCCCAAGCCAAAGACCTGTTCCCAGAACAAGAAACCGTTTGACCATTCCAGGATATTTCATTGCAACCACTCAACACATCTACACGCCATTCATACGCCAGCCATCACGTCTGGCGCGTCCCGCCCGGTCTTACCAAAGCCCGGCCAGGCATGCTGGGTCAAGCAGCATTCAGGCCGAAAATGTCCGATCAAACATGATATTTTCGACACACTTCCAGACCAGAAAAAGCGAAACATGCAACGACTTGCCATGTTAACCATTATTTACTTGAAAGACACCGCCACCAAACGCACCAGAACTATTCCCAAAGCAGGCAAAAAAGCCCATATCTGCCGCAATGGGTCGCGCCATCTTGTGTGATGACAGATTCCGAGCCGAAATGATGGTTAACGAGATTTGATGACGATACGCCTGTCCCATCTTCTATGTGCGATACTGGCCATTACCTGTGCGGTGAATGCTGCGCCACCTGTCAGCCATGCACAGGAGGATAGCCGCTATCTCACCCAGAAGCGCGATCTGGCTGGCCTGCTCGGCCAGGTGCATTTCATCCGCACGGTCTGTAATGGCGAAGGTGATCAGTACTGGCGCAATTTCATGCGCGATTTCCTGGAGCTGGAAGCTGTCAATGAAAGTCGCCGCTCCCTTTTCGTGAAGGCGTTCAATCACGGCTATCGCTATCAAAGCCGCCAGCTGACGCAGGGATGCTCCGCCAGCGCGGTGCAGATCGAGATTGCGCTCGCCCAGGAAGGTCGCCGTCTCGCCGAACGCATCGCCACCGGATATCTGAACTGACAATTTGCCGAAATTCCTGATCGCGGCCCCACGAAGAGAAAAGTGGGGGCGACGGATCGAATGAGGGGGGAATTTCGAACCGTCGCCCCGCAGAAAACGCAGCAGCGCCATGTCGGAACGCTCGCGCTGACCGGTCAGGGTCGTTTGCAGGGGGGAAAGACCACCAGTCGTTCAGCGACGGCAATCGCCTAGTAGGGGCAGAAGCGAAATGCCGTCATAAATTGCTGAAACGCGTTTTCCTGCGTTTTCTGAATATGTAACGAGCAAGGCAAACGCATCCGTCGCCGATTGGTTCGATTATTTTGATTTTTTTTGTCGAGACGCAGCCCTGCTTGCAACCGTGGCGGGTTCAGGCTCGGTTTCCGTTGCCTCGACAGGCTTGAGAATTGTCCCACAGCGCTTGCAGTGAACCGCATCATGATCATGCAAAATCAGGCCGCAACCCTCGCATTTTGACGACACCCGCTCATCATCCGTCACAATGGATTGCAGCATGCGCACAAACAGCGTCAGCCCCAGCAGCATCACCACGATCGACAAAACCCTGCCGCCCTCGCCCTGCAACAAGACATCGCCATAGCCGGTCGTCGTCAGGCTGGTCACGGTGAAATAGAGCGCATCCAGCTGGTTGTGGATCTGGCTGTCCGGCCGCCCCACCTGGTTCACATAGACCAGCGCCGACATGATGAAGAGGAACACAACGAAATTCGTCACCCGGTCGATGACCGTGCGGTGTCGGTCGATAAAGGTCGACACGCTCTTCAACCGGCGCAGGAAAGTAAAGGCGCGCAGGATACGGATAATACGCAGGATCCGCAGGAAGGTCAGGTTCTCGAACAGGACCGGCGCAACCAGCGTGATCACCACGAACACATCGGCAATATTGTGCAGCTTCCGGAAGAATTTCGGCTTGCTCTCGGCAATGTAGAACCGCGCGGCAAAATCCAGCGTGATATAGATCGCGATGATGATGTCGAAATTGACCCACCAGGATTCATGCAATGCTCCGCGCCAGGAATGGAACGGTTCCCACATGAAGAACGCAATGGAGATGAAATCGAAGATCAGCAGAGACCATCTGAACAGGAATGGCCCCTTGCCCTCGCCTTCATAGAGCCAGAACAGCGCCCGGTTCAGGCCCTTGCGCCTTTCCCTCATGCACCGGTCTCCAGAAAGCGCACAGGCTCTCCCAGCGACGGGCCAACCAGCTCATCATCCCGCATCACGATATTGCCGCGAATGATCGTCGCCACGGCCCAGGCCTTTGCCTCGAACCCATCATAGGGTGTCCATTCGCATTTGGAGGCGATCCAGTCATGCGTGATGGTCCGTTTGGCCTTCATGTCGACCACCGTGAAATCGGCGTCATAGCCCTCGGCGATCCGGCCCTTGCCCGCCATGTTGAAGATACGCTGCGGCCCGGATGACGTCAGCTCGACAAAGCGTTGCAGGCTCAGCTTGCCATTGGCCACATGCGTCAGCATCACCGGCACCAGTGTCTGCACGCCGGGCATGCCGGACGGGCTGGCCGGATAGGGCCGCGCCTTTTCCTCCTTGGAATGGGGCGCATGGTCAGAGCCCAGCACATCCACAATCCCGGCATTGACCGCCGCCAGCACAGCATCCACATGGCGCTGCTCACGGATGGGCGGGTTCATCTGGGCATAGCCCTTCAGCTCGATATAGGCCTGCGGCGCCACCAGCGTCATGTGCTGGGGCGTGGCCTCCACGCTGGCCAGATCCTTGTGCCGGGCGAGAATCTCCATCTCCTCGGCAGTCGTCACATGCAGCACATGGATGCGCTTGCGGGTCTTTTCCGCCAGCCGCAACAGGCGCTTGGTCGACATGATCGCCGCTTCGGCATCGCGCACTTCCGGGTGGCTGGTCCAGTCACCCGTGCGGGCCAGGTCACGCCGATCCGCCAGCCGGTATTCATCCTCGGAGTGAAACGCCGCCCGCCGCGTGATCGCGTTCAGCACAGCTTCCACGCCTGCATCATCCTCGACCAGCAATGATCCCGTGGATGCGCCCATGAACACCTTCACACCGCAACAGCCCTTCATGCGCTCCATCTCGGGCAGCAGGGCGGTATTCTCATGCGTCGCGCCGGCATAGAAGGCGTGGTCCACATGCATGCGATTGGCAGCACGCGCCAGCTTGTCGAGCATCATATCAGGTGTTGTCGTGGTCGGATTGGTATTGGGCATCTCGAACACCGCCACCACACCGCCCAACGCCGCCGCACGCGATCCGCTCTCAAGGTCTTCCTTGTATTCATTACCCGGCTCACGAAAATGCACCTGACTGTCGATCACACCCGGCAACACGGTCAGCCCGGTACAATCAACCAGTTCGCCCGCCTGCTCCGCCGCGATAGAGCCAATCTTCATGATCTTTCCGCCCGACACCCCGATATCGGCGCTGATCTCGCCACCTGGCGTGAATACGGTTCCATTTTTCAGGACGAGGTCGAATGTATCAGTCATGCGCAATCTCCATTGCCGTTTTGATAGGATGAAAGCAGCGCCAAGTCACCACAGGGCGGTGCACCAATCACCCGATTGCCGCCATCAAATCAGTTGCATGCACAGGATCTGGTGATGAATAATCATCACTTCACCACCCCGGGGGCATAGCCAGCCATGAAAAATCACTTATCTCTAGCTGCATGACAGATCTCATTCGCCTGACTGACCGCGTCGTCCTCTCCATCGAGGGACCAGACGCCGAGACCTTCCTGAACGGATTGCTCACCAATTCCACGCTCGGCATGGAAGAAGGACAGGCCCGTTATGGCGCGCTTCTCGCCCCGCAGGGCAAGATCATATCCGACATGATCTATCAGCGCACAGCTGATGGCTTCCTGATGGATGTGCCCGACCAGGCCGATGAAACCCTGCTCAAGCGACTGACCATGTTCAGGCTGCGTGCAAAGGCAGAGATCACCCGGCGCGAGGATCTTGGCGTCTTCGCCTTTGACAGCCAGGGCTTTGCCGATCCGCGTAGCCCAGACCTGCCGCTGCGCAGTTTCAAGAAGCCCCACAGAGACGACCCCACGTCTGCCCATAGCTGGCGCGCAGCCCGCATCATGGCGGGCATCCCCCAGCAGGGACATGACTTCTCCGCCAATGAGGTCTTCCCCGCAGATATCAATATGGACATCAATCACGGCGTCGATTTCAAGAAGGGCTGTTTTATCGGTCAGGAAGTTGTCAGCCGCATGAAGCGCCGCGGCACAGCCCGTCGGCGTACGCTGGCCTTCCGCTTCGAGAACGGTGCACCGCATTCCGATAGTCCCCTGAAAATCGGTGAAACCGCCATAGGTGCGCTGACCTCCGTTGAGGGTGACTATGCCCTCGCCCGCGTGCGTCTCGACCGCATGGCCAAGGCGATGGATGAATTTGGCGACAATTTCTGCGCCAATGGCCGCCTCGCCACCCTGATCAAACCCGACTGGATGGACGACCAGATCGCCGCCCTGACGGGTGGCGGGGAATAGGTACAGGTCCAAACGTCAGGCGTTCTGCAAAAGCTGCTGATCCACCAAACGGCATTCCAGCCGACATTGGCACTTGCTCCCCTTCATCATTTCCGAAACACTGTCAGGGTTGGAAAACAGGTAGTTCCAACGTGAAGGGACAACCGGACGGGGGGATGAAGAATGACCGGATATGTGATGCGATCAGTGCGCCTGATCGCCATAGCGTTCTTGCTTTTCACACCATTTGCGCAGGCTCAACAGCCTGAGTCCTCGCCGCCGCCACTTGAAATCTATGGCAGCATTCCGGCCGTACGCTCCGTTGCATTGTCAGATAGCGGCAACAAGATAGCGCTGCTGCAAGAAGATGAGCTGGGCGAATATGTCCTCGTCAAGGACTACCAGACAGGCGAGCAATCCGGTTTCAAGATAGAAGGCTTCAAGCCGATATCGGTCAGTTTCATCAAGGATCGCTATGTCTTGCTACGCGCGTCCGCAACGGAATCGCTATTGGGANCTGGCGGCAAGTTTGAATACGGATTCTCATTCCTGTTCGACACAAGGGAAGAGTCGATCGAACAGCTGTTGGGCTCGGTGAAGGGCATCTATCCGGGTTCAGACGCAGGCCGCGTCATCGGTGTCCTGGAGGACAGCGGCGAACTCCTGGTGCCTGCCCTGACATTCTCCGGACGCAATACATCCGTGAACATGGACGTCGTTGGCACGAGTTCGGTGGGATCGAATGTCTTTCGTGTCGACCCGGAAAATGGGAAGGTGCGGGTGTTCGAGGGGGATTCACAAAGCGCGCGTCTGGGATCCGGCGGCACGTCCAGATATGAACACACGATCGACTGGGTCGTCTCCTCAAAGGGCGACATCATCGCACGTGAAGATTATGAACCCTACAAGAACAGCTACCGCATATTCTCCAGGATCGATGGCAAATGGCACCAGCTTTTTGAAAACGATCCAGACGACAAGCGTTTCATTGGCGGCCGAAAATACAGTGTCGTTGGCATGACGCAGGAAGAAGACGCGATCATCATGCTGGGTCGGAACGATGATCTCGATGAATCCGTCCTTTATGAAATGGATCTGGAAGGCCAGCTCTCCGGCCCGCTATTCGAGCGGGAAGGTCGTGATATCAGCCGCGTGCTGACCGATATCAATCGTCACGTTTACGGTGTTGAATATTCAGGTATCACAACCGATTACGCGTTTTTCGACGCAGCACTGGAAACGGCTTTTTCCAACCTCAGAAAAAAGATGGAGGGCTTTACCCTCCAGATCGTTGACGCCAACAAGGACCGCTCCCGCCTCTTGCTGAAAGTCTCATCCAGCGGTGAGACCGGCAGTTATTATCTTTTCCAGGTGGCAGCTGGAACGCTGACGCGGATTGCCAAAGCCTATGACATCGCTCCTGAATGGCTCGGCCAGATGCAGACCATCGAATACAAGGCAGCCGATGGACTCGCCATTCCCGCCATTGTCACATGGCCAGCGGGCGATGCGTCCGAAAACCTGCCATTGATCGTGCTCCCCCATGGCGGCCCCGGCAGCTCTGACAGCATGACATTTCACTGGATGGCTCAGTATTTCGCCAGTCGGGGCTATCTTGTCTTCCAGCCCAATTTTCGCGGCTCATCAGGTTTCGGCAACAAGTTCCAGGTTGCCGGATATGGCGAATGGGGAAAAGCCATGCAGACCGACATTCATGACGGTGTGAAGGCGTTGATGTCCCTTGGCTGGGTCGATCCTGAACGCATCTGTATCGTCGGCAGCAGCTATGGTGGTTATGCGGCGCTGGCTGGCGGCATGACGGCACCTGAACTTTTCAATTGCATTGTTGCGATCTCGCCTGTTACCGACCTGCCAGATCTGCTCAAGGAGGTCGAGCGAACTTCGGGACCCAACAGTTACGCCTATGAATACTGGTCCGCGAGCATTGGTGAACTGGGGACGGATTCCGATGCGCTCAAATCCACGTCACCTGCGCGCAATGCAGAAGCGTTTCAGGCACCGGTCCTGCTGATCCACGGAAAGGACGACACGGTGGTCCAACCAGAACAGAGCCGAAAGATGAGAGCAGCGCTGGAAAACGCCGGTAAATCTGTCCAGCTGCTGGAGTTCAACAGCACCGACCACTGGCTCTCGACAACTGATATGCGCCTTCAGACCCTGAAGGCCGTATCCGCCTTCGTCGAGACCCATATCGGCGCTGCCAACCAGCCTTGAGCACGCGTCGTCTTCCTCCCCACCTCGCGGCTTTCGGACAAATCTCAACTTCCCATCATGCACGGCCTCTGATCTAACAGTCACATCACCTCAAGCACAGGAGCGCGTCGTGACCGATGATATTCACTGCGGCTGGGCCCCGCTGAATGATGAGCTCTATCGCTCCTATCATGACACTGAATGGGGCGTGCCCGAGCGTGACAGCCGCGCCTTGTGGGAGAAATTCCAGCTCGATGGCCATCAGGCAGGCCTTTCCTGGATCACCATCCTGCGCAAGCGTGAGACCATGCGTGCCGAATTTGACGGCTTTGACCCTGACAGCGTTGCGCGCTGGGATGAGGCGCGCATCGCA
Source organism: Hirschia sp. (assembly GCA_002709235.1). Classification (GTDB taxonomy): domain Bacteria; phylum Pseudomonadota; class Alphaproteobacteria; order Caulobacterales; family Hyphomonadaceae; genus Hirschia. The sequence goes on from PAQI01000011.1 coordinate 168,727, forward strand.
CGCGCCATGCAGAACCCCGGCATCATTCGCAGCCCCAAGAAGATCGCCGCCACCATCTCCAATGCGCAGATCTATCTGGACATGCGCGAGCGCGGCGAAGATTTTTCCGACTATCTCTGGGGCTTTGTCGACGGCAAACCCATCGTCAATGCGTTGGATCACTGGCGCAATGTCAACGCCAAGACGGAGCTGTCGGAGAAAATCGCCAAGGACATGAAGAAACGCGGTTTCAAGTTCTGCGGGCCTGTGATTGTCTACGCCGCAATGCAGGCGGTCGGCATGGTCAATGACCATGAAGTGCGTTGCCCCCGCCACAAGGAAATTCAGGAGCTATACTGATGCAATATCTGATCATGGCAGCAGCAATCCTGTCGATCTCTGGCTGCGTGGCGATGGGCAAGGACATGCACACCGAACGTGCGCTGGATGAATGCGACGCGCTGATCGATGTCAGCGAACAACAGGCCTGTCGCCAGACGATCCATGAAGCCCGCCACCAGCGCGACATGGAAGACCGAAACAGCAAGGATGACTGAATGATCCGCCCTATCTGCACGCCGCTCGTGACGCTGGCTGCACTCGCTGCCCTGTCCGCCTGCGCCTCATCGCCCAAAGCCATGACCAAGGCGCAGAAGGATGATGCGGTTGGAAAATGCTTTTCCGATTTTGAGAATTATCCCTCTCAGCGCGATGCCTGCCTCAGCCGTGTGCGCACAGCGCCGGATGCTGAATAGGCTGATGATGGCTGGGTTGTCGCTGTAAGAGCCAGATGATGCGGCGAGGACGACGCCATGTATGGTCTACGCCCTCGCCTATATCACCCAAGTCGCCTTTGACGGGACTTTCTCTGTATTAATCTTCGGACTCATCACCAAGAAGGTCGCCCCACAGGGCGGTGGCGCTGGTCCTGTATGCTTCAACGGCCAGTGCTATCGCGCTCGCTGCCAAAACAGTCCACAACACGGCAGGATGCCGTACTGCTTCCACCATCATGTCTATCATTGTTATCAACGTCCTCTTGTGGGAACTCGTCGACTATGCCCGAATGACTTTAAGAAACTCTGAGTCAGGTAAAACTCTCTCGACTTTACTTGGTTAAATTCGAAAGGGTTCTTGTTTACCAACAGTCCTTTCACAGCAGATTCACAAGCTTTCCACACCTTATCCACAAGACTTCAGCAAACTCTTCCTATTCCATGACCACACCAAAGACCAAACCTTCCGCCCCGGCAGGATCACCCCGGCAAAAACCACCTGCACGCGCCTGGCAGCGCATGTTGTCCGGTCGGCGGCTGGACCTACTGGACCCCTCGCCTGTCGATATCGAGATTTCCGACATCGCACACGGCCTTGCCCGGGTCGCACGCTGGAATGGACAGACATATGGCGAGCATGCCTTTTCAGTCGCCCAGCATTCGCTTGTGGTGGAGGCCCTCTGCAACCAGCTCAAGCCCGACCTGACGCCACAGGAATGCATGATGGCCCTGCTGCATGATGCACCCGAATATGTGATCGGCGACATGATCTCGCCCTTCAAGGCGGTGCTGGGCGATGGCTATCGCACCTTCGAAGACCGGCTGGAAACCGCGATCCATCTGCGGTTCGGCCTGCCGCCAAAACCCAGCCGGGCGCTGAAAAAGCTGATCAAGAAGGCAGATCTCATCTGCGCCTGGTATGAAGCCACATTGCTGGCCGGGTTCGAGCGCGAAGAAGCCAGCCGCTTCTTCATCACCCCGCCCGAAGGCATCACGGCGGATGTTTCTCCCCAACCCGTTCCCCTCGCACAGCAATCCTTCCTTGATCGTTTTGACGTGCTCCTGCATGACATGGATAATCGCTGAACCTCCAGACATGAGGATGAAACGCCATGTCGATTTGGGTATGTTCGCTGATGCGCGCCAGGGCACTGGTCGAGTATCACAAGCCTGCTGGTGTCATCTCCCTGCTGGACCCGCAGGAACGATTTCCTGATTTTGCAGGTTACGACACGAATACACATCTGCGCGTGACGATGGATGATGTCGCCCATGACGACGATGAGCGCCGCGTGGCCCCGTCCACGGAACACATCCAGTCGATCATAGACTTTGCCAGCAACTGGGATCAGTCCGCGCCCCTGCTGGTGCATTGCCATGCCGGTGTCAGCCGCTCATCAGCGGCCGCCTTCATCATTTCCTGCGCCCTCAACCCACGCAGCGAACCCGCCGACATTGCCCAGATCATCCGCCGCAATTCCCTCACCGCGCGCCCCAACAAGCGCATGGTCGCCATTGGCGACAAGCTGCTCAAGCGGCGCGGACGCATGAGCGTTGCCCTGGAAGCCATAGAGGACAGCTGGCAGTTCCATCCCGAACATGATGTCATGCCCTACAGGCTGGATGCCAATATTCCCGACAAGGGAGGACATCTGTGAACCTGCCTGACGACGCATCCCTGCTGGTGGGCCTGTCAGCCGTCATTGTCGCGGCCGATGTCGAACAGCCCTATGTGCTCGCCACACGCCAGGGAGATGCCGGTGCGGGCCTGCCCTTCGGTCCCTTCGATCCGTCAGGCCACCGCACATTCGAGCTGGGACTGCGTGACTGGGTGACCGCCCAGACCGGCTTCGAGCTGGGCTATGTCGAACAACTCTACACATTCGGGGATCGCGGCCGCGAACTGCCGCGCGCGGATTATCCCAATGCGCCGGAAAACGCCCGCATCATCTCCATCGCCTATCTGGGCATCACCCCGGAACGCACAGAGATTGGCGGCGCATTCAATGCCGCCTGGCGCAGCTGGTATTATTATTTCCCGTGGGAGGACCATCGCAATGGACCTCCAGCCATGATCGCCGACATTATCGAACCCACTTTGATGGACTGGGCGGGCGATGATTTCGAACGCCGCGACCGTGCCCGCCTCGCATTCGGTCTGGATGGTCGCCCCTGGATCGAGGAACGCGTCATCGAACGCTATGAACTCCTCTATGAAGCCAGCATGACACCTGAATCCCGGCGCGATCTTGGCGTGACCCTGCGCGCCGAACTGCCCGGCGAGCCCATGCTGTCAGACCACCGCAGAATGCTCGCCGTCGCCCTGTCGCGCCTGCGCGGCAAGATCAAGTACCGGCCCGTCGTCTTCGAGATGACACCCGAAACCTTCACCCTGTCAGAGCTGCAACAGGTCGTTGAAAGCCTTCTCGGCCTACCTTTGCACAAGCAGAATTTTCGCCGTGCGATGGAAAAGAACAAGCTGGTAGAAGGCACGGGCGAACTCTCCAGCGGCACGGGCGGGCGCCCCGCCGAACTCTTCCGTTTCCGGCGCGAGACACTTCGCAAGAAAGCCGCCCTGGGCATCGCCGCCCCCGTCACCCGCACTTGATGATCAATCCCGGCTATGAGCCGACGAGAAAATTCCTTGTTTTTTCTATTGGCTGGAGTATATGACACTTCAGTTATGCTCAAACTGAGCCAAAGGGCGGTGCTGTCATCCTGATGCCAGCCGGGGTCCGAAAGCCGGGATCAGGCGGTCAAACCTCAATTGTCATCGAGGTTTTTCAAGTGACCACTTGAATCTCGGTCCTTTCATACCCACCTTATACTCAGATTGAGCAAAAGCCGGTCGGGAGAGCCGGTGCTTTGAACCAAAGCCGTAGCGAAACGTTTCGGCAGTTTGAAAAGGAGGGCTGGACAATGGCGCGCATTATCGATGCAACCCCCGCCTGCGACATTCCAAACGGACTTGCGGCTCGACCCGCTAACCCTGCGGCTGCGCGTGGTCTTGAATATAATGACGAGGTGAAAGCCGCCGTCGATCATCTCTATGAAGAGGTGAAGGACTTTGTGACGCCGTTTGAATGGCCGACCATCGCCCCGCTCATCCACGCCATCAACAAGCTCAAGGCCGAGAAGAACGCGGTTGTGCTCGCGCATAACTATATGACGCCGGATATCTTCCGTCTCGTCGGTGATTTTCGCGGTGACAGCCTTCAGCTTGCCCGTGAAGCCGCGAATGTCGACCAGCAGGTCATCGTCCAGGCTGGCGTGCACTTCATGGCCGAGACCTCCAAGATCCTCGCACCTGAGAAGACAGTGCTGATCCCGTCAATGGAGGCTGGCTGCTCGCTGGCTGCCTCGATCACCGGCGAGGACATTCGCCTGGTCAAGGAAAAATTCCCCGGCATTCCGGTCATCACCTATGTGAACACCACGGCTGATGTGAAAGCCGAGACCGACATCTGCTGCACCTCCTCGAACGCCGTCCAGGTTGTCGAGCAGGCTGCAAAGGACTGGGGAACCGACACGGTGATCCTCATGCCCGACCAGTATCTTGCCAAGAATGTCGCGGCGAATACCGATATCAGGATCATCACCTGGGCCGGTGCCTGTGAAGTGCACGAGCTGTTCAACGGACAGGATGTGAAAGACCTTCGTGAAGCCCATCCCGGCGTCATGGTTCTGGCTCACCCTGAATGTCCGCCAGACGTGCTCACCGAGGCCGACTTTGCCGGCTCCACCTCGGCGCTTGCCAATTATGTGAAGGTCAACAGCCCCAACAAGGTTGTCCTGCTGACCGAATGCTCGATGAGCGACAATGTGGCGGCTGAAAACCCCGATGTGGAATTTATTAAGCCCTGCAATCTGTGCCCGCACATGAAGCGGATCACGCTGGAAAACATCTATGACTGCCTGACTGAAATGCAGTTCGAGGTGACCATTCCCGAAGACATCCGCATCAAGGCGAAAAAGGCGATCGATGCCATGTTGGCCCTGCCCAAGATGGAAACACCGCCAGACTTCAAGACCGGCCTCAAGCCTGTCGACCTTGAAGTTCTCTCGCGCGCAAGCTGATCTGAAAAATAGGGCGGCGATGGGCCTTGCCTGTCTCATTGCCGCCCGTTTTACTTGTAGACTGTGTGACAGTCCAAGTCAGGAAATCAGGATCAGCCTCGCCATGAACGCGCTTCGCACCTTCGCCTTCCTCCTCGCCGCCGGACTGTCGAGCGCCACCAGCCTCGCCCAGTCTACACAGATGGATGAGACCGGCACTGTGGATATTTCCGGTTCATGGACCTTCGAAACCGGCAAGTATAATTCAGCCTGCACGATCAGGGGGCGCATGTATATCTACCCAAAAGGCCAGGACGGCATGCATGCCTGTGAATTCACCACCTTTGAAAAATGCCCGGATCTCAGCGCAGAAGTGAAACAGTCCTGTTCGGCCAGCGTGATCAATGGCGACCAGGTGGTGATCACCTCCGAAATCATCTCCATCGAGGACCAGAGCCCGTTCGCCTATGGCTATGCGCCTGACAATTGGAGCCTGACCATTCGCAGCTCCGATGAGATGACCGGCACGCTGGAAAGCGCCAGCCGTGCGCAGGTGATCTTCGAACGCAAAAGCATACCGATATCGTGACGACGCCTCGCCCGGAAATAATCGTCGGTGATATCACCCGCCTGAATGTGGACGCCATCGTCAACGCGGCCAACAGCACATTGCTGGGCGGCGGTGGCGTGGACGGTGCCATTCATCGCGCCGCGGGTCCTGACCTGCTCGAAGCCTGCCGCAAGATTGGCGGCTGTCCGACGGGCGAGGCGCGCATCACACCGGGCTACAACCTGCCTGCAAGCCACGTCATTCACACGGTCGGCCCCGTCTGGAAAGGCGGCGGAGGCGCAGAAGCCGCGCTCCTGACTGCGTGCTACACAAACTCTCTGGCACTCGCCAATGACAGTGAGGCCGATATCCAGTCCATCGCCTTTCCCGCCATCTCCACCGGCGTTTATGGATATCCCCCGGAAAAAGCAGCCCCTCTGGCCATCACTGCCTGCAAGGCCTGGCTCACACTCAACAAGCCACCTCAACGAATCGTGCTTTGCTGCTTTTCCGATGACAGCGCTGCCCAGCATGTCGCGGCCCTTGAAGAAGCGTATCCGCAATGACCTCCACATCTCCCGTGCGCGCTGATATATTGATTGTCGGCGCTGGCCTGGCTGGCCTTTACCTTGCGCTCAAGCTCGCCCCGCGTCGCTGCACGGTGATCTCACCTGCTCCGCTGGGCACTGCTGCCTCATCCGCATGGGCACAGGGCGGGCTCGCCGCCGCGCTCCACCCGTCTGACAGTGCAGACAATCATGCCCGCGACACCATCGCCGCAGGGGCAGGGCTGGTCGAACCCGTCATCGCCCGCCTGATCGCCGAAGACGGCCCGGACCGTGTGCGTGATCTGTTGGAACTGGGCGTTCCGTTTGACCGCACGCCAGACGGTGCGCTGGCACTCTCCCTTGAAGCGGCCCATTCCCACCCACGCGTCGCCCGTGTCGCCGGAGACCTTGCAGGCAAGGCCATCATGCAGGCCCTGGTCGCCGCTGCACGCGCATCGGACCACATAGAGATCATAGAGGGCCTGAAGGCTGTCAGCCTGCTGCAGGACGACAATCACCGCATCGCAGGCATTGTCAGCCGCGACGTGAAGACCGGCGAGGAAACCCCGTTCACAGCCCGCGAAACCGTGCTCTGCGCTGGCGGATCAGGTGGCCTGTTCCGCGTCACCACCAACCCCAGAAGCTCACGCGGCGATGCCATCGCCATGGTCTATGAATGCGGCGGCCTGATCGCGGACCCCGAATTCGTCCAGTTCCACCCCACCGCCATTGATGTCGGCCGTGACCCTGCCCCGCTGGCCACCGAAGCCCTGCGCGGTGAAGGTGCCATCCTGCGAGACAGATCCGGCCGCGCCTTCATGCGTGACTATCACGCCCAGGGTGAACTTGCCCCCCGCGATGAAGTGGCCCGCGCCATCCACGCCGAACGCCTCGCCGGGCGCGGTGCCTTCCTGGATGCCTCCAGCGCGGTCGGTGCGCATTTTCCTGAACATTTCCCGACAGTCTACGCCTATTGCCAGGAATTCGGGATCGACCCGCGCACCACGCCCATCCCGGTCGCACCTGCCGCGCATTACCATATGGGCGGCGTCGTATCGGATATCTGGGGGCGCACCTCCCTTGCTGGTCTGTCCGTCTGCGGAGAATGTTCCTCCACCGGCGCACATGGTGCCAATCGGCTGGCGTCGAACTCATTGCTGGAAGCCGTCGTCTTCGCAGACCGCATCGCCCGCAGGCTGCGCGACAGCGAACTGTCTGACCCATCCACCTCCCATGGTCACACGCCTGAAGACCTGCCGGAAAATGCCCTTATCGAACTGCGCCGCATGATGGACATGCATGCAGGCGTCAGCCGGGATGCCACCGGCCTGACAGAGTTTTGTGACTATCTGGGCGAAACCCGCGACAGGTTCGGCCCGGCCCGCGCCGTGGTCGTCAGCGAGATGATCGCGCGCGCCGCCCTGGCCCGTCAGGAAAGCCGTGGTGGACATTTCCGCCGGGATTTTCCCGACACGCTCGCACCCGCCCGCAGCTATGTCCTGCGAGAAGCAAACGGCGCGCCGCGCGTCTTCACCCTTCCCCTTGGCGCCGACACGCCGCCACCAGAACGCTGATCTGAACGCTGAGGAGATCATCCATGTCCCCGACGACAATCCCACCCCTGCCCGATATCGTGATCGAGCCGCTGGTACGCCTTGCCCTCACCGAGGATCTGGGCCGCGCAGGCGACATCACCTCCTGGGCCACCATTCCCGCCGAGGCGGAAATGTCCGCAACGGTCAATGCACGCGAACCCGGCATTGCCGCAGGCTATGACGCTGCCCGGCTGGCCACACGCCTGATCGACCCGGAGATCAAATGGCATGTGCTGCACCCCGAAGGTGTCCCTTTCGAAAAGGGTGCAGAGCTTCTGCGCATGCATGGCTCTGCCCGCTCCATACTGACAGCGGAACGCACCGTTCTCAATTTCATCGGCCCCATGTCCGGCGTCGCCACGCTGACCTCACGCTTTGTCGCGAAAACAGCCGGAACCGGCGCCAGGATCGTCTGCACCCGCAAGACACGCCCCGGTTTCCGGGCGCTGGAAAAACGCGCTGTGCGTCTGGGCGGCGGCGTCAATCACCGTTTCGGGCTGGATGATGCCATCCTGATCAAGGACAATCACATCGCGGCTGCTGGCGGTATCGAAGCCGTCATGACCCGCGCCAAGGCCGCCCGCCCGCATCTATGCGCTATCGAGATCGAGGTCGACACGCTCGACCAGCTCGCCGAGGCCCTGCCCTTCGGTCCCGATGTGGTCCTGCTCGACAATATGAAGCCCGATACGCTGCGCGAAGCTGTCGCCATGATCAAGGGTGCCTGCCTCGCCGAAGCCTCAGGCGGGGTCAATCTGGACACCGTCGCCGCCATCGCCGCCACCGGCGTAGACTACATCTCCGTCGGCGCCATCACCCACTCCGCCATCAACCTAGATGTCGGCCTGGACTATGGGTAAGACCTGTCCTCCCGCCCCTCTCACCGTCATCACTGACGCATAGCGTCTGGGGATCTTTCCACGATCATCTCAACATCCCCGATGGTGGCAAGAGCGGGAGATGGATCCTCAGACAGCTCCGCCGTCGAGGATGACGCGTTCAAAGAGCCTCACCCTACTTCAGCAAATCCCAGTAGAGGTCCCGCCAATCAGGGTTCATGGCCTCAATCAGATTGATCTTGTTGGCCCGCCGATAGCTCTTGAGTGATTTTTCGCGCCGGATTGCCTCACTGATACTTTCATGCGGTTCGTACCAGACCAGGACCTTGCAACCATAACGCGTCGCAAATCCAGGTGTATGGCCTTCACGGTGTTGATACATTCTCTGGATCAGATGTGCCGTCACGCCAATATAGAGCGTCCCATGCTTGCGGTTCGCAAGCATGTAAACCGCGATGATCTCATCCCATGATGCCATTCGCGTTCTCCACTCTCACCCTCTCGTCATCCCCGACGCATAGCGTCTGGGGATCCATCCCTGATCTTCTCAACATCCACGCTGGTAGCAAGAACGAGAGCTGGATCCTCAGACGGTTTCACCGTCGAGAATGACGCGTGTCGAGAGAAACTTATCCCACTCCCTCGCCAATACCCCCATACTCCACCCCATGAGATCACAGGCCGCAGACATATACGCACCAAAACGCGACTTCTGGCGTAGCTTCCGCCGACAGCTTGTCTGGCTGGACTGGCAGATCTGGATGCTCGCCCATCTGGGCCTGCTCAACAGCGAAAACACCGCCTCACGCTGGCTCAAACGACAGCTCTCCCAGCTCGAACACGGCCTGCGCTGCATGCTGGTGATTGGGTGCCAAAGCCCCGCCACCGCATCTCCAGCGAAAGCTGGAGTCCAGGAGATGTATCAGCAGTCTGGATCCCAGCTTTCGCTGGGAAAGCGAATCCACAAGCGTTTCAGCTACAGCCTCAAAGCCTTCGGCCATACCCTGTCATCCCGGCCAAGCGAAGCGCAGACGCCGGGACCCACCCCTCAAACATTGAAGACCGAGGACAAATGGGTTCCGGCATCTGCGACGCTCACGCGTCTGGGCCGGAATGACGCGGAGGACAGCACCCCCGCCTTCATTCAGCTTCAGGCCCATATTCACATGCTCGCGGACGTGTTCACCAACACAGATGCGCATATCGCCAAGATGGCCCAGCAGATCCACAGATGCGGCCTCACCGTGCGCCGCAGACGCACCACGCGCCCAGCGAACAGGCCCGCACCTCAGATCACAGAACACACCATCCCCGCGCACCAATCCTCGCCCGCCATCTGCGACACATCCTGACACCTCACGCCAAAATCCATCCCATCCGCCGGGCAGCCCATGGCTGCGCCGGGCAGAAGTGCTGGATGTCTAGAAAATCCCGCGGCTCAACAGCTGCACAGCGCCCTTGGGGTTGTCCAGCTTGTAGGTCTGCACCGGGCGATCCTCGCCTTCGGGGATCTCGAATTCCACCGTGGACACAAATCCGGGCATGACCTCTTCATGGCGTTTGCCATTGGGGTCGAAGATCACCCACTCCAGACACCACATCGTCTCGATCGTCGACAGGTCGAAATCCGGGGCAACATCCGTTGAACCTTCCATATCGATATCCTTCAGCGACACTTCGAATTCCAGCGGTATCACGGACCCGGATTCGATGATCTGCGGGTCCAGGACTTCATAACGATTGGCCGCCTCGTTCAGCACGGTGACCTTGCGGCGTTCCGCACCATCCGCGATCCGGCATTCGCCAAGGCTGTCAGACGCCACGGCGCTGACCTCCGACACCACAAGCGCACGCGTGCCACGATTGGAGAGAATGATGGTCGGGGCGGCATAGAACCGGAAATTCACCGACCATCTGCCATTGCCCGAGCTGGACCCACGCTGGGTCTGGCCATCCACATCCGCCACTGCCGCCGTCAGCGTATAGCGCGCATCGAAAAAGCTGAGATAGGTCGTCAGGCTGGACAGCGCCATCGCCGCCAGCGACAACACCGCACTGGAAATATTACGCATGTTCGCGTGTCCCCTCTTTATCCGCTGACCTGGCAGCGAGCTTGCGAGATTTGAGAATGCGACGGGCAAAGCTGCGCATATGCGCCTGCCCATCGACGAGTGAAATTGTTTCGGCCAGCTGCGGTGTATGATCGGATGCAAACCAGATCAGCTGGCCCTCCGGATCATCTTCCGGCAGCTCAAAACCATGGGCGTGGAAGCTTTGATAAACGCCGGCCCATTCGCTCACCGGGTCATAGCTGGCATCATCCGCACCGCGCGCATTGGGCGGGTCAACAAGAATGGTCTTGTCCAGCGCGCCAGAGGTGAGGATGCGTTCCACCTCCCAGCTCGTGCCCGGACGCGGACTGGGCAGCAGCACCACAAGCGATGCCGCATCTATCAGCCGTGCAATCGCGTCCTGCCACTCATCATCCTCCACCCGGATGCGCCCCGCTCCCATATGTTCCAGCGGCTGACCCAGCGCAACAAGAGGTCCGAACGCACGCAGCGCCCCTTCAATCTCTTCTTCGAATTCCACCCGATCCGCCGCCGCGGCAAAATTCATCACCGCACCGGATGCCGACCGTATCGGCACGACATGATGATCCGTCTGCGCAATCTGATTGGTGGAGATGAAGGGCCGCAGATAAAGGATGAAGGGCTCGACTGCGGCATCGTCTTTCAGCTGGCCCCACAACCGGGCGGCATAAAGGTCACGCTCACGCTGTTCGAACCAGCCTTCAAGATCATAGCAGGCCTGGGCCAGATAAAGTCCCGCCGCAAGGCATGCCATGAAAGCCAGCAAGGCGGGCCAGCCGGACACATAGGGTCTGCTGGCAATATAGATTGCCCCACAAGATGCGATCACCAATGCAATGATCAGCCCAAGCGAACTCAACCGCCTGCCCTGTTTGGCACCGCCGCGTGACATCGCCATGCCTGCCAGACGTCTCAGCATGATCTGTTCTGTCCCTCAACGCGCCCCAGCGTCGAGGACCATAACGGTACTCAAACGGTCTGCAAAGACCCGTCTTCAGCCAGCCTTGCGGACGGTAGCCTCACGTGCCGCAGCGCGCAGGTCACATTCGCAATAGGGACATTCAGGTATGAGTGTCGGACGCATTTGGGCCGACAGGCCGTCCACCTTGTCGCCAAGGGGAAAGCTGTCAAACAGGCCCCGCCCCACCATCTCGCTGCAGTCAGGGCAGCGCGTTGACAGGGCCTTGAGCTGGATCTCCGCCATCAGCATGACCAGCGCGGCAATCAGCAAGGCTTGCGGCAAGGCGGGCAAGGTGACCGCCTGCGCCAGAACGATGAAGCTGAACAGGACCAGCGCCAGCGCATTGATCCAGTAGGTGCGCCAGTAGAAGACGGCAAAGCGATTAAGGGGTGCAGGTTTCATATGTGTCAGACCAGATCTCGGGACAACTCTATCAAGCGGCTAACAAAAACCTTGGAACCAGTCACCTTACCATTGCGTTGATATGAGTTGAGATAAGCGAGCGCCCGTCAAATGGCCACACACTGACCTGGCTGATTCATCTTCAGGCTGTCTGGCGTGGCTATCTGGATTTTGCCTTCATCGCAGCCCGCGCCTTCTTCTCCTGCTCCTTGCGGAACTGACGCACACGACCCGCTTCGCCAGACGCCACATATTTCACAATGCGCCACATCTCGCCCAGCGTGAAAGGACGCTCGACACGCGCAATGCCGGTCTTTTCCTTTTCAGGAACCCTGGGCTTGCGGCGCTTCTTCTGCTTGATCGGCCTGGGTAGTTTCTCGCCCTTCTCCGGTTCAACCGGCCGAGCCTTTTCGGTCGGCGCGGCAACTGTCTTTTCGGCGCGGCTCAGACGCACGCGCTGATAGTCCGCCTCCAGCTGTGCAGGCGCACCCCGCGCTGCGATCTCGTCATTGAGGAACCGCGCCAGATACTCATCGGAGAAATCAACCGCCAGCTCGACCCATAGCGGCAGGTGGTCCGACATCTGCCATGTCCGCCAGCGCTTGAGGTAGTAATCCTTGTCCTTGCCCTTATCGAGCGGCACGCCATTTTTCGCCAGATCTCGATGGCGCGCAGGCAGCGCCGGTGCGTAATGCGCATAATGATCCGGCGTATAGACCGACTGGGAAAAATCAAGCACGCCCGCCGACAGGAAGCTGACCAAATCCTTGCGCGTGGAAAAGGCAATCTGATCGTAATATTTGTCGCCAATCAGATTGGACGGAAACAGTTGCGGCGGCAGCTGGAACCCGGCCTTGGTCAGCGCCGTCATGGTCTCATCCATCGGGTTCTTGATGTTGAAGTCACCCAGGATGATGTAGTTCTCATTGTCCCGCTTGGCCCGCTCGGACAGATCCTTGGCGATATATTCGATCTCCTCGACCCTGCGCTTATAGCCTTCCGAACCGGGTGAATCATCGCCAAAATAGATATGGACCGTACACAGGGAAAACCTAAACCAGCCGGACTGGAACGAGACAAGAAACGGCGTGCGCGCAAATTGCTGCTCACCGGCCAGTAGCTTGTGCTTGGGAATGACCACCTCGCCCGCAATGTGGCGGAACTGAACCTTGCGCGTGTCATAGACAAACGCCATGCGCTCGCGATTGCCGCCTGCGCCTTGCGTTACATCCGTGGCGATGAAATCCCATGTCGGGCCCAACAGGCTGAGCACCTGCTTGATCGGCTCCAGATCCTCATTGATCTCCTGAAGGGCGCAGACATCAAAGCTGGAAATGATCTCGGCTATATAGTGCAGGCTCTCGCGGCGGCGCGGCCCATGACGAAACTTGTTGTTGTCAAAGTCGCGCAAATTCCAGGTGCCGATGATCAGCGAGGAATCAAGCGTGCGGTTCGGCACGCCCTTTGGGGCGGGACTCTTGAGCTGGGCACGCAGATCCAGCAGCCGACGCGCAATCCAGTCGGCCTCGTCTCGGGAATAAAGGCGGTTCAGCCTGAGGTCGCGGTAAAACGGCATGAGCAAGTGCTCCCGGTGCCAGCGTGAAGGTTCTTGACGGTCACAGGACTGCGGTGGATTTGGTTAAGCACCTCTTAACAAAAGCGACTTGTCAGGGGCATTGGCCGCGCCTAACTGTATCACCATGCTGAAATCATTTCTCGACCGCCTCAATGGCCAGAGCCCGACCGCCCCTGACCCCACCGACGAACGCACCGCTGTTGCCGCGCTGCTCGTCAACGCCGCGCGCGTGGATCAGGACTATACGGATACCGAAAAGGGTCTGATCGAAGCCATTCTGGCCCATCGCTATGAGATGGCCCCGGCCGATGCCGAAGCATTGCGCCTTGAAGGCGAGGAAGCCGAAGCTGCCGCCGTCGACAATTTCAGATTTGGACAGGTCATCCGCGACAGCCTGCCGGAACCCGATCGCGTACCGGTCGTCGAAGCGCTCTGGTCGGTCGTGTTGTCGGATGAGACCCGCGACGCCCAGGAAAACGAGATCGTGCGCCGCGTCGTGAAGATCCTCGACATCGAACCGCGCGAAAGCGTCCTCGCCCGCCAGCGTGTCGAAGCAGCCATGAAGGGCTGATCCGGGCGCAGCGCTCCGATAGCCAAAGCCGATACATGACGTTATTCCTGTCTGCCTGATTCAATCGGGGAACTGATCATGCAGATATGGAAACCGGGATTGGCCGCCGTGGTGCTCGTAAGCCTCACAGCCTGTTCAACCGATGGACAGTTCCGTAAGTATTACGGCAAGCCGGTGCAATATGTCATTCTGGAGCATGGCGAGCCGGCCAATATGGTCCAGATGCCCGGCAATGAGATGGCCTTCCAATGGCAGCTGGAGGCCGACACGGTTGCGTCATCAGTGATCGGTGACAAGCCCCCTTTCATCGACATGACGCAATGCAAATACACCGTGTTCACATCATGGGATGAGGTGCAGGAAGCCTGGGTCGTCTACAATCATGAAGACGTGCCTTTTGGCTGTTGAGCGGCATTGAAACTCAGTGCGGCATTGATCGGGAGAAGACGTTCATGACGATTACCCCCGCCACGATAAGCCCCATGCCCGCGAGCGCTCCGGCATCCAGTTTCTGATCCTGAAACAGCCAGGCAATCAGCGTGATCAGCACAATGCCCACGCCTGACCAGATCGCATAGGCCACGCCCGTGGGAACACTCTTCAACGTGAGCGCCAGGAAATAGAACGACACACCATATCCGATGATCATCACCCCAATCGGCATCGGGCGGGTGAACCCATCTGACAGCTTCAGACTTGTCGTGGCAATGACTTCAGCAAGGATGGCAATGGCTAGAAACAGATAGGGCATGAGATGGAATTACCTCATGCCCTGTCGAAACACCATCTGGAAAAACGAGATCAGTTCTCGCGGAATGATTTCCAGAGCGAAGCCGTCAGAGGCTCGACGATATATTGCAACGCCGTCCGCTTGCGCAGCGGGATCGCCACGCTGGTGGGCAGGCCGGGCTTCAGCACAAAGTCAGCACCCGCTTCCATCAGGCGGTCGATCTCTTCATCCGAGACAGTCACCTTGATGCGGAAATAAGGCGTGCCGGTCTGCTCATCGATCAGGCGGTCTCCGGAGATGGAATCAACCACACCATAGATGATCGGCAGGCTACGCCCCTGAAGACCGGAGAACTTCACTTCCGCCTTCATGCCGACAGTGACATCATCCACATCTTCTGGACGGATGCGGGCATCCACGATCAGCGGTTCACCTTCCGGAACGATCTCCATCACGGTTTGCCCCGGTGCGATCACGCCGCCGACAGTGAACACGGTGGAGCCAACCACGATGCCCGATGCCGGTGCACGCACTTCGGTACGCTCCAGCTGTGCGCGCACGGCCAGAAGGCGTGGCCACAAGTCGGCAATCTTGCCTTCAGTCTCGCGCAGTTCACGGGTCACGTCGCGGGTCTCGCCGCGCTCCAGCGCGACCGATTCAGAGCGCGTACCGGAGATGTTTTCTTCCACCTGTGAAATCGATGCCTTGAGCTCGGCACGTTCACCGCCCAGCTCAGCCAGCGAGCGTTCCAGCGCCCGCACGCGGGTCAGAGGTGCGAGCCCCTGATCAGCCAGGTGACGCATGCCGACGAGTTCATCGTTGAGAATATCAGCCTGCTCGTCAATCGAGCTGATCCGGTCCTGCAAGCCGCGTTTGCGGGCCTCCATCTCGCGGATCTGCTGGTTGAGAACTGTCAGTTGCGCAGACACTGATTGCGAACGGGCATTCAGTTCCTGACGCTGGCGGGACAGTGCGTCTTCAGCCACCTGGGACAAGGACGGATCAAGATCGGCAAATGCCTCAGGCGTTGTGATCTTTGACGTTCCCCGGCGTTCCGCATCCAGACGAGCAGCAAGCGCGGTCAGTTCAATCCATTGTGCCGAGAGCGAATTGGCGCTGGCACGAAGTTCATTGTCATCCAAGGCTGCGATCACAGTGCCAGCTTCAACCCTGTCACCATCCTTGGCGAGCAGGCTGACCAGCGTGCCACCATCGCGGTGTTGCACGGCCTGGCGGTTTGAAGACACCACCACCACACCTTGCGCCATGGCAGCGGCATCCAGACGCGCCGTCGCACCCCACAAGCCCAATCCACCAAAGAACAGTGTGACAATGAAAAGTCCGAAGATGATTTCCCGGCGCGGGTTGTCATCCATGATAGCAGGAGCAGTCATCGCGTTCATTTTGCGCCTCCGCGCGGATGGGCCACAACGTTACCGGCCCTCACATTAAGATTGGCAGCTTGCGCCCTGTTCTGTTGCATCTGCGTTTGCGCCTGTGACAACTCACGCACAACATCCATACGCGCTCCGAAATGCTCGATCTGGCCATTTCCGACCACCATCAGCTTGTCGCAGATGTCGAGCACGCCGCGGCGGTGAGCGACCACAAAAATCGACGCCCCCTTCTGACGCATCACCTTCAATGCATTGATCAGGCGAGCTTCCCCATTCGCATCAAGATGCGCATTGGGCTCATCCAGCACGATCAGCGCCGGGTTGCCATAAATGGCACGCGCCAGACCGATACGCTGGGCCTGACCAGCCGACAATCCAAGTCCACTTGGCCCCAGCGGGGTATCATAGCCATTGGGAAGCTGGGTCTGGATCATCTCGTGTACACCGGCAATCTGTGCGGCCTCGATGACAGCCTTGCCGACTTCTTCCTTGTCCAGTTC
This sequence comes from Hirschia sp., assembly GCA_002709235.1. Taxonomy (GTDB): domain Bacteria; phylum Pseudomonadota; class Alphaproteobacteria; order Caulobacterales; family Hyphomonadaceae; genus Hirschia. Next base: position 185,300 of record PAQI01000011.1, read on the forward strand.
GTCAATGCGGGTCTGGAAGCAGGAGATGTTGTCGCCAATCGTTCCCGGCAGGAGCGATGGTGATTGCGGCAGATATCCGATGAACTGGGACAGACGTTCATGGCCCCAATCCTTGTAGGTTGTGCCATCCAGACGCATCTGGCCACCGGAAGGATCGCTGGCACCGGCAACAATGCGCGCCAGTGTGGTCTTGCCCGCACCGGATGCGCCCAGCACACCGACGATCTCACCAGGTGAAAGGCTGAAGTCGATCCCGTTCAGAATGGCGCGGTTTTCAAACAATGCCTGAATGCCTTCACCGGCGACATTGCCGCCTGGGTTAGGCAGGGGCATGCGCTCACGATCAGCTTCCTTGGCAGCGTTAAGTGCCTTGAAGATGTTCTCGATGGAATCGCGTGCTGTAATCAGCGGACGCCAGGCCTGTACAAGCTGTTCGATCGGCATCAGGGCGCGTGACAGCATGATGGAGGCGGCGATGATCCCACCCGGGGACATCAGTCCTTTCACAGCCAGGTATCCACCCAGGCCAATCGCGGTAGACTGCAATGCCAGACGCAGGAAGCGTGTCGCGGCGATATAACCACCACCGGCCATCTGGCCGCGGGCCTGACGGTTGACGATGCTGACACGCTCTTCGGCACGCATACGCGCCAGAGGCTCGGTCATCCCCAACACGCGAACGGCATCTGCCGCAGCGGCTGAATGATCCTGCGAGGCATAGTGCGCACGCATGTCTGCGAGTGTCGCTTTCATTGCCTTGGAAGCCGCCCGTTCAGACAGGACCGCCAGAATGAGCAGGACAACAGCACCACCTGTCGCCACAAAGCCAAGCGCCGGGTGGATCAGGAATGCACAGAAGATGTAGAGCGGTGCCCAGGGCGCGTCACTGATCGCCGTGATCGCGGGTCCATTGACGACCTGACGCACCTGATCGAAATCACGCAGGGCATTGGCCGCTTCTGGCGGAGCCCCCGGTTTCATCATGGCGCGAATGACGGGCTGGGACCATTTCTTCTCCAGCCTCAGGCTGGCGCGCAGCAGGATGGCAGAGCGTACCCGGTCCAGAAATGCCAGCGTCGCAAGCGCTGCTAGCAAAAGCACCGACAAAAGTGCCAGCGTGTTCATGCCGCCAGTCGCCAGAACGCGGTCATAGACCTGCATCATGTATAGCGATGGTGCCAGAAACAGGATGTTGTAAAAGGCTGAAAAGATCGCCACGAACACCAGGTGCGTGCGTAGTGGTTCGATCAGGGTCTTGAGGCTGGAATTTTTCATGGTCGCGCCAGCTAGGCTCCCCCTCGCAAGTCTCGGTCTCTGCCATGCCCCATCGTGGAGTAGACAGTTAACCATTGGTTGTTCACAGACAAGACGCCCATGTGAAGTTGATCGGATATTTGCAGGATGAGTGCCATGATGAGGCGAGAAACACGATTTTCTTTCCCCACGAGGTTGAAGAAATTTGCAGGAAAATGATCGCAGTCAGGATTTGTGCGGTCACTATCGCACATTTGCTGGCCCAGACTACGCTGGCTCGCGACTGAGCCCTAACGCAATTCCAGGCTGTAGGTCGCTTGCGTACCCTGCTCTGTTTGAGGTCCTGACAATGCCAGCTGTAGCGATCCCCTGAAATCTTTCGCGATGGCCTGTCTGATCAGTTCATTACCCTGTCCCAGCACGCGTGGAGCTATGGGCGTATCATTCACTGCGACAATTTCCAGCTGCGCCGGTTCACGTGAGCCCGTGGCAACAGACAGCTTCAGCGAGCACCATCCATGTTCCGCCTCAAGGACTGTCGGCACATCCTGCTGAAGCGCCGCTGGACCGAAGGATGTGCGACCTTCAAAACACCCTGACGGACCGGCCTTAATGCCTGTCACCGACAAACTGACGGCGCTTTCAATGGCCGCGCTGGTGTCAGTCTCTGTCTCCTGCACTACCAATGCAGGATCGTCAGGCACAACCGGCTCGATCCTGGTGCCATGGGCTATAAACAACCCCGCAGCAACCATCACAGCCACCGCGCCTGACGCGACGACCAGTTTCGGTATGAAACTATTGGCTTGCGCCCCCGCACGCCTGTTTACGCCCTTGCCACCGATCATGCCCTGCCATTGGTCGGACTCAGGCTTGATATGGTCGATATATTCCACTGAAATATCAGGATATTTTGCCAATAATCTTGCCAGCTCTGCCGCGCCATCCTCGCGATTGGCTGATGGCAGGAACATTCTGATTGCACCAATGGGGGCTGACTGCTGATCAAGCCAGGCAAGCAGCACGGTGAACTTCGCCTCCAGCCCGTCAATGGCGTGAACCTGGTAATCGGCATCCNCCCGCCCCGTCGCGAGCCAGAGCGTGTGTGGCACGTTGGCCTCCTCGCCCTGGACCGCCAGTCGCCCCTCTCGCTCGAGCATATGCGCAAGGAATATCGGCAGCTCCCAGCTATCGCCTTCGGTGATCTCACCATCAACATCGGTGCGATAGGCCTTGTCACCGGTCAGCCGTGAGACGATCCCCGTCTGGTAGTCGACAAACCGGTGATAGGCCCGGCTGACACCGGTTTCCTTCGCTGTCCTGTTGATGCACATGACCGAACGCCGGGCGGCATTGTCCTTTTGCATGCGCTGCACCTGCACGACGGATTGGGTCGTCAGAACGGCCAGCCGGATGTGGGCAATCAGCTCAGCCAAATCTGCGCATCCGGTGTTTGCAAAGCGCGAAGTTCGGGCGAGTCATGGTCAACCAGCGCTTCGACGAGATCATCCTCCTGATCATCATCGAGAATGAGAACTTCCAGCGCATCACTGGTCTTGATGACCAGCCGTCTGAGCGGCCGCATGGCCTCTGGCGCGATCAGCCGCACGAAATAGGTGTTGGGTTCTGCCTCGGACTGCACAATGTGCAACTCCACACCGCTGTCGATTTCCCGTCGCAATGTGACACGACCGCTGGAGGCCGCAGCCGCCATGGGAATTTCCAGACGGGAATGCTCTGCGATCAGCATGTCGAAGACAGTCTGGAAGCTCGCATTTGTCCGCATCGCAAATACCAGCTGGGCCCTCGACACACGAGCTGTCCGGCCGATTGCGAAATCCGCAATGTCAGCGAATGTGACCCGGCCTGCGATATTGTCCGATTGCTCTTCTGTCATGAGGCGATCTTCGTGACGCGCGGCAGCCCGTTGGAGGCTGGCGTTCTGCGCATCTTGAGGCAATTCACTCCACTTCATATTATCTCCTTATCCAAAGGACAGCTGATGCACTGTCAGCAGTGTCTTTTGAAAATGCGCGACTTCGGACGAAAATTGCGGGCCTGACCTGCAATTCATGACAGAGACCTTCAGTTTTGACAGTTCACGCTCCAGTCTCTGCATCAGCTGACCGGAATAATGAACAGCAATATCAAGGTGTTCACTGGGCGATACGCCCGATAAGGGCTTGAATGCGTTTCGGCGCTTCAACCGGCTCCACGCCTCATTGCCCTGTTTCAGAAAACCCGCAATGAGTTCTGGCGGCTCTGCCCCCTCGGACAGGAAATCCGTTGCCCCTGACAGAGACTGCAAATCATCCGCCGTCAGCAAGCCATAGCTGACCAGCAGGGTCATTGCGTCCTTCCTGTCGCCATCACTCCACAACAGGTAAAATTGAGCCTTCAGGAGCGATGCCAGCTCATTGCAGAGACTCGATTGCACCACGAGGGTTTCACCATGATCAGAAGCGGTCAGATCTTCATATATGCCATTCGCTGACAGACCGGACTTGTCACGCTTGGCCTGAATGAGCTTGTTCTCTGCGGAACGAAATGTCAGCGCCCGCATACGCGACAGATGCACTGCCCGCAAATTGCGTAAATCCATCAGCAGGTAATGCGAGCTCCATCCGCCATCGCGTCCCAGCAGTGCTGCAACGATGGGATCAGCGAGCGCCAGGCTCACGGAGTCTTCATCGGTTTGCGATCCTTGCGCGAGCGAAAGGTCTTCATCCAGCTGGTAGCTGACCTTTTCGTCATGCATGTCCAAGGCAAATTCCAGAGGTTGTACGGTCGATGTCTCGTCAACGCTCGCCGTCAGTTCGGCGAGAATTTTCAGCCATTCGGTAAACCGGGTTGGTGCTTCTTCGCTGCTATAGAGTTCCCAGCCCTGCAATACATGCTGATCCTGCAGGGCATGGCAATCAAACCCATCTTCGCAGGCCGATTCCATGACACGCACAACAAGTGAAAACTTCCGGTGCGTGTGGTCACTATAGCCCTTTTCCTGTTGCATGCTTGCGATTTCGCGATTGATCATCTGGTTCAGCTGTTTGGCGTGAGCAGCAGAATTGCTCACCCCATCTCGCTGTTTCATCGTTTCGATCAGGCTGACCGCAAACAGCTCGATCAGCATGAAACCAAAGCAGGACAGTTTCGGAAGATCTGCGATGTAAAAGAATGTATCTGGCGCGGAAGGATTGCGGACCGTGCCATCCTTTTCGATCCAGTCAGCGGGCACATGCTGTTTTAACACCTTCAATGCTGCCTGCGGTGTGACCGGCGGCTCCAGCACCAGATAGAGAAAGTTCGCTCCCGCATCTGCCAGCACCGCCACCAGGTTTGAAAAGCGGAAAATGAGCCTCGCCCGCTCCCCGGAGCGAAGATCATTCAACAGATCGAGAACGATCTTGTTCGCCCGGAAATGGATATTCGGATTATCTGTCTGGAACGTCACCCGCTCCAGATAGCTCCGTGCAACGTCCCGAAACGACCCGATCCGTCCCTCACCAAAGTAAGTCGCCAAAACCGCCCCCGAATGGCTCTAGTTCAGCAGTTCACTTTCATGCCGCTCGAGTGCTGCGCGAAAACTGCGTCTTGCTTCAAATATATCGTCTGAAATCGTAGCAGGTTGTGTGCCGCCGGTCACGGCACGCGAGCCGGATGACATTGAATAAATCGACCCTCGCTGTCTTGGCGAAGCAATAGCTGGCTGAGCGCGCGTTTGAGGCGCTTCAGATACCGGTGCTGCGGCTGACGCAGCCGGACGTTCCTGTATGACGATCCGCTCAACCGGAGTCTCGACTGTGGATGCAGGCAGGTCCTGCTCGGGCAGGTCTGGCGCAGTCTTGCTTTGAATGCCCGCAGTGTCAGCGGGGCTTGAAGGCTGCGATGCAGGCGCGGTGGCCGTGGGCATTTGGGGGCCGCCCAGCAATATCTGGTCATCCGGGCCACCCGCCAATTCAAACGGCACACCTTCCGCCTTGATCCCTGCAACAATCTCAGCGACCTGCACATCCTGTTTGTAGCTATCCCAATGACGGTTCACCAGCGACACATAGTCCTCCGTATAACCATGCGGAATCGGCGTGCCATCGGCCGCTGTCCGAAGCGTTCCGCCATTATAGTGGGACAATGCAGCGTCCCAGTCATTGCCATACATCCGGTAGAGCTGTTCAAGATAGGCAACGCCGATCCTGATATTGACGCGCGCATCATAGAGACTGGCGGCTTCAACGCCGAACTCGCCCTTGCCGGTGGCGGGCATGATCTGCATTACGCCAATGGCACCGGCATGGGATCTGGCTGTTACATTGAAATTGGATTCCACACGGGCCACGGCAATCGCCAGCTCCGGGGGCACGACCGTGTTCAGATAGGCTTCCTCTGCGACCATGGTCATGATGGCTTCGCGCGAGAATGGCTTTGGCGATGTGATTTCGCTTTTCAGATTGGCGTTCGCGTCTGGCAATTGCGCGACCGTGCCGCAAAGGGCGAGTGCCACGATCAAAGACGTTCTGTTCAGGGGGAGTTTCATCGGATGTCCTCTCAATGCGTTTGAACAGTCAATGAGAGGATCAGGAAGATTTCTGCACGCGGGGGTGGCGCTTTTTTCAGTTCTCGGCGTAGGGCGTTCCGAAGACATAGCCAGTCGGACCGGCACTGATGGAGAGCTTGCGCCATTCTGCCTGCGAGCCGAATGTCTCTGTCGCGCTGAAGCTGTCGCCAGCATGAATGCGCGCAATGTCAGGTGCCTCCATGCTTGGGGCACTTCGCAGAGAAAAATCACGCAGGGCGACATAATCGCGAACGTCGATCACCTGTTCAGCGGGCACGGTGGCGACGGGTGGTTGTGAGGTTGATGCACAGCCAGTTGCAATCACTGCAACGAGGCCGATCACGGGTAACAATCGAAGCTTTCTCATGGTTAGGAGTCCAGTTCAGAATGAAGATCAGTAAATCTTGTCGATAAGGATGCCGCCATCTGCGGACAGGACCATTTTCACCTGGGATGCCGGATATCCCATGGCACCAAGCGTATCCAGGGCACGCGATGCAATCGTGGTGGCGTCACCCGGACCAATGACATTTACGCTGTAATAGTTTGAACTACCTGTTGGCGCTTCGACAGTATAACCCGGCAGGGCATCAAATTCCTGCTGAAGCTTCAGCGCTTCCTGAAAGGTGAAATGTTCAAGCGTGACCAGGTGATGTGAGCTTGGCACGCTCTGCTGTGAGGTGGTGGCGCATGCAGTGGTAGACATTGCGACCAGTGCAAATGCGGCTTTGGCGATATTGGACATGATATTGCTTTCATGAACGCAGATCCGCGTTCTGCTGGTTCTGATGCCCGCATCCGCCTGATCCCGGCATGGCCCGGCGCAAGTGATGGGGCAATTCCAAACGTCTGGCTAAGGCATGGGATGGATACAAATCACCCCTGCCCGGTAAACCGGCCAGGGGCTTTTGTGTCTTGCCTTATTGATACAGGCTGCCGGTGCGTACCGGGCGGAAACCACTATCAACAATGCGGTCGATGATGATGTCGCCATTGGCACCTGTGTAGATCTTGAAATTGGCAAGATCATAACCGCGGTCCTGCAACATGAGCGGGATCCACTCCAGCAGCTTGGTGGTCTTGGCGCGCGTGTTCAGGTTGAGGCTGAAGAAATTACCGCTACCCATCGGTGCCGAGATGTCTTCAGTCATCGGAAACTCATTTTCCATCAGGGATTTGAGCGGGATGATTTCTGTCAGTTCCATGTGTTCGAAGGTGATCTTGTATGTGTTCACAAGACCCGCAGCCGCTGACTGACCTGTCACTGCACCACCTGTTGACGCCGACTGACCCAGGGCCTGCTGGTCGAGCATGCGACGCAGCGTGTCAGAAAGGTTGAGCGCGACCTTGCGGGAGTTTTCGCCAACCACATCTTCCAGACAGATCTGGTTACAATTTGCAGGAGCGTTGAACTTCAGCGTTGGTGCTTCCCAACCGCCCAGATAGGCATTGGTCTGGGCATCGATCAGCTCACCTGTCATGCGAACCTTGGCGCGGGTGCCGTAACCCAGATCTTCAGCCGATGCCATGGTGCGAACCAGAACGATCACGCGTGGGCAGGTGCGCGAATTTGCATCCTGACAGGCCTGCTTGACCATACCGATGGTCTGCTGCTTGTCGGCACGGTCCGGGGATTTCCACTCCAGCTCGGCCATCATGGCATCTGGAAATATCGCTGTGTAGCCAAAGCGCTTCATCTCTTCATTGAGCGGGATCTGAAGGCGGTGATAGACATCCGATGAACGCACAATGGAGTTCTTGTTGGAGTCATCTGCTGCGACCAGTACACGCACGCCATTATAGTTCTGCTGCGCGTGAGCCACGCCACCGCCGGCCAGGAGTGCAAGTCCGAGAGCTGCCAGGATTTTCTGTTTCATTTTTCTGTTCCTTTTGAATGTATGGGCCTGATGAAACTGGTAATGAGCGCATCAGGCAAAAATCTGCCGGGGTCGGATCAAATAAATGATACATCCTTGCCCTGAAGCTCTTTCCGGACCTTCTTGGCTTCTTTCTGAGACTGTTTGCGGGCGTTCTTCTCGGCCTTTTTCCCATCACTGGCTTCACGCGAAACCTTGCCGATAGCCTGACGCAATGTGACCGTCCCCTTCATGGTTGCGCCCAGCGATTTCAATTGTTTTCCAAGATTCTTGATCGCATCTTTGTCCATGCCGACGCTGGCGATGACCGTCTGGACCTTCTCGACATTCTGAACATCACTGCTCGCGAAATAATCATTCAGAAGCTTCAACCCCGCCAGGGCCGTGCCTCCGTAATAATCAACTTCATCAAGCGCCCTGGCTGCATCCGCAAGATGCTGCTTGGCGGCGTCCGTCAAAGCTCCATCCGATTTCATTGCTTCAACCTTGGATCTCAACAACGCAGCCTGGGCAGAGGCCGACTGGATGGTGACAACGGTGACATTGCTGCCGCCTGTACCCAGCCCTTCCAATGCCCGCTCGATCTGAGCGGCCTCGTTCAGCATGGTCTGTTTTTCACCCAGCGCAGCCTGGGCCGAGTTGATCCCCTGAGCGGCTGACAATGCCGCATGGTCCAGCAACAATGCTGTCAGAATCCAGCGCTCATCATGTGATTTGGCATCGCAAACCACGCTGGTCTTGAACAATCCGCCTGCCTTGGATTTGAGCATATCCTTTGCATCACCGCCCCATTCACCCAAACGGCCGCCACCTATATTCAGCTTGTCGATCCTGCTGCCGATGAAACCGCCCTCGCCCTTGCTGGTCTTTCCAGAGCTGTCGAGGACACAGAGATTATCCATTCCCGCATCGAGCAATCCGGCATGCGCCTGAGGCACTGTAAGGAAGCTGGTCCCAGCGACGAGGCAGGCGGCTGCCCCAAGAATTGAAGTTTTCATGATCACTTGTCCCAATCTGATCGTGAGTTTGATTTTGATTGCAGCATGGCTTTCACCTGAGGCTGCATGATTGTTCATGCGCGAAGTTGGCGAGTTTCTGCGTCGCATCCCTGGCAGTTGCCGCGACAAGTTGTGCGGACGCATCCGATACGGCGGCACGCACGCCTCCCAGATCAACCGCGCCTGTTATCTCCTCGGAGAATGGCGCGATCGGTGTCGCAAGCTCGTTGAGGCTGATGAAGTCGGTATTGATCGTGGCATTCATGTCGTCATCATCAGCATTGATCGCAATTTCACCGATGATGAGCATGCCACCACACGCGCTCCACTCGCCAAGGTCTTCATCTTCGTCCTTGTATTCGCCGATCGCCCGGCGCAATCGAGATGCCATCGCGTCTCTGGCGAGCATGTAATCGTCATAGGATTTCTGGCACTTCTGCGCGCCCTGCTCACCGGTAAAGGCGCATTGCTCGACGAGACTGAGCCCCTGAATTTCGTGCTCGAACTGGCTCAGATTGATGATTTTGAAATTGTTTCTTTCAAGCGCCGTCGTCAGATATCCGATGGCTGCCTTGGCCGTGCGGTCATCCTGTGCGTTGTTCACATCCGCTCGCAGCAATACACCAATCGGTATCGGATCGCTGACGGCGGAACAGACCCGGCTGGCTTCCAGAAGCTCACGGCGGTCATATCCTGCAACATATTGCACCACACAACGGCCAATCATCGGATAGTCCGTCTGCTTGTATTTGACACTGACAGCGTCTGGCTTGGCCGACTTCATACATTGCTGATTGTTTGTCGGCAGCGCACTTGCTCGCAATGCCCGCGTCCATGCCGTCGATTCGGCCTTGTCCAAAGTTGCGCTCCTGCACTCGCGGACTGTCTTGCCAGCAGCATCAATCCTGAAGCTTCCAACAGATGAATCCGCCACCGCGGAAGATGTGGCAAAAAGGGCCAGGCAGAAAAGAGAGACCAGATAACGCATGGAGCTACTTCCTCAGTTTCCGGGCGAGAGCCTCAAAGGCTTCATTGATGGCTATGAAATAAAGGATCTGTCGGGAACTCTGATCGAGCTCCGTCTCCGTCTCTGGCCGCACTTCGCTATGCAAGCCTTCGGCCTGAAGCGTCTCGAATGCGGGGCCATAGATCTGTGAGCAGTCTTCAGAATCGGTTTCCCACCCCGACACAGCAAGGAATGCTGTGTAGGCATCGGCTGCCAGACCCATATCCTGTTTGGTGGTACCAGTGGTCAGGCCTATTCCCTGAAGGCTGGGCAAGACCTTGTAGCTGGCCCGGTTCGGGTCAAAGGTGAATGGCGTTGAGCGTGCCAGTTCGGGCAAACCGCTCATCGGGAGCCTGAGATTATAGCGCGCCAGCTGGTCTGCGGTTCGGCTGCTCTCCTGCCAGACGGGCGGAGGCATCACCTTGTAGCCAGCCTGCGACAGCGCACGACTGGTTGCGCCCACCATGAACCCGACCATGGCGTTGCACGCCGCTGAGCCCGGCTTGCAATAGCTGGCCGGTGCACATGCATTGGGCGTGCGCCCGGATGTCATGGGATAAAGGTCGCGATTCCAGTCAAACGCTGCTTCAACACGCTGGGCGTTCAGTTTTGTGTCTGCCTGGTCGGCGCGATCTGGGTCCATCACCATCGCACCGGTCACCATATAGGTTTCCCAGCTGTCCGAGATCTGTTTCGGATTGGCCCGCTCTGCCAGACGGAACAGATTGAACATCGCGCCATCTGCCGCCTTCTTGTAGGCAGCCAGATATCGTGTGGCCCATTCAGCGTCAGACAGATGAGGCGAAGACAGGACAAAATCACCGCTGTCCTGAACGATCACCGCGTCAGATGCCGACAGCACGATCTCATGCTGGCCCATCAAATCAATCAGACTGACCGACACACCGACCATATTGTAGGGCCGATATTGAACACCGTCTGACGTCTCGCCACGAAACATGGCGTCATGCTCGAAATTACCGGTGAGGACCAGCATATAGGCGTGATCAAACTCCCGGAACATGATCTCGGAGTCGAATTCCTCATAGCCCGTCAGGCTCTCATAGGCGCTGGACAGATCAGAACTACTGAAGATGACGGGATGAGAGGTCCAGCGCTCAAGATGGCGGCGCGGCAAGCTGCGGACATTCTGCTGAACGGAACTTTGCAGCTCACGCCCGATATCGGAAAAGGCTTCATTACGCTTGACGAAGGAGTTCAGCCATTTCAGACGCGCTTCGTCAAAATATCCAAATCCGCCATAAATGATAAGCGATCTGTCAGCATCAAACCCGTCATCCGCCGATGCCTGCGAGACAACCGACCCCAGAGACAGGCCGACAAAGAGCAGGAATGCTGTGACCATTCCCGCCATACCGTCAAATTTCTGCTTACTCTTACGCATTGACCTGTCCCCTGACGGCGCGCCGTCCCCTTCATTCCATGATTTCAACACCCATCCCGGCTCATGGTCGGGGGACTTCATTCAGGCTGTCGATCCGCTCAGCGAAATTGATCATCGCAGCGTTGGGGCGCCGCCCCTGGACCACTCTGCCATTGTCATCGAAGACAACTCTTCCATTTACATCGCGGGCCACTTCACCAAACACGTTCCCACCGAAGAGAATTGCGACAACGGTTCCATCAGGCGTGAAAATCGGGCTCCCCGATGCGCCGCCTGTTGCTGGCAGATTGTGCCTGATCATGCGGTTTGCATCGTAACCACCATCGGACAGAAAATAGTCGCTGATCGACGTCACAATGCCCGTCTGCATGGTCGCGATCGGCATGCTCACATTGAGATTGCCACCACTCAGACGCTCCATCGGAAAGCCGAGATATCCAACCTTCACGCCAGACCGGAGAAGCTTCAGACTGCTGTCATTGGCAAGATTGAAATGTACGGGGGCCGACTGCGCGGTTCTGATGACCGCAATATCGTAACCGCCTGCTGACTCTCGACCGTCAAAATCGACTTCAACCGATCCATATTTCGGGTGTTTCCTGTAGGAAAGCACCTTGAGCCGCAGATCGGGCCGACCATTGATCGCCACAAAAAAGGACGTGCCGGGAAAAGCCTCCGCATAGTCTGCGATCGCCCCCACCACATGAGAATTTGTCGCGAACAATTTGTCGTCAAACGCCCAGGCTGTACCGATAGGTGTTGGCCCTTGTCCCGGAATGGATGCGACGACAACACCAACGGCTTCGCGATAGGTATAGGCCGCCTCTGCCAGCTGCGTGTCACTATCGCCGCCTGATCGCTGTCGCGCATTCGCAGTATCAGTTCTTCTTTCCGCAGCTGTGCTGGTCTTTGCAGGCGTTTCTGTCGTGTCTTCACCGGTAAACGAGATCTGCGCGAAAGCAGGCATCGCCAGGCTCGCAAGGGCAAATGCAGCCGCGCCGAACATGGCCTTGCGCGAATAGGAGCTGCGAGAAGGGAACCTACCGACACCCGACAAGCTGATTGATTTTTCTTTCGACATTTGATGTCCCCCGAATGGACTGCTTCTGACTTCGACAGTTTCCCAATGCTCGGGTCAGGACCAAATCTGCTGGCGCGCCGGAAAAATCAGCGATTTTCCTGACAACACCCATCCCTGCAGTTTCGGTTGCTCTGCTCTCAAGCACAAATACTCGGTTTAACAGTAATTTAATCACCGAGTTTAGGCCATATACAGATATCATTTTCGCGAAAACAAAACTCACGAAATACAAATCTGATAACAATTGTCAGGATATACCGGGAAGAATAGATAGATCGAAGTCTAGGTGAAGATGCGCAGGATTGCTTGCTTTCACGCGCCTGAACCATACCAGAACACCCCGAACCAGGGCATGTCTGACCGATCTCGAATGCTGAATCAGGAGAATTGGTGCAGGAGAGAGGTGAAACCTCGAACCGTAACCCGCACATTGGGTTGGCGGGCGGCAATGTGCAGATAAAGATGGTGCGGGCGGCGGGACTCGAACCCGCAAGGGCATTCGCCCGACAGATTTTAAGTCTGTTGTGTCTACCGGTTCCACCACGCCCGCAAGCGGTTGTCAGATGCGCCATGAATGGCCGCCACGTCAAGCACTGACTTCACCGTCAAGTCGATCGGCCCCCCGTCAGGCCCATTTCCGCCACCATGTCTTCCAGCGCGATAACCGCATTTGCCAATGCGGCTTCATCCGTGCTGCGCGCCACCAGGTTTACAAATGGCACCGGCGCATCAACCGGGCCCGGATAGGATCCAAATGCGATATTAGGCATGGCCTGCGCGACCTTTTTCAACGGTCCAGCCACATCGCCTTCCTTCAGACCTTCAACATGCAGACTCACCGCGTGAATGCGCGCGCCCTGTTTCAGCGTGGGGATAATAGTGTCCAGCATGGCCTGCATGATGCGCGGCACGCCTGCCATCACATGCACATTCTCCAGCCTGAATCCCGGCGCACCCGACACCCGGTTCTCGATCAGTTCAGCTCCCTCGGGGATACGCGCCATGCGCAGGCGTGGCTCTGTCAGCTCCACGCCCTTCGCATCATACCAGGCCTTGAGGATGGCCCTTGCATCATCGCGCACATCGATGGACCGCCCGAAGGCCGCAGCGACCGCATCCGCCGTGATGTCGTCATGCGTCGGCCCGATACCGCCCGTGGTGAAGACGTAGGTATAGGCCGCCGACAATTCCCGCACGGCTTTGACAATGTGGCGCTGCTCATCACAGACCGTGCGCGCCTCTTTCACAACCACACCGATCAGGCCCAGCGTGGTTGCGATATGGCGCATATTCGTATCATGCGTACGTCCGGAAAGGATCTCGTCGCCAATGACAAGCACGGCAGCTGTGGGGTTGGATGTGTTCATGATCAGGCCTCCTGTCGCATGCCAGACCATGCAAGCTTTCACATATAGTCCTCCTGACAGAACAGTAAAATTCGACTATGATAAGTTAGACAGGACAGGTGGGGATCAAGTCATGCAACGTGTCATTTCTTTAGTGATATTCATACTGCTGTCTGCCGGACCGCTGGCACATGCACAGAGCTGCGATTCATCTGAGATGGATGCAAGCTGGAGCGCGATGATCGAAGCCTACCAGGCACAGGATCTGGATCTGACGATCATCGCCATAGACCACATTATCGATTTGTGTGGAGACGATCCGCGAACAACTGTCCCGCGTATGATGCGTGCGGATATCGCGATGAATCAGAACAAACCGGAAGACGTCCTGAAATGGTTGAATACTGTCGCCTATGAACCCGGTGGTGCGCTGACCAAGCACATGTACTGGCTCTACATGATGGCCAACTACCAGACCGGCGACATGGAACAGTTCAGACGTGCCCGTGCTGCGGTAGCGAAAACGGTCGAAATCAACCTGACCGCTCCTGACAGCTCGGCCCAAGGTCATCTGGTCGAAAGCTGGGACACGAAGGCAGGCCATGTCCGCGCTTTTTCGATGAACCTCGACCAGGAACATTTCATCCGGCGCCACTATTTTCTCGTCGAGCCGACCGAGGATGAACCCTTGTGGAGCGTAATGATCACAAATTCGAAAGTTGTAAGCTTGATGCGATTGGACGATCCGCAAAAATCTCCAATCATGGCTGTCGATGTCTATAATTGCGCGGGACACTACACGGCTGGTTGGCTGGTCGCAGAAGAGACAGAAAGCGGCCTCAATGTCAGCTACGAAACAGCCCGCAAGGCCGTGGACAATATTGTCTCAGGCGACAATTATGAGATCACCTCTTCTACGGAGGGAGACGGCGTAAACTGCGCATTTCCCAATTATATCGCGCCTTATGCTGAATGAAGCTGATGCGGTTGATACGCAGGACTTGAAATTTTCGTCTAGTCTTGCGACTTGTCAGGGCATTAGGATTTGTCCACACGCGATATATGGCGCACAATAGTGCCCTGCACCGCTCGCGCAGCTGGATATGACCAGACCTGAAGGAAGACCTGCCTTGATGAATTTCGTCGAAGCCGCCGCTGCGCCCCTGCGCAATACAGGCGATATCAAGTTGCACGGACCAGAAGGTTTCGAAGGCATGCGAAAGGCTGGCCGCATTGCAGCCGCCTGCCTCGACATGCTGGCCAGCGAAGTCAAACCCGGCGTGACAACTGGGCATCTGGATGATCTGGCGCGCGATTTTGTACTGGATTCAGGCGCGATTTCTGCCACGGTGTTTTATCGCGGCTACAAGAACTTTCTCTGTACCTCGATCAATCACGTCGTCTGTCACGGCATTCCGACGCATGACAAGGCGCTCAAGGAAGGCGACATCCTGAACATTGATGTCACCGTGATCGTCGATGGCTGGCATGGCGACACATCGCGCATGTATGTGGCAGGCGAGGCCAAGCGCAAGGCACAACGCCTGATGGATGTGACGTGGGAATGCCTTCAGCGCGGTCTTGCAGTCGTCAAACCCGGGAACACCACCTATGATATCGGCAAGGCCATTCAGGACCACGCCGAGCGCCAGCGTTGTTCCGTGGTGGAAGCGTTTTGCGGTCATGGTCTGGGTCGCCTGTTTCATGACAGCCCGAACATCCTGCATTTCGGCCAGAAGAATGCCAGTGTCGAACTCAAGCCCGGCATGTTCTTCACCATCGAACCGATGATCAATCTCGGCAAGAAGGATGTCGCCCTGCTGCCGGATGGCTGGACCGCCGTGACCCGCGACCGCTCCTTGACCGCACAATTCGAGCACTCCATCGGCGTGACCGAAGATGGCTGCGAGATCTTCACGCTCTCGCCCGCCGGTATCCACACGCCGCACACGCAATCCACCGACGCAAGCTGACGCGAAGCCGCTTGCATTCGCCTGCAAGACATCAATACTGATCCCCGATGGATTTGATGGGGGCCACATGTCTGGCGATGGTATGAAGGAAGGCGGCGGCCTGTTTGGCAAGCTACCTGAAGGCGTGACCCTGCCGACCGCTGATGTCGGCAAACCCGCCGCGCGCAAACATTATCATGGCCACCGTGAACGCCTGCGCCAGCGCCTGATCGATGGCGAGGACAATGCCCTTGCAGATTATGAATTGCTGGAACTGCTGTTATGCGCCTTTATTCCGCGCCGTGATGTCAAACCCATTGCCAAGGACCTGGTGGCCCGGTTTGGCGGTGTATCCGGTGCCCTCGCCGCGCCGGTGAACAAGCTCGTGCAGGTGGACGGCATAGGCGAAACCGCTGCTGCCTATATCCACACCACCCATCTTCTCAACCAGCGCGCCACGCGCGAACAGATCGCGAAAAAGCCGGTGATCGGCTCTTGGGCGGCTGTGCTGGACTATGTGAAGATCAGCCTCCAGCACGAAACCGAAGAACAGTTTCGTGTGCTGTTCCTGGACCGCAAGAACCAGCTGATCATGGATGAACGTCAGGCGCGCGGAACGGTGGACCATGCCCCTGTCTATCCGCGCGAGTTGGCCCGCCGGGCGCTGGAGCTGTCGGCCTCGGCAATGATCCTGGTGCACAATCACCCATCCGGTGACCCTACCCCCTCAAGCGCCGATATCACCGTCACGCGAGAGATCATGGATGCCCTCGACCCGCTGGAGATCACCGTTCACGATCATCTGATCGTCGGCAAATCCGGCGTGGTCAGCCTGAAGACATTGGGAAAGATCTAGGGGGCAAGATCTAGCGGCCTGTTCAACCACAATGCAAAAGCAAAAACCCCCGCCAGTTTCCTGACGGGGGTTTTCTCAGCCCGAAGGCTTTTTCTTGTCAGCCCGTGATCAGAACGGGGTCACGCCGAGCGAACGCACGGTGTCGACAGTCAGGTAACCGACTGGCAGGCCGTTGGCACGCTGATAGGATTCCATTGCACGCAGGGTCGAAGGACCAAATGCGCCATCTGCTGGCACATCATAACCGGCTGCAGTCAGAGCACGCTGAACTTCGGAGATCTTGACGGTGGTGGTGTTGGAGTCACACAGCACTTCACGCCACTCAAGGCCGCCACCACCGGTGACAACACGCTTTTCGAGTGTCTTGTATGTCGCAGGAATGGTGATGACTTCTTCAGTCGCCGGGGAAACCAGACGACGAACGGAAACGGTCTTGGTTACCGCTGGAATGACTTCTTCGACAACTTGCGGCGGCTGAGCCACAACCTGCTTGGAAACGGTTTCATATTTGGCAGGAATTACGCGCGTGTCAGTTGCCTCGGCGGATACAACACGTGTGCGGGTCACGGTCTTGTATTCGGCAGGCACTTCAACCTTACAGAGCAGTTCACCGGTTGCGGAAGCAACGCCATCAGCGGATGTGCCAAGGCCAGCTGCGCCACGACCAAAGAGGCCGGCACCGGGCTTCCATGTGGTGTATGCCGGACGCACCATGACCTGCTCGGTGTAGGTTTCGTACTTGGCAGGAACAACCATTGATTCTGTACGCTCAGGCTCAACAATGACCTGCTCGGTCACGGTCTCGTAAGACGCCGGAATGACCTTGTACTGAGTGGTTTCTTCCTTGACGACGACTGTTTCGGTGACAGTTTCATAGGTCGCGGGAATGATCTTGATCTCGGTGCGTTCCGGCTGGTCGACAACCTGTTCGGTCATTACTTCAGTTGTTTCCGGAATCAGGACGCGCGCAAAGCACTGACCTGGTTGTGCTTCCGGCGGATATCCCGCCGATTGTGCGTTAGCAACGCCCGCAAGACCAATAATGGTCGCTGCGGATAGCATGAGTGTTCTTGTAGCCATTTTCAGCTCTCCCCTGGATCGCACAGCCCAATCTGTGCACCTAGTAATGCGAAGAGGCCGCAATCCAACGAACCATCGCCTTTGGAACCGCATCAGCTCTGCTGTTCCAGCCCCTCTTCATTGGCGTATATTAACGGAATATAATTCGGCAACCAGCAGAAATAGCAGTGAATCATCTACATTACAGGAAATACATGCTTCATTCACTTTGATAAAAGCGTCATAAAACAAAATCTTCCCCAAGGACTAGAAAAGATGGATGCGTGTCTTTGCTTTTCCTCGATTGCTGACTAGAAGCATCGGCTTATTGAATCTGGTGACTTACTGTCACCTCTGCGCAATTGCACACATCCTCTACTTCAGGGAGCTCCCTCAATGATTCCCCGCTATGCCCGCCCGCAAATGGAAGCCATGTGGACACCGGAGGCGCGCTACGGCATCTGGCTGGAAATCGAGACGCTTGCCGCTGAAGCGATGGCCGAGCTCGGTGTCATCCCAAAGGAGGCCGCAGAAGCTGTTCGTGCACGCGGCGGATTTGACGTGGATCGCGTCGACGAGATCGAGCGCGAAGTCAAACATGACGTGATCGCCTTCCTGACCTCCGTTTCCGAACATGTCGGCGAGGAAGCGCGCTTCCTGCACAAGGGCATGACCTCCTCGGATGTGCTGGACACCTGCCTGGCCGTGCAACTGGTCCGCGCTGCTGATGTCCTGATGGAAGGGCTGGACCGCCTGCTGGCCGCGCTCAAGGCACGTGCATTCGAACACAAGCTCACCCCCACGATCGGTCGCTCTCACGGCATTCACGCAGAGCCGACCACATTCGGCGTCAAGCTGGCCCGTTTTTACGCTGAGATGTCACGCAATCGCACGCGCCTGCTCGCCGCACGCGAGGAAGTCGCCACCTGCGCACTGTCTGGCGCGGTCGGCACATTTGCCAATATTGATCCCAAGATCGAAGAAATGGTCGCCGAGAAACTTGGCCTGACACCAGAGCCGGTCTCCTCGCAGATCATTCCGCGTGACCGCCACGCCGCCTATTTTGCAACGCTTGGCGTCATTGCCTCGTCCATCGAGAATGTCGCGGTGGAGATCCGCCACATGCAACGCACGGAAGTTCTGGAAGCGGAGGAATTCTTCTCGGCCGGCCAGAAAGGCTCCTCTGCCATGCCGCATAAGCGCAATCCGGTGCTGACGGAGAACCTGACCGGACTGGCCCGCCTCGTGCGCTCTGCGGTCTATCCCGCCATGGAAAATGTGGCGCTCTGGCATGAACGTGACATCTCGCACTCCTCTGTTGAACGCGGGATCGGCCCTGACGCGACGATCCACCTGGATTTCGCACTGCACCGCCTGGCCATGGTCATCGAGAAACTGGTCGTCTACCCTGACAACATGAAGGCCAATCTCGACAAGCTGGGCGGCCTGCACAATTCACAGCGTGTGCTGCTGGCACTGGTGGAAGCGGGTATCTCGCGTGAGGACAGCTATCGCCTGGTCCAGCGCAATGCGATGAAGGTCTGGGATAATCCAAACCGTGCCGAGGGTGATTTCCTCAACTATCTGAAGGCGGATGACGAAGTGACCCTGTCAGACGACAAGCTCGCAAGCCTGTTTGACCTCGACTACCACTTCAAGAATGTCGACGTGATCTTCAACCGGGTTTTTGGTGAAAATTGAAGGTTAACGAAACGGGCCTGTTTTATTCACAAACTTTCCGTTTGGTTGCACCGCGTTTCAATCTGTCTGTGGCAAGGTCCATCTATCGAGACAGGCAAAAGACCTGTCCGGCATTAAAAGAGATGACCAGACCTCAACGGAGACGCCCATCATGACTGCCCTGTCAAAACGCGCACGGTTCGAAGAAACCGCGTTTGCCAATCACCGGACTGAAGAATTTCTCGCACGGGCCAACAGCCTGAGAAAACTTGGTGAATGGGCTGCAAGTCAGATGATGGACGACCAGTCGCCCGCTATCGCCAAATATGCGGATGCACTGGTACGCTCAGGCAGTATTGATCCCAACGCCATTCGTGGTGTTGCAGACAGCCTGTCGCTGCACGGTTGCACTGTAGATGAAACAGTCGTGGTCGGTAAATTCGAGGAATTCCTGCACGCTGCGCGCACAGAGCGAGGTGTGTAGGCCTTAAGGCGATGTTCTCTCCATAGATCAAAGCCAGTTCACCCCGTTTCCCAACAGGAAGCGGGGTGAATTGTTTTGCGATCAATCGATCCGCACACCTTTATTTGTCGATGGGCACATCACTGCGCCATCACTGCGGCCCCCAACCGGGCGTGTGCGCACCATTTCGACCGCCATGTCCATATAGGTCCGCATGACTTCCGGCGACATAGCCGCAACAAGGCACTCAATGGTCTCACCAGAATCAGCAGCCACCAGAACACCGATCCCGGTGATTCCCAGATAATCAGCATATGGATTGGCCAGCAAACTGCCATTGACCCGGTCATAGGCTGCCTGGCTGGTTTCGGCAGATGTAAAATCCAGCTCCAGCCGCGCCACCCGGGCAGGATCATATCCCGCCATGGCCTGATCCAGACGCGGGTCCAGCACCTTGCACACAGAACAATATTCCGATGTGAAATTGACCAGCACGACTTCCTGGGCAGCACTAACAGGTGCGGTGGCTGCCATGCATACCCCCAGTAAACCCGCCATTGCGAAAACAGCCGAAGACCTGAAGGTGCGGCTTCTGCCCATCACCCTGCCAGTCTTTGGGATTATTCCTTGACCGAACATATCACCCCCTCGATCCATTGCGCCTGCATGGTTGCGGCGCAATATCCCTATCAGCATCCAGATGAACGCTGGCTGAGCAGGTCTGGAAGCGGGCTCAAAAATCAGTCGTCAGCGGTAAGCTGCTCGACAGCCACACCCATCAGTTCATCCATCTGCTTGACGATCTGGTGGTCGGAGCGATCAATACCCTTGGCGTCGAAATCCTGGCGGATCTTGCGGAAGACATCCTCTTCGCCCGGCTCTTCGAAATCGGACTTGATGACTTCCTTGGCATAAGCATCTGCATCTGCACCGGTCAGGCCCATGATCTCGGCTGCCCACAAGCCCAGCAGCTTGTTGCGGCGCGCTGTCGCCTTGAAGCGCAGCTCTTCATCATGGGCGAACTTGGCCTCAAATGCCTGTTCTCTTTTTTCGAAAGTCGTCATGATCTGTCTTCTCCAACTCGTCAGCGCGCCTGACCTGTACCTATTATGGGTTTCGCGCATCGTTTGCGCTACCGCAATATATGAGTTTTTCCAAAATCAGGCATCGTTACCATGCGGCATAACGTGATATAAGGGGCGACTCTCAAGCGCAAACACCTTATAGGGGAACGCCTTATCGTTTTGGCGTATTGCGCCGACCGCCCCGATCGGGGCCCCGACTGGAGATGAGACACGCATGTCGCGACGTCGCAAGATATATGAAGGCAAGGCGAAGATCCTTTATGAAGGCCCCGAACCGGGAACGCTGATCCAGTATTTCAAGGATGATGCGACGGCCTTCAACGCAGAAAAACGCGCCGTTCTGGACGGCAAGGGCGTATTGAACAACCGCATTTCCGAGCTGGTGATGAGTCGCCTGGGTGCCATCGGCATTCCCAATCACTTCATCAAGCGCCTCAATATGCGTGAGCAGCTGATCAAGCAGGTCGACATCATTCCGCTTGAGGTTGTCTGCCGCAATGTCGCCGCCGGGTCGATCTCCAAGCGTCTTGGTATTGAGGAAGGCACACCCCTGCCCCGTTCGATCATCGAGTTCTACTACAAGAAAGACGAACTGGGTGATCCGATGGTGTCCGAAGAGCACATCACCGCGTTCAACTGGGCCAATCCCCAGGAAATCGACGACATGATCTCGATGACCATCCGGGTCAACGACTTCCTGTGCGGCATGTTCGCGACGATCGGCATCAAGCTGATCGATTTCAAGCTGGAATATGGCCGACTGTTCGAAGGCGATATGGTCCGCACCATCCTTGCTGACGAGATCAGCCCCGATAGCTGCCGGTTGTGGGATGTTGAAACCAATGAAAAGATGGACAAGGACCGCTTCCGCCGTGATCTTGGCGGTGTGACCGATGCCTATGCGGAAGTGGCGCGCAGGCTGGGCATCATCAAGGAAAGCGAAGGCGGCGGTGCGGAAATCGTCTCGATCAATGGCGACAAGGGAGATAAGTGATGAAGGCGCGCGTACAGGTCAATCTGAAACCCGGCGTTCTGGATACACAGGGCAAGGCCGTGGCAGACACGCTGGGTCGTCTGGGCTTCTCCGAAGTCGATAATGTGCGCGTCGGCAAGGTCATCGAACTGGACCTTGAAGACGGCCTGAGCCATGAGCAAGCCACAACCCGCGTCCGCGAAATGTGCGAAAAGCTGCTCGCCAATACTGTCGTTGAAAACTACCAGATCGAGTTTGCGTAGCGCTCAATCCTGAAGCAATTCCAGCTCTTGCGCCGTGAAGGCGTGAGAGCGGGTCAGGAACCGTTTCTCGCGGCCATTGTCCAGCGAGAACATGCCGCCGCGGCCGGGCACGACATCCAGTATCAGCTGTGTATGCTTCCATGCCTCGAACTGGCTGGCAGAGATATAGACCGGCACGCCGTCTATTTCTCCCAGCTTCACATCATGCTCACCGATCTTGAAGTCATCAGCCGGATAGCACATCGGGCTGGACCCGTCACAGCATCCGCCGGACTGGTGAAACAGGATATCGGGATGATCCGCCCTTATCTCGGCGATCAGGGTGCAGGCAGCATCTGTTGCGGTCACGCGTGCGGGGGGCATTATTGTCATATCATCAAATACCTCATGTTCAGGAACGATCCGCCCAACCGGGTTGGAATGGGGACGCTGGGAGAATCGCTCCTGAATCGGGTTCTTCTGACTTAGAAGAATCCGAGCTTTTGGGGCGCATAGCTGACCAGCATGTTCTTTGTCTGCTGATAGTGGTCGAGCATTTTGAGGTGGTTTTCACGGCCAATGCCGGACTGCTTGTAACCGCCAAAGGCAGCATGCGCCGGATAGGCGTGATAGCAATTCGTCCAGACCCGGCCCGCCTGAATGGCACGCCCAAAGCGGTAGCAGGTATTGGCCTCACGCGACCACACACCGGCCCCGAGGCCGTATAGCGTGTCATTGGCGATCTCGAGCGCTTCGGCCTCATCCTTGAAGGTCGTCACGGACACAACGGGACCGAAGATCTCCTCCTGGAAGACGCGCATCTTGTTGTGGCCCTTCAGAACGGTCGGCTTGATGTAATAGCCACCGGACAGCTCACCGCCCAGATCCGCCGCCGATCCGCCAGTCAGGATCTCAGCCCCCTCCTGGCGACCAATGTCGAAATAGGAGAGGATCTTTTCCTTCTGCTCGGAGGATGCCTGCGCACCGATCATGGTGTTCAGGTCCAGCGGATTGCCCTGCACAATGGCCTCGACCCGCTTGAGCGCGCGTTCCATGAACTCATCATAGATCGACTCATCGATCAGCGCGCGTGATGGACAGGTGCAGACCTCGCCCTGATTGAGCGCGAACATCACAAAGCCCTCAATGGCCTTGTCGAAATAATCATCATCTTCGCGCGTCACATCCTTGAAGAAGATGTTCGGGGATTTGCCGCCCAGTTCCAGCGTCACCGGAATCAGGTTTTCCGATGCATATTGCATGATCAGGCGACCCGTCGTGGTCTCGCCTGTAAAGGCGATCTTTGCGATGCGGTTGGAGGATGCAAGAGGCTTTCCCGCTTCCAGGCCGAAGCCATTGACGATGTTCAGCACGCCCTTGGGGAGGATATCCGCGACAAGTTCGGCAAACACCATGATCGTCGCCGGGGTTTGTTCCGCCGGTTTGAGGACCACGCAATTGCCGGCTGCCAATGCGGGAGCGAGCTTCCATGCCGCCATGAGAAGCGGGAAATTCCAGGGAATGATCTGACCCACGACACCCAATGGCTCGTGGAAGTGATAGGCCACCGTGTCATTGTCGATCTGGGACAGGGAGCCTTCCTGTGCGCGGATGCAACCGGCAAAATACCGGAAATGGTCAACTGCCAACGGCAGATCTGCCGCCATTGTTTCGCGCAGTGGCTTGCCATTGTCCCAGGTTTCGCAGGTGGCCAGCAGTTCCAGATTGGCTTCCATTGCATCTGCAATACGGTTGAGGATCTGCGCGCGTTCGGCCACTGCGGTCTGGCCCCAGGCCTGGCGGGCAGCATGCGCAGCGTCCAGTGCGGCATTGACGTCTGATGCATCGGACCGAGCGATCTCACCGATCGCCTTGCCGGTCAGCGGTGAGACATTCTCGAAATAGCGACCGGCATTGGGCGCACGAAATTCGCCACCGATGAAATTGTCATAACGCGATTTGAAGGGCGATCTGGTCAGCGCCTCTGCTGCGTGAACGGTATCAGCCATTGTCTTCCTCCATGTGTTTTTGTGTCTTTGCACCGTCGAAACAGTGATGGAGGCAGACTGGAGAGGAGATGTGCGGCTGTCACGACACCCGAATCGGACAGCTGGGTCAAACTGTCTCAGATGTGAGACAGAAATGTCTCAGCGATGTGTATCAAGGCCGTGCTTGGCCATGCGCCGGTAGAGCGTGGCGCGGCTGATACCCAGATCCCGCGCCGCTGCCGTCATGTTACCCTTGGCCCTTGCAAGCGCCCGGTGCAGTTCCCGCGCTTCGGCTTTTTCAAACCCCACGCCGCGCTGATCTGCATCACCAAGAATATCGGCGGCAGGCAGAGGCTTGGCCAGCACATCGCTTGAGAGATGATAGAGCTTGCGCGCCGCGCGGGTGGCACCCACGATCAGGTCATTGCGATCGACCGCGAACAGCACCGCACCCTTCTGCCCATCGCCGCGCCCGCGCACGATGCGCTCTCGGGTATAGACCTCTTCGAAATGGTCCGCTTCGATCTGCTGGGCCGTGCTGGCGACCGTATGAGAGATCAGGCTGACAAGCGCACCGTCCACATCCTGACGGCATGAGGATACATCCAGCACAGCCGCCAGTTCACCTTTCGCATCGAATATGGGCGCGCCCATGCAGCTCATGGAGATGTTGCAACTGTGAAAGTGCTGGTCACGATGAATGGTCACGGCGCGCGCATCCGCAATACATGTGCCGATGCCGTTCGTACCCTGCGCGCTTTCCGACCAGTCTGCCCCAATTGTCAGCCCTGCCCGAGCGAAATGCTCTGCATCAGCATCACGCACACGCTGGTCGATTATTGCTCCCGATGCATCACACAGATACACGCTGCATCCGGACGCGCCAATGATCGACAACAAGCGGTCCATCGCCGGTTGAGACACACGCACGACCTGCTCGATTGCTTCACGGCGTAGTGCAAGAGATCGTGAATCCAATCGGGAGTCTGCCGGGTTTTCGCCGGGAGACAGGCCGTATTGATTGACTGAACGTGACCATGACGCCGCCACGGCAGATGTGGCCGCTGCGCTGTTTGATTGCGCAATGCGAAGGATCTTTTCCGCATGGTCACGTGGGTTGGGATAATCACGGTTCATGAACGCTGATATCACGAACGCAGTCAGATTTCCAAATCATCGCCCGCAACATGCAAATTCACAGCATGAAAAAGCCGTCACCATTTTAAATGATGACGGCTTATCTGCAATCAAGCGCAGCTTACTTGCCCGGATTGGCCTGTTCAGCGCGATCTTCAATGTGGTCGCCTGCCTGTTCCATGTCCTTGCCAACACCTTCAACAGTGTTGCACGCAGCAGCTGTCAGCAATGCAGCCAGCGCCAGGGCGGCCTTGATGGAATTATTCATGATCAAACGTTCCTTCCGTGAACATCAGGTTGATGGAAGTTAAACGCCGGATCGATCAGCCGGTTCCCGAAGGGATCAATCTTTTGTGGCAACGTTCTCTATGGCGCGCCCGCCTGCCTGAAGATCCTTGCCCACGCCGCGCACCGTGTTGCAGGCGGTCAGCGCGAACGCCGTCATGGCCATGATGGCGGCAAGCCAGATAGAGCTGTGTTGGCGCACTTTCATATCTGCTATCCTCTACTCTACACTCAACAACGATATGCGTGAAAAACCGCCACGAATCGCCCTTATCCACAGACTCTAATAAGATCTGACGCAATTTTCATCCCAAATTTCTGTCATATTTGCGAAGAATCAGCAGGGCGGCTTTCCAGATCCGCCCGCGAGGTCGGCATCGGGGTCGCAATCCGGCTGTGAATTTGCACCCGGCTGGGGATAACGTTTGCGAGCATTACCGGCCATATCGGCCGTGCTGCTGCCCGTAGACGCATTGGCCTGCGTCGCGTCTGCAGCATGGGAGATTCCACGCCCTGCTGCCTGCATGTCCCGGCCCAGTCCGGCCACAGTGTTGCATCCTGCGAGCGTCGCGGCACAAATCGCCAGACCCGCAACTATCGTCAATTGACCCGTCTTCATGCGTTCAGTCATCCCTTCGCACAGAAACAACGCCCTTGCCCAAC
Source organism: Hirschia sp. (assembly GCA_002709235.1). Taxonomy (GTDB): domain Bacteria; phylum Pseudomonadota; class Alphaproteobacteria; order Caulobacterales; family Hyphomonadaceae; genus Hirschia. The sequence goes on from PAQI01000011.1 coordinate 211,202, forward strand.
AGATTAACTAGCAAATCCTGCAGGACTTGACGATACGGCCCTTCTGCCGCAAGGCGAAACTTGCTAAGGAGCGAACATGAAATCAGCTGTCATCGTCTTTCCGGGGTCCAATTGCGATCGTGACGCAAGCGACGCCCTTTCGCGCATTACCGGTCAGGCCCCCAGCATGGTCTGGCACAAGGATGCTGAACTGCCCTCCGGGCTGGATCTTGTGATGGTACCAGGCGGGTTTTCCTATGGCGACTATCTGCGCTCCGGGGCCATAGCCGGTAACTCGGCGATCATCACGGCGCTCAAGGCCCATGCCGACCGCGGCGGATATATCCTCGGCGTCTGCAATGGCTTTCAGGTTCTCACCGAGACCGGGCTTCTGCCCGGTGCCCTGATGCGCAATGCCACGCTGCATTTTGTCTGCCGTCCACAGCGCCTTCAGATCGTCAATGCACAGAGCGATTTTACCCGCGCCTATGCTGGGCGTGATGAGATCACCATCCCGGTCGCGCATCATGACGGTGCCTATTTCGCAGATGATGCCACGCTTGATCAACTCGAAGGCGAAGGCCGTGTGGCGTTCAAATATGCCAGTGGCGAGAACCCGAATGGTTCACAGCGCGATATCGCCGGTATTCTGTCGCCCAATGGCCGCATACTCGGCATGATGCCACACCCGGAACGCGCCATCGGAACAACCGAAGGCGGCGCAGACGGCGTCGGACTGTTTGAAAGCCTTGTAAATTCACTCGAAACCGCGTGAACTCCATAACAGGTCAAGGTTCAAGGAGGGGATGTGCGAATGAGGAATAACCTGCTGATCGGGGCCCTGTCGGCCCTCGTTCTGGTCGCCTGCTCACCGGATGAAAGCGACGTTGAAACAGCGGTTACGCCCACACCCGAAACAACCCCGACACCAGCACCCTCCGCAGCGGATTATTCCAATCTGGATCTCTGGCTCTGCCATCCTGACAAGGACAATGACGTCTGTGAAGCTGACGCATCCTATACAGTGGTATCCGCCGACAGTGCCGAAACCGTGGATGTGGAAGCCATACCAGACCCGGCCTATGACTGCTTTTACATCTATCCCACCATCTCTATGGATGCCGGTGCCAATTCCGATCTGACCCCCGGTGAACATGAAGAGATCCGCGCCGTCTCCCAGCAATTTGCGCCCTTCAAGGATAAATGCCGTCAGTTCGCGCCCCTCTATCGCCAGCTGACACTGGCCGAGCTGGCAAGTTTCACAGAGACCGGAAAGCTCTCCGGTGACCTTCTGATGCGCTATCTCGATGTGAAAGCCGCATGGGAAGACTATCTGGCCAATGACAATGAAGGCCGCGGCGTCGTCCTGATCGGACATTCACAAGGCGCGGCGATGATCCAGGAATTGCTGGCCAAGCACATCAACAACTCCGCCGAGATGGACCTGATCATCTCAGCCTATGCCATCGGCTACAATACACCTGTGGCACCGGACGGCTCGGCTTTCAATATGGGCCTGCCCCTGTGTACGCGCGCCGATCAGGCCGGATGCATGGTTTCATGGGTATCCTTCCGCGAAGATGCCCCACCACCAGCAGAAGCATTGTTCGGTCAGAAACTGCCCATCGGCGTGCGCGAAGCCTGTGTAAACCCTGCCGTACTGCTTGAGAGTGAGAACAACGCTCTGGATGCCCGCCTGCCGCTTCAGCCGCTGGGATCTTTCGCGCCGGTTGACTATCTGCCTGGCACAGCCATCGAAACATCCTTTGTCAGCCTGCCTGGTATGCTGTCGGCGACATGCAAGGCCAATGACACCCATGACTGGCTGGCGATCAGCGTATCCGGCAATGGCGAGGACACACGTCTGGATGACATTCCCGGCGATGTGGTGATGGCTGGCAAGGCAGATCCCAATTGGGGCCTGCACCTTGTCGACATGAACATCGCACTTGGCGATATCAAAGCGCTCATGGATCGCCAGTCCACCGCCTGGACCGCCCGTCACATCGAGGAGTGAGCCAACCAATCACAGTTGGTGCTGTTGCCGCCGAGCCGCTAGACGGATAACCATCCTCCATCGCGAGGGGGTAATGCGCTTCGTGTTTCAATGTGGGGACAAGGGGCGGGACAATGAGCGCGATTGCAGAACTTCTGGATATTTCCTCGCCTGCGCTCGGCCCCGACACGCAAGCTGCAAGGCTGAAAGACAGCGGGCTGCAATCTCTGTTGCAACAGCGCAATGGCTTCTTCGCCCTGCAAAATGCGCTCTGGGTGTTTTCCGATAACAGCCTGCTGGAACTGCCCGGCCATGACGAACCCGCCATTGCTGACTGGCTGACACATTATCCCAAGACCCGTGGCTGCACACATTGCTTTGCCGTTGACGCAATCGGCTATCCCTTCGTCACATCCGAACATGGCATCTTGCGCATGGACCTTGAGACCGGCGTATTCACCCGCATCGCGCCGGATATCGAAGGCTGGGCAAGGCTGATGCTGGCCAAGTTCCAGCAATTGTCTGCCTGGGCCGTATGCAAGCAATGGCAGGATATTCACGGGCCCCTGCCCGATGGTCACCGCCTGTTACCGCGCATGCCTTTTGTAGGTGGCGGCACTGAAACCGCCGACAATCTGCTCGCCACGCCCCTGATCGAGCTGATCAGGTTCTATTCTGATCTGGCGACACAGATCCGGAACATGCCGGAAGGTGGCACAATCGAGATCCGTTTGGCCGAATAGCGGCTCTCACGCTCACAACAGGCTTGCGGACAACGCTGTTAGAAGCGCCCTGATGACTGGTGCCACATGCCAGTTCGGGCAGGCCATGGTTCAACGACCATGATGCGTGGCTACCCTGCGAATTGGGCGGCTTTAATTTAATGGAACAATGCGAAGTCCGGCATCGTTGAAGCCGAAGAGGGGAAAACTGCAAATCAACCAGGCGAAAGGAACATCTCATGGCCGATGACATTCCCTCCCGCGTCAGTCCACTTCGCGACCCGCGCAAGATCTATCCCAGCCCTCCATTTGATCGTCAGCCGCAGGACAAGCCCGGCCTTGATCAGTCCATGCAGCCCAGACCCGATCACGGTGAAGACACCTATCGCGGAACGGGTCGCATGCAGGGCCGCAAGGCACTGATCACCGGCGGCGACAGCGGCATAGGCCGCGCTGTCGCGATAGCCTATGCCCGAGAAGGTGCCCACGTGGCGATCAACTATCTTCCGGACGAGGAACCCGATGTCGACGACCTCTGCGAGGTGCTCGCCAGGGACGGTCTGGACCTTGTACGCATTCCCGGCGACATCCGTGACAGGAATTTCTGCAACACGCTGGTCTCACAGACCGTGGACAGGCTTGGCGGGCTCGACACGCTGATCAACAATGCTGGCTGGCAGGTCTTTCAGGAATCGATCCTGGACATTTCACCAGAACAGCTCAGTCGCACCTTTGAGACGAATATCTATGCAATGTTCTGGATCACTCAGGCAGCGATTCCGCATCTGCTGCCCGGCGCAACGATCATAAACACCACATCCACGCAGGGTTCACACCCTTCCTCGACCCTGCTGGACTATGCCTCGACCAAGTTTGCGATCATCGGCTTCACGCAGGCCCTGTCCCAGGAACTGATCAAGAAAGGTGTCCGTGTGAATGCTGTGGCCCCCGGTCCGTTCTGGACTGCGCTTCAGCCGTCTGGCGGGCAATCCCAGGAGAAGGTCATGCATTTTGGTGAACAGACCCCTTATGGGCGCCCCGGCCAACCTGCCGAGATCGCTCCTGTCTATGTGTTTCTGGCGACCGAAGACTCAAGCTATGTGACCGGCGAGACCTATGGCGTCACCGGCGGCAAGCCGCTTTGATGCGAGACATGGCTGGCGTCATAGCTGCGAGGCCAGCCATGCATGACCCTCCACCATGCGCGTGACTTCATCTGCGCGCGGTGTGAGATCCCAATCGCCCTTGTCGACCGAACCACCCAGCAGGATGCCGGTCTTGCGCGGGAAGGAATATAACAGGCCATAATCCTTCGTGCCGAGCGCATAGCCGTAATCGATATCATTCTGTGGCAGCAGGAATGATAATTGCCCACGCGCCGGGATAATGGTTTCATCGCCAAACACCTTGCCAGCGCCCAGCCCCATGCAATTGACCAGAGTGTTCTGCGGCAAGGCCATCAGATCGGCTTCATCCTCGAAGGAGATCTCCATCATGCGTCCGCCCGAGATGAGAAAGTCCTTCACTAGCGCGCGCAAATAGATGTCAGGGTCGATCATCAGCGTGTAATAGGCGTCGTGATACGCAAAGCCGAATGGCCCGCCTGGCTGGTTGCGAACGAGACCGGGATAGAGGTCATCATAGCCAATATAAGGCTCGCTGACATTCATCTCCTTATTGCTCATGGAATGCTGGCGAATCCAGTAGACGCCGTAATTGGGATCGTTTGCGTAGCGGATGAAACGTGAGAACGCGATGCGTGATGCATTGTGCAGCATCGTCATGGTCTCTGGCGTGACCTGGTCCTTTTCGTACAAGGTCACCGGATGCCACATCGCTCCCGCGACATTCGATGTTGTGTAAGGTGGAAAGGCTTGGGCATAGATCGTCACATCCGCCCCGGCACGCTGCAATACAATGGCTGTGGAAAGCCCGATAGCGCCCGAGCCCAGCACGCCAATCTTCGGACGCCCATAGCCCTTGGCCAGCGTCGCCGCCATTTCGGCCACACCCCATGACAGCGAAACCCCGCCGCCGCCATGTCCGTAATTGTGCACCACATCCTTGTCGCCAACCTTCACCGCCTCCAGCCGAGGGCCAGGCTTGCGAAAAGGCCGCAGCCCGACAATCGTGCGCGTCACCCTGTCCATGGACGATTTGATCGGCTTGAACGGCGCGCCAATCGGCTGGACCAGCGCGTCACCCGTCAGATCTGGCGCAGTATTGCTCGCATAGACATCGCTGACACTCACGCATCCGGACAATGCCCCTGCGCCCAATGCCGCCCCTGAAGTCAGAAAATCCCGCCGCCTCATGATCTCGCCCTCTATTCCCGTACTCTGGTCGAGGCTTGCGGCGAGACGCGGCCGGGTCAAGGCAGGATTTGGGGAGATATGGAACTAATGCGCGATTGCCTGTTTCTCAGGCTTGGGACGATGGTGTGGCAACTGCCGCTACTGCATCTTCGCGGGCTCAACCTTTCACCGCGTAATTCAGACTGATTTCGCTTGAACTGTCTGGCTTGATCAATCTCATGCTTGCAGAATCCATTCGCTGTCGTAAACAGCCTTCATGACCCAGATTGACCTCTCCCCGCTTCTCGCTGCTCAGGACGCCAAGGCTGCCTCAGAGCATGGCATCAATGCTGACGAATATGCCGTCCTGATCGACCGTCTGGGCCGTGCGCCCAATATGGTTGAGCTGGGCGTGTTCTCCGTGATGTGGTCGGAGCACTGCTCCTACAAATCCTCCCGCAGGCATCTGGCGAAATTCCCAACCAAGGGACCACGCGTGATTCAGGGCCCCGGCGAGAATGCAGGCGTGATCGATATTGGCGACAATCAGGCCTGTATCTTCAAGATGGAGAGCCACAACCACCCCTCCTATATCGAGCCCTATCAGGGCGCAGCGACGGGTGTCGGCGGTATCCTGCGTGACGTCTTCACCATGGGCGCGCGGCCTGTGGCGCTGGTCAATGCATTGCGCTTTGGTGAGCCCTCGCATGAGAAGACCCGCCATCTGGTTCAGGGTGTTGTGGCCGGGATTGCAGGCTATGGAAACTGCGTCGGTGTGCCCACGGTTGCGGGCGAGACCCAGTTTCACAAGGGCTATAACGGCAATATCCTCGTCAATGCGATGGCTGTCGGCCTCGCGGATCAGGACAAGATCTTCTATGCGCGCGGTGCCACGCCCGGCAATCCGATCTTCTATGTCGGCTCCAAGACCGGCCGCGACGGCATTCACGGCGCGACAATGGCCTCAGCCGAATTTTCCGAAGGCGAGGAAGACAACCGCCCGACGGTTCAGGTCGGCGACCCGTTCACCGAAAAACTGCTGATCGAAGCCTGCCTCGAACTGATGGCTACCGACGCCATTCAGGCCATTCAGGACATGGGTGCGGCGGGCCTCACCTCTTCATCCGTCGAGATGGCTGATTCCGGCGGTGAAAACGGCGAAGGCATCGGTGTCGAGATGGATCTGGACAAGGTGCCCCAGCGCGAGACCGGCATGACAGCCTATGAGATCATGCTGTCAGAATCCCAGGAACGCATGTTGATGGTCCTCAAGCCGGGCAAGGAGGCCATTGCCAAGGCGATCTTCGACAAATGGGATCTGGACGCAGAAGTCATCGGCATGACGACCGATACGGGCCGTCTGGTGCTCAAACAGTGCGGACAGGTCGTCTGTGACATCCCTGTCTCGCCGCTTGCCGATGATGCGCCAAACTATGACCGCCCCTGGGTCGAGCCGCCAAAGCGCGCGCCGCTTGACGCATCTGATATCCCCGCCCCGATCGATCCGGCACAGACGCTGGTCAAGCTGCTCTCCTGCCCCGACATGGCATCAAAGCGCTGGGTGTGGGAACAATATGACCGCCATGTGATGAACGACACGGTGGATTCATCCCAGTCCGGCGGCGATGCAGCCCTGGTGCGCGTGCACGGCACGAACAAGGCATTGGCGATCACATCCGATTGTAACCCCCGCTATGTGCAGGCCGATCCTTTCGAAGGCGGCAAGCAGGTGGTGGCCGAGGCCTATCGCAACCTCTGCGCAACGGGTGCAGACCCCATCGCGATCACGGATAACCTCAATTTCGGCAATCCGGAAAAGCCCGCCACAATGGGTTATATCGTCAAGGCTATCGAAGGCATGGCGCTCGCCTGCAAGGAGCTGGAATTTCCTGTCGTGTCGGGCAATGTCAGCCTCTACAACGAAACAGACGGCGTCGCGATCCCGCCCACCCCCGTATGCGGCGGCATCGGCCTTGTGCCCAATGTCAGCCAGATCGCCACGATTGGCGGCGCACGCGGCGGCGATGTCCTGATGCTGGTTGGTGAGCCCGGCACGCATCTGGGAGCCTCGCTCTATCTGCGCGAGATCGCAGGCAAGGAAGCAGGGCCTCCGCCCCCAGTTGACCTGGCCACCGAAGCGCGCCGCGGCAAGTTTGTCCGTGCAGCCATCCGCGCAGGACTGGTCACGGCCTCACATGATGTCTCCGATGGCGGCATTGCCTGCGCAGCTGCTGAAATGGCTCTGGCGGGCTCAATCGGCGTGGCGCTCAACAATGCCATGCTGGATGAGGATCTGGACCTGACAGCCTATTATTTCAGCGAAGATCAGGGCCGCTATCTGCTGGCCATTTCACCGGGCAATGTCGAGGACCTGATGACCCTTTCGCTGGAAGACGACATTGCGTTGACGCCCATTGGCCAGTTCAATGGCGACAGCGTGCAACTGGGTGCCAGCTCCATCTCGCTCGAAGCCCTGCGCATGGAGCATGAAGGCTGGATGCCGAAATATATGGCGGGAAGCTGAGCCCTTTCCTTCCAGTCATCCTCGACGTCATTGCAACGAAGCGAAGTGAAGACGGGATCCACTCTTCATCCGCACACAATGAGAATGACAGAGTTCACTTCAATCGCTTTGAAGTCGTTCCGCTCAGTCCGTCCATCATATCGATGAAAGCGTGCGGTTCCATCTCACGATACATGCGTTGGAGGCGTTCAACGATCGCAATCTTCTTGTCCAGATTGGCCAGATCCATCCCATCTGCTTCGCTGTTTAGTTTACGTGCCTCGGCCAAAACCAGCTGGGTATCCGCCGCCAGCTTGTCATTTTCCAGCGGCTTGCTTTTCAGTCGGGCGATAACATCCTCTTTCAACCCGGACAGAAACTCGGCCCCTGACCTCAAGACAGCGTCTTCTTCCAACCGCAATACACTATCGAGCAGGGCTTCAACCGCCTTTGACAACTTTTTCCTGATCTTGTTTGCAGCGTCGCGCTCTTCCTCATTGGGCTGATAGCGGGACGGCGACACAATGGCGATCTGTTCCCGCCCCGCTTTCAACTGGACATAAACCTGTAGAAACGTGTCCAATATCAGGTCACTGGCCGCCAGCGCCTGAGATGTATCAAGTATCATGGCCAACCGCCCGACACCCTTGATTGTATAGACCCAAGGGGGTGTCCGTCGTCCCCCACGACCAGCGTTTGCGGTCGCAATATGCGACTTCAAAGTTTTCCATTCAGCCGGAGACAATTGAAATGCATGCTCGTCATTAAATTTTGCTGCATTTCGCCCCCGCGCCTCATTGACCCGCTTCGTTTCAATACCGAACGCGCTTGCGACATCCACATCCAGCATGACTTCCACGTCCCGAAATCGGAAGATGGAGGTTTCCTCTATCACTGTGAGCGTTTTATCGACCATTTAGTTACCCAACCTTTGATGTCGCACATTGCGACCTCAAAGGATAAATGACAACAAACCATGTCATCCCCGACGCAGCGTAGCGAAGATCGGGGACCGACTGCTCATCCAATTCACATTTACAATCTCTGGCTCGGCAGATTCGGGATATTGACTCCGTCGAGCTCGGAATGCCAATGCCAGTCAATTACCCCGACACCCCCTCCAGCCATGCCAGGATATCGCCCTTCTGCGGAGCGTCGCCATCGAAGAAGCGCGAAAGAACCCGCGCCGTGTCGATATGGGTGAGTTCAGGATAGACATGCTCGGTCACATCCACGCCATTCTCCCGCAGGATGCGCGCCAGTTCGGTCGTGTTTTTCGGGTCGACCGTTTCATCATCGCTTCCGGTGATCAGCAGAACAGGCGGATCACCAGCAGATGCGATATTCACCGGTCCGTCATCGCCTGTCATGCGCTTTGGAAAGATGGAGATATAGGGTTTGTCCGTCATCGGCGTGGCACCATAAGGCCCGGACAGGCCGACCATGCCTGCAATCACCTGATCACGATCCACACCCACATCCGCAAGCCAGTGCGGATCGAGCGTCAGCATCATCCCGTTATAGGCACCTGCTGAATGGCCCATGAGAACGATTTTCCGATCAGGAAATTCCTGCGCCACACGCGCAACGGCATGGGCGGCATCCTCGACAAAGGCGGGATATTTCACCTTCGGATAAAGCCTGTAATCGGGGATCACAACGTCATATCCGGCAGAGGCAAAGGCATCGCCGACAAATTTGTATTGCGCCTTCTCGCCCCAGGTCCAGCCGCCGCCATAGAAGAACACCAGAACCGGTGCGTCCTCTTTGGGTGACTTGGCGCGATAGATATCCATCGACTGGCGCTCACCTTCACCAAAGGCAATCGTCTGCTTCTGCTTGTAATTGAAACTTGGTGTCGCCGTATTCAGCAGACGCACAGGAGAGCACGCCGCGAGGACCAAACACAATGCGAGAGCGCCCAGGCCCGCGAAAACCCTGTAATCCATCATGTATTTGCCGGTCCATCATTGTTAGTCATCGACACAACAATGTTCATTTACCAGCTTCGTTCCGGCATAGCCTCAGGCAATTGCAGTTGAGCCGTTCACGGTTTCGACATGAACAGGCACCAACAATGTGAAGACCGATCCTTCGTTGAGCTTGCTCGACAGCTGGATCTTGCCACCCATTGCATTCATCAGTTGTCGCGTGATCGTCAGCCCCAGCCCCGTGCCGCCATGTGTGCGGGTTACGGATGCATCTGCCTGCTCGAACGGATCAAAGATCCGGGCCTGCTGTTCGTCATCCATGCCGATCCCGGTATCGGCCACCGAGAACCGCACAAAGCCCTCATCCTTGCCTTTGCCATTCTCGACAGACAGGACAATCTCGCCATTCTGAGTGAACTTGCAGGCATTGGATAACAGGTTCAACAAACACTGGCGCAGCCTCACATCATCGCCGCTGATCATGGATGCCTCATCGGAATGACGCACCAGCAGGCGGTTTTTCCCGCGCTTGGGCGCATCCCCCAGAACCACCAGCACATTTTCAACGACCTTGCCCGGGCAAAGACATTCTTGTTGTACCGACATCTTGCCAGCATCCAGCTTGGCAATATCCAGAAGGTCATTGATGACCGTCAGAAGGTGTTGTGAGGAAGACAATATGCGATCCAGATCGCCGGTCAGCTGGCTATTGCCATCTGCCTCGGCATCTTCGCGGCAGAGTGAGGAATAACCGATGATCGCATTCAGCGGTGTACGCAGCTCATGACTCATATTGGCAAGGAATTGTGACTTGGCGAGGCTGGCCACTTCAGCAGCACGTTTTTCCTTTTCCAGCTGCAATGCGCGTTCACGCATATCCAGCATCCGGTTGAGCTCGCTCGCCATGATGCGAGCAGCCCTGTCCAGGCGGTCACGCTCTTCTTCCTGCTGGATATAGGTCTGCGACACCTGTTCCAGAACAGTATCCATGTCGACCTGACCATCCGGTGCGGTGGCACGTTTCAACTGGCGCTGAAGAAGGCGATGCTTATCGGTCATCACGAAGCTTCCTGCAGGGTGCAGATCGTCATGGTCTGGTTGTGCAGGCCGCAATAGCCGCCTTCAGCCGGTAGCGAGATTTCGCCGTGAGAATAAAAGCCCAGCACATTGTCACGTGTGCCCAGCACATTGATGACCGCGTCGATCTCGTCGATGACGTTTTCACCCATCAACAGGCGGCGTCCCACACAGCTGAACATCAGGCTCAGCCCGGAACTGTCGTCAACGCCACCCGCAAAGGCTTGTCTGGCTGCTTCTGCCGCGCCTGCATTGAGATTGGAAAATGCACCGCGCATCATGCGTGCGTTCCAGCCTTCTTCGATGCTGGAAGCGAAAATCAGGCACTGCGTGTCTTCATCAACCCCCAGCACAGTCCGAATCACCTGATTCTTTTCGTTGTCAGGGTCCCAAAGCTTCAGTGGAAACCGCAATGCTGATGCGGGCAGCTGGCTGCACTCATCGCCCAGATAACGCTTGTAGATCTCCAGCGCTGGTTCGCCGTCCAGTTCGAACAGCTTGTTTCCGGCGGCATATGTGACCCGGCGCGGCGGCCCGAAATCATCCCAGCCATGCGCTGATCCCTGCGAAAACCGGAGCTTGTCGCCATAAAGCCCGATCGCCGCGACAGTCCGTTCGGCGATCACACCATCCGCGCCCGCAAGCGTACGTTCGAACTGCTCGCCATCTGCCGCCAGTCCGCCACTGATGGGAACGGCGCGGGTAAGACCTGCCTTGAGGCCCTGCACAAGTGCCACGCCATCTACATTGAGGCTGTCACAAAGGATCAGGACACCAGCAAGATCAGGCGCATCGAGAAGCCCCGCAAGTGCGCCGCCCGCTTCTGCGGAGGTTTCGAAACTGACTGGCAGGCAAGCGGTGCGCGCGCTGGAGTGATCAAGCTTCACAGCAACCAGATAGGCTTTTCCTTCCTGGATATCATCATCGCCAACAAGGCTTCCCGCCGTGCAGCCCATCTGGCAGGCCCCCGGAAAAGCTGTCGACATGGCGGTTTGAAAAATGTCGGATTCAATGATCTCGTTCGGCCCGAAATAGGCCAGAAAGCTGACCCCGGTCATATCCACTTCCGGAACAAAACAGGTCTCTGCCGCATTCCATTGATGCATGCTCGAATTCACGGTCACCCTCCACTATTTTGCGAAAGATACAAAACCATCCTTAAATTCGAGTGATCAGGATGCATTGAGATTTAGCTTGATGTTAGTCTCCCTGAAATCATCCGAACCCGCGTTCTGGGCACGCGCTGTGGTTCCACCATTCGCCCAACTGGAATTTGAGGATCACCGACATGCCGACGACGCCGCATATCGTGTTCATTCCCGGCCTTTTATGTACCGGCGAACTCTACACAGCGCAGATCGCGGCTCTTGGAACACGGATACGCTATTCCATCGCCAATCACGGAGGCCATAACGAGATCCGCAATTGTGCCGCAGCCATTCTCGATCGCGCACCTGAAAAATTCATTCCCGTCGGTCTGTCCATGGGTGGCTATATCCTGCTGGAATTGCTGCGCCAGGCTCCTGAGCGCATAGAGCGCTTCGTGATCATCGACAGCTCCGCTGCGCCGGATGCGCCTGAGCAGGGCGATAAGCGCCGCGCCATGATCGAATTGGCGAAAACAGATGGAATGGACGCCGTTGCCGAAGCGCTGGTGCCCTCCATGCTGGGCCGGTCCAACCGTCAGGATGAAGACCTTCTGGGCCTCATGTATGACATGGCGCGCGATACCGGACCTGAACGATTCGAGTTTCAGCAGAACATGATCATGTCACGTGTCGACAGCCGCCCGGACCTGCCCGCCTGCGAGATGCCCGGGCTGGTGATTGTCGGCGAAGAGGATGTGCTCACCCCCATCGCACGTGCCGAGGAGATGCTGGAAGCCCTGCCCAATGCCGAACTCGCCGTGATTCCACAGGCGGGCCATCTCTCACCGATTGAATCGCCCGAGGCCGTCACCGCCGCCCTGGAGGATTTCCTGTTCGGCGATGACTGACATCGTTTATTGCGCGCCGAGGATCACGCCCACGATCACACCGGTTGCAATCGCGGCGAGCAGAACCTGACCATCCTTTTCGACATAGTGCTGGCCTCTGGCAGGTGGTGGCAGATTGCGCTGGCGATAATCGACCACATGAAATGACCGGATATCCCTGATGGTTTCACCCTTGTGGTAACGGTGATGTTGCTGGACGTGCCTGACATTTCCACCCTGCTTGACCTGTTTGACATGGGTGGTCTTCGTCACATGCGTGACCCTGATCTCCTGCTGACTGTTATTCCGATGATTGTCATTTGACGGCGCAGCATAGGCAGCTGGAATGGTGAGCGCGGATGCCAAGAGAATGGCGGTGAATTTCCTGATCATGAAATGCTCCTTTGCAATCTGGCACTTTCATGAACATTCAACGCGCCGACTGTGTGCGACCCGTTGCGGCCATATGATCACTTTCTGCTGAAGAATGTGACACTCAGAGATTTCCACCATTGACCCGGCACGGTTAACGGGCTTGTCTTGCCCCCAAAATCACGTGAGCGCGGTATGATCCGCCCGCCAAGGGGAAAGAGACATGAAGAAAATTCTAACCGGAGCGGTCGCCTCCATTGCCTTGATCACAGCTGGTTGTGTGGCCACAGCCGGAAGCGACGCAGATCTGGCAACTGCCGAGATGGAAGCTTCCTCCGCCGCCATGAACGCTGAAATGGTGACAGTCGATGACGCCTACGCCTTCATCGAGAAGGTTGAGGCCGAGATGTCGGAAATGTCCGAATATGTCGCGCGCATCTACTGGAACCAGGCCACCAATATCACCTTCGACACGAACTGGCTGGCAGCAAAGGCTGGTGGTGAATTCACCGAAATGGCGGTCAAATACGCCAATGAGACCAAGAAATATGAAGGTCTGGATCTGCCACCTGAACTGGCCCGCAAGTTCCAGATCCTCAAATCCGGCATCACCCTGCCCGCTCCCCAGACAGAAGGCGCTGCGGCTGAACTGGCCGAGATCACAACCAGCCTGGACGCCACCTACGGCACCGGCAAGTTCGAATACAAGGGCGAGGTCCTGAACCTTGAGGAACTGTCCAACATCATCGCCACCAGCCGCGACCCCGAAGAGCTGAAAGCCGTCTGGGAAGGCTGGCGTACCATCTCACCACCCATGAAAGACGACTATGCTCACATGGTCGAGATCGCCAATGAAGGCGCGCGCGAACTGGGCTTTGCCAACCTCGCCGACATGTGGCTGTCAAACTATGACATGCCATCCGACGACATGGCCGCCGAAGTCGAACGCCTGTGGTCGCAGGTTGAACCCCTCTATGAAGAGCTGCACTGTCATGTACGCGCCAAGTTGAACGAACAATATGGCGATGAGGTCCAGCCTGCTGACGGCTATATCCGCGCCGATCTGCTCGGCAATATGTGGGCCCAGCAATGGTCCAACATCTACCCGCTGGTTGCGCCCGAAGGCACGTCCGGTCCGTCCTATGACATCACCGAAAAGCTGGTGGCCAAGGGCTATGACCCGCTCAAGATGGTCAAGACCGGTGAAGCCTTCTTCACTTCCTTGGGCCTCAAGGAACTTCCCGAGACGTTCTGGGAACGCTCCATGATCACCCGCCCTGCTGACCGGGAAGTGGTGTGCCACGCCTCTGCATGGGATCTGGATAATCAGGAAGACATCCGCATCAAGATGTGTACCCAGGTCAATTCAGAAGACTTCCAGACCGTCCACCACGAGCTGGGACACAATTACTACCAGCGCGCCTACAAGGATCAGGATTACCTGCACCAGAATGGCGCGAATGACGGTTTCCACGAAGCCATCGGAGACTTTCTCGCTCTGTCGATCACGCCATCCTATTATCAGGAACTGGGGCTGATCTCCGAAGACGAGATCCCACCCGCCGAAGCCGATACCGGATTGTTGATGAACCAGGCGCTCGACAAGATCGCCTTCCTGCCCTTTGGCCTGATGGTCGACAAATGGCGCTGGGATGTGTTCCGCGGTGAAACCACGCCGGATGAATACACGGCCAGCTGGGTGGAACTGCGCCAGAAATATCAGGGCATCACTCCTCCCGGTGAACGTCCGGCAGATGCCTTCGACCCCGGCGCGAAATACCACATTCCAGGTAACACGCCTTACCTGCGCTATTTCCTGTCATTCGTGATGCAGTTCCAGTTCCACAAGGCCGCCTGTGAGCAGGCCGGATGGGAAGGACCGCTGCACCGCTGTTCGATCTATGGAAATGAAGAGGTCGGTGCCAAGTTCAACGCGATGATGGAAATGGGAGCCTCCAAGCCCTGGCCGGATGCGCTGGAAGCCTTTACCGGCACACGTGAAATGGATGGCGGAGCGATCATCGAATATTTCGCGCCGCTGATGACCTATCTGGAAGAGGAAAACAAGGACCGCAATTGCGGCTGGTCCGAATAATCCTTTCCGTATCGGAATGAAACAAGAAGGACGATCTCTGCGGAGGTCGTCCTTTTTGCTGATAACCAGAAAACCAAAGGCCTATTAAGGCACAAGCTCGATTTTCACCTTGGTTTCAACGCTTTGGAAACCTTGTCTGTGTAGAACCGATGCCGGTGGCGGGATAACATACGAATTGCGCAAAATGCGCAAAGGATGAAGTCCCGTGAAGCTTCAGTACAAACTTGTCATCACCAGCCTCCCAGTCGTCATGCTGGCTGCGCTTCTGGCAGCCTTCAGTATTGTCTGGCTTCAATACACTCAGTATCACGACCGCTATAGCCGTACGCTGGAAACCTATATCCAGGAGCGCGGCAAGCGCGAAGCATCCCAGTTTCAGCAATTGGAAAAAGCCCACGCGATCGCTGAGGGACTGTTTCTTGCCACGCATGAGCACCTGACAGACGCCGAGATTGCGGCCGGTTTCGACAAATTCTTCGATGAAGCCGAAGACGGCTCCTTTCGCTCACGCGATGGTGTCTATGATGGCATGCTTGATCGCAATCTTGGTTGGATCAGCGGCATTGGCGCGATGGGGTCATCATCATCGCCCATGACGATAGATCGCAAACGCACCGTCTATTCGGCCTTGCTGGCCATTGCCCGCACAGCGCCCAGCTTCCAATCCGAAATCGAGAGCCTGTGGTATTTCACGCCCACAAACGACATCGTCATTCATGCGCCCAACCGCCCGGACAATCTTGAATTCTATCGCAAGACAGCACCGTCCAGTTTCAGGGTCCAGGATCACGCCACATTTCTCGACAATATCACCTGGGAGAACAATCCCGATGGCGTTACCTTGTGCACGGCACTCTCGCGACTGGTCTATGTGCAAGATGGCGTCGCGCTGACAGCAGGATGTCAGACACCATCGCGCCTTGGCACGCAGCAATTTGGAGCATGGGGCACGACAATGCCCATGGCTGGCCCCTTCAAGCGCGCCGTGTCTGAAACTCCCATGCCCGAAGCCGAGCTCTTCCTGTTGGGGCCAAAGGGTGAGCTGATGGCCCACCCCGATCTGGTGGAAGCCGACAATCTGACCTATGACGCCATAGAAGAAGTCATTCCCAAGGTCCGGATTGACCAGCTGATGACGCGCATACACGCGAAAGACCAGCAATATGGTGTTATCTCGGATCGATGGTTTGGCCTGCCCGGTGACATCTACAGCTTCTATGAAATCGAGACGCCCGGCTGGTTCGTGATCGTGAAGCTGGAAAAGGGATTCATCTTCTCAGAAGCCCTGCATGCCGTTACGCCCGTCTTCCTTGCGACCGTCCTGCTCATCGCACTGACCATCTATGCCTTGTCCTACCTGATTACCCATTATGGAATCCGGCCCATCGGGCGCCTGGCCAGGACCTTTGCGAATGTCGATGGTGCAGATCGCGACAACAAGGACACGCTCAGTATCCACGATCTTCTGGAACGCAATGACGAACTTGGCGATCTGGCCAGATCGCTCAATGGCTATCACGAGCGCAGTATCGAGAATGTCGAACTGCTCGAGAAGAAAGTGTCTGAGCGGACCAGCGAACTTCAGCGCGCCACGGATGCCAAGACGATCTTCCTCGCCAATATGAGCCATGAACTGCGCACACCGCTTAATGGCATATTGGGAATATCCGGCTCATTGCGTCGCCGTACGAAATGCACGGACACAATCGAAATGGCTGACCTGATCGAACAGTCGGCGCTGACACTCGAAAAACTGCTGTCGGATGTCCTCGATATTTCGAAGGTGGAATCCGGCCAGCTGGAACTGGAAGAAACTCAGTTCAACCTGAACGCTGCCTTGCGCTCGGTGATTGATCTGCAAGCCATCTCGGCTGATGACAAGGGCCTGCGGATCGAAACCGATCTGGACGACAGATGCGATGCCGTCTTTACTGGAGACCCCGTCAGACTGAAGCAGATCGCCACCAACCTGCTTTCAAATGCGGTGAAATTTACCGATGACGGGCATGTCAGGTTTTCGCTCCGCCAGATTGCAGAGCAAGGCGACAGACGCAGCTTCACAATGACCGTGGAAGATACCGGATGCGGTATCGCGCTTGAAGACCAGGACAATATCTTCGATCGCTTCAGCCAGGCAAACCCCACTATCCACCGCAAATATGGCGGCACCGGATTAGGCCTTTCCATTGTCAGATCGCTGGTCGAGCTGCTGGGGGGGGCCCTGACGGTCAAATCCAATCCGGGCGTCGGTAGCCAGTTCATCTGCACATTCGACCTGCTGGCAACCGATCTGGAGGCACAACCGCCGCAATTCCTGCGCACAGATCACATGCCGACTGTTCAGCAAGATCCCAAGGCCTCAAGCGGCAACATGACTGCATCTGATGAACCGATCAGAATATTGCTGGCGGAAGACCATGCCGTGAACCGCCGGGTGGTGGAGCTTATCCTGGATTCTCAGGGCATTGAGGTTGTCAGTGTCACAAACGGTCGGGAGGCGATCGACACCTTCGCCAAGGAGGCATTTGACCTGGTGCTGATGGATGTACGCATGCCTGAATGTAGCGGGCTGGACGCGACGCGCCGGATCCGCAGCATGGAAGCAAAAGCTGCTTCCACACCTGTTCCGATCATCATGTTGTCAGCAGATACCTCAGACCACGACATCCAGACTGCTGAAAGAGCCGGGGCCACAATGCATATCAGCAAACCGATCACCCCCGAAAAGCTGCTGTCTGCCATTGCCAGCGTTCTTGAAAATGATCGGCCCGTTTTTGAAATTCAGACCACGGGCAGCAGCAGACCTGCGCAGTCGAGCTCATCAGGAAAAAGCCAGGACGAGGTTCTTTCAATCAGATCACAATCCTGAAAAACTGACGGCGAATCTATAGTGTCGGCCGCTGGTAAGCTCTCATGACCTCACATATGCGCGCATTCTGTGCTGCAACTCTCGCAAGTCTTGCTCTCTTGGCTTGTGCGGATAACCATCAGACCCCACCCACACCCGGGAGCGTGTTGTTCACACATGTGCGTATCCCTGACCTGACCGATCCGTCCGGCAAGACATTGCTGGATGCTTCCATCCTTGTTGAAGGTGATCGCATTACCGCGGTTGAAACCGGTGATGGCGCGGCAAGGCTGGAGGCCCAGCGCACGATTGATGCGACTGGCATGACGGCCCTTCCCGGCCTTTATGACATGCATGTCCATCTGTGGGATGAACCAGAGCTGGCAGCCTATCTCTCCTATGGCGTGACCACGGTACGCAATATGTCTGGCATGCCCTTTCACCTGGAATGGGCGGAACAGATCAAAGCGGGAGAAAGGACAGGCCCGCGCCTTCTCACCACCGGGCCCATTCTCAACAGCCATGGCCCGAATGAGCAGATCAATCACCAGATCGTCGAAACCGCTGACGAAGCACGCGCCGCCGTGCGTCAGCAGAAGGATTGGGGCTATAAGGACCTCAAGGTCTATTCCAATCTCACCCGTGAGGCTTATGACGCCATACTGGATGAAGCGAGCACACTTGGCCTGACCATATCAGGCCACCCGCCCGAAGGACGCAGAGACCCCGGCATTCCTCAAGAACGACCCTTCAACATCGCCTTTGAAGAGATCCTTGATGATGGCTTCCTGACGCTGGAGCATAGCGAATCCATCGTCTGGCACGGCCTTTATGACAGCCACGACCCTGAACCTGCGCGCGTCCTTGCACGCGCTATCGCCGCCTCCGGCACCGCCGTCACGCCTACGCTACTGGCCTATCACAATTTGCTGCGCGTGGCAGAGACGAGCGGCGAAGCGGCCCGACGCCCGGAGGTCGAGCTGCTGAACCCGGTAATCATGCAACAAGAACAGGCAGGTGTGGAATTCTGGGCACAACAGCCCGCCGACGCCATGACCATCCATGACCGCTTCCTCGGCAGCTTCACGCAGATGATGCAGGAAGAAGGTGTATTGCTTGTGGCCGGTTCAGATGCTGGCATCTTCATCAACATTCCGGGCCTGTCGCTTCTGGAGGAAATCCAGCTGCTTGCGCGCGCCGGGCTCACGCCATTGGAGGCGCTGCAAACCGCCAGCTACAATCCGGCCCTTTTGCTGGATGAAGCGGACCAGCGCGGACAGATCGCCAGGGGCTATATTGCGGATCTGGTGCTCTATGCCTGTGATCCCCTCACCGATCTCACCTGTCTGGAAAAACCTGCCGGTGTCATGGCCCAGTGTGTGTGGCATGACGCTGCCAGGCTGGAAGCCCTCAAGGCAATAGCTCGCCAGCATGATGCAGACCGCACAATGTCGCTGGTCTTTCCCGCCCTTGAGGCACAAGGCGTCGATCTGAGCGTGCTGGCCCAGTAGATCTGCGTGCAGACATTCCAATTACGCCTGTCCTGATAAACACAGAAAATTATGCATATCAGACGATGTCTGCCCTTGTTTCCTTTTTTAGAATGATTATAAATTAGTGCAGAGAGATTGCTGGGGACGGGCTGACCGCACGCCTATTGGTAATCGCTCTGACACAGAAACTTTCAGGCAGACATCTCTTGTGAGGAGAGATGTCAAATGCGTCCCCTGAACCGGGACGTCGCCTTATATTTTACAGATGGAGATCTCATGTCGCTGGTCAACACCCCTATCAAGCCATTCTCTGCCACCGCTTATAAAGCCGGTGAATTCGTGGACATCACCGAAGCTGACGTCAAAGGCAAATGGGCCATCTTCTTCTTCTACCCGGCTGACTTCACATTCGTCTGCCCGACCGAGCTGGAAGACCTTCAGGACGAATATGCAAACCTTCAGTCCATGGGCGTGGAAGTCTTCTCCGTATCCACGGACACTCACTTCTCCCACAAGGCATGGCACGACACATCGCCAGCCATCGGCAAGATCCAGTACTACATGGTCGGTGACCAGACCGGTACGATCACCACCAATTTCGACGTGATGCGCGAAGGTGCTGGCCTGGCTGACCGTGGTACATTCGTGGTTGACCCGGACGGTATCATCCAGGTCATGGAAACCACCTGTGAAGGTGTTGGCCGTAACGCCAAGGAACTGGTTCGCAAGGTGAAAGCCGCCATCCACGTCCGTAACAACCCGGGCCAGGTCTGCCCGGCGAAATGGGAAGAAGGTTCCGAAACACTCGCACCTTCCCTCGACCTTGTCGGCAAGATCTGATCTGAGCCGATAAGACCGCGGTCCCGCCTGGCAAGCGTCCCCCCCACTAGCCTTCCTCGCGGGACCGCACCCTTACCCCTCATCCCCCAAACGCCCCCCCTTTCAATAGACGGGAGACGCTCACCACGCAGGAGACATGCATCATGCTGGACGACACTCTGAAAGCCCAACTCAAGGCCTATATGGAAAACATTCGCCACCCGATCGAACTGATCGCGGCGCTGGATGACCGCAAGGCAAGCCAGGACCTTGAAGAACTCCTCCAGGAGATCACTGCACTCTCCGACAAGGTGAGCTGGACACGCGGCGAAGACGCTCGCGCGCCTTCCTTTGCGATCACTCGCCCCGGCACCGATATTTCCGTGCGCTTTGCCGGTATCCCGCTGGGCCACGAATTCACGTCGCTGGTGCTGGCCCTGCTGCATGTTGGCGGACACCCGCCCAAGGTGGACGATGCCACAATCGAGCAGATCAAGGCGCTCGACGGTGAGTTCAACTTCGAAGTCTATTTCTCGCTGACCTGCCAGAACTGCCCGGATGTGGTGCAGGCTCTCAACACGATGAGCGCGCTCAACCCCAATATCCACGCAACCTCCATCGATGGTGCCCTGTTCAAGGAAGAGGTCGATGCGCGGGAAGTCATGGCGGTGCCCAGCATCTATCTCAATGGCGAGCCCTTCGCATCCGGCCGCATGGATCTGCAACAGATCCTCGCCAAGATCGACACCGGCGCGGAAGCTCGCATGGCCGAGGAGATCAAGCAGAAGGACCCGTTCGAGGTGCTTGTTGTCGGTGGTGGTCCTGCCGGTGCTGCCGCTGCAATCTATGCCTCCCGCAAGGGCATCCGCACAGGCGTGGCCGCCGAACGCTTTGGCGGTCAGGTGCTCGACACGATGGGCATTGAAAACCTGATTTCAGTGATCCACACCGAAGGCCCCAAACTGGCCAGCGCGCTGGAAGCGCATGTCGGCGAATATGATGTCGATGTGATGAACCTTCAGAACGCCACCAAGCTCATCCCGGCGTCTGAACCAGGCGGCCTGCATGAAGTGCAGCTGGAGAATGGTGCGAGCCTGAAATCCAGATCCCTCGTGCTCGCCACAGGCGCACGCTGGCGCCAGATGGGCGTGCCCGGCGAAGACGAATATCGCAATAAGGGCGTGGCCTATTGCCCGCACTGTGACGGCCCCCTGTTCAAGGACAAGCGCACGGCTGTGATCGGCGGCGGAAATTCCGGCGTGGAAGCGGCCATCGACCTTGCAGGCATCGTCGCGCATGTCACGCTGATCGAGTTCGACACCCAGTTGCGTGCCGATGCCGTGCTGCAAAACAAGCTGCGCAGCCTGCCCAATGTGAAGATCATCACCTCCGCCATGACGACAAAGGTTGAAGGCGATGGATCGCGCGTCACCGGTCTGGTCTACAAGGACCGCAACACGGATGAGACGCATGAAATCGCGCTGGAAGGCATATTCGTTCAGATCGGCCTGGTGCCGAACACCGAATGGCTCAAGGGCACGATCGAGCTCTCCCAACGTGGCGAGATCGTTACCGACATGCGCGGCGAAACCTCGATCCCCGGTATCTTCGCCGCGGGCGATGTGACGACCACGCCTTACAAGCAGATCGTGATCTCCATGGGTGAAGGTGCCAAGGCGGCGCTGTCAGCCTTCGACTATCTGATCCGTCTGGCCCCTGTTGAGACACCGGCGCTGGAAACAGCCTGAGCCTCTTGCGGTCCATGACCGAACCAAATCGAAAACCGGGTCGCATCCTGACGGGTGCGGCCCTTTTTCTTTGCGTCAAACCTTGAATATTGAGAATGATTCTCACACATTAAAGCTACATCACTGGATGCAGGCCAAGCGTGTTCATCCACGTAAGCGTTAACGTCAATCAACGCCTATCTGATGCCTCATCTCAAGGATGATGGCCAAAGGGAGAGAGGCACTCGTCTTTTCAGACGAAGCACCTGCCTTTTCGACCCGAAAGGACAATCATGACAGCTGCCTTAACATCCGCCACCACGCCTCCCACAGTGCGCCGCGTGCGCCACGAAACCCGTATTCGACCACTGGAGGTCACCGCCGTCGACCGCCTGACACCGCACATGATCCGCATTGCGCTCCGTGGTGACGACATGGCTGATTTCATTTCCGCATCGCCTGATGATCATCTCAAAGTGCTCATTGACGGGCCCGAAGGGGAACGACAGATGCGTGATTACACGCCGCGTCGCTTTTCCTGCGAAGACCAGACATTACTGCTCGATTTTGCGGTTCATGATGCCGGCCCTGCTACGCAATGGGCGCTGGATGCCAGACCTGGCGACCAGCTGAACATTGGCGGCCCCCGTGGATCACGCATCATCGAGGGTGATATTCGCAACTGGCTCCTCATCGGTGACGAAACCGCCCTGCCCGCCATCGGGCGGCGCATAGAAGAAGCCAGTGCCGACACCCAGTTCACAACCGTGATCGCCATTCCCGGCCCAGACGATCGGCAAACCTTCGACACAGCCGCAAAGGTCAATTCCGTCTGGATCTATCGTCCGGTCGCAGATGCCGCCAAGGCCGAACCGTTCATGAAGGTGATAGAGGATGTGACCGTGACAGACGACACCTTTGTCTGGATCGCGGCAGAAGGCCTTGTCACACGCGGCCTGCGCCAGCATTTTCTGGACACCCGGCAACACCCGCCAAACTGGCTGAAAGCAGCCGGATATTGGGTGAAGGGACAGGCGGACACGACCGAGTCATTCGAATAATCCTAGCCGACGGAGCACTTTTCCTGATTCAATCCGTGAAACAGGGCGAAACTTCATTAAAGGTCAGAAATTCTGCGCATCACTCTGGTGTAAGCAGTTGCCAATCCCTAGATTTCAGTCAACCCTCATCTGATCAGGAGACCGCTCAATATGGCAATGAGCCACGATGACCTCATGTCCCATCTGCGCGAAGGCTTTCCGGACGCAGAGATTGTCCTGACCGATCTGGTTGGTGACAATAATCACTGGCAGGCCGAGATCGTGGATGAGTCATTTCGCGGCAAACCCCGCGTCGCCCAGCACAAAATGGTCTATGCATCCCTGAAAGGTGCAATGGATGGTGCTGACGGTGAACTGCATGCATTGGCACTGAAAACCCGGGCACCCGCATGAGCAAAACCTCCCCGCCGACTCCACAAGCCACCAATATGGCCGAGGTACTGAAAAGGTCGGGGACTGGACAGATCGGATTGCCACGCCGCGCGCTGGGACGTACCGGGCTTGTGGCACCCGTTCTCGGCTTTGGCCTCTCAGGCGCGCTGGCCACACCCTTTGTCGGCAAGAATCTTGTCACCCAGTTGATCCGCAATGCGGCACTGCATGGCGTGGAATTTTTCGACACTGCCCCCTTTTACGGTGATGGGCGTGCGGAATACAGGCTGGGCCAGGTGCTCTCCAGCATGCCCGGCAGATGTGCCCTGATCTCCACCAAGGGCGGCACACGTCGTGTCGGACGACGCCTTGTAAAGGATTTCTCGCTGGAAGGCCTGCGTCACCAACTTGAGGAAAGCCGCACCCGGCTGCCGCGCATTGATGCCTTCTTCCTGCACGGCCCCTCCTCCAGCCAGCTCACGCGGGAACTGATTGACGGACTGTTACAGCTTCAGGCCAAGGGCTATTTTCGCTATCTGGGCATGGCTGGTCGCGGGTCCGAGCTGGACACGGCGATCAATACCGGCGCGTTCGACCTGATCATGGCACCGGCCTATAAAAATCTCAGCCCTGATGAGCTGGACCGGCTGGAGCACGCGCGCGTCAGCGGATTGGGCGTCATTGGCATAGAATGCCTCGCGCCCGCGGCCAGGGGTGCGCGACTGTCGCTACGTCCGGCGGATCTGTGGTATACGGCGCGCGCAATCATGCGTGACCGTCCCTCGCGTGACGCATCCGCCAATGGCCCCAGCGCCGAGGACTGTTTGCGCTGGACCCTGAATTCCGGCCTTGTCGATATCGCCATGATCACCACCACTCGCCCGGAAAATCTGACAGCCAATGTTGCGGCTGCGCGGACCTGTGGCTGAAAATCCGGCGATGAACGAGCTTGTCATCCGGCCAGCAAAAGCGAGCGATGCAGAGCAGATCGCACAGATATTGCAACCTGTCCTGCAAGCTGGCGGGACCTATGCACTCCCGCGTGACTGGTCATCAGATGAGACCATCGCCTATTGGCTGGCGGCTGATAAAAACAGCCTTGTCGCAACCCTGAATGATGAGATCGTCGGAACCTATTATCTCAAGACCAACCAGATGGGTGGCGGGTCTCATGTCTGCAATTGCGGCTATGTCGTCGCGCAGCAGTCTGGCGGCAAGGGAATAGCCGCCGCCATGTGTCGCCATTCTCTCAGATTGGCGCGGGAGATGGGCTATCAGGCCATGCAGTTCAATTTCGTGGTATCGACCAATGAACACGCCATCAGGCTCTGGCGCAGGCTGGGATTTGAGGAAGTCGGCCGCCTGCCCGGCGCATTCCAGCATCCCGAACTTGGCCAGGTCGACGCCCTTGTCATGTATCAGCGGCTCTAGTTTCATACAGCGCTTGAAACAAACAATGATGCACACTAGCTTAGTCTCAACCATTGCAGAGGTAAGATCATGAGCGCTCAAGAAACCATCAAGTCCGCCATCGACAGCAACAACGTCATGCTGTTCATGAAAGGCACGCCGATCTTTCCCCAATGTGGCTTCTCGTCGACCGTGGTTCAGATCCTTGACTATCTGGGCGTGGAATTCGGCGCGATGAACGTGCTGGAAGACCCTGAGATCCGCCAGGGTATCAAGGACTTCTCCCAATGGCCAACCGTCCCTCAGCTTTACGTGAAGGGCGAATTTGTCGGCGGCTGTGACATCGTCAAGGACATGTTCGAGCAAGGTGAACTACGTGAGTTCCTGATCGATCAGGGTATCGAGATGTCGGCAGAGGCCCGATAAGAACGCGTTAACCACAATCGCAAGTAATCATCTCCCGCATTCTCATCGGTGCGTTGTATTTATTGTTTTTTACTGAAATTAAAGACCTGAATGCTGTAATCATCCCATGAATACCAAAGGCAGAATGCCGCTGGGGTGACGAGATGAAAAAACAAGGACTTCTGGATCGCGTATCGACGCTTTTTGCGTCCCGACCCGAACCGACGCCAGCATCCATTGCAGCGCAGGCTGAAATAACGCGCCGTGAACGCCGTGGCGGAGATCGTGTCAACACCTACAAGGACACCACGCTCTACCTGACAGGTAATCGCCGCAAGCGCGCCATTATCCGCGATATGAGCGAAACCGGATTGCGCATTGCCTGTGATGGATCGATATCCCTGCCCGATTATGTCGACATCAGTGTCTTCAATGATCGCTACACCTGCCATGTGGTCTGGCGTACGCCATTTGAGGTCGGTCTGGAATATTGCGCCGTCGAGGCGTGAATCATCTGGTGGCGCCGGGCTCACAATCTGCTAAAGACGCGCCATGACAGACATTCAGGCCCCCATCCGACCACACGTCGCCCCCATTGCACCCAAGGTCGGCATTGTATCCCTCGGCTGCCCCAAGGCGCTAGTGGATTCAGAACGCATCATCACGCGGCTGCGCGCTGAAGGCTATGAGATCTCGCCCGATTATACCGGCGCGGATCTCGTGCTCGTGAACACGTGCGGCTTTCTCGATTCTGCCCGCGATGAAAGCCTTGAAGCGATCGGCGAAGCGCTCACCGAAAATGGCCGAGTCATCGTCACAGGCTGTCTGGGTGCCGAGCCGGAAGTGATCGAGGAGCGCTATCCCAAAGTGCTCGCCGTAACCGGGCCGCACCAGTATGAGCAGGTGATGGATGCCGTCCACACACACTGCCCCCCACGCACCGACAAGTTCGAAGCGCTGGTGCCTGAAAGCGGCGTGCGTCTGACCCCGCGCCATTATGCCTATCTGAAGATCTCCGAAGGCTGCTCAAACCGCTGTTCATTCTGCATCATTCCGTCATTGCGCGGCGATCTGGCCTCGCGCCCGATTGATCAGGTTTTGCGTGAAGCCGAACAGCTGAAGAATGCCGGCGTTCGCGAACTACTGGTCATCTCACAAGACACTTCCGCCTATGGCCTGGATGTGAAATACGCCCCGCGCACCTGGAAAGACAAGGAATACGAGACCCGTTTCCTCGATTTGTGCGAGGGCCTTGGCGAAATGGGCATGTGGACACGGCTGCATTACGTTTACCCCTATCCGCATGTCGACAAGGTGATCCCTTTGATGGCCGAGGGCAAGATCCTGCCCTATCTGGACATCCCCTTCCAGCACGCCTCACCGGCAGTGCTCAAGAACATGAAACGCCCCGCCAAGCAGGACCAGGTGCTCGAACGCATCCTGCAATGGCGCAAGGATGTGCCGGACATTGCCATCCGCTCGACCTTCATTGTCGGCTTTCCTGGCGAGACCGAGGACGACTTCCAGCAATTGATGGACTTCATGACCGAAGCGCGCATAGACCGTGCGGGCTGCTTCAAATATGAGGACGTCAAAGGCGCGGTCAGCCATGACCTGCCCGACCACGTGCCCGAAGAGGTCAAGGAGGAACGCTGGCACCGCTTCATGCAGCTCCAGCAGGAAATCTCCCATGAGCGCTCCGAAGCCCAGATCGGCCGTATTCTGGATGTGATCGTGGATGATTCCAATGGCAAGGAAGCTGTTGGCCGCACAATGGCGGATGCGCCAGAGATCGACGGATTGGTCAATCTGGAAGATTATCCAGACCTCAAGCCCGGCGATATCGTCAAAGCAGTGATCACGGATGCTGACTTCTATGACCTCTGGGGACGTCCGCCCAAGGCAGACTAGACGGGTTCTACTCCTGGCCAGCTGTCTTCAGCACTCTGTCCAGATCCCTGTAGAGGCCTTGCAGCATGTCCTGGTTTGCGCGTCCCTGACACAAACGCGGTATGACAGTATTGGCCGTATGGCCCGCATCCAGATTGGGCCAGGTCTCACGATAGGGCTCCAGCATTGAAACAGCCTCGTCCCAGCGCCCCAGGCGCACCAGCAATGCCGCATGTTGCATTCGAATCAATGGGTTCGAGACCATTGTTTCCAACCGCTGATGCAGTTTCAACGCTTCACCGAAATGGCCCGCATCAATCTGCATTGTGGCAGTTTCAGATAACAGCACCCACCGTGCAGGATGATCCGCAGGCAAGGAAAGGTCCAGCGCGCGTGCTTCATCAAGCGTGTCGGGCGGCGGCTTTTGGCAGATATGAGGCATGGCCAGCAACTCAAATCGTGCCAGAACGTGATTGGGATCAATCGAGACGATCCGATCCATCAAGCTCACCGCACGATCCAGCTGACCGGTCCGGTAATAGAAGAGCGCTACATTGAACATCGCGTCCGGATTGGACCGCGCCTGCTCCTGAGCCTGTTGAGCATGAAACTCAGCTTCGGCAAGGCGCTCAGGCGTATCAGATGGCGGATCCACCATGGCCAGATAGGTTAGCTTGTCGGCAATCACGGAATGCGCTTCACCAAATGTCGGATCAAGTTCGATGGCACGACGCGCAAGCGCCAGACGCTCCAGCTCCCAGACACGTGTGTCAACGCCAGACCCCGGCACGAAAGTGGCTTGAAGAAACAATTCCCAGGCTGTCGCATCCTCCGTCGCCCGGTTTTCAATATCACGCCTCGCCGCAACATAGATCTGAGGGCGTATATCCATGGCGATGGCGTCTAAGATCTCATCCTGCATGGCCATCACTTCACCACCATCACGGTCATATGTGTCTGACCAGACGGTCTCACCCGTATTGACATCAACCAGCCGGATCGTTGCGCGCACTCCCTCGTCATGACGCCTCAAGCCACCTTCCAGCCTGAAACTGGCTGGCCTGTAACCGGATTGTAGCCGGTCAGTCTCGACGAGGTCTTCACTATCCGGTCCGGTGTCAGCAGACCACACCCTGAGTTCACCGATACGAGACAATGAGGCCACCAGGTCCTGCGTGAAACCCGTTGCATCGCCCCGGCGCTCACCTTCCGGTGTCAGGTCTGCAAACGGCACCACAAGGATGGCTATGCCCTCCTGCCCGCGCTGCGCCTGAGCCGCGTTCAACATATCGGACTCATGATCATCACGCTGATCCAGGACATGTGACAACATGAAAACCGTACCCGCCAGCACGAAGACACAGATCAGCCAGGCTAACGGATAGCGAAGCTGCGGTACGTATTGTCCCTGGGAGTTTTCCAATGATGCTGCTTCTGCATGACTGTCACAATCGACAGCCCGTGAGGCGACCGGAGCAATACTTTCCTGTGCGGAAAAAGTCGCCGCATAACCGCCTTTAGGCACATCAATACGCAGCGTGCTGGCACGTCCCTCAGGTGACCTGTAATATGCATCAAGATTGCTTCTCAGACGACCGACCTGAACACGCACGATGGAATCTGTTGAAGAATCGAAGGTATCGGGATCACGACCGAAGACATCAACGGCAATGGAATAGCCTTTCAGCCGATCTTCAAGGCCGAGCAAGGTCTGCTCTACAAGATAGCTCAGCAGTGACTGTAACTTCTCTGCTTTCGCGAAGCTATCACTTTTCAGAATGCGCTCTAATTGCGCCTCTATCTGATTTCGGTCAACCACCCCTGTCCCTATCCGCGGCCCCCGTTACCGCCCCTGTTACATTTTCTTATTAACAGATACAGTATCGCAAAAATCACGCCCTTAACATGCCCAAACATATGTTTCGGTAGTAAATTTCGGAAGTTTTCACGTCAAAATCAGAATAATATTTGGTTGAATCGAAAAACATGCCCAACATGAAACGGGCGAAAAATCGGTAATATCATCGCCATCTATGATGGATCAAACCCACTCACACCAGATTCGGCAGCACTGAACTGCTGCATTGTTCACCTACAAGATGTGCAGCGCACCGCCTTCATACGGGGCACGCGCAGTGAACGCGCCTTAATTCAAATCAATAAAAGGGGTGAATCGGAACATACTCAAGACCATCAATGATATGCATGAGCGAATACCTCATATGACCCATTAATGCCTGTTCCGACCCGAGCATATCTCGAGGGAATGGCCCAATCAGCCAAACCTCGATTTCACATACACGTCACATCCAGGATACTCATGTTTTTGCAGTCGGTTATGTCATTGATATTTTATGGTTAATTTAAAAAGCGACACTTATGTAACAGTGTGTAACTGCACTCGTAACTGGCACCCTCTGCGCAATTCTCCTATCTCCGCTGGCTGGGTGCACACTGGTATATTCGTTGTTGCTTTCGTCCCCCCCCACCCAAGAGGCAGCAAGGGGTGAACTGGTGTGCATCCTTTTCCCGATTGCCTTGCATGTACTCGCAGGCCAAACACCCACCACATGACCGGATGCCTATCCCGCGACTTCCATCACGATTTCCATTGAGCGCTTGCGCTTGTCCAGATCATAGATTGGCGCAGATATGATGAGCTCGTCCGGTTGCAGGGCCTGCATCATCTCATCCAGCCGCGCCTTTACGGTCTGCGGTGATCCGACCACGGACATTGCAAGGGTCGCTTCCACTCCACGGCGCACGCGCGGATCAAATTCAAAATCAGGGTCCGGCGGCGAGAACAATCCCATCACATTCATCTGCATGTCCTGGAACCTGCGCCTGACCGTGCTCGCCTGAAAGTCGGCCTCCTCATCGGTATCTGCGGCGACCACCTGGCTGGCCATCATGAAATGTGGCTTGTCCAGATAGTCCGACGGCCGGAACGTCTCGCGATAGATACGCGCGGCATCCACCAGCGCAGCCGGCGCAAAATGCGAGGCAAATGCGTATGGCAAACCAAAATGCGCTGCCAGTTGCGCACCATAAAGACTGGAACCCAATATCCAGATCGGCACACCCAGCCCTTCGCCCGGCACGGCATTGACCCGACTCTCCCGGCCTTCACCGGAAAAATACATCAGCAATTCCTGCACATCATTGGGAAAGCGGTCCTCACCACCCATCATCGTTCGGCGCAAGGCCCTGGCCGTCGCCTGACCACCACCTGCAGCACGCCCCAGACCAAGATCGATCCGGCCAGGATAGAGGCTTTCCAGCGTTCCAAACTGTTCGGCAATCATCAGCGGTGCGTGATTGGGCAGCATGATACCGCCTGCCCCCACGCGGATTGTCTTGGTCGCACCCGCAATATGGCCGATTAGTATGGATGTCGCCGAACTGGCCACACTGGCAATGTTGTGATGTTCGGCAAACCAGTAGCGCTTGTAACCAAGGCGTTCAGCGAGCTGGGCCGTTTCCACGGATTCCCTGTAACTATGCGCTGCGTCATGTCCCTCCAGAACCGGAGACAGGTCGAGAATGGAAAGCGGAATGGAACCCATGTCAGATCACCCTTGGTAGAAAGCCAGACCTTGCAGATGGGCGCGCAGGCGCGCGGACTCAATTAAAAAAAGCTAATACTGTGTTTACCCATTTATAACCTTCGCCGCTGAGGATGGTTAACAAGGGGTAGTGAGAAACCTTTTGGCGATGGGTGGGGCTAAACGCGTACGGAGCTTGCCCATGACTTCATTGCTACACCGCGTGATCGTCGCGCATCGCTGCCGATCCACGCATCACCATATCGCCATCAATGCGCTCAATCTGATTTCCTATGATCGTGCAGATCAATGGCGCGACTTGTTTCTGGTAAAGCATGAAAAACTGCTGGAAGGCGCGAAAGCACCTGATGCCGTATTCAAGGATTTCAAGAACCACGTCCTGCATGTTGGCGATGGTGACTGGGGCGGCGCACCCGATGCCGCGCTTCATTGGTATGCCGTTTTCGTCGAAGCCCTGCGCAATAACAAATGGACTGACGCCGCCTATGCGTTTGGCGTGATGAGCCATTATTATGCCGACCCGATCCAACCTTTCCACACCGGCCAGACCGAAGAGGAAGGTGCCATGCACCGGGCGCTGGAATGGTCAATTGCCAAATCACACCTGAAGATCGAGGCGCGCATCGCCAAGGGCGGTTATCCCAAGGTCGAAACAGGCGACAATCCCACTTTCGTCTGCGACATGGTGCGCCGCGGTGCGCGCAAATCCCACGCCTATTACCAGACCTTGCTGGACCATTATAATCTGGATGCTGGCGTCAAGAACCCTGAAGACGGGTTGGACGACACGCTGATCAATATCCTGTCTGGCCTGATCGCCTATGCCACATCGGGCCTTGCCGCAATCCTGGATCGCGCCCTTGCCGAAGCAGCTGTGAAGCCACCCCAGACCTCGATTGACCTGCATGGCTATCTGGCATCGCTCGACATTCCGATCCGGTGGATCACGAAAA
Organism: Hirschia sp.; assembly: GCA_002709235.1. Taxonomy (GTDB): domain Bacteria; phylum Pseudomonadota; class Alphaproteobacteria; order Caulobacterales; family Hyphomonadaceae; genus Hirschia. The sequence continues at coordinate 242,690 of PAQI01000011.1, forward strand.
AGCTCGGCGATGCAAATGACCGGCGCACGGTCGAGGCCATGTATAAAGAGTTCAAGAAGACCGGTAAGGTGATCAAGACCCTGCCCGATGACGACAAGGCCATCCGCGCCATGCATGCCCGGCAGATCCTGCGCATCCCGCTCAAGGAGCTGGACGCCCGGCCGATTGGCCCTATCGGCACAAAGCACAAGCCAAGCTCCGAACCGAAAACCACCGATGCCCCTCGTCCGGTTGCCAAACAGACGCCCGCTCCCGACAGCAGACCGAAAGCAAAGAACGCCGCGTCCAAGCCAGCCAGGCCCACCAATACGCAGAAGCCGCCCGAAAGCGCTGGCAAACCACGCAATGTCGCTGCGGACTCCGTGAAAAAGCCAGATGCCGCAAAGCAGAAGGCCGCTGCTCCGCCTTCAGCTGTCACGGCTAAATCCAGCCCGGCACCAGAGACGAGGGCAGAACCCGGCCCCGCCCCAAAACCGGTCGAAAAGCCCGCCATCAAGCCAGACGCCGCCAAGCCAATTACTGCCACGGCTCAGACCGATGCGCCTGCATCAAAGCCAGAGCCAGCCGTAAAACCATCACCCGCACCACAGCCGGAACCGGTAAAAGCCGAAGAACCTGCTACTCCCAAGCGCTCGCTGGCGGCCCGTCTCAACGGTGCCGAAGCCGAGGATGAACGCCCGGCCCGCGCTCGCTTTGATCTCGATTCCCCGGTCAAGGCTGCGCCTTCCATTGGTCCGATAACGGCCAAGCGCCTGGCTGAAGCTGGCGTGGAGACCATTGAGGACCTCCTGGATTCCAACCCTGTCAAACTGTCCGCAAAAATCGACGCCAATTACATCACACCGGACGCCATTGCCGACTGGCAGGACCAGACACGCCTGATGATGGCGCTTCCCGGCCTGCGGGCCCTTGATGTGCAGATCCTTGTCAGCTCGGGCATTCACAGTGTTGACGATCTGGCCTCTGCCTCTGTTGGCAGCGTCATGACCGCGACCAAGGAATTCCTCTCCGCTCCCAGCACGACCGACCGGATGAAATCAACCAAGCCACCGGTCGAGGATGCCGTATCGGAATGGATTGAACGCGCCCGCAATACGGGCTGATCACTTAAAGTCGAACTGTTCAGGCCGATAGCCCGGATCGGGGATCTGCGGGTCCATATCCTCCAGCGCACCGCGTACAAGACGCGCGGCAATCGCCTTGCGCCGGGTGCGGCTGTCGGAAGGCACTACATACCACGGGGCCCAGGGTGTCGAGCAGCGTTCCAGCGCCAGTTCATAGGCACGCTGATAATCATCCCACAGCTTGCGGTCATCCAGGTCACCCGGATTGAACTTCCAGCGCTTATTGGGGTTTTCCAGGCGCTCTCTTAGCCGCTCACCCTGCGTTTCCTTCGAGATATGCAGCATGATCTTCAGCACAGTGACGTCATTTTCGACGAGATGCTTTTCAAAATTCGCGATCTGCTCATAGCGCTGTTCGATCTTGTCTCTGGGGGCCAGCTCACGCACCCGCGCCACCAGCACATCCTCATAGTGAGACCGGTTGAAGATCGCGACCTCACCCTTGCGCGGCACATAATTGTGGATGCGCCAGAGATAATCACGCGCCAGCTCATTTGCGGACGGCTTACCAAAGGCATGCACACGCAGGCCCAGCGGCGATGTCTGCGAGAACACGGCTTTCGTGGTGCCGTCCTTGCCGGATGTATCTATGCCCTGAAACACCACGAGCAGCCCGCGTTCCTTTTCAGCATAGAGCCGATCCTGAAGCTCATCGATTTCATAGGCATCCTCCTTCAAGGATCGCTTGGCGTCATCCTTGTCGGGAAACAGGTCATCAGCCTCGGTGGCACGATCATCCAGGTCAACCTTGTCTCCGGGCGTCACGATCAGGTCATCTCGCAAATCCTCGATGGAAGGCTGATAAGACATCTGGGCGGTTTCCTTTCCTGCTAATCGGGTCCTGCAAATCGGGCTGACACAACACCATGGTGCCGTTTGCGTGACAAGTTGAAACACGCAGTCGGAAAGGTTGCAGATTTAAGCTCTCTTTTCGCGCGCCAGCACTGGACCTTGAGGCTACAATGTTGAAACCTTCCCAGCGACACGATGGTCCTCACCGAGAGTTTTTCCCATGACGAACTGGCGCACTGCGAAACTGGCCCTGGCATTTGCTGCCAGCGGGGCTCTAACCTCCTGCGCCCTGCTCCAGCAAGGCAGCCTGAAGCAGCCCCCCGATTTCGACAATGGCAGGATCGAGCAAGGCGCACTCGTCATCGAAGGCGTGCCCGACATTCCGCTGGAGGTGAAGGAAAACCTCCTGCCCTATCAGAATGTGCGCTCGCACAGCTTTCAGGACTGGTTCCTGGGCGGCGTGTTGATCACCACCCGTTTTGGCGAAACCAGCCAGGCACACCATCTGGTGATGCCCGGCGGCATGCGCCGCCAGCTGACCTTCTATGACGAACCCGTCAGCAATGTGGATGCAAGCCCCACCCAATCCTCCTTCCTGTTCAGCAAGGATATTGGCGGTGATGAATTCTATCAGGGCTACAACTATACCTTGAAATCGGAAAAAGCCGTTGCCTTCACCCAGTCTGGCACCCGCAATGGCGGGTTCACCTGGGCCGATGATGGCCTCCACGCCGCCTGGTATGAAGCCCAGGATGGCGATCCGAACTATGTGATCAAGGTTGGCGACCCCAATTTTCCATCCACCATCCACACAGCCCTCAGAGGTGCCGGTGCGATCTTCCCGATCGACTGGTCAGCAGATGGCAAGACATTGCTGTTGCAGCAATATGTGTCGATCCTGAAAAGCCGGATGTTCACCTTCGAGCTGGAAACCGGCGCGCTTACCGAGATCAACCCCGATGACAATGTCGCCTATTCAGGCGGCTATCTTCTGGAAGATGGTTCGGTGCTGACGGTCACCGACAAGGATTCGGAATTCCGCAATCTCGTCCGGCTCACCACAGACGGCAACATCACCTCCTTCACCTCCGATATCAACTGGGACGTCAACGCCTTTACCCTGTCGCCAGATGGCAAGACCGTGGCCTTCAGCCTCAATGCAGATGGCCTCGGCGATATCCGCCTGCTGGATCTGGCAACAGGCAAGATCTCGAGCGGGCCCGATCTTCCCCCCGGCGTCGTCTATGGCCTCACCTTTGACCCCACCGGAAAACAGGTCGGCTTTACCTTCAACGCGGCCAATTCGCCTTCCGATGCCTGGTCATTCGACGTGGCTTCGCTGGAACTGACCCGCTGGACGCGTGCGGAGGTTGGCGGCCTCAATGCAGAGAAATTCGTCACGCCGGAATTGATCCATTTTGCCAATGATGATGCGATGCAGATCCCGGCCTTTGTCTACAAGCCCACCACTGAAGGCCCACACCCCGTCATCATCTCCATTCATGGCGGACCTGAGAGCCAGGCCCGGCCGACATTCTCTTCAACCTTCCAGCATTGGGTGAACGAGCTGGGCGCAGCCGTCATCACACCCAATGTGCGGGGCTCGGCGGGATATGGCAAAAGCTATGTGGCGATGGACAATGGGCTCAACCGCAAGACATCGGTTGAGGATATCGGCGCGCTACTGGACTGGATCGCAGACCAGCCGGATCTCGATTCAGACCGGGTGATTGTCTATGGCGGGTCATATGGTGGCTATATGGTTCTGGCCTCGATGATCGACTATGGCGACCGGCTGGCGGGCGGTGTGGACATTGTCGGCATCTCCGATTTTGCCACTTTCCTCACCAATACAAAGGGCTATCGCCGGGATCTGCGCCGTGCCGAATATGGTGATGAACGCGACCCGGAAATCGCAGCCTTCTTCGAGAAGATCTCACCGCTCAACAATGCTGCTCAGATCGACAAGCCGCTCTTCATCATTCAGGGCCTGAACGATCCGCGCGTGCCCGCATCGGAGGCTGAACAGATCCTTGCTGCGGTCCGCGCCAATGGTGGTGATGCCTGGTATCTGTTGGCCAGGGATGAAGGCCACGGTTTCCGCAAGAAATCCAATCGTGACTATATGCGCGAAGCCGTCACCATGTTCCTGCGCAAAGTCCTGCTGGAAACAGATGAGACCGAAACTTCCGAACCGCTGGCCGTGACCACCATGCCCGACGATCAGGGATAGCAATACAGCCCCGGATATTGATCAGTAGCGGCGACGTCTGGGAATGCAGGTATTGATATCGCGCTCATAGAATGGGTCACAATCCCAACCATTGCCGCTATAGTCGATATGGGCATTGGCCGGCACGGTGAAGGCATTGCACCTGTTCTCATCCTGGGCAAAACCACGCTCACATTTCCAGCCTCGCCCATAGCCGCCTTCAGACAGATAGGCATTGGCCGGCAGGTTGATGACCTCACATGAATCCGGTGTCTTGCGATAGCCGCGTTCACAGTCAAATCTGTCACCAAAGGCATTGAGATAACCGTTTTCGGGAATGTGGATACCCACACAGGCCTCGCCAACCTCCTTGAAGCCGCGAATGCACTGCCAACCCGTGCCATAGCTTTCCCATGTCAGCATGGCGTTATCGGGCGCAACCACTCCCACACACACTTCATCGACATTGCGATACCCCGGATCACAGCTCCAGCCATCGCCATAATTATAGGCTGTGGCATTCACCGGCACTTCGACGCCCTGCGCCATTGCGGCTCGTGTCGAAAATAGGCTCAGCACCAGAAAAGCCAGTAGTGTAACCGGCGCGCCAAGGCGTTGGATTGTCATGAAAGGTCTTTCCATAAGGAAAAGCAGGAGCTGGGACTTCCTGCAAAAAATGGAATCACACCCAGCGCGGCCTGTATTCAGCTAGTTCCTGATACGTATTTTGATCGGCACACTCAAGAATAGCACAAATATTCGCTAATCCGCGATTTAATACAGAAAACTTTTTTATTTTGAATGATTGTGCAACAGCAATATGAATTTGCAAGAAGTATTGAATGGTCGTATGATCAGGCCAGCAAGAAGGGGAGCTGAGATTTCAGTTTCAGCGCGACCCCGCCGACTGACAGCATTTTTCCAGTTTGCATTCTGCTCAAGCCAAGGACGGCGAGACGCTGTTTCGAGTCAACTCGGAATGCGCGCCACGCAAGTCTGGCGGGGCGTGCTTATGGAACGCCTAATGCGGCTTGCAACACAAATATACGCCGCCTGACGCTCGACCGCATGTGGCTGAAACAGATCCACAAGGAGTCCGCAATGGCAGACGAAACCCAGACAGAAACCACCGAAGAAACAACAGCCGCCGAAACAGCTGAGCCCAAAGGTCCGTCGTCAATGGCCGACCAGATTCCGGAAATGTCCGATTCCCAGCTCGCAGCCCTTCTGGCCAATGCCGAAAAAATCTCGGCGGCACCAAAACACGCCAAGAAGGACATGGCCGCAGAACTGATCCCGCTGATCGGTGAAGAACTCGACAAACGCGCCGTGATCAAGCAGGCCGAGCAGGCCGAACGCCGCCAGCAGCAAGCTGCCAAGCGCGCAGAGACCCGCCGCATCGCCAAGGCCCAAAAAGAAGCAGAACAAGCCGAAAGCTAGGCACAATACCCGAGCTGGCGCACACTAGAATCGGCAGCACCAGTGACGGGCCACTCTGCGAGAAACTTCCCGCAGAACTTGCAATTCAAGGCCATTCCCTTATCAATGATGTCGGACACAGAACATCATTGGGAGGGGGATGGTCATGTTGCGTTTTCTGGCTGCGATTTTCAGCATGTGCGTGCTGGCAACAGCTGCAAAGGCAGATGTAAGCGCTGACGCCGATCTGTTCGGCAAACTGCCACAGTTTTCCGACGTCATCCTCTCTCCTGATGGTAATACACTTGTCCTGCTCCAGGAGCGCGGGAGCGAAAGCGCTATCTACGTCAAGGACCTTGATTCCGGAGAATTCACCCTCTCCCGCCTCGTGCCGAATGCCTACACGCTGCATGCAGAATTTGTGGATGATCGCTACCTGCTGGTCACAAACAGCTTTTACCGGCGCAGGTTCCAAGCTGGAAATGACACAATTGTGCCCTACAGCGAAACCCTTATCTATGACCTCGACAAAGGGAAATCATATGGATTCCTGCTCAAGAACCGCACGGTCCATGACCACCCTTTTACAGCGCGCCGGATAGTCGGCACCTCTCCCAATGAGGGGCATGTCTACGCCACGGCCTGGGGGTCAGGCGCATCAGGCGGTTTGAGCTTCAACCTCTATGAGGTGAGGCTTTCCAATGGGCGCGGCAAGATCGTCATGCGTGGAGATCCGGATCTGAGGACAAAATTCCTTCCCTCACCGGACGGCCAGACTGTTGTCCAGGAAAGCCGCGCCTATGAAAAACGCATCTACCAGATCGATGCTTGGTCGAACGACAACGCCCACCGCCTTTTTGAGAGCGATGTGATGGGCATCGAAGCCGTCAATTCTGTCGGGTACGATGCGGCAGGCAAGACACTCTACTACCCCCTCGACCGAGGCAATGGATCGAATGGTGCGTTTACAGTCGTGAGCAGCACGAACATCGATGGCAAAATCGCCCTCGATGGACAATCAAATCCCACAGCCTTTGGCCGGATCGGCGTTGATGTCGACAAGATCCTGACTGATTTTTCCAACGTCGTGCACGGCGTGCGATATGCCGGATCCAAACCTGAACACGAGTTTTTCGATATCCGCGTGAACGAAGCGCTGGAGGCGCTTGAACTGGCGTTCCCGGATGACGCGATCACAGTACGAAGCTGGTCGCGGGATCATGAAAAACTGGTAGTACTGATCGGCGGATCCAGTCAGGCAGGTACATTCTATCTCTACGAACTGGCATCGCAGAAGCTAACGGAGCTAGCGGATCAATATCCCGGCCTGCCGAATGAACGTATCGGCAGGGTGGAGGTAATCAGCTACACTGCGCGCGATGGGTTGGAGATACCTGCCCTGCTCACACACCCGACAGGCACGTCCGCCACCGACACCAATGCAGATGAGCAACCCCTCCCGCTTGTGGTTTTGCCTCATGGTGGCCCTGAGAGTCATGTTGAACTGGAATATGACTACTGGGCCCAGTTTCTGGCAAATCAGGGCTATATGGTCCTGCAACCCAACTTCCGGGGATCGGACGGGTTCGGTCGACAATTTCGGCTTTCCGGCCGCGGAGAATGGGGCCGCAAGATGCAGGATGACATCACAGATGGTGTCAATCACCTGATCCAGACCGGTCGCGCAGACGCTTCGCGAATCTGCATCATGGGCGGAAGCTATGGTGGCTATGCGGCACTGGCAGGCGGCGCATTCACGCCAGAGCTCTATAAATGCGTCATCTCGTTCGCAGGCGTTGCCGACCTGGAAAAAATGCTGAAATATGAACGCGAAGAAGGTGGACGGAGCAATAACTACTCTCTTGCCTACTGGGAAACCGTCATCGGATCACGATGGAATCAGGACGCGCTATTCGCCGCCTCGCCAGCCCGCAATGCTGACAAGTTCCATGCACCAGTCCTACTGATCCACGGCGCATTCGACTGGATTGTTCCCGGTGACCAGTCCGCAATCATGGAGCGCGCACTGAAGGATGCAAACAAGGATGTCGAGATCTACACCCTTCTGGGTGGTGATCACTATTTGTCACAGGAAGCACATCGCCAGGAACTCCTAAAAATGGTTGGCAACTTCCTCGACAAGCATATCGGCAAAACGGAATGACAGAATAAGCCTGCCGGTCTGGAGCGGCCTTAACTGTCCAAACACAAAAAGCCCCGCCCATCATGACGATGAGCGGGGCTTTTTGTGTCCGTTACCGGTTGCTGTGGACTTAGTCCGCCAGCTTCAGATTGGTCGCGGAAGACTTGCCGCGACGGTCTGTGGTTTCTTCAAATTCGATGCGGTCGCCCTCGTTCAGACCATTGAGGTCGGAAGCTTCCACTGCGCTGATGTGCACGAAAACGTCGTTTGATCCGCCTTCAGGCGCAATAAAGCCGTAGCCTTTGGTGGAGTTGAACCATTTTACGGTGCCGATAGTCATTGTCGTGTCGTCCTTGGTTGTAGCGTAACGCAGTCGCGTCCTTGCCTGGATGGGTCGAATTTCGGTTAGATGTCGTTAGCAAGGGCGCTATCCAGCGCTGGCAGCCAAGTCGTCGGCTAAAACTCGATGTCCCGCCTTATCGCCTGATATTGGTCAGGAGACAATGCGTACAACGCGAAATTTTCACCTGAGAAACACGCAGAACCGAAAACTCCCGCAGTAGAACCGCGGGAGTTGAAAGGTAAATACAGTAGAAACAATCGCCTGATCGTCGAGAACCGAGATCAGGAAGAATAGTATTCCACGACCAGGTTGGGCTCCATGCGTGCCGCATAAGGCACATCGGACAACACTGGAAGACGCATGAAGGTCGACGTCATCGCCTTTGGCTCGACATCGATATAGTCAGGAATGTCACGCTCACCGGAACCCAGGGCTTCGATAACCAGCGCCATGTTGCGCGAGCGTTCCTTGACCTGCACCACATCACCCGGCTTCAGGCGCATGGAAGGCACATTGGCCTTCTTGCCGTTGACCGTGACATGACCGTGGTTCACGAACTGGCGTGCGGAGAAAATGGTCGGCACGAATTTCGAGCGGTAAACCAGCGCATCAAGGCGCGATTCCAGCAGGCCGATCAGGTTTTCAGCGGTGTTGCCCTTACGGCGAGCTGCTTCGTCATAAGTCCGACGAAACTGCTTCTCGGTGATGTCACCGTAATAGCCCTTGAGCTTCTGCTTTGCCATCAACTGCAGACCGAAGTCGGACATCTTGCCCGCGCGGCGTGCGCCGTGCTGACCCGGACGGTTCGGACGTTTGTTGACAGGAGATTTCGACCGGCCCCAGATGTTTTCGCCAACGCGGCGGTCGAGTTTGTACTTGGCGGACGTACGCTTCGTCATGAAATACCTCAATTTGGATGCGCTCCGGCCGACCTCCTCATGAGGTCAGCGATCTCAACGGCGGAATGCGCACCACCCGTGTGCCCTGTGTGAACAGGAAGCGGGGTATAAACAATCAATGGTCCGACAGGTCAAGCCCCGCCGGACAGATCAATCAGACATCTCCTGGAACAATCTCCATTTGAAGACTTCAGCACGCGCGCCCACACACTAAAATCGGAAGCCCCCGAATACGAAACACAGGAACACCCCCGAAGCCCAAATGAACGAACATTCACCCTCTGGATTTGGGCCTGCAAATATGTTTCTGTCTCAAAATGTCAGAAAAAGGCAAGTTTATTGCCGTTTATCAATATTGATAGATTTGTCATTTTTATTGTAAAACAAATTCAGAAGAGCTGGGTAGCTCTGGGGGACGAGGCACAACGCGCCTATTTGCAACGTTGGACCTTAGTCGGACGCGCCAAGCGCCTGAAGATGACACGTTCTCCGTGCTATCTTCAGGCGCTACGCGCTTGAACACCAATATCAGCACACCTCTTGAAACTTGACCGGAATCCAGGAGATAGTTTCGCGTGGCGAGACCAAAGACAGACATATCCGCTGAAAAGCATCGTATTCTTCAGGCCGCTGAAGCGGTCATGAGTAAACGTGGCGCGAACTGTGTGACCATGTCTGCAGTCGCACGCCAGGCAGGCATGTCCCAGTCCAATATCTACCGCTTTTTCGATGATCGCGACCATCTGTTGCTTTGCGCTGCAAATCGCTGGTTCAACGGGATACTGGCCCTTACCGAAATGCAGGATGCCATGCCGATATCCGCTGCCGAAAAGCTGAAAGAAAGCCTGCTCGGCGGCATGCGCATCTACCGACAAAGATTCGAAGAGGATCGCGGCTTGTTTGACGGCTATATGAGCCTTGCAAGTCATTTTCCAGACGTCATCATCGCCCAGGTCTCGGCCTTGCGAAATCGCTTTGGTCTTTGGGTTCAAGATTGCCTGCAGGAAAACGGGGTTGATATCGCGCTGACCGAGGATGCCACCAATCTGTTTCTGGACATGACCATCCTGTTCCGAAACCCGCATCTGTTGCGCGATTATCGCAAATTCATGACCGAAAAGCGCGCAACCTCGGTTGCCAATGTCTTTCTGGACATGCTGACAAGCGAATATCGGCTGAGAGCTGCACTGGGACTGGAACAGGCGCAACCAGCACCTAGTCACCTCCCCTTGGCCCAATACGCGCTTTTCCACGACCAATAGCCAACGCCTTGATCGCGCCGCGAAACGCGCGCACCTCCTGCGCTGTCCAGTCAGCACGCGTGAACATGTTACGCAGATTGTTCACCACCACCTGCTTTTTCTCTGGCGGAAAGAAGAATCCGGCGCGTTCCAGCTCATCTTCGAAATGAGTCATCATGCCCACAAGCTCATCGCGCCCTGCCGGGCCATCAACGCCACCGAATGTCTCTGCTGGTGCATCAGCGTCCCGCGCGGCCCAGGCATGTGCAAACACACCCACGGCCTGCGCCAAATTGAGCGATGAAAACCCCGCAGCGACCGGATAGGTGACAATCGCATTGGCCAGCACCACATGCTCGTTCAATAATCCCGTCTTCTCCGCACCAAACATCACTCCGCAATTTGTGGTGCCACGACTGGAAATATCGGTGACCGCTCCGGCAGCATCCAGCACGGGCTTTTGCATGCCCCGCGGACGCGCCGTCGTAGCGGCAATGAAGCTGAGATCTGCAATTGCTTCTTCCAGCGTCTCAAACACCTGCGCGCAAACCGCCTCGTCAAAGGCACCTGCACTCATCGTGTCAGCCGCCGGATTTGGCCAACCATCGCGGGGCGCAACGATACGCAGGTCCGACAGGCCGAAATTGCCCATCACGCGCGCAGCGGCACCAATGTTTTCACCCATTTGTGGGGTGACGAGAATAATGGCTGGTGAGTGGCTGGTCATGCCCGCTTGTCGCCGCGCAGTCAGGCAAGGTCAAGATGCCTGTTGCGGTTAACCCCGATCAGGGGTTGTCTTGCGCGGTCGCACTGTTGTGCTCAACCGTTTCGGCTGAAACACTCCGGGCGACAGGGTTGTCTTCCGCGATCTGGTCGACGATGACCGCATCCGTGACACGTTCGTCAACCTGTATGATTTCCGTGCAGGCAACCACCAGGGTGGCGATGGCAGCCAGCGCAGCAATAGTGATCAAAGTGGCGGTTTCATACTTCATATAGTCAGAACGAGGCCCGGTAGCGTCCGGTTCCGAACCTGCTGCAAGTTGTAATGAATCTTATTTCCAGCCCTTTTCGGTCCACTCCTTGCCATTCACCACAATATCACCCGATCCTCTGCGCGATGCATGGATCTTGCCGGTCGCCGCGATCACACGGATATCGCCGGAACCGGCGACATCGACATTCAGGTCCGTCACGCTCGCATTGACCTTGATGTCACCCGAACCGGCAATGGACAGCTTGGCATCCTCAAATTCTCCACCATCAATGCGCACATCACCCGAACCGCGGATCGAGACATCCAGATCACCACTGCCGCCGCCCGTGCGAATGTCACCAGAACCGCGAATGGATGCGCTGATCGATCCATTCACCGTGCCGGTCCCGATGTCGCCAGAGCCCATGATCGACAATTGCGCGTCACCGGCAACATCGCCAACGACAATGTCGCCGGACCCTTTCACAGATGCATTCAACTGGCCAACATTCGCGCTCAACAGGTCACCTGATCCATTGATCCCGACTTCAAGCTCGCCCGTGACATCCGAAAGTTCGACATCCCCGCACCCATTGATGCTGACATGCGCAGCATCCAGATCACCGATCGTGGCCAGACCACCCCTCATCCCCAGATCGATTACGGCATCAGAGGGGGCCGTGATGCGTACAACGGGATAATCAGACAGTGGACGCGTTTCATGCCCCTTGAGCTGAATGCGGTGTTTGCCACCGCTCGAGCTGCAATTCTTGATCTTCACATCCTCGTCACCGATGATCCTGATGCCATTGTCCAGCGCCTGGGCACCCGGCGCGTCCAACAGGCCATCACGCACAGCAGCGCCCGGCTCGGATTTGGAGCTGTATCCCTTGTTCCTGCCGGTCTCGATGATCAGCGTGCCGATAAAATCCGACACTTCGATCCGACCGCCCGCACCGACCTGCGCGCTACCTGCAAGACTTGGCGTTTCATCTACTTCAGCCGATGCCGACGAGCAGGCCGCCAGCCCAAGCGCCGTCAATGAGAGTGCGGCGGAAGTCAGAAATAATTGGCGCATGATGCTGTCCCGTCTGATAGATAGTGATTTTCAATGATACTTTATCGTATTTCGATAATTGTCAAGCCGCACCCCTTCGCTAAAAGAGCGTCCACTTACATGCCCGCCCCAACCAACTGAAATCGCATGAATTCATCCAGATTGAAGCTTTGATGAAAAGATATTCCAACGGGAAAGCCCCTCACGCTTTGACGGGCGGGCGGGCTCTGCTATAGCGAGCCCCATTAGCTTTTATCATCCGCGAGCGGCTTGGCACTTGCGGTGAATCATCAGGAGGAATTTTGCATGGCCGTGATCAAGGTGGACACCCCAGTCGTTGAGATGGACGGAGATGAGATGACCCGGATCATCTGGACGATGATCAAGGACCGACTCATTCTTCCCTATCTCGACATCGACCTGAAATATTTCGATCTCTCGATCGAAAAGCGCGACGAGACAGACGACAAGATCACCATCGAAGCTGCTGAAGCGACAAAGAAATACGGTGTCGCCATCAAATGTGCGACGATTACCCCGGATGAAGACCGCGTTGAGGAATTTGGCCTCAAGAAAATGTGGCGCTCGCCAAACGGCACGATCCGCAACATTCTTGGCGGTGTAGTCTTCCGTGAGCCGATCGTGATCAAGAACGTGCCACGCCTCGTTCCTGGCTGGACCCAGCCTGTTGTTGTCGGTCGTCACGCATTTGGTGACCAGTACCGCGCCACGGACTTCCTGGTCCCCGGCAAGGGCAAGGTTACGATGAAGTTCCAGCCAGATGATGGCGGCGAACCTACTGAATATGAGATCTTCGACTTCCCATCGGCCGGTATCGCCATGGGTATGTACAACCTTGACGAGTCGATCCGTGACTTTGCCCGCGCCTGTATGAATTACGGCCTGCAGCGCAAATGGCCGGTCTACCTGTCCACCAAGAACACCATCATGAAAAAATATGATGGCCGCTTCAAGGACCTGTTCCAGGAGATCTACGAGAACGAGTTCGAAGCCAAGTTCAAGGAAGTCGGCGCTCACTACGAACACCGCCTGATCGACGACATGGTTGCCGCCTGTCTGAAATGGTCCGGTGGTTATGTCTGGGCCTGTAAGAACTATGATGGTGATGTTCAGTCCGACACCGTAGCCCAGGGCTATGGGTCGCTCGGCCTGATGACGTCCGTTCTGATGACGCCAGACGGCAAGACCGTCGAAGCCGAAGCCGCACACGGTACCGTCACCCGTCACTACCGCGCCCACCAGAAAGGTGAAGCCACTTCCACAAACTCCATCGCGTCGATCTTCGCATGGACACGTGGCCTCGGCCACCGTGGCCGCATGGACGGCAACCAGAAGCTGATGGATTTTGCCAACCTGCTGGAAAAAACCATCATCGAGACCGTCGAAGCCGGTTACATGACCAAGGACCTCGCTCTGCTCGTCGGTGCACAACAGTCCTGGCTGACCACGGAAGGCTTCATCGAAAAGGTCGCCACCAACTTCCAGGAAGCCATGGCCAAAATGTCCTGAGCCACGCCTGAAACAGACTACAAGAAACTCCGTCAGCTTGCGCTGGCGGAGTTTTTTTGTGGTCTGACCTCAGACAATGTGGCGTTGGTTTTGCATCACCCTTGGCGAATACTCGGAACTGTTCGCTTGGGGGCGTCATGCGTTTATTTGGATTATTTTGCCTGGCGATGGGACTCGCTGGAGTTTCCCAGGCACAAACCACTACCGTTCACACCAATATTCATGTGGTCGTTCTGGAAAATCACGAGACGGAGGGCCGCACCAGCCATGTGTCGAGTGGTCAACCGATCATCACCACCAGGGCTATTTCACCTCGCGCTGTGCGATTACTCGGCGACATAAATATCGGGGTGCTGGGATCCGAGTTTGCGCTCAAATCCGGTGATATCCTGTTTGGCCGATATGACAAATCGGTGTGGACCTATTGCTCATATACAAATTTGACCGCTGAAAGTCGTGTGGCAAGCGCCATCACGACCGGCATCATTACCGGTGGAGTCTCGCTATTATTCGAACCCACGCGAGAAGACGGCAATGTCGTGTGCCTCCACGACGCAAATGCTGATGGCCTGTTCGAAACCGGCTGGGCCAGTTTACAGCAGAGCGCGCAGGACTCGCCCATCGCCTACTCGCTCAACAGGAAAACCATGGAAGGGACCATCGCTTATGAACGCGTCGATCCCAGATTGGGTCCGGCAATGAGCTATCAGATCACCTGGAGCAAACCCCGCAATCAGGGACTGTTGGTGTTTTCAACCAAACTGGCAGGCACACAGATCAACAAAAAAGTCGCCGCAATCCCTGTTCCGGGCGAAGACCCCGTTCAGGTCGAAATCGGCGGACTTAAACTGGCCCTCCATGCTTATGATGATCAAAGAGATGAGCTGATGTTGGAAGTGCTCAATGGCTTTGAGAATTTCTATTTACGTATCCCCGCAACCTACACAATCTCATATTCATACTATTGAGCAGGCAGTCCATATATCATGACCCTACCACGTCTTCTCTTCCTGGTATCAGTGCCACTTCTGGCGCTGGGTGCCTGTGTCACGACACCAGTGGAAAATTATGCGCGATCCGTCGATTTTGAATGGTCGCTGTCCCCCGACCTGACGGCCAAGGACAATTTGCAAGCGAGCCAGGGCGACCTGATCATGACATGGTCCGCCAGTGCCTACCCACAGTATGAAATCAGTGCCACTGGCCAGCCACTCGTCTCGGCAAAGACACGCTATGGCAATATTTACTGCGGCCGGTCCGCCACTAATGGCCATATCTGTTATGAGGACCGCAATGGGGACAACAGCTTTGACCACTCCTGGGTAGCCGGTTATTACACCCCCGCACCAATGGTCATCGAGTATGTCAAAGCGCCCAGATTACTTGAGCGGCCTATCCCATTTCAAATCATAAGTGGCGATCACACTGATCCGGTGTTCAAGAACACGCTCGGCCTCATTTACAATGGCACTGATCGTGGCTTGCTGGACGAAGACTTCAAATTCAAATCTGTCATCGGAGAGTTCGGCCTCGGCTGGATCGTCAATACGGAACACCAACGTATGCCAGACGGTAATGGCTGGGCACCCGTGGCAAGCTTTGCAAGCCTATTTGTCGGCGAACAAACACCAGGTTTCAAGATATCGCCGCTCAATCTGACCGTCAGATTGCTCAATGTCACAATGGGCGGGGATATTCGCGTGAACCTGTCCGCAGAGACGGTCGAGCACATCAACCTGACTACAAAATTCGTATATGACGCGGATCGGAGCATGCCAGACATGGCCGATCTACCTGAGGACGCCTGAACGCCAAATCAATTCAGACCAATCGACCCACAGCTCATAAGCTGAAAAATCCAGCCGATCCCCTGCCAAAGACAAGCATTTATCTGCTAGTCTTCCGATAAATGGTGGGAGATCTGAACATGACAGAGTCAACGAAGTTCAAAGCCGAAGGCGGCTGCGCCTGCGGGAAAGTGCGTTACAGGCTCGAAGCAGCGCCAATGTTCGTCCATTGCTGTCACTGCACATGGTGCCAGCGCGAGTCAGGCAGCGCCTTTGCGCTCAACGCCCTGATCGAGATGGACAATGTCACCCTGCAGGGTGAAGAAGCCCCGTTCCTCGTCGAGACACCCAGCGCAAGCGGGCGTGGCCAGAAGATCCATCGATGCGCCAATTGCCAGGTCGCCCTGTGGAGCCATTATTCACACCCACATGTCGCCTTCATCCGCGTCGGTACGCTCGACGACAAAAGCACAATCACGCCGGATGTTCATATCTACACCACCACAAAGCTCGACTGGGTGACGCTGCCAGAAGGTGCCCGCAGCTTTGATGGCTTCTACAATCCGAAGGAAGAATGGCCACCGGAATGCCAGGCTCGCTGGAAGGCCCTGCCCCAGGAATAATTGCAGTCCTTCTGCCTGATCACGAAAAGATTATCTGGCAAGACACCATTGTCACTCCCCTTTGCGGGCGCATCTCATATGCTCCTTCAAGGGATCACAGCGCTTGACGGGAGCCGCCACATGACAGCCATCACGAATATCTACCGCAGTGCATTGCTCGCGACATGTCTTGTCGGCGGCACGGCATGCGCAGAAGACAAACTGGCTAAAGAACCGCTTGCCACCCCCACCCAATCCACCACCGCACCCGCCGCTCCTCTATCAACCGCAGAACCTGTCTCAAGCGCATTGATCGACATGGAGCTGGTCAAGCTGGTGGACATGCCCCTGCCATCCTTCAGCGTGGATGCCGCATGGCCGAACATGCCCGAAGACCAGATCATCGGTCAGGTGCCGGGCCTTGCCATCGACAAGGACGACAATGTCTGGATCGTGCAGCGTCCCAATTCGCTTACCAAATTCGACAATGGTGCAGCCCAGGACCCACCCATCGCGCTGTGCTGCAAGCCCGCCCCGCATGTCATCCAGTTTTCCCCGGCAGGCGACATCCTTCAGGCCTGGGGCGGCGAAGCCCACGCGCCCACCATTGATGGCGTCAACCAGTGGCCCGCCAGCGTGCACGGCATCTTTGTCGATGACGAGATGATTGTCTGGATCGGCGGCAATGGCGATGGCGACCACATCGTCTCGGGCTTTTCAACGTCAGGAGAATACAAGCAATCGGTCGGAAAGCGCGGCGCAACCGGCGGCAATGCAGATCCGTCCACGCTGGGCAATCCTGCAGACATGACGCATGACCCCGAAACCGGCCACCTCCTGATCGCCGATGGCTATATCAACAAGCGCGTGATCGGCTTCAACAGCAAGACCGATGACTTCCTCACCTATTGGGGCGCTTACGGTGCCTCCCCTGATGGCGAGGCCCGCGAGGGCAGTTTCGATCAGTCCATGGCGTCCAGCAACAATGATGGCGGTGCCAATCCGGATGCCGAGGCGTTTGGCGATATCGTCCATTGCATCGAACAATCCCCCACAGGCGACATCCTCGTCTGCGACCGCCGCAACAACCGCATTCAGCTGTTCCGCCCGGATGAGACTGGCGGCTACAGCTTCGTCAAGAACATCATCATCGCGCCGGAAACCGGCGGCACACGCACAGCCTCCGATCTGGCCTTCTCGCCCGATGGTGCGTTCATGTATGTCGCCGACATGATGAATTCGGTGGTCTGGATCCTTGATGCAGACAGCCATGAAATCCTGGGCCGCTTCGGCCGTATCGGACGCTATCCGGGCCAGTTCACATGGCTGCACTCGGTCGAGGTCGACAGCCAGGGCAATCTCTACACCTCCGAAGTCGGCACCGGACGCCGCGTCCAGAAATTCGTCTTCGCCGGACTGCAATAACCCCTAGCACCGCCCGAACAGGCGCTTCTATCAAAGGCGAGTTGGAGCGGTAAGGCTTGAGGCCACGACGCTGAAGCGCCCCATAAGGCGCGCCACCCAGAAGGCCAGCGACCGGCAGGCAATCGCCGAAAGACGACGTTGATCCCTTTTCACCTCAAGGAACGCTACGGAATGCCGACCGTCGCCAGCCCGGATGGAAAGAGAACTTGTCTTGCCTTCGGTTTGAAAGATGGTTTCGCCAGCATTTTACTCTCACGAAACTTTTTCGTGATGGGGCGGCATGGTTAAGTAGACAAATGCAGTCTGGAATGCTTGGTGATTTGAGCACTGAGTTGCCTATCGAGCGTGCGTTGGACGAAGGGGGGGATACTACATGCGAATGCCTTGGCAGACTAAGCCGGTTAAGATGACCGATGTCTTTACAATAGGTGTCCCTCATCGCAACTACGTTCAACGTCCAGAATTAGAGAAAAGGCTTATACACGAGGCGGAGCGCAAGGACGCGATCGTGTGCGTCTCTGGTCCCTCCAAGGCAGGCAAGAGCGTGCTAGTAAAAAAGATACTCCCAAAACTGAAGATAATTGGAGGCCAGATTGACCTGTCGATGGCTGACCTATGGCCTCACTTGTGTAGAAGACTTGGCATCTCGCTAAGCTCCAAAAACACATCAAGCCAAAGCAGTGCCTTCGGCACAAATACCGGCCCGCTCAGCGCAAATATGAGAGCTTCTTCCGCGACTGAAAAGCAATTCGACTTGGACCCCAAAAGTGCATTTCTGAATTACGTCCGAGAAACCGGAGGTATCATCATCGACGACTTCCACTACTTCTCCAGAGATGCACAGGCTGCCCTCCTGCAGGCATTCAAAGAGATGCTGCTGGAAGCGAACGTTGTGATTGTAATCATAATTACGCACTACGGTCAGGATCAGCCCGCCCTCGCTGAGCGTGATCTTACCGGAAGGGTCAAGTATGTGAGGCTGCCAGATTGGAGCATGCAGGAACTTGTCGAGATTCTCAAGGAAGGGTTCGCTGCGCTAAATTTGCGGGCTGCTCCTGAGGAGTCTGAAGCGCTTGTTTCCATCGCGTTTGGTAGCCCTCTGATCGTTCAAGAGCTTGGATCAAGTGCATGCCGCCGCGCTGATGTGCAAGAGCGGGTCCGAAAGCCGACAGACATGACGCTTTCTAAGCCGGAGCAGCTAATCAAAGACGCGATAAAAGAAGGAACTATTGCTGGTGACGCCCCGACCTTCCTAAAATTGATCGTTGGACGTAACCCAACTCGCGAGCGAACCCCTTACGTAATCGATGGTCAGCGAGGTGATGTGTATTTTCTAATTTTTTATGCGCTCAAGCAGGCTTTCCCGCTGACAACCGGTATTCCTTTTGAGGATCTAGTCAAGTGGATCAGAGACCACGCAACCGCCGACGGAGGCGAGAAGCCTCCTCAGGGAGCGCAAATCGACTCTGCGCTGAAGGGCCTAAGAAAAACGAGCGAAGAAATTGTCGAGGAAGCCCAAAAAAACAACAAGAGCCGCGAGCTGCCAATCGAGTATGAGGGGGCGGAAGGGACACGGACCTTGATTGTAAACGATCCATTCCTAAAAATCTTCGTTAAGTACGCCAATTGGGAAGAGGGCTACCGCCAATTGGGTCGAGCGAAGTAGCTTGGGGCAAGGCAAAGCGTTTCCCCTAAGCTTGGCGTGGTTCCAAGGAGTGTCATATGCCTCCAACGTCCTAAAGGGGGCCAGAATCAGACACGCGTCAGAAAACCTAGCGCCGCCCGAACAGGCGCTCGATATCGGAGAGCTTCAGCTCCACATAGGTGGGCCGGCCGTGATTGCACTGGCCGGAATGGGGCGTGGCCTCCATCTGGCGCAGCAATGCGTTCATCTCGTCTACATTCAGCCTGCGCCCCGCCCGCACTGACCCGCGACAGGCCATATTGCCCATCACATCCTCAAAGCGTTCCTTGAGGGCCAGCCCGGCATCATATTCGGCAAAGTCATCGGCCAGATCCTTGATCAGCCCGGCAATATCCATCTCGCCAAACAGGTTCGGCGTCGCGCGCACACAGATACAGCCCTTGCCGAATGCCTCGACCTCCAGCCCCAGTTCCATCAGCTCATCCGCCCGCGCCAGCACGCGGTCAGCCTCGTCCTCTGTCAGCTCGACGATCTCCGGGATCAGCAGGGCCTGACGCTTGACGCCATCGCGCGCCATCTGTGCCTTCATCTGTTCATAGACCAGCCGCTCATGTGCGGCGTGCTGGTCGATAATGGCAATCCCGTCACGTGTCTGGGCGATGATATAGGTCTCATGCAATTGCGCCCGCGCAGCACCCAGCGGCAGCGCCTGGGCCGGAATATCGCGCTCGGGCGAGACATACTCCGCCTTGGCGGAAACATGCTCGGATATCCCGTCAAAGGCCGGCGCTGCCCCTTCGCGCAGATAGCTGGGCGGCGGCATGTTGGTCGCGTCCAGATAGGCGTTGATCTGATCCTGCGGCGGACGATTGGCCCCATAGCCATCACTCACATGCCGCCCGGCTGTCGATTGCAGCAGCGGCGTCGGCGCGCGCCTGCCACCCGCCTGCCCTGTCTGTATCTTGCCCAGCGCAGCCGCAGATACCTCCGTTGAGGCCCTGTGCCCGGCCTGCGCGAGAGAATGGCGCAGCGCACCGATCATCAACCCGCGCACATTGGCCGGATCACGAAACCGCACCTCGGTCTTGGCCGGGTGCACATTCACATCCACATATTCCGGGTCCAGCGTGATGAACAGCGCCGCCATGGGGTGACGGTCACGTGCCAGGAAATCCTGATAAGCCGCCCGGATCACACCATTCAGAAGGCGGTCCTTTACCGGCCGGTCATTCACGAACAGATATTGGTGCTGCGCATTGCCCCGGTTCAGCGTGGGCAGGCCCGCAAAGCCTGTCACCCTCACGCCCTCACGGTCGGCGTCTATGGCAATGGCATTATCGCGAAACTCACGCCCCATGATCGCGCCCAGCCGTGCCAGCCTTGCGCTCTCCATGTCTCCCGGTTCGGCGGCATAATCGAGCAGCTTGCGGCCTTCCGATTCCAGCCGGAACCCGACATCAGGATGCGCCATCGCCAGGCGCTTGACCGCATCAGTCAGCGCCATGGTCTCGGCGCGTTCGGATTTCATGAATTTCAGGCGTGCGGGCGTGGCATAGAAAAGATCGCGCACATCAATGCGCGTGCCATGTGTGCCCCGACCGGTCCACGCCGCCGGAAGCGGCCCGGCGACCTGGCCACNCTCCACGCGCAGCTCATGGCAATCGGCATCCCCCGCCGCACGCGACAGGATCGCCATGCGCGAGACCGATCCGATCGACGGCAATGCCTCGCCGCGAAATCCCAACGTGTGAATATTGAGCAGGTCCACCCGGCCATCAGCATCGGGCGACAGCTTGGATGTGGCATGGCGCTCGATGGCAATCGGCAGATCATCCACCGACATGCCCTTGCCGTCATCTTCGATCAATATGCGCTTGAGCCCGCCAGCCTCGATACGGATCAGGATATTGCGCGCACCAGCATCCAGCGCGTTCTCGATCAGCTCCTTGGCAGCAGCCGCCGGACGCTCCACAACCTCACCCGCAGCGATGCGGTTGACCGCCTCGGGCGGCAGGCGGTGAATAATGCTCGTTGAAGAATGTGTCGTGTCAGCCATCCGCCAAGGTTAACGCGCCAGCCGATTCGGGGCCAGAGCGATATCGCTTCCTCAGACATACCCCTGATCATGGCAGGTGATGTCTTCAGACAGCTCTATCCAGGACAAGCCACTGGACCGCCAGATCTGTGCCTCGGGCCTGAAACGCTCAGGATGATCCAGCGTGCCGAAGGTCAGCCCGATTGCATTGTCTTTTGCGCGCTCTGAAAACAAGGACGCACCGCATTGCTTACAAAACCCACGGCGCAGTTCCGGTGAACTCTGATACCAGCCGACAGGCCCTTTCCAATCGGTCTTGTCCAGAGGAACGCTGACACGCGCATAGACCGCCCCCCCCGTGACCTTGCGACACATCCGGCAATGACAGGCACGAATGTTCAAGGGCTGGGCCTCGGTGGAATAGGTACATGCCCCACAAAGACATCCGCCCGTGACGGGTTCTGTGACAGGTTCACTCATGAAAGCCCCCTGAAAGCGCTATTACCGCCTCACAGGCCCGGCAGCTTGGTCGAAACCTTCTTGCGGGAGATGATAACGTCCTCACCGCCCGTCGCATTGTCGATCACCACCTGGTCTTCTTCATCAGGCGTGGCATCGGTCATCACCTTGTCGGAAAATTCCTTGCCTTTGTGCACGAGGTTCGCGGCGTCATAATCGACCTGCGCGCGGATGTCTGGTGGCGTGGCATCGCCTCCTGCCTTTTTGACCAGCAAGACTTCTCCCTTGGTCGCATTGGCACCGAAATCCGTGCCGAACAGGGCCGCACGCGCCTGATCGGCTGGCTGCAATTCCTGTGGACGCGCTTCGCCCGGCGCGGGTGGACGCAGATTGTAGTCAGGTGGAATGGTCAGCGGTGCCTTGCGCACAACGCGGAATTCATCCGGCGCATTGGATCCGCCGCCAGAGCCATTGCTGCTGCAACCGGCAAGAATGGCACTACCAGCAAGCGCTGCACCAAGGACCATCAAAGGTTTATTCATTACACAAAGCCTTCCAGACTATACCCGTCAACAAGGGGGGCTGCCCCCATGCGCCAGCGATTTGACCGACATCTAACCCTTCTCGGCCCTCTCCGCCAATAGCTGGTCTGCAAAGAGAAGAATCGCACCGAAGGTAATCGACATGTCCGCGATATTGTAGACATAGGGAAAACCCAACCCGAGAACACCATCGGCGTGAAAAAATCGCGCATCCAGCATGCGTGTCAGCCCGCTTTCCGCCGGGAATGTGATCCCGAACCACGGCCCGGACATATCGATATAATCCACCACGGCACCAAAGCGCGCCCGGTCGATCATATTGCCGATTGCACCGCCAACCACCAGCGCCAGCGCCAGCACGGTGCGTGCGCGCTCGGCCTTGAAGATCCAGGCGATGAAGGCCACGGAAATCCCAAGGGAGACCAGCAGCAGGATCCAGCAGCNCGATCCCGTCCGACTGGAACAGGCCATAGGACACGCCGTAATTCCAGATCATCGACCAGTCCAGCAGGCTGGACATCTCGATCTTTCCACACCGCATGGTCGCGCCCGGCTCAAGACATTCGCGCGCATGAAAGACAGGCGTGTTCAACACGATCGCCTTGACGAACTGGTCAAGCGCCACGGACAGGGCAATGAGCGGCAAGGCCCATTTCCAGAAGTTCGACTTGGTTGTCAGCATGCGCCTTGATCACCACCCGCTATTCGTCACCATGCCGACCCAGCGGCATGTCCGGCCATGGCGTTAACATCGAAACCCCATCATCACCAGACCCGGAACACATCGTACAGCATCAAATCGCCGTTAAACTCCATCCCGATCCTGTGCAGCACAGATAGGCCCCGCATCACGTGCAAGATGACAGCTATACGTCAACACGTGTCATCCCGGAATTGCCATTGGCAATATCCGGGACCCACAGGACCACACCACAGCTATCAGTCCCGGCCAGGCGGCCAGTTACGCTGTAGGTCCCGGATATCGTCGTTGACGATTCCGGTATGACAAATGCTGGAAACCAACTGCCATCCCGGACCTGCTCCCGACCCACAGGGCCACAAGCCCCTAGCTGTTGGCCTTGTACCACGCCACAGCAGCCGCATCGCGCGGGGTGATGTCGGGATAGCCCTCCACCGCCGTCGCAGGATCGAAATATTTCCACGACCGCGCACATTTGACACCGCTTGCGCGCGCAGGAACGACGCTCACGCCTGCAATCTCCTCCATGCGGAAGGCATCCGATGGCCCTGCACCACTCACAAGCTCTGCCTGAGACGTGATGAAGATATCGGCGGCATCCTCGCCCTTGAACGCGGCCAGAAGGTCCGCATCACCAATATGCACCACAGGCGCAGCTTCCAGTGACGAGCCGATACGCTTCTCGCGGCGCTCGATCTCCAGCGCACCCGTCACCACGCGGCGCACCTTGAAGATACGCGCCCATTTGGCGGCCAGCTCGCCATTCGTCCAGTCAGCGCTCATCTGCGGGAACTGCAACAGGTGAACCGAGCCCTTCTCGGGAAAGCGCAGTCGCCAGGCCTCCTCCATGGTGAAGCACATGACCGGCGCAAACCAGCGGATGAGGCAATGGAACAGCGTGTCCATCACCGTGCGACAGGCGCGGCGGCGCGGATGATCCGGCGCATCACAATAAAGGCTGTCCTTGCGGATATCGAAATAGACCGATGACAGATCATTGATCGTGAACGTCGTCAGCGCCTTGAAGGCGGCGGCAAAGTCATAGCGCGCATAGCCATCACGCACCGTCTTGTCGATCTCCGTCAGGCGGTGCAACACCCAGCGCTCCAGCCCCGGCATCTCAGCCACCGGCAGGGCCTCACTCTCTTCATAGCCATGCAGCGCGCCCAGCAGATAGCGCATGGTGTTGCGCAGCTTGCGATAGGTCTCGACATTGGCGGCGATGATATCCGGCCCGAATGGCGGGTCATCGGCATAGTCGGATGACGCCACCCAGATGCGCATGATCTCCGCACCATTCTTCTCGGCGACCTCCAGCGGATTGACGACATTGCCCAGCGATTTGGACATTTTGCGTCCATCCTGCGCCACCACGAAACCATGGGTGAGAATACCGTCATAGGGCGCACGTCCGCGTGTCGCACAGCTTTCCAGCAGGCTCGACTGGAACCAACCACGGTGCTGGTCGGAGCCTTCCAGATAAAGATCCGCCGGCCATTTCAGGCCGCGCTTTTCCAGACAGAAGGCATGGGTGGTGCCTGAATCAAACCAGACATCAAGAATATCGGTGACCTTCTCGAAATCCTCTGGCTTGTAATCCGGTCCCAGGAAATCAGCATCTGCCGTGGTGAACCATGCATCCGCGCCACCCTGCTCGACGGCTGCGATGATGCGCTCATTCACGCCCTCATCCTTGAGGATCTCGCCCGTCTCCTTGTTGACGAACAGGGTCAGCGGTACGCCCCAATTGCGCTGGCGCGAGATCAGCCAGTCCGGCCGGTCCTCGATCATGGAGCGAATGCGCTGACGCCCGCGCGGCGGCGTGAACACCGTGTCGTCAATGGCCTTGAGGGCCTTTGTCCGCAAGGTCTCGCCACTGCCATCGGCCTGATCCATGGCGATGAACCATTGCGGCGTGGCGCGGCGGATCACCGGCGCCTTGGAGCGCCAGGAATGCGCATCGCGCAAGGTCGTCATGCCGCGCGCCAGCAGATTGCCCTGCCCGATCAGCGCATCCATCACCGCCTTGTTGGCCTTGCCATCCTGCCCGCGCTTCTTGCCATCCAACCGGATGATGTCGAGCCCCTCAAAGCCCGGACATTCCTTGGTGTAGCAGCCGAACGCATCAACCGTGTCCGGGATGTCCGAAGAAGAATGCCCATTGGCGAGCCAGACATTATAGTCGTCCTCACCATGGCTGGGCGCCGTGTGCACAAACCCCGTACCGGCATCATCCGTGACATGATCACCCGCGAGCATGGGTACTGGGAAGTCATAGCCGCCAAGGCCTGCGTCGTGCAGCGGATGGGCTAGCGTCAGGACGGAAGGGTCGACAGAGCCATGCCTCTTCCACTTAGCCGCCTTGGCGGGCTTCATCACGCTCTCGACCAGCGCGTCGGCCACAACAATCTTGTCGCCTGGCTTGATCCACGGCTCGAACGGTAGGTCCGCTTCCAGCTCAGTACATTCATAAAGTCCGTACTGGATCTCCGGATTGAACGACACTGCGCGGTTGGCCGGAATGGTCCACGGCGTAGTTGTCCAAATAACAACAGAGGAAACATGAAGTTCTGAAGACATCAGATAAGCTGGATAATCATCATCCGGATCGAGCCTTTTGCCCAATTCCTTGTCCGCCTGACTTGTCAAACCGACACGACAATCCTCGGTTTCGAAGCTCACAACCGGAAACTTCACCCAGATCACATTGGCCTTGCGGTCTTCATATTCGATCTCGGCTTCGGCCAGCGCGGTCTGCTCCACCGGCGACCACATCACGGGCTTGGAGCCGCGGCGCAGCTGACCGGAAATCGCCACCTTGAGGAATTCCTCGACCGTGACGGCCTCGCTCTCGAATTTCATCGTCAGATAGGGATCGTCCCAGTTGCCGACCACGCCCAGGCGCTTGAACTCGGTCTTCTGGATGTCGATCCATTCGGTGGCATATTCACGGCACGCCTTGCGAAACTCACTCGGGTCCACATCGCGCTTGGCCTTGCCCTTCTGGCGGAACTGTTCTTCGACCTTCCACTCGATCGGCAGGCCGTGACAGTCCCAGCCGGGGATATAGTCTGCGTTGAAACCGGCCATCTGCTTGGTACGCACCACCAGATCCTTGAGGATCTTGTTCAGTCCCGTGCCGATATGGATGTGGCCATTGGCATAGGGCGGGCCATCATGCAGCATGAATTCGGGCCGGCCTTCGGCGTCGTCGCGCAAGGCATCATAAAGGCCCTCTTCCTCCCATTTTTTCAACCATTCAGGCTCAACCTTGGGCAGGCCCGCGCGCATGGGAAAATCGGTTTTCGGCAGGAACAGCGTATCGCGGTAATCGGTTTGATTGGCGTCTTTGGCATCGGACATTGTGTGTCAGTCTTTCGAGCGGAATGTCTGTTGAGAAACGAATGAAGTCTCCCGGCCCGCGCGGCGATATCAGCTGACGCGAACCGGGCCGCTAATTCGCGGCGACTGACATATGATGAAGTGTCGTTTCATGATGACCGCTGTGTAGCAGCGCCTCGCCCGGCCCGCCAAGTGTTTTTCTGAACACACCTCAATTCGGCGCGTCGGCACGCGCCAGCCATTTGCGGGCCGCATCACAATCCAGATCCATCTGCGCAATCAATGCCTCAAGCGAATCGAATTTCTCTTCAGGCCGCAGGAATGTGCCGAAAGCGACATCCAGCCGCTTGCCATAAAGATCGCCTGACCAGTCAAAGATCACCACTTCAAGCAAGGGATCACGCAGGCCCGTGGTCGGCGTGCGGCCAAAACTCGCCACGGAGTTACGCCACACATCCTCGCCCTCGATCCGGGCCCAGACAGCATAGACGCCATAGCGCGGATGATGAAATTCACGCAGGCCCAGATTGGCCGTTGGAAAGCCGATGGTCCGCCCGCGTTGTTCACCATGTTCGACATTTCCGGAGACCCGCCAGTAACCATGGATCATGCGTGCGACATCCTCCATACGGCCCTCGCCAATGCATTCGCGCACCCGTGTTGATGAGGCCTTGTCCTCACCACCTGCCTCGTGTCCGGCTGCAACTTTCTCGACCATATGGACCTCAAATCCGAACCGGTCACCAAACCGCCGAAGCGAATCGACATCGCCCATGCGATTGCGGCCGTAGAAGAAATCAAATCCGACAGACACGCTGGAGACACCCAGTGCATCAACCAGGATGTGCTGACAGAAATCCTCATCGGTCATCTCGGCGACACGCGCGTCAAACGGGATGGCGAGGCAGAAATCAGCCCCCATCTCACCCAATAGCTCGACCCTGCGCTCGATCGACATGATCCGGCGTGGCCGAAGATCCGGCTGAAAGAACACATAGGGCGGCGGATCGAACATCATCACACCGCCAGGAACCTTCGCACCGGACGCAGCATCCAGCGCAGAAGACACCACCGCGCGATGGCCCTTGTGCAGACCATCGAAATTGCCCAGCGCTATAGCTGCGCCGCGCAATTCCTGCGGGAACTGGTCGAGATGTCGGTAAAGGCGAGCAGCAGTAATGGAACCATTCCCTCCGCGCCTAGCTTTCGCGCGACGGCACCATGACCTTGGCTTCGCCCTGAATGACGGTCTTGCCGTCAACCATGCATTTCACGGAGAGAGTCACGCGGTTTCCACGCGGAATCATCTCGGAAACTTCTGCACGCGCCACAACCGTGTCACCAATTTTTACAGGGCGCTTGAAGCGAAGATTAAGGTCGGTGAAGATTGCACCGGGGCCCGGAAGGTCATTTCCGAGTATGGCCGACACATAGGATGCGGTCAGCGCACCATGGGCGATTCGCTCACCAAAGATCGTCGTCTTGGCGTATTCCTCATCCATGTGCAGCGGGTTGTGATCGCCGGAAATCCGGGCGAAATCGATGACATCCTGCTCTGTCACAACATGCTTGTCCTCATGGGACATGCCGAGTTCCAGATCCTCGTATTTCAAACCGGGCTTCATCTTCGCGCATCCTTCACAGTTCGTCTCATCAGTCCGTTAACGCCAATATTCGAAATCACAATAGCTTTTCATCCTTTATTTGGCTTGTTCCGATACAACATGACGCAGGTCAGATCAAAAGCCGCCTCAAGGAGAACCCTCATGGCTGTCGATATGTCGATGCCCGTCCTGGTCGTGGACGATTACAAGACGATGGTGCGTATCATCACGAACCTTCTGAAACAACTGGGATTCCAGAACATAGAAGCTGCATCGGATGGCAAGGAAGCCTTCGCCAAGATGCAGGAACAAAAATATGGTCTGGTCATATCCGACTGGAACATGGAACCCATGACGGGATATGAACTGCTTCGCGAGGTCCGCAGCGCGGACACGCTCAAGACAACGCCGTTCATCATGGTCACTGCCGAATCAAAAACGGAAAACGTGATCGCAGCCAAGAAGGCCGGTGTGAACAACTACATTGTGAAGCCTTTCAACGCTGCCACCCTCAAGGGAAAAATTGCTGCCGTTCTGGGTGATTTCTAGAAACGCCGGAATGAACGCTTTACTCTTTCAAGGGAGGGCAAGACAATGGCTACCATAGAAGTCGCCAAGAAAGTGAAGGGTGCCATCGAGACACTGCGTGAAAGCAATGTGCGCGATCGCCCACTCGTGGAAGTCCTCGAACTTTCACACCAGCTGGCCGATGCGATGAAGTTCTTCTTCGGTTCGCTTGACCAGACAATTCAGGGCGAATTTCGCTACATTGCGGACTTTATCTCGAAAGCCCGCGATGAAATCGCCGAGCTTTGCCCCAATGAGATCCGTCAGGAGCGCATACCCGGCGCTTCTCTGGAACTTGATGCAGTTGTGCGTGACACCGAGCAGGCCACTGAAACCATCATGACAGAAGCGGAAACGCTGATGGGCCTGGAATGTGACGACCCCGTCGCCTACAAGGCCGCCGTGGACGACGCCATGATGCGCATGATCGAGGCCTGTTCTTTCCAGGATCTCACCGGTCAGCGCGTCAACAAGGTGGTGACAACGCTGCGTCACATCGAAGAACGCGTGTCTCAGTTCTCTGCTGCCCTGGGTGTCACAGACGCCAAGCGCGAGGAAACCGAGGCAGAAAAGCGCCAGCGCGAACAGCTGTTGAACGGCCCGGCAATGGATGGTCCTGAAACCAAGCAGGATGACATTGACGCCATGTTCGCTGGCGACAGCGCAGACGCAGACCAGGACGCCATCGACGCCCTGTTCGACTAGACTGGCCTGATTTCGACCAGACAGGATGCGTGACTATCAGCGGAACCAGCCCCGGCTGGCTCCGCAGGCTGGCGCATACCCTCCCCGCGTGCACGCAGAGTGCATGAGCTTGATTTCGCACGGCTTCAAACAGGATCACCCTCACAAGGTCCTGAACAGTCGCGAGCGCCCCTTAAAGGTGCGCCGCTCAGGCCGCGATTTTCGAGAAAAAGCGACCAGACCTCACCAGAGGAGTGCGGGAGCAGCGTAAGCGGCTTCCGCCTCTTCGTTTGTGAGAATGGCATGTGCAGACCGGATGAAATCCTCCGGATCCTCAAACGCGTCGCCATGAATGCCGCCGCCGATGAACATGCAATCCAGATCCTCGCGCATGGCCCCCTTCACATCGGTGGCCGGCCCATCGCCAATGGCCAGCACACGTGTGCGGTCAGGCTTGCGGCCTTCCAGCTCTTCCAGCTTGGTAAAGGCCAGATCATAGATTGCACCATCCGGCTTGCCTGGACGGATCACACGCCCGCCCAATTGCTCATAGATCTGCGCCAGCGACCCGGCCGCCCAGACCAGCTTGTCACCGAAGCGGAACACGATATCCGGATTGGCGCAGATCATCGGGACGCCCAGATCGGACAGTTCTTCCAGCTCTGCATGGTAATTGGTTGGCTCGTCATCAGGCAGATGGCGCAGGCCCGTGCAGCAGACAACCGCCGATGATCCGGCTTTCTCGGTGAATTCCAGTTCGATCCCCTCATAGAGCGGATCATCAAAATCCGGTCCGATCTGATAGACCGGCCCCGGTGCGAAACCTTCCAGTGCAAACCGCGCCGCATCTCCGGACGAGACGACCGCATCATAGCTGTCAGGCATGACACCCAGACCGGGAAACAGCCGTGTGACATATTCCTGCGGGCGCGGTGCATTGGTGATCAGGATCACGGGCCCATGCTCGGCGCGAAAGCGCTGCAATGCCTCGACAGCCTCGGCAAATGCCATGCGGCCATTATGGACCACGCCCCATACATCACACAGGACAGCATCATAATTGTGGGCGATTTCGCCCAATGTGGCGAGTCTGGGCGGATCTATCATGGCGTCAGGCATTCATCGCGCCAAGCGCGCCAACACGGCGCATGAAGTCCGGCGGCGGTGCAGTCTCTTCCAGCAAGGATCCCTTGATCGGACGCGGCGCACCAAACACATGGCCCTGCCCGAACGGGATATGATAATCCAGAATCTCGATCACGGATTTTTCATCCTCGACCTTCTCGACGATCAGCTCCACACCATATCGACCGAAAATGGTGGTGACATCTTCAGGCGCAATATCGCGGGAGATCGATGAAATCGGGCGTTGGCCGCCATCGACCAGTTCCGCCAGCACGCGATCAATCGACACCTTCACGAATTTCACCCCGGCGGACTGAAGCTCCGGCAGGTCGAAATCGAGCCCCTCGCCCTTGTCCAGCGAGAACCGGAATCCCAGCTCGGCCAGCTTGGACATGTTCCGGGTCACAATGGAGGAACGATTGTTGAAGGCGCGCACACCGATCTCGAAGATCATCGATCCGGCCAGGTCGCGATTTTCCCGCATGAACTGAAGAAATTGCGGGAAGAAGCTGTCATCTTCCAGTGACGACACCGCCACATTGCAGAACACACCGACGCGACGATCACGCTGGGACAGGCGGCGCACGATCTGAACGCAGCGGAACAACAACATGTTGTCGATCACGCCCAACAGTCCCGCACGGTCTGCTTCTGCCAGAAACTCACCCGGCATGATCAGCCCGCCATCGGCCCGGCGCAGCCGCGTAAAGCCCTCGTAAAAGCGCACTTGTCTTTGAGGCAGTGTCACGATCGGTTGCAAATGCAGATCAACCCGGTTCTGGCGCAGCGCATCGCGCACCGCTTCCAGCGCTGCCGATGATCCGTTCACCTGCCCATCGACACTGCGAACGGCATCCAGACGGGATTCGAAATTCTCTGACAGACGGCCGATCATGGTTTCCAGGCCGCGCATTTCCGATACCAGCACTTCGCGGCGTTCAGCGATCTCGCGCTCGAATTCCGCGCGCAGTTCATTGGCGCGGCGTTCGGCTTCTTCCATGCGGGTAGACAGCTTGCGGGTTTCCTCGCGCAGGCTGTCCAGCCGGTCATCGGTTTCCCGGGCATTGCCCGAGCGCGCAAGCGTGCTGTGCAATTGGCCCAGGCCAAGTGCGAGTGCCGATGACACCAGTCCGGCGGTCATCAGGTCGACATTCAAGAATCGATGCAATGCAGCACCACCGACGACGCACGCGGTAATATACGTCATGGCGAGCATCACATGTGCGTAAGCCGGCATGGCGAACCCAGTCCCTTCAATAACCACCAGCTCGATCAGACGCATCTGACTGCGCGCATGGACCGAACCGATTGATACCGTACTAACCCCAACTCACGTCATGGCGCAAACCACGAAGCCCAAATCCGAAAACAAAAAGCAGAGAGTCACGTCCTGACGCCAAGAGCAAGTTCTTAGTTAACCGTGTTCGGATGAATGTGGTTTGAACGCAACACTTCTTAACGACTGCACATTCTTGCCGCATTTCACCGTGGACAAGCAGGCAAAGTCTCGTCTTTACTTCTCCTCAAGCGGTGGCTGGTTCTGAGGGGTTCCGGCCGTTTACACCGCATTCGCTTGCAATCCGAATGATCCCGAACGCGCGCGATCTTTGGATATGCGGGGGCGAAGGGGACATAGAGGGATCTTCAGTTTTCTGAAGGTCCCTCTATGCGTTTTTGGGGTGAGTTTCTGGTCGGACCGCTTAGTCAGCCACCGGATCAATCCGCAGTGATTCTGCAGCCGTGCCCAACTGAAACCCTGCTGCCCTGCCCGACATCGCCTCGACATCACTCAGCCAAAGCTTTCGGTCCACACCAGAGCGCTCGCGCGGAAACAAGGGCCACGCCAGGGCCTGCGGGGCTCCGGTCTGCTGGATCAGTTCACCGAAAGACGCAACCGTCAGGCAATCTTCCGCCGCCGCCCCGACAAATCGGCTTTCGCGGCCCAGCCCGGCCTCATCTGCCATGTCGCGCCTGATCTGCAACAACCGCTCATTGGCCAGAGGCAACACCAGCCCCCAACGCTCGGAGGTGTCATCATCAAGCGCCCGGCGAATATCCTCAATGCGGGCACGACATCCGCCCACGATCAGCGTCGCGCCATCCTGGTCGAACCGATAGATCAGCGCATCCGAACCTGCCGTGCCTGACAGCACATTATAGATACGGATCGACAAGACCCCGCTATCAAAGACAATGTCACCATCGGCAAAATCCCCCATCTGCACAAGCTCGACCGGCGCAGCACTGAAAGGCAACAAGCCCTGTGAAAAGCGCACGGAACGATCGGCATCCGAAGTCTCCAGCATCGCATTGACCCCCTCGACCACACGGTCCGTTCCCGAGGGTCCGTAGATCTGAAGCGGTTCGCGGCGACCAGCCTCCAGCGTGCGATCGCGCACACCTGGCAATCCCTCGATCTGGTTGCGCGAAAGATCCGTCAGCAACACGCCATCCAGATTGGCATTCAGTGACCCCATGAAGAACAGGCTGCTGGCGGCCCCTTCGCCCGCGCCGACCAGAAAATCCCGACCGCTGGCCTCGATCAGCACACAGCCTGAATATGGGCATGGCCGCGCAGTGATCATATCCGGATCGCTCTGCACGGGCGACGCTGAATGCATGCGCGCGGATTCTGCGTTCTTGTAGAGGTAAAGCTGCGCTTTCTCAGTGCCCAATGCCAGCTTGAACGCAAGAAACAATGCCCCCGCCAGACACAGACAGATGATCACGAATCGTCCCACAAACCTGCTCACAATCAGATGCCCCTCAACATACTGCCATTTCCCCGTTCGGATATGTTCAGAAAGATCCGCCCCTCGAACCGCCCATTGCATCAAAGCGTCCCGCAAGTCGGATCTGCGGCGTGTCGTGTTGAAGACTGATTAGCCTCATTGCGCCTGTTTGATCCAATTGCAAATCGGAAAGATTGCGACGCCAGCTTCCAGCCTTACCTGATAACACATTCACTGCGCCCAGCCACGATCTCTGATTCAATGACGCCAATGCGGTCAATCTCCACCCGCACACGCTGGCCCACTTTCAGCCATGCAGGCGGGTCCATCGCCATCGCGACGCCATCTGGCGTGCCGGTAAAGATCAGATCACCGGGCTCCAGCGTGAACGCCGCTGAGAGATGGGCGATCTGGCTGGCAATATCATGGATCATGTCCCCCGCACTGCCATTCTGGCGCTCTTCGCCATCGACCAGACAGCGCAGGCGCAGCTCACGATAATCGCCGATCTCATCGGGCGTCACGATGCACGGACCGATCGGCGCATGGCTGTCAAAGCCCTTGCCCATCATCATGGTCGGTGACGCCTTCTGCCAGTCGCGCACCGAATAGTCACATCCGCAGGTGAACCCGCCCACAATCTCCATGGCCCGCTCCACAGGAACATTGCGCCCATACTTGCCGATCACCACCACCAGTTCGGCCTCATAGTCGAGCTTGTCAGACACCGCTGGCAGCTCGACCTTGCCATGGGGATCATTGATCGCCGTGGCCATTTTGGAGAACCATCTTTGACCTTCGGGCGGTGCTTCTCCCATCTCAGCTGCATGTTTTGCATAGTTCCTCGCAATGGCGAGTATTTTCCCCGGCCGCGCGACAGGAGACAGAAGTTCAATCTCATCAAGCGGATAGCGCGCAACACCCTTCGAACAGCGCTCCAGCAAAGGGGTTAATTCGTCTTTATACTGCAGGAAATCCACAATTGACGCTGGCAAAAAAGGAGCGTTTTGTTTTATGTCTGAAACGTCATTCTGGGTTAACACGCCCCAGGAGAGCGTTTCACCGCGTTTGAATCGGGCGAGCTTCATTTGGGGGGAGCCTCCTAGAGAATAAGCAAATGAACTGGACCATGGCGTCGTTTCGTGAAACGAGCGCCACCGGGCCGTTCACCATGGACCACGAGCAAGAAGCGTAAGCGTATGAGTAATGGTTTCAAAGCCGAGCACCAGACCGTCAAGGACATTTTCACAGGTTCCGATGATCTGCGCATGCCACCCTATCAGCGTGGCTATTCATGGGGCGAAAAGGAAGCAACGGAGCTGGTAAACGACCTGCGCGAAGCATGTTCGTCCGAGCGTCCCTATTACTTTCTCGGAGCGATGGTCATCGTACAGGCCCGGCCGCGCGAAGTCATGGAAATCGTCGATGGCCAGCAAAGACTGGCCACGCTCTCCATCCTGTTCGCAGTCCTGCGTGACATGTCCGAATCGCGCGAAGAAGCCAACAAGCTGCACGAACTGCTCGAAGCGCCGCGCGGCTTCATGTCGTCAGACCGCCAGCGCTGGCGGCTCACGCTCAATCACATTGACACCCCCTTCTTCCGGGAAATCGTGCAGCGGCGCGGTGCGACCAGTGAGGCCGATCTCTACGAGCCAAACACCGAGAGCCGGCAGAACATGCTCAACAATGTGAATGTGTTCCGCGATGCCCTGTCCAACACGTCCGCCGCTGAGCGATCCGCGCTTGCGCGTTTCATCATGAATGAATGCGTGATGGTTCGCGTTTCCGTGATTGACCGCGATGGTGGCTATGCCGCATTCCGCGTCCTGAACGAGCGCGGCAAGAAGCTGAGCGCCCACGACATCCTGAAATCCGACCTGTTCGAACGCGCTGGCTTTACCGATGAAGAAGCCGAAGCCCATGCCGTGACCTGGAATGAAATCGGCGCAAGGTTGGGCTCTGACGGGTTTGACGACCTGCTCAAGCAGATCCGCTCACTCTTCGACAAGGCGTCGAAAGAAGACATGGTGACAGGATTTCGCAATCACGTCCTGCCCCACATCTCGGCGCGCGTATTCATCGAGGACCGGCTGCAACGCTATGCCGATGCCTATGAGATCATTATCGGCCTGCGCAAGACCGGCACGGAATTCGCGCCTTTCCTGATCCACTATATCAATCAATTGCGTGCACTTGATCACGTCGGCTGGCGTGCCCCCGCGCTGAAATATCTTGTCGATGGCGATCTTGAGGAGAAAGCCGCAACAGCCTTTTTCAGAAAGCTGGAAAGGCTTTCCTTCGGACTGCAATTCACCATACCGGACCGTGATGCGCGTGGGCGTCGATATCGCCGCGTCATTACAGCTATCGATGACAAACAGCTGCATGATGAAAACAGCCCGCTCGACCTGACTGATGACGAGAAGAAACGACTGGCAGAGCGCCTTCAGGGACGTTTCGCCACTTTTCGCCAGCGCCGCGCCATGAGCCTGCGGCTCAACGCGGTATTGCCCGGCGGCATGAGCATCTCACCGGATGCCGATGCCACGCTGGAACATATCCTGCCGCGAAACCCCAAGGCCAATTCAGAGTGGCTGAAGCTCTGGCCCAAGGCCTCTGAACGCCGCGAGCTGATTGACTGCCTGGGCAATTTCACCCTCCTGACCAATGCCGAAAACCAGGAAGCGGACCGACAGGAATATGAAGACAAGCTCAAGGTCTTCTTCAAGAACAAGACCCCCAGCTACGCGCTGAGTGAAAACCTGCGCGACTACAAGAAATGGACACCGGCCGCCGTGCGTACGCGCCGCGATTATTTCATCGCATTGCTCTGCAAGGAATGGGATCTGCCCCTGCCGGAATAAACCCCCGATCGTGAGTGGCGACAGTTTTTCGCCACCCGCCTTGAACCCTTGCGCCAATGGTCCCAACTGCCCAGCAGGAGAGCGCCCATGCATGTGACCGACAATCCCGCGACACCCCCTGCTGATGCCATCGATTTCGATGCGTTTCGCAAGGTGGACATCCGCGCTGGCAAGGTCATCGAGGCGGCCCCATTGGAAGGTGCCCGCAAGCCCGCCCTGCGATTGCTGATCGATTTTGGCGAAGGCGTCGGCGTGAAGAAGAGTTCCGCCCAGATCACGGAAAACTATACAGCCCAAGACATGCTGGGCCGCACGGTGTTGGCCGTGGTGAACTTCCCGCCCCGCCAGATCGGGAAATTCATGTCCGAGGTCCTCACCCTGGGCGTGCCGGATGAGAATGGCCACATCGTTTTATGTGGCCCGGATCAGCCCACACCCAATGGTGCGCGGCTGGTGTGACCAATTGTTGAGCTGAAATTGGCAAAAATTGTGTCAGTGAGTTCTTGACGCTCAGGCGTGAAAACCTTACTTCCCCTGCATCGCTAGCAGCCGAAGGCGTCGAGTGCTAACGGTGCCGCTCCGGCGCGCTGGCGAGCAATAGCAACATAAGCTTATGAGGGAAACATGGCATTCCGTCCGCTACACGACCGCGTATTGGTTCGTCGCATCGAGGCGACTGAAAAAACCAAAGGCGGCATCATCATTCCTGACGCCGCTCAGGAAAAGCCGCAGGAAGGCGAAATCGTCGCCGTCGGCAATGGTGCAGTTGGTGACGACAATGAGCGCGTTGCGCTCGACGTCAAACCTGGTGACCGCGTTCTCTTCGCAAAATGGGGTGGCACAGAAGTCACCGTTGATGGTGAAGAACTGCTGATCATGAAAGAGTCCGACATTCTGGGCGTCGTCGAGTAAGCACTCGCCCCCACAGGATCTTTTTTCTGAACAACCCAAACAAAAGGAATTCGCATAATGGCAGCCAAGATTGTTCGCTTCGGCCCAGACGCCCGCGAAGACATGCTCAAAGGCGTGGACGTCCTCGCCAACGCTGTGAAAGTCACGCTCGGCCCCAAGGGTCGTAACGTCGTGATCGAAAAATCCTTCGGCGCACCGCGCACCACGAAAGATGGTGTGACTGTTGCCAAGGAAATCGAACTGGAAAACAAGTTCCAGAACATGGGTGCTCAAATGCTCCGCGAAGTCGCTTCCAAGGCGAACGACGTTGCAGGTGACGGCACCACGACTGCCACGGTTCTCGCACAAGCCATCGTTCGCGA
This sequence comes from Hirschia sp., assembly GCA_002709235.1. Lineage (GTDB taxonomy): Bacteria > Pseudomonadota > Alphaproteobacteria > Caulobacterales > Hyphomonadaceae > Hirschia. The sequence goes on from PAQI01000011.1 coordinate 279,813, forward strand.
AGGCATGAAGCGCGTTGCCGCCGGCATGAACCCGATGGACCTCAAGCGCGGTGTCGACAAGGCAGTTGCCGAAGTTGTCGAGCAGCTGAAAAAAGACGCCAAGAAGGTCAAGTCGAATGACGAGATCGCACAAGTTGGTGCCATCTCCGCAAACGGCGAAAAAGAAATTGGTGACATGATCGCCAAGGCCATGGACAAGGTCGGCAATGAAGGTGTCATCACCGTCGAAGAAGCCAAGTCCCTGGAAACCGAACTTGAAGTCGTAGAAGGCATGCAGTTCGACCGCGGTTACCTGTCGCCTTACTTCATCACCGACCCGGACAAGATGATCACCCAGATGGATGACGCGCTGATCCTTCTTCACGAGAAGAAGCTCACCTCGCTTCAGCCAATGCTGCCGATCCTCGAATCCGTTGTTCAGTCCGGCAAGCCGCTGATCATCATTGCTGAAGACATTGAAGGCGAAGCGCTTGCAACGCTGGTTGTCAACAAGCTGCGCGGTGGCCTGAAGATCGCTGCTGTAAAAGCTCCTGGCTTCGGTGACCGCCGTAAAGCCATGCTGGAAGACATCGCTATCCTGACCGGTGGTACAGTTGTTTCCGAAGACCTCGGCATCAAGCTGGAAAACGTGACCCTCGACATGCTCGGCACAGCCAAGCGCGTTGCGATCACCAAGGAAGACACCACAATCGTTGACGGTGGCGGTGCCAAGTCCGACATCGAAGGCCGCGTGGCTCAGATCCGCCGTCAGATCGAAGACACAACTTCTGACTACGACAAGGAAAAACTGCAAGAGCGTCTGGCCAAGCTGGCCGGTGGTGTTGCCGTGATCCGCGTTGGTGGTGCAACCGAAGTTGAAGTGAAAGAGCGTAAGGACCGCGTTGATGACGCTCTGAACGCAACCCGCGCTGCTGTCGAAGAAGGCATTGTCCCTGGTGGTGGTGTAGCACTTCTGCGTGCATCCATCGGCATCAAGGTCAAGGGTTCCAACTCCGACGAGCAAGCCGGTATCGACATCGTGACCAAGGCGCTTCAGGCACCGATCCGTCAGATTGTTGAAAACGCTGGTGTTGAAGGCTCCATCGTTGTCGGCAAGATCCTCGAGAACAAGGGTTCATCCTTTGGTTTCGACGCTCAGACCGAAGAATATGGTGACCTGGTCGAAAAAGGTATCATCGACCCTGTGAAGGTTGTTCGCTCCTCGCTTCAGAATGCTGCATCCGTTGCATCGCTGATCATCACGACGGAGGCGGCCATCACGGAAGCACCAAAGGAAGACGCCCCCGCAATGCCTGACATGGGTGGCATGGGCGGTATGGGTGGCATGGGCGGTATGG
>PAQI01000012.1 GCA_002709235.1 Hirschia sp.
CTCATCGCTGTTCATCCAGGGCGCGTAATTCGCATTTATATCGCCACTATCAACACCAAATCCAAGATAGATTGACTTGCAGATTTGCAATTCGCCTTCATCATCACTCTCGATGAAACGCAGGATGCACTTGTCGTAGGAAAACCTGGTGAAGGTTTTGCACAGATGATCGCGCTGGAATTGACCAAATCCCGCATCGTCGAGATCATCGTTCTTGGTAACAGTACAGATGTCTTTCAGCGAAGCTGCCTTGAACAGATTCTTCAACGTCACTTCGAACTCGGTGCCTCTTAGTCTTTCGGAGCGAAACGACGCCCATGCCAAACAATAACATGAAAGCACCCTATCAATGTGATAGAATACCGACAAACCTCGGCGGAAATTTTTGCTGTTATTTCATATACGTTAAATCGTTGGGGGGGACGCAGGCCCGTACTTGCGGACTCCGGGAAAATCCAGTCGCCCATCTGTGGACGACTGGATTTTTCATTGGCTGAGGTAGTACTGCCACTGAGATTTTCCTCCCGTTCGAGTTGGATTCCGGCTCTCACGGGAGGATGGAAGATGAAGAAGGCCAGGTTCACTGAGGAGCAGATCACCATGTACGGGAAAAGATCGCCGAATGGGTACAGGGCTAGAATCACCACAGGCCCCACTCATCCCTTGGATACAACACGCCCGCCAACTACGCAGATAAACTCCGCAAGGCAGGCAAGGAACAGATTGATCAACCCGCACCCAAAGGCGTGCAAAACGCTAAGGCTCTGATGTCGGCTGAATGAAAGTTCAGTGGCAGGTCACCAGGTCGAAAATTCGCATTTTCCATTTTGAAGATGCAAGCAAGCGATTCCAAATTACAAGAATACACCAATAGCTTGCAAGAATACGCCGCAGCTTATTCCGCCGTTTAATACTATTTCAATCTGGATCGTCATTTTCACTCAAGAGCGAATTTCACCTAAAAGAACCGATCAGCCGCGCTCTACTATTGGCCGTAATTTTATGGCAGATAAAGTTCACTCAATTTGCATTCAGAGAGTTCAGTTCGAGTTAGTCTGACCACACCTGGCCAGAGAAATGTCAAGCGTATCATTGCACTTAAGAGTCATGCTCCCCCCTCAACCGAGCTTCTTCGACCATCCGCGCTCGGACCATCCAAGGCCAGTGTGTCCATTCCATAAAAGGTCGACGGTTTCGTCAAAGATGAGGCCGTAATCACGATCCTTGATGATCCCAGCCTGCGCTTCGAAAGGCGTGACAACCGAGACAGGCAGGCATGAGCGTACACGCGTCACTTCGATCTGCATTTTTCCTATTGCGCTCTCGAGTCCGATCGTCTGCCGTTTCCGGTAGTCATCATGTCCAGAGATGAACTCGACATGGGTGATCGTTGCAGGATAGTGAACACCATCCTCGATCACCGTAGCGCTGGACAGCGCTGGCCCGTCCAGGCCATAGATCTCGGCGGCATAAAGCTGAAAAGCCCGACCATTTTCGAATTCACCATTTATCCAACAATGAGTTTTGTAAGGCGCAAAATCGCGCTTGCCTCGACTATGATCCCGGCAACTCAAGGCCTTGCTGATCGCCCAGTTTTGACCGTTATAGCGTAACGAACCATGACACCGGCCAAGCTGTTCCGTGTGCATTGCTCCGGTGATTCCGGTCTTGTCTTTCTGGCCGTCCTTTTTCATATCCCAGATTGGCGTTGTAGCTTCAAAATGGACGTCGAGATTCAGATTGCGGGCTAGACCACCATTAAAGCCACGTGTCATCAGCTCGTCAAAACTGTGGCTCCAGACAGGACCGTTCCATTGCATTCGCACCTGCTTTTCATGCTCTATGATCTCATATCGAGAAAGCGCCCCTGAAACGACGGAACCACCGGTATTGCGCCCGTAATTTCTACCAATCAGTATGTGGCCATCCGGCATCTGGATCGACAGTTTTTCTCGCCATATTGACGTGTCATCATACCAGGTTCCGATGCTGTACAGCATTGAAATTTCGTTTATCGTATCACTCATGGCCAGAGCGAAATTCTCGCTCCACAATTCTGAATCCAGCTGTTTTGCCAAGGGATATTCGTGGGATATTTCTGCAGCCGTCATCGTTTCTCTCCAACCTTCAGACGATTATATATATCGATCGTTCTATTTATTAGGAGCCTTGTCAATTCAATTGCACGCCTCCAAATAAGCAAAATCTTGATCGGGAGCAGATGTGACTAACAAGGCAAAACAAAATTCGCTGAATCGTCCTGGTGCGTCTGGCACCAGAAACACCAACTCACGCGGCCCAGGTCGCCCTAAGGCAAGTGAAACCTCTACGCGCGATATGCTCCTAGGCATTGCAAGCGCCGAGTTCGCAAATCTCGGCTATGAGGGCACTTCCATTCGTCACATCGCTCAGCTTGCCGAAATCTCCTTGCCGACACTCTATTTCCATTTTGGCGACAAGCGCGCGCTTTACGAAGAGTGTTGCAGAGAGGTTTTCGCTGAATCTCAAATCGCAACCGATTCCGCTTTGCGAGGACCAGGCACAGCATCCGAACGTATTCATGCTTTTGTCGTCGCGCTGATTACTTCGATGACCGGAGAATCGCGCCTTTATCGCCTGTTCATCCGTGAGTTGCTGCAAAGTGACCAAAGCATATTGGCAGAGTTGCTTGAAACCCAGACAATGCCCTCCTTTGAACTGCTGAGACATACGCTGGAAGAAGCATTGCAACGGCCGGTTCCCATATTTGAGCCGATCATGCTCTATTCCCTGACGACCGGCATGGTGCAATTCGAACAGTTTGGCGGCGCTATTGCTGATGCTCTGCAGGATCTGAACGACAATCCCAGACGTACGGCCAGTGTCATTGTCGCCCGGCTGTTTCCGGAGCTCGCGCTCCGCCCAGGCGATAGCTAGCCCCTGAAGTCATTCAAGCGCAGCAAGTGGGTCAAGATCGATAAACGCCGCGCCAGCACGCTCCAATACGCCCAAGCTTGTCTCATCAGCTTGCATTGAGGGTTGTTCGCTACCAGCACCGATTGTCGCTAACCAGCCGAGCAAAGCGTGCAAGGATTGTTGTCGATACTCCATCCATGCATTTTCGATTGTCAAAGAACCACCACCCGAATTGTTCAGCCTTTCCAGGTAGAACCCAAGAAGGTCACGTTCCCATGCACGCCGGTCTTCAGGCCTCAGTGAGGTAATCATTGCGTATGCGAAATCGTGCGACCAGCGTCCTTTCATGACCATTTGCCAATCAAGAATGCCCATTTCGCCTTCACCCGTCCGGTAGAGATTACCAATATGGGGATCACCGTGAATCAGTGTCAGAGGCCCTGTGCTTGCTGCTGCGAGAGAAGCATCATACCCGCTCCACAACAGATGAGCCTTCCGCATAACTGGGTCAGGTAGAACGCTGCGAGCTCTCTCCAGACCAGTGCGAACGAGCGCCAGATAATCGAAACATTCGCTGAACCGGCTTATCACGTTATGCGGCGTTCGTAGCCAACGCGCCTGCGCACCAAGACGTCGCCAATAGCGGCCGTGGAGCATGGCGAGCTGATTGAGTACCGATTCCATTTCTGTTCGACTAACCACTTCGCGTGGCGTACAAAAGGTGGCCCCACGGGACTTTGCTATATCTTCAAGAAGGATCATCGAACGCCACGCCCGCGGATGCCAGCAAGCATGGTAGACATCGGGAGTCTCAATTGACAATTCTGGCCCGATCTCCTGATAGAACAGTATTTCCTGTTTCAGGATTTTCGACACACCTAGCCAAAGCCTGATCTCCTTGTCGTCGGAATACTTGCAGAAGACATGAGAAGGCAGAGATGCATTTGTGCCAGCCTCATTCCAGATGATGCGCGCCGCTTGCCGGTTGGCCGATCCGGAATGAGCCTCTCCGAGCTTGAAGTCCAAGACCTTCGCCCCTGCAACGCCATTGGCGAGGGCGGATGTGAGCCAGGAAAGTGTGAAATGTGATGGTGAAGGCGGGACGGAGTCCGCTGTTTCGAACGTAGACCCCGAAGCTTCCTCTGCCAGTGATGCCTCGATCTGCTTCGCACGCATTGAGAGAATTGCGCCACCACGCGCTGACTGTTTATCGGCGAGCATTTGTCACCTCCATTGCATCACGAAATGCGAGTGACTGGTACAAGGTGATCCTGTCCTGATAGTGACTGGCGCAGATGGCAGCGATGAGATCAGTACGTTCACCGTTGAAAAAGGCGCTACGAAGTCGCGTCTGGTTTGCCCCGTGTTTCAGATAGACAGACAAGCCATAATACGCGATTGCATGAGGATCGACCGCGCCGGCTGGTCCACCTGCTTCCAGATATTCGCGCACAAACTCATCCCATTCGATGCAACCATCCACCAGCATCATGCGAGCTTCAGCCAGGTCCTCGGCTGGATCTCCTCGCTTTGCCAGTTCCCAATCCAGCAGTGAATGAATATGACCATAGCGCACCATAATATTGTGCTGGGCATAGTCACCGTGGATCAAACAGACCGGGCGCCCCAATGGAAGCGGATTTGCCTTCATCCAGCTGATCCCCAGATCCACTGCAAGTGAAAATGGTGGCTTTTCCAGTGAGCGCCATTCGGCGGACTGTCGAGCGATATTCTTCGTCGTTTCTGCTAGAATTTCGCCGCTGTCACCTTCGCGCTCCAATGTTGAAGAATGAATCCGGGCAAGAAGTTGTGCAGCCTCTCTGCCAAAATCCGGCCCCATATTGGAGCCGTAGCGCGCGCGGTCTTCGGGAAAACAAGACCCTGCTATTTCGGCATTGGTGACCTGCTCAGACAAGATGAAAGCGTTTCCGATATGCTCCGCTTCGGGTTCGAACAAGATGGGTTCTGGAACCGGTAAGCCCAACTCATGGACGCGCTGAAGAATTGGCCATTCCGTATCCAATCTCGCTTCGGTAATGGCGTTGGGAATATCCATTCGAAGCGCCAATTGTCGGGGTAAGACATCATTCTCGGCGAGTGTGAACAGCGCCGTAAGTTTTGAATTTCCGCCGCCCACCACCGCGAACTTCATTATCGGATGACCTGGCAGTTGAGGGAATCGGTCAAGCAGGTAGGTCTCAACACGCTCCTTCAGATTCGCTTCGGGGCCTTCCGCGCGCTCTTCCTCTATCACCAGGTCCTGGGCTACAAAGCTTGCTTCAAAATCACGACTGAGTTTGACCATTAGATCGGCTGCATCGCTCATCCAGTTTCTTGTAACCGGATCATCGGTTTTGAGCCCGTCAGCAATTCGGCCAATTCTTTGATCGTCTGACAGATTTCTCTGCAAGGAAAGCACACCGGAATCGATATCGCTCCAATGCTGAATGGGCGAATGCAGAGGCGGGTCGGTCTGAAGAAGTTCGCCACCCGTTTCAACTATGGTGGCCCACTGCGGAGCGACTTCCATAGCTATACGATCACCATCGACGAGGTCCGACTTGAACCTGTTGAGTATCGCCAGCACAGCCGCGAGCGCTTCTTGAGATGTTTTTGTTCCCAAACCAGCTTTCACCGGACCGTTGAGCGTGGTTGTCACGCTGTCGATCAACTGATGAAGGTTTTCAGTTCTGATCATGCTTTTACTGTCCGTCACACCGATTACCGGTGGACGCCCTCTATTGGAGAGTAGTCATTTGGGGAGGTCTCAGCTCCATGTATTTTGAGGTTCACGGAACATCCCGCATCAACCGATTTGATGTCGGTTGATGCGGTCACATCCAGTCTAGAATACCGCAGCCAACCTCACGCCATAGGTTCGCGGCGCACCTGCAACAACAGTGTCGCCCAGAGGCTGCGCTGTAGATTGTGAAAGATATTCAGATGAGGTCAGATTTTTGCCCCAAAGAGACAGCCTGTATTTCTCGTCTGGTGATACCCAGCTGACTGACGCATTGACGATGTCATAGCTTGGCTCACTGATGCGATTGTCTGGCGTCCAGAAAAACCCATCATTGTAGTAATAGGTGATATTGGTATCGATACTTGCACCCGTCGAAAGCGGAATGGTGTAATCAACGGATGTATTGAATACCAATTCTGGTGCCTTGATGAGCGTGTTCCCCGAAGCATCTCCCGGTTCAAGTAGATTACCTACAGCCTGCGGCGTGGAAATCGGCGCACCTGGAAAAGACGAATACTCGCTGTGAAGGGCTTCAAGACTGGCATTCAGACTGAGCTGCGAGGACACCTGAAAAGAGACGTCCAGATCAACACCATAAATCTCGGCAGATGCCGCATTTAGCAGACGGTTGATCTCTCCTTCATAGCTGCTGAACTGAATATCTTCATATTCATAGAAGAACCCTGCCAGATTCAATCGCATCCGGCCGTCGAGCAGTTCAGATTTGACCCCTATTTCATAATCGTCGAGCTGTTCAGGATTCACAGGGGGGTCAACAGGCCCCGCAGTATTGAACACACCACTTTTGAAACCGCGGCTGTAGCTTGCATAGACCATGACTTCATCCGTGATCTTGTGATCAAGAGAAAGCCTCCAGGTTGGCGCATCGCTGGAATTTTCCTGCGTGCCGTAGTCTGCAAGAATTCCAAGGTCACTATCGTCAATCGCGGTCAGACGTCGTTTGTCATAGGTGTAACGCGCACCTAACGTCAGTGATGTGCCCTGTCCAAAATCATAACTTGCCTGACCATAGGCAGCATATGATTTTGTTTTTTGGGTTGATGTCCGCTGCAGATATTGAAGCGGTGCCAGCGCAGCTCCAGTCAAGCGGAACGGATCATACCCAGCCTTGTCATCGAAGTAGTAAAGCCCAGTCATCCATGTCAGGGCCTCACTTGAATTCGAAGACAACTGGAATTCCTGAGAGATCGCCTCATCGAATTGTCCAAAATTCACGTGGACAATAGGCGCTGTCGAACCATCATTATCATATTGATAGGACTTCTCGAGCTTCTGATAGGATGTCGAACTCTTGAACGTGGCAAAGCCAAGATCGTATTCGATGCTTCCCAAGCCCACATATGTCTTGGAAGAACTTGCTGGTTCATGATCGGAGTTGACGTCGTAAAAATCACCCGGGAAACTTGGAATACCATCGAACAGGACCGTCCCCTCACCCTGCCGGTAGGTCAGGCCGTAAGACTGGTTTGTGTAAGCATAGGTTCCAGATAGGCGAATAGTCAGGGCGTCGGAAGGCTCAAGTAGCAATTTGGCATTGATACCCAGTTCTCTGCCCCGGTTCACATCCCGGCCTGAGAACAGGTTCTTGCCAGCCCCTTCATCCTGATTGTTATAGATTGCAGCCAGCCCAAAAGCTGCCTTGTCACCCAACCCGGTCGTCCCATAAAAACTGGCTTCCGAACGTTGTAGATTACCATAACCTACGCTCGCCCTGAGTTCGGGTTCGTATGCGGGATCCTGCGTTACGATATTGATTGCACCGCCCGTCGCATTCCGTCCGAAGAGAGTACCCTGCGGACCTTTGAGCACTTCAATTCGTTCAATATTGTTGAACGAGAAGAACAGCCCCGCCATTGATGGCATATAGACGCCATCTACAAATGTGGCGACAGCGTTTTCTGTTCCCGCTGTTGAACCATCCGTTCCCACACCGCGCATATACATCTGAACGCTGGCAGCTTGAGTCTGCACCATCAAACCCGGAGCGGCCACGGTCAGGTCTTGTGTGCTGGTGATGCCGCCTTTCAAGGCTGCTTCACCACTAATCGCGGTAACAGCGATCGGCACATCCTGCAGCGATTCTGACCGGCGTTGTGCCGTGACCACAATGGTCGAAAGCCTGGCCTGACCGTTGCCGGAATCACTGTTCGTTTCATCGATGGCGTTTTCTTCGATCTGCTCATCCGCAGCCTGTGCCCAGACTTCGTTACATTCTGCGCCGCTTGCCAGCACAGCAACCAAGACGGCTGCCTTATATGTTATTCTCATGATTACCTCCCTGTTTATATGCCAGTTTTTATCAACTGGTTCTTTGTAACTCATCCCCCGCCACGTCTCAGGCGTGGTTGATCTACACAATATTATCTATCGTTCGATATATTTGTCGATTCCTTTCTTTCTGCGTCAGCTTTTGAAGTTCTGTAAGCTAAGCGGGCTATTTAAATTTTTGAGTTCATCAAACAGCCAATGGAAACAGAAAACCTGATTCAGTCAGCCGTAAGCGTTGGATCTATTTTGCCATATAGACCACATGGTTCTGCGTGAACTCACAGTACCCCTCTATCCCGAGTTCAGCTCCCAATCCCGATTGTTTGGAGCCGCCGGCCGGTATGTCTGGCATGACCATCATATGCTGGTTCACCCACATAATTCCCGAATCCACTCTCTTGGCGACCTCCAGCCCACGTTCAGGGTCTGAAGTCCAGATTGTGCCTCCAAGACCAAAGGGTGTGTCGTTCGCACGATTGATGACATCATCCAGGTCATCATATGACAGCACCGGCATCACGGGACCGAACTGTTCTTCCTTAACCAGGCGTGCGTCATCGGATATGTCTCTGACGATTGTAGGACGGATAAAATAGCCCGGGCCTGAGTGTCCAACTCCACCGGCAATGATATTGCCGTCTTGCCGTGTTTCGTCGATCAATGCTCGCACTTTGTCATATTGTGCCTTGTTCTGTAGTGGCCCCATCTGCGAGCCCTGCTGCATCCCATCTCCAACCACGATCTCATCGGCCAGTCGGGCGAGCTCATCGCACATTTCTTCATAAAGTGGGCTCGGCACATAAACCCTCTTCGCTGCAAGACAGACCTGCCCGGCATTCATCATCGCAGCAGCCAGAACCTTGGGCGCAACGTTCGCAACTGACGCATCATCAAGTACAATCGCAGCGTCATTGCCACCCAGCTCCAGCGTGACTCTCTTGATACCTGACGCAGCGCTTTGCATCACCTTCTGACCGGTTGCTGTTGAACCAGTAAAGGATATCTTTGCAATATCGGGATGCTTGGTCAGCAAGGCACCCAGATCATTCTGATCAGTGATCATGTTGAATACGCCTGCAGGCAGGTGATCATTGCAGATGCTGGCTAACATCAAGCTGGTCAGCGGTGTCGTAGGTGCTGGCTTTGCAACAACAGTATTTCCCGCCAGCAATGCTGGTGTGATTTTCAGGATCAGAGTCGAGACAGGAAAATTCCATGGCGTAATCGCGGCAACGACACCCAAAGGTGTTCGATGTTCGATGACCTTCTGCTCATCGTCGTCCTTCAGGATGCGGTCCGGAACATCTATTTCTGCCAGAGAACGCATCAGATAGACGGACCCACCAATCTCTCCCAATGCATCTTGCAATGGCTTGCCCTGCTCTAGCGTCAGAACCCTCGCGAATTCTTCGGTTCGGCTTTCAAGTTCATCTGCAATTGCATTGATCCTTGCACGACGATCCGAGATCGTAAGCCTTGACCAGGACGAAAAGGCGGCCTTGGCCCCAGCAACCGCTTCTTCAAGTTGCGCCGCATCAGCGCGGGGGCATTTTACCAGGACTTCACCAGTCGCGGGGTTCATCACATCCATGCTTAATGCCCCCGGAGTGAGGCGACCATTGATGACCAGCTTGAATTCTTTCATGGTTCAGTCTCCAGATTATGGTTTCAGTGGCCCGTCCACACAGGTTCGCGGCGATCGAGGAAAGCCGCCATGCCTTCCTTGAAGTCGTCGCTGGCCATCACCTTGGCCCTTACGTTTTCTTCGATTTTCTCGATTTCAGCTGTCGGCATGCCACTCAACGCCAGGCGCGCCATTTGTCGTGTTGCCGATAGTGCGACCGGAGAGCAGCGCATGATGCGTTTCGCCAGTTTCCTGGCCGCATCCAGAGCGCCACCTTCAGGTGCAACCTCACTGATCAGGCCATAACGCAGCGCTTCTTCCGCGCTGAGGCGATCACCTGTCAATATGACCTTCATTGCAACCGAGTATGGCAATTTACGGCAAATCTGAATGAGCCCGCCACCAAGAGCTGCCGCCCCTACCAACGGCTCAGGCAGCCCGAAATAGGCATTCTCTGAAGCCACCAGCATGTCGCAGGACAGCGCTATCTCGCACCCTCCACCCATTGCCAGGCCGTTGACCGCAGCAATGACAGGCTTGCTCAGCCTATGGTTATGCGTAAGCCCACCGCCTCCTTCAGGTGGCAACGGCTTGTTTGTGCCTGCGACATAGGCCGAAATGTCCGAACCGCTACAAAACGCGCGCCCTGCGCCCGTCAATATGGCAACCGATAGCTTTGGATCATCCTCAAAATCGTTGAAAATGGACGCCATTTCCTCATGCGAAGTCGGCCCCAACGCATTCAACTTTTCAGGGTTGTTCATCGTAACGACAAGAAGCGCACCTTCTTTTTGAACATCACAAAACATCGTCATTTCCTCTTGAACAACTTTCCAACATTTGCCTATCGCGGTGTGAACCGCACATTCATTGTCGACACCGTGCGGAATGAGTAACTACCGCTATAATCCAGAGGATTATCAAGCACTTCGATCTTGAACCTTGAAAATGCAGCAAGGAAGAACTCACCCAGTTCGAGCTTTGCGAGCATGTGCCCGATGCAGAAGTGGATGCCGCGCCCAAAGACAAGAGATTCAACCGGAGGTCTGGACACATCAAAGGCCCTCGGGTTGGAAACGACCGATGGGTCACGGCCACCTGCTGCCATCCATAGATAGACAACATCACCCTTTTTGATCTGCTTCCCGCCCCACTCGAAATCAGCAGTCGCCACGCGCGTCATGCATGCAGACATCAGAATATAGCGCCCGATTTCTGCCAACACATTCTGGATCTCGTCAGGGTGGCTCAACATGTAACTGACCTGATCGGGATATTTGGCGAATGCGTCAGTCCCAAATGCCAGTGTGGAGGCCGTACTTTCGTGACCCGCGAGAAGCGCATTTACACAATTGCCAAGAACTTCTGCGTGCGACAGTCCATCTTCACCCTGTGTCGCCTTGGCCATGGCAGACAGGAAATCACTGGTCGGTGACTGATGCCTTTTTGCGATTTCCTGAGTGAACAGATCATCCATGGCGCGCATCGCCGCTTCTCCGCTTTCGAGAAGCTCTGCACTTGGACGAGGCGTACCAATCGCGTTGACAACACCAAATGCCCATTCACGCAATTGTCCCAGATACTCCTCCGGAACTCCCATCATCTCCATGATGACACTTCCGGTCAGTGGCCGCGCAATGCCTTCGATGAATTCGAATTCGCGCTCTTCTTCAGCCCAATCCAGAAGTTCCTTCACACGGCGTTGTACAAAGGGGCGCATTGCCTGGATCGTTTTCGGGGTAAATGCTGGTGCCATCGTCCTTCGCACGAAGGTGTGGCGCGGAGGATCCATCATGTTCGTGAATGTGGGTGTCGCACTCGTCAGCAGTGGGATACGGCTCGCCCATTCCGATTCCGGAATCGAGGCGAAAGCCAGTTTGTCCAAACGCACATTGGACAAAGGATATTTGCCCATGAACCCATCTACGACATCCTGGAAGCGTGTGACAAACCACCCTTTCTGGATGTCACTCCAAAAAATGGGGTCGGCTTCTCTGATAGCATCAAGGTGATCTCCAAGATGCTCGCCGATCGACTCGAGGGACTGAAGGTCAAAATCGAGCGAGGGTCGCTTTGCAGCGAGAGTGTTCATGATCGCATCTTTCTTGTTTGAGCGCGCCGCATCTAAGACATCCGGATAACGGGCTTGACGACAATTCCATGATCCTGATCATCAAGAGCCTGGTTCAGATCCTTGAAGTCATAGAATTTCATCAGCCGATCGGCTGGAAACTCGCCTTCCATGAACCGGTCCACCAGAAAAGGTATGAACTCGTCGGGGATCGCGTCACCTTCACAGATCCCGTGTAATGATCGGCCGAGGCTTATCGTGGACACAAGGTTGATGATTGCTGCTGAATCCAGCTCCTTGAAGGCAACAATGCCCAGGCGACCGCGAGGTGCGAGCGCTACGAACCCATCATTGACGACTGCCGGAATTCCCGAAGTGTCGAAGATGATGTCAAAACCACCATTGGAAATCTCCATGAGTTTCGCCGTCAGATCGGGCGTAGACAGAGGATCGATCACATCTGTCGCACCGAGTTCAAGGCCAAGAGTTCGCCGCTCAGCGTTAGGCTCTGAAAGCAGGATCTGGCTGCAACCCGCCAGCTTGGCAGCCATGACAGCGCTCAACCCCACGCCTCCGCCGCCAAATATCGCGATCTTGTCACCCGGCTTGGCCGACAATGAATTTAGAACGGCACCCGCGCCTGTCTGAATGCCGCAGCCGAAAGGGCCCAGCATTTCCAGCGGAGCATCAGCGCGAACCTTCACAACATTGCGAACATTGGCGACCGAATATCTGGAAAAGGATGACTGTCCGAAGAAGTGTCCGCCGACCGGCTCCCCGTTCAAGGTAAGTGCGCTGGAACCATCCGCGCGCCGTCCTGAAGTGTTGAGCGGGCCAAACTCATGACAATAGGCCGGCTGGTTATCGTCGCAGCTTGGGCAATGTCCGCAGAATGTAAATGACAGGACAACCTTGTCGCCTGCTTTCACCTTGGTCACAGCCGAACCAACACGTTCAACAATTCCAGACCCTTCATGGCCGAGGATCAATGGTCTTTCGCACGGATACTTGCCGTCTCGAATTGCAATGTCTGAATGGCAGATACCGCATGCCACTACACGAACCAGAACTTCTTCGTCGCGCAGATTGGCAAGCTCAACCGCCTCAATCGCCATGCGGTCGGTATCGTCTCTTAGAATGGCTGCGTCAAACTTCATCTTGGTCGTCTCCCCATTGGTCCATTTTCGTTACGACAAGGTCGAGCTGACCACTCATCTGCCGCAATCATGTTCTTGCCTCGAGTAATTCGGCTGACTGAGGCGCGTCCTGCGTCTCTGCCTCGATCGCCATTTTCAGGGTTCGGGCGAGGTACAACATCAACCGCTCGATGAAATGGCTGGCGATGCTTGCGGCAGGTGCATCGGCACGTTGCCCTGTAATGAAATATTCCCACATCCGCATATTCATGAGGCCGTGCTTGAGGAATGTACGAACTGCAAAATAAGCAACGGCGCGTTCGTCGCATGCCTCAGGTGAGCCGCCATGGCGAAGATAAGCCGCCTTGAATTCTGGCCAAGGCATGGTGTCGGGCAGCAGCATCATCCGCGTCTGAGCGAGATCTTCGGCAGGATCACCGTAGCGCGCCAACTCCCAATCCAGTAGGGCCGCCAAACGTCCATCGCGTGTCAGCATGTTGTGCGCGCCCATATCTCCATGGATCATGGCACGTGGTCGGTTTTCAGAAAGCGGGTTTGCTTTGAGCCAGGCTAGGCAAAGCGCGATTGCAATTGAAAAACTTGATCGCCCCTGCCCGCGCCAATCGATCTCCATACCGGCAATAATCGCTGCTTCGCTGTCGTCACTTTCTTCTGAACCAGATGCGACCTCGGTGCCCCGGTGCAATCCCGCGAGCACCCTGGCAACGTCATCGCCAAAAGAGGGGCCCATTGTTGATCCAAGCAGCCGACGCTCTTCAACAAAATAGGTACCTGCGGCTTCGGTGTTCTCGAATTCCTTCATCAACAGGAACTGACCGTCGAGCTTTGTCGCATCGGTTTCCAGAAGAACTGCTTCAGGAAAGGGAAGCCCAAGCGGTGCGATCTTTTTCAGGACTTCATATTCATCCGTGATCACTGCGCCGGTAATGTTGAATTCCTGATCCTGGCGAAGCACCAACCGTCTTGGTAGCACGTCGTTTTCGATCAGTTGGAAGATCGCTGTCAGTTTCACCTGGCCACCCGGAACGATCTTCAAGGTCTCCACACAGTCGGAGGGAAGTTCCGGAAAGCGTTCCGAGAGATACGTCCCAATTCGCCGTTTCAAGGCGGTCGCATCAATCACCCGGTCTTCAGGCTTTGCTTCGCCGATCTCGGGATGAAAGAACCCATCTTCGCTCTGTTGCAACGTCCTGTTGAGAATATCAGCGCTCTCCTGAATCCAGGACATCGCGTCAGGATTACGATTACGTATCTGCGAAATCAGGGTTTCGAAATTTTTCGGGTCTTCGATATTGTGCTGGATTTCGCTGACTTGGGTATCCAGTGCGATCATAGGCCGCCAGCTGACGGTTATATCGGTCGACTGCGCATCCCCCACAGGGCAAGACTCTGCCAGCTTGCGCCAGGCGGTCATATTCGCATCAACGACTGTCGACCCGTTTTTCAGCTCTCCCAGAAGCCGCCCCAATACCAGGTTGAGAGAATCCACCGTTTTCAGCGCAGGCCCGGCCTCGATTGCCGGCCTGATCGACGTGGAAAGCGACGTCGAAATGCATTCAAGATAGCGTTCAAGTTCTGAATCACGGATCATTGTATCCTCCCTGCAGGGCTTTAACTCTTGCGGTCTTGCCCTCTTATTGTTCTCGTCTTTGGTCTCGTGCCTTGTCCTGTTTCACAGCATGATCATGGTTGCGCTCATCGGGGTCGGCCGTATCGGACAAATCCGGAAATGTGCGGACCTCATGTCGCCTTCAGTTGGAATCGTTGACGATAGCGATTCCACCCGAAGGCATGTCTGCACTGTCGAAATAATCTCTCCATCCCGTGATCTTGTCGCCATTTACCTCCATGACAGAAACACAGGGGAAGCGCGCACCAATAGTCCCGTTTGGCATGTGCATCACGTCGATCCGTTCGGCCGCTACACTTGACTCTGTGGCAACTACATTGACGACTTCCACTTCCATTTTCTCCATCAGACCGGCATGCCGGACATGTTCAAGAAATGGGATGATCTCGCCCAGGCCATGCAGGTCTGGCGTGCGTGTCTGAATGAGCAGGCAGTCATCCGCCACAAAGCGCTGAAAGCCCTCGATCATCGATTCAAAGCTGACAGACCACGTATCGAAGAATGCCCGCACAAGCGCCTCATTGTTGTTTGCGCTATTCATCTCGCCCCCCCTAGATAACAGTCGATTTAGCAAAGGGCCCCTTGGGATCCGCGAGCATTGTTTCGAAATTGCCAGGATAGAACCCCGATTGCGCCAGCGCTCTTTGCATCCTACCCGGAGCACGCGTGCCGAGATGAAAATTCATCATGCTCTCGAACATGCCACCACCAACACGGCCATTGGCCTCGGCGCGACACAGCGTGTTGTTATTCGCGAATTTGTGGGTATCGAACCAGTTCACAAGCCCTGGCGTTACCGCCGTCAATTCACAATCCAGCGTGTCTCCATCGGCCAGATCCATGATGATCCGACCACCGCGAGTGGATGCAGAATCGACCTCGACATAACTGATGATCTCGATCCGTTTGGCGAAGACGACCGTGTCGCCCCCCTTCACAACCCAACCGAAGCTCTCGACAGCATCGCTGACAATGTTGTGGATTGACCATGCACAGAACGTAAAGTCCGGACCAAATGTGCCCGCACAATACCGATGCGACAACATGGTCTTGATGTCCCGATGCCCCCAACCGTGATCGCGCACACCTTGTCCTGCTGTCACATCAAACGTCTTGCCGTTCATTGTGATGGAACCGGTTATGCTTCCGCCGACATCGATATGGTCTGGCGCAATATTTTCTGACGTATCGCCGGAACGGGGAAAGCCACAAAATGGAGCGTGATAGTCCTTGAACACCAGATCTGCCGACACTCCGGCTGCCGGATCATCAATGATCCATTGGTGAACCCCCTCCTCAGGAATGATGTTGCGGCAGGTATCATCTCCACCCCCCCAACCATTGGGGAGTTTGTCAGCCTCTCGCAGAGGGTTTCCCAGAACATGGCGGTAAATGCCTTCCGGCGTGACAAGGTTTGACCACAAGGCGATACGTGGGGCCTCGCCCTCATAGTTGTATTCATGACCGATACGGTGAACACCACCG
The DNA here is from genome assembly GCA_002709235.1 of Hirschia sp. Lineage (GTDB taxonomy): Bacteria > Pseudomonadota > Alphaproteobacteria > Caulobacterales > Hyphomonadaceae > Hirschia. The sequence continues at coordinate 15,895 of PAQI01000012.1, forward strand.
ACGGAATTTTCATTGTCCCACCAGTGTAGCCAGGTGCTGTCCTGCCACTTGGCACCCGTGCCGGGAACCTGACGCCCCTCGTCCGAGAAGTCGTACATAACAACCTTGTCGCGGCCAATTACCTTCATTGCGTTCGTCTCCCACTTGTATTTACGATCCGCATTTTGTCGGAGCGCTTTATTGGTTATCTTCTGAGCGTAGTGTCCAAACGACTTTTGTTCTTCTCGCCAATTCATCGATTGGATGACTCAGGCCACCACCCCAGCCGTCCAGCACCCAAACAGACCATTTGAGTGCGCTCTGTTTAGTTGAATGAAATCAGGCTCACTTTAATAAATGCGAGCCGCTTCCACCCGCCCGCCTGTTGTGACGCACAAGCAGTTGCCCCACCCGGGAAACTGTAATCTTTCAGATTCAATCAATGTCCGATGGCGCCTTAACGACACCAAACAGAAGCATTACGCATGCACTTTCAGCGCAGCGACACCCTCATTGACAGCGGGGGTTTCCAGCCATGGATCATTTTCCTCTCCCTGATATCTGGCCTTTTTTATGTCCGATACGGAACCCACCTGAAGAGCAGCGAGGCTGCCAGAGGGGTGTTCCGCATACGGCGTTCGACCTTTGTTGATTTCAGCAAAACAGAGGCGTTGGACCTCGTCAACAAAAAAGAATAACGATCGATAATTATTTTTTGAAATTGAGCGTTGATATCTGAATTTTTTCTATATATTACAAACTGATATATAGAATCAAAAAGCCATCGCACTTATCACCAAGGCACAACAATGCCCGGTCTACTGACAAGTAACGCTGTTGCTTTGACGTTTTCAGCACCTGTGACTATGGTGCGAATTAACGTTACGACGAACCGAATCCTTGTGAATTCGAAGAGCCGCTCAGTGCGATTATATGCAGGAACTAATCTGATGATTTTCGTACGATCATGACAGCATCCTCTCGCCCTCGTCGCAAAGCCGCTGAATCGGAAAAAACGATCCTCAGAGTTGCTACTGACAAGTTCACCGAAAAGGGATTTGACGGTGCTTCCATACGTGAGATTGCCAACCAGGCTGGCGTCACCGTTCCGACAATTTACCTGTATTTCGAAGACAAGCGGGCGCTGTACCTAGCGGTGTGCGTCAGCGTCTTCAAACGCAGTCTTGCCTTGATACTGGAACAGCTGCACGCTGACGCTCCACCTGAAATCCGAATTTACCGCTTTCTCGTAGAACTCGCGCGAGAGCTGCTGGAAGACCCTCATCTCGCAAAACTGTTCCAGCGTGAATTGGCTGATGCGGATCGTGACGGCCTGGCATTGCTTGACCGTGAAGCTCACCGTATTTCCCTGGGGGCTGTTGAAGACACAATTCGCGAACTGGGAGAAGTCGACGTGGTGCCGCTTGCTGCCTTATCCACCTTCGCTCTGTCATTTGGGTTGGTTCAATATACTCAGGTTACCCCCGAACTCGATTTCCCCGGTGAAGGCAGCAAACCGGAACGCCTCGCTCAGGTGGTAATGCGTACCGTCTTGCCCGATACATACTCCAAGCTGTTCTCTGGTTAGATTCTCTGAGCTTTTCCCCATTACTAAACTGTTGGAATACCATGAGGCATCGTCAATGAGCTGGATAGGGCTCTTTCAAAACAACAGCTCCGTATGACAATGATCCAAATTCACTGGCCTGCTCGGCCTGATAAGACAGCATTTCGCTAATTCGAATCGTCGCCTGAGTTTTTCAGGCTCGTAGTCATGTTATGAGTCCGCTTCCCGCTCTCATTGAGGTTCGTTGACGCCCCTTTCCAATAGCGCGGCTTCGACACCTGCAACGAACCAGTCCGGTTCCGGTCAAACAGATTCGGCCAAGTCTTCGCCACCCAATCAGAAAGAAGCGCGTTCATTAGATGCATTGTTCCTAGAATTGCGACGGTATTTGGGTGTGATTTTCTTGAAGAAAGATGGAAAACTTCCCAAACTGTGACAGATCGTAGGCCACGAAGGTGAAGTACTGGCAGCATATGTCACGCAGCTCCTCAGCAACACCTCGCATTGATGCTTTTTACGTAAAGCCGAACGAGTATGGGTACCAGAAATGACTGTGACCGGTCGATTGCATGGCTACAAACCCGCAATGAAAAACATCAGCGATGCGGAAAAAGATCACCTTGCGGTGACCAAACGTCCCACATGCAGATCTTTCAGCGCTTTTTGCAAACAATTCCGATCCGACTTGCGTCACTTACGCCCGTAGACACGCCAATGCGACACCGGTCTGATACCCTATAGCGCGCCCCATACCTGCTTGGTCTGAAGATAGTTCCATTCCCTGTTCACGACCCCAGCCCGATTGTTTGTAGCCGCCGCCCGAAATCCTCCGCTAATGAAAATCCCGGCTTTTGGGAATCACCCGAATATTACGCGGATGGCGAACCATATCGGAACGCAAAGCATGGGTCGACCAAGCCGCCTCCTTTGAGGAATGCGCCGCGTATTGAGCATCTTCAGTGAGGCTTTCCAGGTCGAGTGTTCGATCTATCAGTGTCTCGACGATGATATGGGTAACACCTTCCGCCGTCTGCACGCGGCCGCTCACCAGTAACAGATAAGCGCCCATCACGACGGGACGAAATCGTGCCATCACCTTGGGCCAGACCACGAGATTGGCCACGCCCGTCTCATCCTCCAGCGTGACAAACACCACGCCTGATGCTGTGCCCGGCTTCTGGCGCACCAGCACCACGCCTGCAACCATAACACGTACGCTATTGCGTAATCCAATCGCTTCTTGCGTCGTCTTGACGCCCATGGTGGCGTAACGCTCCCGCAAAAAGGATAAAGGGTGCCCCTTCAGGGACAGACGCGTGGTCTGATAATCCTGAATGACATGTTCCGACAAAGGCGTTTCAGGCAGAATAACCGGTGCCTCCCCCCCATGCTCAAGCGTATCAAGCCCGGCAAAGAGCGGCAGGGTCATGTCCTGAGCCTGACCACGCACCGCCCATAGCGCCGCGCGTCGGTCCAGTCCCATCGAGCGGAAGGCGTCGGCTGCAGCGAGGCGTTCGAGCGTCGCGCGCATCACCCTCGCGCGGCGACGGATCGCATCCGGAGTCTCATACCCCCTGCCACGATGATCAATCAGCGCCTGCGCCTCATCTTCGCGCAGNCCGTCTATTTGGCGCAGGCCCAGACGCACGGCGAAGCCGCCACTTTCCAGTGGCTCAAGATCATTGTCCCAATCAGACAGGTTCACATCTGCTGCACGCACTTCAACCCCATGCTCACGCGCGTCGCGTACAATCTGGGCAGGTGCGTAAAAGCCCATAGGTTGGGAATTGAGAAGAGTTGCGCAAAAGATCTCCGGGTGATGATGTTTCAACCAGGAGGAGACATAGACCAGAAGCGCAAAGCTCGCCGCATGGCTTTCTGGAAATCCGTATTCGCCAAAGCCCTTCACCTGATTGAAGCATCGCATGGCGAAGTCCGCATCATAGCCGCGCCGTATCAACCCGCCGACCATCTTGTCTTCATAATGGCCCATGGTTCCCAAACGTCGGAACGTCGCCATGGCCCGACGCAGGCCGTTAGCTTCATCGGCTGAAAAACCAGCAGCATCTATGGCGATCTGCATGGCCTGTTCCTGAAATAAGGGCACGCCAAGCGTGCGCTTTAGAATCGCTTCGATCTCGTCCGCGGGACCATGATCAGGTGCTGGAGACGGATAGGTGATGGTCTCCAGTCCATTTCTTCTCCGCAGATAAGGGTGCACCATATCACCTTGAATTGGGCCAGGACGCACAATCGCAACTTCGATTACCAGGTCATAGAAGCTACGCGGACGCAGGCGCGGCAACATGGTCATCTGCGCCCGGCTTTCAACCTGAAACACGCCAAGGCTATCCGCCTTGCACAGCATGTCATAGACGGCAGAATCCTCCTGCGGAAGCGTCGCCAACGACCAGTCCTGTCCCTTATAGAGCGAAATCATATCGAACGCTTTGCGGATACAGGTGAGCATGCCCAGAGCCAGCACATCCACCTTCATGATCCCCAGGGCGGCGATATCATCCTTGTCCCATTCAATGAAGGTGCGATCATCCATCGCCGCATTGCCGATTGGAACCGTCTCCACCAATGGACCGCGCGTCAGCACGAAACCACCCACATGCTGAGACAAATGCCGGGGAAAACCGATCAGTTGACGGGTAAAGTGCAGCGCCCGGCGGATCAGAGGACTGGCCGGGTCCAGCCCGCTGTCACGCGCCTGTTTATCCGGCAAGTCCTTACCGTAAGAACCCCAGTTTGTTTTTGCGAGAGCCGCGGCAATATCTTCAGTCAACCCCAGCGCCTTGCATACCTCGCGCACCGCAGAACGCGGACGGTAGGAAATCACCGTAGCCGTCAGCGCCGCCCGATGACGGCCATAACGGCGATAGACATACTGGATGACTTCCTCACGGCGCTCATGCTCGAAATCCACGTCGATATCCGGCGGCTCCTTGCGTTCCTTCGACAAGAAACGGTCAAACAGAAGATTGAAATTCGCCGGATCGACGCTGGTCACACCAAGACAATAACAAACGGCTGAATTGGCGGCGGACCCCCGCCCCTGACAGAGAATACCCTCCGCGCGCGCCCAAGCGACAATATCATGGACAGTCAGAAAATAAGGCGCGTAATCCAGCTCCTGAATTAGGGTAAGTTCCTTTTTCAGCGCGGCGCGCACCTTGTCCGGCGCGCCATCCGGATAACGCCACGCCGCCCCCGTCCAGACCAAATGCTCCAGATGTTGTTGCGGCGTCTTGTCAGGCGGAACAGGTTCGTCTGGATATTCATAGGCCAATTCATCCAGTGAGAACCGGCAGCGCTCAGCTATCTCAACCGTGCGAGCAAGCGCATCTTCAAAGCCCTGAAAAAGCCGCGCCATCTCCGCCGGACTTTTCAGATGCCGTTCCGCATTCGCCTCCAGTCGAAAGCCAGCCTGATCAACCGTACAATGCTCGCGAACACAGGTGAGAATATCCTGAAGCGGGCGACGGTTGGGTATGTGATAGAGCACGTCATTGACGGCGATAATTGGCGCGCCAGCACGCTGGCCTAGCGCCTTTAGTTGCATGACGCGTTCACGGTTGCGCCCGCCATAGGCATAACGCGCCGCCAGATAGGTTCTGCTGGGCCATAACCCCGCTATTCGTATCAACGTCGCCTCAAACTCCATGTCTGGTTCATTCGGGGCCAAAGCGATGAAAATCTGTCCCTCGGCAGCGGCCGCAACATCTTCCAGCGTGATACGGCACTCTCCCTTTGGCGCGCGCATCTTGCCGTCGGAAAGCAACCGGGAAAGGCGTCCATAGGCGGCCCGGTCGGTCGGATAGCACAGCAAAATCGGTCCATCGACCAGTTCCAGCCGGGCACCGACCAGCAATCTCAACCCATGCTCTTTTGCCGCCAGATGGGCGCGCACCACGCCCGCCAAAGTATTACGATCGGCAATCCCGATAGCAGCAAGCCCAAGTTTGCTTGCCTGCGCCACATATTCCTCTCCATGGCTGGCCCCACGCAGAAAGGAAAAATTCGTTGTCACTGCTAGTTCAGCATATGCATGATCTGACGCCTTCATGCGAACAACCCATGCACAAACCATTGCGGCGGGCCGCCGCGATTATCGTCATAAAGCCCTTCGCGAAAAACCCAGTAACGCCGCCCCTGCACATCCTCGGCACGGTAATAATCCCGCGCGCGCGCGCCTCTTTCGGAAAGCTTCCACCATTCCGGAGCGATCCGTTCCGGTCCGTCAGCTCGTGTGATATGCCGCGCCACACGCCTCCAGATAAAGCGAGCAGGCGGCCCATCTGGAATTTCCGCCAGCACTTCAACGCGTTCTGGCTGATCAAGCAGACGCAAGGGACGCGGTCCCATTGGCGGCGCTATGGCTGGTTCTGGCAAGTCACCATCAAAGATACGCCAGCACTCGGATCGCTCCGGCACATGGCTTTCCGCAGGTTGCACGACCTGCACCGCATTCTCACCCAGTCGCGCGGTCAGGCGGTCCGCCAATCGCGCAAGTGCCTCCAGGTCCACCGACTGCCCCGCTATCTCCGCTGACAAGGATACTGCCTCCAGGTCCATCGCTTCGCAGCGCGCAGCGCTCAGTAGGAAAAGGTCGATGCCAAATCCTGGATTGATCCTGTCCAGTCGCTCGGTAAACAAGCGGCAAATATGAGCAGGGTCACGTACAGGGCGCGCAGCGGCGACAGAAATATGCGAAGAATTCCCATCCGCCAGAAACGCCTGAAGACAGAAATCGCGCCCACCGACGCCATGGGATTCCAATTTGAGACAAAGTTCACACGCCAATGTCTCAAGCGCATGCTCTACACTCGCGCTGTCTGAAACAGGCTCTGGACACGCCAATCGCACGCTCCAGTCTGGCGGTTCAATCAGAGGTCGGATCGGTTCTTTGCGGAGACCTAGCGCCTGATCCAGGCGCAGAACAACAGCGTCCGAAGCCTTCCGCGATGCAAACCGATGCGTCAGCGCCTTACGGTCGAGTCCATAAAGCTGGCCGATCCGTGTCAGACCAAAGCGCCGTAGAAACTGGACTGTCTCATGAGACAAGCGCAACGCAGAAACCGGCAGGTCGTAAAGCCCCTCACGCTCTCCCCCCTCCGGCAAAATAGAAGCTTGACCACATTGCGCCACATATCGCGCCAATGCATGGCTCGCGCCGGGCGTAGATGCAATCCCCATACGCACGCCATAGCCGTGCCTGTCAAACCGCACAGCAATGTCCGCCGCCATCTCCTCTTCTCCGCCAAACAGATGTGCCCCCCCCGTGATTTCCAGCAAGAGGGCGTCATCTCCATCGACGGCGACACGCGGCGAAAACCTCACCATCCACTCGGCCAGCGCGTGCAGGGCCGCTCTGTCGGCGACCCGATCGATTTCCTCAAACGCCAGATCAGGCGTCCGCGCACGCGCATCTGTAAAGGCGAGCCCTGGCCAGATATTCATCCGCGCGGCACCAGCGTTGGCGGCGACGACTGTCAAACCATGCAAGCCCTGCTCGACCAGCACAAAAGGGGGCGTTTCAACCGGTGTTCCGGATGGAACACTCGAACGTCTGCTCCACTCCGACATGCGCGTGCGCCGTAACCGATCCAGCGGCCAATTGGGAAACCACGCGTAGAGATAGCGTTTCATCGTCATATTCCAGGTCGAAGATTTCACCCGCCCGATGCGGCGCCAGACGGCAGCGCTCCAGAACCGCCCGCCACCGCGGCGCACCCGGCGCGCGCGAGTCATACATATTGGGTGCGGATGGCAATGCGGACATGCGCCAGCGCGTCTCACAAGCGCTTGCCCCCTCACGCGTATGCGGCATAAGCAGAATAACCGGTACGCCATGCCGTTCTGAAACAAGCTTGAGGCGACGAGTTACGCTGAAATCCACATCCTCGACTTCCGCCACGATGAGGTTAACAACGTTTGCCTGCGCCCCCTCATTCACCGCCCAAAGCACATCAATGGGTTTGCTCGCGCGTACGAAAAGATATTGTTGAGATCTTCCGCATGATCCAAAGCGGCGGGCACCTTCAGACAAGAGATTCCCATGCGCTGACATGACCTTGCGTTGCACCGCCCATAGCGTAACGCCTGGCCTCCCTGCGAGTGCAAGCGCAGCCCCTGTCAGCGCCGCCATGTCTCCATAGACAGCCTCCACCAGCTCATGCACCCCGCTCACGCCCAGGCCGAAGGGAAAAGTCACCGCCTTTTCTGACCGTACCCCGAATAGAGATATGTCTTGTTGTTGAAGACGAGAGTTGAAAGACGCAAGAACCATATGTTCTTGTTATGTTCCATATCTCACAGAGTCAATGGTACCTGGAGGAGGTGCGTGAAGATCAATGGAGAGACGTATTATCTTTGGCATACAGTTGATCACGAAAGAGAAGCACACGAGACCCTCGTGACCAAAACACCTAAACAACGGGTAGAATTGATTTTTTCACGCAAAGCGATGAAGCGGAATTGTTCTCCAGAGACCATCATAACAGATAAATTGCGTAGCCATGCGTCATTTTCGCGACGACTGAACTGGCACTCATATCACCTTCGAGAGACCAGTTTGCGTTTGTCTGATAACACTCTTTTCATGGCTCAAACTTCGTTCTGTTTTTCCCACTCGCGCTTGATCTTGCGCGCCAGGCTGAACTTGTGCACTTCAGTCGGGCCGTCATAGATCCGAAAAGCGCGAACCTCGCGGAACACTTGCTCGACAATGGTGTCACCGGTCACGCCGGTACCGCCCATCACCTGCACACACCGGTCCGCCCCCGCATCAGGGTTTCACTCACAGACACCTTGGCCATCGAGCTTTCCGTCGTGGCGCGCGATCCGGCATCGAGCTCGGCGGCGCACCAGTTGATCATCAGCTCACACTGTTTCAGGTCAATCCGGTTTTCGGCCAGCATGAACCCGACGCCTTCGTGATCGATCAATTGCTTACCGAATGAATAGCGCTTCATGGCATAATCCACGGCAATCTCATTGGCGCGAATACACGCACCCAGCCAGCGCATGCAGTGTGTCAGCCGCGCGGGTGCCAGACGGATCTGGGCAAGCTTGAACCCCTCGCCCGGCTGGCCAAGGATCTGGTCGGCAGGCAGGCGCAGGTCATCTATCATCACCGTGGAATGCCCCTTACAAGGCTTGCTCACCATGCTCGCCGGTGCGAATGCGGATCGCGTCTGTTATCGGCTGAATAAACAATTTTCCGTCTCCGATCTTTCCAGTTCCGGCGGTTTTCTGGATCATCTCGACAACATGTTCCACCAGCGTGCCGGATACCGCTATGTCCAACCGGATCTTTGGAACTTCATGTGTCTGATATTCGGCACCGCGATAAACCTCCGTCTGCCCCCTCTGGCGACCAAATCCCTTCACCTGAGTGATGGTGACACCTTCTACGCCAAGTTCGAGCAGAGCGTCGCGAACGTCTTCATATTTGTGAGGTCGGATGATGGCTGTCACTAATCTCATGGGGTTATCCTCTTCATAGGCCAGACCGAGTTGTACCAGGCGCCTGATCGCCTCTGATTTTGATGGCAAATCGCTTTGGGTTCGACGCCATTGATCTACGACTTTGGAAAATTCACTGGATGCAACCAGTTGAATGCGCTGATCGAATTTTTCCATAACACTGATTCCATTGAGTTATTTTGCAAAACATGCGTCCGCACTTCTGCAACATACCCAGAAAAACACAGTTTGCGCATTATACCAATATGAGTGACTTGACAAAGTTACACATCTTGCACATATATAGATCACAATACGGGTGATATTGCCCTGCAACTCCAGATCGGGAGGTAGATATGACCAAGCTGATTTACAGAGGTTCCGACGTCCATCGCGCTCAAAAGCAGAAAACACTGGCCGAACAAATGCGTCGCTTTTCGTTGATATATCGCGGCCTCAAGCATGATGGTGAGCACGCAACACAGCCCGCGCCAGACCGGCATGATGAAGTCTATCGCGGTGCCCATTTTGCCTGATCCAGGTGTAAGACAAGGTCACACGGACAACTGAACATCCTAAAAAATGCCGCTCTGAATTCCAGGGTGGCATTTCTTGTGTTGCAGCAGTAAAATCAATGGAAGTCTCATCTGACGTTTCACGTCGAAGATGACAGTTGTCGCTGCTTCCTATTCCCCGAAACTGCCCGCATGACCGGGAAACACCACCGGACTTTCAGCACCATCAATCGAGACACTCGCCACGCCGAAATAATAGTTGTCGATGACAATGTTCTCCAGAGTGAAGTCTGAGACCTCACCGACAAAGCGCGAGAACTGCCATTGAGATTGGTCGGTGAGACGCCAATAGATCTTGTAACCTGCCAGATTAGAAGCGGTGACACCTGTGGCCGGTGTCCAGCTGAGTTTGGTGTCTGGTGAAACGGCCCCCTCGATCTCGACACCTGAGGGAATGGGCGGTGCGGCGGCAAGATTGGCCAGTGTGGCGATGTTCAGCGCCGTGAGCTTGGCGGCATATTCGAAATCCACGCCCTCGATCACATCGCCATAGTCCACGCCATCTTCAGTGCGCAGGTCCTGATGCTGGCGATTGTAATTCTCATGGGTTTCCATGATGCGCACCCCGGGCATGCGCTTTTCCGTGAAGGGTCGATGATGTCCGCCCCTGCGGAACCGATCGAGCCGGTAGACCATCATCACATCCAGGTTCGGGATGAACATGTCCGCCATCTTGTCGATATAGCGCGCGAGATTGCGCGACGCACCATCAACCTCTCCGCCTCGAAAGCGGCGATCTCTGGCTTCTTCGGGGGTCTCATCCACCCAGGTTGCCTCGGAAAATACGCGAGCGGTGGAATTGTCGATAACGCCATCCACGCCTTCGATATTCCCGATCATGTCATTGTTCAGCACAGCCTTGATGCGCCAGCCGTTCTCGAGTGCATGATCGGCGAGGATCTTGCCGCCGAACAGCCCCTGCTCTTCACCGGACAATCCGGCATAAACGATTGTGCCTGCAAACTCATGCTGACAAAGCACGCGTGCAGCTTCCAGAACTCCCGCCATACCAGAGGCATTGTCATTGGCTCCAGGACTGTCGTCTGTGTAGTTCATGACGTCAGAAACACGGCTGTCGATATCACCCGCCATCATCACCATTCGGTCCGGATCCAGAGTTCCACGCTGAATCGCGACGACATTCACGACTTGGACCGGTTCGGGAATGCGTGGCTCACCGGAAATCATGTCCGAGACGAGCACAACTTCCAGCGGGACCTTGCAGCCTTCGGAAATTGTTTTGAATTCCGCTTCAATCCAGCGTCGGGCCGCCCCGATACCACGTGTATCACTGATGGTATCAGAGAGTGTGTGGCGTGTGCCAAAGCCGACGAGACTTTCGATATCAGACTTGATTCTATCCGCAGATACGTCAGCGACCAGTTCATGTGTCAGCGTAAATTCTGCTGGAGGTATAGACTGGGGCTCAGTCAAAGCCGTTTCGCTCTGCGCATGAGCGCATGCGATCAGGCAGGCGGGTAGAGCTGATATCAAGAATGCGCGCATCGTCTGAACCTCATGAAGCTACGAGATATAGCTTTCAGGGTTTCAGGACAGGGTGCAACCCATAATGCCAGAATCGGTCAGCGCGCCTGATCCAGGGTCAAAGCCTGCTCAATCGGGACAGATCTGGATGGGTCCGGTTCATCAGTTTCGGTGTTTTCATCAGTGCTGGCACCCGCCAGTCCGGCGACAGCCAGCAGCCCCAATGCGAGGCCTGCGAATATGTGTTTTATGTATGTTTTCTTCATATTTCAGGACTCTAGCAAACAATCAAGGCGACAGTTTGATCCAGATCAGAGCAAGGATTGCGTCACAGGAAAGCAACAGCTTTTCAGATTTGGTTGACCCGAACGGCAACTTCACACGGCTGAAACAAATCTGTCAGCGAAACGTCACGCAGCTTGATTAAGGCAGCTCCATACAGGGGCGTCGTGCCCTCTTTCATGTTTTCCAAGGGACTTGCCGCAGATGAATAAGTTTCAAAGCCGTCTGGCTGCCTTCGCCTCTATCACCGCTCTGACCGTCGCCGCTTCGCCTGCTATTGCACAGGACACATCGGATGATCAGGCACTGGTCCAGTCGAAGATCACCGTGACAGTCCAGAAGCGCGAGCAGGATTTGCGCGATGTACCGATTGCCCTGTCCGCTGTCGATGGTGACTTCATGGATAATCTGGGGATTGGCGAGTTCGAGGATATTGCCCGCTTCATTCCCGGTTTTGAGGTTCAGGAGCAAAGCCCTAACAATCCAGGTTTCGTGATCCGTGGTCTGACGTCAGACTCCGGGGAAGCCAATATCGAACCTCGCATTGCCGTATTTCAGGACGGTGTGCCGATCTCACGGTCTCGTGGGTCTGTGGTGGAACTGTTCGACATTGAGCGCGTCGAAGTCGCCAAGGGACCACAGCCGACCTTGTTCGGGCGCGGCGCACTGATCGGCGGCGTGAACCTCATTCAGGCCAAGCCGTCTCTGGAAGGCCTTTCCGGAGCTGCCAAGATCGGCGCAGGCAATTACAATGAACTCTTCGCCGAAGGCCATGTAAATGCTGCTGTCGGCGACATGTTCGCTGTACGTCTTGCAGGCCGCCTGCGCGAACGTGATGGATATGTTGAAAGCGTCAATCCGAATGAGGAAGACTTCAACTCGCAGGACATGAAAGCGGTTCGCTTCTCGGCATTGTTCGAGCCAACCGACGCTTTTGACGCCACGCTGATCCTGAATTGGCAGGAAGATCAGCCTTCAGGCACATCTTTCAAGTCCGGCGCAATTCCGCCTTGTGCCGGCTGTTCGTCAGAGCCGTGGGAAGCCGCCAATCTCAACTCGTTCGGCGATTTCCTTGGTGGCAAAAAGCTGGGGCTGGACCGCACTGTACAATCAGCTACCTTGCTCGCGAATTATGACATCAATGAACTGGTTTCGATTTCCTCGATTACCGGGTCGCGCCACTTTGAAAGCCTTGAGGTCTTTGATCCGGATGGTTTCGGTCTTCCTCTCCTGGTATTTGGTGAAGATGCACAGGGCGACCAGCTGAGCCAGGAGCTGCGCCTGAACTATGCCGATAGCTCATTCGCCGGATTTATCGGTGCGAGCTTCTTCAAGGAAGACGGCGCTCAGAATGTACCGCTGACCTATGATGAGCGCGCATTGCAGATGTTCCAGTCTGGCTTGGGATTTCCAACCACCAACGAGGACTTTGAGGGTTTCCTGGCACTCAACCCGGAATACAACCTGAACCTGACGGCGCTGCTGGGGTCCGGTTTGGTCATACCACTCAAGCCGATCCACAATGAGTTCTACGAGAACACGGGCAAGACCGAAGCTGTGGAGATCTTTGCTGATGGAACGGCTACACTGACAGATCGTTTCGAGATCACTGCGGGGGTACGCTACACGGCTGAAGACAAGGAAACCGGCATTTCCGTCGGCAATCTCAATGGCCCCAGCGCGCTGACTGGCGGCGGCATCTTTGTCACCGCCCCCACGGTCGGGCGCGAGACCGCCTCGGATACCTTTGAAGGGTTCACCTACCGTTTCGCCGCCAAATATGAGCTGACAGAACAGTGGAACGTCTTCGCCAACTATTCACGGGGTCGCCGTCCTGAAGTCATCACGGCGTCAACTACAAACGCAGCCCTGCGCTTCACCACCCTGCCCGCAGAAACCGTCGATTCGATGGAAGCCGGGCTGAAGGGATTGATGCTGAATGGTGACCTGTCACTACAAGCATCGGTTTTCAGCTATGACTATGAGAACTTCCAGACATCCATTGTCGAAGATGGACTGATCGTTCCAATCAATGCAGGTAACGCCCAGTCAACCGGGCTGGAGCTGGAGGCAAACTGGGCAGCAACAGACAATTTCAGCCTGGTCGGAACTTATGGCTATAACGAAGCGCGCTTTGACGACAATGCGAATGGCCAGCCGCAACAATTTGGCGGCAACGCATTTCGCCTGTCGCCAGATCACACCGCATCCCTGGCGGCATTCTATGCTGTACCTACATCATTCGGAGAGTTCACGATCAGCCCTAGCTATACATGGCAATCCAAGGTCTATTTCGACAATTCCGAACGCGATCTTATTTCTCAGGACGCTTACGGACTTGCCAATATCAATCTGGGCTGGACGGCACCCAATGGCGTCTATGGTGTAGAGATCTACGCGAAGAACCTGCTGGATGAAGAATACATAATCGATGCAGGTAACACTGGCGACAGTTTCGGAATTCCCACATTCATCGCGGGAACACCGCGCTTTTATGGTGTGCGCCTGTCCGCGGATTTCTGAAGCTGCCATCATCTGGTTTCATGTTCATTCAAACACTTATATCGGGCGGCCTCATGGGGCCGCCCTTTTCATATGATGAAATTGCTGTTTGTTAGCTCATCCTCTACGGGGTAATGAAGCATCCCACGGTGCAGTGCGCCGATTCACCATATGCGGGGACACTCGGAACAGGCTATGGCGGCGACACACGGCAAAAATGCATTCTTCTTCGTCCTGGTGACAGTTTTCCTGGACATGGTGGGCTTCGGCCTGATCATGCCGGTATTGCCTGACCTCATTTCGGAGCTGACCGGCACCAGCATTGCCGAGGCCGTGAAATGGGCCGGGCCGATCACCGCAATCTACGCCCTGATGAATTTCTTGTGCGGACCGGTTCTGGGAAACCTTTCTGACAAATATGGTCGGCGGCCGGTGCTTCTGTTTTCCGTGGCAATGCTGGGTTTTGATTTCCTGATCATGGCGCTCTCCCAGAATATCTGGATGCTGTTTGTTGGCCGTGCTTTGTCTGGCGTATCAGGTGCCACATTTTCAACTGCGCAAGCCTATATCGCCGACGTTACAGAACCCGAGCGTCGTGGTGGTGCCTTTGGGATGATCGGCGCGGCTTTTGGATTGGGCTTCATCATAGGGCCGGCATTGGGTGGCTTCCTGGGCGATTTCCACACGCGCGCGCCATTTTTCGCGGCCGCTGCGCTATCGCTTATCAACTTCTGCTACGGAGCATTTGTGCTGCCGGAATCTCTGGATGCAGAAGAACGCAGGCCCTTTGACATCAAGCGCGCCAACCCATTTGGCGCGTTCAAGCATTTTTCCAAGCTGCCAATGGTGTCGCTATTTCTCGTGACACTGTTCCTGTATTCGATGTCGCATACCGCTTATGCGTCGATCTGGTCCTATCATGGCGCAATTCGCTATGATTGGGACGAACGCACGATTGGCTTGTCCCTCACACTCGTCGGGCTGACAGCAGCCATCGTTCAGGGGGCCCTGACGGGTCGCCTGATCAGCCGATTTGGCGCAATCAAGACTGCCTGGCTGGGCCTTTGCGTAAATACAGGCAGCATGTTGCTGTTTGCGTTTGCCGGTCAGGGATGGATGGCGTTTGCGATCATTGTGATCTCAGGGCTCGGCGGCGTACAGGGGCCGTCCGTACAGTCAATCATGTCCAACCAGACACCCAAGAACGCTCAGGGTGAACTTCAGGGCGCGACTGCTTCGCTGCAGTCCATAGCGATGATCATTTCACCCCTGATCATGACATCCTTGCTGCATGCATTTTCAACACAGGATGCCCCGATCTATTTTCCAGGAGCCCCCTTCCTGTTGGCAGCAGCATTGGTGGCATTGGCAGCGATACCGTTTTCCATTGGAGTCGCACGCATTCGAGCGCATGCCGCAACAACAGACGCATCATCCAAGGCAGAAGCACCCGCCGAATAAGCTGTTTAACGTCGGCGGATCATACCAGCGATGGTCCCCAGGATTCCGCCACCAATACCACCCTTGACGACTTCCGCGAGCATCCNCATCGGGCCGCCTCCACCCATGAGCGAGCCAATGGCATCTTCCAGACCAATAGCATTCATGCCCTGACCGACACCAATCCCACCAATCACGCCCAGAATCGCGTTTCCGATAAATCCAAAACCCTTGCCCCCCGTCAGCGCTGACAGCAGAGGTCCAAGCAATGCCCCGCCTATGCCTTGCAAGATGAAAGGTAGAATATCGCCAAACATGATCCCCGCTCCCCTTTTCCATACGGAATGAACTGTGCATTCAACATTCGCATGATTCCGCTGAAACTGTTGATTTGACAAGCCAAAAGCTCAGATCCGAACGCAAACTGCGCCTACGCTGTTGACGTGAAGGTAAGGGTGATATGGACTTTTTCGCGACTCAACCAATCTTCAAGACTTGAATGAGAGCATTCAGGGTAAGTGGCGTAGCCAGGACAGATTTGAATGACAAAACCCATGACGCTCGCCCCCTCTCCGCCCAAAGATCAGTTGCTTCCTGCTCTGTTCCTTGATCGTGATGGCGTTATCAATGTCGATCACGGCTATGTCTCCGAAATCGAAAAATTCGAACTGGTACCGGGAATTGTTGATGCCATCCGTCGGTTCAATGAACGCAATTGGCGCGTCATTGTCGCCACCAACCAATCGGGTATTGCACGCGCATTCTACACTGAAAAAGACATGTTCACTCTGCACGCGCACATGGAATCCGAGCTGGCCGATGCAGGTGCACGCATTGATGCGATCTATCATTGTCCCTTCCATGAAGAGGGTGAAATTGAAGAATATCGCCGCGACAGCGAGCTGCGAAAGCCGCGCCCCGGCATGCTACTACAAGCCATGAAGGACTTTCCCACCGAAAAGCGCCTGTCATTCATGGTGGGTGACAAGCTGTCTGACGTTCAGGCAGCCGAGAGCGCGGGCATACATGGCTTTCTCTACAAGGAAGGCGATATTGATGCTTTTATCGAAGGTGCCTACCACACCATGATGGCACTCAAACGTCGCTGACTCGTCAATTCCTGTTTTGCGTGTATTTTTGTGTTCACACATAAAATACAGGGGCGAGACAATGTCTGAAATGATGACACAACCCAAACCGGCAACACCGATGCACCTTTGGGTCGTTGGTATTCTGGCTGTCCTGTGGAATGGCTATGGCGCATTTGACTATGTGATGACCAAGACCCAGAACGTCGCTTACATGGCAAACTTCACAGAAGAACAGATCGCGCATTGGCAAAGCATGCCGCTGATGGCGAATGTGGGCTGGGGGCTTGGCGTCTGGGGCGCATTTATTGGCTCGCTGCTTCTTCTGCTGAGAAGCAAATGGGCCGTTCAGTCGTTCAGACTATCCGTATTTGGCGTAATCCTGTCGACCATCTACACCTATTTCATGTCCAACGGCTTCGAAATGGGCGGCGTTGGCGGTGCGATTTTCTGGGCCATCATCTGCCTGATCACGCTAGGCCTGATGGCTTATGCGCAATCCATGGTGCGGTCTGGCGTGTTACGCTGAGCCTGATGGATCAGCCGGCCGTCAAAGCCCCTGCAATAGCTGCCTTTGCTGCCAGGATCGGGCTGACCAGATGCGTCCGCCCGCCCCGCCCCTGACGTCCTTCGAAGTTCCGGTTTGAGGTTGAGGCACATCGCTCCTGCGGCGCGAGTGTGTCCGGGTTCATCCCAAGACACATGGAGCACCCCGGTTCACGCCATTCAAAACCGGCTTCGATGAAAATCTGGTCCAGGCCTTCTTGCTCGGCCTGCGCGCTGACAAGGCCGGATCCCGGCACAGCCATCGCACGCACATGCTCGGCAACCTTCTTGCCTTTGACGACTTCAGCCGCAGCACGAAAATCCTCGATTCGCGAATTGGTGCAGGAACCGATGAACACCCGGTCAATCTTGACGCCCTCAAGGTTCTGACCTGCTTCAAGCCCCATATATTCCAAAGCACGTTCTGCCGCTGCGCGTTTCACAGGGTCAGCAATTTCCGACGGAACCGGCACTCTGGAAGACAGGGCAATCGCCTGTTCGGGTGAAGTGCCCCATGTTGCAGTCGGTTCAACATCTTCCGCAGAGATCTCGATAATCTCGTCCCAATGTGCATCCGCATCCGATTTCAGCGTTTTCCAATGCGCGAGTGCAGCCTCCCATTGTCCGCCCTTGGGAACGGAAGGACGGCCCTTCATATAGGCGAAGGTCTTTTCATCTGGCGCGACCATTCCGGCACGGGCACCGCCTTCGATGGACAGGTTGCACAGTGTCATACGGCCTTCCATCGAGAGCCCCTCGACAGCTTCACCCATGAATTCCATCACACAGCCCGTGCCGCCTGCTGTTCCGATCTTGGCGATCAGGTGCAAGGCAAGATCCTTGGCACCAACGCCCGGCTGGAACTGTCCCGACACACGAACGGCCATGTTCTTCATCTTGCGTGCACGCAGAGTTTGCGTCGCCAGCACATGCTCGACTTCCGACGTACCGATACCATGTGCGAGCGCACCGAACGCACCATGAGTGGAGGTGTGGCTGTCACCGCAGACGATCGTAAGCCCCGGCTGTGTACGCCCCTGCTCCGGTCCAACGACATGGACGATACCGTTATTGATATGTCCCATCGGGAAGAACTCGATCCCGTACTCTTTCACATTCGCCGAGAGCGTTTCCAACTGTGTGCGGGCTTCAATATCCTTCACCCCGGCCAGACCTGCCGCCTGATTTTCAGTAGGTGTATTATGGTCCGCCACCGCGAGCGTAAGATCCGGCCGACGCACGGGCCGCCCCGCCTCCTTTAGACCAGCAAAGGCCTGAGGGGTCGTGACCTCATGAATCAGATGAAGGTCGATGAAGAGGAGTGCCTCGCCAGTTTCGGCATTTTCATGCACGACATGGGAGTCCCAGATTTTATCGTAGAGCGTTTTTCCAGTCATGGCGCGGTTATAATCAAGCTTTTGTCCGGCGCAAGCATCTCTATTCGCTTCACAATGGACAATTTACTCTTGTACCCTACGCAAGGACGCAGCGAAACACGGGAGCGCGCCTCATGTCCCAGCCTTACATGTCCGACACCTGGCGAAAATGGATTCAGGAAAACCTCCAGCGGGGGGTAAAGCGACTCAATATCTACGACATCCTGCGCCAGAACGGCTTTGGTCTGGGCGCGATCAAGGTCGGTATGGGAGAGTTCTTTCCGCAGGATGTTGAAACGGATGAGGAAGGCCGAGATGCTTCAGGGCGCACGCGTCGACATGAGGACATCTCCAATTGCATGATCACCCGCCGCAAGGATGAAGGACTGCGCCGTATCCCCGTATCTGGCCTGCAGATCTATGTCTGGGACAATTTCCTTGAACTTGATGTCTGCGACAAGATCACGACAGCGATGAATTCTCACCTGTCGCGATCAACCATCACCACACCAACAGATGCCAGCGGATATGATCCGACCTTTCGCACCTCTGAGACCTGCTTTCTCGATCAGGTAAAGAACCCGGTGATCAAAGCCGTCGACCAGAAGCTGAGCTATGCACTCGGCATTTCCACGAAATGGTCCGAACCGATCCAGGCGCAGAAATATTCGCCCGGCCAGGAGTTCAAGGCACATACAGATTATTTCGAGCCAGGCTCGGATGAATACAAACAATTTTGTTCGACTCTTGGCCAACGCACATGGACCTTCATGGTGTATCTGAACGAAGGATGCGAAGGTGGCGCGACGCGGTTTCGCAAGATCGACAAGCAATTCATTCCCCAGAAAGGACGCGCCGTCATCTGGAACTCCATGCTGCCAAGCGGTGATCCCAATCCGGTTTCGATCCATCATGGTATGAAGGTACGTGCAGGCGAAAAATACGTCATCACGAAATGGTTCAGGGACAAGGGGCACGGCCCCCTGTTCCGCGAAGCTACTGCAAGAGTCGCGACCAGGTGAAAGAGGTCCGGGCACCAGATGGGTTGGAGCCAGCGATATGAAGCGGGCAAAGAAGATCGTATGGGGCGCAGCGGGTTTCGTCAGTCTTGGTGTGGGAGTTGTTGGCATCGTCGTACCTGGTCTACCAACGACAGTTTTCCTGCTGATCACCGCTTATTGCTTCACGCGCAGTTCAGAGCGCCTGCATCGCTGGTTGATGGAGCATCCGCAGTTCNGTCAACCGATCCGTGACTGGAATGAACACGGGGCAATCCCTATGCGCGGCAAGATATTGGCTGCTGTGATGATGGTGGTTGCGGTGGTGATTACCATCTGGTTGCATGCTCCAACTTTCGTTGTCATTGGTCAGATCATTATCCTGGCAATGGTGTCCGTCTTCATCTGGACAAGACCCAATGGTCCCGCGTCAGGCCCAACCGTTGATCCGCCAGCCTAACCACCAGAATAGTCTTCCTTGTAGCCCGTCACAATCTCTTCGGCTTCAAGACGGTCCAGATACCGCATGGAGAGTAGTTCAACTGCATGAATCTCGGCTGGGTAGGCCCCCATATTCCCAAAGGCATTGCCATCTTCGTCCAGCCTTCCACGAAATTCGATCTCGGCGATATAGAACTGAAGATCCGCATTTCCTGTTTCGTCGCGCTGGTTTAGCGAATCCCAGATGCCGCTGTCACCCGAGAACCACCAGGGCCCCGCGCCGGTTTCCGGATGAAATGCCTGAATTCCCATTTCGACTTCAAGCACACCACGATAGGTCTGGTTGCGCCCTTCCGGAGGCAATGCGCCCTGCTCCTCGCAGCCGCCAGAGCATAACACAATGACAAGACAGGCAAGGGCCGCGATCACATCTCGAATAGTCAGCCCCAACTTCGCCCCCGGTTCATGCATGATGCCGATAGAATTGCCGGGCTGCCAGCCAAGAGCAAGTGCAGGACTGAGATGTTTCATCGAAAATCGCACTGATGGATTGATCATGAAGAAGAAATTGCACCAGCATTCCCGAAGCCAAACAGCTGTCCAACTTCCCGTTTTCACCAGCGGGAAAAGTGGTGTGAGGAGCGGCCAGTCAAAGACATTCCAGCCCCTGTCAGTATAGCGCAGGCTGACACACTCATTGGATGCAATTTAGAGGCGTGCTTTTCTTGGGAGGCGGGCTGATATCGAAAAGTGATTTCGGCAGTCCATCGCCCAAAATCTCGCAGCAAGCCTCCTCTATGACAGGAGGCTGGCGAATGGCGGTCTGGGGTGGATTCGAACCCCCGACCCCTTGATTCGTAGTCAAGTACTCTATCCAACTGAGCTACCAGACCATTCACCGTCGCTGCGGAGGCGGGTTGATAACCTTGCCACGCGCAGGATGCAAGCGTCTTGTTGGAAAAAAGTGAAGACCTAGCTTTTGTCCAGTGAGGCTTCATGCACTCCGCGCGCGACTGCGCGGGCAAGTGTACCCGCTGCCAACTCTCCGATACGGGCAATGGCCATTGGTTCAGGCAAATCCAGTGAGCGAGTTGCAGTCGACAAGACAAACACGACATCACCATCAAAAGGCGCAAAGACAGGCCTGATCGAACGCGATAGGCCGGACAATGCCATCTGGGCGACACGGCTTGCCTGTGCTGGCGTCAGCGCTACATCGGTCGCGATGCATGCAATCGTGGTATTGGCTCGATGCATCGCCGCAGGATTCGCTTTGGCCTGCCCCCAGTCATCCGGGTCCAACGCAAAATCAGCAGGCGGACGCGCGCCACCAAATTCCTGATTGATTTCATAGGGCCACGCCCAGAATGCATCGCTACCCGGCATACGGGTCGAACCGAAAGCATTGACGGCAACCAATGCACCGACTGTCACACCGTCGGCACCAATGACTGATGCCGACCCCAACCCACCTTCTTCCGCTCCAGCTCGCGCGCCGTAACCAGCGCCAGACTTGCCGAGTTGAAACGAGTTGCCCTTATTGACCTGACAATCGGCATAAGCCTGACGCCCCAATGCGTGATAGGGCGGCACATCAGCCCAAGCCTTGTCCCCACCATTCGCCAAATCATAGAGGATCGCGCTAGGAACGACCGGTGAGCGAGGAACACCCGGCAGATCCATCAAGGCAAACCCCTTAGCCTCTGCCCCCATCGCTGCGGTGACAGCATCGGCAGCCGCCAAGCCATAGACGGAGCCTCCTGAAAGCACGACAGCATCCACCGCGTCGACCAGACGATCCGCGGAGAGTGCATCGGTTTCACGCGTACCCGGGCCACCACCCGCGACCGCCACAGCGCAAACAGCTCTCTGGGAGGGCATGATCACGGTAACGCCGGTTCTCGCGCCGACATCATGTGCACAACCGACACTCAATCCGGAGACATCTGTTATCAGGTTCTTGTCGCCAGGACGTGCTGTTCTCATCATCCGTCCTTCATGGTTGACGCGGTTGCCGGGAATTGATCCCTTCATCTATGCTTCTGCTGAACTGAACAGGCAAGGACGTTACATGCCAGACTCCACTTTCAAGCGCACGCTTCAATATCTGCTCGCATCGGCTGGGGCTCTTGCTCTTTGCGCTTGCGCCAATGTTGCGGAGGATGCGCCGACAACACCAGAAATGCCACAACGCATCGCGACGCCGACTGCAAAGCCTACACCTGAGCAAATCATCGGCAAGACCCTCACTGGTCGTGCCATGGCCGCGGCGGCTGACTCTCGTGCTGTTGATGCCGCGCTGAAAGTTCTCGGCAATGGCGGTCACGCTGTCGATGCCGCTATTGCAGCGCATGCTGTGCTAGGACTGGTCGAGCCGCAATCATCAGGCATTGGCGGCGGCGCTTTCATGGTGGTTTATGACGCCACGACAAAGACTGTCAAAACCTATGATGGCCGTGAGACCGCGCCGCTCGTTGCCCATGAGGGCCTATTTCTCAACAAAGACGGCTCGACGATGGATTATGTCACCGCCTGGCAGAGCGGTCGATCTGTCGGAGCGCCTGGCGCAGTGGCACTTTACGCCGCAGCCCATGAGGATTTCGGCAAGGCAAAATGGTCGGACCTGTTTGCAGATGCCGAGAAACTGGCGCGCAATGGCTTCGAAGTGACGCCGCGCCTACATGAATTGCTGGCCAATGAACGCCTTCGAGCGGCCATGCGCCTGGACGACCGGCCCGGATCGGCCAATTATTTCTATCCCAAGGACCTGCCTCTGCAGCCCGGCGATATACGAGACAATCCAGCCTATGCCGACCTTATGGCCGCTATCGCGACAGACGGTGCATCCGCCTTCTACAAAGGTCTGATCCCACAGGCCATTGAAAGTGCTGTGCGTTCTGGCGAAGTGCCCGGACGCCTGACAGCTGATGATGTTGAAACTTATGCAATCGTCGAGCGCGATGCGATATGTGGTGGTTTTCGTACCTACAAGGTCTGCTCGGCACCTCCGCCCTCATCCGGCTCAACCGCCATACCGATGATCCTTGGCCTCTACGAGCGCATGGTGGACGGCACTGAAACCAACAAGGATGACCGCCTGAAGGCTTTTGTGGATGCCCAACGCCTCGCTTATGCCGACCGGGATCACTACATCGCCGACCAGGACCATGTAATGGTGCCATACAAGGAACTGATCGAACCTGAATATCTTGATGCGCGCGTAAAGGACCGTTTTGCTCCCGATGAGACAGCAACAGCTGGGGATCCGGGCGCAGTGCTGTCCGGCAAGCCCATCATAGACATGTGGGGTCGTGACACATCCGATGACAAACCAGGCACAACGCATCTGTCGATCGTGGATATATATGGCAATGCCGTATCGATGACAGCCACAGTGGAATCGGCCTTTGGATCATCACGCTGGGTCGCCGAAGGCGGATTCCTGCTCAATAATGAGCTGACAGACTTTGCCCGCACACCGCGCATCAACGGCAAGCTGGTGGCCAATGCGCCCTCATCACTCAAACGCCCTCGCTCATCCATGTCGCCGACAATCGTACTGGATGCTGACACCGATGAACTGGTGATGGTCACAGGATCGCCGGGCGGAAACTCGATCATCGCCTACACAGCCAAGACCCTGTTGGGCGTATTGGAATGGGGAATGAGTGCACAACAGTCTGTTGATCTTCCCAACATCATCGCGCGCGGTGACACTGTGAATGTCGAGATTGGTGTCGATGGCGGCCAGGCATCAGCGGATACGCTCAAAACGGCTGGATATTCGGTGAAGGAGCGTGAAGGCGAGAATTCTGGTCTGCACGTGATTGTTGTACGAGGTGAGCATTATGAGGGGGCAGCTGACAAACGCCGGGAAGGCAAGGCTGTCGAGATCGTCATGACACCGGCCGAATAGCTGCCTCAGCTCCGGAGCTGGATTTCAAACACAGCTCCGGTGCCCTCGCCAGGTAGCAATACGATATCACCACCCATGGCAGCTGCCAGTTCACGCGCGATGGCCAGGCCCAGCCCTGTTCCGTCGCGTGAATTGCCCTCTGAGAACGGCTCGAACATATGGTCGCGGACATGATCCGGCACGCCGGGGCCATTGTCTGTGATGACCACGGCAACGATATCATCGCGTGTGGCTGCATTCAGCGTGATCAACCCTTCCCCGTCTTCCATGCCGTGATCGGACACTGCTTGTGCTGCGTTGCGTGAGAGGTTTGCGATGATCCGGTGAAGGTGTTCCGGATCTGCTTGCACTAGCAATGCCTCGTCGATCTCGTTAAGCCAGTCGACCTCCGGAGCAATTGCCAGCCCCTCTCTAACAGCCTCCTCTGCAAGATCACGCAGCAAGACCATTTCCATGCGTGGCGGACGCGCCTCAATGCGACCATAGCGCAGTGTGGACTCTGCCAAATCAATTGCACGCGTCAGGGCGCGCTCCAGCCGAGGTGCAGACTTGCTGACATTGGGATCGGCTGACCGATTGATCGTTTCCGATACGAGTTGAGCGACCGCGAGTGAATTGCGAAGGTCATGATTGATCTTGGCAACAGCTTCACCAAGTGCAGCAAGCCGGGTTTTCTGCCGGAAGGAGGCGGAAACCGTTTCCTGCATATCCTGCAAGGCGCACTCAGCCAGCCCGATTTCATCCCCCCTGCCCGACGGCTCGAAAGGCACCATCTTGTCTGGTGCCTGTGAGAATTGGGAGACGGCGCGTGTCATGCGTAGCGTCGGCTTCACCATCAACCGATAGACCGCCATATAGACCAACGATCCCGTCAGGGCTGAAATCAACAATGACAACAGAAAAATGTTGCGTGAATAGCTCCACAGCATGTGCTTGAGCGGTGCCTCGGGCATGATCGCTTCGACATAGCTAATCATATCAGAATCGCTATCGCCGGGTGGCGCATCTGACATGCCGGGGCGGTCAAGAATTCGAAGATAGCGTCCTTCGGGCGCGAACATGTGACCGAATGTCTGCCACATCTCCTGCCAGACATGCGTATGTCTGCGGTCAATGGTGAGCATTGGCATCTTCATGGCCTTATCAGGCGCAAATATCAGTTCGCGCATATCTTCTCGTCCGACTGCCAGTGCCAGCATGCCAGTCTCTCGCATCAGACGGCCAGAAAGTTCTGCTGACAATTCCCGATCCGGCGAGGCATCAAGCGCGATGGCGGCGATCTCTGCGGCCTGCACACGTTCATCAAGCCATCTATTTCGCTGACTGGCTGCAGACGGTGGAAAAATCAGCAGTTCCGCAAACAGGACGAACCCTGTGGTCAACAGCAGCAACCGCGCGCGCAAACCAAGCTTGACACCTCCCGCATTTTTCAAGTGCGAGGGTTTCAGCAAGCCTGATGGCTTGCCAGCGCCTTGTTTGGCCAAATCTGTGTTTTGCTTGTCCACAATTTGCGCGTAGCCCAGCCCGCTCCAGCAATCAAGGAATCCGTTGAAGCAAAGCAACAAGTCGCTTTGCCCATTTGCCAAAAACCAGCGGCTGAAAATGTGCCGAAGCTGCTCGTTTTACTGCTTCTGTTCGGGTGGGATATGGTGAGATGAAATTGGTCAACGCCTTGGCTTTCAACCCATTGGACATGGCCAGCGCAAGCATCTGGATGATGTCACCTGCCCCAGCACCAAGCACAGATGCACCGATGACTGCACCTTTGCGCAGGACCAGTTTCACCTCTCCAACTGTATCGGCTTCAGCAATGGCACGGTCATTTTCATCAAAGCTGAATGTGCTGACCGAGACATCATCACCATGCTGAATTCTAGCCTGATGCTCACTCAGTCCGATCTGGGCCATTTCAGGTTCGCAATAGGTGACAGCTGGCAATGGCAAGCCGTCGGCTTTTGAACGCGATTTGAACAGTGCATTGCGTACGAAAACCGATGCATGCCATCCTGCCAGATGGGTGAACTGACCACGTCCCGCTGCGTCACCCACAATCCAGACACGAGAATTGCTCGTCGATCGCAGATTAGCCTTCGTCTCGATACCCTTGGGGGTGTGGTCTACATTACCTGCTTCCAGATCCAGCTGATCGAGCACGGGCGTTCGTCCCGCCGCGACCAATAGATGCGTACCATTCAACACAAGCTGTGTACCGTCAGAACGACTGGCCTTCAGCTCAATGGCACCGGCCTCGCCGGAGACCGCCAACACATCGGCATCTTCGAAAAGCGTGACTCCCTCAGCAATGAGTTTCTGCCTCACAATATCAGCGTGCGCAGGTTCAGCACGCGGCAGGATGGCACTTCGATCAATGAGAGTTATATCACTTCCAAGTCGCTGAAACGCCTGCCCCAGCTCTACCCCAATCGGTCCGCCCCCCAGGATGAGCAGTCTTTTCGGCAATTCATCGACACTGAATATCGTCTCATTGGTCAGAAACGGTACCGTCTCCAAACCGGGGATCGGCGGGGTCGATGCCCGTGATCCTGTGGCGATAACGATCCTGCGGGCTTTAACTCTGTAGTTCTCGGAAATGATCGTCTCTGTATCCGCGAACCGCGCAGCTTCCAGAATCACACGCACGCCAAGGCTTTCAAATCGCTCAACGCTGTCATTGGGTTCAATAGCCGCAATTGCAGATTCGACATGCTTGCGAACTGACAACCAATCGACATCTGGCTGAACGGCAGCGATGCCCAATCGGCCTGCTTCACGCATCGACTGAGCTTGCCGTGCAGATGTGATCAGAGCCTTGGATGGGACACAGCCAAAATTGAGGCAATCGCCGCCCATCCTGGCCTTTTCAAACAAGACCACATCCAGCCCAAGCATTGCTGCCCCCGCCGCGACCGAAAGGCCGCCAGATCCGGCACCAATGACTACGATGTCGGCTTTTATCAGTTCAGTTGCCGACATGTTCAGCCTTTCATGCTTTCAGGTTCTGTCTTCGGAGGAGTCTTACCTGTCAGCTTCTTGATCAGGGGCGGCGTCAGTGCGAGCACGCCCAGCGCTACGAATGCCGGGGCAAGATTTGCAAAGAAACCTGCCAGATCCAGTTCCTCTCCCGCATCGAACGCTGCCCCCAGGCCGGCACCCAGCCATGTGTAGGCGACGACCGCAGGCAATACGCCAATGGCTGTTGTCACAATGAAGGGGATTAGCCGTGCCCCCAGAAGAGCTGGTGCAATATTGGCGACCGGAAAAGGAACCACAGGCATGAATCGCAGCGCGAACATGTAGGATATTTCGTCATCCTTGAAGCCCGCCTCCATGCGGCGCAGGAAAGGCCCTGCTTTCTCCTGTAACAATGCACCAAAGGATGTTCGGGCCGCCAGAAACAGAGCCGTGGCACCGATCGTCGCTCCCGCAACTGTCCCAGCCGAACCGGTCGCAACACCGAACAGGAAGCCGCCACTAATCGTGATCCAGAGCGCACCTGGCAGCATCAATGCCGTCGCTGTGACATAGACCAGCAGGTAAATCGCAATCGACAAAAAGAAATGCTCTGAAACGAATGTGGTCAAAGCCACACGCTGATTTCTCAGCGTTTCCAGCGACAGATATTCATGCCAGCCATTGAGAAAAACCACCGCGATTGCACCTGCGATCAGGTAGAGGGGCCAGAGGCGTAACCAGATTGACTTCTTTTGATCTGTGCTTTTGCCTGGGTGCGTCGTCACTGAATTGTCCTCGATCATTTTATGTTCCCGGCATCATTGAGCGACCAGTCATAGCCATAGTCAGAAATTGTCGCACCACGCTGCAACGCATCGGTGAGGTCAGTATCGGCATATCTGGCGAGATGTTCTTTCACACCCTGTTCGTCGCCACCAAAATCCTCGCGAAACCATTTATAGATGCTGGAAAGCTTCAATCTGTTACCTTCAATTACGGTCACACCGCGAGGATGGTTCACATATATGCGGGCTGCTTCATCCAGTTTATCGTCCAACGTGTCCGCTTCCCACGCTTGAGGCATCAGATTGGGGCACCCTATGGATGCGCAATTGACAGCATAGTGAACGCGTGGATCGTTCCAGCGTTCACGCAAAATGCCGTGCTCGATGTCATCGAGACTAAATTTCTGACCTGCAACAGTGATCAGCTTGCGCTTCCACGGGCCGTTAGAAAACAGGCCGGACTTGATCTGCCGAATGGAGTCGACAGGATAGTTGTCCAGAACGAGCTGAACTGTGAGCGCATTATAGAGATTGGCCCAGGCAGCAAACTGAGTATCCCGATCTTCAATCTTTTGAAGATCCATGCTCGCCAGATCAGCCACATAGGCATCAAGAGCCTGCCTGGCGGCTGCATCACCCTTCCAGGCATCATAATCGACAAAACTGGCACCCGCTTCATCCATCACGACGAAACGTTCCAGCAGAACGCTGAATGCGTCGTGCCTGGTTTGCGAATGAGCAGGCAACACATTTGTCACGGCAATGATGACCAGAATCATCACCGACTGGACAGCTCTAAAAGTGGATTTCAATCGGCTCAAAAGGAAACTCTCCTGTTCAGAGCCAATTGTATAAATCAGATCACGATCACATCCGCATCACTTCGGTTGCAAACGTCTCACAATGTTGAGAGCCGCTCGTGACAGGCGTAGTCAGGCCGGCGTTCCAACAACAACTTTCGTGATCTCCGGGCGGGCAGTCTCATCCCATTGCAGTTCCGCACGCGTATAGGCCTGAAGTCGCGCCGTACGCTCCAGAATATCGTCTTTGGTCCAGCTTATCTTGCCCGCCACTTCCCTGGCCATGGCATAGGGCGGGTTCATACGACGATAGAGTTCAACCTTGTCAGCGAAATCCAGACTTCCCGCCTGAGCATTCACAGAGCGCTCGATCAGGATTAGGTTTCCCAACATGTTGGTCAGGCCAAGCCGCTCGTTGAAATCGGGGAAATCTGCATACCATTGCTGATCTTCGCTTGCTGGCGTTTGCGGCAGGATGTGTTCAACGGTGCCCTGCTGGATATAGCTGGGAAGATGTTCAGCTGTCCAATGCAGACTTTCAAGCCACTGGATAAAGGCAGAGCGTGCCGTGCGGTCATCAAACCCCTTGTCCAATTGCGCTTCTGCGCGCTCCCGTTGGGAAGGCTTGAGCTGCAGTGCGCCATTCTTGCCACTCATGCAGTTGATGACACGGCCATGTCCACCCAGCCCTTCGGACTGTTCGATTGCACGGGCGATAATCGTGGTGCGCGCCTTGGCACCCAGCCCTGCCAGGGTGATACCGATAGCGCGGCGGTGAAACAGTTCGAAGCGTTTTCGCACAGTTGATTTGCGGCGACTCGCTCCAATTTCCTTGGCCAGTTCGTGAACGTGGACAAGATAAAGCGCAAGCGGTCGCCATTCACTCCAATCCAGCAAACTCAAACGCCACAGATCACCATTGAAAGGGTCCTGCTGTGGATCAGCCAGAGCTGTTTTCAGGACTTTCCAGCTATTGGCCAGTTTTTCCAGTCGCTCAACCCATTCGACCAGCGCAAAACCCGGGCGTGTCGCTGCGAGGTAATCGCCCAGCTCCATCAAATGGGCAGGGCCCTGCTGCTTGCGACGCTCGATAAAATCGACTGCCGTCATGAAGCCTTCCAGATCCGGTGTCTGGCGAATCCGGTCCCAGCCTTCCTTCACAGTGCGTGCAGAATCGATGCTGCCCGCAATATCCATCAGACGGCCCTTGAGAATATCCACGGATGTCAGGGGCACACCACGCAGGTTAGACGTCACAAAAGCCTGACTGGCGATTCGCGGGTCAGCGATCTCGACGACGATCAATTTCACATTATTCAACAAGAATTGCGCAAAGCCTGCGACATCTTGTTGGCTTAAATCTTCAGTCAGACGACGAAATTCACGTATGGCACGGCTCACGCGGCCACGTGGATTCCTGCTTTCGGCACGGTAACGTGTCTTGAGTGTCTCGCCGCGGGACTGTCCAAACTCTTTGAGCCAGCGTGCGGTCCCGGTCTCACGGTGTGAAGTCGAAGGGTAAGAGAGGCGATGCCCTATCGTGCCTTCTTCCACAAAATAGTGCAGCCAGTCAGCCCAGGCGGGATTATGCTCTGCCAGCCTGTCACGCAGGACTGCTATCAACAAGGTCAGGCTGGTGATGCGTTGCAGACCATCAAAGATTTCCTGGCGTTGATCCTCACGGCGCACCCCCAGATACATGGGACCAAGCAGGTAGCTATTGGGTGCGGAAGGTGCGAGTTCGTCAGCTTCCACGGCCAATCCAGCGGAAATGTCATCTTCTTCCTCACCGTCAATTTCATCGCTGACAGAGAGGTCAGGTTCAGGCTCCGCTTCCTGTGGCTCCACCATGTGGTGTTCCGCATAGATGCGAAAAATGTCTTCGAAAAGAGCCGCACAGTCAGACGCTTCCCAATTGAAATCACGCTGAATTGCAGCAGGTTGAAAGCTACGCGTGCCCAACAGGCTCGCAACGGTTTCCACCGACGTTCGCAATTCGTTAGGGTCGGTTTGCATCGTCATTCACACCACTCATCACTCGATATCAACTACGTGACCATTCAAGGTTCTTGCCGTGTTGATCACCCGCCACCACCAAAAAAGCACAAAAAGCCCTTTGCGAGATAGATGCAAGCCTTGACAGTGCAGTCTACCCCCTGTAGCAACCGCGGCTTCCCAAAGGAATATAAGGGCGTGAGCCGTGAAACGAACATTTCAACCGAGCAATCTTGTTCGCAAACGCCGCCACGGCTTCCGGTCGCGGATGGCCACGAAGAACGGGCAAAAGGTTCTGGCGCGTCGCCGCGCAAAGGGCCGCAAGCGTCTGTCTGCTTAAGCGAACACAGATCGTCAACTGACGACAAGGGCACATCCTTGGATGTGCCCTCACACTGCGTCGAGCGCTTGCGCGTTCGGCGTCAGTTTCTTTTTGTCGCCAATGGACACAGTGAACGACGCCGATCTGTCGTGATTCAGGCGCGTGATCGTCAGGATTCCGCGCCGAAAATTGGTGTCGGCTTCACTGCTACCAAGAAAATTGGTGGCGCCGTCATTCGGAGCCGTTCGAAGCGCCGAATGCGTGAGGCTGCGAGGGCGCTTTCGAGCTCTTTAGGGTGGCCCGGAAGCGACTATGTTTTCATCGCACGAAGAGATACAGCAACAATTGAATGGCAAAGGCTGCTTGACGATGTGGAATCCGCATTGATAAGCCTCCGCAGCAAACTTGCGTCAGGTGAGACGCCTGAGCCGAAAAATTTCTCGGGCAGGCGTTCGGGCAGGCGTAAGACATAAATTCAACACCCACGCTCTTGCGGTGAGGATACGCCGTGAGCGGATGGGTCGTGACACAAGCATAGAGGGCGGACGCGCTCATGGAAAAGAACGACCAGCAGAACTTCATGCTGGCCATCGGCCTCATACTGGTCATCATGCTGGCCTCCCAGTATTTTCTCTGGGGACCAAATGAGAAAGCGCGTCTGGCTGAAATCGAGCGGCAGGAAACGGCCCTTTCGGAAACAACTCCGGCGATAGAAGCCCCTGCTCTGCCGCGTGACCGCAATGATGTCCTGAAGGATGAAGCCACAGAAGGCGCGCGCATTTCATTTGATGCGCCAGCAGTCGATGGTTCGATCTCGGTCAAGGGCGCTCGGATCGATGACCTGTCGCTGAAACGTCATTTCACGACTGTCGACAAAGAAGAGGAAGTTCACCTGCTGACACCACGCGGTGCCCAGAACGCTTTTTATGCGTTTCAGGGATGGAGTGGTGAAGCTAACGACCTTCCCAATGCAAACACTCTGTGGAAACAAATCGGCACGGGCAAACTGACGCCAACACAGCCCGTCACCCTCACCTATGCCAATGGCGAACTGACATTCGAACGCGTCATCGCAATCGATGACAACTACATGTTCACCATCACGGACAAGGTCACAAACACCAGCGGCACAGAAGTCGTCATCCGTCCTTATGGCGCAGTACGTCAGCATGGTTTGCCGGATGGTTGGAAACCCTTCCACATCCTGCACGAAGGTGCCATCGGGATGGCTGGGACCAAGCTCAAGCAGCAAAAATACAAGAACCTCGACAAGGGGCAGGAACTTTCCTTCACCTCAACAGGTGGCTGGATCGGGCTTACGACAAAATACTGGATGGCCACCCTGATACCTGACCAGGCTGAACCGATTGCCGCCAAGGCACTGGTTCACCGCGATGGCCTGCGCACCATTTATGAAACACGCGTCGAAGGTGCCAACAGAGAGGTCCGCTCCGGGCAGACAATCTCCTACACATCCCGCATATTCGCCGGTGCCAAGCGCGTTGAAGTTCTGGATGCCTATCAGAAAAACGGTGCCACCGGTCCTCTGGGCGAAGAGCTGCAGCCTATTCCACGCTTTACCGATGCCGTGGATTGGGGTCACTTCTGGTTCTTCACCAAGCCGTTCTTCTGGCTACTCAGCCAGTTCAATGACTGGTTTGGCAATTTCGGACTGGCCATCATGGCCTTGACCGTCATCGTCAAGCTGGCCTTCTTCCCGATCCAGAACACGGCCTATGCCTCAATGGCCAAGATGCGCAAGCTGATGCCGGAGATGGAGAAGATCAAGGAACGCTTCGGAGCTGACAAACAGCGCCAGCAACAGGAAATCATGGCGCTTTACCAGCGCGAAAAAGCCAACCCTTTCGCTGGTTGTCTGCCGCTGATCCCGCAGATGTTCGTGTTCTATGGCCTCTACAAGACATTGTTCGTAACCCTGGAAATGCGCCACGAGCCCTTCCTGTACCTCAATGACCTGTCTGCTCCAGACCCATCTTCATTGTTGAACCTGTTCGGTCTCATTCCGTGGGAACCAGCTAGCATACCGCTGATCGGCCCGATTATCGGAATCGGCCTGCTTCCCGTCATGTACGGACTGACCATGTGGTGCCTGCAGAACCTGTCGCCTCCACCGCCTGACCCAACACAAAAGATGATGATGCAGTTCCTGCCGCTGGTCTTCACCTTCATCTTCGCCGGATTTGCAGCTGGCCTGGTGCTCTACTGGACTTGGTCAAACATTCTGTCCATCGCTCAGCAATATTACATCATGCGCAAGAACGGCGTGGAAACGCAGTTGGATACGTGGCTGAAAAAGAAGCTGGGCGGCGAGAAGACCGAAGTCTCCTGATTGCCTGAATTCGTCCTGTTCCGGCAATTGCATGCCGGACAGCACTCTGTTTGCTCAAGGCTCCCGTCAAAAGCACGGGACAAGTGAAAGTATCGCAGGCCATGACCGACATGCCGGAATTCACGGCCAACCAGTTGGAAGCAGGACGAAAGCTGTTCGCATCGGACGTGGCTTTCGTGAAAGGTGTCGTCAATCTGGAAGGGCTGCCTGATGGAGATCGGCCAGAAATTGCATTTGCCGGAAGATCAAATGTCGGCAAATCCTCACTGATCAACGCGCTGTTCAATCGCAAGCAGCTTGCACGCGCTTCAGGTGCTCCCGGCCGAACGCGCGAACTGAACTTCTTCACAATCCTAGAAGACATCTTTGTTGTCGACCTTCCCGGCTATGGCTTTGCCAGAGCACCCAAACCGGTTGTCGAAAAATGGACCGCCCTCACCCAATCCTATCTGCGTGGCCGCCAGAACCTGAAACGGGTCTTCCTGCTCGTCGACAGTCGACGCGGAATCGTTGCCGTGGATGACGGCGTCATGAAAGCGCTCGACAAGTCCGCCGTGGTCTACCAAATTGTGCTCACCAAGGCGGACAAACTCAAGAAATCCGAACAGGATAAAGTGCTTGCCGACACTCAGTTGAAACTGAAAAAGCATCCGGCAGCCTATCCGGTTGTCCTGCTGACGTCTTCGTCGAAGGGCGATGGTCTGAATGTGCTGAAAGCCGAAATCGCGCAATTGCTGGACTAAGCTGTAAGCTTTGAGTGTTCTGCGCGCTTTTGCCCTATCCCTCAGATTGGGCAAGGTCGGCTAACTGGCAAAATGAAAATGACTCGCATCCTGTCATTCCTGGCTATATTCGCCATTTCGCTGCGTGCGCTTCTGCCGACAGGCTATATGCTATCGGTCGATGATGCAGCTGGAATGGTGCGTGTCGAAATCTGTGGAGGTGGCGTTCAGCACGACGCCGTCTGGCTGGACCCCATTAGCGGCAAGCTGCTTTCAGAGCAGGATCTTCCCGACAATCCGCCTCAGGATGATGCACCTTGTGCTTTCGCCTCACTCACGGTTGTGAACCTGCCCGATCCCGGCATTGAAATTCTTCCCGCATACGGTACGATTTTCCTCGGATCCAAGCCGATCAAACGTGACGTCATCAATACTGCGCCGCGTCGTATTCTTCCGCCACTTCGCGGACCTCCGCTCCACGTCTGAATCGAACATTCATATCAGACACACTCATTCCCACGCTCGATTTCCTATCGGCGTGCATGGAATTTCGGAGCACATCAAAATGAAATATCTGAACCTGTTCGCCGTGAGCGCGACATTTGCAACCATTTGCGTCCCTATCGCCACGGCGCATGAAAGTGATGGTGGCAATGTCACCTATGCAACCGACCACGCCCCCATTGGCGTGATGGCCGACCACCGACACAACCGGGGCGAATGGATGGTCTCCTATCGGTATATGAACATGCAGATGGAAGGTATTCGCAATGGTGATGACAGCCTGTCGGATCCTGACATCCTCGCCACACCAAACCGCTTCGCGCCACCCGCAAATCTACGCGTGGTTCCTCTCGATATGACCATGCAGATGCATATGGTCGGTGCCATGTATGGTCTGTCAGATCGTGTCACACTGATGGCGATGGGCATGTACACGTCGAACGACATGGACCACCGCACCTATCAGGGCATGATGGGATCGACAGAACTTGGCGAATTCACCACTGAAACTTCCGGTATCGGTGACACCACTATCGGAGCCATTATCGGCCTTGATGATGGGATGCGCCCACATGACCAGCTGAACCTGTCACTCGCCCTGTCGCTCCCCACCGGATCGATCGAGGAAACCGATCAGATCCTTACCCCCATGGGAACCACTCCATCCCCGCGCCTGCCTTATGCCATGCAATTAGGGTCCGGCACCTATGATCTCAAACCCTCTCTGACCATGCGCAAACGTGTTGGACAGATCAGTCTTGGCGGACAAATCGCAGCGACTGTGAGACTGGATGACAATGATTCCGGATACACACTTGGCGATATCTATGAGGTGACGGCCTGGGCGACTTACGAATTCACGCCTTCGGTCTCTCTTTCCGGACGCCTGAAAGCCTCAACCAAGGGAGAGATTGATGGCATGGATGCCAATATCATGGCCCCTGTGCAAACAGCTGACCCATCCAATTATGGTGGCGATGAAGTTACCGCCTTGCTGGGGATCAATCTGGCCGGACAAGGCTCGCTCAAAGGACATCGTCTGGCTGCAGAAATCGGCCTTCCGCTCTATCGCGACCTGAACGGGCCCCAGTTGGAAACCGACCTGACATTCACGCTTGGATGGCAAAAGGCCTTCTAGACGACATAATCGAAGTATGAACCTGTGAAAAAGCATCCGCAAAATCAATGGTGGGTGCTTTTTCTCATTCTCTGTCGCAATCATACCTTTTTCAGGACTCGGTTTGTGTCTAAGTTCCGCTCATGACCAAGGACTCACCATTTTCCAGCCCCGCCTTCACGGCCAGCACATTGTCTGAAGCGCTGCCTTATATTCAGCGTTACGACAAGAAAACCGTCGTGATCAAATATGGCGGTCACGCCATGGCCGACGAAACCCTCGCTTGGGATTTCGCCAAGGATGTCGTGCTGCTCAAGCATCTGGGGGTCAACCCGGTGGTTGTGCATGGCGGCGGTCCGCAGATCGGCAAGATGCTGGACAAGCTCGGCGTTGAAACCTCATTCGAGGATGGCCTGCGCGTCACCTGCGGAGACACGATGCAGGTTGTCGAGATGGTCCTGGCCGGCTCGATCAACAAGACAATCGTGCGCGCAATCAATGCAGCAGGCGGCAAGGCTGTCGGTATTTCAGGTGCCGATGCCCGTCTGATCACGGCCGAAAAAGCCCGCAAGACCCGCAAGGACCCCGATTCAAACATCGAACGTGTGCTTGAGCTTGGATTTGTCGGGGAACCAAAATCAGTGGACCCGTCAATTCTAGAAGTTCTGTTCAAGTCTGAAGACGACTTCATTCCGGTTGTGGCTCCCGTCGGTCTTGGCGATGATGGGCAAAGCTACAACATCAATGCGGACACTGCCGCAGGCGCGATCGCATCGGCTTTGAAGGCTGAAAGACTACTTCTGCTGACAGATGTTGTCGGCGTACTGGATGCAGACAAGAAGCTGATCCGGGAACTTGATCGCAAAAGTGCGACAGACCTTATTCAATCCGGCGCGGCATCTGGCGGCATGATTCCGAAGATCGAAACCGCGCTATCCGCTGTTGAAGCGGGTGTGCAGGCTGCCGTTATCCTTGATGGCCGCGCACCCCACGCACTCTTGATGGAGCTATTCACCGAACATGGTGCTGGAACGCTTATCAAATAGGTTTTCGCTGGTCCTAACAATGCTCGCGGCTCTAGTGGTCGTGATTGTCGGTATGCCAGTTGCCCAGGCGCAACAAGCTTCTGGCTGGTCCTTATGCAATGAGACCAGCTTCGTTCTGGAAACGGCGACGGGACGACCAGAAGGCAATGCTGTCGTTGTGGAAGGCTGGACGCGCCTTCGACCGGGTGAATGCCGCATCGCGATCGCCCCCCCACTCAAACCAGGTGCCAATTTTGTCTTCGCGCGCTCATCATCCGCCCATCGTGGTGGACAGCGTGTCTGGGGCGGCGAAATCCCGCTCTGCGTCGACGTATCTGGCTCGTTTTCAGTTGAAAGCCCCAATAGTTGCCCGGCAATGGGACTGGAAAGCCGCTCATTCCGGGCGGTGAAGATCGACAGCCGCACCAACTGGAAAACACGTTTCATGGAAACGGAGCCCTATGGAGCCAAGAGATCTGAAGCTGCCGGCTTGCAGCGTCTGATGGATGATGCCGGCGTCGCCAAGACGGATATTGACGGTTATATCGGACGACGCACGCGTGGTGCCATTGCCGGATTTCTGAAGGCGAACAATCTTCCTGCAACGACATCTGATGCCGAGCTGATCGATATTCTCGAAGATGTCGCACGCAACCGATCCCGTGATGTCGGCATGTCCATGTGCAATCGTACCGCCAATATGATCTGGGCAGCGATCGGGCGACGCCGCGGAGATGGTTGGGAAAGTCGCGGCTGGTGGCCTATCGCAGCTGGCACTTGTGCCCGCGCAATTGATGACAGCCTGATCGCGACGCCACACTTCATCTATGCCGAAATGGAAACGCCGGAAGGAATCAGGAAGCTGAAGGATGCTGAAGCCATTTTCTGCCTGGCGCGTTCCAAATTCGCAATTATCGGACGTGAAGGCTGTGAAGTACGCGCCTATCGCGAAGCTGATTTCGTGGAAACCGAACGCCCCGAAGATGGCAAGCTGATCGTGGAATTCTTCGAACGCAATTTTGCGCCGCTTGATGTAGATGGCTGATTGGCATGGTGCGCGAGAATTTTGCTGATGTGACCGAGTGGGTCTTCGATCTGGACAACACACTCTACCCAGCAGCCTGTGACCTTTTTGCCCAGATCGATGAGCGTATGACCGCGTTCGTGATGGACTATCTGAAGCTGAACCAAGCGGAAGCCCGCGCGGTGCAGAAAAAATACTATTCTGACCATGGCACAACGCTGGCTGGCCTCATGCTACATCATGACATGCAACCGGATGACTTCCTGTCATTTGTCCACGATATCGACCATTCTCCGCTGGATGCTGCGCCTTGCCTGAAAGATGTGCTCAGCGCCCTGCCTGGGCGCAAATATGTCTACACCAATGGTTCGACCTGCCACGCCGAAAAAGTCACACGATATATGGGCATAGATCACATATTTACGGATATGGTCTGCATTGCGCGCTCTGACTTCATTCCCAAGGACAAACCCGGTGCCTTCGAGAATTTCCTGACCATGACGGGCATTGATCCCAATCGCGCCGCAATGTTCGAGGATCTGTCACGCAATCTGCTGCCTGCACATGCGCTGGGTTTCAAGACGGTGCTGATCACCTCAGACAAGGATTGGAGCCACGAGCCGGAAGCAGCACGGCCCGCAGGATCCGATGATTCCCAGCCGCCTCATGTTCATCACGTCACAGACGACCTGCCTGATTTCCTGCGCAAGATTGCACCCACAACAAAAGCGGGTTAGGTCCTGACGCGCAACAATCATCCAAATATTGACGGGAGCCACTCGTGACTGACCACGCCGCACTTGAATCTGCCATTAACTCCGCATGGGAAGCACGCGCCGAGTTTTCCACCGCCACCAAGGGTGAGGCACGTGATGCAGTCACGGAAGCGCTGGAGCTGATTGACAAGGGCGAATTGCGTGCAGCATCGCCAAATGCCGACAAGAGCTGGACAGTAAATGAGTGGGTCAAGAAAGCGGTCCTTCTGTCATTCCGCCTGAACCCGAATGCATTGGTCACAGGTGGTCCCGGCGGTGCCAACTGGTTTGACAAGGTACCTTCCAAGTTCGAGGGTTGGTCCGAACAGGATTTTGTCGACGCCGGTTTTCGCGCCGTTCCTGGTGCCATTGTTCGCCGTGGATCATTTGTGGGCCGCGACACTGTGCTGATGCCATCCTTCATCAATATTGGTGCCTATGTTGACGAAGGAACGATGGTCGACACATGGGCAACCGTCGGGTCCTGTGCCCAGATCGGCAAGAACGTACACATTTCCGGCGGTGCCGGTATCGGCGGCGTTCTGGAACCACTCCAGGCCTCGCCCGTGATCATCGAAGACAATTGCTTTATCGGTGCCCGTGCCGAAGTCGCTGAAGGCGTGATTGTCCGCGAGGGGTCCGTACTGGCCATGGGCGTGTTCCTTAGCCAGTCCACAAAGATCGTTCACCGCGACACCGGCGAAATCATGTATGGCGAAGTTCCGCCCTATTCGGTCATTGTCCCCGGATCCCTGCCTGACGCGAATGGTGGGCCATCACTGGCCTGCGCCGTGATCATCAAGCAAGTCGACGCCAAGACCCGCTCAAAGACGGGCGTAAACGAATTGCTGCGGGCGTAAAGCCATCTCAAGCGGTCTGGAGCAGGATATCTCGCTCTAGGCCGCAAACTACGTCGACAACACCATGGCAAGCCGCCATGCCCATACAGCACTTCTGTGTCCTGCTGAAACGGGCATGAAAAGGATAAGCTCGCCTCTTGCCCGCGAACCACAATACAGCATATCTCAGCACATGATTGATGCATCCAACACCGTGATCGACCCCATTGCGCTTTCTCAGGCGCTCATTCGCTGTGCCTCAGTGACTCCACAGGACGAAGGCGCGCTGGATGTGCTGGAATCTGCCTTGAAGCAACTTGGCTTTCGTACCAAGCGCTATCCCTTTGAAGAGGTCGACAATCTTTACGCCGTGATTGGCGATAGCGGCCCCAATCTTTGTTTCGCAGGGCACACTGATGTCGTGCCTGTCGGCGATGCAGCAAAATGGTCAGTTGATCCATTCGCAGCAGAGATCCGCGGCGGAGACATGATTGGCCGTGGCACAGTGGATATGAAATGCGCCATTGCGGCCTTCGTATCAGCCGTTTCCACCTATCTGGAAACCAATGGCCTGCCGCCTGGGCGGATCTCATTTCTGATCACGGGTGACGAGGAAGGCCCTTCCATAAACGGCACCGTGAAGCTTCTTCCGGCTATCACTGCAGACGGCGAAACACTGGATGCCTGCATTGTGGGTGAACCAACATCGGAAAACACGCTCGGCGATGTGGTGAAGAATGGACGGCGCGGCTCGCTGAACGGCGTCGTTCGGGCTATCGGCAAACAAGGCCATGCTGCCTATCCGGAGAAATCCGCAAACCCCGTCCCCATTCTGCTCGATTTTCTCAGTGATATCAAAGGCCCAATGGATTCAGGTGCGGAAGGATTTCAACCCACCAATCTGGAAATTACCAGTGTCGACGTCGCAAATCCCGCGCACAATGTCATCCCTGCTGAAGCAACAGCGAAGTTCAATATTCGCTTCAATACCAACCACACGGGCGATCAACTCAAGACATGGCTTCAGGAGAAAGCAGACCGGCATTCCTCTGATGGCGTCAAACTAATGTTGGATCTGAAAGTGACGGGTGAGTCTTTCTACACCAAGCCCTGCCGGTTCACAGACGCCCTCATCTCGGCTGTAACTGCAGAGACCGGTGCCGCACCCGCCCTGACGACGGGCGGAGGTACATCAGATGCCCGCTTCATCAAGGATTATTGTCCGGTAGCCGAACTTGGCCTGAAGAACGACACCGCGCACAAGGTGGATGAGTTCACTTCACTGGCCGAAATCGAACAGCTGACACGGATCTATCACAGACTGATCGGTGCCTATTTCAGCTGAATCGATCCAAGTGCAATCTGATCAGCAGGTGCATTCGATAGATCTTCATCATAATCGACACGCGCCAGATACAATCCATCCGGCGGCGCAACCTGACCGCAGGCCTTCCGGTCAGCTGCTGTCAGAATTTCCCTGATCCAGTCAGGTGTCTTGCGACCTCGCCCGACTTCAAACAGCGATCCGACAATCGACCTCACCTGACGATGAAGGAAACTGCGAGCCCCAACCTGCACGCGGACTTCCTGCCCGTCTCGATCAACTCGGATATAGTTTATTGATTTGATCGGGCTGTCCGCCTCGCATCGTGCATCACGAAATGTCGAAAAATCATGCGTGCCAAGCAGGTGCTGCGCACCTTCATGCATTGCTGTCTCGTCAATCGGTTGAATAACGCGCCAGGCTTTCTGACGATCGAATGTCAGCCCGGCGCGTCGATCAACCAGCCTGTAGATGTAATGACGCTGTGTGGCGGAAAATCGGGCATGAAATTCCGGGCTCGCCTCTTCAGCAAGGAGAACTGCGACAGGGTGCGGCCGGATGTGATAGTTCAGCGCGTCTCGCAATTTGATCGCACTGATGTCCTTTCTCATATCAATATGAGCGACTTGCCCCAATGCATGTACACCAGCATCCGTCCTTCCGGCGCCAAACACCGTGACCGGCTCACCTTCAACGCCAAACGCAGCATCCTCGATGACCTGCTGTACGGACATGAAGTCAGGTTGTCTTTGCCAGCCCTTGAATGGGGTTCCCTCATATTCGATCGTCAGTTTGAAGCGCTTCATGACAGGGCCGACAATTGTGTTCCGACGGGCACGTCCAATCCGCGCAGAAAGGTCTGCGCATCAACTGGCCCCTTTCCTGCCTTCTGCAATCGCGTCAATCTGACGGCTCCATCTCCACACGCGACCAATAGTTGATCATCCAATGTTTCACCCGGCTGACTTGCTGAGCTGTCATTGCGGCCAATCCTTGCGCCGAGTGCCTTGATTCGCATTGGCCCTTTGGGCGTGTCCAGCTCGAACCAGGCACCCGGTACTGGCGACAGACCATTGATCTGATGACAGACATGCTTGGCGGATTGTGACCAATCTATGCGTGTCTCCTCATTGGTGAGCTTGCTTGCATAGGTCTGCCCATCCTCGGACTGCTGCGTGAAAACTGCCTTACCATCTTCAACGGCCGCAAGAGCCTTCACGATGAGCTCGGCACCCAATGCGGCCAGGCGATCATGCAATTCACCAGCTGTATCCTCGGGTTCGATATCCGTGCGCGCTGTCATCATGACAGGACCTGTATCCAGTCCGGCTTCCATCTGCATCACCTGGACACCCGTTTCTGTATCACCGGCCATGATTGCACGCTGAATAGGAGCAGCACCGCGCCAACGCGGCAGCAGGGATGCATGGATGTTTAGGCAGCCCATGCGTGGAGCATCCAGAATGGCTTGAGGAAGCAATAAGCCATAAGCAA
Organism: Hirschia sp.; assembly: GCA_002709235.1. Taxonomy (GTDB): domain Bacteria; phylum Pseudomonadota; class Alphaproteobacteria; order Caulobacterales; family Hyphomonadaceae; genus Hirschia. The sequence goes on from PAQI01000012.1 coordinate 57,571, forward strand.
CCACCACTGCGATATCGGCGTTCAGTGCTGCAAAAGCAGCTTGTTCATCAGCTGATTTCAAACTGACCGGCGTACGTACTTCGAGACCTTGAGTTTCAGCAAATGCATGAACAGGTGTTGGACGCAGTGTTTTTCCACGTCCGGCCCGTCGTGGTGGTTGCGAATAGACGCAAGCAATTTCATGTCCGGCTTCCATGATGGATTTCAGACAGCCGACCGAGAACTCTGGCGAGCCCATGAATATGATACGCATAGACATGCTGGAGCAGCCCTCAAATACAGCGCGACTTCAGCGCGTCAGACCGTCTCACTTGAACGGCGTCTGGCTTTCTTGACCTTGTCCACCGCTCGTGTGCGTTTCAGGCGCGAAAGATAATCAATGAACAGCACGCCTTCCAGATGATCCATTTCATGCTGGATGCATGTGGCATAAAGCCCCTCGGCCCATTCCTCGACAGCTTTACCATCATAATCGAGATATCTGAGCCTGACCCTCTCTGGTCGTTCTACAGTCTCGTAGATTTCCGGAACTGATAGACAGCCTTCTTCATAGGGCTGGGTGTCTTCCACCGTCTCCAATATTTCCGGATTGACGAAATAGCGCGGCTGGGGATCTTCACCTTCACGCGCCAGATCCATCACGATCACACGCACAGGTTCTCCGATCTGGACGGCAGCCAGACCAATCCCCGGTGCGTCATACATCGTCTCCAGCATGTCATCCATGAGAGCGCGCAATTGATCGTCGACCTTGTCCACAGGTTTAGAAACCTGTTTCAGGATTGGGTCGGGTACAGTCAGGATTGGTCGAATAGCCATAGAGACTAGCTAGGTTTCAACGCCCTTCGGGTCAAGATCAGGCACGCCGTCTTGGCTTGTCACGCGGTGTATTTTCTGCGTCAGCCTTGTCAATTTCCGAAAACAGGAGGTCTCGTCCCTGTTTGAGCTCACGTGTGCGGTCTTCGATTTCTTCCAGTTTTGGCAATGCCTTGCCATCCGAGTTGAAGCCCATTGCCTCGAACTTGCGCGCCTGAGGCATCACCTTGCCTTCAAGCGAGCCAACCAGATCATTATAACTATTGGCTGATTGCGAGATATTACGGCCCAATTTCGCGACATGGCCGCCAAATACCGACAGGCGCGAATAAAGTTCGCGGGCCATATCGGTGACTTCGCGAGCATTCTTGGCGGCCTCTTCCTGGCGCCAGCCATATGCAACGGCCTTGGCAAGCGCGATCAGCGTTGATGGCGTGACGATGATCACCCGGTTCTTGGCGGCGAAATCGAACAAGGACCGGTCTTCTTCCAGTGCAGCCGCATAGAAATTTTCGCCGGGAATGAACATCGCAACAAAATCCACGGTGTCCTGCAATTTGTCCCAATAGCTCTTCTTGCCGAGCGTCTCGATATGCTTGCGAATATTGCGCGCATGAGCGGTCAGATGGGTCTGGCGTTCGGATACTTCCTCGGTTTCCGTGGCTGACAGATAGGAATCCACTGAAACCTTCGAGTCGATGACAAGCTGGCGACCACCAGGCATGCTGACGGTCACATCCGGACGGATCGCACCATTCTCATTGGCTGTGTGAGTTTGCTCGGTGAAATCACAGAATGGCGAAAGCCCGGCCATTTCCAACACGTTTCGAAGTGTTTCCTCACCCCAGCGTCCACCACCTTTCGGGGCGCGAAGAGCATTTGCCAGATCAGATGTTGTCTTCTGCGTCGCTGTCACATTCTCCATGAGATTGCGCATCTGTTCTTTCATGGAACTGCGTTCTTCAGCCGTGATCTTCTGAATGGATTCCACCTTCTCGTGAAAATGACCAAAGCTCTCCTGAATGGGCTGCATCAGTTTCTTCAGCTCACCTTCAGCACCTTCCTTGTGCTTTTTGAGGTGCTGATCAGCCATCTCGATGAACTGGTTTTGCGATTTGCGCAGTGCTTCATCGGCGAGATGCTGGAAGCGCTTCTGGACATCTTCAGCCATTGCACGAAGCGATTGACGCTCCGCTTCCACTGCCTTGGCGCGCTCTTCCGATTGGGCTTCATAGGCCGCCAATCTGTTTTCAGCCGTTTCGGCGCGCTTTGAAAGTTCCTCGACGCGATTTGACAACGTAGCCCGGTCTTCTTTCCACTGCGCCTCCAGCCGCGTGCGTTCTTCTACACGCTGGGCTTCAAGCCGCCCTCGTTCTTCGTTCCATTCGGCCTGCTTTGCAGCAAACCGCCGGGCATCCTCATCAGCACGGCGATTTGCCGATTCCAGTTCGCCTTCCAGACGACCTCGCAGCGTGGCGGTTTCCGCTTCCTGCATGATGACCTGGCCGGAATGGCGCGCGTTGAATGTCTGACGCATCCACATCACAACTGCCGTCAGAACAACCAGCAGAAGAAACAGGATGATGTGAATACTATCGAAGGTGAGCGCGTCAGCGCCTGAGCCAAATGAGATCATGAGGGGAACATAACCAGTTCAAATGTGGACCGCAAGCTGTAATTGTCGACCAAGAGAGCAGGAGTCGGTAGCTTCCACAAATGATGGCTGGCGAATGGGGACGAAGCGACTAACTATCCATGTAGAATGCCAATCTTTGGAGACTGTCCTATGAAACGTGCTGCAATGTGCCTGTGTTCAACGGCTCTGGCCCTAACCGCCTGCTCCCAGGCCGACAGCGCTTCACCGAGCAATCAGACAGATGTGGCGCGCGGCTATGAGCTCACACCGATGGTTGAAGGGCTCGATATTGTCTGGGGCGCGGCATTCCTGCCGGATGGTGACCTGCTGGTGACAGAGCGCGAGGGTGATCTGCATCTGATCGATGACTGGCAATTGGTGCCAACACCAATCGAAAACACGCCAGACGTTCTTGCAGAACGCCAGGGAGGGTTGCTGGATATTGCTCTTGATCCGGATTTTGAAGCCAATCGTTTGATCTACCTCTCCTACTCAAAGGGGACGCGAGAGGCCAACTCCACCGCCATAGCGCGCGCCCGGCTATCAACCGACCGCACCACACTGGAAGACGTTACGGATATCTTTGTCGGTGAGTTCAAGAAATCAGGCGGCGCGCATTTTGGCGGTCGATTGGGCTTTATGGATGACGGCACATTATTGCTGACACTTGGCGACGGTTTCAGCTATCGCGATGATGCGCAGAAGCTGACCAATCATCTGGGAACGATCGTGCGGATCAATACAGATGGATCAGTGCCGCCAGATAACCCCTTTGTCGGAATCGAGCAGGCGCGCCCGGAAATCTGGTCCTATGGACATCGCAATGTGCAAGGCCTGGCATTTGATCGTGCCAATGATGTGGTCTACGCACATGAACACGGGCCCAAGGGTGGCGATGAAATCAACATCATCAAACCTGCCAATAATTACGGATGGCCCGTCATTTCCTATGGCGTGAATTATGACGGCACGATGGTTTCCAATGAAACCCATCACGAGGGCATGGAACAACCCATTGTCAAATGGGTACCCAGTATCGCACCGGCGGGCATGACATTTTATACCGGCGACAAGCATGCGGAGCTAAAGGGCGATCTGATCGTCTCGGCACTGGCCGGAATGCAGATCCGCCAAGTGGACCTTGAAGACGGAAAGGTCGCGGGAGAAAACATCCTGATTGAAGGTGATGAGCGCTACCGCATGATCATCACTGGACCTGATGGCGAGATCTATGTGTCGATAGACAATCCGGATGGCGCAATTTTTCGATTGGACAAAGTGGAATAGGTCCGGCCAGGAACCAGCCTGTTCATGCAAGCCGACTAACGCCGTGAGCTCAACGCGGCGGCCAGCGTGCCATCATCCAGAGCGCCCAGTTCGCCGCCAACAGGAACGCCATGCGCAAGTCGTGTGACCTTCACGGAAAAGTTCTCAAGCCGATCAGCCACATAATGAGCCGTCACCTGCCCATCCACAGTCGCATTCAATGCCAGAATGACCTCGTTCACCGTCCCGCCCTCAACTCGCGTGATCAACCGGTCGATATTGAGGTCGTCTGGACTGATCCCATCCAGCGCTGACAATCGCCCACCCAACACATGATAAAGCCCGCGAAACTCACCTGAGCGCTCCAGCGCCCAAAGATCGGAAACGCCTTCGACCACACATATCAAGGACTGATCCCTGCCCGATGCGGCACATATGGCACAAGGGTTGATGGAGTCGAGATTTCCGCAATTGACACAGGCAGAGACCGTTTCAGCCGCGTCACTCATCGCCATGGCAAGCGGTGCAAGCAGGCGTTCGGGTTTGGACAACAGCTGCAGCGCCGCACGCCGCGCTGAACGTGGTCCCATGCCGGGAAGTTTTGACATCAATTCGATGAGACGCAGGATCTCCGGCCCCGCCGAACGTCCTGACATGGCTAGCTCCAGGCTGCGCGAGCGCGCTTGAAGCCGAACCGCAAGGCCGCAAGCAATAGCGCCCCGCCCCACAAAACGACAAAACCAAGCGTCACGCTGGCCTTGACCAGCGCCAGAACAACAGCACCAGCAACAATAATGCACAGCAGGCAGAAAAGGATAATATCAAGCCAAAGCGGCACGAGCGGCTTTTCGCTATCCTTGAAATCGCTTTCCTTGAGTTCAGTCAGCTCCACGTATCAGCTCCAATTCTCAGAATGGCATCTTGAAACCGGGCAACACGCCCAAACCGGATGTGGCATCCTTCATGGCGTCTTCATGCGCTTTTTCCAGCTTGCGGCGGGCATCGGCATGCGCCGCTTTTACCAGATCCTCGATAATCTCACCGTCACCTGGTTGAACAAGGGATGGATCGATGGTCAGTCCGGCAAGGTCGCCCTTGCCCTTGAGAGTCACCTTGACCATGCCGCCGCCAGCGGCACCTTCAACTTGCAGATCACCGAGCAATTCCTGCGCTTCTGCCAGCTTGCCCTGCATCTCCTGAGCCTGGCGCATGATGTCCTGGATGTTCATCGGGTATCAATCCTCCTGGTCCCAGTCGTCCGCTCCCCAGGGATCGTCGACGGGAGCATCATCACAATCTACGTTCTCATAGGCGGCCGGATCGAAAACCTCGTCAACCGGCCCCAAATCATCTTCATCTGACGCATCATAAGCGTCGTAATTACGGCGACGGCTGAAATCGACGCGGATCACCCCGCCCTGCCCATCATCATCCAGTCGCTCGACCTTCACGATCCGCGCTTGCGGAAAAGCCGCCAATGCTTCTGCGACTTCCGGAATCGTCTTGATCTCCGCAATGCGTGCAACTTCCTCATCCTCACGCAGTTCGGCAAGCGTCTTCTTGTCAGAATGGGCCTCGTCGACCTTCCATTCAACGCCCGTTGTCTCTTCCAACCAATTTTTCATGCGCATAGGAAAATCTGCGCTCAGTTCTGGCAGGGGCGTATAGGTGAAACGGCCATAGGCGATTTCTGCCGGTCGTGTGTAATGTTCGACATCGAACAAGAGATTGACCTGCTTGTCAGTCTGCATGGCTGCGCAGATTTCACCAAGCGAACGCAAGACGGGGCCTGGCGCATCTTCTGGCGCGGGTTGCAACATGGCTACGGCTGCACCGCCCCCGCGAGATGCACGTGTGCCGGAACCACCGCCACCATTGCTCCCTGTTGACGGACCGTTGCCCTGGGCTGGTGGTTTGGAGGGCTGTCCTCCGCCAGAGCCACCAGGTGCCGGTCCATCCCCGCCACCCGCCAGAATCCGCGCAGCTTCCTCGGGTGATGGCAGGCTTGCCGCTGCAGCCAGTCGCAGAACAACCATTTCCGCAGCGACGGAAGGATCCGGTGCACGCGCGCAATCCTCAAAGCCCTGCAACAACACTTTCCAATAGCGAGACGCCTGCGCTGGACTGGCCTTTCCTGCCAGGGACTTCGTGCGTTCTGCCCAGTCTGCCGGACCGGCAAAGCTGTATTCATCACCAAGTGCCTGCGCACGGGCCAGTTCGGCCACGGCATCCAGCAGGTCCTTGATCAGAACCTGCGCTTCAGCGCCAGCTTGTAGCTGGGCAGTGGTTTCCTTCAATGCGTCCTTGTGTCGGCCTTCCAACGCCGCATCCAGAAGATCGAATATGCGGGTGCGGTCAGCCAGACCAAGCATGTCCCGTATGTCTTCCGCCGTGACTTCATCGGCCTCTGCCTGCACGATCGCCTGATCGAGGATCGACAAGGCATCACGCGCAGAACCTTCAGCTGCCCGCGCAATCAGTGCCAGACCATCAGCAGCGACCTTTGCGCCTTCAGTCTTGCAGATATTACCCAGATGGCTGGCCAGTGCATCCGCTGTCAGCCTCTGGAGATTGAAGCGCTGACATCGCGACAGGACTGTAACCGGCACTTTTCTGATCTCAGTGGTCGCAAAGATGAACTTCACATGCTCTGGCGGTTCTTCCAGCGTCTTCAGCAGCGCATTGAACGCCGCCGTGGAGAGCATGTGCACCTCATCGATGATGTAGACCTTGTAGCGCGCATCCACCGGCGCATAGCGCACACCGTCCAGAAGCTCCCGCATATCGGCCACACCGGTACGGCTCGCCGCATCCAGTTCGAGAATATCGGGGTGGCGGCTTTCCATGATCGCCTGGCAGTGGCGACCTGGCGGGTCCAGCTTGATGGATGGACCATCATGATCATCAGATTGATAATTCAGAGCCCGCGCCAGAAGCCTTGCAGTCGTGGTCTTACCCACACCGCGTACGCCTGTCAGCATGAAGGCATGGACAATACGGCCCGTCTTGAACGCGTTGGTCAGCGTGCGGACCATGGCTTCCTGGCCGACCATATCCTCAAAGCGCGAGGGACGGTATTTGCGCGCAAGCACCTGATAGGCACCATTCGTTGCGGGTGCATTATCAGAGAACATGGAGCCGGTATTCGGGTCCAGTCCTTCATCCGGCAGAGTATCGCTTGAGTCGGTCATGGCGGGACTTTAGCGCCACTGTGTCCGCGAGAACAGCGCTGAACACCGTTATTCAACAAGACTGTTCTCAAAGCACCTCGACCATGGCTGCTTTTACAAAGCTCGACCCAGTCAGCAAAAACGGGTTACAAGGTCGACAGGGTGAGAAAACAGGGCGGACACATGGCGTATGATTTTTTCCTGAGCTATCGCCGCGCAGATCAGGCGCTGGCCAAACAACTTGTGGAAGCATTGGAAAGCCGCGGAGCGACAGTCTGGTGGGACGACAAGATTGCTGCCGGAGTAGACTGGCGCGATGCCATAGTCGAAAACCTGATGGAAGCGCACACGCTGGTCATCCTTTTCTCTGAAGAATGCAACAACTCCAAGCAGCTCAAGAAGGAACTGGCACTGGCCGACGACATGGACAAGGACGTGATCCCGGTCCTTGTGGAAGACACCAAGCCCAAGGGCCATTTTTTATACGAACTGGCGTCGCGCAACTGGGTGCAGATCTATCCCAACCCGGAAAACAAGATCAATGAACTGGCAGACAAGCTGCTGGGCATGACCGGCAAGGCTCCGATTGTACCGGCACCGATGCAGACTGTTGCCGGATCAGACAGCAGCCCAGCTGCGGTCACGAAAACTGTCACAAAGACTGTGACACGCAAAAAGCCAGCCTCCACCAATTCTCAAAAACAGTCACAATCATCAAAGAAGCGCAGAAATTTCCTGCCGCTGAAATGGATTGATCTGCCGATTTTCCTGATCCTGATCTTCGTTTTCAAACAGATGATGGGTGGACGCCGAATTGATTTCGAGGACATGATCGGCATCGCGTTTTATGTCGTTTGCGGAATAGCGGCCTGGGGGGCATTTGTATTCCCCGTCCGCTATTTCATGAGAGGGCTGCGCCTCGGACGCGCGGCCAGATATTATCTGGCCAGCTCACTTGCGCTCTATCTTGTCGTCCTGTCGATATTGGGCGTCTATGTACTTGAACGCGGGAGAGTTCCAAGCGACCTCATGGAAATCGTCACCTTCGCAAGTATCGGTTGGGTGATCCTGGGTGCCTTTGCCTTCGTCATCTATGGCGTGATGCACTTCCTGCGCTCGGTACGCGCCTTCAAATCACATGTCGAAGAAATCTGATTGTGGGATTGAGGCGGAACTGACGACGACCCGAACGAATCTCGTTGCGGCTGCTTCCTTCCGGACCTGACCGGGTTGGCGAGCGGTTCGTCCGCCGCCAGTTCCTGTGCCGTATATCGCAACGCTCCGCGGGAAAGGCAAGAGGTGGATTTTCTCCCTTTCTCATTTGACCAAATGCCAATCAGACGCCAGTTACGGTCTGAGACCGGCTGGAGGCTGGCTCACAATGAGAGTTAAGGAGCGCACCAATGCCAGTCCAGGATATCCCCTTCAGCAGCGCATCCTTTGATCGCGCAGGCCATTTGCGCAAGGACAAGGACTATCTGAAATCAGCTCGCCGCGCTCCAGAGACGCTGGTCATGTTGATGAAGGACGGTGCCCCCTTTGTTTCTGGCGCAAGAAGCGATCGCTCTTTCGAACCAGGAGAACCACTGCCAGCCGGTGAAAGAACTCTCTATTGGATTGGCGCGCAGATATTGGATCTGGTCAGCGAAGAAGATCAGTTGTTCCTCGGTCTCAATTCAGCCGGTGAACCCATGTTCGCCGTCGATGTTCCGGACTCATTGCCACTGGATGCCATCAAAGATGGTGCGTTTGAAGATGCACGGGCTGCGGCCTCGTTCATGTCTCCCATTGAAGCGAGCATGACTGCCACGGCCAGATCAATATTCTCGTGGCGAGACCGTCACGGATTTTGTGCCAATTGCGGGGTCAGAACACGCATTGCTGAGGCTGGCTGGAAGCGGGAATGCCCGGCATGCAATGCAGAACATTTTCCTCGGGTAGACCCGGTTGCCATCATGCTGGCTGTGAAAGGCGACAAATGCCTGATGGGCCGACAGGCCAGTTGGGCACCTGGTTTCTGGTCGTGTCTGGCTGGTTTCATCGAACCCGGCGAAACGATGGAACAGGGGGCCGCCCGCGAACTGTTCGAAGAGGCCGGGATCAAATGGAACGGAAAATGCGAATACCTGTTCTGCTAGCCTTGGCCCTTCCCTTCCAATCTGATGATCGGTCTGATCCTCGAGACCGATGACGACGCCATCACTGTCGATGAGACCGAAATTGAACAGGCACGCTGGTTCTCCCGTGAGGAAATCCGGGACATTCTCGCAGGCAAGCACCAAGAGATTTTCAGCCCGCCTCCACTGGCCGTCGCCCACCACATCTTGAAAGAATGGGCACAGCGCAGCTAAGGAAGGCTGAAATACTGTTCTTCTGCAAATCGATTTATCGGTTCCTTGCCAGTTAAGGCTCGGACACCGACCTAGTTGCGGAAGGCATATCCAAGGGAAAAAGTCGCAACATTCCCCTTGTCGAAACCATTCTTGTCACCGAGATCCATCGCGCCAACTTCAACCCGAAATCCATGATGACCACCGAAAAAGGCTTGCACACCCAGACTTCCAGCTACCCCGGAGTAACTGTCTGAAACAGTGGTATTGTAATAGTAGCCACGACTTTCTTCGAGTGACAGATTTGCATAACCAGCGCGCGCAAACAGATCGACATTGCGGTGTACCGGGATCTTGCCCATGGCATATGCACCGAACTGGCTCTCCACTTTGGCACCATAGACATTGCCGTAAACGATGACTTCGTCATCATTGAGCCCGACACTCGCTTCGCCTTCCAGGCCAATGAAGCGGTTGAAATCATATCCGCCGCGTACTGTCAGCGTGCTCAATGCAATGATTTCATCGGAATTTCCGACTTCATAACCGATGCCGGTGCTACCAATACCCGCATGAAAATGCGACGTACCCGTTTCTTGAGCCAAAACAGGTGTCACTGATTGAACACCCACTGCAGCCAGTGCGACGCCAATAAAATATTTCATATGAAGATTTTCCCCAATGGATCAAATACCCGGTCCGCATCACGACGACCGAATGACGCGAGCGAAGGTTCGCGCCGTCTAAAAATATGAGGAACAACCTAACGTTGTTTTAAAAGCACAGGCACCTGACATCGAAAAATCAGCGCGGTGTGGAGCGACAAAATGGATGGATACAACCTCACCAATCCTGACTATTTGCCGAGTATATCCGGCCAGTTGGCATCTGCCTTTTCAATGAACAGGGGAATATTCTTCTCCCAATCTTTTTGAACCTTGGCATTATAGTTCAGATAGAGTTTGCCATCCACAATTTTCCAATAGCGCGGATCACCCTTGGCGGTATTGCCCTGTGCTGCCGCCCACGCACAATATCCGCCATATTGTGGAGCATAGGCAGTGGGGTCCAACTTGAAGGCATCCAGGTTTTCCTGTGAGGCAAACCTGAATTCAGCACCCTGATATTCCATCGAGAATTGATCACTGCCTTGTTGGGGCATTCCGGAAAAATAGCTCACGGGATCATAGCCACCCACGGCCACATCAGAAAACAACCCCGTGTAAACAGGTGCTTTTTCCGCGACCGCCATCGGTGCGCTCCATACCAGCGCGATTACCGCCAGGAGGCCGTAAAACTGACGGGGGTGTCTTCCTGATCCTTGCGTGCTCATGCTGCATCTCCCAAAGGCCTAATGCCATCTTGGTCTGCAGCATGCTCTATGTCCTGCTCACACGCTATCCAAGCTTTCGTGAATGGAGTGTGTTCGCCCCGCCTTACATCCGAAAGGCATATGAGAGCGAAAAGACAGCCGCTACCCCGTCAATATTCTCAGACCCAAGATCCAGCACACCAATATCTCCACGAAGACCGTGATTGGCACCGAAGAACCCCTGTATACCTATGCCGCCAGAGGGACCCGCATAATCATAGGACACAGATCTGGAAAGTGTAACCATATCGAAGCCCGTATAGTAATCGACACTATACTCACCATCCAGGGCCAATTGTGTATATCCGGCCCGTGCGAACAGTTCGATATTGCGATGTACCGGCCATTTTGCGACAGCAAATGCGCCATACATGTTTTTGATCTTTGCTTCATAGGCCACACCATCAATCATGATGTCGTTGTCGCCTGTTCCCAATCCTGCTTCGACTTCAACACCGAAATACCTGTTAAAATCATACCCACCACGCAGCACGGCGCTGTTGAGACTCAGGATCTCACCTGAATCATTGACCTCATAACCAACGCCAGTGCTGGCCAAACCGATGTGAAAACTCGTGGTGTCGACCACCATATCGTCAGCATGTGCTGGCCGAATGCCGCACATCAAAACCGCCACCAGCATGGCAGCCAATTGAATTCTCATGAAATCCCCGCTTGTCTTCTTGCCCATCACGCATGGTCTGAACGACCCGCACCCGGTGGGTAGGAGCAAATCAGGGGCCAAATTTCATGAAATTTTCCAAACAGCTAATGAGGTCAGGGTTAATGATGGGAACCTGCATTTCGCCGACCTGGCAATCTGCAAGCTCTCCGTTCAGTCGTCATGGACACCAGTCTGTCTGTAAGGGTGCGCCCTGAACACGCCCAACACGTCCACGCGTGATGAAAAGAAACCAAGTTCCTCCAGCGCTAACTGGAGATTACGGTCATCCGGGTGACCGTCCACTTCGGCATAGAACTGCGTGGCCGTGAAAGACCCCTCAACCATATAGCTTTCCAGCTTGGTCATGTTCACGCCATTGGTCGCAAACCCACCCATGGCCTTGTATAATGCTGCGGGCACGTTCCTGACACGAAACAGGAAAGCGGTTACGAAGTGCTCCTCTTCGGACTCTCGTTCCACATTGGGCATGTCGAGTCCCATAACGACAAAGCGCGTGGTATTGTGTGCATGATCTTCGATATTCTCTGCCAGAATGTCGAGATTATAGACCTCAGCAGCCAGTGCTGGCGCAATTGCAGCAATATCATCACGGCCGGATTCAGACACTTCCCGAGCCGCACCAGCAGTGTCTGCAGTGGTCACGCGTTCTATATTATGGCTATGCAGGAATGATCTGCATTGCCCGAGCGCCATGATATGAGAATGAGCCTCCTTGATATTTTCCAGCGACGCACCGGGACGCGCCATCAATTGAAACCGAATCGGCTGGAAGTGTTCTGCCTGCATGCGTAATCGTGATTCCGGAATCAGCTGGTGAATATCCGCGACCCTGCCCGCAATGGAATTCTCGACCGGGATCATGGCAAGCTCTGCCTCGCCAGACGAAACCACTGCAAAAACATCCTCGAATGTCCGGCAAGGCATTGGTTCGTGGTTCGGACGTGCCTTGCGACAAGCGATATGGGAATTTGCTCCCGGTTCACCCTGATATGCGATCTTGCCAGTCATCTGCGACCTTTCATATTATTCCAAACACCGGTCTGACCTGCGACGGTTCGCCGCTAATCTAAAGCGCGCCGTAGAATGCCAATGGCGTTATGTTGCAGTTCACGGCATAGCGTGCCACAAGGCCCGCGCACAAGATTTATGACTGATTCAGAAGGCAGGGCGTTTAATGAGCGACTTGTTCGGCAACAAAATCGCAGGAACAGTACTGGCAACAGGACTTGTACTGCTTGGCCTCAACACCGTTGGTGGGGCTTTGTTCAAGACCGAAAAACCAGAAAAGCCAGGTTACTTTGTAGAAGTCACCTCTCACAGCAGCGATGTGGATACGGGCCCCGTCTGGGAACCACCCACGGATTATGGTGTGCTGTTGGCTAATGCTGACGTTGCCAAGGGTGAGAAAAAGGTTGGCGCTTGCACCAGCTGTCACACATTCGAACAAGGCGGCGCGACCAAACAAGGTCCCAACCTTTACGATGTGGTGATGCGCGATAAGGGTGGTGTCAGCGGCTTTTCCTATTCGGAAGCCATGGCGGGTGCTGGCGGCAAATGGAATTATGCGGATCTGGATACCTATCTGGCAGACCCCAAGGCCTTCATTCCTGGCAATGCGATGAACTATGCCGGTCTCCGCAAGGAAGACGACCGCATGAATGTGATTGCATACCTGCACACATTGTCTGCGAACCCGGCACCACTACCTGAACCTTTGCCAGCTGAAGCCTTTATTCCACCTGCTGACGAGGCAGCCGAAGGCGATGCGGATGCTCATGGCGATGACCACGCAACAGATGCTGCTGCCACGGATCATGCAGATGCAACAGCCGACACCAGCGAAGATCACGCATCCCTGGACACAACAGCGACAGACGCCCCTGCGGAAGATGTTGCAGATGTTGCCACAGCACAAGACATCTCGATTGAAGTCGGTGACGTGTCCCTCTCCGGGGCTGCTGATGGTGTGGAATCCAAACTGGTCGCTTTCATCAACTCCGACAAGGAACCCTGCACGGACGCTGAATGCTGGTATACGTTTGACCGGCTGACGTTCAACACGGGCTCTTCGGATCTGGACATGGGTTACTCCCAGCCACAGCTCGACAACATCAAGGTGATCATGGATGCATATCCGGACATTACCCTGAAACTGGGCGGCTACACCGACAATACGGGTGAGCTGGAAGGCAATATGGCGCTGTCACAGGCACGCGCAGACGCCGTCAAAGCTGCACTGGTCGCGATGGGCGTTGGCGAAGACCGCCTGTTCACCGAAGGCTATGGCCCAGAACACCCCGTTGCCTCCAATGACACAGAAGAAGGCCGCGCACAGAACCGTCGGATCGACGTTCGCGTTCGTAGCCGCTAGTCGGAAAACAGCTGAAGCCGCTTTCCCGAACGGGGTAAGACGAGCTGGCAGAAACAAGAAAAAGCGCGATGATCTATTTCAGATTGTCGCGCTTTTTATTTGTACGTTTTCAAAATCACGCCGCAGCAGGCCGTTTGCAATTGCCTCAATCTGTCGCGAGATCAATCATGCAATCAAGCAGCAGGTTTCCGCCTCGTTCAATATCTGACCAGTGCGTCCACTCATCCGGTGCATGACTGATCCCCTTCAGGCTTGGAACAAAGATCAATCCCGCATTGGTAATCTGGGTAAAAAACTGCACATCGTGACCAGCACCTGAAGGCATATGCATGAATGCATATTCGCGCTTGCGGGTGTGTTTCTCGATGACCTCAATGATGTTCTGGCTGCAATAACAGGGCGTCAGCCAGCTCATCTCTTCATATTCAAATTTGAGCTTGTTTCTGCGTGCGATTGTCGACAGGACGCGCTGACAGGCATTGGCCAGGTCGCGCATCTTTTCTCCATCCAGATCCCGCCCCACAATGGTAAAATCCACGGCTCCCGGAACCGTGTGAGGAAATCCCGGTTTCAACTCAACAAAACCGATCGTGATTCGGGACGTATCAGTTCCCTCCTCGTCGATGATACGCGGGATTTCGTGAGCAAACTCAACCAGGCCCGTAAACGCGTCCGAGCGCATATCCATTGGCGCTGTCCCGGCATGACCAGCCTTGCCGATCAGCTTGACCTTCCATTTGAAGACACCTGAAATCCCCGAGACAATCCCGATAGGGATCTTTGTCATGTCCAGAACTGGCCCCTGTTCAATGTGGAGCTCCAGAAATGCCTTGATCTCTTCAGGGCGCCTATGGGCATGCATGGCATCGCGATAATCAAACCCACACGCCTGCATGGCATCCTTGAGATAGACCCCGTCTGCGTCTTTCGCCTGCTCCAACCATTCAAGTGTCAAATCGCCGGTCAGGGCCTGAGCCCCCAGCATGCCGCCAAAACGGCCCTCTTCCTCACTGGTCGCGATCACTTCAACGGCATAATCAAGTTGGATATCGTTTTCGGCCACCACACGCAGGCATTCCAACCCGGCAACAACCCCCAACACGCCGTCAAAAATGCCTCCAGCGGGCACAGAATCAAGATGAGAGGCTATGATCACCGCTGGCCCGGTCTGCGGACCGTAACGACCAATGACATTGCCGGCACCATCAATGCGGGTGGCCAGATTGTTGGCCTCAAACTGCTCTTTCAACCAATGGCGCGCATCCATATCCGCCTTGGTAAAACCTTGTCGAAAAACGCCCTTGTCACTTCCTTCGCCACCGAACTTTGCGACAGCCATGATGTCGTCTTCGATACGTTTTATATTGATGTCAGGCATGATGTCCGCGATTCTGATTGCTGGATTCGAGACTGCATGATGCACTGTCATGGCACCGCGCCTCAAGCCCCGTCATTCAGAAGCAGTTTGCCCAACAAAAAAGGCAGCCCCCGAACAGTCAGCTCAAGGGTTGCCTTTTTTATTCTGGATGGGTTTTCAGGGTCCAGTTGCCTGACACCCTGGTGGTTTCACATCCGGATCAGACGACCGTCGGCAGCGCTTTGCAGAAGCGTTCCACATCAGCGATCTTGCCCATGGATACCCGTGACCAATCCACATAATCCATATACTGACCGCGGATCATGATCTGCTTTTCCGCCAGGGCCTTTTGAATGTCATTGGCTGGTTTGCCGGATTTGAAGTAGACGAAATTCGTGCTGGAAGGCAGATAGGTCATATCCAGAGCATCAAGCGTGGTTGTGATCATGTCGCGCGCTTCCTTGACCTTCGATTTTGAATAATCAACGAACGCCATGTCATTGTAGCAGGAGATCGCTCCCGACAGGCCGGTTCCAGCAATCCATGACATCGCCGTGGACCGGATCTTTGCCGAGGTTTCCGGAGCCGCAATCGTGTAACCGACGCGAATCCCGGCCATCCCATAGATCTTGGAGAATGTGCGCGAAACGATGACATCATGCCCATCCTTCACCAGCCCGATACACGTGTTCGCATCCGGGTCATCCGCCAGTTCCATATAGGCTTCATCCACAAGCACCGTTGTTTTCTTGGACATGCGGGTGACTGCAGCCTTGATAGCTGCCGGGTCTGACAGCATTCCCGTGGGATTGTTGGGATTACAAAGCTGCACCAGGCCTGTTTGCGGCGTGACAGCCGCTTCAATTGCAGCAAGGTCAACGCCCATATCCGGAGTGAGTGCAACCCGACTGATCGTGGCCATACCCAGATTCTGAGCGTAAAGAGCCGTAGTGTCCCAGAACAGACGCGGTGCCACAATCGGCCCCTTCGGTCCATACATCAAGGCAATCGCGCAAAGCGCCTCGCCAGAACCTGTCGTGATTGCAATCATATCGGGCGTAACGCCGTGACGCTCTGCAATCAGCTTGGCGAGCTCTTCATAAGCGACACCGGGATAGTAAGCCCCTTTTTCTGCGGCATAGGCGATACCCTTCTTGGCCGATTTTGCCGGGCCATATGGGTTTTCGTTTCTCGACAGCAATGCGACGCCAGATTCCGGACCGAGCAACTCGCTCCCATCAGATGCCTTATGTGCGGGAAACGCACCGACTGCCTCTGCAGCGCTTGCTTCCGTGGTTTGTGCAGCGGTCGCGCAACCGCCCAGTCCAGCGATCGTGGCTCCCGCGCCGAATGAAAGCAAAGAGCGTCTTGAAAAATCAAAAGCCAATGGAGAATCCTCCTCATAGGTTACGTTAGTGTCAGTTGTTCTTGATTGCTCGTTCATTCGCCACAACGAGTCCGTGCTCTGTGGCGACATTCTCCTGAGCTGCGAAAGTGTTGTGCACAACCAGCGCGGATGTAACGATCAGATAGACGCCAAAGACGCGTTTCAGGATCGGTCCATTCATGCTGTGCGCTGCTTTTGCGCCCAAAGGCGCGGTGATGAACGACATGGTCGTGATGGCCGCCAGGGCGACATAGTTGACATAGCCGAAAGACCCCACCGGCAAAGGCCCGTGATTGGCGAACAATCCGATCAGGGCAAACCCGATGGCACCGGGAATTGCGATGACCACACCAAATCCGGCAGCAGTCGCCACGGCTTGATGTATGGGACGCCCACACAAGGTCATGACAAGAACCGCGATCGTGCCTCCGCCAATGCCAAGGAGCGCGGAAAATGCACCGAGGAAGCTGGCAATGACTGCCAGTGCGACACCTTTCGGCATTTCGGTCGCAACCGGCTTTTCAGGACGCAATCTTGGCAGAAGAAAATAGATCCCCATCAGAAACACGCCGATGGAAAAAATCCATTTCAAAGAGCGCCCATCGACAAAGAGTGCCAGCACAATGCCCAATGCGGCCCCGATGACCAGCCAGGGCGTCCAGTCCCGAATGACCTGGAAATCAACAGCACCTCGCTTGTTATGCGCATGAATGGATCGCGCCGAAGTGACGATGATGGTTGCCAGTGAAGTACCGATCGCAACATGTGTCACGACGCTTGGGTCGACATTGAAGGCCGTAAATACGGCAAGAAGCGCGGGAACGACGACGAACCCTCCGCCAATACCAAACAAACCAGCAGCGAAACCCGCTGCCAAACCCGCTACCATCAGCACTGCAATGAGCTGAACCAGCTGAGCTATTTCCATGATTTTGCTCGCAATCGAGACGCCATCACACAGCGTCCACCTTGGTGGGAATTCAATCCGAAATGCCGTAGCAAGGAGGCGTGTTTCCAACGCCTCCTTGCTCGGCTTTTAGGTTTCAGCACGCCTGAAAGCAGCGCCCTGAAAGGCTTCATTCATTAGAAGTTTGCCGATGCTTTCAGGTAGTAATACCCCCCCTGCCAATCGACGATTGAATCTGAGCGATAGACACGACCACAGCAGGAGTCGCCAACTGATGGGTCTGCTTTATCCGGGTACTCATCGGTGATGTTGCGAGCACCAATGGCAACTGAGAAACCGTCTTCAAACTGGTAAGAAGCTTCCAGATCGAACTGAACGACCGGATCAAATTCCTGGATCACATTCAGATTGGTGTCCCCATTTTCATATGAACCATAGTAGTTGGCCCGTGCAAGCAGGTTGAAACCACCTGGAAACTCGTGATCGACTGTGAAAACGCCCCGGAATTCTGGCGTGCCATTTTCAAAGTCAAACGTGTCTTCCGTGTTGAAAACCAATGTCGGGTCACTATCAAACTCGGTCTTGTTGTAGTTCAGGGACCCCGTGAAACCAGTTGAGCCAGCGGCCCAATCGGCTGCGTAGGTCACAACAAAGTCAGCACCCGTCGTAACCGTGTCAAAAGCGTTGGCGAAGTAGAATACTCCACCGATGGATTCAGCGCCCGCAACACCGGCAGCCGCCAAGGCAAGATAGTTGTCATAGGCCGCTCCAGAAGTCGGGTCGGTGGACACGTCTCTTGTTGACACAGCATTTACCCGGTCCTCGAGCTCAATGCGGTAGAAGTCCAAGGTAAATGTGAACGCATTGAAGTTGGAGGTTGCCCCCAAGGTATAGTTGGTCGACTTTTCAGGATCGAGAGGATCGGCTCCCAACGCCCCTGCAACGGATCCCCCTGCTGGGAACAAACCAGTTGCTACGGGAAAGCCGTTAGGCAGGCGCGTGGAAACATTGGTTGTCCCTTGTTGCCCTGGTGTCGGTGCACGGAAGCCTGTTCCCACAGATCCTCTGAGCGCAAAGAAATCACTGAATTCATAGCGCGACGCCAGCTTCCAGACGACTTCAGCGTCAAAGTCTGAATAGTTCTCGTAACGTGCTGCACCCTGCATGAACCAGGAGTCAGTGATGTCCGCACTCAAATCGGCGTAGACTGCGTAGGATTCACGCTCATAGGTACCGGAAAATTCGGGAGAATATCCAGGAAACCCGTTCGAACCCACACCGACAACCTGATAGACAGGATCGCTGGTATCGGCACAATCAAGGCTGGACCCCGCCGCGATGACTGCCAAACCAGCTGCCGTCGGAGTTAAAGCGTCACAAAAGCCCCAAGGGTCTTGCGATGCATATGGGCCAGCAGCGTAAGAGGCCTGATCACCACCGACAAGTTCATAGGATTCTTCCATATAGCTCAGACCAAATGCGAACACCGCTGGATTGGCGAGGCCAAAGTCCAGATCCTTGGCGAAATCACCCTGGAACTGCATTTCCTCGTTGATCAGGTCACCCGGGTGGAAAGCCGTGGGAGAATCTGGCCCCATGGATGGGTTGATGGTGTTGAACAGGTCATACTTGATTTCATTCCGGCCATAACGACCCGAAAAGTCATAGGCAAATCCCGGCATGAACTCGCCTTCAATGCCGCCTACAACCGAGTAATCGATCACTTCACCCGCAAAACGTGGTGCGAAACCGCCTGGGAACTTCTCAAGCGGACTGTATATGGAGCCATCGGCCTCACGCAGGTCCTGGATCGTTCCATTGTTCGGATAGCGATAGAAGAATGAGCCACTCGCCTCACTGTGAGAATAGTTGGCGAACCCGTAAAGACTTGTCGAATCATTCAGATCATAGCCTGAGTTCACGAACATTCTCACCGCTTCGGATGGTGGCTGTCCCCAAGGCTGAACCTGATCACTTCCATGAACTTCGTTCGCTGATGCGATTGCGGCTTCATAATAAGCATCGGAAGGTGCGCTATAAAGGGAACTGTCAGGATCAATACAGAACCAGCTTTCGCAATATTGCGACCCGCGGTATGTGGCATTGGTCTTGGAGTATTCCACCGAAGTATTGATGAAACCGGCATCGTTCAGGTTTATCCCGAAATTTCCGGCCAGAACCTTGGTAAAGCCATCCCCCTCATAGTGCTGACCGATGTCAGCGGTAATCGTTCCGCCTTCGGCATCATCCTTCAGAATGAAGTTGATCACACCGGCAATGGCGTCAGATCCATACTGGGCAGCCGCACCATCACGCAACACTTCGACAGATTGAAGGGCAATGGCGGGGATGGTTGCAATATCTGGCCCCTGCGAACCGGAGCCACCGATCTGAACCAGTGCTGCACGGTGGCGGCGCTTTGAGTTTACCAGAACCAGCGTCTTGTCGGTCGGCATGCCGCGAAGTGACGCCGGACGAATAAAGGTTCCACCGTCAGAAATCGGCTGACGCGATAGCGTATAAGAAGGAACAAGTGTTTTCAGGATGTCATTGGCGTCAGTAAAGGGAACGGCTGACAGTTCTTCATCACTCAACACATCGATCGGAACAGCTGAGTCGTCTACAGATCTGGGTTTACCCCTCACCCCCGTGACAACGATTTTCTCCTGAACCGAGACCTCTTCATCTTCCTGCGCGAAACTCACTCCGACGCAAAGGTTTGCGAAAACGCAAGATGATACCAATATTTTCCGAAAACTCATATATTTCCCCTCTTCACAGGCAAACTCGCCCATCCTCAGAATGGGCAATCAATTCATCGCATTTTCCCTATTTACGCCGATATATCCGACTTATATTTTATCTATTCATTCACATGTTTTGAGAACGTGAAAACAATATACAACTTAACACCTATACTATCATAGGTGGCAATACTTTAAGTGGTGCGAATACTACTTACCCCTGATCGCAACCTATACTTATGCAAGCACCGAGGGGTCTCTGTCATAAATGTTTAATCGAAGGTCAGCATCAAAGTTTTCAAAGCCGCTCAGAAATGGTGCACATCAACACATCAGCGAACGTTTTTTAAACAATCCAGCCATCAGGGGCGCTCATCCTGTAGGTGATTTGCAGGATTACCACACCCCTGAATTGAATTACACCCATCCGGAGTCATGCATGCGCATCTCCACATTGACGTTTGCCTCTCATGCTCGTCTTCTATCTGCTCAACGGCTTCATCGAACATGACTGCGGGACTCAAAGTGACAATATTGGAAACCATTGTGGCAGCGGCCGCCAACTGGATCTGGGGGCCGCCTCTGGTACTGCTTGTGACGGGCGCAGGCCTGTTCTTTTTCCTTTACTCACGCCTGCTGCCATTTCTTCGTCTCCCGCTGGCGCTCGCGATCTTGAGTGGACGCCATGACAATTCGGACGACCCAGGTGTCCTGCAACATTTCCAGGCACTGACAGTCGCCCTCGCCGCGACGATCGGAATGGGGAATATCGCTGGCGTGGCGGTTGCCATCAAAATTGGGGGACCCGGCGCAATATTCTGGATGTGGGTATCTGCAATCCTTGGAATGGCGACCAAGTATTTCACCTGCTCGCTCGCTGTCATGTATCGCGGCAAGGATTCGATGGGAGAGACGCAGGGCGGCCCGATGTATGTAATTGTCGAGGGGCTGGGGAAGAAATGGAAGCCGCTGGCGATCTGGTTCTGCATCGCAGGCATGGTCGGCTGCCTTCCCATGTTCAACGCGAACCAGATGACGCAATCCATCAGAGACATATTGTTGGAACCGACCGGAATGGCGTTGAGTCAGTCAAACCTGGTCATTGGCATGGGATTGATGGTGTTGACGGCCTTTGTCGTTCTGGGCGGGCTCAAGAGAATTGGCGACGCAACATCGCTGCTGGTCCCATTCATGGTGGTCATCTATGTGATCGCCGTTCTGGGCATTATCCTGCTGAACATCAGCGACGTTCCCAGATATGTCGTCCTGATCTTCACCGATGCATTCAAGGCCGACTATTTCACCGGCGATTCCATATTTGGAGGTGCATTGGGCGGGCTCATTCTACTTGGTGTCAGACGTGCCGCCTTTTCAAACGAAGCCGGATTGGGAACAGCCCCCATGGCGCATGGCGCTGCCAAGACCAGCCAACCTGTTCATGAGGGGCTCGTCGCCATGCTTGGCCCGCTGATTGACACCTTGGTCGTTTGCACCATGACCGCACTCGCCATCCTGATGACCGGAGTTTGGCAAACCGGAGAAGCCAATGGAGTTTCATTGACAGCCAGCGCATTTGAAAGCGCCTATCCTGGCTTTGGATCATACATACTCCTGATCTGCGCTTTGTGCTTTGGTATATCGTCGCTCTTTTCATATTCCTATTATGGAATGAAATGCTTTTCCTTCATTTTTGGGGCGCAACGGTCAATTATCTACCAGTTAATATATATATCGACCATATTCATTGGTGCCATCTCTTCAATGGGATTGATACTCAATATCATCGATTTCAGTTTCGCCATGATGGCAATACCCACCCTGCTCTCGACGATTATATTATCTCCAAAGGTAATTTCAGAGACGCGTCGATATTTTTCAGTCGCGTCTCCACCCCAAGCCCAGGCGAGTTCCTCGGGAAAATGAACCAAATGTATCAGAGCAGGCTTTTACCCATTCGCCAGACAGGGACTTCAATGCCATCAACAGGGGCAGCCATCCCCTTTTCAATTATGTGGTAACCACATGCTTCATAGAGCGGAACACCAGCCATGGTTGCGCCCATTTCGATTCTCGTGAACCCTTCCTGCCGAGCCGCAGCCTCCCCCAATGACAGGATGAGCCGTCCAACTCCTTTGCGCGTATGATTGGGGTGCGTATACATGGCCCTGATCTTGGCAGGCTCGGTTTCAGGATCAAGCAGACGCTCGTCTCTGAGGGCAGCAGAGTGATCTCCACCATAAAGGGTTGCCCGTCTCGACCACCCACCACAGCCCGCCATCTCGCCGGTCAATTCATCCTCGACAATGAAATAGGTGCGATCCCGGATCAGTGACGTATCGAGCCCCATTGAGCCGCGACTGGCAGAAATTTGCGCAGGTGTCAGAACCCCCTTTTGCAATTCCGCAATCGCAACATCCATCAGGGCCCTGATACTGTCGAGATCCGCTTCCGTCGCCAATCGATGTGAAAGCGGAGCATTGCGGTCTGGCATGGGTGAAAGGTCCATTCTCTGACAGGAAGCCAAACCCAACAAAACCTTACACTTCAAGACAAGTCATCTGCCGGGAGTTTGCGGTATTGCGATAGTGCCTGCCTGTATTCTGGCCAGCATGGTTCGCAATTGTGGTCGCAGAGTGCTTTTGATCAGTAGATCACCGCAGCAGTGGCGCATGCGCCGAATATCCGCAAAGCAATATTCCCAAAGAGTGGTAGGCCCGGAGGGATTTGAACCCCCAACCAAACCGTTATGAGCGGTTTGCTCTAACCGTTGAGCTACAGGCCCGACGCAACGGTCCGCCAACATACAGCAATGTTCATCGGCGTGAAGCCCGGAATCAACAGATTATTGCGTCATCTTCTCATGCAGATTTGACATGAACCCGCCGCATTGGCGTGCGTTGTATACTCACCCACAATTACAGAAGGGAAAAGGCATGAAACGCCACACCAGCCTACTCGCAATTGCAGCCATTAGCTGCATAGGTTGCGCCGCATCACCCTTGCCAGTTCAGGCTCAACAGGTATCGCCAATGATGGAAAGCCCGACAATTCAGCAGGAAACCACAATGTCCCTGACCGGCGAAGGCTCTGTTAAGGCCACGCCCGACATCGCTACCATCTCACTTGGCGTCAGCATCGATGCAGAAACAGCCTCAGCCGCCATGAAGCAGCAAGCTTCGCACATGAGCGGCGTGTTCGCTGCAATGGAAAAGGCCGGAATTGCCAGCAAGGACATGCAAACCGGAAATATATCGCTATCCCCGCGATATGATTATTCAAGCAAACGCACCGAACCACCGAAACTGACAGGATATAATGCCTCCAATACTGTCACCGTTGTCATACGCGACCTTGAAAAACTGGGCCCAGTCCTGGATTCGGTTGTCGAAGCGGGTGGCAACACTATCAACTCCATCAATCTGGGCGTCGACGATGACACCGAGATCATGAAGGAGGTGCGCAAAAAGGCGGTTCAGGATGCCATGTCCAAGGCTGAGCTTTATGCAGAAGCTGCTGGATACAGGGTCTCCCGTATCGTAACTCTCGACGAACAAAGCAGCGGTTATCCGCCCCCCAGGCCGATGATGGCACGTATGGAGATGGCCAGCGATTCGGCCTCCACACCTGTTGCAGCAGGTGAAATCACATTCACATCCAGTGTCAGCGTCCTGTTTGAGCTGACCCGCTGACCACATACCTCGTTGACAGTTAAACAAAAATGCCCGGTTTCGCATGAGCGACAACCGGGCATTTTCAATTGCTTAACTTGATGTTGCAGCCATCAATCCCGATCACGGGTCCGAATGACTGGGGCTGCACCGGACAGATCGACCTCCATGTCGAGATTGGAGGATGACTTCCAATCCTCAGCACGTCTTCTTGGGACCACAGGGCCATCTACATGGGCAACTGACTGAGTGCGCCTTTCGGTTGCCAGACCATCCTCGCTGGAAGTGCCAGCCTCAGCCGCCTGACGAAGAGCTGTCTCCTGCATCAATTCCGCTTTGAGAGGCGCGAAGGTCTCGGCCAATGGTTTCACAGAGCGCTCATCCGCTGTGTCAGCTTGCGATTCGTTCAAGGAAATCACAGGTTCTGATTCCCGTGATTGTTCAGATTCGCCAACTCCAGATCCTTTCTGGCGCAGTGCTTGTCGACTGCTGCGATCGCCGCGCTTGAAAAACAATCCCCAATAATGGTCGATCACTTCAGCACGACCTTCAAGCGAACGCAGCTCCTTGATCTCACGACTCTTGCGCAGCCGTACACCTTCGATCTTGGTTCGTCCGGCCCGGTTCACGATCTGGACAAAGCCATTGTAGGAACGCGGTGTCTGGCGATTGGATTCAAAATGAATTTCGCCGACTCCTTCGCGGGAATCATCCGATGTTTCCGCAAGCGTGTTGCGGAATTTATATGTCATGAACGGCCAGTCGAAATGCGAAAACTCCAATGCGACATTGGATTGAACCTCCAATGTGTCGTCAACGGCATAGCCAGAAAAACGAAATGACATCCCTTTTGGCTGAATTTCGATGATAGCCATACGCGGAGCATCAGGGGATTTTTCAGCCTGGATCCATGTGCCTTCCATGTAATGGCGGCCCAATATCAACCTTCTGATCAGCGTGTATCGGAAGAAGAATGGCAATATGGCATGGCTCAGGGATAACCAGACGACAATGGCCACCAGCAAGGCAGCAGCACCTGCCATGAAAGACGTGGTCTGCGTCTGAATTTCTGCGGAATTGAAAACTTTCAACACTGGCTGCGCAGACACTCCCATAAGCGAGAGTACTACACCAGCTGATACGGCGTTAGAAACGACCGCAAAACGTCCATATGGGTTCACAGTTGGCTTCCTGTAATGATGATTCAAAAATAGATTGAACGAGAAAGCTCATTTAACCACATTATCAAAATTTCACGAAAATGTTTATTGTAAACAAAACACCCTGAACCATTATTGGTTTTAACTGTTCTTGATCTAGACTCCATTCAATACATTAAAATAATCATTCAACGCATTAACACGAACACCGCTCTAGCAAGCCATTGCAGTGAGAATACGAATCGACACGCCTCAACCTTGTCAAAGCGCTAGCGACTATTCCAATTTCAGATCTAAGAACTGGAGATGCTCATTCACCAATGAGCCGCCACACAGCGATCACCACCACGACGAGCATGGCCAGTCCGGCTTGCAGCAATGGACGATTTTGAAGGTTACGATGACGCTTGCGTCGCTTGCCCGGTTGACCTGAACCAGGCTTGGGACCTGTTTGCCTTGGCATATTCAAGTCAGGCGACGTGAGGAACGACTTCATTGTTCTCGTTCAGCATGACCACAGCAGGCGCATGCTGGCGCGCCATTTCTTCCTCGATCTGGGCAAAAGTGGTCACAATGATCCGGTCGCCCACCTGGAAGTAACGGGCCGCTGCTCCATTCACGCCAAAGGTCTTGGAACCGCGCGGTGCCTCGATTGCATAGGTCGAGATACGCGCTCCATTGGTGATGTTCCAGATATCGACACGCTCATTGACCAGAATACCGGAAGCTTCCAGCAGATCCTTGTCGATGGATATCGATCCCTCATAGTGAAGGTCGCATTGCGTCACGGTGGCGCGGTGAAGCTTGGCCTTCATCATGGTCAGGAGCATGAACGTTCCCCGGTTTCCTATCTACTGAGCGATTCGTCGATCACCCATTATATAATGGTCAACTACCCGTCTTAAAGCGGAGTGACTGCGATTGCAGGCCGCCCTTATGCCTGTTCAGCGATACAACATCAACACGTCAACGCAATGCACGGGCCAGATTACGAGCGAACCGTCACCCCAGACTGATGCTCCAGATTGAATATTGTGCGTACAAGATGAATAAGCCGTGTAAATCAGGCTCTTGGAATGGAACCACCCCACTGGAGATTCAAGAAAATCTGACGAGCTCCTACAAGCCATGGAGTGGGTTCACAACTTTTTCAGGGGTCGGATTTTATCTTGCTCCACTCGCCTCACGGCGTTATACGCCTTGCTTCAGTTCAGCATGGTACTGAGGGCCGCGTTAGCTCAGCTGGTAGAGCATCGCATTCGTAATGCGGGGGTCAGGTGTTCAAGTCACCTACGCGGCACCACTATTCCTGAAAATCCAGATATATAAAAACGGCAAGAGCATTCATACCGTGAAATGCGCGTGGCACGGATTGCGACGCGCCAAACCGGCTTGCATGATGCTTGAAGGAATGGTGCCCGGGGGCCGAACATTCCTTGCGTTGATTGCACCAGTTGTTTGAGTTTCGAATTATTCTATATAATTCAATTCGTTATTTCATTTTTTGTCATCGTCTTCGCGTCATTTCAAGCCCCATTTTGAACAGTCTTCTTGTAACAATCCGGTCGGATTTTTCGTAACAATCCATACCCTCAGACGGCCTATGAAACGACATCGCTTCAATGCGAGGCAAATGTCATGCCATAGATTTTCTAATCAAGTATAGACTAAGATGATTCAAGTTTACATAAAATTGATTGATAGTAAATACGCCCGTTATCTACCCCTATTGACTTTAACTGATGCTCACTTATATTTGGCATACACCTTGAGTGTTTAGACAGTGTGGCAAGTCCACGTAGAGAAGAACCCGGATCGCGTAAGTGCAGGACGGTTTCTTCAGAGAGGTACGCATGATTTAACAGAAGGATTCTATTTAAATGCGCACGAAAAATGACTCTGAGCTTTACGGCTCATCTACCCTAACACCGAGCCAAGCGGCTCATGTGTTGCTGATGGATAAAGCGGAATTCAGCCGCCTTTGTTCAATCGGCAGCGGCCCCCGCACTTCAGATGCAGCTATGGGCCTACCGCTTTATGATTATTTCGATCTCGTGGACTTCATGTTCTTCCGCATGATCGAGAATGGCGAAATCTCCCCGAAGCAACTCAATAAAGATCAAGGCGGGCGAGTTGTCTGTTTTGATCAAGCACCCGGAGCGTCCGGCTTCTTGCCCCGCTATCCTGATCCGCACGCATATCCTGACTTCGCACGCGCTGTCGCTAACGGCGATATCCCCGGGTTCACAGCAATCAAGGGAGACGCGTAATGACCAGCACCGTAAAAAACAGATCGCAATCTGACGTTTGGTTGAACAGCAGGCAAGTTGCAGAGCGCATGGGATGTCACCCCCAAACAATTTACGTCATGCGTGTTGAGGGGCGCGGCCCCAAGTGGTTTCGCGTCGGTAAGAATGGGGTTCGGTATCATATCGAAGATGTTGATGCGTACATCCGCGCCCAGTGTGGATCGGAGTACTAAAGCCATGAGGATCAAAACGACCTCAAAGCCAACTCGCCCCGATCTCAAGCAGATTGAATACATGGCATCGGTGGGTTTCCGCGTCTTCTTGCTCGACAAAGGTGAAAAACGCCCTCTCAGTGAAATGCACCTTGGAAAAGCTCTCAGCTGGCAAGAGCATGAGCGCTCCTATCCCTATTCGTTCGATCAGATCATCGAGCGGGTTGAAGAAGATGAACTCAACGCAGGTATCGCCCCGGCTGGCAGTCAAATCATCATCGACGTTGACCGCTATAAGGATGGCGGGAAAAGTTATCGCCAAATTTGCGATCTACTGGGCTTTGATCCTGTCGAGGTTCGTCACCCGCATACTCTGACAGCAAGTGGCGGATTGCATTTCTTCTACAATCTTCCCGAAGGTGTTACGGGCGATGATCTGCATAGGGCTCTCAAACACGCCGGTATAGGCCACGTCGATATTATCGCCCCCGGTAAACACTATGCTGTCTGCCCGGGATCGGTACTATCGAACGGTGGAAAATATGTTCTGATTGACCCGGATAAAACGTTGGACGATGGCGGCGTTGATATCCCGTCTGCATTGCTCAAATTGATCTTGCGGACTGACGAAACCACCGACGAAGCCGATACTGCACCTCTCGCACCTGAGCGCCGCAAATGGCTCTCTCACGCGACCAACAGCAAGCCCGGCGCTATATCCCTTGAACACGCGGCAGAGCTTCTAACTTTATTGCCTGCTTCGAGCTTCCGAGACCAAAACGACTGGCTAAGAGTGATGATGGCTTATCACGACGCGACCGCAGGTGCTGGGCTTGAAGACTTCAAGGCATGGTCAGCGTCTGACGAAGGGTATGATGGAAATAGCCCCAAACTTCTCGCCAGAACCCAAGCAGAGATTGCAAAGCGCTGGGCTTCTCTCGGCTTGCGACAGCTCACTAACCGCGTGACCCATCGAACGCTATTTCACGAGCTTGAAAAAGCACTCAAAGAACAGTTCGTAGCGGAAGGCTTTCCTGAAGAGCAAGCCGCCGAACAGGCCGCACGTCGCCGCCGCTACTACGAATGCGTGGCGGACTTCGACGATGGGTTTGTCGAGGATTTTGAAGCCAGCCAGACGGCTGAAACCATACAACGGCAGGAACAACTGAAACGTCTAAACGGCGTCCAATCAAAGCCGATTATCCGCATCGGTTCAGGTGACGGCGATCTCACTCGAATGACCGATGAAGCCATTCGCGCCTTGGCTCAACCTGATATGAACCTGTTTCGCCGAGGTGACATAATCGTTGAACCAGTCAAGGCGGTGAGCGATGGACTGAAAACATATAACCTCAGCTCGGTTAGTGAGAAGAATTTCGGCTCCGCTGAATTTGATCGCGATCCGACATCCATTGTGATCAAGCCATGCAAAACCGGATATCTTCAAGAGGTCATGGGCCTCGCGGCACGTTGGCGCACGCCTCGCAAGTTGACCGCTGAGGACCGAAAGCAATTGGGCGACAAAGCGGATGGCAAGACTGTGAAGTATGTCCCGTCGCTTCCACCGCTGAAAATCGCACAGCAGGTTCAGCTGCGAAACTCGCTGCCGGGAATGCGCGTGTTGAGGGGTGTGTTTAATAACCCAACGCTCACGCCCGAAGGGGAAATCCTCCAAACTGAGGGCTACCACGATGTACATGGCGTCTTGCTGAATTTTGGTGGTGTTAAGTACCCGACATTGCCGGATTTTATCTCTAAAGAGATGGCCCGCGAAGCGGTGGACGTACTCTTGGAACCGTTGGCTGGCTACAAGTTTGCCTCTCCAGCTTCCAAGGGTGTAGCCCTGAGCGGAATGCTGACATCGGCCATTCAGCCATTTTTGGACTTTTCCCCCATCCACGGCGTCGATGCAGATCACGCAGGAGCTGGGAAAACGAAGTTGGCGATAGTCTGGTCTTTGGTGGGAACTGGTTCCGGTCCCGCGATCATCAGCCAACCACGGACTGATGAAGAGCTTGGCAAACGGTTAGAGACGAGTCTCAAAGAAGGCGATCCAGCGATCCTGATTGATAACTGTGATCGACCTCTTGGCGGAACGGTGTTGAACTCGATCACCACATCTACTGAACATACTGTCAGACAGCTGGGTGTCCACGAGGCTTTGAAACTCAGCACTAATCAATTTCGAGCCACGACCGGTAACTATTTTCAGGCTGAGGGCGATACAACAAGGCGTTCTGTTGTCTGTCGCCTTGAAGTTCCGCCCAACCCTGAGCGCAGGTCATTCGACTTCGAACCGGTCATGCGCGCCAAGGAGAACCGGCCCCGGTACATCATGGCGGCGCTCACCATCATCAAAGCGTACATTGATGCAGGCAGGCCGCTCGGTAACAAATACGTTCTTGGCTCGTTCGAGATGTGGTCGAATCTCGTGCAGCAGCCCATCATCTGGTTGCTTGGCGAAGATCATCGGCCAACACTGACGACAGAGACACAACAAGCCACTGACCCGCAAAAAGCGCCCTTACGGGACATGTTGTCTGCGTGGGAAGAAGCAATCGGGATCGACACGCCTACTCACCTCAAAGCGATCCAATTGGGTGATGACGAGTTGTCAAATGAGAATAGCCAGAGCCGCGAGCGCTTCGCCGTTCTCAAGGCAAGCCTCATCTGCCTGTTGACGTTGGATAGCTGGAACCCGCGTAGGGTCGGACAACTGCTTAAAAAGCATGTTGGCGTCGTAGCTGACGGGCTGATGCTTGAAGCGTTGGCGAAGGATGAAAACGGCACCCCCTATCGGCTGCGAAGGGTCGGTGAAGAACGCTAATTGTTTCCAAGTAGAAAGAGGGCTTTCCGGCCCTCTTTTTTTTTTGGAGGCAAAGGGTTCCTGATAACTTTATAACTCCTGACAACTTCAGCGGTGTTATCCGAAACAGTTTTATATAACTGGTTCAAAATCGATTTTAAGAAGAGTTATAAAGTTATCAGAAGTTATAAAGTTGTCAGGAAAGTTAGAGAAAATCGCCCTTTTGGAGGTTAAAAGCGGCGCTGGATGAAGGAAGCCAAGCGGTGGCATGTGATATTTTGCGTTCCAAATTTCTCTGAAACATTCCAAGCCTGATATTTCATTCAAAAATACTGGAAGTTAGCCGCTAATTCGAGCCTTTCGCCAAGCAAGATAAATTAGGATTTTATTCCTATTTATGCTATAGTGATTGAATGCAAAATGACGAATTACTCTCAACTCGCGAAGCAGCGGACCTGCTGCAAAAGACGCCGAACGCGCTTCGATGTCTTCGCAGTGTTGGTGCTGGACCGCCAACGTTAAGTGCCCCTTCCAGCCCACACCTGCACTATTCGAAGAGAAGCTTATTGGAATGGGCGGAAAAAACAGGGCTTCAAGCCCGGTTAGACGCCGCTGGACTTTTGGCGGATTTCGTCAGCCAAAATCTCATACCTTCACCGAATGGTAGTGTGGAGATTTCAGAACTGGCTCGCGCTTTTTACTCCCGCGAGCATTGTCGGGATGTAACGCGCTACACCTTCAGAACAGAGCTTCAGCGGTCAAAGCAGATTCGCGCTTCGGGCATTTTATTCCGCAATCCGCAATCCGCAATCCGCAAAGCGGTAGATGGCTACTACATGGTTGGCAATTCAGTCCCAATGTCGATGCCACCCAATGGCCTTGCAGAAGCAGACGCGCTGAACGATTCCTGACGCGCTATAGCCAATCGCTGAAATTGAATAATGCTGTCGCCGCACTCAAGGTCGATAGCGCGGAACTGCGTGAATGGAAACGAACCGATATTGCTTTCAAACAGCGTTTTTCAGCATTGCACCGTGCCGAAGCTGCTAACTGCATTCTGGTATTGGAAGAGGCAGGCAAGACAGTTGATGAAGCATTCCGTGCTTATGCTGAAGGGCGTCCAGCTCCTAAGCGCACGCAGCGTCCAAAAAAACGACGCAAGTAAAACCAGCACAATCCGCCTCACCAAAAGCACTTAACCGCCTTCGGGAGAACTGTTAAATGGCTGGCTTTTGAGACCGATCATTGGACCCGATTTTCACTTAGAAGCTCAACCTTTCATTTAACAGAATGGCCCATAGCGTTTCCGTCTATTACTTCGTGAGAACAAAATATATATGCCGAATATGCGCATATATTCTTCATATTATAAGTATTGATAAGTTTACATAAGTTCTCATTACGCCCCAAAACTGCTATATAAACCATACTATACTTATTTTGGTGGAAACGCACATGTTTGGGATTGAGAAGAAAAGGTTTGAAGCTGACGAGGTTTCGGCGGAAATCAACAGCCTTCAGAACCGCTTAAGCGCATTGTCCGATCAGGCAGACGCTACAATCACTGCCGGTGATTTTGGTGAACTTCAGCGCATCGAAGCTGAGAAGGTTTCGATCAGTGAAAAGCTTGGTGTGCTCGACACTGTATTGGTCAAGGTTCGGGAACGAGACCTGCAAGAGCGGCAAGAGGCTGAGGCGAAAGAACGCGCAAAGCAAATAGCAAGCGCCCAAAAGGTAGCGAAAAAGCTTGTCGCGAGTGCGGCGAAAGTCGATTTCGCGCTGAAGACGCTCAACGCGGCATTCTCTGAACTCGAAGGCTGCACAACCAATTACCAGCAGGCGCTTCAGCGCGCTGGCCTACAGGATCATGCACGCCTGCGAAACGGTTTGGCTTATGCTTGCAAGCGCGGCTTCTATTCCAGCGCTCCCGGTCTCGCTAAGCTCGTAGGGGCTGAATACGTCCGATCAGCCAGACGTGAGAATCTGGAAAATGCGCTCTCTTCTTTGATCATAGATGAGGTGAAGTGATGCACACTGAACAGACCCTTACCTCGCAACATCGCCCCTACCTGCAAGCCCGGCATGATGAGCTGCTTCAACAGCTGGAAGGTGATTTCCATCTGATGGACATGATCCGCACAAAGGCTGATCAGCAAATACTCTCAGCTGATGCTACGGATATTGCCAGAACGAATGCAAGCGCGTTGAT
This sequence comes from Hirschia sp., assembly GCA_002709235.1. Classification (GTDB taxonomy): domain Bacteria; phylum Pseudomonadota; class Alphaproteobacteria; order Caulobacterales; family Hyphomonadaceae; genus Hirschia. The sequence continues at coordinate 89,916 of PAQI01000012.1, forward strand.
CCAATACGCTCATCGGCTGGACGCAGCAGCCAGCGCCTTAGAGGCCGCGCTCAATCAGTTCCTCATCGCAGAAGCCGCATTCACCGATAGCGCTCACGCCGCGAAGGTAGAGGACGCTGACAGTGTTCATAGCGCGCTTTGGTCAATCGTCAGCGCCGCAACGCTACGCAAGATGCCTCAGCTATCAAAGTTCTTCGATGTTCCGCCGCTTTCGCGCAGGCGACAGAAGACCTTTGCAGAGGCGATTGCAGTTCACCTTCCCGAAGCCCTGACCACGGAAAGCAGTTCCGATGGAATTCGATGAAATGGATTTCGATCAGGCGCTAAAGGGCCTCGAAACAGACAGTCAAAACACATGGGGATGTGACCCCGACTTTAATGAACTCGATCAGGAAAATGATTATGACGACTATCAATGAAAAAGAGCTGCAAATCGCCGCCGAAAAAGCGGAAGCTCGCTTGGAAAACAAACGTGAGGCTCAATCAAAAGCTTCAGAACTTAAAGCATGCGCTGCTGAAGTGGATAACCTTCTGTCTCACGTCCAATCTGAATTTGAACGTTACATCCGCCTCAATTCAGAACTGGCTGAAATCACAAAGAAAGCTGATGTGCAAGGCGCAGACCGAAATGAACGGGAGCGTCACCGGATTGTGACCGGAATGCTCCACATGAAAGCACCGCTTCTATCCCACCTCGCTTTGCTGCCAGCTCCCCCGGAACGTTATGTGCGCTCACTTGGCGCAGCGACAGACCTCTACATGCCTGCCGAACTGCAAGAGGGCGCGTAACATGGCTGCACTACCAAAGAAGAAACGTGTCATGCGTTCACTGAAGATTGGTGAGATATCCGCCGTTGACGTTCCTGCCAATGAACATGCGACCGCGCCACTGATGAAGTCAGCTCATGGGGCTGAAGGGCTCTCTATCGCCAAGACCCGCGAAGCCTACAGCAAGCAAGCCAATGAAGCCGCGACGATGCGCGCCGAATGTGAAGCGATGTATGAGAAGCGGGTGGCGACAATCGAAGTGAACGAAAAGTGCTCTCGCTCCGACGCATATGGCAAAGCCGCATCCGATGCTTTCGCTATTCAATGTTACGAACTCGCTGAGCGATGCCGAGACCGTGAAGCAGCCGCGCGCGAATTGTTGATGCGTCTGGGAGACGTTTAACAGGGTTTGTCGGGTTTTGTTCGGCCCGACAAGCGTAAGGCGGTGTAGGTTTCTGACATGACCGAACCGCCAAAATCCTCGCTGATAGCCTTGCGGCGGGGTTGTTCAAGTGCGCTGAGGTCCAGTATTCTCGACCTCAGCGCGCATTTTGATTCAACTTACTTGGGATTTTTTCTATGACAATTGACTTAAACGTTCTTTGTCGAAGAACGAATCCTGAGCAAACGGTGTTGTTGTTCGGCTCGGGTGCATCGGTGCCATCCGGCGCACCAACAAGTGTCCAACTGGTCGCCGAGCTTGCAAGTCACTTTGCGATTGATGGCGGCGAAACACTCGACCTCGCAGACATTACCACAATCATTGATTCTCGAAGTCAACGCCGAGAACTAATTGAATTTATTAGTAATAGGCTATCAAGGCTTGAGCCCACACGAGGACTTCTTTCACTTCCTCAATTTGAATGGGCAGCCTTATTTACAACCAACTACGACGAACTCATAGAGAAGACCTATCGTAGATTCAAAACGCCCCTAAATTGTTATTCTTCAAATTTCGATTTTAAGGCCAGCAAAGATAACCAGAGTACGTCCCTATATAAGCTTCATGGAACTATCAACCAAGACACATCCCTTGGCCATCAGTGCAGAATGATTCTAACAGGCAGGGATTATGATTTATCAAGTGAATATCGAGAAGTATTGTACGCAAGGCTTTCTGATCATTTACTGTCTAAGGACGCGATAATTATCGGTCAGTCGCTCTCTGACCCTGACTTAAAGTTGCTCGTAGACGCAGCGTTGCGCGCGAAACAACGTTCCGGAGCGCCCGGCAACATTACGATTCTCGCCTACAATGCCGACAACAATCAATCAATAATATATGAATCGAGAGGATTGGATGTTTCCTTTGGCGGGATTGACGACTTCTTCAATGAAATGAATTCGTATCTTCCCGAGCAAGCACTACTTCCGGGAATCACAAACGATCCTCTTGATCGAGCCAAAGGCTTACATCCCACAACAATTGATGTTGGTAATGCTGTCGCGCAACAAACTGGCAATCTGGCGCGAATGTTTAATGGAGGGGCCGCAAGCTACGCCGACATTGGCCGGAGATGGACCTTTGACCGCGACTTTTCCGACAGAATTGAATCGCAAATAGCTGCTTCAGATGCACCAAAAAATGCATGCGTACTCGGTTCAGCAGGAACAGGAAAGACAACCGGTATTCGGAAAACCTTAGCGCGTTTATCTTCCAGACAAATACACTGTTGGGAACACGTAAAAGATTTTGACCTGAACCCAAGTGCATGGATTTCGGTTGACGATGAACTGCGAAAAAGAAAGGAAGTTGGCGTCCTCTTTGTTGACGACGCTCATGTTGAAATAAACAACCTTAACAATTTAATCGAAACTATTTGTGGAAAAGAAGGTTCGGGTCTGAAGCTAATACTTGCATCGAGTAGACCGAATTGGAATCCGAGACTGAAAACGCCTGCCCTTCACAGAAACAGCAATACTTATGAAATTTCTTCACTCTCAAACCGAGAGATCGATAAACTATTAGACTTACTTGATAATTCTAACGATATTTCTCGCTTGGTAGAACAAAGTTTTCTTGGATTTAGTCGGGCACAGCGGCACACACGTCTTACAGACCGTTGTCACGCAGACATGTTTGTCTGTCTCAAAAACATTTTCGGCTCAGACTCATTTGATCATATCATTCTGCGAGAGTATGCGGAACTTAATCAAGATTACCAAGAGGCGTACCGGCGAATAGCGAGTATGGAGGCAGCCGGTGTGAGAGTGCACCGGCAGTTGGTACTTAGAACGGTGAGCATTTCCGCGGATCAAGTTGTGCGCTTCCTCGAAGACATGGATGGCATTATCGAAGAACGCACAGTGAGTGAAAGAGATGGCGTCTACACGTGGAATATTCGCCATGAAGTTATCGCCGAAATAATTTCACGTCACAAAACGCCAAACGAAGATGACCTTTACACTCTTCTTGAAAGTACAATTTCAAATCTCAATCCCACCTATGGCATTGAGCTAAAATCAATGGACGAGATTTGCAGCTACGGTCGAGGAATAAGCAAAATAGGAGACAGGCAAAAGCAAAACATCTTGCTTCGTCAGATGATCTCTCTTGCTCCCTTGAGACGGGTGCCAAGGCACAGACTAATCACCAACCTCATTGAACTTGGTGATTACGAGAATGCGAGTTCTGAAATACGGCTTTTTGAAAACGAACTGCGAATTGATGGACCTGTGCACCGATATAAAATCAAGCTTCTTTTGGAGCGAGCGCGCCACGTCGAAGGTCTAATGGATGAAGATAGGGCTGCAATTGTTGGGGAGGCGGCACAGCTTGCAAAAGCAGGAATCGAGCGCTTCAGTGAAGATAAAAACATGTACGATATTTTCCTTAGGTCCGGTGTGGATTCTTATAAATACACAGCCAGCCTCGATTTATTCGATCAGGCACTAATTGCCGCACGAGAAGCCCACGAGCACAATCTTGACCCAGAGCTTCAGCGTGTGATTTCGAAATACGAACGGATCGCACAGCGATTTTGAGTGCCGAACACTATCGACAATTCTGTTAAGAGTCTTTCGAGTCACAGTTCAACAAATTCAACTTGTTAACCGAACAAAACGCTTAAGCGGTAAACATTTCTCGGGCAGGCTGTTCAACATCAAAGTTGGAGGTTTGCGAGATGTCAGACGGCGAAATGCGTCTCTATGATGCGGAGGGCAAGCGGCTGTACCTGAACGCCGAAGAACGAGCGGCCTTCTTGTCAGCCGCCCGTAAGCAGCCGCCTGAAGTTTTGGCGTTGTGTGAGGTTCTACACTGGACGGGTTGTCGTGCGTCTGAACCGTTGGAAGTGACAGCAGAACGCATAGACCTGAATGGAGCGATAGTCTTTCGCTCTCTCAAAAAGCGCCGCCCCGATGCATTCCGCTCGGTTCCTATTCCGCCTTCATTGGTCGATGGCTTGGAACGCACATTCAGCATTCGTCAGCGCCAACGGAGCCGCAAATTACGATCAGAACCGCTTTGGCCGATCAGCCGCGTTCGCGTCTGGCAAATCGTCACGGGCGTTATGAAGGATGCGGGCATTTTGGAAGGCCCGCATCGCGTACCAAAGGGCCTGCGTCACGGCTTTTGCATTCACGCCATCGCCAGCGGCGTTCCCGTTACAAGCGTCCAGAAATGGGCTGGACACGCCCAACTCTCAACCACAGCAATTTATGTTGATGCTCAAGGCGCTGAAGCGCGCGATCTTGCTTCGCGGATGTGGTGATTATTCCTTATTAAACAACTCAAGAGCCTCCTCTGCGGCAGTAATTGTCCTCGTACTCTCCCTACCGCTCATTTCACCGACACTCGCGCCGTCAACACCGGGTATTCCAATGCTGACGCCTGTTTCGGCCAACGTTTCCACTACCTTGTAAGGGGCTTCAAATTCGTTGGACACTCCAGCATTTGAACGAAGTAGCTTCAAAACCTCATCAACGTGTGAGTCATAAGCTTCTTTGTTAGGATAGTAGGTGATTTTTTGGTTCAACGAAGCGCCCGGAATATCCAATCGTTTGGTGTGCGTTTCTTGTGGTGAAGCTTCCCACAATGAGGAAGCAACTACCAAAAATCCTCCCATAAGCGATTGAATACAAAACCGATTTACATCACGAACCCGAGCCATTGTGTGATTCCAATACATTTGGGACAAATTTAATCGTTCACATCTTGTTAATAACTCTGCTAAGCTGAATGCACGCTTAACATTGAACTCTACACAAGCTTGCTCATAGAGTTCTATTTCGAGCAATGAGGGGGACATTAATATGAAATTTCGAATTCTGATTCTTCTTGCTGGCTTGCTCAGTACCGGATTAGCGAGCGCTCAAGAACAATGTTTGGGATTGATAGAGCTTTCCAAATTAACATCTTCTCAAGTGAAAGATGAAGAAAGCTTTTTTGCATTGGCGAATAACTACTGCGAAGAAAATGAACGAAGAAGAACAAATTCCAGCATTGGTTCAGCCGGTTTAAGCTACGGGCCTTTTTCTGCTTCTGGATCAAAGGCTAACGCAAGTGACAGCTTGGATCATTCCTCTGTTTGTCATGCCGAGAAGAAAGACGAGGCTTCAAAAGGGGCTTATAGGTCTTATGTACAAACTATAGCTCCCGGAGCATATGCAGCCTATGAGGCCTGCATCTCTCAAGCTGAACGCGGTTTCTATGTCTCAGTGCAACCGGTGCAAGTACTTGAACATGAATTCAGCATTCCGATTTCACTCAGAAAGTCCACAACCAACGAAAAAGCAATTTTTAATTTTTGGTTTTCCAACGGAATTGATTGCGATTGGGATGGACCAACTGAGGTCACGGAAAGTAAAAATAAAGTTATATTTCCCCAGAACGGTACCGGGCGTCTTGTCTGTTCACGAACAGACTCAAGCGAGAAAGGATTAATTCAGATTGTGAGGGAGGATGTTAACAACGATGCGAGCATTAATGTACCTTGGTCTGCTTTTCTTGAGGGGCAGCCAGTAGATGAGCTTGCTCGCTTCCAAAAACGTCTTTCAAACATTGAAAACAAGCTTGTCCCAGCAGGTACAATTGCGGCTTTTGCAAACGATGACTGTCCTGCGGGTTGGTCTCCACTACCTCAATCGGCTGGTCGGGTTCTAATTGGGGCTGGACAAGGGAACGGTCTAACAAACAGGGAGATTGGACAAACAGGCGGACGTGAGAAGGTTGCAATAAGTGTGGAAGAAATGCCTTCCCATAGCCATGAAATGACGGGCCTCTATCACCGCGAAGCTCAAGGCAGTTCGACAAATCGTGTGAATCACGATGTCAATCGCAGTGCTGGGTGGAGAACAAGCAATACTGGCGGCGGACAGGCTCATGAGAATATGCCCCCTTATTTGGTAATGAATTACTGCATTGCAGATTGATCATAACGCATTCACGTTAAAAGCATTTTTGACTAATTCTGCCAGACGCGCCAAACGCTCATCGCTGATAGTATCCGAGCCATATACCCGATCATGCACGTCTTTGATTGAATGGCCTGACAGCCAGCGTGAATCTTCAGGCGATGCATCCAACTCCCTGAACCGTTGAATCATCCGGTGACGCGTTGAATAGAGCGATTGCTTATTCGGGATCAGGTCAGGGATCGCGGGCTTAAGATATTTGTTGTTCAGAAGCGTGCTGAGGCTCGCGCCGTTAAACGGCCTATCCGCTCGATAAGGCAGATGATTAGCCAGTCGCAAGGCATCCCCAATCAGCGGCGCGTATCGCATCACACGGCCCTCTTTCATTTTTCTCACGCTATTGTTTCTGACCACGACATGGGGCGTTTGGTGATCCAGCACTATGTCAGCTTCTTCAAGCCCTCCCGCCTCAGCCGGTCCAAGCGTGGAAGTCAGGCACAACCACATGATCGCAATGTTGCGCAAACTGGCGCGCTTGCCGTTCGTCGTTTCACCAGTTTCCATCCTTCGAAGGTGCTCAGCGAGCTTCCTCACTTGCTCTTCGGTAAGTGGGAGCTTTGCGCCTTTTTCGTTCCGTTCGCCCGGGATCGGAATATCGGTAAACAAATCATAAGGTTTGGGCTTTTGGCTTTCCCGCCAATATCGGTTGATCACACCTGATAGAGCGCCCTGCCGTCTTCGTATAGAAGAGTGAGCGTAGTTCAACTCGTCCGCCATGTGACGGTACCAGTCGCGAATGTTGTCGCGCGTCAGGTCCGCTATCCCCACGTTACCGATGACTTCGACAAGTGTTTCAACTGATGGACGCCGGTGCTTGTCCCGATCCATTTTATGGCGGCGCTCATCCTCTTTCAGTACGTCGAGCAGTAGCGTTTTGCCGCGAATAACTGCCAGCTCTTCGACAGAAGCGTGTTTCTGCCAAATCGTCTCCTGAAGCGCCCTGTCTGCATGGATGACATCAAACCCGTAGTCAGCGTGAACACGCGCATCTATCCGGGCCATCACTTCGCCAGCTTCAAAGCTGCGTGCGCCGTAACCCATCCGATAGAATTCCAGTGCGTCGTCTATCTGAACATCGCTGAGTGCAGGTTGAGACATTTCTGTAACAACGTCCGACTGGGAAGCAGCCTCTGCCAGCTTTTGAGCTTTTCGGGCGTTCGCAATGGCGCGATCATAAGCAGCGCCTTCGCGTTCGGCCATTAGCGCCGCCTGCATTGCAGAGATTTTGGTCAAGCGGCCAAGCGTTGCTGTCCATTCTCGTTTAAGAGGCTTCCCTTTTCGGAACACTTCGCCTCTCAAATCCTCTGGAATCGTCCTGCGATAAAACCAAGACCCGTTTCGTTCAGAGAGATTTTTCACGTCTATTTTCATGTCCGAGACAGCTCAGACACCCCCAAAACCCGCATTCCGAAATTTTTTTCGTAACAATGCTCGTAACAAAATCGTATAGAACAGCTAAAGCATGCTTGGGTTAAGATGTGGGAAAACACCGAACCTATTGGTAAACAACAATTTTATTGAATTGTTTACGAACAAAGGATGGTGCCCGGGGGCGGAATTGAACCACCGACACGCGGATTTTCAATCCAAGTGTATCCCTGCGATTTCAAATACTTACGACAAAATAACTGTCAAACCCTGCCCGATCAAATCAAAGACTTACGTGAATTTGTCAAACCGGGATGGTCCACCTGGTAGGGAGGCCGCCGCCCCGATTGGTCCCGGGAGCGACGGCAAAGGATGCCCCCTTCACGAAGCTTCCATCATTGTTCCTATCATACTCGCTGTGAGGGCGGATTGATGGGCGCTCTTCACGAATCCTCGAGAATGCTCGCGCCCCTATTTCATCTTTTTAGATCAGATGAATCCAGTGAAGTCGCGGCCACGGTCCAGAATGAGACTGCCGCCGACTTGGCTTCCTGACGCTCGCTAGTTTTGGTCACTGGCGAGCGCCCCAAGGGGCGTTCTTTGTCCCTAAATGGCTTGCCCACGGTTGCCGCTTCCCGATTTCAACAAAAGCGGCTGACGACGTGGCGGGAACTTTGCCCTGGGGTGGTGCACATCCGGGGATTTCCGACCGCCCTGTTGCCGCGTGAGGCGCAGGGGAAACCGCGGGGATGCACCTCTCCTGTCCGGGATTTTCTGGATGCCCACTGACCCCTCCTACGTGCCGGCGTATCCGGTGGGGGAGCGACTGGCCGACGTAATCGGCAGGGCGGTTATACCACTACACGCCCCTCTAGGCCGCTCTCCGCGAGGAGGAGGGATGCGGAAAGCGGAGTATTGCCAAAAGCACAGCTCTTGCCCTCGATAGGAGGCGCAATCCGCACATATCTGAACCTGCGTAGACTGAACGCACTGTAGAGGTGCTATCCGTGTCTAAATGGCCATACCACACGACGAATTGGCTGCGGCTTCGCGCAGCTCACCTGATGATAGAGCCGCTTTGTCGGGATTGTCGGGCGGTGGGACGAATCGTACTCGCGAACCACGTTGACCACATCATGGCCATTTCATCCGGCGGCGACCCCTTCCCCAACCACGACGGCCTTGCGAGCCTTTGTGCATCCTGTCACGGCGCAAAGACATCGCGAGGTGACGAAGCCGGCGCGATCCGCTCGTCAAAGCCGCGAAAAGGATGCGGAGTCGATGGCTCGCCGCTCGACTCCTCGCACCCCTGGCATGAAAAATCGCTCAGTGCTGACGATCAGGGACCGACGGGGGGCATTCTGTCTCAATTAGTTTTGAGAGGGCGATAGTGGGCAAACGAGGTCCAGGCTCGTCGCGACTGCGGGCGGCGGCAGCCCTTGCGGTTGCAGAAGATCCTTCAGAACCGCAAAGCAAGGACGACAAGCCGCGCGGGCGCGTTCCATCGACAGCTTCGCATCCATGGGAAAAGCTCAACATGCCGGCGGCTGAAAAGGTGCTCGCCTTTCTCGGCACCCTTCCCGTCGTCTCGGGCTTAAAGGCTGGCCAACGCCTCGAGCTACTACCGTTTCAGGAAGACTTTGTGCGCGCGGTGTATGAGACCGACCCCAAAGGGCTGCGCATCGTTCGGATGGCTGCGCTATCTGTAGCACGCGGCAACGGCAAGTCAGGTTTATTGGCCGGGCTCTCCCTGGCTCATCTTCTTGGGCCGCTGCAAGAGCCCTATGGCGAATGCTACGGCGCAGCACTTGATCGTGAGCAAGCCGGCGTTCTCTTTAGGATGATGCGTGCGATTATCGAGGCGACGCCCTGGATGGCGGCGTGTGTCAATATTCGCGACTGGCATAAAGAAATCACCCATGAGCCTTCGCAATCGATCTGGCGCGCGCTCACATCCGACGCAAGAAAGGCGCACGGCTTGGCACCTTCTTTCTGGGTTGCGGATGAGGTCGCGCAGTGGCGAAGCCGCGAGCTGTGGGACAATCTCGCGACCGGCATGGGGAAACGACATGAAGCGCTTGGCGTAACGATCTCAACTCAAGCGGCGGATGATCATCACTTTTTCAGCGAAATGCTGGACGATGAACCTCGCCCTACTGTGCACACCCAATTGCACGCGGCTCCGAAAGACTGCGCGCTTGATGACCGCGACGCCTGGAAAGCCGCCAATCCCGCGCTGGGCAGCTTTCTCAATGAAGAACAATTCGCCGACGCTGCGGATCGGGCTATACGTTCTTCAAGCTTCGCCCCGTCGTTTCGACTCCTGAACCTGAACCAGAGAGTCGAGGCCAGCGAGCGCTTCATCGCCCAGGCGGATTGGGAAGCCAACTCAGACCCCTTCGACATTCTCGAACTCGAGGGCCAGCCTTGTTACGGCGGGCTCGATCTTTCCAGCACGACCGACCTCACGGCTTTCGCCTTGTGGTTTCCCGAAGCTGGTAAAATTCTCGTCTGGCATTGGGCACCTGCTGACACCATTCATGCACGCGCTGAAAAGGACCGCGTGCCATACCCAGCCTGGGCTGATGACGGCTGGATCGAGCGCACGCCTGGACGAGCAACCGACCGCGCAGCGATAGCACGACGACTCGCCGATGTGCAGGCGTCCTATGATGTGCGATGCATCGCATATGACCGCTGGCGTATAGAGGATCTACGCAAGCTTCTGTCTGATGAAGATATTGAATTGCCGCTCGTGGAATTCGTTCCTGGCTGGAAGTCATATGGGCCGGCCTGCGATGCTTTTGAGCGGGCGGTGCTCGAGGGGCGCATGCATCACAATGGCAATCCGCTCCTGCGATGGCAGGCGGGTAACGTGACAATCGAAACGGACCCGGCAGGCAACCGCAAACCATCCAAGGCCAAATCTTTCGATCGCATCGACGGTATGGTCGCTGCTATCATGGCTTGCGGTGTGGCCTCCCGCGATGAAGGGCCCGTCGTCTATCGCGGAGATGGTCCGTTCTGGTTGTGACGAAGCCCTCAATGCGCCGCGTATAGCTGCATGGTTATTCTTCCGCATCTATTTTTCTTGCGGACAGAACGACATGAAAACAAATGATCTGGTTGAACAGCGGGCGTCAATCGTGGCGCGCATGAGCGAAGCGCACGATTCGGATAATTCTGAAGCTTTCGCCACGGCTGAAAAAGAACTGGCCGCCGTTGATGCAAAGCTCGAGCGAGCCCGCAAGGTCGACGCCGCCGACCGCGCCGAAACAGGCACGCCGATCGCGGGCGATGAAAAACTAGTTTCGGAAATTCGCACCAAGTTTCGTGTTTCCCGTGCTATTGCCGCCGCTTCTGGACTGGGCGTGGATGCAGGTTTTGAGCGTGAGATTCAGACCGAGCTCGCCAAGCGAGCTGGCCGCCCGGCCGAAGGCGTATATATCCCGACTGAAGTATTCGAGACCCGCGTGCTCACGACTTCGACAGGATCCGAACTAGTCCCTACCGACCACCGCCCGGATCAGTATATCAGCGCTTTGACGGCTGCTTCAGTTGTTCGCGGCCTGGGTGCGCGCGTGTTGAACGGTCTGGTGGGCAATCTGTCGATTCCGCGTGAAACCGACTCGCCTGCAATTGGATGGGTCGCGGAGAATGCGGCACTATCATCCGATGACGCCGACTTCGACTCTATTACACTTAGCCCGAAACACGCAGGTGCTTTGTCTGAATTCAGCCGCAACATGCTATTGCAGGCCTCGCCCGATGTGGAAGCCCTGCTACGTCAGATGCTCGCGCGTAACCTTGCGCTCGCAATCGATCGGGCAGCGATCAAGGGTGGCGGCACAAACGAACCTGTTGGCATACTTTCGACGAGCGGAATTCAGACCATCGCTGCGCCTGACTCGATTTTCGAAGCCGTGGCGGACGCCGTCACACTGGCGGATGCAGAAAACGTCGGCGGTTCCCGTGCTATCCTGACGACGCCAGAAATCCGTAAGCTTGCTGCGCTAGCCTTGGATGTGAACGGGCGACCTCAAGGCGTAGGGACAATATTCCATAATGTGCCGACAACCTTTAGCAATCTGGTTCCTAAGACTTTGGGTGCCGGCGCTGAACACGGCCTGATCTATGGCGACTGGTCCGAATTGCTGATCGGTATCTGGTCTGAAGTCGATATCTTGGTGAACCCGTTTGAGTCGACGGCCTACAGCAAGGGAAATGTCAGCATCCGCGCTATGGGCACCGTTGACGTTGCTGTCCGTCACAAGAAAGCGTTCGTTTCAGTCGAAGACCTGGCAACCACCACCGCCGCTATGCCGTGATAGGCGCGCCCGTATGAGTCATCAGAACCTAGAACAAAGGCGTTTCGCCGAAGTCCGCACTGCCGGCAGGAAGCTGGAAGGCTATGCGGCCTTGTTCGCAAGCGAAGCGCGTATTGGCGATTTCGTCGAGACGATCGCGCCTGGCGCATTTCGCGCTTCGCTAGCTGGGGACGTCCTCGCGCTTCAGGATCACGCTTTCGACAAGGTGCTGGGCCGGACGCAATCTGGAACGCTTAGGCTCTCTGAGGATGAACGAGGCCTCGCCTTCTCACTCGACCTGCCGGACACCACTGTCGGGCGTGATGTACTGGCACTGGCAGAGCGCGGAGATCTTGGCGGAATGTCGTTTGGTTTCACGATCCCTGAAGGCGGCGACAAGTGGGACGGGCCTCGCCGGACACTCCACGCCGTCGACTTGATGGAAGTGTCTGTCGTATCAGCATGGCCAGCATATCCAGACACCGCCACAGAACTGGCCTTGCGCTCACGCAGACCAAATCTGGAATCGGAACGTCGCCGCCGGGCGCTCATTTTGGCGAGGTTGTCGCATTGCGATTGATTGACCGGATTGCCGCCCGTCTGGGCTTTGAGCGGCGAGACGCCGAGCACCCAAGCTGGGCCGGACTCGCGTCCGGCCCGGGCTATCGTCTCGGGCTTTCCACACAGGCTGCCGAAAACCTCTCAACGGTGAATGCCTGCGTCAACGCGATTTCCAGCGCGCTCGGCTATGTGCCGGCGCTCGTCTATCGCCGGGAGTCAAACGGCGTTCGGGTTGAGGCACCGACTCACCCGCTGGGCCGCCTTGTGCGCTGCGGCGCGAATGGGCAGCAGACCTGGCCGGATTTCCTAGAACACCTAATCAGCTCGACACTGCTGACAGGAAACGGCCTTGCAGTGATCGACCGCACGGCCAATGGACAGCTTGCAGGGCTTCGTTTCGTTCCCTGGGGAATGGTGACAGTTGCCGAATTGGCAAGCGGCCGTCTGGCTTATGACGTATCAGATGGGCGCAGCCGATCGCGCCGCTATCTCGAGGGAGAAGTGGTTCACCTGCGCGACCGGACGGATGATGGACGAATTGGTCGGTCGCGCCTGTCGCGTGCAGCTCAGACAGTTGAGGGTGTCGCGGCGGCAAATACCCATGCTGCGTCCTTCCTCAAGAACGGCGCGAGCCCGAGCGGCGTTATTGAATATCCGAACGCGCTCTCTCCCGAGCAAGTCCAGAACATCCGCAACAATTTCAAAAGGCGGCTCTCCGGGGCGTCGAACGCCGGCGAGACATTGGTTCTGGATGGCGGCGCAAAATGGGCCGCTGCCCAAATCTCGCCTGAAGACGCTGAATTGTTGGAAACCCGCAAATTCGGCGTGATTGAAATATGCCGGCTATTTCAAGTGCCGCCGCCAATCGTTCAAGCCTATGAGAACAACACATTCACCAATGCCGCCCAGGCCGGACTGTGGTTTGCAACCTTCTGCCTGGCACCCTGGGCGCGGAAACTCGAGGCCGAATTCGCTCGCACGGTTTTTCCAACCGGCGGACCCTTCGAGATTGAACTCGACCTCTCCGGCTTCCTGCGCGGCGATCCCGAAACGCGCTGGGCTGCAAACAAGATCGCTATCGAAACCGGCGTGCTTGACCCGGAAGAAGTGCGACAGGTCGAGGGCTGGAATCCGCGCAGAGCCAATTCGCCAGCCACTTGATCTCTTTCTGAATGACTTGCATCATCGCTCCTAGGTTGTGGGAGAATTGCAATGTCTTCTGACGGGGATTCCTTTTTTGACTATTTAGGCAAGGGAATAGCTGCAATTGCGGCGCTAGGTGCAGTCGGTTTAGGGAAAGCGCTTACTCATAGCGGCGACGATATTGCGAGGATGTTCGGGCGGCATGCAGATGATGTTACCCCTATTGCGCCGCGAACTGCCGACGATGTAGTCCCAAAACATATTCCGATTGATGAGTATCCACCGCCTTTGGAACCGCACCCATTGGCTGCAAAATCTGCCGCCAATGAACAACAAGCAGTAGAGCCCATCATCTCATATGATCAATTCCATCAATTGATGTTGGATTTGGGACAGGACCTTGGCGAAGATTTATTCAAAGAGTTCATCCAGACGTGTCTAACATCAGAGCCTGACATAATGTGTTGGCAAAGTGCGCAGCCGACCCGCGATGAAAGTGGAAAGCTCGAATTCCAGATTATCTCGTTTGAAGAGTTTGAAGAGTTCGCTGAATATGTCGGCGTGGAAGCAGTAGAGACGGCTCGGGCTGACTATGATGCCTGGTGCCTTGCAGATCCGCCCGAACCAGTCTGCTGGAAGCTGCTTAAATAGAATTCCGTTTTGACGCCTTACTTCATTCGCACACCGGGCCGACCATGATTCAAGAATTCGACTCCAGCCAATTCAAGCGCTTGCTGAACCTTGATCAAGGACCGGGCTCGAGAGTTGATCATTTCAGCGCCCACAGCCTCCATTGCGCGAAGCGTGTTCAACGCCACGTCCGCCTTTTGGGCTAATTGCTTCTGGTCCATGCCGATCAGTGCGCGGGCGGCCCGAAGCTGATTTCCTGTCGTGAGCATGGCAGACAATTTCCGAGAGATTAATGAAGATCGTGGGGAGCATATGCGATTCTCTGGCTTTAATTTCCTATTAATTGGTGATAATAACCAATTAATTCCATGAAAGGCTGCGTTTTTCCGCCGTCCATTTTCTCAACGCCATATAAAGGGAACTCTAATGAACCGACTCGACATCGAAGATCTCAGCAATGCCCTGGACGATATCCGGTATCTTTGCGCATCGCTTGATATGGCGAGCCGGGGGTTGAGCGAAGAGCGCGAACAGATGGCATTTCGCGGTTTGGCCGACGCTATTCAGGCGAGAGCTGAATGGATTCAAGGCGAGATGGACAGGCGGTATCGCGAGGCGAATAAGGACGGGCCGCGTCATTTGAAATCGGTGCCATCCTCTGGCACATAGAGCGCAAATTTTCTTATGAATTTAAGATGCTAGAAACCATATCGAAACGGGGTGGAAAGGTTTTGGCGTTAATGTGGACGCCTGCCTTGAGGGGCAGCCGAGGCGAGTGGTTCGCCCCGGCCACCGCCGCCGCCGGGTTGCCGCCCGAACGTCGGCCTCCAATGATGGAGCCATCCCATGAACGCGACATCCGCGTCTTCCCTTAATCTATCCGAAATTTCGGTTTCCAACTGGTTAAAATCGCACGGTAGCAAACTGCTCGCCTACGTGCCGACTGTCTTAATCATCTATCTAGGCCACGATGGCCTGACACGCATTCCTGATGTTGAAGCAAACATTGCCTGGGCATTTACAGCGCTCATGTCCGTCAACGCCCTATATGCGTCAAGCGTCATTCAAAGATATCTCGATATCCGGACCTCGATGCCCGCGAAGGCCATGACGGCGGCTGTCACTATCGGCTTCGCTGTCATTATTGAAGCCCTCGTGATTGGTATCGCGCTCTTCCACGCTGCTGGCGGCTTGTTGTTTTATCTTCTGGGCCCCGGCCAGACCCTCACACACAATCTTGCCGCCTTTGCGATCGGCCTGGGGTTTTCGGCTTTCAACGTCTCTCTGAAATGGTCGATGACTTCAAAGACGGAACAAACAAAATCGACCGCCCAAGAAGCCCTCTTGTTCGATTTGACTGCCGGAATAGCTGAAAAAGCCTCGAACGCCGGCAAGGCGGAATTGTCGAAGATGATCGAGCACACGCAACGGATTACGCGCGATGAACTCGACAAGGCTCGTCGGCTTCACGATCCGGAGAACGCGCGGAAGCGTCGCGGGCGGCCGAAAAAGATGCAAGCGGCGTGATAAGCTCCCGGACCTAACGACACAAAGCCCTCGCCAAACGGCGAGGGCTTTTTTTCATAAACGTAGTTGGAATATCTGCAGTTCGACAACTCTGAATACCTCCAAAGCCAAAACCGTGTTGCTTGCCACGCTTTAGAAAGCGTGGTATCCCTCACGCATCCTGAAAGGAGGGTCAGCGAATGCGTTATTCGGTCAAGTCTGTTGATCGTGAGTTTTCACCAAGTGAAGCCGCTCACATCAGTGGCGTTTCCACATCTTTGCAACGTGACTGGCGCAGGCGAGGTGTCATTCGGAGCAGATCCGAAGGTTGGCACCGGTTTGCGCTAGAAGAGGTCATCCGAATGACCGTTATGCGCGCCTTCACCCAAAGCGGCATCTCGATTGAAACCGCCGACGGCGTTGCTGATTTAGCGGTACTTCCGGTGATGAGCGAATTGGCCCGATGGGACGACGTTGCGATTTTTGTGGGCGATGATCTGTCTGACGAGCAACAGGAGCGCGTCAGAAGCGGATATATCAAAGGCGTATCTGGCGACGATCAATTTACATTCGTTGCGCTTCCCGAAACCAGCAACAGTTTGAGAGCCGCTCGACTTCAAGACCTTAGAGGCGGTGAGCTAGTTATGGGAACGAGTGGCAACTTCTATGGAATTGTACTCGACCATAATCTTTTGGCGCACCGCATTGCAGAATTGGCCCCACTGCCGATCATAACGTTTGAAATTGAGGCCTTCGAAGATAACGCCGACACAACTACTGCGAACGTTCTGGAATTCGGCGCGCCGGTGCCCCTCGATAGCTCGGATGACCAATCATGAGCAGCGCAACCCTGAACCTTCGTGTCGCGCCTCGCAGGATGCTGAACGCCCGTGATGCTGCTGAATATGTCGGGCTGACGGTCAAACACTTCAAACAGACCTGTCCTGTTCGGGCGATTGAGATTCGCCCTGGAACGTTGCTTTGGGACAAGCTGGACCTGGACAATTGGCTCGACGCTTTGAAGGGCGGCTGCAATGACGACGACGATGCGATCGTTGATCGGCTGGGTTGATCCATGCCGTATGTGAAGGTCAAAGGATTCCAGATATTCAAGGATCGTCATGGGCGGATGCGTTGCTATCATCGCGCCACAAGAACCCCGGTTGATCTTCAGAAAAGTCCATTGGGCTCGGCAGAATTTTTCAGCGATTGCGCTCGTATTGCTGCGCTTGCAGAAAAGGGCCAGCACCCAAAGCCTGGTACGCTCGGACTGCTGATTGCGCGCTATCGGAAACACCCCGCCTTTACGGATTTGAAACCTCGCACACGCGCTGACTATGATCGTTGTTTCACTTATCTGGAGCCGATCGCCGACACGCCGCTGGTGAAGATCACATCGCCGCTTGTTGTAAAGATCCGAGACAAGGCCGCTGAAAAGCATGGTCGGCGTTTTGGCAACTACGTCCGAACTGTGTTGGCGCTGTTGTTTGCCTGGGGACGCGAACGCGGATTCGTCAAAGTGAACCCCGCCGAAGGGATCAAGGGCCTGCGGGCACCAAAAGATGCCCCAAAGGCCAACCGGCCTTGGGACGATGACGAGCGCGATGCGGTACTGATTGCCCTCCCGGCCCATATGAAGCTTCCTATCGCGATGATGATGTATTGCGGTCTCGACCCTCAGGACGCCTTAAAACTGCCGCGCACAGCCATCGTGGATGGCTATCTCGACACCCACCGGGGCAAGACTGGCGAAGGCACGCGCCTTCCATTGCCTAAACCTCTCGTTGAGGTGATCGATGCTGCACCTGTTCACAGCGCGATCACACTGTGTGCGAACAGCTATGGCCGTCCCTGGACGGTATCAGGCTTCCGAGCCTCCTGGAGACCTATCCGCCAAGGTTTGGAACAAGAGGCGAAAGTTCGCCCAGGCCTCACTCTGAAAGGCTTGCGGCACACTGTGGCAACTATTCTTGCAGAGATGGGTTACGACGAAAGAACGATCGCTGATGTGCTCGGACAGCGGACGACTGAGATGGCGCGGCACTATTCCCGCCAAGCCAATAAAACCAAAAAACTCGATGGCGTGGTCACAAATTTCGATGCCGAACTGAACAAACGGAGCACGCGGGTTGTCAAACCCGATTGATTCCACTGTCAAACCAGAAGGAACCACAAAGGTGAATTTCGAAAAAAACGCCTTCAAAAACAACAAGAAGGAATGGTGCCCGGGGGCGGAATTGAACCACCGACACGCGGATTTTCAATCCGCTGCTCTACCCCTGAGCTACCCGGGCGACGTGATCGCATGATCAGGAGAGCGGCGATCTATATGCAATCAGGAAAGATCTGTCTACCAACTTTATCGCTAAAATTCGTCTTCTGATGACCGTCGGCCTTCCGGGGCGTCGTCAGTCGTTTCCAGCGACTGGCCCGGGATCACATATGAGCCCTTCAGCCAGCGCGACAAATCCACATCTGCGCAGCGCTTACAGCAAAACGGCGCAAAATCCAGAAGCTTCAGAGGCTTGTTGCAGTTCGGGCAGTTTTTCTGTGGCATCAATTGCTCCTGATGGTTTCATCACCAAGTCTGATCTGGGGATTCACGACAAAAGTCGACCTCTTGCCAATGCGGCTTTCAAGCTCGCCTGACCAGTTGAAAGACGGGTCCCGGAGCCATTCGTTCAGCTCTAGCCCGATCTCGATGGTCAGTAACCGGCCTCGGTCTTCTTGACCTAATCTGGTAAGCTCTGCGAACAGATCAAGCGCCCGCTTTTCGACATTCGGAAGATTTGCCACCATCTCCTGATAGGATTGCACAGATCGCGGAATAGATGCCTCCAGCAGCCCCAATGGCGAAACACGCCCAATCTTGCAGGCCTTGCCAAAATAAAGCTGCAGGCCTTTGGCGAATCTGTCCTCCACCTGCTTCTGGTTTGCGCGGTCCTTCATTTTCAGCAGATCAATGACCACTAATCCGGCCAGTCCCTTGAGGGACAGTGCACGTGCAATCTCTGATACAGCTTCAAGATTCGCAGTCAGGGCCAGATGCTCTCTGCTCCCCTTGTTGCGCCTACCAGCTGCATCCACATCCACAGCAACCAGCGCACGGGTTTGCTCAATGCTTATGCGTCCACCGCCGGGAATTGGCCAGATCTCGGCATCCACACTGTCCAGCACCTCTGTGACAAAGCTGGATGCGTCCCCCCCCTCGATACGATTTGTGACATTCACGCCCACCAGGAACGGATCCTGTGCAGCTTGCTTGATCAGGCCCACACCATCGGGCCGGGCTTCATCACGCGGCAGGCTGACGCGCGACACCGCCGGGCCTTTGTCCTGGCGTGCCTCAATGGCAATCTTCACATCGCAATAGGTGCCTTCCGCCAGTGGCGAGCCGGTTCGCAAAAATCCCGGAGGATCGATACCGATATCGACAAACTGTCCGTTACCGCCGGGCTCAGAAGCCAACACCCTGGCCCGAAAGACCTGGCCATGTTTCGCAAATTTACCCCTCATCGAGTGAAACTCGACGTTCAGACATATGGGCCGTTCCTGGTCATCAACCAGGACCCGGCGCGTTACACCAACACTGTCATCAACATATTCCGTGACGCTTCGCAGTGCCGGCGCACTCATGCGTCAACCTTCGCCAATGCCGGATATCCAAGTCCACGCAAGACCATCGCACATTCATACAGCGGCAGACCAACGATCGAGGAATAGGATCCGTTGATATTCGTGACGAACGCAGCCGCAAGCCCTTGAATGGCATAGCCACCCGCCTTGCCATCCCACTCGCCACTCTCAAGATAGAGCTGGATTTCGGCCTGAGTGAGCCGTTTGAAACAGACCCTGCTGCACACTACCCGCGAAGAATGGCGACCATCAGGCGCACGTATGCTGAGACCTGTGTAAACACGATGCGCCCGTCCAGACATCAATTCCAGAAATCGCTTCGCATCCTCTTTTGTCACCGCCTTGTCCAGAATCCGACGACCGACGGCAACGACGGTATCAGCCGCAAGCACAAAGGCGGGCTGTTGAAGCGCATTGAAGACAGCCTCGCTTTTGGACGTCGCCAATCGCTCGGCAAGCGGACGCGGCAACTCTCCTGTCAGAGCTGTTTCATCAAGGTCCGCTGGAATGATATCATCCGGAGTGACGCCGATCTGCTTGAGAAGCTCAAGACGTCTCGGGCTGGCACTGGCAAGCACCAGCCGGTGTGCTTGCCCGCTTTCGGATTCGGGCATGGCACGATACCTTTATTTGAACCTGTAAGTGATCCGTCCTTTGGTCAGGTCGTATGGGGTCATCTCCACAAGAACCTTGTCGCCGGTGAGGACGCGGATCCGGTTCTTGCGCATTTTACCTGCGGTGTGAGCAATGATCTCGTGATCATTCTCAAGTTTAACCCGGAACGTCGCATTCGGAAGCAATTCTACGATCGTTCCAGAAAATTCCAGTAGTTCTTCTTTGGCCATCAAACTCTCATGTCCAGTGCGTATCAAATCACGCGTTTAAGGGATTGCATGGCCTTATATAGGGATTTCCGCTAGCGCGTCACCCATTCAGCGAACCTTCTGGTGATATTCGCATCCAGTTGGTCGCGAACTTCACGATATGCAGACAACATCTGCTCTCGTGAGCCCTGCACTGATGTGGCATCAAATGTCTGCCAGTATTCGATGTTTACGTCTTCAGATCGGGTCAATTCAATCGCACGGTGATGCGCATCAGGTGCCAGCGTGACGACAAGGTCAAACCCACCCTCATCCAGATCGTCAAAACTTCTCGGACGATGGTGAGATATGTCCAGTCCAAGCTCAGCCATCACAGCGACAGCAAAGCCATCCACTTCATCATCGGCACGCGCGCCGCAGGATTGAACATATAAACGTCCACCCGCCCTCCATTTGAGAAGCGCTTCTGCCATTGGAGACCGCACAGCATTCAGGGTGCACGCAAACAGAACCGCTTGTAGGGGACGATCAGATGTTTCGCCCGGAATATCACTCACACACGTCCACCCTTCTGATGAAGTGCACACACCAGGGTGAACAATCTGCGCGAGGTGTCAAAATCGGTCACGATCTTGCCCTTCAGGCGATGATCAAGCAGCTCAGACCCCTCATTGTGAAGCCCTCTTCGCCCCATATCGATGGCCTCGATCTGCTGCGGTGAGGCTGTGCGAATGGCTTCGTGATAGCTTTGGCAGATTGCGAAATAGTCCTTGATGACCCTGCGAAGCGGCATCAGGGACAATATCAGCGTCTTCACCGGATCGCCGGCTTCATTGGTGACTTCGAAAACCAGCTTCTGCTCAACCATCGACAATTTGAGCACATATGGCCCGAGCTCGTGATCCACCACCTGAAAGAAATTGTCCTCTATCAGGTCATAGATTGCGACACGGCGTTCATGTGCTGCATCAGGCCCAGCCGCAGACAGTGACTGCGGGTCGATTTCAACCTTCACTATGCGGTCTGATTCACTCATCCCCGCCCCCGCGACTGTTTCGCCTTATCGATATCGACCGCTCATGAGCTGGCAGACCTTCCGCTGAAGCGAGCCGCTCCGCAGCATCTGCGAGATTCTGAAATCCTGCCGCGGAGATACGCTGAATGGACGTTCGCTTCATGAAATCGATCAATGATAGCCCGGATGCAAACCGCGCCGCGCCGGATGTCGGCAGGACGTGATTCGAACCAGTCACATAGTCACCCAATGCTTCAGGTGCCCAAGCGCCCACGAAAACGGCTCCGGCGTGTTTGATGCCCTCCAACAAGGGCTCCAGGTCTTCGACTGCCAGCTCAACATGCTCAGGCGCTATCTTGTTGACCCAGAACGCAAATTGCACCGGATCAGACAACACAATAGCGCCATGTCGGTCCCAGGACTGGCGCGCAACTTCACGCGTGGGAAGCTCCTCCAGCAATCGCGCAATCTCGTCTTCAATCTGGCTGGCGAACTGTTCATCAGCAGTTATGAGGATGGATTGTGCCGCCGGATCATGTTCCGCCTGAGACAGCAGATCCGCAGCCGCAATGTCTGCCCGGATGGAACGATCAGCGACAACACAGATTTCTGATGGCCCGGCTATCGTGTCGATACCGACATCCCCGAATACCAGCCGCTTCGCTGCCGCCACATAAGCATTGCCAGGTCCCACGATCTTGTCGACCGGCAATAGCGGTCCCGCGCCATAAGCCAGAGCGGCGACTGCCTGCGCGCCGCCAATCGGATAATATTCGGTCACACCCGCAACTTGCGCCGCATACGCCACTGCAGGGTTGAGAACGCCATTCGGCGCAGGCGCGACCATGACCAGACGCTCTACACCCGCCGCACGCGCAGGTATTGCATTCATCAGAACCGAACTTGGATAACTTGCGCGTCCGCCCGGCACATAGAGGCCAACAGCATCAATCGCCGTCCAGCGCCACCCCATGACAAGCCCCATGTCATCCTCATAGGAATGATCCTCAGGGACCTGTTTGCGGTGATAGAAGTCTATTCGCTTGGCTGCAAAATCTATCGCAGCCCGAACATTGTCCGGGCACTTTGCGGCGAGCGCCTCAAGATCAATCTGCGGGCTGGAAAGTGTCTCTGTTTCAATGTCGAGACGGTCAAAACGCGTTGTATATTCGACAACGGCTTCAGCCCCGCGTTCTCGTACATTCGCAACAATGCCCGCGACATCGGAATTGATGTCACCCGACGCAGCTCCACCACGTGGTTCCTTCAGAAACTCTGCAAATTCAGCCGCTCCCTGGGGCGTTCTTGCATCAAACCAACGCGCCATGGTCAGTCTATCTTTCTTTCATGATCCGGGCGTTTGCGTGCAGGCCAGAACCTATCTGTATCAAGCAGTGTGACATCCACACATTCCACGTCCAGTTCCAATTCGCCAGATCCTGCAAATATCAATCGAACGATGCCAGCGGGTGCATCGGTCTCGTCAAATGACAGGGAAAGCACCTGCAGAACGGCTTCCTTGTCGCCCCGCAACGGCAGCCCACGAGAGCGAACTCCCAGAACGCTGTCGAATCCGATGATTGATCTGGATCGAAAATATGGCCCTTTGCCATGAGCGCTCTCCCAGTGAAATCTGTTGATTTCAATCGAAAAATGTTTCTGGCTCGGCGCGTAGTTCAGATCAGCTGCCTTGCACACAGCATCCTGTACAGCTGCTGAGATGACTTCCAGTCCGGCCTGGTCATCGGCAATCAGTCGTTTGGGAACAGGTTGAGGCATTCAGCTGGGCTCCGGCACCGTCTATTCGCTTTGTCTTTGTACCCTGGCACCGCAAGCGCCGAGTTTTTCTTCCAGTCGCTCAAAGCCACGATCCAGATGATAGACGCGGTTGACCACAGTTTCTCCCTCTGCGGCAAGCCCCGCAATCACGAGAGACACCGATGCGCGCAGATCTGTCGCCATGACGGGAGCTCCCTTCAACTTCGCAACGCCTGTGACAACCGCTTCCTTGCCCCGCACAATGATGTCCGCACCAAGCCGCGATAGTTCCGGTGCATGCATGAACCGGTTCTCGAAGATATTCTCCCGAATCGTGCTGACACCTTCAGCCGTTGCCATCAACGCCATGAACTGCGCCTGCAAATCGGTCGGAAAGCCAGGATGTGGCTGCGTGTCCACATTGACCGCCTTCAAGCGCCCCTCACCGCGTTTCACACGCAAGCCTTCCGGCTCGGCAATGGTTTCCACACCTGCCGCCGCCAATACATCGCACATGGCCTGAAGCGCTTCGCTCGGTGCATCTTTCAACAATACATCGCCGCCAACAGCACCAACCGCCATCGCATAGGTTCCAGCTTCGATACGGTCAGCCATGACAGTATGCGTTGCACCATTGAGCTTCTCGACACCTTCAATGGTGATCGTCGACGTCCCCGCACCAGAAACCTTTGAGCCCATCATGTTCAGCAAATCAGCCAGATCCGCGAGTTCCGGTTCGCAGGCTGCATTTTTGAGAACGGTGGTACCCTTGGCAAGCGTTGCCGCCAGCATGGCGTGCTCGGTTGCACCGACAGATGGAAACGGAAATTCGATCTCCGCGCCCTTCAGACCATGAATGGCCGCAGCCTTCACATATCCCTGCTCGATCAGGATGTCCGCGCCCATGGCCTCAAAGGCCTTCAAATGCAGATCAACCGGTCTGGCACCGATCGCACATCCACCGGGCAAGGACACTGTTGCGTGCCCCATACGTGCCAGCAATGGCCCCAATACGTTGAAGCTCGCCCGCATCTTTCGCACCTGTTCATAAGGCGCAATGGTAGATTTGAGCTCTGCAGCGTTCAAATGACAGGTTGAGTCATTCCTGGGCCAATAAACCTCAACACCCAATGACGACAACAATTCCGAAAGAAACCGAGTGTCTGCCAGATTGGGCATGCGTGACAGCGTCACGGGTTGATCTGTGAGCAAGCAAGCCGCCATCAGCTTCAGAGCCGAGTTCTTGGCACCTGATATGGGTATCTCACCCTTCAACGGACCGTTGCCGGTAATTATCAAACTATCCATATAGGGAAGTATTCCACGAATCTGGGCGACGCCAAGGCGACTACGCGTTAATCCTCAGCGATATTCGAATTTCCTGCACTACGGTCGCTGTCCGCAGCACTCTTGCGTTGGGCTGCCTTACGCCGACGCAAATTATCGCGAAGCGCGGCTGACAGCCTTGCTTCCTTTTCGACCCGACGCCCCCCGGATGGGGTTTCTGCTGCGCCTGAAGATCCGACACCGTTATCAGAGTTTTTGACCATGTAGAGGCAAATAATGACTTTGCCCCTTTCCATCAATCCCCGGATCGGTTATCCGGTCGCCTCTCTTGATGAGAATGCCGCAGTAGCTCAGTGGTAGAGCGCGTCATTGGTAATGACGAGGTCGGGAGTTCAATTCTCCCTTGCGGCACCATCTCCTCCAGTTGAAGCATGATCAGGCCAGCCAGAATTCACGGCCAGATTCAGCTCGCTGACATATCCAATGCCAATCAGATCAGACCAGCCAGCGGTGATGATGGATCGGCATAGCGTTTTTTCGGCATGCGGCCTGCCAGATATGCATCGCGACCTGCCTGCACAGCCAGCTTCATGGCCCGCGCCATGCGGATCGGGTCCTTGGCTTCGGCAATGGCAGTATTCATCAGCACACCATCACAGCCCAGCTCCATTGCGATCGCGGCGTCCGAGGCCGTGCCCACGCCCGCATCGACGAGAACAGGTACACGCGCCTGCTCTACAATCAGGCGAATATTGACGGGGTTCTGAATGCCCAGCCCTGATCCAATCGGTGCACCCAGTGGCATGATTGCGCAGCAGCCCACATCTTCCAGCCGCTTTGCGTAGACGGGATCATCGGAACAATAGACCATCACATCAAACCCCTCCTTGATGAGAAGTTCTGCGGACCGCAGCGTTTCCATCATGTCAGGATATAGCGTCTTCTGATCGGCCAGAACCTCCAGCTTCACCAACGTCCAGCCACCCGCTTCACGCGCGAGGCGCAATGTGCGAATCGCATCTTCTGCGGTGAAACATCCAGCCGTGTTTGGCAGATAGGTATATTTTTCAGGACTCAGATGATCGCCCAAACGTTCTTTGGTCGGGTCCGACAGATTGACCCGCCGAACCGCCACGGTCACGATCTCTGAGCCTGCAGCCTCGGCCGCAGCGGCGTTCTGGGCGTAGCTCTTGTATTTCCCCGTTCCGATGATCAGGCGCGATGTAAATTTTCGGCCTGCGATTTCGAAGCCATCATCGGCCTGCGAGAGCTGGGCGTTGCCATCCATTAGCCGCCTCCTACAAATTGAATGATTTCCAGTCGATCGCCCGCTTCCAATGCGACCTGGTCGAACATCGATTTGGGTATGATTTCCAGATTGCGCTCTACCGCAACCCCTTTTTCGGGAATACCCAGCTCGGCAAGAAACGCGCGCACGGTCAGCCCGTCGGTCGTCTCTTTGGGCTCTCCATTCAGGACCAGTTGCACGATTGTCTTCCTCTCAAGGCACTATCTTCAAGTTCAACACGCTATAAATACCGTATTAGTGCTTGCGCCAAGGCGCTTCACTTGCAAGTTTGCGCGTCTGAGAGGGTCATATGAGTCTTAAACTGTACTTCCTCAATGGGCCGAACCTGAATCTTCTCGGTGAACGAGAACCAGAGATCTACGGTACGGCCACTTTGAGCGATCTGGAGAAGCTGGCGAATGAGGCTGCGCAGGAAGAAAAGGCGCAACTTGATTTTCGACAGACAAATCACGAGGGCGAACTCGTGGACTGGGTCCAGGAAGCGCGAGACCAGGCCCAGGCCCTGATTCTCAACGCGGCAGCCTATACCCACACATCTGTTGCACTGCATGATGCGTTAAAGGCATTGACCATTCCTGTTGTTGAAGTCCATTTGAGCAATCCGTCCAATCGCGAGTCTTTCCGAAAGCGGAATTTTGTCTCGCCCTGCGCCAATGGTGTGATCGCAGGCTTTGGGCCACTTGGTTATCGTCTCGGTGTGAGCGCGGCTGCTGCGCTTGCCCGGCAAAGGAGCTGAACATCGTCATGAGCGAAAAGAAAAACAAATTCGACACAGAGCTGATCCGCGAACTGGCAGCCATCATCAAGGAAAGCGATCTGGGGGAGATCGAGATCGAAGATGAGGATCTGCGCATTCGGGTGTCGCGCCACGAGCCTGCACCGGTTTCAATCGCAGCTCCCGTCACCGCAGCAGCAGCGCCCGCTGCCCTGCCGGCCGCACCAGCTGCAGTTGCTGCACCCGTCGAGGCCGCCAGCGCAGCAGCTGCGCCCGTCGATGCCGTGACATCTCCGATGGTGGGTACCGTCTATATGGCACCAGAACCAGGCGCACCTGATTTCATCAAGGAAGGCGACACAGTCAAGGAAGGCCAGACCCTGCTCCTGATTGAAGCCATGAAGACCTTCAACCCTGTTACAGCACCCAAAGCGGGCAAAATCACCCGGATTATTGTCGAGGACGCTCAGCCGGTCGAATATGGCGAGCCCTTGGTCGTGATTGAGTAAGGCTGGGAAACCAGAACACGATATGATCCAGAAAGTCCTCATCGCCAATCGCGGCGAAATCGCTCTTCGTATTCATCGCGCCTGTAAGGAAATGGGTATCGCGACAGTGGCCGTGCATTCGGAAGCTGACCGAGACGCCATGTATGTCCGCCTTGCTGATGAAAGTGTCTGTATCGGGCCGGCCGCTTCAAGCCAGTCCTATCTGAACATTCCTGCAATCATCGCAGCCGCAGAAATCACCAATGCCGATGCGATCCACCCGGGCTATGGCTTTCTTTCAGAGAATGCCAAGTTTGCCGAGATTGTAGAAGCCCACGATATTCGTTTCATAGGCCCCACGGCCGAACACATCCGCCTGATGGGTGACAAGATCGCCGCCAAGGATGCGATGATCCGCACCGGTGTGCCCTGTGTGCCCGGCTCTGATGGTGGTGTGGACACTGTTGAAGATGCGCTGAAGACCGGTGACGAGATCGGCTACCCTGTTCTCGTCAAGGCAGCATCTGGTGGTGGTGGTCGCGGCATGAAGGTCGCGCGCACCCGGGATGACCTTGCAGAGGCCTTCCGAACGGCACGCACGGAAGCCAAGGCTGCCTTTGGAGACGATAGCGTCTATCTTGAAAAATACCTCGAAAAGCCACGCCACATCGAAATCCAGGTCATTGCCGACAGTCACGGCAATGTTGTGCATCTGGGCGAACGCGATTGCTCATTGCAACGCCGACACCAGAAAGTGTTCGAGGAAGCTCCTTCGCCTGCCCTGACCCCTGAAGAGCGCGCTGATATCGGCAAGAAGGTCTGCGCGGCCATCAAGAAGCTCGGCTATCTTGGCGTTGGCACGATTGAGTTCCTTTGGGAGAATGGCGAGTTCTATTTCATCGAAATGAACACCCGCCTGCAGGTTGAACACCCGGTGACCGAGATGATCACGCGTGTTGACCTGGTGCAGGAACAGATCCGCATCGCGGATGGCCAGAAGCTATCCTTCAAGCAGAAGGACGTTATCTTCTTCGGCCACTCGATCGAATGCCGGATCAATGCCGAACACCCCCAGACCTTTGCGCCGAACCCCGGAACCATTCAGGAGTTTCATGCGCCAGGCGGCCTCGGCGTGAGACTCGATTCGGGAATTTATACCGGTTACAAGATCCCACCCTATTATGACAGCCTCATCGGCAAGCTGATTGTCCACGGAATGGACCGCAAGGAATGCCTGATGCGTCTGAAACGGGCACTTGATGAAATGGTGGTTTCCGGAATCCACACAACGCTTCCATTGCATCGCCGACTTGTGCTCAATGACGACATTACCAAGGGTGATTACGACATTCACTGGCTTGAGAAATTCTTGGCGGAAAACATACAGGAAAGCTGATGAGCCGCGGATTCGGCACGGATGAATTGCTGGATTGTTACCGACGCGGGGTGTTCCCGATGGCGGACGACCGCAACGATCCGCGCCTGTTTCTGATCGACCCTGATATTCGCGGGGTGATCCTGCCTGAAAACTTTCATGTCTCGCGCAGCCTGAAAAAGACGGTGCGTCGTAATCCTTTCAGGGTCACGATCGACACGGCCTTTTCGCTGGTCATGGAGCAATGCGCGGCACCACGCGAAGGACGCGAAACAACCTGGATCAACTCGCAGATCGTCAATCTCTATTCCTCGCTGCACCGTCAGGGCTATGCCCACAGCGTGGAATGCTGGCAGGATGATGAGCTTGTCGGCGGCCTTTATGGGGTCAGTCTCGGGGCCGCGTTTTTCGGCGAAAGCATGTTTTCAACCCGAACAGATGCATCAAAGATCGCGATGGTGCACCTGATGGCACGGTTGAATGCGGGCGGCTTCCAATTGCTGGATACGCAGTTCCAGACCGAACATCTGTCAACATTCGGCGCGGTCGAGATCGAGCGCGACGAATTTCGCGGGATGCTCTCGCATGCGCTCTCTGGAAATGGTGATTTTTACGCCGTTGGTGCCAGGGGTCACTCGCTGACGGGTTCAGATGCCATGCAATTGATCACCCAGACATCATAGATTGCATGCTCCATGGCATTCAGGCCAGGAGACGACGCAAACATCCACCCGCCAAACAATCGTGGATCATCTTCTGCCGCAGTGCCGGTCTCGGGGTTGATCTTGTTGGAGATGACCTCGACATAGGCCACAGATTCCGGCGGCAATTCCTCAGGCGGCGTCTGATAGCAGGCCCGCACCGTCAGATCGAGATTCCTGTGGCTTTGCGTTTCCCCGACAATAATCTCGATATCATCTGCACGCCCGGAAATCTTGTCGAGCACACGCACGCGCGCCCCTGACCGGCTCAGCATCACCCGCTCCCTGGAGTCACCGGCAAACTCATCCTCCGTGATGAAGGGCGCATCCGCAGTGTCGGAATCTGTCGCCCCCTCACCATCATCAGGCATTTGTGTGCCATCTGATGTTGTGGGCGAGGATGTTGAAAACTCTCCCCCGAACGGATCGCTTTGAGTCGGAAGTCGAACACCCTGATCCTCAAGAAACTCCGAATCCGCTTCCATTTCATCAGGCAGTGCCGGAGCTGGACCCTCGCCCAACGCTTCCAGCATCTCCGACTGCATGGTGTCTATATCGATTTCAGAATCGGAAGCTGTGACATCCTGCTGCGGCTCGGGCTCATCAACGCCTTCAGGAATACCATCAAACACCGGCGTTTCGCTGACAGCTGGCTGCTCCTGAGCAATCTCGGTCAGGCCCTGATCGGCGTCAGCCTCATCATCTGCCACCGCCTCGCGAAAGCCATAGATATCCAGTGGGTCAACCACCGCATCATCGTCACTGTCCACCAGCCGCGGATCTGCGTAAGGGTCATTCACAGGGTCTGTGGCTTCCTGCGCCCCTGCACCCATGACGGCCGCAGACGTCAGGGCAGCAGACAACAGGCATCCGCCCAACAAGGCGTATTTCAGACGTTCACGCATGACGCGCACCATATATGATTATTATTCCTGATCGGCTTCAATACGCACTTTCGCGCCGAGGCGATCAACGCTTTCGGCAACGTCTTTCAGACGCCCATCAATTCCGGTCGCAAATTCGCTCAGCACAGTGCCAAAGTCGATATTGCCGCGCGTGTAATAGATTTCATCACCCGGCTCGAGAAAGACATCGCTGCCACCAGGGCTCAGCTGGATATGCGTTCCGCCAAGCAGACCGTCAGAGGTCAGCCGAGCGATTGTATCTTCATCCAGCTTGATGCCATTGGCGACCGTAAAGGTCACAACCGGCACCAGACGCTCCATGTTCAGCTCGACATCCGTGACGACACCAACCTTCACGCCCTTCAGGCGGACATCCGTGCCGGGGTTCACCCCCTGGACGCCACCCATGAATTCCGCAATCAGCTCATAGCTGTCTCCGGAACCACCCTTTTCAGTCGAGCGCAGCGAAAACATCAGGAAGAAGCCGGCAATTGCGATCACTGCAATGCCGACAATCGTTTCAAAAATCGAATCACGCATCCGGATTCCAAGCCTCGTAATCTGCGGCCGTCTTTGTTCGCTCCTCGCCCCGCGCAATGCTGCCCTTGGGGCGATATGCGTAGATCGTGCCCGTCATATTGGGCTGGTGCTCAGTTTCGAAGGCCTTCTTCAGTAACGGATCCTCGGTGGGAGGTTTGTCAAAAGTATGGTGAAGCCAGCCATGCCAGTCAGCGCTCACACGTGTAGGTTCAGCTGGGCCGTTATAGATCACATAGCGGCGCTTGCGGCCCGGAAGTGTTGAATCCTTCGGGCCTTCCTTCTTTTCTTCAAAATATCTGTTGCCCCAGTCGTCCTCACCAACGAAAGCGGATCGGCGATTTATGTCGAACCGGGCTCCGACTGTGGTGTTCTTCCACCATCCGATAATAGACATGGGCGCTCCTTGAGCAAACGAAACCGTGTATGGGCGTATTCGGGGCGAATATGGCGCCCGATGGGGCTGCGGTCCAGAACCAACACGCATGCGAATGCCAGTCTAGTCCAACTTACAAAATCTTGTGAGTATTTCAGCACACACACACCATATCTATTGCATGCTGTGACGCATTCCGACAGACTCGCGCCATCTAGGGAGCATCCATCATGGCGCAACGCAGGATCAAACGCCCGACTCGCACGACGGTACGCCTCCTTGAGGCAGGCCGCCAATGGCTGATTTCCGGGCATGAAACCACAGACAGGCAGCATCAGGAGGCCTATGTCGAGGCTCTGGAAGCGCTCGGTGTGGACCGTGAGAAGCGCCCCGTCATTCTTGAAGCTGCGCTTCATGGCCGGATCAGCCCGATTGCACATTTCGAGGCCATCAGCTCAGCCGCCAATGCGCCGCCCGTGTCTGCGGCGGGTGCAGAAGCCGCGATCAGCGATGCCGCAAGCCATGCTTCAGCGCGTAACGCCACAGTGCAGGGATTTGCCTCTCTTGCCGATGCTCTGGATGGCTTGAGCATTGATACAGATGATGATGGCGTGCCCACCGTCGATGCCCTCACGGATGCCCTGCGTTGCGGGGTCGATGCCGATCTCATTGAGATCGCGCTGGTCACGCCGGGTGGACCGCGTGCTGCAGCAACGGCTCTGCGCCGTCAGGCCGCTGTCGCGCGCGAGGCTGATACGATCAATCTGCGCGTGGAAGGATGGAATCAGGCACATGCTCAACGCCTCGCTGATGCCGCCGCGCGCCTTGGAGGTCAGCGTACGGGCCTTCAGCTGACCCGATATGCAGAAGTACCGGCACCGGATTCACCCGCGATGATCGTCAATCTGGGCGGCTATTGCACTGACAAGGGCTACGATACACGGCTCCTCTCCGCTGAACTTTCGATATTTCTGAGCATCACCCCTGGCATTACACTTGTCGTCACGGGGCTGGCCGCTGCAGTGATGTCCGAAGGACTGGCATTCAACACCGAAGCCGGGCTTGCCTTCGCCAGAGGCCTGATCGACACCCTGAACAAGAGTGTGAGCAAATCTGAAGATTCCCTGATCCTGTTTGATCACCCCACCAATGCCGCCATTGCATGGGTGGGTGCTGAATCTATCGGCGTCAATCCTGTGGTCAGTCTGATTACCGAATCAGAAGATGAAGAAGCACGCTTCGCGCGCTGCGCGGGTCTCGCGCTTGCGCGTGCTGCAAGTGAATCAGAACGTCAGGATGTGGCATTGCGCGTCCTTGGCGCACGCACGCTGGACCAGATTGACGGCCTGGAACGCAGCCGTTTGGAAGAACGCGGCATTACCAGCGAAGCATTGGACCGCGTTGAACAATCCCTGCGCGATGGTCTCGCCCTCAAGGCAGCGTTTTCACGATGGGTGATCGGCGATGATGTCATCCGCAAACGTCTCAATCTTGCACCTGAAGCCTATGAAACCGATGGCGAAGCCCTGCTCCGTGCCATCGGCTTTTCCTCACGCGAAATCATTGAAGGTCGTGCAGCTGTTTCCGGTCGTCGGCGCCCCGTCTCCAATCCGAATTCTGCACTCAATGGCCTGCTGCGCACCCACAAGGATGCCAGCCTGGATGAGCGAATTGCCTTCGCGGTCTCAGCCTCCAAGGCATTGGGAGCGCCCGTCACGGTCAGTGCCCAGCACAATAACAGCCAGCCTCTATCGGAACTGGATCTGCAAAAGCTGCTGAGCGAAGTCATCATCAATGATCTGGGTGTACGGATCGAAGCCAGCAAGCCGGTGGTCAATGAGCACGTTGTCGAGCGGCTCGAAGAAGCCCAGAAGCGCGCCAATGCCCCGCCATCACTGGCAGAATCACGCGCCGTACCGGAACCG
Source organism: Hirschia sp. (assembly GCA_002709235.1). Lineage (GTDB taxonomy): Bacteria > Pseudomonadota > Alphaproteobacteria > Caulobacterales > Hyphomonadaceae > Hirschia. The sequence goes on from PAQI01000012.1 coordinate 122,465, forward strand.
GACATCATCCCGCCAACGCGCACACGTGTTCCTGTCTCGACGCAATCACCCTCCACCGATGACGAGCCCGACATCATCCTGCGCAAACGTCTGCCTGATCGTCGCAAGGGCTATATCCAGAAAGCGACCGTTGGGGGCCACAAGGTCTATCTGCATACCGGAGAATTCGAGGACGGAGAGCTCGGCGAGATCTTCATCGACATGCACAAGGAAGGGGCCGCTTTCCGATCCTTGATGAACAATTTCGCGATCGCGATCTCCATTGGTCTGCAATATGGCGTGCCGCTGGATGAATTTGTCGACGCCTTCGTGTTCACCCGCTTTGAACCTGCCGGCAAGGTCACGGGCAATGACTCGATCCATTCTGCCACATCGATTCTGGATTACATCTTCCGCGAACTGGCGGTCTCCTATCTGGAACGCGACGATCTCGCCGAAATGACCAATCTGTCGTCCGACGGCCTTGGTCACGGCGAAGATGACTCCACGCGCCGGGCACCGACACCGCAGGAAGCTGTCCGGATGATTTCAAAGGGCTTCAGCCGTGGTGCCATTCCGGACAATATCGTCCTGTTCGGAGAAGCCGCTGCCCAACGCGATGCAGCGCGGCTGGAAGCCGCCGAAGATATCGCGTTTGATGAGGATGACGACACCGTGGAAGATGACGCCAGCTATCTGGGTGATGCCTGCCCCAGCTGCGGACATTTTACACTTGTCGAGGACGACGGCATCGCTATCTGTGATGCATGTGGCGCGACGGTCCAGACGGCCTGATCATCAGATGGCGTAAGGATTGCACGCAACAGGCTAACTAATTAGGAAATTGTCGCCTGTCAGGATGCCAGAGATGAAACGCGTAAAGTTCGCCCTTCTTGCCGGTTTGGCCACCATGCTCGCCCCGCTTGCGGCCCATGCACAGGATGCCAGCCAGATCCAATCTGTGATTGATGGCAAGAAGAGCTGCATTGGTTGCAACCTCTTTCAAGCCTCCTTCGGACTCGCAGACCTCACCGGACGCGACTTTGAAAATGCTCGCCTGCGCCAGGCTGACCTTTCCATTTCCACGCTGGACAAAGCCAATCTGAAGGGTGCCAATCTGTCTGTCGCCAACATGTTTGGGGTTCGTGCCCAGAACGCCAATCTACAGAACGCAGACCTGACTGACGCAACGCTGGTCGGCGCGTGGCTGGGTGGTGCCGACCTGACCGGTGCCAAACTGGATGGCACATTGCTGTCGGGCGCATATCTCAAGACGGCACGCGGCCTGACCGCAACCTCCCTCTCCCGCGCATATTGCGATGACACAACGCAGCTTCCTGCCGGCCTGACTTCGGCGCAATGTCGTCAGAACTAAGGTTAACAAGAGTTATCCCAAATTAATGCAATTTAAGTCGTCGCGCTACGCGAACGGGCTTATTCAAGGCGCATGAGATTCGCCATACAGCATATGTTCACGTCAGCCCTGACACTCGCTTTGGCCGGTGCAGCGCTTCCCGCACTCGCCGATCAGGCGAATGGTGATGGCGTCATCAAGCTTCAGCAGGGATTTTCAGGCGTCTGCGAAAATTGCGACATGCGTGATCGCGACCTGTCCTTTGCCGGTCTGTCCGGTGCCCAGTTTCCCGGCGGCAAGTTCCAGCGCGCCAATATGGAGCAGGTCATTGCCTCCGCTTCCGTATTCGACAATGCCGATTTCAGCGGTGCCGTCCTGCGCGAAGCGATGTTCACCAGCTCCCGCCTGAACGGTGCACGCTTTGCCGGATCCTCCATGCAGGATTTCCAGGCTGCGGGTGCCAAGTTCATCGGTGCCGACCTCTCAGGTGCCAAGATGACCCACGCCACGCTCGTTGGCGCTGACCTGACCAATGCGACACTCCTCAATGCCCATCTGGATGATGCCAATCTGACAGGTGCCGTGCTCAGCAATGCCAATGCAGTTGCTGCCTCCATGCAGGATGCGGATCTGTCCGGTGCCATGCTCAATGATGTCAATTTCTCAGGTGCTGACTTTTCCGGCGCGAGCTTTGTCGGCTCCGTGCTGACGGGGGCTCGTTTCAACGGTGCCGCACTGGACTCGACCGATTTTGCTTCAACCCGTCTGGAGGGTGCTGACTTTTCCGGCGCGACCGGGCTGGACAGCGCCCATTTTGGCGGTGCATGCGGTGATGCGCAGACCCGCCTGCCCCAGGGATTTGAAATCACCAATTGTGCCGCCGAAGGCATGGGTGGCCCTGAAGAATTAATCCATGCCGATCTGGATGGCGGTCAACACGATTTTGGCGAATGAACCTGCGGATTGCCCGGCCTCTGTAAGGCAGGACGCCGCGACATGAAATCGCCAAATATCAAGGCTCCGGATTCATCATCCGGAGCCTGTTTTTTTCAGAATCTACCAACAAGACGTCATTTCTTGTCGACAGGTGCCAGACGCAAGTGAAGCTCTCTGAGCTGCTTGGCGTCTGCCTGTGATGGTGCCCCCAAGAGCAGGTCCTGGCCCTGCTGGTTCATAGGGAAAGCGATCACGTCGCGGATATTCTCGGCATCTGCCAGCAACATGACGATGCGGTCGATACCCGGTGCGATCCCGCCATGCGGAGGTGCGCCATAGCGGAAGGCATTCAGCATGCCGCCAAACTCTTCCTCCACGACCTCAGGACCATAGCCTGCGATCTCGAAGGCCTTGATCATCACTTCAGGGCTGTGGTTCCGAATGGCACCGGATGACAGCTCGGTGCCGTTGCAGACGATGTCATACTGATAGGCCAGAATATCGAGCTTCTCTTCATCGGTCTTCGCCGCTTCAAGTGCCTCAAGACCGCCTTGCGGCATGGAGAACGGGTTGTGCGAGAAGTCGACCTTCTTGTTGTCTTCATCCCATTCATACATGGGAAAATCGACAATCCAGCAGAACTTGAAGATGTTTTCTTCCACCAGACCCAGATCCTCACCCAGCTTCAGGCGCGCGGCTCCTGCCAGCTTGTAGGCATCGGATTTCTTGCCCGCAGAGAAGAAAACGCCATCACCGGCTTCAAGGCCCATCTGCTTGAGCAGCGCCGCCAGATGATCTGGCTGGAAGTTCTTCAGAACCGGGTCCTGACTGTCGACACCGCCGCCATCAGCTTCCTTCAGGCGTGCATAGCCAAGGCCAGGTGCCTGCATGTCCTTCTTGGCCCATTTGTCCATCTCATCGAAGAACTTGCGGGATTTGTCAGCTGCAGCCTTTGGTGCCGGAATGGCGATGACCTTGCCACCGCCTGCAATGATCTTGGCGAAAATTCCAAAGCCGGTCTTGCTGTCATCGACGAAGAAATCAGTGACATCGCTCAGCTCGATGGGGTTACGCAGATCCGGCTTGTCCGAGCCATATTTCGCCATCGCCTCACGGTAAGGAATACGTGGGAAAGGTGCCGGTGTGACGGCCTTGCCATCCGCAAACTGCTCGAACACGCCATGCATGACAGGTTCGATCGCCGCAAACACGTCTTCCTGGGTGACGAAGCTCATCTCGATGTCGAGCTGATAGAACTCCAGCGAGCGGTCAGCGCGCAGATCCTCGTCGCGGAAACAGGGCGCAATCTGGAAGTAGCGGTCAAAGCCGGAGACCATCAGCAATTGCTTGAACTGCTGCGGTGCCTGCGGCAATGCATAGAAGGTGTTGGGATGCATGCGCGACGGCACAAGGAAGTCACGCGCACCCTCGGGGCTCGATGCCGTCAGGATCGGTGTCTGGAACTCTGTAAAGCCCTGCGCCTTCATCCGCTCACGCAAGGATGTGATGACATCCATCCGCAGCGTGATGTTCCTGTGCAGCGTCTCACGTCGCAGATCGAGATAGCGATGCTTGAGGCGGATCTCTTCAGGATAGTCCGGCTCACCAAAGACCGGCAGCGGCAGTTCCTCGGCTTCGGACTGGATCACCATGTCCTCAAGGCCGACTTCGACACTACCTGTTGCAAGGTTGGGGTTCGCCGTATCATCGGAACGTGCGAGCACCTTTCCGGTAATCGACACCACGCTTTCAATGCGCAGGCGTTCCAGAACCGGAAAATGTTCATTGTCTGGCTTCACGACGCATTGCGTCAGACCGTAATGGTCGCGTAAGTCTACAAACAGCAGACCTCCATGGTCGCGTTTGCGGTGTACCCAACCGCTGATGCGGACCGTTTCGCCAACATGGTCAGATCGCAATTCACCGCAATTGTGCGTCCTGTAAGCGTGCATACTCTGGAGACTCCTGTCGTATCGATCACGCGGACAAGCACACGCATGCGTCGTGCTTGTCAAGCGAGGGCCTTTAGCTGAGGATACGTGACCCTTTACGAAGTCACGCGAGACGTCATCGTCCGATGTTAAGAGATTGGACGAATGCGGGGTGTAAGATGGTTGCAGCGCGGATTCAATAGCCACCGCGCATCGCAGGAAGGAGCTGGCGTGAATACGACGCAGCAAGACCAATTGAACGTCGTCACCGACACAGGGGCCCTCGAGCAAGCCTGCGTAGAGCTGGCGAAGGGCGAATTCATTGTCCTCGACACAGAATTTCATAGAGAATCAACCTTCTGGCCAAAGTTGTGCCTGATCCAGGCAGCTACAGCAGACTATGACGTTCTGATAGATCCGCTCTCTGATGACATCGACCTCACTCCATTTCTGAACCTGATCGCAGAACCAGGCCGTATGAAGGTCTTTCATGCTGCGCGTCAGGACATGGAAATCTTCAACCGGCTGATGGGAACGCCTCCCGGTCCGGTGTTTGATAGCCAGATCGCGGCCATGGCCTGCGGGTTGGGTGATTCGATCTCCTACGAAAACCTGGTCGCCCAGCTTCTCAAGGCGCGTATCGACAAGAGTTCGCAGTTCACCGACTGGACCCGGCGACCGCTTTCCGCCAAGCAGCTCCACTATGCACGCGGTGATGTCACCCATCTCAGAGAGATCTATGTGATCCTCAAGGAAAAGCTGGAAAAGCTCGACCGCATGCGATGGATCGAAGAAGAAACAGCAATCCTCACTGACCCGGCCACCTTCGACACCGCGCCAGAAAACGCGTGGAAGCGCATGAAACTGCGCAATTCCGCCAAACCCTATCTGGCCCTGATCGCTGCCGTTTCGCAATGGCGCGAAGCCCTGGCACAGGAGCTCGACAAGCCAAGATCGCGCGTGCTGAAAGATGATGCCGTTCAGGAAATCGCGGTCCAGAAGCCTCGTAATGAAGCTGCCATGGACCGGCTCCGGGCTGTACCCAAGGGCTTTTCGCGCTCCACAAATGGCCGGTCCCTGATTCAGGTGATCAATGATGCGCTGGACGATCCCGACGCCTATGCGCCGGAATATCAACGTCGGTCTGCGCCTGCACATCCACCCTCGGGCCTGCCGGAGCTCCTGAAGGTTCTGCTCAAACAGGTTTCCGACGAGGCCGGTGTGGCCACGCGCCTGATCGCGAATGCTGCGGATGTCGAACGCATCGCTGCTGAATCCGAGCCGGATGTCGCCGCCATGCGTGGCTGGCGCCGTGAGGTATTCGGTGAAAAGGCCATAGCGCTCAAATCCGGTAAACTCGCCCTCGCCGCCACGCCAGACGGGGTCAAACTGATAGAACTCTGACCCGACCGGAACACTCTTCCTGCCACGGCGTTGCTTTCCTGACCGGACGCGTGACGTCCATCAATCATGGCAAGGAGAGACCCGATGCAAAAGCAAGGTAGCGCCCGCTGGGCTGGCGATCTGAAATCCGGACAAGGCTCGATTTCCACTGAAAGTGGCGCACTCAAGGATCAGCCCTATGGCTTTGGCACGCGCTTCAATGGCCAACGCGGGACCAATCCCGAAGAACTCATCGGTGCCGCTCATGCCGCGTGCTTTTCCATGGCGCTGGCCAATATGCTGTCTGATGAAGGCATGACGCCGGAAACAATCGACACGACCGCGGATGTCACACTGGACAAGGACGGAGATGGCTTCTCGATCACCAAGGTGCATCTCGACACGACAGTCTCCATACCAGATGCCGACCATGAGGCCGTGACACGCATTATCGCCAAGGCCAAGGAAAACTGCCCTGTTTCCAAACTGTTGAGCGCTGAAATCACCCTGTCGCAGACATTGAACCCGCCCCAGAGATAAAACGTATCCGGACGAATATTCGCGGACAGGTTGCCCTTTTGAATTTATTAACCTATGGTTAACGCTCCTGAGTTTGCCAGCGTGGGGGCTGACATGTTCGCGACATTCAAGACGCCACCGCCAGTTCTGATGGCCCGGATAATCTCCTGTTGCCATTGCGGCTTCGAGATTCGCCACGGGTTGAAACCTTCTGTGCTGAAAACCTCTGGCAAGGCTGAACGGCGACGCACGCCCTCCTCTGTTCCATGTCCACGCTGTTCGGCCAGGGCCGATATCAACAGTCGGCCCAGCTCCGGGCGCATTGTGGATGTCTACAGCCATTTGCCGCCTTCTCCCTTTTTCTCCTCCCGTAAGCTGGCCCGCACCTGCGCCTCCTTGCGGACACCCATGCTCTACGGGCTGGCGCTGTGCGCGCTGGCCCTGCTCGTGACCCCCGCCATGGCGACAGCCGTGACACGCGCGATGGATCACGAAACCACCGCTCGCAGCCAATACGCCTCCGCCGCGGACCCTGAAGGGTTCTGCGACGCACGCATCCGGGCCTATCGACACGCACCGCCCTCTCATGCCGCGTGGCAAGCGCTGGCGGAGAGCTGCCCGGCCCGCACGGACATCATCGCCACATTCAGACAGTCTGCCGAAGAACGGGAGACTGGATGAACAGCTGAAAGACCCTCTCCTCCTTGACCGTCCCGACCGGCGGTCGTCTCGGATCCTCCCCCGAGGCCAGGCCCTGCCCGAAATTTCTGCGGTTCACCCCACGGATGACCTGGACAGGGCCCTTTTTCGGGTGGAGGTCAGTTGGGGCCGCGCCCTGCCCACTGCCGGAGCTGAGCTGGACCGGATCAGCGCAAGCGCCCCGTCTTCGCAGGGCGAGGACGAGCGCGGGGCTCAGCATCAATTGTCTGAAATACAGCGCAGCCGGGCGATGTCAGCTCGTATCAAAGCCGCGACAGCGCGCGATGAAGGCGTCCATCGCATCATTGGAAATGGCCATCACGGCGCGCACATCCAGACCGTTTTCACGGTCACGCATGAGCGGGCTGGCACCATAGCGCCAGGGCGGGATGAAATCCTGCGGCGGCTGTGACCTGTAGATCCGCGCCAGCCGTTTCGCACAGTCATGACGCCCATTCATTGCCGCAACCAGCCCTTCAAGGCGCAGCCTCAGCCGCAGGGTTTCATCGACCTGCTGGTCAATATCGATGGGCGGATGTGTGCGATAGGAGCGTTTCAACGGCTTGCGGCCCATCATCCAGGACGTCAGTATCGGCTCGACCAGTTTAAAGCGATAGGTCGGCAACAGGCTGGAGCGCACAGGAGATGGCTTGCCCGGTGGTGCATTGCGCAGCACGGCCGCAGGCGTTGCGGCGGGTATGGGGTCCATCCCATCGGCCAGTTCGATCGCGCGCGTGGCGATCAGGCGGCGCATGATAAACGCGGCCAGGCGCAACACACGGCGGATCGAACACCTCACACCACGCGTGATGTAACAGCTCCCCTCCACACCAATCATGGTGCTCGCCTGTGTCAGCAACACGCCGACAACGCCCCAGAAACGGGCCTCGCTATGACGATCAAAACTCATGGCGTGGAGGTTACGTCAGCGCGTGGGGGTGTGGGATTAGTTTTTGTGGGTGCGGGTTAGGTGTGGGGTGGTTTTACAATCATGAGATACATAGTTTGTTCGCAGGTAAGCGAAGAAATATCAGATCGGAATAAAAATCCGTAACTTTGCACAATTTTCAGAACGCCCAATTGACCATGCCATTGGTCTTTATGAATTACTCAATAGCTTTACAGCACCCTCCATCTCGAAATGTCGTATTGCATTTTTTGACTTGAAGGCTTGGCATATAAAATATCACTGCTATAGTTAACAGCAATTCGAAAAGACAATCCAAACTACATGGATTAAAATTTCGAAAAAAGATGTATATTGCCAAACATTAATTTACCGGAGATAATATTATGGCACGCAACCCCATAATTACAAGAATAATTGCCGCAACAGCGTTCTTTTCGTCGACTGTTTTGCTTGCTTCATCTGCTCACGCAACAGGATTCACCCAATGTGAACCATACAATTATTTGTGGGACACCTGTACAGTCTATGCATGGAACTCTGATGAAGGATATTATGAGGCTGTCGATTCTTATTTTGTATATACGGGGTCGGTTGCCACAATTGACCCATGATATCCGATCAATAAATACATATTGATTAAAGCTCTCCCTCATGTAACCTCGATATGAGGGAGAGCTACAATGTTAACTAATCTAAAAATCTACTTAGGGCGAGCACCAATTCTCCGCTTTCCCAGCGGAGGCTAGGATCCAGTCTGGGAAGATGGGCCGAAGGCTCCAATACTGGATTCCTGCTTTCGCAGGAAAGACGGTGGAGAGAAAGCAGCTCGGTGGGGAGACTATTTGGATGGCAATGCCATGACCCCAAAGTATACTCCCTTAGCAGGGGAGCGCCTCATGACATTTTGGGTCTATATTCTCGCATCCGGTCGGAATGGCACGCTCTATATCGGCCAGACGGATGAGTTGTCGCGGCGCATCTGGGAACACAAGCAAAAGCTGACACCGGGATTCACGTCGAAATATGGCGTGGATCAGCTCGTCTGGATGGCAGAGTTTCCGACACGCGATGAGGTGAAATCTCGTGAACGCCAGATCAAGGCATGGAAGCGCGCCTGGAAACTGGATTTGATCGAGAAGGACAATCCGGACTGGAAGGATCTTTATTGGGATCTTTGATCAATTGGAGTGCAGGTGCCATGTGCATCGCGTCTCCAACAGGAGTTGGAGCTCGGTTGGTATGAAAGTGACGGGCCTTGCCCTTGTTTTTGGGGCTGACTGGATCCCAGCGTTCGCTGGGAAAGCGGATGTTGTATCTCCACTGACAGCTGACGTCTGGAAGATTACTGGGGGGCCCTAACCTTACCACCGCATTCCCAAACTTGATTTGGGATCCAGTCAGCCGCAAAAAGCCGGGCGGGGCCCGACATGAAATCCTGGGCGGGTTCCCTGCATTCGCAAGGAATGCGGGTGCCCGTCGCGAAACAATGCCTAGTCTGGCCAAATGTGAACGCGGCACCTCTTGATTGTGGATAAGGCAAGCCACACACTGCGAAGGACGCTGGCATAACCAGCGCGAAAATGGGGGGGCAAACCCCATCTCAAGACGGAGGATAATCATGAACGACCAAATCGTTGAAATCACACTGGACGGCAAAACCCATCAGGGCCGCTATGGGTTGAATGGGCATGAGATCACTGTGCGCTATCGCGGTGCCATGACCACGCGTTCGCTGGGCTCCACCCCGCCCGGGATCGCGGCGCGGCTGATCCTGACCGAGCTGGTCAAACTCGACATGAGCGCCCACGCGGCCTAGTCGCGATCGGGTTCGCACATGGCGGGCTGAGGTGATGCCGAGGCCCGCCTTCGCACCAGTATCGCTTTGATGTGTGGTCGCGTAGCATACCCCCTAAGCGTCATCCTCGACGCGGAGTGTCTGAGGATCAGCTTGAGGACTCGCCGCCAGCGAGGCGGTTGGGAGATCGGTGGGTGGATCCTCAGATTGGCTTTGCGCATCGAGGATGACGTGGATGGGGTGGTTGGTGAATTCACCTTACTCCGTTTCCCCAACGAAAGTTGGGGTCCAGTGAAGCATGAAGGTCGGGTCAAGCCCGTCATCTTTTTTGGGCTGGATCCCAAATCAAGTTTGGGAATGCGGGTGGTGGGGTTTGGGAATTCGGTGTGAAGCACCGTGGGGCGGGATGAGCGCTTGCGATACCCGCCGTCTTTCCACCTGCACCAATGGCGGGTATCGGCCCTTGGCCTCGACACGCCCTATTTTCCGTCATCCGCGACGTGGGTGGGCTATTCCGTGATCCCCAATTCCTGCTCTCTGAGCTTCTTCACCTCGTCGCGTAGCCTTGCGGCTGTTTCGAATTCGAGGTCGGCGGCGGCTTCTCGCATCTGCTTTTCCAGGTCGGCGATGACGGTGGCGAGGTTGTGGCCTGCCACGGGGGCTGGCGCAGCGTCTTCGCGGGTGCCCTTCCCCTTGCGGCCACGCTTGTTGGGATCTCCGCCGGAATAGACCAAGGATTCGCGGGATTTCTTGCCGCCGACATCCTCCATGATGTTCTCGACCGCGCGATTGACCGAGACCGGGGTGATGCCGTGCTTTTCATTGTGGGCGATCTGGCGTTCGCGGCGGCGGCGGGTTTCCTCCATGGCGCGCTCCATCGACCCGGTGATCCGGTCGGCATAGAGCACGACTTGCGCCTCGCTGTTACGTGCGGCGCGGCCAATGGTCTGGACCAGCGCGGTTTCCGAGCGCAGGAAGCCCTCCTTGTCGGCGTCCAGAATGCCCACAAAGGCGCATTCGGGAATATCCAACCCCTCGCGCAGGAGGTTGATGCCGATCAGCACATCGAACACGCCAAGGCGCAGATCGCGGATGATCTCGATGCGTTCCACTGTATCGATATCGGAGTGCATGTAGCGCACCTTCACGCCCTGATCATGCATATAGTCGGTGAGGTCTTCGGACATCTTCTTGGTGAGCGTTGTCACCAGTGAACGGAACCCCTTTTCCGTAGTGGCCTTGCAGGTGGCGATGACGTCATCGACCTGGCTAGCGCCATCCTTCGAGACCGGGCGCACCTCGACGGGCGGGTCGATCAGGCCGGTGGGGCGGATGATCTGTTCGGTGAACACGCCGCCAGTCTGGTTGAGCTCCCACGGGCCGGGCGTGGCCGACACATGCACGGTCTGGGGGCGCATCTGCTCCCATTCCTCGAATTTCAGCGGGCGGTTGTCCTTACAGCTGGGCAGGCGGAAGCCGAATTCCGACAATGTGTGCTTGCGGTTGTAGTCGCCCTTGTACATCGCGCCGAGCTGGGGAATGGTCTGGTGGCTCTCATCGACGAAGACGAGCGCATTGTCTGGCAGATATTCAAAGAAGGTCGGCGGCGGCTCGCCCGGCTTGCGGTCTGTCAGATAGCGCGAATAGTTTTCGATCCCGGCGCAGGAGCCGGTCGCCATCATCATTTCCATGTCGAAATTGGTGCGCTGTTCCAGCCGCTGGGCTTCCAGCAGCTTGCCTTCCTTGTTGAGATAGTCGAGGCGCTCCTTGAGCTCCTGCTTGATCTTCTGGACGGCCTGGTTGAGCGTCGGGCGCGGGGTGACATAGTGGCTGTTGGCGTAGACTTTCACGCTCTCCAGCTCGCGGGTCTTCTTGCCGGTCAGCGGGTCGAATTCGGTGATGGTCTCGATCTCGTCGCCGAAGAAATTGATCTTCCAGGCGCGATCCTCCTGGTGGACGGGCCAGACATCCAGCACATCGCCCTTGAGGCGGAACGTGCCGCGTCCGAAGGCCAGATCATTGCGCACATATTGTAGCGCGACCAGATCCTTGGCGACCTCGCGGCTGTCACGAAACTCGCCGACACTGAGCGCGAAAGTCATGGCGGTGTAGGTCTCGACCGAGCCGATACCATAGATACAGGACACCGACGCCACCACGATCACATCGTCGCGTTCCACCACGGACCGCGTGGCCGAGTGGCGCATACGGTCGATGGCCTCGTTAATGGAGCTTTCCTTCTCGATATAGGTATCGGTGCGCGGCACATAGGCTTCGGGCATGTAGTAATCGTAATAGGAAACGAAATACTCCACCGCATTGTTCGGGAAGAAGTTCTTGAACTCGGCATATAGCTGGGCGGCGAGTGTCTTGTTGTGGGCGAGGATCAGGGCCGGACGCTGGGTGGCCTCGATGATCTTGGCCATTGTGTAGGTCTTGCCCGAGCCGGTGACGCCGAGCAGCACCTGGGTGTCGTCATTGTTCTCCAGCCCCTCCACCAGATCGGCGATGGCGGTCGGCTGGTCGCCCTTCGGTTCATATTCCGAGACG
>PAQI01000013.1 GCA_002709235.1 Hirschia sp.
CCAAAGCCGAGCATGTACAAGGATCGTCACAATCGGACCCCGCATTCCCCCCGTGGATATACGCTGATGGAGAAGAGCCCCCTTAGGAGACTAAGTAATTGGGAATGTTGGGATAGTCGGGCAACTAAAGGGCGTCAGAAAGTGGCTGGGATGCGGCGTATAGCGTAAGGCGTCGACAATAAACACATCCACGCCCCGCAACGCTTCCAGGCTTTCCTCCGGCAGGATGTTGACGTCATTACAGTAACCGAAACTTCCAAACCGAAATCCGAGAGAGCGAATGCGGCCGTGTTCCTGGTCTACTGGCAGGAATTCGATAGCGCCGCCTGCGCCTTCAACGGTGATCGGTTCCAGCGGCTCCAAAGCGAGCCTAGCGTCCAGAATGGGTGGGTAACCGCCTCGGCCTTCAAAACAATAAGCAAAGCGATGGGTCAATGACTGGTGCGTGGGCGCATCCAGATAGACAGGAATCAGCTTCTTCATCCGGTAAGCCAAGGCACGCAGGTCATCTATTCCGTGACACTGATCGGCGTGATCATGCGTGAACAGAACCGCGTCCAGATGGCTCGCGCCGGATGAGAGAAACTGCGCGCGCAGGTCTGGTGAGGTATCGATCAGCACCCGCGTCACGGCATCTGTGCCGCTTGAACGGCCTGTCACCAGAATTGAGCATCTTGATCGATGATTCTTCGCCTCATATGGATCACAATCGCCCCAGTCGCCATCAAGACGCGGCACTCCACCTGACGACCCGCACCCCAATATGCGTACTTCGATTGTGTCTGCCTGCTTCATATGGACACCGTCTTGAACAGGGTTCTGGCATTTTGTGTGGTGAGAGCCGCCAATTCCTCGCGACTCATCCCCTTCATATTGGCCACATAGTCACAGATGTCATTGAGATAAGCCGGTTCATTGCGACGTCCCCTGTGAGGCATGGGTGCCAGATATGGGCAATCGGTTTCAAGAATGATGCGATCATCCGGCATGATACGGACAACTTCACGCACATCCTCGGCTTTCTTGAAAGTGACGATACCCGAGATCGAGAAATATGCGTCCAGCGCGATGGCGCGGCGGGCAAGCTCTATTCCGCTTGTATAACAATGCATCAGCGGTCTGAACGGAGCCTGCGCCATCATCTCCTCCATGATGTCGCCCATCTGCGTATCGGCTTCACGGGTATGAATGATCAGTGGCAGGCCGGTTTCCTGCGCCGCCAGGACATGTTGTCGGAAGCATGCGACCTGATCTTCAAGGGGGCTGTAACCGTAATGCAGATCCAGCCCGGTCTCGCCGATACCGCACACCCTGGACCGCTGCGCCAGATCGACAAGGTGTCCGGCACTCAGATCCGGGAAATCCTTGGCATAATGCGGGTGAACACCAACGGAGCACCATATGTCATCATTGGCCATGGTGAGCGCATGTATCTTGTCGAAATTTTCCAGCCGATCACAGATCGAGATGAAGCCGCCAATACCAGACTCACGCGCACGAAGGAGAACCTCTTCGCGGTCGTCGTCATATTGTTCGCCGTGCAGGTTTACATGTGTATCGATCAGAAATGTCATAGGCAGGTTCTAGCCCGCCCTGCGCTGTTTTTGAAATAATAAAACGGCACTGGCGACAGCCTGGGATTTGTCCATGTTCAATCCACGGGTTTCTGCGCCCAATGTCTGGAGCTCTGTGTAGAGCCTGGCCCAGTCTCCGGCCTGAATGGCGTTTTCGCTGGAATTGGCTGCCTGACGCGCCTCATCACAGATGAGCGCAAAAGCTGCGTCGAATGCATCAGGTGATCGTGATGCTGTACTCATGGCTGTGGAGACTGCCTTGGCTCCCGCATCACTGTTCACGGCGCGCCTCATGGCGGCTGCAGCATCTCTGACCAGCTTGTCGGTCATTGCCAGCGCACGTCCAGGCCTGCCTGGTGCCAGGGACAGCAAGGATCGGGCATCTGCGGTGCTGACGCCATTTGCAGCCAGGACCTTGACCGCTGCGGCTTCCTCCAGCGGTTCAAGACGCAATTTCCTGCAACGGCTTTTCAATGTTGGCAGTATCGGAGCCTCACCATGAGACAGCAGGATCAACAATGATTTTCCGGGCGGTTCCTCGAGGGTCTTCAAAAGCGCATTGGCGCTGGATTTGTTCAGCTCATCCATGCTGTCGATCACCGCCACGCGCCATCCGCCCATTGCCGGACGCAAGCTGTAAAAATGGGAGAGCTTGCGGATACTCTCTACCGGGATTTCCGTTTTCTGCTTGCCCTTGTCGTCAAATGGCCGGGCGATGAGTTTGAAATCAGGATGAGCGCCGGTTTCAATGAGATGTGTGGTCTTGTCGTCTAGAACATATTCCAATGTCTTGCGACCACTGAGAATGGCTGTTGCAAACAAGAGCGCCAGCCGTGCCTTGCCAATGCCTCGTGGACCGGAAAACATCCATCCATGATGCATGCGGTCATCCTTGATGGCGTGCTCCAGATCAGCGACGGCCTCCGCATGGCCAATCAGTGGCCCCAACCCTGATTGTATTGTGTCTGTTGCACTCATGTCAGACGTTCCCTGATCAGCCTGACACTCTCGTCAAGAATTTCATCCGGGCTGCCTGACGCATCTATAATTGCACATCGGTCAGCATGATTGCGGGCGATCTCAAGAAAGGCTTCCCGCACAGAACGATGAAAGGCAACGCCCTTGCGTTCGAACACATCATCCGGCTCACCGCGGTCAGATCGCCTTTTTGCAGCGTCTTCGACTGGCAGATCGAGGATCAATGTCAAATCAGGTTGATGGTGGCTCACAACCATCCTGTCGATCTCATCCAGCGTGCCAATATCGAGACCACCAGCGACGATCTGATAAGCGCGCGTGGAATCAGAGAACCGATCACAGATCACCCAGCGGCCTTGTTCCAACGCTGGCAGGATCACCTGCTCCAGATGCTGGGCACGTGCCGCATAGAACAGGAGCGTCTGGGACAAGGGTGACCAGTTACAATCTTCTGGCGGATTCAACAGGAGTGAACGCACAGCTTCCGCACCCGGAGTTCCGCCAGGCTCACGTGTGACGACGACATCGGTGCCTGCATCACGCAAATACTGCGTCAGAGACTTGATCAGTGTCGATTTTCCGACACCTTCGCCTCCTTCAAGCGTGATAAATCTTCCGCGCGCTGCCACCGTGTCAGCCGCCAAGTCCAAGACCCACCAATGCGCGTGCCACGAGACCTTTCTTGGCGACGGCATCCTTGGCCTTGAGCGGAACTCGAATTGTGTCGAGGCCAGGCGCTTCCACCACCAGGTCACCGACGACCTGTCCGGCGGCTACAGGAGCATGGAGCGGGCCTTTATACTCCACGAAAATCCGAACCTGCCGGGCTGAATCAAGATGAACAATGCCCGTCAGTGTCTCATCGACGGTCAGGTCAACCTTGTCCTGTTCGCCCATCCAGACATCTGCCTGACCGACAACAGCACCTGCATCAGCGAATGTGAACGTACGAAAATCAACAAATGCAGCCCGCATGACTCGCTGGGCTTCACTTGCGCGTTCGGAAATGCTGTTGAGACCGTTCAGCACGATGATACGCCTTTCACCATCGCGCACAGCGGAACCGACAAGACCATAGCCCGAAATGTCCAGATGGCCGGTTTTCAGCCCATCTGCACCTTCCACTTCGCCAAGCAGCGGGTTCCGGTTTGGCTGTTTGATGCCATTCCAGGTGAAGTCTGTTTCGCTGTAGAGGCTATAGAACTCCGGAAAATCATTGATGGTCATCCGCGCGAGCCGTGCCAGATCCATGGCGCTGATAACGTGATCTTCGACATATAGGCCCGTAGAGTTCTTGAAAGATGCCGTTGCCAGGCCCAGCTCATGGGCGCGCTGGGTCATGAGATCGGCAAAGGCTTCTTCGGATCCGGAAATGCCTTCGGCAATCGTGATACAGGCATCATTTCCCGATTGAATGATAACGCCACGTAGCAAATCTTCGATTCGCACCTTTGAACGCGGCTCAAGGAACATGGTCGACCCTCCAGAAGAGGACCCACCCTTGCGCCATGCATTTTCTGAAACGGTGAATTCGTCATCGAGTGACAGACGGCCATCCCGGATGCGTTCCAGCACGATGTGAACCGTCATGAGCTTGGTCATGGAGGCCGGAACCATTGGGGTTTCGCCGTTTTTTGAATAGAGCGTTGTGCCGGTATCCGCATCCATGATGTAGGCGAAATCCGCTTCCGTCGTCATGACATCAGCATGCGCCATTCCGCCTAAGGCGATCATGGCTGCGCAAAGGGACAGGAGAGTTCTAGGTTTCATCATCGCACTCACTTCGGGGCCGACAGAAAGATATTGTCAGACACAAGTACAGTTTGGGCGGAGACGTCAACGTCTCCGCCCATTCAGATTGTAAGTGCTATTGATTGGTTGTGGCTATTTGGCGGCGACGACCACTGTATCCAGACCTTGTCCACGAAGGTGCATGCGAGCAGCTTCGGCTTCAGATTTGGATGGCCAGGGGCCAAGCATCACGCGGAAATAATCGCGACCTTTGACACGGGCTTCCTTCACGAAGACCGGGCCGACACTTTGAAGATTGGCACGCATGGCGTGGGCATTGCCCAGTTCAGAGAAGGAGCCAGCCTGCAAAAGGAAGGCATCTGTCGCCAGTTGTGGCTGCGCTGGCAATTGCGTTTGAGCCTTGACCAGTTGCTTGCGTGGCGTTGCCTGCATCTCTGTGCGCTTGTTGAAGGCAACAGCCTCAGCTGGCAGAGAATTGTGCGCGGCAGGAGCCGGGCCAATATATTCGACACGAACCCGCGCCTTGCCTTCATCCTGATAGCCGATGACATCAGCAGCCTTTTTCGACAGGTCGATGATCCGGTTGTCGATGAAGGGGCCACGGTCATTGATGCGAACAATGATGGTCTTGCCGTTTTCCAGATTGGTTACGCGTGCAATGGAAGGAATAGGCAGCGTGGTGTGGGCTGCGGTCATGGCGTTCTGGTCGAAAACCTCACCATTGGCGGTGTCCTTGCCGTGAAACTGGGGACCATACCAGGAGCCGATGCCGACCTCATTATAGTCTGGCTCCTCAGCGGGCACATACCAGCGCCCCTGGATCTGATAGGGTGAGCCGACCTTTTGAACAGCCGTTCCAGATGCTGCATGACGGGCATGTGGGGGAGTGTTCGACGTCATGGATACTGGCTGCAGGGAAGCCTGACGCGTATCATATTCAGCCGTTACACCCGTTACCTGCCGCGCCGTGTTGACGTTGACAGCCGCTTCGGACGATGAAAACGCCATTGGTGCTGCGCCGTTTTCCAGTTTCCGCGGGCCATATGCGCCAAAGACCATGTCTGGCTGATCGGGATAACGATATTCAACGCGGTTTCCTGCTGGTGTTACAGCCGCACTTGCCGATGGTGCCGATGCGATCTGCTGGTAGCGATGAGCGCTGGAACCGGGCGATTTGGACGATGAAGCGTATTGAATCGGTGCCTGAGCCTGAGCTGGTGTCATCGGCGCATATAAGAGGACTGTAAGCCCTGCGATTCCGACGGTGACTCGTAATACTGACTTTCCAAGAGCTGCACCGGAGGTGCGAAGCGATTGTTCGGCGTTAGCCATGGGTCTGGTCTTCCCTTGTTTTAAAGGTGTCTCAAACAGACCGATCATCCGCATGAGAGAGTGCTCAATTTTCTGAGCTTATGCATCCTTTATACCTTCGGGGGCTTGGAATTAGGTTAAGAAGACAGCGGAATTGCTTTAGAAATTCGATGGTTGAGCCAAATATGAATCAGATCGCAATCTTCTTTTGGCTTAAAGGTTAACCGCCCTTCCCTCACCATTCTGCTATTTCTGGGGAATCGGGACCTAGCTTGGTTAATCGCTTAGATTTGCAGAGAATTTGGCCAGAATTCACTTTTACCCTTTTCTTTACAGCCCGGCTTGTTCTATCAAGGCTTCTTCGCGGATGAGTGGCAGAGTGGTCGAATGCGGCGGTCTTGAAAACCGTTGAGCCTTCACGGGTTCCGGGGGTTCGAATCCCTCCTCATCCGCCACGGATTTCCCAGTTTTCGGACCTGAGCGGTCTCTTCAGAAATTGTCCCGACTATTCCGGCGCTTGCGGATCCACTGCGCGGTAGAGACCGAACGCATCGCTCAAATCCGCGCCATTTTCTCATGAAATCTCTACCGCCCAAGTAAGCCGGAGCGCTTTGCCGGTTACCCTGTTATGGGTGGAATAACAGCGTATTTCTGCAATATCGGGCGTCAACCGCTTGCGTGTGTGTAGTTTAGGGTAATGATATCAGTGCATTAGGTGAGATATTCCCTGCTCTTCATAACAGGGAACGAAAATCGCCGTATCAGGGAAGCGATCAGGGAAAACAGGGAACGCCGGCGAACCTATCAGGGAACCGAAAATCCAAGTTCTTTTTCCTGCTGCTCCCAGCATTTTGAGACGGGGTTTTCCAGGATCTGGAACAGCGTCAGCTGCGTGGGCTGCTCGCCACACAAGACGGCTTCAACGATGCGTGGGGACAGAAACGCCAGCATCAGTCGCTTGCGGATTGGACCGTCTGTAACGCCTTGCTCTCTGGCGATCGCCTTGATCGATTTGCCCGCCTTGATCTGGTCCAGCCAGTCATGCGCTTGCGCGATAGCGCGAATGAAAATCTGGTCGGGTTGAGAACTGGCCACGCCGGATAAGAGCTTCTGCTCAACGCCACGTCGACGAACGGAAAACGGCACCGAGAAGATGAGATAGGATGCATCCAGTTCCGCAATGGACGCCTCTAGTGAATTCGCGAGCACCTCCGCCGCGAGATTGATCGTCAAAGCGTCCTGTTTGACCTCGATCCGCTCAATGAGCGATGCACAAAATTCTGTGCCTTGCACAAATTCCAGCACACGCGCATTCGCATGTTGGATGGCTGCAATATCTGGCGATTGCACTAATTTGTGCATGTTGCCTTCAAGATGTTGGCGAACGGCTTCNACGACAATTCGCTCNANAGGCACCGCCGGTAANCGCCANCCNNTTNCATTGTCCCGAGCGGTGCCTTTCACAAGATGGGTGGAGACATAGTAACGATGNCGACGCTTACCNTTCTGAGCNTGCGTCGGCGTCAGNCGNCCNTNNTCATCAAANAGCTTTCCNGCCAGNAGCGAGGTTTCTCCGCTTTTGGTGATGTTCCGCGGGCGCGTGCTCGCNTGCTGCAGNTTTGTCTGCACCCGATCCCAGAGCNCCTGATCGATAATAGGTTCGTGTTGTCCTGGATGTGTTTCCTTCCGATGNCGGATCANCCCGACATAGATCGGGTTGGTCAGCANGAAATGGATCTGACCGCGTGACATGACATTGCCGCCGATANTGCGGCCGTTCTTGAANGTCCGGTGCTTGGACCGAAAGCCAAACNGCTCTGCTTCNTGTTGGACNGNNCNAAGGCANNCNNGNTCGNNATANAGNTNGAAGAGTNNTNGTNACCNCNCTCGCCTCCGCATCATTGACGACGAGCCCGCGCTCAGGTCGCGCTTTGACGTCGTAGCCCAGCGGCGGCCANCCNCCGACCCACATCCCCNTCTTCTTCGACGCTGCNATCTTGTCCCGGATGCGTTCGCCAGTGACCTCNCGNTCGAANTGGGCGAAGGANANNAGGACNTTGAGNGTCAGCCGNCCCATNGANGTCGAGGTGTTNAAGCTNTGCGTCACGGAGACAAATGAGCAGTTNGCNNTCTCNAGCCGTTCNACCAGTCGTGAGAAGTCNGACAGGCTGCGCGTTAGCCGGTCNATCTTGTAGACCACGATCATGTCGATCAGGCCGGCGTCNACATCNGCNAGCAATCGCTGNAGGTCCNGNCGCTCNAGCGTNCCGCCNGAGACNCCGCCATCNTCNNANCGCTGANGCNAGNAGNTTCCAGCCTTCATGCTTNTGNCTGGCGATATAGGCGGCGCAGGCTTCATATTGNGCNTCNAGNGAGTTGAAGTCCTGATCCAGCCCCTCNTCNGAGGATTTGCGCGTGTANACNGCGCAGCGAATGGTCCGCCNGNTCATGAGGNGACCTTNCGCGNANTGAGNCCGAAGAANCGNGGNCCCGACCAATGCGCGCCNGTGATNCGCCGTGCGACNGCNGACAAGGANGCNTANCNCTCNCCGCGATAGAGCACGCCATCCTCACTCACATCGACCACATGGCTGACGCCATTCCATTCNCGCACCAGACGCGCGCCAGCTGGCGCNNTGNNGACAGGTTTTACTTTGGCCTTGCCTTTCACAANCGCCTTGANGCGGTTNCGCGTGCGCTTGCTTAATCCGCCATGTATTCTCGCCTGGGTCTCCCAGGCNAGAATNCGNACCAGCATGGGCTGGCTGAGCCCTGAGGGCGGTGATTGGTCAAACAGTGCGGTCCAACGCTCGATNAGCTCCTGACCTTGAAGCGCTTTTTAACGTCTCCAAACTCATGACNGGGCCTTTGCGATGCGATAACGCGATGCGCGTTCGCCGCTGGCTGGATCAAGCTTCTCGATGGTNCAACCCGCCCTGTCGCAACCGCGTCAGNNCCGCNCGCGTCGTGTGCGGCTTCCAGTTCATGGCGGCTGCGAGCTCGGCGATCGAGATTCCGTTCTTACAGCGCAGCAAAGCTATAAATTCCTGGTTCCTGGTTTTGGGTTGTGTCGTGGATGATGCAGACATGTCCTGCTCCTTCAGAAAGCGAAAGCTCAGATAGCTTCCACTGACTGAAGGCCGGTGGATCATGAGATCTCCAGCGATGCGCAGTGTCCTTGCGTGCCTTCACTACCGCTTGTCTGGCGGCTGAAGTCCAGTCGGATCAGCGACTATTCAGTGAAAAGAGCCGCCGCGCTTTGAGCTGTCGCAATAGCGTTGTTTGAAAGCGTGATAACACGCGTTGCTGCATCGCATATGTCAGCGCTGGAGGATGCGCCTTGCCCCTCAACAGCAGCGGAGCATGCGTCCTCCAACAAAGCGGTCGCCTCCGCCATAAGCTCTTGTGCCTGGTCCAATCTGTCCATGTCGACACACACGCTCGAAACGGCGTGGCAGTCCATATGATGCTGGGAGGATCCGAGACTTTTTTCCGCGTAGATTGATGATTCTGAGGTGCTAACAGAGAACGAAACAGCTTCTACGGACGATGTGATCGGTTTTCTTTGGGCTGCAGTGGGGCAGGAGCAGACGTCGCACCTCTTCAGGCTATCCTGTGAAAGCGGGCAAACCAACGTCTATTCTTGGCAGTCCAATCATCTCTCCATTCGTGAACTACATCCGGAACACACAGAATGAATAGGCGCAATATGTTGTGTCAGACTGGTGGCAGTTCAGATTGGATCATGATAGAAGGAAACGTGAACATATTTGAATTGATTAGCCATGACGCCTAACGCAAGATTTTCCGAGTTCATCAAGGACATCACGCAGAGCGAGACAACGGTCGCAAATTGCAAGAGCGCACATAGCTCCGTCCGCAAGGTCTTGCTTGATGATGAAGAATTCAAAGGCAAGGTGAAACGGATCTTTTTGGGCGGATCCTATCGGCGATCGACATCGATCCGACCAAGGAAGAAAGGGGAGTCCACCGAACGCCCTGATGTCGATCTCTACGTAGTGGTTGACGGCATTCCCTAGTTCGCGGATCCGGCGGCGCTGATGGATGAGCTGTACGCGGCTTTGAACCGGGCCGGCTTTGTCAGATTAAACGGATGTGATAGCTTTCTGGGGTGGCAAGGTGGTCGTTTTCGGTATTCTAGTTTCCAGTGTTTACTGTGAAATCAATGTGCTGCGGCCAATATCAGACAAAAATTAAAGAAAAACAACAAAAGAGGACAATCTCTATCGTTTAATTTGACAATGCCGAGAAAGATGTTGCCGGGTTGGCCATGACCGGCGTGCATACGCACTTTGAACGTTTGATGGCGGCGCTTGGCGAGGACCATGAATAACTCATCTTCGGCAAGCGCTTCGGATATCGGTCAATTCGGCGCGCATATCGAAATGCTATGCAGAACTCAAGCAACATCCGGCCACTGGTTTTTGCCGTAGAGCCCGTGGTACATGTAGCTTTCGTAGAATTGTATGGCCTGGGACAAAGCGTCGACCTGGTCATCGTGTTTTCCGCCAGGGAACGCTCTCAGTTCAGATTCAAATGCACTGAGCCAATCGGCTTTCTCAGGCAAAAATACTCTGCCTTGACAGACGCGCACCATCGCCTGTTCCATTCGGATTTCTTTGCTCTTGGTTGGCGTTATCGGCTGTATCAGCTCACGCCAATGCGCGATGTCGTTGGTTTTTTCTTTGAAGTATGCGTCCAATGTTTCGATCAACGCAATCCCATTCGAGGTCCTTTCGATAACCAGAAATTTGTAGTTGAATTTAACATGAGATGAGAGGACCTTTTTCAGTAATTTTGGAAGCGTGGCGCGTTCTCTCCAAAGAGCCAAAATATACAATCGACCATCCGATATACGGCATTTCAGTATCACCGAATAGGAACCAGATTGAGAGCCTGATGCTGGATCAACACTTATGAAATCAGCGTCGGAGAGCTTGGGAGCTTTCTTCCATCTGTTGAACTTACTCAGATCGACAAGACCACCCGTCCCGGACAACGGGTCTTGAAGATATTGGGCTGAGAAGGCGCGATGGCCCATTTTGTTTTTCTGCGTTTCCAAGAATGCGTGCGTATATCGTTCAGGGTGCAGCAATTCACCTTTTCTGAAGAGATGAATCTGGCCACCGCCGATCGTCGCTTCGATATCCTTGGGCGCAATCGCAGGAAGGGTGAGTCGGCTCCACGGCTCCTGGCCGATTAAATGCGCCACAGTGTCAAAGATAGAAAGGCGCTGCATGACGAGTATAATAGGCGTCGTGGACGGATCGTTCAGACGTGTGGACAACACGCTGTCTATCCATTCATTTCGTTTGCTGCACGCTTCTTCATTAAGAGCATCCGAGCCGTCGATGGGATCATCAAGGACTAGAAGGTCTGCGCCCATTCCAGTGATATTTGCAAGAGCGGACACACCCTTCCTCATCCCGCCTTTAGCCGTAACCGCGTCGGTCTCTGTATCCTTCACGATCTCCACGTTTGGAAAAATCGCCCGATAATCCTCACTTGTAACGAGGTCTCGAAATAGACGCGAAAGTTCTGTGGCTAGCCCCGACGAATGGCTAACGCACATGATCCTCTTGTCAGGGTGGTGGCCCAGGACAAAGGCTGGAAACGCGATCGATGTGATGAAGGATTTCAACGACCGAGGCGGCACTTCGATCGTTTGCCGCCGCACTTTGCCTGTCATCACTTCGGTCAACGTCCAGCATATTGCGTCGATTGACCAATTGTCCTGCAGTTCACGGCCCGACTGCAGGATTGCGAACGCCTTTCGGACAAAGCTCGGAAAATCCTGACGGTAAAGCGCGTACACGTCATTTTTCGTCGGAAGCGTCATCGGCTTTCATCTCCTGTTTGAGGGCTTTGGCGAGGAATTTCTGCAAAATCTCCTTATCTGTTTCGCTTGCCGGCAATTCTGATTCGGAGTTTGGGGACTCCTCCGGCAGATGCAGGCTGATCAGACGCAAAACATCCGTCATGGCTTTGGGTTTGCCGTTGAGCGCGTCTGAAATGAGGCGTTTGACGAGCGCTTCAGTGCGAGTGATCTTTCGGGCCTTGCCCTGCTCCTTCACGACCATCGGGGCGCTCAGTTCCTCATCCAGCACCGATTTGAGTGATATGGCGCCTTTCGGCCGACCTTTGAGGTTGCCGGACTTGCCCTTTTTGAACTGGGTGGATTTCGGTGGCTTCTTGTAGCCGACGTCATAGGGTTTACTCATGACAAGTCTCCTGTGTCAGACGCCGACGCCAGGCGTTCCTTGCTGATTGTGTCGAAACTCTCCTTGGTGCCCTCGAGTACAGCCTGTCGACCTGTCGCCTCCTGCCACCTACGGATGGCGACATCGACATAGCGCGGCCCATATTCGATCATCCGCGCAAATCGGCCGCTCTGCTCAGCCGCTAGGATCAGGGTTCCCGAACCGCCAAAGCCATCAATGACAATGTCGCCCGGACGAGAGGCGTCCAATATAGCATCCGCCACAAGTGCAGTGGGTTTGACGGTGGGATGGTCAGCAAGATCCTTGTCCCTGCCCTTGCGGAATGTATTCGCGCCAGGATAGCGCCAGACATTGGTGCGGTTTCGACCAAAACGGCCCAATTGCACATTGTTGGCATGCGGCCCCTGCCCCACTTTGAATAGGCCAATCAATTCATGACCTGAACGATACATGGATCCCATGCCGGCATTCGTCTTCGCCCACACAATGAGATTGAGTTGTTCGGAAAAAATGGCGTCGCAGGCAGCGTAAAGTTCGCGCAAATGCCGGTGATCCATTGCGATATAGTGCAGAGCACCATCCACACTGACGTCCGCCGCGCAGCTTAAGGCCTTTTGGAGAAAGGTGATGAATTCCTCAGGAGACATTTCTCCGGACGCCATCGCAAACTCCGCATGCCCCTTGGAGGATACATGGCCAGCGATGGGAACATTGTAAGGCGGGTCGGTAAAACACATCACCGCCTTCTCCTCTCCCATCAGTCGGGTCCAATTGTCCGCCACAAGGCTGTCGCCGCACAATAAAAGATGGTCGCCCAAGCGCCAAAGATCACCGGTACGCGCTATTGGAACCTTGGGCGGTTCTGGGATCGGCGACTCTTCGTTTTCGCCTGGGTCGGAGCCCAAAATGAGGTCGACCTCGCCGATTTCGAAACCTGTTGTTTCGATTTCGAGATCGCAATTGATATCGACGAGTTCTGCGAACTCCAGCCGCAAGACCTCATTGTCCCAACCGCCGCGCTCGGGAAAACGGTTTGCAGCGATCACATAGGCGGCTTTTTGCTCCTTGGTCAGGTGCGATACTCGAATGGCTGGTATGTCGCCACATTCCAAAGATCTGAACGCCTCGACGCGGAGGTGGCCGGAAAGGATGACATTGGCCTCATCAATCACGACCGGATCGATGAGGCCGCTGGCTTGAATGGACTTGATCAGACCTTTAAGCTTGCCGTGCGCATGCTTGCGCGCGCGCCGATGGTACGGCTTCAGGTCGAGTAGAGAGACGGAATGAATCTGTGATGTCGGTGTGTTCGACATAGGGACCTCGGTTTTGACGCGTTAGCGGCAAGCCGGTTCCCAATCCAGGGGGTCTGCCTTCAATTAAAGATTTGAAGCTGACTCTAAGGTCACGATTAATCAGCTTGATTCTCGTCGCTCCGTCAATCCTATGTTTCACCTGGTGTGGTAAATCGCGTTTTGTACTCCGCTAAAACGCTTCTCATGGCCGCCATTTCAGCGACATGAAAACGTCCATCACGATCCACGCCGCTTTGCCCCTGAATACGAAAACGGATGAACCGCGCCCCCTGCGCCTCGGTTTCCGCAATCGTAGTGTCGAGCTCTTCTGGTGTTATAGAAAACACCATGTCCTCATAATGCATGCAGCCATATTGGCTACAATCAACATCTGTCGCCACGCGCACGACATCGCGCGATGACAGACTGTGTTCAAACACAACCATGGTGGGCTTTAACCAGCCAGCCGTGCTCTTATTGGTTACATATCCCTGAAGCAAGATATCACCGCTTTCACGATGGATGTTGGCTCGCAGGAACTGGTCCCCAGTTGCATCCGGTGTCAGACGATGATCAAGCACCGCAGCCCGCGTGTTCAATTCTATGGTCGGATTGAGCGGATCATCGACAACTTCAAGATTTTGCAGAAAGAAAGCTACATCCAGGCTTAGATAGGTCTCCTCGCGCTGGGAGGGCGTCGAGATTCCTGCACAAGCTGTCGATACAGAGACCAGGCCGGCAAGAATGATTGTTTTGATAGATAAGTTCATGGGGCATTCCTTATTATTCATTCAATGAGTCTACTCATGCTCGAATGCCTGCAGGTATCAAGCCATTTGTTACTCTTAGTCTGTAGATTTATAGGCATCAGTATCGTGCAGCTGCGATATGGATATTCGCAAGCGCGCTGGCGCCAACATTCGACGCCTTAGAAACGAGAAAGGCTGGTCACAAGAAGAACTGGCCGAGCGCACAGGGCTGCATCGCACCTACATCTCAAGCGTCGAGCGTGGGGTGCGGAACCCGACCATCACCGTGATCGAGAAACTCATGATTGCGTTGAAATGCGATGCGAATGCGATCTTTGGGTAGATGTGGAAGTAGGCTAGTAAAGCGCTGTTTCCCCTTCCTTCTCGGTTTCCCCACACATAAAGCCAAACATTGAAACCTGAAAGCGTATATGCTATCATTTTCTTGATGAAACGCGTTGTCATTGATACTAATGTGTTCGTATCCGCGATTATGAACCCACATGGCGCACCAAGGCAGGTGTTGCGTATGGCGGTAAAAAGGAGCATCGCTCCTATCATGGGCGCGGCGCTTTATTGCGAGTATGAAGATGTGCTTGGCCGCGAGGCGTTGTGGGCGAATGGATTATTGGAAAAAGCGGAACGCGAACAGTTATTTGATGCGCTGATGCATGTCTCCATCTGGGTCCAGATCTACTATTTGTGGCGGCCGAACCTGCCGGATGAAGGCGACAATCACCTGCTGGAACTCGCCGTCGCTGGCGGCGCTGATGCGATTATCACGGCGAACAAGAAGGATCTGGATCGCGGGGAATTACGGTTTCCATCGATCAGGATCCAAACAGCAGGAGAGTTTCTGGAAAGGACATGACATGAGCACGCTCACTATCCGTCTACCCAATGATCAACATGATCGCCTGAAAACCTTGGCGGCGCATCGCGGGATCAGCCTGAACAAATTGTTTGAGGAGTTTTCCTCCAGAGCGCTTGCCGAGTTTGATGTCGAAACGCGATTTCGTTTACACGCGGCGAATGGTGATCCGTCAGTTGGTTTGGCGCTCCTGGATAAACTGGACAAGCATTTCGATTCCGAGGGCCAGTAAGCGCCCGCTGCGGCTTTAATGCGTGCATCATTCCTCTATTCGTATCGACCGATACAGCGCCTTTTATAACAACGCGTCTAAATGCTGTCTTTGATGTCAACGGGACGAAATATCTTGGTGACATAATTTCTCGCAGCAGTGCCAGTTTAGATACCAAGAACAAAAGCCACCAACGGAGTGAGTAGCCTTCATGTTTAAACTGCAATTCCGCGCTGAATGATGGATTCCAGTTCAGGCTGCACCCGCCAGTTTCACCAACGGGTCCGCCGTCAATCGTAATGATCTGATGTATGAGTGGCTAAAAGGACCGTTTGGCGAAATTACAAAGGAAGCGAAAAGCCCCAGCTTTCCAATCAAACCCAACTGCGCTTCATGCCCAGTCTGACAGACCCCATCGCCCGGATGCGCGGCTTTGGCCAATATCAATGGCATCTGGATGAGGTCTTCGTTAAAATCAATGGCGAGACACACTACCTTTGGCGCGCCGTCGACCATGAAGGCGAAGTGCTCGAAGCCTATGTCACGAAGTCACGTAACAAACGGGCCGCATTGAAGTTTTTGCGCAAGGTGATGAAGCGATATGGGTCTCCGGAATTCATCGTGACGGATCGATTGCGCAGCTACAAAGCCGCGATGCGTGAGATCGGAAACGAAAGCCGCCAGGTTACAAAGCGCTGGGCGAACAATAGAGCTGAAAACTCGCATCTCCCGCTCCGACGGAGGGGGCAAGCAATGCTCAAGTTCAGGCGAATGCGATCACTTCAGAAGTTCGCCGCTGTCCATTCTTCCGTCTACAATTTGTTCAACCTGGAGCGCCATTTCTAATCAAAAGAGAATTTCAAGAAGAAACGATCAGCCGCCCTCTCCGAATGACGGCAACCCTACGCCGCCTGAAATACTGAGCGTTTCCGCCGTCGTGAGACCAGTTCGCGTTAGTCTGACAGACCCGGTTTGAGCACCGAGCAGCCGAAACAAAAGAACACATCGGTCGGCCCCCTTAAGCACGATGACCAACAGGAAGAGACAATCTAACATAGCGAAATGGGCAATTTCTAATCTTCTGGTCTAACTTTCCGGATTGGCAAAATCGGCCCTTGGCTTTTCAACAGCCCATTCGACAAGCCGCTTGTCTTGCAGAACGATTGAGCGTCCATGGAAGCGATCCAAGCTTGTCCTGTGAGCAACCGATATGACGGTCGTATCCCTCAATCGCTGTTTCATCAGAGTATATGCTTCTTGTTCGAGCTCGGGATCCAGCTGGCTGGTCACCTCATCCAGA
>PAQI01000014.1 GCA_002709235.1 Hirschia sp.
TCAATGCAGCGCTCCTGCTGAACGGACAAGCCACAGCCCGCAGTGGGTCTGATGGACAAACCCTACGCATCGAACCGAAGGAAGGTGTCCAGATCAACCTTGTGGCCGGCAAGGATGGCGCAGACCTTCTGTCTGCCATCGGACTGCCCGAAGGCGCGGTCTATAACGCCCCGAGCCTTCTGGATGACAAGGAGTCCTCCTCCGATGCGCCTCCGCTTGTTGCCCTGGGTCTTAGCACCAAGAATATCTCGCTCGGCACTGAAGACGAGGCCAAATCCGTCGCCGATATGCTGGATGCAGCCATGCGCGGCATTCGCAAGGCCTATCGTTATGCGGTCGAGGACCCGACCCTGACCTCCCTGACAGACACCAAGCAGACAACCGGCGGTGTTTCAGCCTATCAGACAGCCCAACTGGCCAATCTGCAGGCCGGTCTGGCCCGCCTGCAAGGTGGCTCCAGCAGCTACGCATGAGCGAGCACCAGCCGCTCATGGACTTTGTCCGGGTCTATTTTTCGCAATAACTGAAGATTGCCTCATTCGCGGAAAAGCCCGCAAGGTTCATCGCCTTGCGGGCTTTTCATTCGATACCTTCAGAAGAAACTACTCGGCCGCCGCCATTGTGGCTGCGTCAAGCTCCAACGGACCCGGCGCATGCGCAGGGCTGGCCTTTTCAGGCAGGCAGCACAGCACGGTCGCGCCCTTGCCTGGCTGAGACTTCATCGCCACCCAGCCGCCATGCAGCTCGACGAATGAACGCACCAGCGCAAGGCCAAGTCCAGCCCCGCGATTGTCGCTGGAGGTGAAGGTGTCGAAAGCCTCGGTCTGGCGGTCATAATCCATACCCTTGCCAGTGTCGGAGACCTGCAGGCGCACAACGCCCTCGGCCTTCTCGGCAATGACCTTGATCGTGTCACCGGGCGATGTGAAACGCATGGCATTGGTGAGCAGGTTGAACAGGATCTGGCGCAGGCGACGCTCATCCGCACGGATCATTCCGATGGACTTGTCGCAGACGACCTTCACATGAATCTTGGTGTCAGCCGCATTGGCAAAGATCAGTTCGACGCTCTCATCGATCACCGTGCGCAGATCGACATCCTTCAGGTCAAGGTCCATACGTCCGGCTTCGATCATGGCAAGGTCCAGAATGTTCTCGATCAGGCGCGACAGGTGATCAGAAGCCTGCAGGATGGATTGCACCTGCTCGACCTGTTTCGGGTTCAGTTCGCCATGCTTTCCTGATTCCAGGAATTCGGCGTAACCCAGAATGGTCGTCAGCGGCGAGCGCAGCTGATAGGACACATTCTGCACGAACTCGGTCTTCAGGCGGTCAGCAGCCTGGAAGGCTTCCGCGCGCTCCCTTAATGCTGTCTCGACACGACGCGCGGCCGTGACATCCACAAAGGCAATCAGCGTCTGACCATCCGGCAATGGTTGGGTCAGGAACGTTACCATCGACCCGTCAGCGCGCTTCATCTCTCCGCGAAACTCCTGGCGGGCATCCGAAGACGGGTTGGTCACGCGGCCTTCAATAGCGCTCCAGACCGACTTGTCATGAAACAGCGGGGCGCAAAGCTCCACCACATCCTGAAACTCCGGATTGTCAGTCAGCTTCTCGGCCTTGATGTTCCACAGCTGCTCGAAGGCTGTATTGGACAAAGACAATGAACCATCCGGACCAAACACGGCGACAGCTTCATGCAGCTTGTCCAGCGTGGCTTCCTGAATGTTGATCAGCGATGTGTATTTTGCCTTCAGTTCCAGCTCGTCAGTAATGTCCTTGAGCAGAAGCAATATGCCGCCCAGAGGGTGCTTCTGGCGCGTGACCTTGATCGAACGGCCATCATTCTTGGGCAGGATCCACAGATCCTCGGCAATCAGCGACTTCGAACCGCCCTTGTCATAGCCAAGCTCGTCCTTGCGCCATCTGGCATAGTCCTGGTTGATTGGGCTCATGCGCTTTTCGCGCAGATGGTCCAGAAGCTCGCCGTGATGCGGATTGCCCATCAGCCATGCCGGGTCGAGTTCGAACATGTCCATGAAGGCACGGTTGTAGAAGGTCAGCTTGCGGTCGCCGGAGAAGATCGCAACAGCGTCAGCTACATTGTTGAGCGTTTCATCATGCGCCTTGACGTGACGGTCCAGCGTCTCGCGGGCGCTTTCTTCTTCGGTGACATCGAACGCCATACCGCCAACACCACCCGATAGCGGGAACATCAGGACGCGGAGCGCCCGGCGATTGCCCTCGATCGGCACGTGGCGGGTTTCGACAATCTCCTTGCCCCCATCACGCACTTTCTGCGCATGCGCGACGATTTCCTTATCCAGCATGATCTGGCGGTCGAGCACCTGGTCCAGTGTCTTGGCCTCAACGGCCTGCATATAGGCATCATTCACCCATTGCAGACGACCGGACGATGACAAGCGCCATGAAATGAAGGGAGCCTTGCCGAGCATTTCCAGAAAGGCCGTCGGGTCACGCGCAATAACCTGGCGGGCTTCCTCCAGCCGTCCGCGTGCACCGGATTCTTCCAGCCCCTTGATGGTGGAATCGGAAACCCACAGCACAGCACGGGCGCCAGCCGTACGGCCATCAGCTTCAAGAAAACGGCCATTGGGTCCGATAATGGTCAGCGAGAATGGCGCGCCTTCGGTCCGCAATTGCTTGAGACGTTCGCGCAATGTCGCGTCACGCCCTGCCCCGTCACGCGCTTCCAGGTCACCAAGACCTTCCAGCAGGCGTTCGGAAGGGTTGGCCGCAACGGCGTCTTCAGTAAAATTCAGGAGGGAGGCAAGCGCGACCGGCGAACCATAGAATTTTGGATCGCCCCAGCTTTCGTCGATCATCTCATCTTCTTCCCAGACGAGGATCACGCCGGGATGGGCACCGAATACGCTGTCAGCGCGTGCAAGCTGTTCTTCAAGGTCACGCGAGCGCGACCGGTATTTTTTCGCGGCACCGCGCGCACCATCGGAAATACGCAGCGCCCACAATAGCGATGCGATCGCAACCGCGCATCCGCCGATTGCGATACCGATTAATGCACCTGACACTTCGATTGGCATCCCATTATTCTCCGCCGAATCGTCTCGCCCTCAGCCCTTTTAGAAGACTTTACCAGTTAACGGAATGCGCCTTTATGCGTTAAGGCAGTGTTAACAGAGGTGAACCCTTTCTTGACAATTCCGTATCATTTCGCCTGCGGGTCAAGATCCAGCTGTAAAAACACAAGGTCCAGCCACCTGCCAAACTTGAACCCGACAGCTGGCATCAGGGCGGTCCGAACGAAACCGAAATTCTCGTGAAACTGGATCGAGCCCTCATTCTGCGAATCCACACCTGCCACCATCATCCGCTTTCCGGCATGACGGGCAGCGTCGATCAGTTCACCCATCAACAACCGGCCAAGTCCCTGACCTCGCGCCTGTTTCTGGACATAGATCGAGTGTTCGACCGTAAATCTGTATCCGGGAAAGCTCCTGAAATCACCAAAGCTGGCATAGCCCAGCACCTCACCATTCCGGCGTGCGACCAGAACCGGATATCCAGCCCATTCACGATCAGATCGCCACTTTGCCCTGTTTTCCAGCGTCACCATCTGCTCGGAAAAAATCGCCGTCGTATTGGAAACAGCATCATTATAGATGTCCAGAATTCCCGGCAGATCGTCATCAGTGGCTTCATGAATGGTCGGCATGGTCATGTGAAACTACCCCGAATATCAACAGCAATCTTGCTAGTCGCACCGTCACGCCGTGGCAATATCTGACAACCGGACGGCCAGGCGAAACCTGTTTCGCGCAGCACATTACGATATTGTACATTGCCAATGCCCCAAGCTCGTCGCATTTCGGATGAAACCTCACGCGCAGGACTGACGAGGGGTCAAGAATGCATATGCGCCGAGCGAATTCCGCAATCGCGGCAATCCTGTTGATGCTGTCAGGCCAGCAGCCGGCCACCGCGATGGACCCCGGCACCCTCATGCTGGCCGAACCGCTTCTTCGGACCATAGATGCCGGTTTTGAAGCGATCGATTCCGGTGCCCAGGCATTGACCTCACTGATCGGCATCACCGGCGCATTGAGAGGATCACAGGGCCTCGCCACCCAGCGTGACCTGACAGCCATCAGGCAGGACCTGACGCAGGTGAACAGCAAGCTGGATGATCTCGCCGTCGCCCTGAACGCCAGTACGGACAGGATCCTCGCCGCCATAGACGACAATGAACAGCGCCTGCTCTTCAGCGACGCCTATGCGCTTCAGCGCACCTTGGAGCTTCGCGTCGCCGATCTGGCGTCAGTCAATGAGCAGGAACGCGACTATGCCCAGATCCAGCGCCTGCGATTCGAACTGGAAACGCTGACCTTTCGCGCCGAAGGACTATTGAAGACATCGCGTGGCGCAGGAGTCCATTATATCGCGGCCATACATGCGCTCTCGGTATCGGCCGGCCAGATCCAGGCGGTGCTTGGACCCTCCATCAGCGAAAGCGAACAAAGGTCCCTGCGCACCGTCAATGACACCCTGGTCCGCGCGTCACGGTCTGCAAGCTCGAAGTCATCAGCATTGCAGGAAACGGTGAAACGCGGCCAGAAATCCCTGACGGCCCACCAGATCTCACTCGTTGCCAATTCAAGCTATCACCCACTGCTGGAGGATGGTCTCCTCGCAACAGGCATGCGCTCAGCCTGTTTTGCCATACAGGACCGCTTCAAGACGGGTGAGAGCACAGAGGATTATGAAGATTGCGGCTCTGTCGGATTTCTTCCCATCAAGCGCTGCAAGGATCGCACACGCCAGGTTGCAGACTACCTCACCCATTATATCGAAACCCGGTTTGCCTATTCCATCTCGCAAGAAGATCGCGCCGGTATTGCCTTTCTCGGCGCATTGCGACCTGCGCCCGACAATTCGGCCCGAACAAGCACCACCACCCTGCCCTCGCCCGATTGCAATCTCGTGACCGGCACACCAGAAGAAGCCTGGAAAGCCATCACCCAGGATTACAATCAACAGGTTGTCGATGCCTTGCCCGACCTTCAGCGTGTCGTGATCGCAGCGAAGGCCATTGAACTGGCCCAGACCACGCAAGCCTATCTGGAGGATCTGCGCACCGTCATGCAGCCCGTGCAGGATATCAGCATGAACTGACTCCGACCTACATGAAACTGTAGGGCTCTATATCAATGGTCACACGCACCGATGCCGACAGTTTCACCCGTTTGCGCCACACCGCCATATAGCCGGACAGGTCCACGCCGCGCTCTGTCCTGACCAGTAGGCGCCTGCGATGGCGTCCCCGCAACACCGCAATTGGCGCGGGAGCCGGTCCCCATATCTCGACACCCTCGGCATTGGGTGCGCCTGCGACAAAACTGTTAGCCGCCTCATCAGCCGCCATTGAGTGCTCAGCCGCGATCACCACCGCCGCAAGTCGCCCATAGGGTGGCAGGCCCATCATTTCCCGATTGCCCATTTCCAGTTCCATGAAGGCATCGCGATCACCCGCCGCCAGCGCATGAATGGCAGGGCTGTCCGGTGCCCAGGTCTGGATGATCGCCCGCCCCGGACGATCTGCCCGTCCGGCCCGGCCAGACACCTGCGACAAGAGTTGGAAAGTCCGCTCACCCGCACGCAGATCCGACCCTTGCGCCCCTTTCAGCCCCGCATCCGCATCAACCGCACCCACAAGCGTCAATCGCGGGAAGTTATGCCCCTTGGCCGCGATCTGAGTGCCGATCAATATATCGATCTCGCCCTGCTCCATGCGCGCGACAATGTCCGCCAGAGCTTCGGGACTTCCCGCCGTATCAGACGAAAACACCTCCACCCGCGCCGTGGAAAAGCGCGCGCGCGCCTCTTCCGCCAACCGCTCCACACCCGGCCCCACGCCGGTCAGCGCATCTTTCGCACCACAATGGGGACAATGTTCCGGCTTCTTCATCATGTAACCGGTCAGGTGGCACACCAGCATGTTGGAATAGCGATGCTCGGTCAGCCAGCTTTCCGTGTCGGGCGCTTTCAGGCGTTCGCCGCAACTCTTGCAGATCACCAAAGGCGCATAGCCACGCCGGTTCAGGTAAAGCAGCGATTGTTCACCCGAAGCGATATTCTCCTCCAGCGCCTTCACAAGCGGCGGAGACAACCAGCTATCCTTGTCCGGCGGTGTCTCGCGCATGTTCGCAATGGAGATATCAGGCAATACCGCCACGCCCGGACGCGCCTTCAGCACCACCCGCCCATAGCGACCGGCATGGGCATTGGCGACGGTTTCCAGCGATGGCGTGGCAGACGCCAGCACCACAGCCGCCTTGCCCAGCTGCGCGCGCATCACAGCAAGGTCTCGGCCCTGATAACACACGCCCTCATCCTGCTTGTAGGAGCCGTCATGCTCCTCATCGACAACAATCAGGCGCAGGCGCGGAAACGGCAGGAACAATGCAGAGCGCGCACCAACAACAATCCGTGCCCGCCCAAACGCCACTTCACGCCAGGTCCGGCGACGCTCCTTGGCCGACATGTTGGAATGCCATTCGGCTGGCATCGCGCCAAAACGCCGTGCAAAGCGTTCACGCACAGCCTGCGTCAGTGCGATTTCCGGCAGCAGCACCAGAATCTGCCCCTCCGGCTGCCCCCGCAAAACCTCGGCAATCGCCTCGAAATAAACTTCTGTTTTCCCCGAGCCCGTGATCCCGTCCAGAAGCACCGGTCTGAAATCCCGTGCCTTCACGGAATCACGCAGTGTTTGCGCCGCAGCAAGTTGATCGGCGGTCAGCTCAAAACCTTCGCCTTCGGGATTGGGCGCGTCAAAGGGTGGATCAGCGTCCAGTTCCACCTGTCGCAGGCCGCCTGCATCCACCAATCCCTTGACCACGCCAGCGGACACATCTGCAAGACGCGCCAGATCCGCAGCCGTCACAAGATGCGCGCCCTGCCCCTCGATGCCGGTCAGCGCATCCATGACCTTCAACCGCGCTGGCGTCATCCGACCCGTCTCGCCCTGCCCCCGGGTGATGAACTTCTCGACCGGTGATGGCAATAATGCCTCGCGCGAGCGCATGCACATGGCCAGCACATTGCCGGGTGGCGACACGACATATCGTGCAACCCGATCAACAAAATCACGCAACACACCCGGCATGGAGGGTGCCGTCGCGATCAGCGCCTCAACAGCCTTCAACGGCCGCTTCGGTGGGCCCGGCTTCACCGCCCACACAACGCCTGTCACACTGCGCGGGCCCAACGGCACACGCACAAACATACCCGGCGCGAGCTGCATATCGGCGGGGATGGCATAATCGAAGGGTTCCGGCAGGGGCTTGGGCAGCAGAACGCTGGCGATCTTGCCTGTCGGTTCGTCAAAGAGACTCATTGCGCGACCTAAATCGCGCCGCCATGGGGTAAGGGGCAAGCCTTTTTTCGCTCAACGGGTGACATTGGACAAAAACTGGACCTATCTTTTCACCAATAGCTGAAGCGAGGGAGCCGCTCATGACCACACCGCTCGAAGATATCGACATCAAGACCATCGATGGCGACAAAGCCAGCCTCGGTGACTGGACCGGCAAGGTGAGACTTGTTGTGAACACCGCATCCAAATGCGGCCTCACCCCTCAATATGAAGGTCTGGAAGCACTTTACCGGGCCTTTTCCGAAGATGATTTTGTAATCCTCGGCTTTCCGTCGAATGATTTTGCAGGCCAGGAACCGCTCGCCGAAGACGACATCAAGCAGTTCTGCACCGCCACCTACAACATCACCTTCCCGATGTTCTCCAAGATCAAGGTCACCGGCCAGGACAAGCACCCGCTCTATGCTGCCCTCACCACCCAGAAACCGGATGTCGACGCCCCCGACACCGCCATGCGCTCCAGCCTCAAGAAATATGGCCTGACACCCGCTGAACTGCCGGAAGTCTTGTGGAACTTCTCCAAGTTCCTGATCAGCCGCGACGGCAAGGTCATCGGGCGTTTCCCGCCAGACATGGACCCCAGCGACCCGATCCTGATGCAGGCCATCAAGGACGCGCTTTGATCGGAAGCATGTCTTAACCCTGTGTGGGCAGAATGGTGATGATGAGCACACCTTCTGCCCCCGCACACACATATGAAAACGCGCCGCGTACCGCGCGGCAGGCCCTTGCTGCCTATTGCGATTACCTACAGAAAGAACGCGACGCCTCCCCCCACACGGTTGAGGCCTATGCCCGCGATATCGGTCGCTTCATCGCGTTTCTCACCGACTATACAGGCTGTGAGCCAATGGTCTCGGACCTTGCCACAATCGACCAGATGGAGGTCAATGCCTGGCGCTCATCCTGGCGTGACGAGAGCGATCCCAGCCCGGCCACGCTCAATCGCGCCCTGTCCGCTGTGCGCGCCTTCTACACATTTCTCGACCGTCGGCTGGATGTTCCCAATGCCAAGATCAAGCTGGTCAAGTCAGCCAAGGCACCCCGCCGCCTGCCCCGGCCACTGGCAACCGATGCCGCGCAATCCCTGCTGACAGAAGCCGCAGACCAGGACATCGAACCCTGGGTCGCCGCCCGTGACACCGCCCTGATCAGCCTGCTTTACGGTGCAGGACTGCGCATCTCAGAAGCCCTCTCCCTGACCGATGCCGCCATACCCGCACCCGGCGTGCTGCGCATTGTCGGCAAGGGCAACAAGGTGCGCATGGCGCCGCTGATCCCGGCCGTGCGGGAGGCGCTGAACACCTATGCCGAAGAACGCCCCTTTGTCCGCGATGTCGATGGTCCGCTGTTTCGCGGTGTGAAAGGCGGTGCGATGAGCCCGCGTATCGCACAATTGCTGATGCAACGCCTGAGGCTGGCGCTCGATCTGCCAGACACCGCCACGCCCCATGCCCTGCGCCACTCCTTCGCAACGCATCTGCTCGCCAATGGTGCAGACCTGCGCTCCATCCAGACCCTGCTCGGCCATTCCAGCCTGTCAACGACCCAGATCTATACCGGCGTGGACGAATCCCGCCTGAAGACCATCCACAAGGCCGCCCATCCAAGGGGCTGAATTTCCGACTGCTCACACCCAGTGCGGCAATCGCCAGATACTTCCAGCCACAAAAAAAGCTCCCCTCTTGCCGAAGGGAGCTTTCAATGTGTTCAGATCAGGTCAAGCAGATCAGGCGTCAGTGAAACGGCGTGCGCCGCGATTGTTTCCACCTGGCTTGCCCTTGTAGCCGCCACCGGAAGGACCACGGCCCTGTCCGCCACCCGGCCCACCGCGCGAAGTGCCGGACTTGCCTTTATAGCCGCCAGCATTTCCACCAGAATTCCCACGAGGCTTGTCGCCATCACGCTTGGCGAAAGAACGATTTTCACCCCGGCCTTCGCTGCGGCTTTCGCCACGGTCAGTCCGCTCTTCGCGATCAGGATTATAACCACGGCCCGTGCGACGTGGGGCATCATTGCCATTTGAGGGGCCTGAGCGGGGCTTGCCCTTGTAGCCGCCAGCATTTCCACGGGGCTTGTCACCATCGCGCTTGGCGAAAGGACGGCTGTCATCGCGGCTACGTGCGGGACGGTCACCCTCTTCACGGCGCGGACGACGATCGCGGTCACCATCACGCTCTACACGATCACCTCTGGGGCGGTCTGCTCTTGGACGATCACCGCCGGGACGATCCCCTCTCGGGCGATCATCGCGATTGCGGTCACCGCCGGGACGATCACCTCTGGGACGGTCATCACGCTTGCGCTCACCATAGGGGCGATCAGCTCTTGGCCTGTCGCCTTGCGGCCTGTCACCCTGAGGTCGGTCACCATAGGGACGATCCGTGCGTGGCTTGCGCGGACGGTCTCCCTCGGCACGTTCAAAGCGGGCACCATCACGGCGTTGCGGACGGTCATCCCGGCGCGGGCCGCGCTCATCACGGTCGCCACGTTGCGGACGATCAGAACGGTCACCGCGATCAGAACGCTCGGCACGATCACGAAACTGCGGACGATCTCCACGCTCTGGACGGTCACCCCGATCAGGACGATCACCACGTGGCTTGCGGGACTGATAGCCACCCTCACCGCGTGTGTCTTCGCGGCCTTCTTCGCGACGCGGACGCTCAGCGCGATCCGGACGATCACCACGCGGGCGATCCTCACCATCACGGTCACGACGCGGGCCACGCGCACCATTGCGTGCATTTGCACCATCACGCCCACCTTCACGGCTGCGGCGCGGCTTGCGGTCATCATCACGGTCACGACGGTTCGCGCCGTCTTTTCGGTCCTGCGCATCCGCAACAGCCGTTTCAGCCTTCAGCTTCTCGGCGCTGGCAGCCAGGTTTTCCGGCAGGTCGACACGCGGGATCTTCATGCGGATCATGCGTTCGATGTCGCGCAGATATTTCTTCTCGTCCGGGCTGACAAAGGCAATCGCATCGCCCTCACGTCCTGCACGCGCTGTCCGTCCGATACGGTGGACATATTGCTCGGGAACATTGGGAAGCTCGAAATTGATCACATGCGTCACACCGTCAACATCAATACCGCGTGCGGCAATATCAGTGGCAACCAGCACACGGATGTCACCGCGCTTGAAAGCCTGAAGGGCTTTTTCGCGTTGGGTCTGGCGCTTGTTGCCGTGAATGGCATCAGAGCGCACACCAACGGCACCCAGCTGTTTCACAACACGGTCTGCGCCATGCTTGGTGCGCGTGAAGATCAGAGCGCGATTGATCGCCTCATCCTGTAGCGTGATCGACAACAAAGCCTGCTTTTCAGCCTTGTTACACATCATCACGGTCTGGCTGACACGTTCTGCCGTCGTGGATTCAGGGGCAACGGACACTTCAACCGGATTGTGCAGGAACTGGTCTGCCAATTGGCGGATCGCAGGCGGCATGGTGGCCGAGAAGAACAGGGTCTGACGGTCACGCGGAAGCAGTTTCACGATCCGGCGAAGCGGGTGAATAAAGCCCATATCCATCATCTGGTCTGCTTCATCCAGCACCAGCATTTCCACATCATCCAGACGCAGGGCGCGCTGGTCGATCAGGTCGAGCAGACGCCCAGGCGTCGCAACCAGGATATCCGTGCCCATTTTCAGGGTCTTGATCTGCTTGTTGATGGACGCACCACCAAACACGCAAGCCACGGATGGCCCAAGGTAGCGGCTATAGGTACGGAAACTTTCGGCGATCTGGCCGGCAAGTTCACGCGTCGGAGCAAGGATCAGCGCGCGCACTTCTTTCGGGCCAACAGCTTTGACCTCACGACACATGCGGTCGATCAGCGGCAGGGCAAAGGCGGCAGTCTTGCCGGTTCCAGTCTGAGCGACACCAAGAAGGTCATGGCCTTCCATGACTTTGGGAATGGCCTGCATCTGGATCGGGGTGGGTGTTGTATAACCTTCAGCATCCAGCGCCTTCTGTACGGGCGCGGCAAGGTTCATTGATTTGAAATCAGTCAAGTGGAGTGCTTTCTACTGCACACAAAAACACCTGCGCGCCCCTTGTTCTCTTACAGGGCGGGCGGTGCGTCTGTCGTTAGACGACCCGCGTGAAAAGGGGCGTTGGGGAGGGCGCGTTTGAAGCAGTCAACTCAACACGAAATGTCTCTTTCGTGCGCGATTCACGCTATTGACCGCATGCGCCTTCAGTTTGTGTGGCGCAGTCGCTTGAGCGGCATATGACCTCTGAGACCCATGAAGTCAATCGGTTTTTCCATTCTGCACGCACTTGCCATGCCCATCGACGAGGCGTATCGCCAAAGCAATTACCTCATCCTCCCACACGCTTGCTTCCATCCTGCCATGTTGCACTCGCGCGCCTTCCTCCTTCAAACAGACCTCGGATCAGGCGCACCACACAACGCGCATCCCTGATACCATCCTTCGCCAACCGTCTCCTGGAATCTCGACATGTCGTCACCCGACACAGACGCAAACAGCACGCAAATGACCGGCGTCCTGATCGGAATTGTCGGCGCGACCCTATTTGGTGCCAAGGGTATCGTGATCAAGCTGGCGATGACGGTCGGCGCGACAATTGACCAATTGCTGGCCATGCGCATGCTGTTTTCCTTGCCCGCATATCTGCTGATCGGGATTTTTTCCTACAGACGGCTCAAGACAAAACCAAATGCTTCGATCTGGCTGCTGGCCTGCGGATTGGGTGTTCTCAGCTATCATGTCTGCGCCCGGATGGATTTTCTGAGCCTGCTCTATATCTCCGCCCAGCTGGAACGGCTGGTCCTGTTCCTCTATCCGACATTCGTGGCCATTCTCGCCTGGATATTTCTCGGCGACCGGCTGACCCTGCGCCATGTGATTTCGCTGCTTCTGTCATATGTCGGCGTGTTCGTTCTGTTCGGACGTGAAACATCACATCAGGGTCCGGATGTCATATTGGGCACGGGACTGGTTCTGATTGCTGCCGTGCTGTTTGCAATCGTTGTCGTGGCGTCAAAGAAAACGATCAGGATCATGGGTGCGGCCCTGTTCACATCCGTCAGCATGGGCGCAGCCTCCTTCACCATCCTCAGCCAGGCTGCTTTCAACGCGGTCAGCGATATCACTCCTGCATATACGCCTGCCATCCTGCTCTCCGGCCTCGCGCTGGCCGGGTTCTGCACTGTCATACCCAGCCTGTTGATCAGTGAAGCCATTTCGCGATTGGGCCCCGGAAAGGCCAGCGCCATCTCCGGCATAGGCCCGGTCTCCACCGCCCTGCTCGCCGTGGTGATCCTGCATGAACCGTTCGGCTGGCCGCATGCCCTTGCATTGGTCATGACAATGACCGGCATCGCCATTCTGTCAGGCTGGAACCCGCTGCTGACCTTCAGCAAGCGATCATCGGTCTGATCCAACGGCCAGGATCACACGCGTCTCCCAAATGACAATCGCCAAAAGAAAAGGCCCGCAACACAAATTGCGGACCTTCATTCTGCGTCACCGCGCAGCCTGCCTTGTCGAAGGTTGGCTACATCTGCATCGTCCAGCCTTCAACGCCCATGGCAGCCTGACGAATGGCTTCAGACTGCGTGGGGTGAGCGTGACAGGTACGCGCGATATCTTCCGACGCCGCCTTGAATTCCATCGCCACGCAGACCTCACCGATCATCTCACCAACACCCACACCGATCATGTGTGCGCCCAGCACTTCATCGGTTTGCGCATCCGCGAGGATCTTCACGAAACCATCCGTGGTGTGGTTGGTCCGCGCCCGCGAATTGGCCATGAAGGGAAACTTGCCGACCTTGTATTTGCGACCCTCTTCCTTGAGCGTTTCTTCCGTCTTGCCGACCCAGGCGATTTCCGGAGACGTGTAAACCACGCCCGGCACCAGATTATAATCGACATGGCCGGGCTTGCCCGCAATCAGTTCCGCACAGGCTGCACCATCATCTTCGGCCTTGTGCGCCAGCATCGGACCATAGGTCGTGTCACCGATCACCCAGACGCCATTTGCCGATGTCTTGAAGTGGTCATTCGGAACAAAGCCGCGCTTGTCGGTCTCAATGCCGACTGTCTCCAGGCCCAGACCCTCTGTGTAGGGGCGACGACCAATGGCCACCAGCACGACATCCGCGTCCAGGATCTGCGCCTCACCGCCTGCGGCAGGTTCCATTGTCAGCTTCAGCTTGGTCTTCAGCGTCTCGACGCTTGTGACCTTCATGCCGAGATGGAAATCCATGCCCTGCTTCTTGAAGATGGCCTGCGCCTGTTTGGCCACCTCCCCATCCGCACCCGGCAGGATACGCGGCAGATATTCCACGACCGCAACTTCCGCACCCAGACGCTTCCAGACCGAGCCAAGCTCAAGCCCGATCACACCGGCACCGATCACGATCATCTTCTTGGGAACACCCTGTAGTTTCAGGGCACCTGTGGACGATACGATCCGCTCTTCATCGATCTCGATACCCGGCAGACTGGTAGGCTCCGAACCAGTGGCGATCACGATATTCTTGGCCGACAGCTCAACCGCATCATCACCTTCGACAACAACCTTGCCCGCACCGGCGATCCGGCCCGTGCCGCTGAACACCGTCACCTTGTTCTTCTTCA
Organism: Hirschia sp.; assembly: GCA_002709235.1. Classification (GTDB taxonomy): domain Bacteria; phylum Pseudomonadota; class Alphaproteobacteria; order Caulobacterales; family Hyphomonadaceae; genus Hirschia. Next base: position 14,031 of record PAQI01000014.1, read on the forward strand.
TCAGATAGGCAACGCCTTCGGTGAGCCCTTTCACCGCGTCGTCTTTTTGCTTTAGCATCTGTGGAAGATTCAGTTTCACTCCACCGGTCTCGATACCCAGCGCTTCAAAGTCCTTGATCGAGGACTCAAACAGCTCAGATGCATGCAGCAGCGCTTTTGACGGAATACAACCGACATTGAGACATGTACCACCCAGCGTCGCGCGCTTTTCGATGATCGCGGTCTTCAATCCAAGCTGACCACAGCGAATGGCGCAATTGTAACCACCAGGGCCAGCCCCGATGATGACGACGTCAAAAGTCTCAGACATGTAGAATCCTGCTTGAGGGATGATTTGAAAATATTGCGCGAAACTATACCGCACGCCGCCAAGGTCAACTCATCCCACCGGCGGAAAGGGCGCGCAATCGGCTCTACCGGGAAAAACAGCACCCATCGGCCCGCTTTGGCATCATTACGAGCATTAACCCGGTTTGCGCGGCAACCTTGCCGCCCCCAGCGCGAGAACAGCCATCAAGGAGGCATTGACGAGTTTTGGAAACCACATTTCCTGACCTCCCCCCATCACCATGGCACCGAAACCATAGACCGCATAAACTGTGGCTGCGACCATACCCAGCATGGCACCTGCGGGTGCCGCCAGCAGGACAACAATCCCGGCGATCACCCCCAGCACAGCCGACCCAAGCGGCAGGAAATAGACCGGATCCTGCAAGGCTGCGCCAATATCAGCGGTCTGGCGCAGCTGGAACATCATCGGCCGCAAGCTCTGGATCAGCAGCCACAGGCTCAGCCCCCAGAGCGCAAATCCGAATATGCGGCGCGCCAGGATCATGATCTTGCAAACAGGCGCGCACTCACCAGCCCCGTTAGCGGAACCAGCACCAATGTTGCTGCAACCATCCAGACCGGATGCGGGATCATCACGAAGTTCAATCCGCACAGCCCCAGAAAAATGGCTGTCACGATATAGGTGGGCCGCGACCGCCGCGAAAGCCGGGCGGCGATCAATCCGGCCACCAGCGCCCCCAGCACCCAGCCCGCGACGACAAACAAAAGCGCGCCCACCGGCATCTGCGCAATCATCGCAGCCACAACATTGCGGTCGGTCAGGTCCATCCCCTGCGGCGGCGGATACAGGATATGGCCGATCCGCGCGACAATTGCCACCACGGGCACGCCCGCAACCAGCCCGGCCAGAATACTGATCAATGTCTTCAACATGCGTCCTGCCCTTGCCTCGCTGTTTCTGCGCCTGCCCTCTTCATGCCCATACGCCGAGCCCAGCCTTGCCGCAACTTTATGAGATCCGATCAATTTAACAGGTTCCCCTGCACGTCACCTTAAAGCTGGTCATGCAAGGTAGGCATGAGGGAGAGACCAGCATGCCTGATACCAGTACCCAGACGACCGCTTTACCGCTATCGGAAGTCCTTGCGAGCTTTTCCTATGCGCTGGACATTACCGAGGGCCAGCCCGCCGGTCACTGTATCCGCAGCTGCTGGATCGGGACGCATATCGGACTTGCCGTCGGTCTGGACGGACAGGAACTTGCCGATCTTTATTATACATTGCTGCTGAAGGATCTGGGCTGTTCGTCCAACGCCTCACGCATTGCAGAACTCTATCTGACCGATGACCGCAGCTTCAAGCACGACTTCAAGACCATCGGTGCCGGTGTCAGCTCGGCCTTCCAGTTCGTGCTGGACCAGACCGGCCGCAACAGCGATATGGTCAAGCGCCTGAAAGCCATCGGCCACATCATGAAGCATGGCGGCCAGATCACCAATGAACTGATCGAGACGCGCTGCACGCGCGGCGCAGCCATTGCGCGTCAAATGCGCTTTTCGGAAAAGGTCGCCAGCGGTATTCACTCGCTGGATGAGCATTGGGACGGCTCCGGCCACCCCCAGGGGCTGCAAGGTCAGGCAATCCCGCTTTATTCACGCATCGCCCTGCTGTCCCAGGTCATAGATGTATTCAACCGTTCAAGAGGCCCGGATGCCGCCGTCAACGAAGTCATCTCACGGTCTGATCGCTGGTTCGATCCTGGTCTGGTCAATGCCTTTTTGAGCCTCGCCCGCAGCGAGGATTTCTGGGCCGGTCTGGCCAGTAATGACCTTGAACAGCGCGTGCTGGCAATGACGCCCGCACAGGCGCGTATCATGATCGATGAAGACTGGATGGATGATATCGCCGCCGCATTCGGTCAGGTGATCGATGCCAAGAGCCCCTATACATCCGGTCACTCCGAACGTGTCGGTGACTATGCCGAGATGATCGGACGCCGTCTTGGCGTGGACAAGTCACGCCTGCGCTGGCTCAAGCGTGCCGCCTGCCTGCATGATGTCGGCAAGCTGGGTGTCTCCAGTTCGATTCTCGACAAGCCCGGCAGTCTCGAAGATGAAGAATGGGTGCAGATGCGCGATCACGCGACACAATCTCACGCCATCCTCTCGCGCATTTCAGCCTTTGGAGACCTGGCCGCCGCTGCTGCGTCACACCATGAACGCCTGGACGGCACTGGCTATCCACACGGCCTGTCCGGAGATCAGATCTCGCTGGAAACCCGCATCATCACGATTGCCGATTTCTATGATGCCCTGACCGCGGACCGCCCCTATCGCGCCGCCATGTCTGTCGACCAATCCCTGTCGATCATTTCAAAGGAGATCGGCAAGGCAGTGGATGCAGATTGCTATGTCGCACTGGTCTCGGCCCTGGGTGAGCGCGGCGAGAACCTGCCCGGCGCAGACCTGATCCGTTTCAACCGGGCTGTCTGACAGGTCTAGGCCAGGCCGGGTGCTTGTCCGGGATCATTCAACTTCAGGATGGACAGGTTTCCTGTCACATCCGCCAATGTGTAATTGTCGAGCACCGCGATAAAGGCCGCATTGGCTTCTGCAAGGACACCCTTGAGACGGCACAATGGCGACAGGATGCACGCCTCTTCGCCATTCTCTCCGAAACAGTCGAGCAGTGCGAAATCCTCCGTATGCCGCAATACATCGCCGATGCGGATCTCGGCAGCGGGACGCGCCAGCCTCAGCCCCCCGGAACGCCCGCGAACACTGCGCGCATAACCCTCGCTGGTCAGTATCTGCGCCACTTTCATCATGTGATTGCGTGAGACGCCATAGCGCGTGGCCGCCTCGGCAATGGTGCAGAGCCGATCGGGATTTGCCGCCAGCATCATGAGAAGCCTCAGGGCATAGTCGGAAAGCAGGCTGAGCTTCATATCAAGAAAAACCACAAATCATGCATTTGAAATATTGCATTTAATTTCGCCACCCTGTAAATGATGCATCTTCAATACATCTTTTATGGTCAGCACCAGAAGGAGCAGGATATGAGCAAATCCCTTTATGAGCGTCTAGGCGGATCGGACACCGTCAAGATCGCGGTCGACAAGTTCTATGACCGCATGCTCAATGATGATCGTGTCAGCTCTTTCTTTTCCCGAACCGACATGGATCGCCAGCGCCGCCGCCAGCAATCCTTCCTGATCTTCGCCTTTGGTGGCCCCAATAATTATGACGGTCAGGATATGCGCAAGGCCCATGAAAAGATGTGGGACAAGGGCCTGTCCGACGAACATGTCGATATCGTTATCGAGCATCTGGGTGCCGTCCTGACAGAACTGGGCGTAGCCCCAGCCGATATCCAGGAAGTCGCAAATATCGCCAATTCCGTGCGCGATGACGTGCTGGGCCGCTAAGTCGCCTCAGTCTCAAAAGCCGCCTGCGAAACACATATCATCCGGTTTCGCAGGCGCTGTATTCATTTCATGTTCAAATGCTAGCGCTTCAGCTTTGCAAGCGCCGCAAACGGGCTGTCGGACACATCCGCATCGCTCTTCCCGGAAGGTTTCGACCGGGATGGCCCCGCCGACATGTGCTTGCGGCTGAACCCGGCATCCTTGCCGCCATGAGACGCGCCCTTGCCACCGCCGCCCTGCGCGTCATCAGCCCGGGCCTTCATGCTCAGCCCGATCCGCTTGCGCGCGACATCAACCTCCATCACCCGTACATTCACCACATCGCCAGCCTTCACGATGTCATGCGGGTCCTTCACAAAGACATCTGCCAATTGCGAGATATGCACCAGACCATCCTGATGCACGCCAACATCCACAAACGCGCCAAACGCCGTGACATTGGTGACAACGCCTTCCAGCATCATGCCTTCGCGCAAATCTGAAATCTCTTCCACACCATCCTTGAAACTTGCGGTCTTGAACTCCGGGCGCGGGTCACGGCCCGGCTTTTCAAGCTCGCGGATGATATCGGTCACAGTCGGCACACCAAAGCGTTCATCGGCAAAGTCACGCGGGTTGAGCCCCGCCAGAAACGCCTTGTCGCCAATGATGGATTTGGCCGGGCGACCGGTCTTCAGCGCAATCCGCTCGACCACCTCATAGGCTTCCGGGTGAACCGCTGATCCATCCAGCGGGTTCTTCGCATTCATGATGCGCAGAAATCCTGCCGCCTGTTCAAACGCCTTGGGGCCCATGCGCGGCACTTTCTTCAGGCTCGCGCGGGTCTTGAACGGCCCATTGGCGTCGCGATAATCCACCAGATTGCCCGCCAGCGTCGCGTTCAGCCCGGAGACATGCGCCAACAAGGGCGCGGACGCGGTATTCACATCCACACCCACCGCATTCACACAGTCTTCGACAACCGCTTCCAGAGACCGCGCCAAAGCGTTCTGGTCCACATCATGCTGATACTGGCCCACACCAATCGCCTTGGGCTCGATCTTCACCAGCTCGGCCAGCGGGTCCTGCAAGCGCCGCGCGATCGACACCGCCCCACGCAGGCTCACATCCAGATCCGGAAACTCCTTCGCTGCCAGTTCAGATGCCGAATAGACAGATGCACCAGCCTCCGAGACCATTATGCGCGTCAGTTTCAGTTCCGGCATTTTCGCGTCCAGCTCGGCCACCAGCTTATCGGTCTCGCGGCTGGCCGTGCCATTGCCGACGCTGACCAGCTCCACCTTGTGCTGCTTGGCCAGTGTCGCCAGCGTCGCCAGAGATCCATTCCAGTCCCGGCGCGGCTCATGCGGATAGATGGTGGATGTCGCCAGCAGCTTGCCCGTGCCATCGACAATCGCAACCTTGCAGCCTGTGCGAATGCCCGGATCAATTCCCATCACCACTTTCGGCCCGGCGGGTGCCGCCAGCAGCAGATCGTTCAGATTACGTGAAAATACATGGATCGCCTCACCATCCGCACGCTCTTTCAGGCGGGCCATGGATTCGCTGTTCGTCGTGCCGGACAGTTTGGATTTCCACGCCTGTTCGGCGGTCTCCATCAGCCATTTGTCAGCTGGACGCCCCTTGTTGACGATACCAAATTCGCGGCAGATCGCAGACACGGCCGGATGCGTCGAGCGCTTGTCATCCTCCAGTCCGAGATTGATCTTCAGCACGCCTTCCTTCTCGCCGCGCAACAGCGCCAGAGCCCGGTGTGACGGCATCTTGCTGATCGGTTCGCTGAAATCGAAATAGTCGGAAAATTTCGCCCCTTCCGCTTCCTTGCCCTTGACCGGACGGGAGGCCAGCGCGCCCTCTTTCCAGATCATCTCCCGCACAGGCCGCACCACGGTGGGGGTCTCCGCCATGCGCTCGATCAGGATATTGCGCGCGCCTTCCAGGGCAGCATCCGCAGTGTCCACGCCTTTTTCACCCGACAGGAATTCGCAAGCGATTTTTTCCGGCAGCGCACCGGGATCCTTCAACAAACGATCCGCCAGCGGCTCCAGCCCCTGCTCCCTGGCGATCATCGCCTTGGTGCGACGCCGGGGTTTGTAGGGACGGTAAAGGTCTTCAAGGTCCACCTTTGTTTCTGCGCCAAGGATCTGGCGTTCCAGATCCGGCGTCAGCACGCCCTGCTCTCGCATGGATTTGAGCACGGTCTCGCGCCGGTCATTCAATTCGGTCAGATAGGTCAGGCGTTCGGCCAGCTTGCGCAATTGCGTGTCGTCCAGTCCGCCCGTGCGCTCCTTGCGGTAGCGCGCGATAAACGGCACCGTGGCACCTTCGCCCAGCAATTCGATTGTGGCGGCAACCTGCTTTTCTGCAACCTGAAGCTCGCGTGCGATTATGGCTGCAATGGATGGCTGACTAGCGCGTGCGCCTGACTGGACAGCTGCTGACATGTAATGATCTCTCCCACGATATTCTTCCGATTCCGGCATCCCACACCCCTGAATGACGGGCCCGGCGGATCGAAGTCTTCACCCTGATATGGTTTACAGCTTCTTGCCAGATAAGGGCGAAATGCAAATAGTCCGGCAAGACTGCCTGAATGATCCATCTGCCAGATCATGTTCTCGCCCTGATTTCATGCCAGGAAAAAAATGGGCATGTCTGTGCGTGTCGACAGACAGCATCACAAAGGGGCCGCTCCATGCGCACTATCAGCCTGATCGCCGCGATTTTCTGCCTGACCGCCTGCGCCAATGCCGCGCCGGAACCAACCCGTCAGCCATCCAGCCCCTCGCCTGCCTCTGATGCAATTGAGATCAATGTGGATGTAGACGGAACGCAGCGTTCCTTGATCCTGCTGCCCCCCAAACCCACACGCGCCCTGCACGAACCCCTGGTGATGATCTTCCATGGCGGCGGCGGATCAGCAAAACATATGCAGGGCCGCTCTGCCGATCTTGCCAATGACCTTGTCCAACGTGGCTATGCAGTCGCCTTCATGAACGGCTCCACCCGTTTGAATCGCGACAAGCTGCGCACATGGAACGCCGACTATTGCTGTGCTTACGCCCTCAAGCAGGACATTGATGAACCCGCCTATGTCAACGCCGCGCTTGACGCCATCGCCGGGCACATCAGGCTGGATGTCGACCGTGTATTCCTGATGGGCCATTCAAACGGTGCCATGCTCAGCTATCGCATCGCCGATGAACTCGCTATCCGCCCACGCGGGCTGATCATCATTTCCGGCGGCATGTTTGACGACCAGCCAGACATTCCGTCAGGAACCTCCGTCCTCGCATTTCATGCCGTGGATGACGAGACACTGTCCTTCGCCGGCAGCTCGGATGACAAATCGGACCGGTTCCGCACCGCGCCTCACAAACCCTTCGACGCCGTGGAAACATTTCTGGCGAATGACCTGTCCTGCGACCCCGCCCGGATCACCCGCCCCGCCAATGGCACCACCATCCGCAATCGCGCCTGCGCCGCTGGTGCCCATCTGGAGATCATCCGCTCCGACACAGGCGGCCATCGCTGGCCACAGGAAATCACCGGGTTTGACCTGCAATCAGAGATCGTGGATTTTGTTGAACGGCAGAAATGACACTGGATTTCATCCAGGACCGGACATATGTTATAATAAAGTTATAACATGAGGTGACGACCCATGACCAAGGTCAAGATACGCAAGATCGGCAATTCTCTCGGCGTGGTGCTGCCAAAAGACATGCTCGACCAGTTGCACCTTGCAGAAGGCGACCATCTGGATCTCACACAAAACGGCGAAGGTCTGGCTCTGTCCAAATCCACGGATGACGAAGACGCCCTCATGGCGGAAGCCGAGGCCATTATGGCAAAACGCTTCAATGTCCTGCGGGCCCTGTCCAAATGACGACACCCCCCGAACCGCGCTGGCTGACCGAAGACCTGCTCCTGCGCGTGCATGACAGGCAGATGGCAGACCATGGCGGCCAGACCGGTATTCGCGACATGGGGCTGTTTCAATCGGCCCTGGCAAGACCGCTCAACGCCTGGTCCTATGGTGAAACCGATCTCTGTATTCTCGCCTCACTCTACGGCGCAGGGATCATCAAGAACCACCCCTTCCTCGACGGCAACAAGCGAACCGGCCTTGTTGCCGCAGAACTCTTCCTGACGATCAATGGCGTGAAGCTCATTGCACCCGATGCGGAAATCCTCGCCGTCATATTGGCGCTGGCGGGCGGCGATATTGATGACAAGATCTTCGCTGAATGGCTGCGGGAATTCACCCCATGACCCGTGACGAGTTCATGGCCCATTGCGCCAAACTACCCCACACCACCCATGTCATCCAGTGGCGCGGCGCGGATGTCTGGAAAATTGGCGGCAAGGTCTTCGTGATCGCCCGATGCGAAGATGAACAGCTCACACAGGCGAGCTTCAAGGTCTCGCCGATGAGCTTTGACATCATGAAGGAACAGCCCGGCCTGCGCCCCGCGCCGCATCTTGCCTCACGCGGCATGCTGTGGATCCAGTGGTATTCCAACGAGACCCTCAGTGACGATGACCTCAAATCCTATCTGGACTCCAGCCACCGCCTCGTCGCATCCGGCCTGACCAAGAAGAAACAGCGCGAACTTGGGTTTCTTCGGGACTGAACAATTCCGCTTGCAGCTTCGAAAATCCTGTATCAATCTGCTTGTCAGTTGAAGCCATGGCGCGCCCCATTTGAAGCAGCCAGGCTTTCCATGAAAATTGAACGACCCGTAGATGATGTCATTGAGCTTTTTTTCATTGCAACGGATTCTGGCTGTGCGCGTCCTGTACGCCGCACTCCTGCTACCGCTCCTATGCATGCCGGCTATCGCCCAGGTGGACGGCTATCTCAAAACCCTTCCAACACCGGATGAGATCATTGCCGCCTTCCCGATCGAGGGCGAAGGTAAAGAGCGCCTGGATGCCGCCGCCCGCCAGCAGGCCGCCTTCAACCATGTCAGCACGATCATCTACCGTAATGCCCATGAGCGTTCCAAGCCCCTCAAATTCACGCTGCAGGAGGAAAAGGCCTACAAAGCGCTGGATGAGGATGCGCGTGCGCGTATCCGGTCACTGATGGGATATCCGCCCTATCTGTGTGGGAACAACTCCGATTGCCAGGACTTCGAATCGCGCGTCATCGATTATGGCTGGCGCAACAAGAAGATGGCGCGCGCCTTTGAAAAGGACCTCAACACACGCCTGTTTCCACAAAACATCGTGCATCACACCCCACAATCAGTGGCGACCAGCTGGATGAAATTCCTCACAGCCCTGGGCGGGCTGGTCCTGGGTATCTTCATCGCCCGGCCCTGGCGCGTCTTCTACCATGGCACGCTGGAATCACTGGGGTCAGGGATAACCGTGGAGGGCAGTGGCGCGATCAGGATGGTCGAGAACCGCCGCAATCATATCCGGATCGGAAACACCGAAATCGGTGAAGCCATATTGTCTCAGCGCATGGATGATGAACTGAACGCGGCGCTGGACAGTAACGCTCAGCTGGCAATCGGCGTCGGCCGCATCTTCATTTGGCGCTGGGTGCTGTTCATCCGGAATGGAAACAGGGTGTTGCGTGCCAATTTCTTCGGTGTTCTGGGGCGCGCACTGCTTCTGATCCCGTTCTTTTCCATCCTGGCGGCCATTGTGGCATTGATGCTGGTCAGCAGCATAGCGTCACTGCCCATAGCCCTTGGGGTCTGCCTGTTCTGCATCGGCCTGGGGCTTGGACAGATCCTCGCCAATATACGCGCATGGCTGGGCACCGGCATGGCCGCAACACCTTCACCGCGTCACGCCACACCCTGATCAATCCACGCAGAGCGTACCTGTTGTCTGCCCGCCCTCGATCCGGGTGAAACAGCCAAAGGGGCTGTCTGTCGGCTGGCATTTTCCAACCACTGTACCCGGCGCTGCCTGATGGTCGGTATTGTCCGCATCGCGGCACTCGCCTTCGCAATCACTGGAATCAGAGCATGTCTTGCCGCCATCGGAATAGGCCACCGTGCACCTGAAAAGCCCCAACATGCCTTCCTGGCGAATCTCACCATTCTTTGCCGCGCAAGCCTCCTTGTCGATCTTTGCAAGCGATTCAGCGCGCAACTCCTCGAAGGTCTTCTGGCCGTCAGCCGCCTCATCCATCCCAGGATCCGTCTCTGGATCCGTCTCGGGCGGTGCAACAGGTTCCACAATGGATGCATCATCGCCCTGGCTCGTGGCTGTCGGCTCCGGAACAATATCCGCGTCGTCCGCTCCATTATGCGAACACGCCGCAGCAATCATCGCCGCGACCGCAATCAGTGAATAACGCCACATATCCTGTCTCCTCACCCGTTTCTGCCCGCCACCTTACAGCTGCCCCGGCCAATCACAAGCCAGTGATCATGCCGCTCCGATGGTGGCAATCGACGCACGCTGTGCAACCATGCCTCCACGGGCAGAAAAGTTCCGATCAGACATGAAAAAGGCAGAGAACAATGCTGACAGTTCACCATCTTGGCATCTCGCAATCAGAACGCATTGTCTGGCTCTGCGAAGAGCTGGAAATCCCCTATGAGCTCATCCGCCATGAACGCGACCCCACCACAAAACTCGCACCCGCCACCTACAAGGCGTTGCACCCCTTCGGCACCGCGCCTGTGATCACGGATGGTGATCTGACGCTGGGCGAGTCAGGCGCGATCATGGATTACATCATCAGCAAATATGGTGACGGTCGCCTTCGCATTCCGTCCGACAGCCCCGAATATGCTGATTATCTTTTCTGGTTTCATTTCGCCAACGCCTCGTTCATGGCGTCGATCATGACCTCAATCGTCATCAGCATGGCCGGACTGGAAGAAGGCTCCCCCGTCGCGGAAAACCTGAACAAGCGCAAGAACAAGGCATTCGCCATGGTCGAGGCCCGGCTTGGAGAGGCTGACTATTTCTCCGGTGCCACCTTCAGCGCCGCCGACATCATCATGCTGTTCCCATTGACCACCATGCGCGCCTTCATGCCGATGGACCTGACGCCCTTCCCCAATATCCGCGCATATCTTGCCCGCATCGCCGCGCGTCCTGCCTATCAGCGCGCCATGAAAAAGGCCGAACCGGACATGCCTCCCATGACCTCATGAACCATCAGCGCCGGGCAATAGCTGGTCCAGCGCTGCGGTGAACCGGTCAAACGCTTCGATATGCGGCAGATGCCCCACGCCCTCGATCTCGATCAGGCGCGCATCGGGTATCAGCGCCACCATCTCTTTGCCCAGACGGTCATAACGTCCAAGCTCATACGTCACACCTTTGCGCTTCCAGTTGCGTCCCGGCCCGGTGCGGTCCCGCGTGCCAAGGACCAGGGCTGTGGGCATGGTCAGATCGTCAAACTCCGTGACGACCGGCTGGGTGAAGATCATGTCATAGGTCTTCGCATTGACCCATGCGACCGCTTCAGCATCCGGCCCCTGCGCCTGTCCGACCAGATGATCCGTCAGCGCCGCATAATCTTCGTTCCATGCGCCGTCATAATAGTTCTTCTGCTGATAGGCCTTTATGCCCTCCGCCGTCTTGGCTAGCTCACTGGCGAAGAAGAAATCCGTATCCTTGTATTCGGCATATTGCAGATAGTTTTCCAGCCCGATCGGGTTCAACAGGATCAGCTGAGAGGTCATGTCCGGATACATCAGCGCAAACCGGCTCGCCAGCATGCCGCCCATTGAATGACCCAGCACAATGCTGCGCTCAATCCCCAGTGACGCCATCAGCTCATGCGTATGCGATGCCAGCGCCGCGAAGGAATATTGATAATCGGTCGGCCGTGAGGATTTGCCAAAGCCGATCTGGTCGGGGATCAACACGCCATAGCCCTGCGCCTGCAGATAATCCGCTGTCGACTTCCAGTAATCTATATTGAAATTCTTGCCATGCAGCAGCGTCACAACCGGCATGTCTGCCTCGCCCGGCAGATAGACATAAGCCATTTCCAGTGACAGGCCCTGCGAGTCGAACGCATGAAACGAGACATCCCCGAAGGCATAATCATAATCGCTCAGCCGCGCATCGAATGACAAGGCATTGTCCGGCGCAACCTGCGCGTCGCTCATTTCCGCCATAGCGACAGAAGACGCGCATCCACCGATCAGCATGGCCATTGCCAGCATGGTTGCGCTCAGTCCTGATTGAAGTCTCATGCGGTGCCATCCCCTGTGCTATCGCAATGCCTTAGCTGGCCTTGTTGCCTGCCGGATTCAACCCGATGCCACGCATAACTCACCAATGGGGAAACAATGCCTTGTGCCGCTCGACCAGTTCTGGCCAGAGCTGCACCATGTCGGGTTCATCCAGGCCAAAGCCAAGCAGGAGTGTCTCCAGCAATTCATCCGGCGATGTGATGACATGCCGCTCAAGTCGTCCCGGCTTCATCCGCTCCATCAGCAATCCGCGCATCCGCACAAGGTCACGCCCCTCGCGTCGGCTGACGCTGAGATGCTTGCGAAACACGGAGTCGGGATAGGTACACTGATGTTCGAAGCGTTCCTTCAGCGCGGCTTCGTCGCACACGAATGGCTGAAAATCATAGGAATGCGCCGCATTCGGTCCGCCCTCATGCAAACGCCAGAAGCCATCACCAAGATCCGCCAGCGCCATCTGGAACGGCGGATGACCTGTGGTCTCATGGCTCAGCGGGATTGCACCGACCTGCCGTCCGCCAAAACCGACATCAACGAGGTAATCCCGGTCAAGCCGCACCATCAGGCATAGGTGATTGCCCAGCATCTCGTCCCCGCGCGCAGATCGCCTCACCCCCGCCGACACGCGCTGCACATCAAAACCGATCTGCCCCAGCACCCAGCCAAACAGGGCGTTCATCTCATAACACCACCCACCACGCCGCCGGATAACGATCTTCTCATAGGCCGCCTGCGCATCCTGGCTCAACGGACGCTGCAACATCACTTCCAGATTCTCGAACGGGATCGCATGCAGATGCGCCGCGTGCAGCGCATTCAGCGTCTCCAGATTCACACCCAAAGGCGCGGTGTGACCGATACGTTCAAGATAGGCGTCTAGCTTCATCGCGCTGCAATGGAACACTGGCCAGCCAATGGCAACCGGTCTTCACTGCGAAGGTGCAGCTCACTCTGGCGCGGGCAGGCTTGTATTCTGATCATGCACAAGCCGCCATTGGCCCTCTTCCAGTGCAAAGACCAGCGCCAGCCAGCTTGAACGCGGCTCTGCATCCGGGGTGTCGCGATAGCTGTATTTCACCAGTGCCAGCGACAGATCGGTTCCCAGCTGAGCATCGACAATCTCGCCATGCCAGCGCCAGTGCGGATCTGCAAACCACTCGCGGTGAAACGCAATCACTTCCGACGTCGAATTCACAGCTGCACCATTGGGAAAGATCACCCGCAGCGCATCTGTCCGGGTGATCGTATCAATGAAAACATCGATATCGCGCCCTTCCACAGCCGCCAAATGGCGCTCCACCGTCGGCAGGAACGGTGGCGAGACAGTTACATGCGGTGAAGTCGATGCACATGCGCTGATGAAGCAGGCCAGACATGACAGCAAGATATGGTTCATCGATATGCTCCCCAATCGGTACTCTGACCATTCCACAACACCATGACCCATCTCACCACATTCCCCGTGCCTTGCCCATTCAGTTTGATCAGCCCACGCAATCTGACTATTATAAGGGATGAAACACATTGTCCTGCTTGGTGCCGCCCTGCTGACCGCTTGCGCGGCGACCCCGCCGCCTTTACCCGAGCCCCCCTTTCCGCCTGCCGGTCTGGACGCGGAAATTTCGCGGCTGATGACCGATGAGGACGTAAAGGGCCTGGCGGTCGCCATAATCGATCAGGGCGAGCCGGTTTATGTGGACAGTTTCGGTTACCGTAATGTCGAACGCGGCGAAGCGCTGGAAACCGATACCATCATGTATGGGGCCTCCCTCACAAAATCCGCCGTCGCCTATACCGTGCTGACGCTGGTTGATGAAGGCCTGATGGATCTCGACACGCCACTGGCCGAATATCTCGCCAAGCCCCTGCCTGACTATGAGGACTGGACCGATCTGGCCGACCAACCGCGCTGGAAAACCCTCACGGCGCGCCATGTGCTCAATCACACCACCGGCTTTCACAATTTCCGCTGGCTGGAGGATGACAAGAAGCTGCGCTTTCATCGTGATCCCGGCACACGCTATGGCTATTCCGGTGAAGGCTTCTACATCCTTCAGCAGGCCGTGGAAGAGCTGACAGGCGAGGATCTCGGCAAGCTCATGCAGGCTCGCCTGTTCGGTCCTGCGAAACTGACCGATACCGATATGGAATGGCGCGACGCTTTTGCTGACAAGCTGGCCGATGGCTATGGCTGGGGCGGGACTTTCGAGCCGCATGACGCCCGCTCTCGCCCCAGCGCCGCTGGCTCGATGGATACATCTATCGCAGATCAGGCGAAACTCTGGTCCTGGATGGTCAAGGGCGAAGGCCTGTCCGATGAGGCCCGGCGCGAATGGACGCGTCAGCAATTTCCCATCACCTCTGCTCACCAGTTTCCACCACAGGACCCCACAGACGATCCGCGCACACAGGACATCAACCTCTCAGCCGGTCTGGGCCTTGTCACATTCACCGGCCCGCAGGGACACACCTTCTTCAAGGGCGGACACAATCCATGGACCGGAAACATGGTGATCTGTGTCGAAGCATCAGAGCGCTGCGTCGTCTTCCTCGCCAATTCCGTCCGCGCCGAACGGATCTATCCGGATCTGGCGCAATTCATCCTTGGCGACACGGGCATGCCCTGGTGGTGGGAATATAATGGCGAACACTATAAGCGCACACAGGATTGATACGCACCGCTCGCCGACTGTGTTGCCCTTGCCATCAATGGCCGGTCTGATGTCAAATCAGATGTAAGCGTTACCCCCCTTTTCAGCCGAAAGGTCATTTTCATGCGCCCCATTCCGCCCCTGGCCTTGGCCTGTCTTGCCCTGCTCGGTGCCTGCGCTGGCAACACCTCGCCCGATGCATCACAATCGCCTGCCAACGGGTTTGACCCGGCGCTCGCGTCGCAACTTGGCGCGGATGAATATGGCATGCGCTCCTATGTGCTGGTCACGCTGAATACCGGCCCGAATGATGCGACCCTCACCGATGCAGAAGAACGCGCCACTATTTTCCGCGGGCATTTCGCAAACATGAAGGATCTGGCCGGCAAGGGCCTTCTGGCCGTGTCCGGCCCCTTCATGGACGCCGCCCCCAAGCGTGGGCTTTACATCTTCAATGTCCCCACCATAGAGGAAGCGCAGGCGCTGGTCCTGACCGACCCGGCCGTCGCCGCCGGAATCTTCGAACCCGAATTCGACAAGCTATACGCCTCCGCCGCACTGATGCAGGTGAACGAGATCCACGTCAGGGTTCAACAGACAGCGGTGGAGTGAAGAGTTCGGCCTTGAGAGCGCATCTGTGTTGAGCGTCACTTCTGGCCTGACTGCACCATCCTTCGAGACGGCGCAAAACTGTGGTCCGTCAGCGAAGAATTGACAGGTCATACCTGGGGCTGATGGCGCAAACAGACGAACATCGTCCATTATCAGATCACATCTGTATTCCGGGCAATTGGCTCGCCTGCTTTACCCAATTTTCGAACACGCCTTCGTCCAGTGTCTCGCCCTCGTGAATGTGAAAATAGCGCACAGTTTCCTGTTTCGATGTGACGGGCGGCATGGGCGTCAGCAAGGCACCCTGAAAAAAGGCCACTTTAACATATTTCGCAAGGCAATGGATACCGAGGAACCAACCTTCGCCCGCAACACCATAAAGCGGCGAGTTCCACTTCACAGCCCTTTGCACGTCTGGAACAGCGCGCGCGATCACAGCGTCCAGACAGCGACCGATGTCGCTTTTCCAACCCGGCATGGCCTCGATATAAGCCTGCACTGGCGCATCGCCCAGCCCTTTCGAGATCTGGGGATTTCCGCCAGAAAGAAGCACTGGCTTTTTCTCATTCTTGTCGGACATGACCGTAACCCTTCCGATGCGCCAATGGCGTGAAGCATATGGCGACAAACGCGTCTCCCCCGACGGTCGGCATGCAACCGCGTCCCCAACGGGTCGGTCCACCGCGAAACGAATGCGACCCCTTGCCCTGCACGCATAAACCGTTATCCTGCATACCATCCGAGGGGCGCGCATGGAAGCGCTGAGATCGGGCTGAAGGTTTTGTGAACCGCCATCCTTCGAGACGCCGCTATCGCGGCTCCTCAGGATGAGGATGGAGGTTGAAAACCGAGGCCTCATGCTGAGGAGGGCGAAAGCCCGTCTCGAAGCACGAGGCCGTACCGCCTGAGCACCCTTTGAACCTGATCCGGGAAGCGGGCATGTCGCCCTCGGCCGGCGTAGGAACGGAGGACTCTAGCGTGGCTAGTAAAAAGAATAGAGGCAAACAAATCTGTTCTTACTGCGGTGAGAAGACAACTTCTGCAGTGAACGAACACGTACTGTTCAGAAAGCTATTCATCGAAACCGATCGAAACAACCTACCGCAGGTTCCTGCCTGCGTGTCCTGCAATACTCATAAATCAAAACTCGAAGACGCAATTGCCCATATTTTACCTATTGGTAGACCTGAGCTAGAGCGCAAGTTTTCGCGAAACTCCCCAATAGTTCGCGAAATAGCATCTGCTTCTCATTGGAGAGATGTTGGAAACGGTGAAATTCGGTTTGCTTGGGGGGCAGCAAACCAGGTCGAACAAGTTGAAGATTGGTTGGATTTTGTCGTTCGCGGACTTCACAGATTTCACTTCGGTTCCATAGTTCCAAGAACTCATGAAATAAGCATACAGGCACCGACTAACATTTCAGTGATTCCAAATATCGATTGGACGATCTCAAATGATATCGGCAAACTATCCTATAGCGTCACGCCTATAAATGACGGTATCGGCAGCATCTGGGAATTTGATCTTTTCGGTTTCTCGATTACCGATGGCGACGGCTTTCCATCACTTACAATTCTCGCTTTTCTAATGAGCAAAGAATCCGGAACACGGATCCACGACGCAATGAAAGACGCATCATGAACAAGCCCACCACCCAATCCGAATTCGAAACGCCCAAAGTCACCACCGGCGCGCTGCCTGCCAGCCGCAAGGTCTATACCCACCCCAAGGCGGATCCGACGCTGGCCGTGCCGCGGCGCGAGATTGACCTGCACCCCTCCGCTAATGAACCGCCCGTACCCGTCTATGACACATCTGGCCCCTATTCGGACCCCAACGCCACTATCGACGTTGAAAAGGGCCTGCCCCGCATTCGCACCGCATGGGTGCTGGAACGCGGCGGCGTGGAGGAATATGAAGGCCGCCACGTCAAACCCGAGGACAATGGCGGCGCGACCGGAAAATATCTCGCCCGCGAATTTCCCATCCGCAACAAGCCCCTGCGCGGCTTGCCCCTCACCCCTGACCCCTCTCCCCAAGGGCGAGGGGAACTCCCTTCTCCCTCAGGGAGAAGGGCTGGGGATGAGGGTGCCACCCAACACCCCCCCATGGTCACCCAGTATGAATTCGCCAAGGCCGGGATCATCACCAAGGAGATGATCTATGTCGCCGAGCGCGAGAATATCGGCCGCCAGGAACAGCTTGCCCGCGCTGAAGTCGCCATCGCGCAGGGAGAGAGCTTCGGCGCCGAGATCCCCGCTTTCATCACGCCGGAATTCGTGCGCGACGAAATCGCCCGCGGTCGCGCCATCATCCCGGCCAACATCAACCACCCCGAACTTGAACCCCAGATCATCGGCCGCAACTTCCTCGTGAAGATCAACGCCAATATCGGCAATAGCGCCGTGTCTTCATCAGTCGAGGAAGAGATCGAGAAAATGGTCTGGGCGACCCGCTGGGGCGCTGACAATGTGATGGACCTTTCCACCGGCCGCAACATCCACAACACGCGCGAATGGATATTGCGCAACAGCCCCGTGCCCATCGGCACCGTGCCGATCTATCAGGCGCTGGAAAAGGTCAATGGCGTCGCCGAGGACCTGACATGGGAGGTCTATCGCGACACCCTCATCGAACAGGCCGAACAGGGCGTGGACTATTTCACCATCCATGCCGGTGTGCGCCTGGCCTATATCCACCTCACCGCCAACCGCGTGACCGGCATCGTCTCACGCGGTGGCTCGATCATGGCCAAATGGATGCTCTCGCACCACAAGGAGAGCTTCTTATACACCCATTTCGAGGAGATCTGCGATATCATGCGCATGTATGATGTCAGCTTCTCCCTCGGTGACGGTTTGCGCCCCGGCGCCATCGCCGACGCCAATGACCGCGCCCAGTTCGCCGAGCTGGAAACGCTGGGCGAGTTGACCCAGATTGCCTGGGAACGCGGTTGCCAGGTGATGATCGAAGGCCCCGGCCATGTGCCCATGCACAAGATCAAGGTGAACATGGACAAGCAGCTGAAGGAATGCGGCGAAGCCCCCTTCTACACGCTCGGCCCCCTCACCACGGATATCGCACCGGGCTATGACCACATCACATCCGGCATCGGCGCGGCCATGATCGGCTGGTTCGGCACGGCCATGCTCTGCTATGTCACGCCCAAGGAACATCTGGGCCTGCCCGACCGCGATGATGTGAAGGTGGGCGTGATCACCTACCGCCTCGCCGCCCACGCGGCAGATCTCGCCAAGGGCCACCCCGCCGCCCAGATCCGCGACGATGCGGTCTCCCGCGCCCGGTTCGACTTCCGCTGGGAGGACCAGTTCAACCTCGCTTTGGACCCCGAAACCGCCCGCGATTTCCACGACCAGACCCTGCCGAAAGAAGCCCACAAGGTCGCCCATTTCTGCAGTATGTGTGGCCCTAAATTCTGCTCGATGAAGATCACGCAAGACGTGCGCGACTACGCCGACGGCTTGTCAGACAATGAGAAGAAATCCCTCCAGCTGGAAGCCGACAAGGGCATGGCCGGCATGTCCGACAAATTCAAGGAACTGGGCGGAGAGATCTATCTCTCTGAGAGTGGCGAAAAGCGAGAACCGATTGATTGACCCCACACCTGTCATCCCGGAAGCGCCCGGCGCTATCCGGGAGCCACGGTCCCTGCCGGCATGCCCTCATGTGGAGTAGATCCCGGATCAAGTCCGGGATGACAGGCGCAGGCAGTTCCCCACCACCCGAAGACTCCAGTGAAAACTGGAGTCCACACAACCGATGGACGCAACGGGACAATTGAAAATTCAGCGCTCCGTCTTCCCAGCGAAAGCTGGGACCCAGACAAGACAAACAGTCGGGCGTCGCCCGACATCATTTCTTCGCTCGATCCCAAGTCAGGCTTGGGACGACGGTGGAGGCGGTTCAAACAGAACGTCTAACTCAGTGTCATGGAAATTAGTAGACGTCGCAGAGCGAATTGAGGCATTTGTTACGCAGATTTTCCGCTCTCTTTTAAAGAAAAATCGCTCAAATCTTTTATTATTTTTCTTGCATCAGTAAGTTCACTGTCTGATGATAAGTCCTTGCACAGCACCCTCGAAAGCCATTTTGCTTTATTTGATCGAGGAATACTCTTGCAAAACGATTCCAATTCACCGTGCTCAAGAATGAATAACCCCCTTTCGCGAGCGTAGCTAATAATATTTATAACAGCTTCGTGCGCCTCTCCAGAAAAATAGTTTATCCCGATTTCTTTGATTTGGGACCATGACGAAGTTTTCTTCACCAGTTCGCTTACCCTGGTACGTACTTCATTCGGAACTGCACTATTTCCAGAGCACCCACTCAAAATTCTTGCAATCTCTGAACTAAAGTAATCTGCAGTAATTTCAGACTTTTTGTTGTCGATGAAGATTTGCATTTTTTGAAATGCTTCCGAGACGTCGTCAATTTTTCCGCCGAACGAAGAGATCAATGATTTGAACTCGCCCCTGTCTGAGAGACAATCGATGTCAACAACAGCCGCTGCTGAAACGCCAAGCGCATTCAGGCTATTTTTGATGATAGGTATTCGGTGCTTCCCGCCACAGTGATAAAAATCGCCCAGAAACCTAAAGTCGAAGTCCAGTTCGTTCCGCATGCTGGACAAGAAGCGAACGTCGTTATCGCCCTCGCAAAGCACCGATGTATGTGAGAAAAGCGCCCCCATCACACCAGACGAACTAATGTTGGCATCTCCCCAGAGCTGCTTCACTTGCTCTGAAGCCAAGTGAGTAATATCAGTCGCCGTGGCGTGACGCTTCAAACGCAACAGCACCACCCTCTCCATGGAGTACTCCAATAGAGAGCGAAGGAATGTTTCATTGTGCGTAGCGATAAAAAATTGGGTGGAAGGTGCCGTCTCTCTGGCAATGAGTCTAGCCAACTCACGCAATTGGGGAGGATGCAAAAAAAGCTCAGGTTCGTCGATCAAGATTATGTCGCGCTCTCCAGTTTTTATCTCAAGAAGCATGCGCGCAAAGCTTCTCATTCCGTCACCTTGCGAAAACACATCTTCCATTGAATCTAGCGTTTCTCGGGTTTTCTGAGAAAAATAGTTTGCATTCTTTGGAAGCTTACTACGGTCTCCGATACGAAATTTGCTACTTTCGCTCAGACGATCTAAAACCAAATCAACCCCGAATGCTCTTTTAAATATTTCACTAATAGAAAATTCAGAAGAATTATCATAAAATAATGTCGAGACCGCGCCTTTTAGGCCGTCCCTGTACTCAGCCCCACCCAATCTATTCTCTGCCGTTAAGCGCAATGATCTGCGGCTAATAACCTGCTCGTGAAAATTCCCCTTTTCAAATCGACCAATAATTGTTGAAATCTTCAACCCATTGGCATATCCACCAAAGTCAACCTTTTCTTCTTCTTCGAGGTATTTGAATTTTTCCTTTACATATTTTATGTAATCATCGCAGGATCCATCTATTTTCAAATCTGCCGATTTCAGTATAGCGCCCTTGAGAGAATGTGTCCGGTGCACGCTGTCGATGTGTCGGTTGATATCCGTCAAAAATGTACTTTTGCCGACATTGTTCGCGCCCGTCACGACAACGATCGAGTTGCGATCTAGCTCAAGTGCTTGACCGCCATTTGTTTCAAACGCTCCAAAGTAAAATTGCATTATTATCCCCGAATCAAAACTTAACCTCCCTTATAGTATGCACGCCTTACTGCAAAAACTTTAGCGCCGTAGCACAGTTTGAAGCCCAGGGCTGATACCCGCCGTGGCTCCACATGGCGGGTATCGCTTCTGCTCAACCCGCCCTACAATCCCATCAATCGCCATCCACAACAGTGCCCCACCTCCGATCAACACGCTCAGTACGCGGAACAGATTCCACACCAGCCTTTGGTTGCCGGTAAAATCCGGACCAAGCGAGACCGCGCAGGGTGCATTGAACACCCGTGAAATGCACCATCTCTCCACCACCCCACCCGTCATCCTCGATGAGCGGGAGCTCATCTGAGGATCCAGCTCCCGCGCGCCCCGGCATTGCGCCTGTTTCGTCTTCCATGAATGGATCCTCGGACGCTGCGCGTCGAGGATGACACCGCCCCGCTTTCCCGGCGAAAGCCGGGATCAAGACAAGACAGAAAAGCCGGGCTCAGCCCGCCTTTGTTTCTTCGCTGGGATTCTTCGCTGGATGCCGGATCAGGTCTGAAAACGGGGACCGGAACATGCCGACATGCTTGCCCCTTGGCGCCGGGAGGTCTACACCCGCCAGCATCATGACAGACATCTCCCCCGATACACCCCGCCCGGAAGATCGCATAGACGCGCTGGAAATGCGTATCGCCCATCAGGACCAGACCATCGAGGATTTGAACGCTGCCGTGACGGCGCAGTGGAAGCTGATCGACCGGCTGGAGCGGCAGGTCGCGCTGCTGCGCGAGCAGGCGGAGGCGGCCGCCTCATCGACAGGTGCCGCGCCCCCTGCGGACAAGCCCCCGCCGCATTACTAGCCGCGCTATTGGCATGACGCGCTTGCCATGATCAGGGCATCCGCCCGCCACCCGCCTCCCGGCATCGACAGATGTGATCACCCCGCCTGATTGCACCCGCACGTCATCCGTGTCTCAATGCGCGGAAGGGACATTATGTCCCGTGATTTTCGGGAGGGACGACATGAAAAGAATGCTGATAGCCGGGTTCACATCCGCAATGATCCTGACAGCTTCCTGCGTGGAGGAAGTGCGGGCCGAGCCGGAGACACCGCCGGTCGCCGATGCCATACAGGCCGCACCTGCGCCAACATCTACGCCTGAACCAATGCCTGCAACAGAGCCCGCGACAGTGCCTGCGCCCGCCCAACAGGCAGACCGCACATTCGCCGTGGTCGATCTGGAGCTGTTTCAGTCCAAGATGCCTCTCATGCAGCAGAAACTGAAGCTCTTCAATGATCGTCAGGATGAGCTGACGAACCAGATCATGGCCAAGCAGGACGAGGTGGATGAGCTGCACTTGAATCTGAGGCATGGAAGGATTGTCTGGAGCGAAGACCAGACCGCCAGCAAGACAGCGGAACTGTCCACCCAACAAATGCAATTGGAGCGCATGAGACAGGACACACAATATGAGTTGTTGACCCTGCAAAATTCGATCGAGAACGAAATCAGGCTGGACGCACTCAAATCCATAGAGGCCTTCCGCGCTGCACAGGGTTACGGTGCGATCTTCACAACCCAAGCCATGCTGAGCTATGACCCCGCGCTGGACGTCACGGACCAGATCATCGCAACGCTGGAATAAGGCCAGACACGCGCCTCACCGTCATCCTTCACGCCGCGTGCCTGAGGCTCCATCTTCGGCATGCGCGGCAACACCCGCCCAGAAAAAAGCCGGACCATTTCTGATCCGGCCTTTCGATCTGTCCTGCGAAAGCCTCTATGAGTTTTCCTCGTCGAGTTCGGCTTTCAGCTTGGACAATGTCTGCGGGTCGTTCTGTGCCAGATGTGCGATTTCGGCATAGCGCATCTGCGTCAGGCCCTCTTCTTCTATCGCGGCCACGATATCTTCCTTGGCTTCGCCCTGAATGGTGTCAGCCTCTTCCTGGCTGGCCGCTTCGGAAAGGTCGAGCTGCATCTGCATGAAGCGTTCATTGACCTTCAGATTTGCCGCGACAAACTGCGATGCCTCGGCATCGTTCACGGGTGCAATCTCGATTGCAGGCGCGGCCTTGGCTGCCGGCACAGTGGCTTCCTGAGCGATGACGGCTCCACCGCTCATCAACGCAATTGCCGCCGATGCCAACATTGCGCGTCCACAGAATTTCTTCAAAATCATGATGGGCTCCTTGAGTGCTCTACGTCCCATCAGAATGCATGGAACACTTGCTGAAACACCTCAGTCGCTCAAGCGATCCGCGCATGATGCATTTGTAATCCGGATCACGCCCGAACAGTCCCCATCATCCGCGCGGATAATGCATGGCCTCGCCCACCGGCCGCAGGATCGGTGCCCTGCGCGCCATCCAGATGAGAAGCCCGCCGCCCAGCAACACGCTCGGCGTCAGGAACAGGTTCCACACCAGCCTTTGCTCGCTCGTAAAATCCGGGCCCAGAGATACAGCCGCCAACGCGCCTGCCCCCACGACCATCGCCACGCCAAGCGCCATCAACACCGTGCGAAACCCCGCACTCTCGCTGACATCGACCTTCATCTTCGGGCGACAGGCATGGACCGCCCGCAGGATCGCAGCCGCCGCGCGCTCGAACTCGGCCTGCGTATCTGTGCTGGAGGATGTCGACAGCCGCATCCGCCCGCCTGCCCTGGCGCTATGTGCGGTCAATGCCAGTGACCGAATGGTGAAGCTGTTGGCGTAGGATGCACCCGATTCAAACGTGGCAAATTCCACCCGCTCAAGATCGCTGTAAGCGATGCGCTGATCGGCCCGAAAGCGATTATGCTGCGTGACGCCCTGCGCATCGACCGTATAGCGCATGCGCGGCATGATCGACGAACTCTTGAAGCTGAAACTGCGTGGCTTGCTGCGTGTCTTTGGTCTTCTCGACATGGTGACGATATCCTTGCCCGTACTGATACAGGCAAGTTATCGCGTTTGCGGCCCCCAGGCTGTGAGGCCGCTCACAGCAGCATTCATCACATGCGCAGCTTGCAGCCGCGCCGTCAGCTGCCATTGCGCATGTTTTCCAGGCCCTTGACCGTTCCGGTCTTCAAGGAGGGCTTGGATGCGTTGTTTGTTTTCTTGGTGTTGTGCTCCGCTTTCGGCTTGCGCGTTTCGCGGTTGGTCTTTTTCTGGCCCTTGGCCATGGATGTATCCTCACGGGAGAGCCTAGCGCCCTCCACCCGAGACAGGCGCAAGGCCCATGTCGGACCTCGTTTCTACCACGTTCATTCAGCGCTGTATCGGATTGTTTGCGCCCGCCTTATGAAGAATGCATCTGGCGCCGAAAGTCATCCAGCGCCCCGCCCCGGGGTCCATCCTCTCCAGGCCGGTTCAATGTCTCTTGATCGCTACAATCAGATCGCGCCTTGCTTTCTCCACAATCCTCGGTTACCACTGCCGCATCGATTTAAGCCGACGACTTGGCTGCACAGCGTCTCATCTAGCGCCCTTGCTGACGACATCTTCTAAAATTCGACACTCGATCGACGACTCTTGGACTCGACCATCCCGCAGGCCTTCCTGTTCCGATTTTCGGAACCGGGTAAGCAAGCGGGCCTGACCAAACCGGGAGCCGTTAACTATAAAACGGGGCCAGATCTTACCGGCCCCACACAGTCCAAGGACGACACGATATGACAATCGGCACTGTAAAATGGTTCAACTCCACCAAAGGTTTTGGATTCATTGAGCCAGACAACGGCAAAAACGATGTGTTCGTACACATCTCCGCAGTCGAACAATCCGACCTGCGTGGCCTGAACGAAGGCGACAAGATCGAATTCGACGAAACCGCAGACAAGCGTTCCGGCAAGATGTCCGCAACCAATCTGCGCGCCGTAGACTAAGATATTCCGCCGCGCGCCCTATCGATGGGCGCGCGGTATTTTATTTCCGGTTCGCCCCTGTTCCTCAGGGCTGCGTGAGCCACTTCTCTGCCGACACCCCCAAAAACCTGCATTCCAGCACCGCTATTCCGCTTGCGCACTCGCTTTGCTTCAAGCGCCATAGGTGGCGTTCTGCGCCATCTCCGGTAGGCTACGGCACCCCATTGCAATCTTGAGTTTCAGCAGCGCGTCGCACAGCGAAAAAGCGCCCAAATCGCGTGCTGGAACGGCCTGATTCTGTGCATATGGAGGGCTGCGACAATGTCTGGTCTTAACCATCTGTCCACGGTCTTGACGACGCCCCCTCCGCACCGCCTGCTCTGACGTGTCGACCAGAACCGACCAACCAACCGGAACGGGCCATCCAGAACGTGACCCATCCAGAACGCGACAGAGGGACACCACATGAAAACGCCAGACATCATCGACCCTGATCAGCCGAATTTCGCATCCACCCGCCGCGGGTGGCTCAAGACAGTCGGGCTGGGCGGAATGAGCGCGGGCGCGCTTGCCCTGGCAGGCGGTTGCGCCACCTCGGCCACCACCGAAACCGCCGCCGCTGCGGCCATGCCGACGGACCATCTGCCAGACCTGACAGCGCCCACAGATGGCCTGGTGCGACTGTCCTCCAACGAAAACCCCTTCGGTCCTTCACCAAAAGCGGTGGAGGCCATGTCTAAATATCTGGAATACACAGCCCGTTACGCGGACAAGGAAACCGCCATTCTCGCCGAGCAGATCGCGGAAATCGAGGGCGTATCGGCTGATCAAGTGGTCATCTCCAATGGGTCCTCACCCATATTGATGGTCTATGGCTACTGGATCGCCACCAATGGTGGCAAGCTGATCACGTCAATGGCCACCTATGAAGGTGTACCGCGGTCTGCGGAATATTACGGCGCAGAAGTCGACTACGTTCCATTGACTGCCGACTATGATTTTGACCTCGACGCCATTGCCGCCAAGGTCACACCAGAGACGACAGCCGTTTATATCTGCAACCCGAATAACCCTGTGGGCCGGGTCGTCGATGCAGACAAGCTTTATGCCTTCGCCAAGGAAGTTTCCAAGACCACACAGGTCTTCATTGACGAAGCCTATATTGAACTGTCCGACGCCTACCCTGCCAACAAGCAGACCAGGCTGATCCAGGAAGGATCCAATGTCGTTGTCTGCCGGACATTCTCCAAGATTCACGGCATGGCCGGTCAGCGTCTGGGATATGCCATCCTGCCAAAGGACGCTGCTGCGTCACTTGGCGCTGCCGTGCGCCTGGGCGGGGTCAATCACCTCGGACAGATCGCCGGCATGGCCAGCCTCAAGGACACGGAAAACCTTGAAAAGCAGCGTCTTCAGATCGCCAGGGAGCGTCTGAAGACCGTCGCCGCCATCGAGGAGCTGGGCCTGACCTATGCCAAGAACCCGCAAGGCAATTTCGTCTATGTGGATACCGGCATGCCGTTCAAGGAATTTGCCGACAAGATGGCAGCAAACGGCGTTCGCGTCGCCGGTCGCGCCTGGCCGGGATATGAGAGCTGGAGCCGTATTTCCGTCGGCCTGCCTTCCGACACGGATGCCTGCGTGAAAGCATTGAAAGCCGTCTACGCCTGACACGCACCTTCATGCCGCAAATGATCCTTACCGGATCAGTGGGTCAGCTCCGCGTGGAGCGCCCACTTGCGGTGTGTGGGACTTTTCCAACTGATGGGCATGATCGGCAAACTCCGCCGCCAGCGATATCGCAGGACAGCTCGACAACCGTTGCGCCGGGTTGAAGCTGACAAAAAAGCGAAGCCCCCAGGCTAGAAGCGAAAACCCGATCCCCAGCACGATCAATCGCTCGCCAAGCCCCATATCGGACGCCAATAGCGCGCCGCACAGAATAGAGCCTCCCAGCAATGCAGGTTTGACGCCCTGCCCCGCCAGCAAAAGTCTGTGGCATCTCGTCTGCCCCAGTTCCACTTCCAGATCGGGGCGCGCCAGGGCAATCCGTTCAAGGAGCGCCCTGAGCAAGCTGAAATAGGCAATCTGCGGCGCACCGCGTCGTTTCAACGTCAATCTGACAACGCGCCCCGGCGCATGAATGGCAAGCGTGAAATGGGGCGCACGCAAAAACCCCGTTTCCTGAAGTTCGGAAAAGCGCAGCGCCGTGATCTCGTCATAGTCGATCCGGTAGTCCCGCCGCCCGTCTCGAAGCAGGTAAAAGCCATGCTTGCCGATTTCCACGGTCCGGTCCGCCATCAACAGATGCGGCCGATAGGTAAAGCGCCCGGTCTGGCAATGGGTACGCATGGTGTCTGGCCTTTCCTGCAATAATGCTCGCAGGCAATGTTCCAGATATCAGCGCTTCAATCTGTGACCCACCTCACGCCGCGGCAGATTATTACGGCGTGATCGCCTCGCCGTCTTCGGCAGGGATAGGTTCACCGAACACGCGGGTTTCAAGCGTCGCACAGTCTGCAGAGGAAAGATCGGGGGCTTCCATGTCAGCCATGCCCGCACTTTGCTTTGATACAACCCATCCTTCCGCGCCGGTTTGGGTGTCGCCATCCACTTCGGTGACGGACGCAAAGGTGAAGGTTGCACCATCGTTTGTCTGACCGTCGCTCAAAATTGTGTCGAAAGCTGCGAAGTAACCGGCATCCTCCATGTGGATCACACCATAATGCGACCCGGACACCGTTCCATCCTCGGCAAAGGTCAGCTCAAGTGCTTCGGTGGTATTCTCGTCTTCGTGAAACCAGCAGTGCTGACCGGTCAACCCAGCCTGCATTTCGGTCACGGCGGGCTCTGATGTCTCAACAGCCACTGTCTCGCTGACGGCCTCGGTCGCCTCTTTCGTTTCCGGCTCGCATGCTGCCAATGCGACTATCGCCAACAGTCCGATGACCCCTGAACCCATTTTGCGCATGTCTTGTTTCCTCCTGCCAATCTACCCCAATGCACAGCACAGTGTCGGCTAATCATGGCGGCGACAAGTCGGATTCACGCCGCCCCGTCACAATGGTCCATCACAATGGTAATGTTCCGGGAAGCACAGGTGCCTGCAGGCTGGGTGCCCCCAATCTGTCGTTCACCCGGAACCAGCCTGCAATGGAATA
The DNA here is from genome assembly GCA_002709235.1 of Hirschia sp. Taxonomy (GTDB): domain Bacteria; phylum Pseudomonadota; class Alphaproteobacteria; order Caulobacterales; family Hyphomonadaceae; genus Hirschia. The sequence goes on from PAQI01000014.1 coordinate 41,867, forward strand.
ACGGTCCCGACGCGCCGACAACACTTCATGCGGAATGTCCTCGGAGAGAAAGAGCGCCAATGTTCCCATTTCTGGCGGCACCATGATGATCGGCACGAGCGCTTCATCATCTGAAAAGATCGCCAGTGCGCCACCATCATCCAGATCGCCCTCACCGGTTTTCCAGTCCTCATTGAGATAGAACACGGTCGAAAGCACCCTGTTGCGTGCCCCCTTGAACGCATCGCGGTGGCGCGCATAAAACGCACCCGGCTCATAAACCGCATAATGGGATTCATAGGAAAACAGGCCCATGAACAGGGCACGGTTGACCGCCAGCCTCACCGTTTCCATGATATCCAGATAGGCTGCCTGCGGCGTACTCCGCGCATTGAGCCAGCGGATCTTGTCTCGCCGGATCGAGCGGTCCTGCTGATAGTCATCAGCGCGCCCCACGCCCGCAATGGTCAGCATTTTCTCGCCGTGCAATTGTTGCGCTTCTGCCAGCAGATCCCGCGCCAATTGCAATGGAACGACATCATAAGCCACGGCCCAGCCCGTATCGGCGAGCGCGGCCAGCCAGTTCCAGCGCACTGGATCGGTTCGGACTGGATCGGACAACATTGCCACGCGGCTTTCATGTAAGGAAACGACCAGCGCGCTTACATCCCTGCCGGATTTTACACAAGCTGTTATTGTCTGATCGTTTCAGCTGGCCACCACATCACCCAGCTTGATGGCCTTGTAGCCTGCCGATACGCCATTTCGTGTTTCCAGCGATTTCACAAGCTCCGGCAAGCGACAGCCTGGCAATTTGCGCAAGGGATTGAACGAGGCAATGAGAGACGCGCCACTGAACACACTTCCCAGCCCCATCAATGCCGATGACAGGCGCGCCATCGCTGACAGATCCGATATCGATGCCATCAGGAAGAAGCCACCACCAATTCCCAGTGTGAAGATCCCGATACAACTGAGCATGAGGCGATAGCTGAAACCGGCCCCCAATTGCACATCCAGATCGGGTCGCGCGAGATGAAGCTGTTTCAGGCAATCGCAGACGGCCCTCAGATAGGTCGCGGCATGGTCATCCTCCAGGCTGGATGTGAGCGTGAAGCGCTCGCCACCACCTTGCAGGACCAGCGCGAAATAATGCGTGTCATGCTGCACGATTTCGCTGAAGCGCACTTTTTCAACATCCCGGAAATACATGATGCGGGTCCGCCCGGAACGGGTGCGCCGGGTGATGCTCTGCTCATCGACAAGCACATGGCGTGGTGCTGCTGCGATGGCCGCCTTGTAGACATAATTGCGCGGCGTGAAATTGAACGATGTCATGATGAAAATCCTGTCCTTTGAAACCGTCCGGACAGAGTGGGCGCATAGGCATGTTCGCGCTGTGAGTTGGATCACATGACGTCAGATTCCCCTTTGTAGGGAAACATCCCCAAACAAATCCCTTATCCATTGTATTTTATGGATAATTTTCATCCCATTCACCATTGAGTTGTCTGGAAAAACGAGGTGATCGCGGTTAACGTGCCGCTCGGGAGCACGTCGCCTTTACCCGGTTTCGGGATGTATATTATGACATTGACAACTGAGAAAACGCGGTCGAAATCGCCAGAATATATCGCATTGTTTGCCAGCCTTGCCGCAGCCCTTTTCCTGTCTGCCTGCGGCTCGAAGGAAGGCACCGGTGCAAGCAAGCAGACCGAAATTCTGACCTCAATCGCAGCCGACACTATCGCATCAAAGCCTGACAGCCTGTATCCGGATCTTGATGCCTGCCCCGATGATGGTCCGCGCCTGCCGCTGTCACGCATCTGCGCTGGACGCGCGGTGAATTATCTACAGACAAGCGCGCCTGAAGACCTGCCCATCCCGGACGGATGCCATTGGGAGGTTCGAGAACTGCCCTTCGCGGTTGATGTCATGCTCTATCACGCGCTGACCTGCGGCGACCGCGAGACCCGGCTTTCCTATTCGGCAGGAGCCCACAAGGCCACATTCACCTATCAGGCTTCTGCCCTTCAGGATGATGGTATGATTGGCAAGACTGTTGTGGAAGTGTTCAGCAAGGTGCCCGGTCAGGATGATTTTCGCATGCGCACCACCTATACCGAAGCCGAAGGCGTGGACCCGACTTTCTGCGAAGTGCGCGATGCCGGACCGCAATATCCGTTGAACGCGCGCATCATTGCCGCCCGTGATGATCTGCCCAATGTCAATTGTGGGCCGAATGCCGTGTCAGATGAAAGTGATCATTTCTGGCTGAGCGACGAAAACAACATCTACGCATTCAGCCTGTCCAAGGGACAATGGGATATCGACCCTGTCTCCTTCATCCCGGTCACACCGCGATGACATCTCGTCTGTTGGCCTATATCCGCTGATCAGAACAGGTAGAGCGCGTCATCGTCAGCGCCATTTTCAGAAGCTTCCATGACGCATCCATGCGCCGGAAGCTTCGAAATAACGCGAACGCCTTCACCGTTCTCGATATCTGCGAGTTTTACAAAGCCAGCAGGGCCACTATCGGCATCAACCGGCAGGTAAGCCCGGTCATTGGTGCAGATATCTGACGACGCAATATTCTGCCCTTCGACTTGTGCAACCCTGACCGTTTCAGCACGATCAGACGAGTCGAACATGGGGTCCGCAAATGCCTGCGCACCTGTCGATCCAACCAATAGGGTTATGGCTATCAAATATGTCTTCATGGATCCCAGCTCCATTCACTAATAAAGTATGAATGGATGACGGGGCAAAAGGTTCCCTGACGGAATCACATGCGGAAATTATATGCCCCGCTACTCCTCCAGCCTTGCATTGATCAGATAGTCCATCGCATCACGGTCGACCTCAAGCGCACCCAGTCTGCGCAGGGCTTCATCGGCATCCTTGAGGAAGTCTGGTGTCAGGGTCATGCCGCCAATCTGCAAGGCCGCCTCATAGCGGTCACGGGCCGCATCCAGATCACCCGCCATCTCCGCACAGGCGGCCAGATTATAGGCCAGCGCCGGATCTTCTTCGCCAAAGCGCTCATCCATCGTCTCGAACAGCGCACAGGCCGCCTGCCCGCGACCATCCTCCGCCAGAGACACAGCCTGGGCAAATCCATTTGTCAGATCCATGTAAGGCAGGCTTGGCGATGTCATCAGCCGGGCTTTCTGGCTGCGTGTATAGGGCGCGATCTCCCGGCGCAGTCGGCCCGAAAGGGAATGCAAAAGGTTACGCTCCATTTCGGGCGCAGCTGGATCGAGCCGGCTGTGATGCCCGCCATGACGCCAGCCCTCGCCGCGCTCCCTGCAGCGCTTGTCGCTGTCATCATCACTGAACAGCCGGTCGACGACAATCTGGCCCGATCTCACATCCACCAGCACCATGCGTGCGGTCGCCCGTGCCTCGAAATCACGGCAGGCGACTTCATATTCCTTGCGCGTTTCACAGTCGAACAACCCGTCCCACTCCACGCATTTCTTGCGCATCTCGTAATAGACATGGCTGGCCCAGCTATCGGTATCGACATCGCCATACCACACACCATCCAGCCCATAGGCCTCGCCGAACTCGATCGCGCGGGCCTGAGCTGACGGGCCAAATCCGCCGGAATAAAGCGCCGGGTCTCCTGTGGGGGCGGTCACATCAAACCAGGGGGCCCCTTCAAACCGGGCTTCGCGCAGACTGGCATCGAAAGACCGGGCAAACTCCCCGCCATGCCAGCCGGAAAATCCGAGCACAGCAACCCGGCGCAGGCTGGCGGCGTGAGAATTGGCGGCAGGTTCGGCGACCGTGTAGCTCAATCCCGGCGTGGATGCGCAGGAGACAAGCGCCAGCGCCCCTCCGATGAGTGCCGTGATACGAGATAAGATCCGCCAATCTGCCATAAGCCTGTCCTCCACTGACCTGTCTGGCATTCAATCGGGGCGAAATCCCGTCAATGGCAGGGCATTCGACCGATAAAATGAAGGTTTTGAAAGACTGGGCTCCCGAATATGAACTGGCGCTGAACGAACCCCTCATTGAACCACCGCGACACCCTTCAGCATCGCGATAGCCAGTGATCTACCCGATCAGCCAATCCGGCGTGCAGTTCCATTGCCATAGCCAGCTGTGTTGCGGTCAATCATCGTATAGACATCCGTCATTTGCTTGCGCTGCGGCGAGCTCTCGTTCAACCGGATTTGCAAGCTGTTGCCCTGCATGCCGGCAACCTGCCACGTGCCTGCACCTTGCAATGTGCCCTGACGATCCTGATAGACAGACCGGTATTGGCCATCCGGGTAGAATGTCGTGGTCATCACAGCCTGCTGTCCCTCGAAACGCCATGTGCCGACCATGTACTGGCTGGCGTCCATTTCCTGGCCGCTGCTCTGTGCGCCCATCTGGCGACCTGTCTGCCCACCCGCCTGGTTGAAGCCACCTTGACCGGCCTGATTGAAACCGCCCTGTCCAAATCCGTTCTGGTTCATGGCTGGCTGGTTCATACCATTCTGGCCAAGCTGGCCCTGTCCCATCTGGGTCTGCCCATATCCGCCAGACTGTCCATAGCTGCCCTGATCATATCCGGCCTGAACTGGCGTCTCATCATTGTCCAGCGCCACCACCACGAGCAACCCAACAATGGCCGCACCTATGGCGAGTGTCTTGTTACGGCCTTGCAGCTTCAGCATTTCCGGAAAGGTCTTCAACATTGTCATCTCCTGGGTCAGTTCACCATGCCGGCTCTGACCGGCTGTTGAACCTGTTCTAGGAGAGATGACCGCGCGCCGATGTGAGCTGTGTCACATGCCGGCAAAAACCGGATCGTTGGACAAGGATCAGGAAAAGCCCGGCAATCCAAGGAAGGCATGAAAGCAGTGCAGGACAGCCACGACTGAGATCACAACCCAGACGCCGATATCAAACAGGGTCGAACGATGCTGAAACCGCCGGACACCCTCATCCCCGTCCATTGCATCACGACCCTCCCGTCGCGTCGCAAGATAGTTTTCCCAGCCCATCAGATGCTCGGTCCTGAAAACATTCTCGATCCGGCGCAGATACTGGGCATGCAGGGAGACCATCCTGTGCCGGTGAATGGTCAGCGTCAGGCAGAACAGGCCCGCGACAACAGCCACAACCGACATCGCCTTGTAGATTGAAGGATCCTGCGTATAGCTCCACATCAATCCTGCAATGCCACCGGGAATGACCAGCCTCTGCACAAACCGGATATCCGCCACCAGTCGATAGATATCGTCGCGCAGAATACGGTGTTCCTGCAGGTGAAACTGCACCATGGCGTCATCCATGACCCGCTCGTCGTCCACCGGCATCCCCGCTTCAGCTCCCCTCTTCGCCATCCCAATAATCGAGCCCGTCTTCAGACCGCCCCACATGGCGAAACCGCGTTCCATCCGGGCGCTTGCTGCTCACCAGGAACTTGCCGCTATCGGGATATTCGCAGACCTCGATGTCGGACTTTGACGAGATCGACAGATATTTCAAAGGCCCCTCACCCACATTGGTCAGCTTGTGCGCATATTCCGGCCCACCTCGCGGTGCACCCAGAACATCACCCGCCTTCACCTGATAGACATCCTGCCCGAAACGATATTCACCGACACCTTCGAGAATGACAAACATCTCGTCTTCGCGATGATGCACATGAAACGGGCAGCCAGACTTGCCCGGCGGCACCTCGCTATAGGCCGCACCAATCTGCGTCAGGCCCAGCGCATCACCGATCCCGGCATCCTGGCTCTCATAGGCTGCCCCCTGGCTGAAAGGTGTCAGTTCAGCCTCTGCAATGCGAAAGACCGGATCGAGTTTGCCGCTCACTGCGCACCATCCCAGGCCTGTGTGATCCAGCTCAGCACCTCGTCATCCACATCCTCGGCAGAGGCCAGTTTCACCCGATGCGTACACATGGCGTTCCACTTGCCCGCCTCTTCCAATCGCCCCTGCGGCGCGACGCCCTTCATGTTGAGGCCAAGATCCATGCGGGTCTTTGTCGAGGGTTGCACAAGGGCAAACTGCTTTGCCCGGCGCAGTGAGACATAGGTTTTCTTGGGGCTGATCTCGACACCCTCCAGCGTCGATGCATGCGCCATGATCGCATCATGAATGGGTTTCAGGCTTTCCTTGCCCTTGTACTGGGCCGAGACAAGATCATCCGCCGAGGCCTCGCCATGCCCCTTCGACATATGCATGACGAGATTGGCAAAGCCATGCGTCATGGCATGATCGGTCTTGAGCATCTTGATGATCTCACCGGGCTTTTGCAGCCCGCTGGACGCCACGATCTTCAGCCAGTCTTCCAGTGGCTTGCCCGTTTTTTCCGTCAAGTTCGCTATCATCGAGTCGCGCATTTCCTCTGGTGTAGCCATGTCTCTTTCCCCTCAGAGGTAGCGGCCTGCTTCAAGCGGCCAGTTCTCGATGCGGCACTGGGCGGGCGTCATCAGCCCCGTCAAGGGTGCCATCATCACCACCATACGCCCGGAAAAGGCAGGTTTTCCAGTCTCGACCAGCGCCTTGAGATTGTCCGTGATGAACGGACCGCCCTGCGCCATGGATTTTTGCGTCTTCGTACCGGCGGGCACATTGGTCGTCGTCAGGGTGAACACCACGCCTTCGGGTGTCTCCTCCAGCTCATAGGCGACGACACAGGGCACATCATCCAGATGGGTCATCTTGAAGCTGTGCACATAGCGATGGGGTGGTGAGAACTCCAGCACTTCACCAACGACCGCTGCGAACTTGCCGTTCGGCGTGACCATACGAATGGGTCTGCCCGGCGCGATGGCCTGCCCGCCTGTGTCGCACACAGAGCCAAAGAAAAACGGCAGAACCTCATCGGTTTTCACCAGCGTGCTCCAGACAGCCTCCAGCGAGGCCTGTATCACCACCCGATAGACAGCCTTGTCGGCCAGCTTCACATCATTCGTCATTCATTGTCCCCTTCGCGATTGGCCGCCTCGGCCGCATATTTGATGGCATTGATCCTGTCGGCCCATTGGGCGCTGTGCTGGTTGAGCCACCGGTCCTGGATCATCCGGATCGGCGCGGCATTCATGAAGAGCCTGCGCGTGCGCCCCTCCTTTTGAGAGATCACCAGCCCGGCCTTTTCCAGCACCGCCAGATGGTTCATCACCGCAATCCGGCTGACATCAAATTGCTGCGCCATCTCGCCCACCGAACATCCTGGCTGCATCGCCAATATGTCCAGCATTTCGCGGCGCGTCTCATGCGCCAATGCGTGGAAGATCGGTGACATCTCATCATATGTAATCATGTAATTACATTATTACATTTATGCACAGAGTCAAGCCTGTGGAAAATAATCCCTATACGGCCAATTCCTGTCCCTTGAACGCGTCCGGATTTAGGTCCAAACACAGCCACACATGACCCTCGCCAAAGCCCCATCCCACCGCCCCAAAAGGCGCAAGCGTTCAATGAGTGTTCGCCAGAACTGGCAGATCGCCCTGCGGCTCTGGCTGATTGCGGCTGGCATCGGATTGCTGGTCGGCATTGCGGTCATCATTTTCCGCCTCACCATCATGGCGGGCGAAATGTTCTTCTTCACTGCACCGGACGAGAAGGTCGCTTCCACCGCCGCAGGCCTGCCTGCCCTGCATGTCGTGATGGCCCCCGTGGTCGGCGGTGCCATTGTCGGTATATTGCTGGCGATCGGAAGCATGATCGGCTGGGGCGACAAGCCACGCGCCTTTTCCGTCGCGGATGTGATGAAGGCCCGCCGCTTTCCCGGACGGATCAGGGAAACCGCACTCAATCTGAGAGATGGATTGCTGACAGCTGCAATCTCCGCCATCTCGCTTGGCGCAGGTGCCTCGACCGGACGAGAAGGCCCCGCCGTACATATTGGCGCGGTATTGGCGCATCAGCCTGCCAAATGGCTCAATCTGGATGTGCGTGCGACCCGTATGTTGCTGGGATGCGGTGCAGCCGCCGCCGTATCGGCCTCCTTCCACGCCCCGCTTGCCGGGGTGTTGTTTGCGCGCGAAGTGATCCTGCAACGCTATCGCATCGCCGATATTGGCCCGATTGCCGTGTCATCTGTTGTGGCCGCGATCACCGCCCGCTCGCATTTTGGCTCCGAAGCCCTGTTCGCCGTGCCGGAAATCACAGACCCTCCGGTCATGTATTTCCTGGCGACGCCCTTGCTGGGATTGCTGTCTGCCGGTCTGGCCATGATGGCGATCTGGACCTGGTCACGCGCGCCGGAAGCTGGCGAACAGTTTGCCGCGCAATTCAAGCTTCCAGTGTGGATGCTGCCCCCTCTGGGCGGGCTGGTCCTTGGTTGCTTTGCCCTCGCCTTCCCGCAGATTCTCGGCGTGGGGTATGAGCCGACCGCCGCCGCGCTGGCAGGCGTCTATGGCCCCGCCTTCATGATCCTGCTGGTCTTTGCCAAGCTGGCCGCAACCAGCCTGTGCATTGGTGCTCATTTCGGCGGCGGCGTGTTCTCGCCCTCACTCTATATCGGAGCCATGCTTGGCGGTGCATTCGGCATATTGATCGGCATGCCCCTGAACGAGCCGGAAGCCGCCCTGCATTTCTTCACCATTGTCGGCATGGGTGCCGTATCCGGTGCCGTATTGGGCGCACCCATCTCGACCACGCTGATCGTGTTCGAACTGACCTCCAGCTATGAGACCGCCGCCGCCGTGCTGGTCTCGGTCTCGCTGGCCACCGTACTGGTCCAGAGCCAGGGAGGTGCCCTGTTCGAGCGCCAGGTCAAGTTCCGCATGCGCGACAGCTGAGCCGCACCTGCCTCCATTCCATGTCACCGCTCAGAAGCGCTAGCGCTCAGCCAGCCGCCTGCCTGCCGATCTCATAATCTATGGGCTTGTAGTTGAAATTGTTGGATTGCCCCGCCGAACAGGCCGTCATCGCCACAATCAGATCCATCTCGGCACGAAAGACAATGCGCTGGCCCGCACGACTGAGCGGTGGCAGAACCCGTATATTGCCAGCCTCGCCATCCACGGCAACATTCATGAACACGTTGAATGCGATCGGAATGTCATCCGGTCCCAGCCCATAAGGTGCCAGTGCCTTTTCGAAATTTCCCTGGCAGCCATGATGCGGGTCCTCATCACCATAAATGATGCGAAACGTATCCTTCGAACACGGCGTCAGCGTGAAATCATGGCGTCCCACCTCATCGGCGATGATGGTCAGCATGGGACGTGAGCGATTGGAATAGAGAATATCGCCCGTGCTCAGACAAAGGCGCGCAGCATAGTCAAGCGAACGCCCGGACGAGATATATTCACGCATGTCCTCGCGATTATAGGCCAGCAGATCGCTGACCTGCTCCCCCTCAGGGTCGATCACGGTCAACACGTCGCCCTTGTCCAAGTGGAATGCTGTACCGGTTCGCGGCGGGATGCGATGCGTCATGAAGGGGTTCCTTTTTCGTGAACGGGCAGTTCCAGTGTTTATCCACAAGACGCCCGGAATATTGTGCGGCTTCACGGTCTTCTCCGAAATCGGCCAACATCGGATTGACCGACCCGTTCAGCTTGATTTCATTGCGCCGGATGATTTTCTGCATCTGATAGAAACGCCCATCCGCGCGCAGCTTTTCGAACTGCTCATGCGAATTGAACACGAGCGCAGGAGCTTCAAACCTGCGCGCCGGGCGCGATGCAGATGGATGCAGCCCGACCACAAAATAGGGTCGCCCGGCCAGACACAGTGAAAAATGAGCCGATTCCGGATCAGCATCGACATCGCTGCGCCATGTCTCTCCGGCAGCCGCATCAATATTGTGCAGCGATTGCAGCCGGTTCCACATGAATGTCTCGAACTGCTCCTCGCTTATCGAGTCCGGCCCGGAAAAGACGATGGCAAATGACTGAACGACAGGTGCGGTCAGGTCCAGATGATCGCCGAATTCACTCAGCGCCTTGTAGATATCAAGGTCGGATACCGGCGAAGAGATATCAGGTGCTTCGATCACTTCGATCGCGCCTTGTGACAATGCAGCCTTTGCACCGACACATGGAAAGTCATCCCGACGTAGATAGTCTTCAAAGCGTGTGGCCAAAGAGACGTTTGACATTGGTCTGTTCCCTGATGAATAGACCTGACAAACTCTTCAGCACGCATTCGGGTTCCCGTTACCAGCTGACTCATATGCTCGCGTTTTGAGAGTCGGGTGAGTCCCCGCCAGACCCAGCCAGTTCGCCGAAGACAGCAGGGATCAACACCAGCCATAACAGCAGATCTGGTGCGCATTTCACGAATGTCGGAAGGTCATCCCGCCGGTTTCTTGCGGATCAGCCAGCGATAGATGCCGAACACATTGATCAGGGTCATGACGACATTCTGGATCACCAGGGGTGGCTCCCCCTGCATGGCCCCGTTCACAACCCATGAGACCGACGAAATGGTGAACACGATAAAGGAAAGGCCCGTTATCCGGCGCGAGATATCCGCCGAAATCGCAAGCGCCGCCACGACGCCAGTGGCCATCGCGACATAACCAAGCAAGTCTACGATCATGAAATTCTGTTTCTGTTATTATCCAAGCTTCCGACAATGAACGCCCCGTCATGATTGCCGGTTCCATCGGCCAGCGCTTGGCAAGGCGGAACGGAGGCTCACTGCGGCTGATGGGGGGCTAGCCCGATTGAATAAATCGCCTATGTCGAAAAGTGTTTCAACAGGCGCTCGCAGGCCGCACGCAATGGTGCAAGGTCCTGTTCAAGAATACTTCGGATGACAGCGTCATTCACACCGTCATAATTGTGACGGATCACATTCCCGGTTTGCCGAATGTCGCGCCATGGAATATCCGGCTCGAGCGTTTCAATCTGCCCGCGGAGCTTTGTGACCGCTTCTGCAATGATCAAGAGCCGCCTCTCAACAGCATCGTGATAAGCGTTCTCGACTGTCATGAGCGCGTCCAAACCGCCCGCCTGACGCACATAATCTTCTATCAGACCAATCGCATGAATAATGTCTGCCAATCGGCGCGCAGGCTCATCAGAAGGCAATGACGCGATCCTTTTCAATGGCCACTTCCAATGAGCGCGTCTTCGCTGGCAACATCACCACATCCAAAGCAATGTCATCACCGAGTCTCTCACCAATAAGACCGTACAGACTTAACAACAGGCGAGGCGCAATTTTGAAGCCCGATGGATGCTCCAACGCAATATCGATATCGGAATACTGGTCGGCATCACCACGTGCGTGGGACCCGAACAGATAGGCATGCTCGACCCCCAACGCCTTCAATTCAGGCGCAGCCAGTCGCAATCGTTCAAGAACGGTCTTCTTGTCCATGTCTCCAAGATAACACATCTTGCGACCACGATCAGCCCACCCCCTTCAACCAACCGCCTCACATGTTATCTATAGAACAAACTGCGAATCAGCGATGTCGCTTTTTGTGGAAAGTCCCTTGGGCGATGGATCGGTTCAGCCGTATAGATCACCCCTTTCAGGACCTCCACCCTGTAGCGACTTGAGGACCAAGGGCCTTCCCGCCATGACCGAAGACGAATTCAACGCCCTGCCCATTTCCCAGCGCGCCATGGCCAGACCGCCAGAGCGCGATGTCGGCAATGCGGCCTATCTGGACGGGCTGAACGCCGAGCAGCTGGATGCGGTGGAGACCACGGAAGGCCCGCTTCTGGTGCTGGCGGGCGCAGGCACCGGCAAGACCCGCGTGCTGACCACCCGGCTGGCGCATATCCTCAACCAGCGCAAGGCATGGGCCAGCCAGACCCTCACCGTGACCTTCACCAACAAGGCCGCCCGCGAAATGCGAGAGCGCGCCACCGCCCTGATCGGCGACGAGGCGCAAAGCCTGCGCTGGCTTGGCACGTTCCACTCTGTCAGCGCCCAGATCCTGCGCCGCCATGCCGAATTGCTGGGGCTGGAAAGCTCCTTCACCGTGATCGACATGGATGACCAGCTGCGCCTGATCAAGCAGATCATCGAGGCGGAAAACATCGATTCAAAGCGCTGGACGCCGCGTTTCATGCAGGGCCTGATCGACAATTGGAAAAACCGCGCCCAGACGCCAGACAAGGTCCCGCCCAAGGATGCGCATCAATTCGCCAATGGGCGCGGCATCGATATCTATCGTGTCTACCAGCAACGCCTGAAGACGCTCAACGCCTGTGACTTTGGCGATCTCCTGCTGCACAATATCACCCTGTTCCAGACCCAGCCGGATGTGCTGGCCGAATATCACAGCCGCTTTCGCTACATCCTCGTTGATGAGTATCAGGACACAAACGTTGCCCAATATCTGTGGCTGCGCCTGCTCGCCCAGGGCACGGGCAATATCTGCTGTGTGGGTGATGACGACCAGTCGATCTATGGCTGGCGCGGCGCGGAGGTCGACAATATCCTGCGCTTCGAAAAGGATTTTCCCGGCGCAAAGGTCATCCGGCTGGAACGCAATTACCGCTCCACCGGCAATATCCTCGCCTGCGCATCGCATCTGATCAGCGCCAACAAGGACCGCCTGGGCAAGACCCTGCACACCGATGAAGGCGCGGGCGATCCGGTCAAGGTGCGTGGCATCTGGGATGGCGAGGCCGAAGCACGGCTGATTGGGGATGATATTGAAAGCTGGGCCCAGTCTGGCCGCAAATATGCCGAATGCGCCGTGCTGGTGCGCGCCTCCTGGCAGATGCGCCTGTTCGAGGAACGCTTCATCATGCTGGGCATCCCCTACAAGGTGATCGGCGGTCCGCGCTTCTTCGAGCGCGCCGAGATCCGCGATGCCATGGCTTACTTACGCCTGATGCGCTCGGAATCCGATGATCTGGCCTTTGAGCGCGTGATCAACCAGCCCAAGCGCGGCGTGGGGGCCACCAGCCTGCAGAAGATCCAGATCGCCGCGCGCGAGATGGAAAAGCCATTGGCCTTCACCGCAGACATGATGCTGCGTGGAGACGAGATCAGCGGCAAGGCAAGGACCGGCGTGCGCGCCTTCCTGATCGATCTGGAACGCTGGCGCGCGCAGAAGAAAGACCTTGAAGCCCCCCGCCTGCTGGAGGTCATCCTCGATGAGAGCGGCTATACCGACATGCTCAAGGCCGACAAGAGCCCGCAGGCCCAGACGCGTCTGGAGAACCTGAAAGAACTTGTGCGCGCCATCGGTGAATTCGACAGCCTCAACGCCTTTCTGGAACATGTTGAGCTGGTGATGGATGCCAGCCAGAACGATGAAAGCGACGATCAGGTGCAGATCTCCACCCTGCATGCCGCCAAGGGGCTGGAATGGCCGCAGGTCTTCCTGCCCGGCTGGGAGGAAGAGGTATTCCCCTCCAAGCGCGCACTGGAAGAAACCGGCGCACGCGGCCTCGAGGAAGAACGCCGCCTTGCCTATGTCGGCGTCACCCGCGCAAGAGAACGCGCCTATATCTCCTTTGTCGCCAATCGTCAGATCTATGGCCGCTGGCAATCGGTCATGCCCAGCCGCTTTGTCGATGAGCTGCCACCAGCGCATGTCGATGCCGTCTCGGAAACCGGCTATTCAGGTGGGTTTGGCGGATCGGGCGGTGATGACCCGATGAGCCGCTTTGACGACATTCCCGGCGCACGCTCCGGTCGCGGGGCCGATTTTTCAGGCTCCAGCTATGACAGCCCCGGCTGGAAACGCGCCCAGGCCCGCAAGGCGGCCGCCGCCAGCGGCTTTACGACCGGCGCAGACTTTGCCCGCAACCGCCCGCCCACCATAGAAGGCTCCGGCCGCCTCGTCGCCCACTCCGACCCCACCGCCACCTCGGGCCTGAAACTGGGCCAGCGCGTCTTCCACATGAAATTCGGCTACGGCAAGATCGCCCATATCGACGGCACCAAGCTGACGGTGGACTTTGAGAAGGCGGGCCGGAAGAAGGTCGTGGAGCAGTTTGTGGAGGGGGTTTAGGAAGGACTATGTGTCGTTTGCAAAATGCTGGGTTCCACGAACCATTTCAACAATTTTCAAACCGTCATTACCACCCTGAATTTCATTACCACTGAGAAACCCTGATGGTGCCAACGCAAAAATAGACCTTGTTGTTTCCATTAACACTGCATCCTTTGCCTGATCATCCACTGCTGCCGCAACAAATGCTTGGAATGTCTTCAACGCATTTGCACGATGCTTATTGACGGCAGCCAAGTGCTTGGTCGAACGATACTGCTTTCCACACCATATTGCAGCACTCACAAAAGTACCCAATAAGATGACCTTGGAAATGGCCAATTGGACAATCTCTGCCGTTTCCATGTCTTCAGGAATAGGAAAAAAGTATGACCCTATAGAAATCAATGCGCTAACCGCCGCCGCAGCCCCTGCAGCAAACAACCACCTATTTGCAGCCTTTTCTAAGGTTTCTGCATCATTAATAAAATCAGTTGAAAATTGCCCAACACCAGCCTCTCCAGCTACTTTGCGAGCAGTTTCAATAATTTTTTCAACTTCTGCTTTTGAATCATCCGCTAACAATTTAGTGTTTGTAATAAGTTCGTTAAGTTGATTGCTCTGCGTTGCTAGATCGGCTGTTACTTTTGATAAATCACCACTTTGCAAGGCAAGATAAGCTGCATGTGGTGACACCGTAGCGTACAATTGCTCAACTATAGACCTAACATTATTTATAATGGATTCTCGTTCAGTTACATGTCCATCTATATTTGTTCTGTATTCCTCAATGTCAGTAAAATAACCCTCAACTGAATTCAATCGCGCGCGAATGGCGCTCCCATCACCTTGGGGTATGAATCTAATAGGAAGGTTGGCTATCGGTCTAACTATTGATTGTATATCAACAACATCATCACGAATTTCTTCAAAATTAACTTCGCCCCACTTCGAACTATTGTGAAGCAGTTTGCCCACATCCCGCTCTAATATCTTAACGATTAGACCATTAATCTCTTCCACTGTTTCTTTCTGCAACATATCCCCACCTTTCCCAATGATTGACCGCGATTACGAGAAGCGCGTAATTTAGTATCGCCTGAGTCGTCCACTACGTCAGCACCAGAGTTTGGCAGCACCGTAGGGCGGGTCGAAGCCAAAGGCTGACACCCGCCATGCCGCCACCGTCCGGCGGGTACCGCTTGGGCTCAACCCGCCCAACGCCCCTATCGGTTGATTTGAGAAAGCCGGGCGTAAAAAGGTTGTGGAACAGTTTGTTGAGGGGAAGTTAGGGGGAGATGAGATGGATTGGTGGAACCCTGTTTGGAATCATTGCTATTGCATTCGCTGGTTATGCATTTCTTTTCTGGGAAAATCATCGCACTGAACCGTTTGATCAGACAGTTTGGTTAGCAAATGTCGGCATCAGAGACGGTCAAAAACAAAGTCTAGAACCAATGGCACGAGGATTAATCACATCCCGCGCACTCATCGGACTTTCAAGAGACGAAATCATCGACCTTTTAGGTCCATCAGAATACAAACTTGGAAATTATGCCATTAGAGCATACGCTCATCCTGGAGATACTGTCTGGCTTGTAGTCGACTATTACGAACCAGAGGATCGTGTGACCGGTGCACGGATATTGGTCTATTAGCAAAAATCACGGTGCATATCGTGCCTCAATGCACCCGCCATGCCGCCACGATCCGGCGGGTATCGCTTGGTCTCAACCCGCCCTACGCCCCCTGTCATCCCCGGCGCGCAGCGTCTGGGGATCCAGCCTGACGAAGTCCCACCTGCGCGGCGGTCGAGAGGACCGTGGATGGATCCTCTGACGGCAGACGCCATCGAGGATGCCCCCCTCATTCACCCCCACAAACGTCATCCCGGCCAAGGCGCAAAGCGCCGCAGATGCCGGGACCCACATGTCTACATCCCAAATCCCCGAGAAGTGGGTTCCGGCATTTTCGCTACGCTCCAGCCGGAATGACAGCCTGGAAGCCCACCACCCTGCCATCAAGCGCTCTTGGCACTAATGGAGGTCAGCAGGCTGCTGTGATCGACGAGCTTTTGCCGGATATCCAGCAGAAGGAACGGAATGCCAAGCAGTACCGAACCGATCACGAAACCGATGCCAGCGCCCACCACTGCACCGAAGATCCTGAAGTCGAAATCGGGATCGATATCGATGTCAGCTGCATAGGCAATCTGCTCCCATTCCGGGCCGCCCATATAGCCGATCAATGCAATGAATGCGACGATCAGCAACAGCATCACCGACAACACAAACTCCATCACGCCAACGATATAATCTTTCATGTCCCTGCCTCCAGCCGGTTTCCTGTGATGCAAAATGAATGGAACAGTCAGGACGATTTCTGCAGCGCGGATCGGCTTTGGCGGTCGGATCACCATTTCCGATTGAACGTGGCAATCGCATGCGCGCCATGCCATGATCTTCCGGGTAACAAGAGGGGACGCATATGGCGGATGTCTTCATTTCCTATGCCCGCGAGGATGCCAACAAGGCGCGTCTGCTGGCTGAGGCGCTGATCTCCGAAGGTCTGTCGGTCTGGTGGGACCATGATCTTGTCGGCGGTGACAATTTCCGCGAACAGATCGACGAGACCATTGCTGCCGCCAAGATGGTGATCGTCATCTGGTCGGAACATTCGGTCAAAAGCCCCTTCGTCAAGGATGAAGCCAGCCGCGCAAATGATCGCCAGATCCTCCTGCCCGTCGCGATTGGCGAAGTGAATCCACCCGTCGGCTTTGGCGAATTGCAGACCATACGTTTCAAGCGCTGGGCGGAAACCTCCGCCGAATGGGAAACCCTCACCCGCACCGTCCACGCCAAACTGCGTGCGTCAGGCGTGGCCACCACCCACACCGACAAGATCGGATCCGCCCAGCGTCAAATGGCGTTTTTCGGCCGCAATATCGATGTCTTCCTGCTCACCATGTTTGCCCAGGGGCTCGCCTGTTTCCTGCTGTTCCAGCCCCTGCATTTCGTCACACGCATTCCGCTGGAGGCTAAGCTCGGCTTTGTGGTGATCATGTCGCTTTTCGTGTCAGGGTTTCAGTCCTGGGTGCTGATCGCCCAGCGCGCCGGATTGCTGATGCGCGGTGTCTCTTTTGCGGTGGGTATTCTTGTCGGGCTTACGGCCTATTATTTTTCAGGCGCATCGCTGGATCAGATCGTCAACCTGCTCGATCCTGAGATGATCGGCCCCGCGGGCGGGGTCTCCCTGTTCAACGGATTTGTCTTCTTCACCTATGTCATCGTCTGGGGAACAATCGGCGTTCTGATCGAACGCTGACGAAGTGACAAACGTCATCCCCGGCGCGCAGCGTCTGGGGATCCAGCCTGACGACATCCCGCCAGCGCGGCGGTCGAGAGGGCGGTGCCCTGCCCAAATATTGTCACATAGCCGCATATGATCGCCGCTCAATGCAAGACACGATCGAGGGGGGGCTGCATGCTTCGCACATATCTTATGGCCTGTATCGCCACACTCTTCCTGATGCCCGCGGCCATGGCGAGCGAACCCTGGGGCAATGAGTATTCGGACAAGCGCGCATTCTGCCGGATGCAGAGCGTTCAACAGGTCTCGCGAAAGACGCCAGAGGAAATGGCGCTGGCCGAAGCGCTGAACCGCTGCACCGCGACTTGCCGCCAAGCAGCCGATCTGACCCGCACCAAGGCCGATCCCCTGGCCACCCGACAAGCCGTCGACATCTGCGAGCGTGACTTCAACGCCCTGCCCCCAGAAATCCGGGCCCTTTATGGCGCGCCGCCCCCGCCCGAGCCTGGCGTCGATCTCACACCGACCCAGCTGCGCGACCGCAGTACCGAATGTCAGGCGCTGGCCATCCAATACCCTCATCTGAGCAGTCACAGAACATTGCCCGCCTTTGCCAATTGCGCCCAGATATGCGGCCTCGCCGCCGATCAGCTCGAAACCTCAAACCCGCGTGCCGACAAGACCATCCAGCGCTGCGACAACCAGTATCTGGGTGCCAAGGCCCGCATCGGCAATTAGCCAGACAGGACCGAGCCCATACGCATCGCCCCCTTCATCGCCCTGCTGACGCTGGCCCTGCCCCTTTCCCCGGCAAGCGCACAGAATGCCCATGAAGCGCTGGGGCTCAGCCAGAACGCGCTGGAAGGCATTGCCCGTCCCCTCGCCTGGCGCATGGCGATTGTCACGCGCTGCGAACAAGATGGCGAGGATGTGCTGACACCCTTCCTGACAGAGCTCGCCCGAATCGTCCCGGAATCCGCACCCGCCATCGACCATCTGACCTATGTGATCCTCGAAGAGGCACGCACCGAAGAGCCCGAATATGTCTGCACCCCGGAAATGTTCG
Source organism: Hirschia sp. (assembly GCA_002709235.1). Taxonomy (GTDB): domain Bacteria; phylum Pseudomonadota; class Alphaproteobacteria; order Caulobacterales; family Hyphomonadaceae; genus Hirschia. The sequence continues at coordinate 60,106 of PAQI01000014.1, forward strand.
AGATCTCGGCGCAAAATGCCAGCCTTGCGCTGGAAAGCTGGGCACAGGCAAGACAGCCCACATCTGGCAAAGCCCCATAAGTCCCCCCCCCGATCACCACTCCCCCCAACCACGCCCACACCCCTCATCCTGAGGAGCGGCAAAGCCGCGTCTCGAAGGATGGTCTCGTGCACAATGCTGCAAGACTGGATTCCAGCTTTCGCTGGAAATGCGGATTGAGGGATTTGAGCGTCAATTTCAACACCCGTGTCTCCTGCGAAAGCAGGAGTCCAGCCCCGTAGGGCGGGTTGAAGCTGAAGGCTGATACCCGCCATCTCGCCACCATCCGGCGGGTATCGCTTGGACTCAACCCGCCCTACGCCCCCCGTCATCCCAACCCCCCCGAGAAGTGGGTTCCGGCATTTTCGCTACGCTCCAGCCGGAATGACGTGGCTCTGGCACCTCATCCTGAGGAGCAGCAAAGCCGCGTCTCGAAGGATGGTCTCGTGCACAATGGTGTAACACTGGATTCCAGCTTTCGCTGGAAATGCGGATTGAGGGAATTGAACGTCAATTTCAACACCCATGTCTCCTGCGAAAGCACGAGCCCAGCACCGTAGCACCGTAGGGCGGGTTGAAGCCGAAGGCTGATACCCGCCATCTCACAGCCCCGTAGGGTGCATTGAGCCCAAGTGATACCCGCCATGCCGCCAACGTCCGGCGGGTATCGCTTGGGCTCAACCCGCCCTACGCCCCCCGTCATCCCCGGCGCGGAGCGTCTGGGGATCCAGCCTGACGACGTCCCGCCTGCGCGGCGGTCGAGAGGACCGTGGATGGATCCTCTGACGGCAGACGCCATCGAGGATAACGCGCCACATTCACACCCACACGCGTCATCCCGGCCAAGGCGCAAAGCGCCGCAGATGCCGGGACCCACATGTCTACATCCCAAATCCCCGAAAAATGGGTTCCGGCATTTGCGCTACGCTCCAGCCGGAATGACGTGGCTCTGGCACCTCATCCTGAGGAGCGGCAAGGCCGCGTCTCGAAGGATGGCCATGCGCACAATGCGGCGCATCACCCCCAACAAAACTAATCCCACACCCCACGCTCCTGCCCCATACTCACACCCATGACACAGCACGTCTTCATCCCCGACAGGCTTGACCGCGCCAGCATCGCGCATGGATGGGATGTGTTTGCCAGCCTGTTGACGGAAATCGCCCGGCTGATCGCAGGGCTGTTCGTCATTGTTGGTGTGCGGCGCAATGAAGTGAATGCGCGATTGCGCTTGTGTGAATCGCTGGTTCGTCGGCTGTTGATCATCGAGGCCATGCGTACACCGCTGCCAGTCATCAAGCCGCTGACGGCTGCGCAAACTGCCCGCTTGCAGGCGCTGACACCGCGCAGGATTTATGAGCCCTGCGATGTGCGCTATCGTCCGCCGCCACCACCGGTCTATGCCTTGGCCCTCAGCGAGCCACTCAATTTTGGCGGGCTGATCCCCAAAAGCAGCCGCATGCGCCGGGACCTGACACCGCGCCATCGCGAAACCCGCTTTGGCATCCTCACCGTCAGGATCGTCTCGACAGCAGGCATTGAACCCGCCCAGGACAAACCCAGCCCCAGCCATGTCATGCAGCGAATACTGGCCCTGAAGGATATTGCCGAACGGCCTGAACATCACATCCGGCGCATGGCCCGCTGGGTTGCCCGCAGGCGTGCCGCCACATCCGGCAGGCGCGATCCCCGGCGACCGGGATCACCGCCCGGAGCACATGGATCCGATAAATATGATGATTGGCAGGATACGCTCACACTCACCCACATCATCAGTGAACACGCCCTTTACGGCCCACCGCCCGACAAGTGCAATTATTCCGTATAAGGATAATCCGTATACTGATATTCCGTGTACGGACAAAACTGCTGACTAATGCGCATCCGCCCATGTTCTTGCGGCATTGGCGTCCACCACAAGCGGCACGGAAAGGTCCATCACAGGGCGCGTGGCCTGCTCCATCACCTCACGTACGACGGCGATCACCTTGTCGGCCTCGCCTTCAGGGGCTTCGAAGATCAGTTCGTCATGCACCTGTAGCAGCATTTTCGCATTCAGCTTTTGCGCTTCCAGTGCAGGCATGATGCGGATCATCGCCCGCTTTATAATGTCAGCAGCAGAGCCCTGAAGCGGCGCATTGATCGCCTGACGTTCGGCAAAGGCCTTTTCCGGTCCCTTGCCGGTGCGCACACCCTCCACCCAGATCCGCCGTCCGAACGCGGTCTGAACATAGCCATGCTCGCGGGCAAAATCCTTCATCCGGTCCATATAGCGGCGGATGCCGGGGAATTTCTCGTTGTAAGCCTTGATATAGGCAGAGGCTTCCTCACGCGGGATCGACAATTGGCGCGCCAGCCCGAAGGCGGAGATGCCATAGATGATCCCGAAATTGATCGCCTTGGCCTTGCGCCTGATCATCGGGTCCATGCCCTCGATCGGCGTGTCGAACATTTCAGAGGCCGTCATGGCGTGAATGTCCAGCCCCTCACGGAAGGCATGCTGCAGGCTTTCGATCTCGCCAATATGGGCCAGAAGGCGCAGCTCGATCTGGGAATAGTCCGCCGCGATCAGCACATTGCCGGGCTCGGCAATGAAGGCATGGCGGATCTTGCGCCCTTCTTCGGTGCGGATCGGGATGTTCTGCAGATTGGGATCAGACGAAGACAGGCGCCCGGTCTGCGCGCCGGTCATCGAGAACGAGGTGTGGACCCGGCCCGTCTGCGCATTGATCGCCTGGCCAAGCGCATCGGTATAGGTGGATTTGAGCTTGGACAGCGTACGCCAGTTGAGAATGGTGCGCGGCAAATCATGGCCTTCGGCCGCCAGATCCTCCAGCGTATCCGCACCGGTCGACCATGCGCCCGTCTTGGTCTTCTTGCCGCCTTCAAGGCCCAGCTTGCCGAACAGAATGTCGCCCAGCTGCTTGGGGCTGCCCAGGTTGAAATCCTCCCCGGCAAGCTCCTTGGCTTCGTCCTCATACATCGCCATTCGCTGGGCAAAGTCACCCGACAGACGCGACAGGTGCTCGCGATCCACCTTGATGCCCGCGCGTTCCATCTGCGCGATCACCGGGATCAGCGGACGCTCAATGGTTTCATAGAGCGTCGAGACGCGCTCCACCGACAGGCGCGGCTTGAGCAGCTCCCACAGGCGCAGCGTCACATCGGCGTCCTCGCCTGCATATTTCGTCGCTTCAGGGATAGGCACCTGATCAAATGTGATCTGTTTCTTGCCCGTGCCGGCCACTTCCTTGAAGGGGATCGGCTTGTGGTCAAAATAGCGTTCGGACAATTCATCCATGCCATGCCCATGACGGCCCGCCGACTGCGCGAACGAGATCAGCATGGTGTCATCCACCGGGCTGACATCAATGCCGTGGCGATGGAACATGGTCATGTCATATTTGAAGTTCTGGCCGACCTTCAGCACCGCCGGATCTTCCAGCAATGGCTTGAGCAGAGCGATAGCCTCATCCATGCCGATCTGGTCTGGCGTGTCTGCGGCCAGCAGGTCGCCCGCGCCATGACCCAGCGGGATGTAGCAGGCTTCGTTGGCCTTCACCGCCAGCGACACACCGACCAGCCGCCCGGACACGCAATCAAGGCTGTCAGTCTCCGTATCCACGGCCACGACACCTGCCAGTGTGGCCCGGTTCACCCAGTCCTGCAGGCGTTCAACCGTCGTGACGGTCTCGTATTTGTCGGTCTCGAACGGCGCATTGCCCGGCTGCACTGGCTCGCTGCCCGCATCCACCGCCGCACCTTCATCCAGCCCATACTTCTCGGTGACCCGGCGCGTGATGGTGCGAAATTCCATCCGGTTGAGGAACTCGAGCAATGGCTCAGGCTCAGGATGCGCCGCGCCAAGCTCTTCCAGCGGCACAGGCACGGGCGTGTTGACGTCCAGCGTCACCAGCTGTTTGGAAATGCGCGCATCATCGGCAAATTCGATCAGGTTCTCGCGGCGCTTGTTCTGCTTGATTTCCGACGCGCGCTCCAGAAGCGTTTCCAGGTCGCCATATTCATTGATCAGCTGCGCCGCCGTCTTGATCCCGATACCGGGCACGCCGGGCACATTGTCCACGCTGTCACCCGCCAGCGCCTGCACATCCACCACCCGGTCAGGCCCCACGCCGAACTTGGCCTCGACGTCTTCAAAGGAGATGCGCCGATCCTTCATCGTGTCGAGCATGGAGACCTTGTCGGTCACCAGCTGCATGAGGTCCTTGTCGGACGAGATGATCGTGACCTTCGCGCCTTTTTCCTCGGCCAGTCGCGCATAGGCGGCGATCAGGTCATCGGCTTCATAGCCTTCAAGCTCGATGGCAGGCGCCCCAAAGGCAATCGTGGCTTCGCGCACCAGCGGAAACTGAGGAACAAGATCTTCAGGTGGCGGCGGACGCTGGGCTTTGTATCTGGCATCCAGATCATTGCGGAACGTCTTGGAGGAAAAATCGAAGATACAGGCAAAATGGGTCGGCTTGTCGCCATTGCTGCTGGAATCCTCCAGCAATTTGAACAGCATGTTGCAATAGCCGGACACGGCCCCGACCGGCAGGCCGTCGGATTTGCGCGTCAGTGGCGGCAGCGCATGAAAGGCGCGGAAGATGTATCCGGAAGCATCCACCAGATAAAGGTGGCTGTTTTCATCCAATTGCTGGTGACAGGGCATAAGCGAATCCTTGCAAGATCTGCAAAGGTGTATCAGTCTTTGCAATGAAGGCCAGTCGGGGCTTTTTCAAATAACTGAAAGTAGCGCACCGGGCTTTCAGAAACTCATGGTGCAGAAGCGCCGGGGGGGGGCTACCCATCATTGCATTTTGGGCAAAATGCTACTTTTGATACAAATAAGAAAAGACCTGCTGCTGATGGACTCCATCAGCAGCTTCAGGAGGGAACGTGGAACGTCCAAATATCGACGTAAAACCAGATCAAATCGCTCAGGCAGGGTTCCAGCCATTCAAGGATCGCTGGCTGACCAGCATCGTTCTGGGAGCCGGCTTCTATCACCTATTCATCTGGGCTGCTGACTGGACACAAATCATGCCTGTAAGTGAACATTCTGCTTATCTTGCGCCGTCCAGTGCCCTGTCGTTCTGCCTGCTGGCAATTGCCTTGTTCTGGACCGGAACCAATAGCGAGCGCAGCAACAGGCTGACCGCCATACTGGGATTGACAGGCGCTGTCATGCTGATGGCCATGTTCAACTGGACCGCCCATCATTTTCAGATCGGGGCTGATATCGACCAACAGCTTTTCGGCAATGATATCAAGGCACGCATGGCGGATACAACCGCATTATTGTTCATGTTTTCAGCCGTTTCGATCATCCTGCTGAGGCTGGGCGGTTCGGCAATCCGGCTTGCTCATGGCGTCGCCACAATCGGTTTGCTGATCACAGTGCTGATGATCATCGCCTATGTTCTCAATGCCAGTTCACTCTATGAGATCACGATCTTCAAATATATGTCGATCTGGACCTCTATCTGTTTTCTCTGCCTCTTCATCCTGGTCCATCTGCAGGATCGCGAGCAGAACTGGATCTGGCTGATTGTCGGGCCTGGTGATGGTGCCAAATCGGCCCGGCGCATGCTTCCGGTGATGATCATCACGCCGATCTTTCTCAGCTGGCTTGTCGTCAAGGGCTCAAGACAGGAGATTTTCGATTCTGCGTTTCGATTGAGCCTACTCTCATTCGGCCTGCTGCTGATCCTTGTCGTTATCGTGCTCTATAGCGCGCACAAGGAAAATTCAGCAGCCGCAGAACGCCAGAAGCTGGTGGATGATCTCAGCCTTGCGGTGAAGGATCGCGACCTGTTGCTCCGCGAGGTGCATCACCGGGTGAAGAACAATCTGCAACAGATCAATGCCATGCTGTATATTCAGACAGCAACACTATCAAATGAACGTGCGCAACGCGCCTTGTCGTCCATGTCAAAGCGGATCGAAGCGCTGGGCGTGGTGCAAAGGCTCCTGCTGCAATCGCCTACCATTGGTGCTCTCAAGGCCCCGCACTTTGTCGATGAACTGGTCAGCAATCTGGCAAAGGGATATGGCGGAGAAGAACGACAGGTCGAGATCCAGCAGGATATCGACCATATCGACCTTGATCTGGATGGTGCCGTCACGGTTGGCCTGATCATCAATGAACTGGTGTCGAACTGCTTCAAATATGGTGTTGAAAACGCTGCGGAGGGAGAGACTGTCTTCATCCGGGTAGCGCTTAAATCCGAGCCTGATGCCATCGCCCTCACAGTCGCCGATTGTTACCAACCGCGCGCAGCTCCCAAAAAGGAGGTGACGGAGGCTGAGGAAAAGGACACGGGTATTGGCCAGATCATCCTGAAGAGTTTTGTCTCGCAACTTGACGGGGAGATGTTCGTATCCACAAATGAATCAGGCTACTCGATGCGAATCAGTTTTCCTGACCATAAATTGAGACCAGCGCCATGAGCTTAACCAGCACAGCAAGTCAGGCAGGTGTCGTGATCGTGGAAGATCACGCCCTGATCGTCACCTTCCTTCGCACGGTCTGCGAGAGTTTTGGTGCGACTGTGCTGGGCGATGCAGATACGGGCGAGGCAGCGCTTCAACTGATAAGATCAACCACGCCGAGCCACATATTGATGGATGTCAGGCTGGACGGCGATCTGGATGGTGCAGACATCGCTTACGAACTCCAGAGCCAGGGGGTCAATTCGCGGATCATCTTCGTGACGGGTTCCAGCGAACCGGCCACAATACAACGCCTGACCGCGCTTGCCCCCCATCGCATCCTTCACAAGCCAATCAATCCGACCGACCTGCTGGAAGCTCTAAGCTGAGACCGAATGATCGCTAGAACTGAAAGTAGATGAAGGGTGCCGGATTGAGCGGATAAAGCGCCGCAAGTAATCCCACCCCCACGCCAAGCGCGGTATAATACACAACAGGTCGCCGTAGCAGGGGCGATCTGGAGACCCTGTCAGCAATGCCGCTTGCCCCCAGCCAATTGTCAACAACCACCGCAAGTGGAGCGAGCCAGGCAAACCAGGGAAGCTGGCTTGCACCGCCATCACGTTGACCGGCAAAGGACCGCCAAACCTGCATCGTATCCGAGAAACTTTCCGCCCTGAAAGGTGCCCAGGCCAGAACGACGAACAATTGCGTCAGGCTGATACCGATCATGGCCCCGACCAATCCGCCAACAAGAACCCGCTTGCGAAACAGGAGCCGATGGATCGCCAGCGCCGCACCATGCAAAGCGCCCCAGGCCACAAAGGTCCATGCCGCGCCGTGCCACAACCCTCCCAGCAACATTGTGAGGAACAGATTGCGATAGGTGTTCAGCTCCCCTGCCCGATTGCCGCCGAGCGGAATGTAGAGATAGTCCCGCAGCCATTGCGACAGCGAGATATGCCAGCGCCGCCAGAACAGGTCGATCGAGCGCGACGCATAGGGAAAATCGAAGTTCTTTGGAATGTAGAACCCGAACCAGCGCGCCACGCCAATTGCCATCAACGAATAGCCGGCAAAGTCGAAATAGATCTGCGCGGCAAATGCAAAGGTGGCGCAGACCAGCGCCGCATTGGACCAGCTATCGACATCATCAAATACCGGATCAACGACCAGCGAGATATTGTCCGCCAGCCCCGCCTTGTAGGCCCAACCCAGCAGGAAGGCGCGAAAGCCGGAGGCAATGAGACGCGCCGAAAGCCTGTGCTCATGCTCCATCTGGGGAAAGAAACTGGCCGCCCGCACGATGGGCCCTGCCACCAGTTGCGGGAAGAATCCGATATAAAGCGCCACACGGCGCAGGCGTTCATCGGCGACAAGATCCTGTCGGCGGACATCGACAATATAGCTGATCGCCTGAAAGACGTAAAAGCTCACCCCGACCGGCAGGATGATGTGGATCAGCGGCCAGGATGGCGCAACGCCAAACACCTCCAGACCATCAACAAGGCTGGCCTGGAAGAAGTTGAAATATTTGAAAACCGCCAGCATCGCCAGATTGGCCGCGACACCGCCCATCATCCATTTGTCGCGTTCTTCGGCCCGGCGGGAAAGATCACCGGCGGCAAGCGCCGTGTTCCAGCTGACAATCACCACCATGCCGATCAGCGCCAGCAGCCGCCAGTCCCACCAGCCATAGAAGATCGCGCTGGCAACCAGCAATATGCCCAGCCGCCATTCCTTGCCACGCACCAGCCAGTACGCCGCAAAGACCGCAAAGAAAAAGACCGGAAAGATCCATTCTGTGAACTTCACCTGAGCAATCCCCTGCGGTCGATCTCATCGGCGAGCCAGTCGCTGTAATGCTCTGCGCCTTCCTGTTTGAGATGTTTGGGATCAAACCAGATCTGCCCGTCCAGCGGTTCCAGCAAAGCCGGACCAAGCGGCGCGATACAGGGCCAGTTCGCCAGCTCACCCAGGCAGAGCGAGGCGGTATATTCGCGGATCTGCGGGGAAATCACCGGCGGCAGGTAATAGGCCACACCGCCAACGCCCAGCGCTTGCAGATCATCGCGTTGCTGCTTGCGGAAACTGGCGGCCCAGTGCGGACCGACCTGCGCTGTTGGATGTATCTGCGCAAGAACACCCTGCCGGATCTCTTCATCGCTGATCGGCTCGCGCACATCCTGCTTGGCATCATAGACCTTTTGCGGCGCGAGCGTTGCCAGATCCCGCCCGCCCGACAGCAGGCCGAGATTGAGCACATTCATGGTCAAGTGCAGCGGCCCCAGAATGGTTGTCTTGGCGCACTGAACCGTGTTCTGGCAATCGCCGCGCATCATGCCCAGCGCCGCCCATGCCGCCGCATCAGGCGTAAACTGGCCAATCGCACGATCAGAGAATGTCGCGACCTGAAAGACATAGGCCGCATTCATGTCGAACTCTGGCGCGACCATCAGCAAGGCCAGATCGGGCTTGCGATCCGCGCGTTTGAGAAACCGCATCAGTGCAGCGTGTCGTTCCTGAAGAGAGGACCCCTGAAGCGAAAGATTGATCACCCGGTGGGGATAGCCCAATTGCCGCAATCGGCTTGTCAGCCTGTCATCATCAAGGCCATTGCGCGAAAAACTCGCCCCGGAAAACACGATGAAGGGTGCTTGCGGTTCTGCATCCAGCAGGCGCAGGGAATCGGCAATGAAATAATCAAAATCCGTGGGGCGGCCAATATCGGCACGATTGGCCAGCATCCTTACGCCCGCTGCCGAGATGATCACGCCAGCCAGGAAGAACAGGAACGCCTTATAGGGATGGCACGCTTTCGGTGCGCGCAGGAACAGCGCAATGACAAGTGCGATGATCCCGACAGGAAACACCCACACATTCATCGTCGCCGCCTCACTCCTGCCGGCAGAATAGTCCGCACGCTCACCGGCCAGCCTCCATCATCACCCGGTTCACGATTAGAAGATTCCGGCGACCAATGCGAGGTGATTCCCCAGTCGGGTTATATCATCTGCGATAACAACTGCTTGAACACGTCCACACCGCGCTGGATCTGGTCTCTTGCGATCCATTCATTGGGCTGGTGGGCCTGTTCGATATTGCCCGGCCCACAGATCACCGTGGCGATGCCAGCTTGCTGGAACTGTCCGGCTTCCGCCGCATAGGAGGCAAAATGGCTGGCATTGTCTCCGGTGATCGCCCGCACAAAGCTCTCTGCCTCGCTGTCGCGATCCGGGTTCAGGCCCGGCGTGCCGGAGCGTTGGCGAACCTCCACGCCGCATTCGGGGAACTGCGCCTTGATGCGCTGATCCATCTGCCCGGCAAGTTCGAAGAAAGGCGACAGCAGGTCGTCGACATCAATTTGCGGCGGCGAGCGAAGGTCAAAGACAAAGCGGCAGTGACCGGCAAGAATATTGGCCGCTGTACCGCCCTGCACCTGTCCGATGGTCAGCGTGGCATGAGGCGGATCAAAGGGGCTGTCTTCGGGTGGATCACTTTCGGCCTGCATGGCGATCACGCGCAGCATGTTCATCAGGTCCAGCGCCTCATGCACAGCCGACACACCCAGATGCGGCAGGCTGGAATGAACTTCATGGCCCGTCACTTCAACTTCATAGGTCGATATGGATTTGTGCCCGGACATGACAGACCACAATGTCGGCTCTCCCACCCAGCACACGCTGGGCGGCGCAGATGCCGCTGCGATGGTCGCAACCATGTCGGGTGATCCAAGACAGCCGACTTCCTCATCATAGGAGAAAGCAAAATGAATCGGGCGCTTGAGATCAGCGGCTGCAAAGTCTGGCGCGAATGCCACGCACATGGCGATGAAGCTTTTCATGTCGCTGGTGCCACGACCATAAAAGCGGTCGTCAGCGGGTGTGACCGTGAAGGGATCCGTGCGCCAGTCCTGGCCGTCCACCGGCACAACATCCGTGTGACCGGACAGAACAACACCGCCGGGCACATCCGGGCCGATGCGTACCCAGAGATTGGACTTGTCGCCCGTGCTGTTTGGAATGCGCTGCATATGATCAGCATGCGGCCTGAGCGTCTCTTCAAGCCATTCGATCAGTTCCAGGTTTGACAATCGCGATGTGGTGTCGAACCCGACCAACCTGGTCAGTGCAGAAGTCACAGTTTCAAATGACGACATTTTTGTTCCTTTCAGGGCCCTTATCAGCTGCCCAAAACGCGATAGTGTCAGTCTCTGAGTTCAGACTTGTGCGGTATGAACCTTTCGAGGCCATTATCAACCCAAACCGGGATGCGTGTTAGAGCATGATAGAATTCTATTTTCAAAGAACACCAGATGATTATGCCGTCGCCATCATGCTGGAGGATGCAGGCCTGGACTATCGCTGCATCAGCGGCGCACCAGATACAGCACAAACTGGAGTCGATTCACCTTCGAACGACACGCCTGTTATCGTCGATCAAAAGCCAGAGACTGCCATTGTCACCAGAATTAACGGACTGATCGATTGTCTTGATTATCTTCAACAAAGATCAGGATATTTCGGGCCGGCCAAACTGGACGGAACAAGCTGGCCGGAACCTGTTCTGGAACTGATCCAGTCCGCCCGGAAGGCTGACAATGCTGATCCACACCTGACCTGGCTGGATAGGCAGCTTGCGCGTCAGCCATATGTGAGCGGTGACTATTCCATTGTCGATATAGCGCTTTATCCATGGCTGGAGAGCCTGCCAGAAGAAGCGCTTGCAGGGCTTGCCAATGTGAGCCTTTGGATCGACCGCGTGGGCCAACGCGCTGCTGTCAGTCGCGCCCGGCAGATCCTCGCCGATCAGCTCTGATCAGACAAAAACGCCGAGCCCATCAAGGCCCGGCGTCTGTTGGTCTATCGCCTGAGAAATCAGGCAGTCTGCGGTGTGTCCTCGGTGATCGGTGCGGCATTTGGCTTGTATCCGCCATCCGCTTTCACCTTCTCCCAGGCCTTGCGCACACCGGCTTCATAGTCGGGATGCACCTTCTTGAATTCGGCCAGCTGGCGCTCACAGATCACTTCAGGGACTGATCCCCAGGTGCCTGCAATATTCGCAAACAGGCGCTCTTTCTCATCGGCTTCGAGCACCTTCACGAACAGGTCACGAACCTGACTGTAGTCATCATGGCCGGTGCGGTGGTCGTAACGATCCGCATCGCCGGAGATTTTCAGCGGTGGTTCCTGGGCCGACTTGTCTTCGACCGGCCCACCAAAGGAGTTGGGCTCATAATAGGCGTTCGGATTGCCTGTCTGGAGGCCACCCATCACATTCATCGCCCCATCCTTGTTGTAGTGGTGGACGGGGCATTGTGGGCGATTGACCGGGATCTGGTCGTAATGCGTGCCCAGACGGTGACGGTGCGCATCGGCATAGGAGAAGATCCGCGCCTGCAACATCTTGTCCGGCGAGAAACTGATGCCGGGCACGATATTGGACGGGCTGAAGGCGGCGTTCTCGATTTCGGCGAAGTAATTGTCCGGGTTCCGGTTAAGCTCGAAATAGCCGACATCAATCGGCGGGTATTCCGCATGCGGCCAGACTTTCGTGAGGTCGAACGGATTGTAGCTGGTCTTCTCGGCATCCATTTCCGGCATGATCTGGACCTGCATTTTCCAGCGCGGAAAATTGCCATCCTCGATCTTTCCGTAAAGGGCTTCCTGATAGCCTTCGCGGGTCTTGCCGACGATCTCTTCGGATTCGGCATTGGTGTAATGCGCGTGACCCTGCTCGGTCTTGAAGTGGAACTTGACCCAGTAACGCTCGCCAGCATCATTCCAGAAGGAATAGGTGTGTGAGCCGTAACCGTTCATCCGGGTCGGGTCTTGCGGCAGGCCGCGATCGGACATCAGGATCGTGACCTGGTGCAGGCTTTCCGGGCTCAGCGACCAGAAGTCCCACATGGCGGTCGGGCTGCGCATGTTTGTGCGCGGGTGACGTTTCTGGGTGTGGATGAAATCGGGGAATTTGTAAGGGTCACGCACGAAGAAGACGGGCGTGTTGTTGCCAACGAGGTCCCAATTGCCTTCCTCGGTGTAGAATTTCAGTGCAAAGCCACGCACATCGCGTTCATGGTCGGCGGCACCCGCCTCCCCGGCTACGGTTGAAAAGCGCGCCAGCATCGGCGTTTCGGCACCGGGTTGCAGCGCCTTGGCCTTGGTGTATTTTGACAGGTCGCCGGTGATCTTCAGCACGCCATGCGCACCCCATCCCTTGGCGTGGACGGTCCGCTCTGGAATGCGCTCACGGTTCTGGTGGGCGAGCTTTTCCAGCAATTGATAATCCTGCAACAGAACAGGACCGCGTGGACCTGCGGTCTGGGAATCCTGATTGCTGGGAACGGGCGCACCGGAGGTGGTGGTCAGCTTCGACTTGTCGGCCATGACGTCTCTTCCTTCTATCCAGATCTGTCTCTTGTCCATTGGGCGATGAAAGAGAGTATGGGCCCTTTTTTAGAATTATTCTAATTTATAATCGAAAGATTCGTTATCAGCCGAAGTTATGGAACTACTGGAGGACAACCGCGTTCAGCCAAGCACACAGCGATCCAACCCCTCACCGCCCACCGTGTTCATGCGTCCCATGATCTGACGTGCACGTTGCTGGACATAGGGCCCCGGCGGGTCAACGCGCCATTTGTTCGGGCTGGGCAATACGGCTGCCAGCATGGCTGCCTGCCAGGGAGTGAGCGCGGATGCCGACACGCCAAAGCGTGCCTGTGCGGCGGCTTCAGCCCCGAACAGGCCATCGCCCCATTCGGCCTGATTGAGATAGATCTCCATGATCCGGCGCTTGGTCCACATGGTCTCGCCCAGCAGGGTGAACCAGCTTTCCGCGCCCTTGCGTATCCAGCCACCGCCATTCCACAGAAAGACATTCTTGGCCGCTTGCTGCGACAAAGTGGAGGCACCGCGCAGATAGCCGCGCTGGGTTTTTTCGTCGATGGCTTTCTGGATCGCTTCAAGGTCGAAACCCTGATGCTTGCAAAAGCGCGAATCCTCTGCGGCAATCACGGCGCGGACCAGATTGGGGGAAATCTTCGACAGCGGCACATAATCACGCTGCACTTTCACGCCATCAATCTGGCGCTCCAGCATTGTGAAGGATCCGAACGGTCCAGCAAATTTGAAGAACAGGACCAGCGCCAGGCTCAGCGCGATCAGGAACACCGGAATGCGCCACAGCACAGACCACACCTGCCGCCAGCGTGACGGGGTGGATGTGGCCGGATAATCGTGATGCAGCTCGTACACGCTCATGGCATTCCCTGATATCAGGTCTGGGTGCGTCATCCTGTGATGGTCAGCAAGTTAACCTTGAACAAGGTTGGAGGTTCCGTGCCTCATGCGTCCAGTTCTGCATAGTGTCGCGCTGGTGCAACACCCTGCAATCGGTCCAGCAGCATGGGACGGAATGCAATACGCGATTTCATGCGGATATACCAATCCTGCGCCATCACGAATTGTGACCAGGGCACATCGCCAAAATAGTCCAGGCAGGACAGATGCGCCGCTGCGCAGATATCGGCATAGGAGAAATTCTCGCCTGCCAGATAGGGACGCACGCCTGTCATGGCATCGATGTGGCGCAGATATCCGCGCAGCGCTGCTGCGCCCTTGCGCATGGCGGCGGAATTGGGCGTACCCGCCCGCAGGCAACGCTGCATCACGCGCTCATGCAGCAGGGTCTGGTTCACATCCTGATCAAAGCCGCGCTCCAGCCAGCCCATCACCCAGCGGGTTTCGGTGCGCTCGATCCGGTCGGTCGGCAGCAGCTTGTGATCGGGATAGGCCTCGTCGAGATATTCAAGGATGGCGCGCGGTTCGGCTAGGATGAAACGGCCTTCGGGGGCATCTTCTTCCAGCACGGGTGCACCGCCTATGGGATTGAGTTTTCGTGCTTCGGTATCACTGGCCCAGGGCGGTGCCGAACTGGTCTCGAAGGCCAGCTTCTTTTCATGCAGGGCGAACCTGATGCACCGGGAAAAGGGATCCAGCGCCCAATGATGGAGTTTGCGCATCTACCCTGTCGACCCTGCCCTGCTCACCTGAAAAGGGAAAAACAGAACATGCGTCAAAAGCCCGGAATGGGCAATCAGAGTTTCATTAACCCACTGCACTGGCTTCCGGCTCAGCCTTGTAGTTTTCCGCGAAGAAATCTCCGCCATGCGGCTGTGATCCACGTGGATCGGGATGGATGAGGATATCTGCGCCGGGAAACTCTTCCAGGATGCGGTTCTCACAAGCCACCATCAATTGATGGGCCTCGACGAGTGACAGCTCGCGCGGCATGTCCAGATGAAACTGGATGTGAATGATCGGCCCGGATGCCCGTGTGCGCAGCTGGTGCACATCGATCATGCGTTCATCTCCGCGCGCCAGCCGCTTGATGCGTTCACGATCAGCTTCACTCAGTTCCTTGTCCATCAACTGGTCTGCGGCTTCTCGCGCGACACCGAACGCTCCCCATGCCAGCCAGAGAGCGATGGCCAGACCAATCACGGGGTCTGCTATGGGCAGGCCAAGATAGGAGGATGCGATGACACCGACAATCACCGCCATGTTCGCGGCCAGATCCGCAGCATAATGGGCGCGATCGCCCGCCGTTGCGACCGATCCGGTCTGGCGCAGAGCACGGGTCTGAAAGTAGATCAGGCCAAGCGTGAGCAATATCGAGATGATCATCACCGCAATGCCCAGTCCGCCTTCCATCACCGGCCGGGGATTCCGGAAACGGTCGATTGCCTCAATCGCGATGAATGTGGCTGACGCTCCTACAAGCACGGCCTGCATCAGCGCGGCAAAGCCCTCGGCCTTGCCATGTCCGAAACGGTGCTTCTGATCAGGTGGTGCCGCCGCATAGGATACGGCCCCCAGTGTGAACAGGGATGCGGCGAGGTCCAGCCCGGAATCCGCTAGTGATGCCAGGATCGACACCGAGCCAGACGCCATCCAGGCCCATGCCTTGATGAGGATCAACAGGCTGGCCGTCGCCACTGACAGCATGACCGTACGCTGGGTGATGCGTGCGGCAACCGGCGGTGCGAGCCGTCCTGCGGAACTGGGCATGGCATCATGCGCCATCTGGGCAAGTCCTCATGGTTGACGATTGGAACCTGCTCAAGATGGAGCGTCTCACCTCAAAAGAGAAGAGGTGATTTGGAAATTTTCATTATAATTCAAAGACGTAAATGAGTATCGTTTGCAAACCACAGGTTCAGCGAGGGAAAAACTTCCCTCGCTGGGCTGCAAATCTATTCCGGCCGCTTGATAGTGGGACCAAGGTTTTCAATGACATCACGCGCATCAAATGCGCGCGCTTCATCTGCTGGCTTGGTGCCGCTGCGCAGCAGGATTTCCGCGCTGGCGTCATATTTGGTGATCTCGGTATAGGTGGGCGCATCCCCCCAGAACGGATCATACATGCCATACCAACCATAGGCCGGGTGGTAATAGTTGTAGTGAAAGCCGAAGCGCGAATAGGCCGGCGATCCGCCTGTGGCCCGCAGCCGTGAATTGCTCTCAGTGTCACGGTCGACCACGAGGAAATAGTCAAACCCCTGTTCCAGCGTCAGTTCGGCGGCGCGGTATAGCAGATAGGTTTCAACCTGATCCTTGGGCGTGGAGGAATTGCCACGGAAGGAGACCTTGAAGCGGTCCTTCTCAATGGCCTGGTCTGCATAGCCGGATGCTGTGCTGGATTGTGCCTGTTGGTAGGGAGCCTGGGTGGCGCAAGCGGTGAGCGCCAGACCGGCTGCCGCTATGGTGAGTGTGCGGATCATGAACCTCTTTCCCTTGTTTATCTTTAGTCTATCTGGTGTCAGATTAGCGAAAGTCTACATGAACCGGGTGTGAATATCAGTTGAATTCCGCGTGTACGCGCCCGGTATCCACCTGACATGCGTGTGAGCCCTGCCGGTTGCGCGCCTATCGACGACGCCCACCCAGCACGCCGCGCAATATGTATTTTGTCAGCTCTCGCGCTGCCGTGCGCATGGCGGATTTGGTAGCCGCTTCGGATGCTGTCTG
Organism: Hirschia sp.; assembly: GCA_002709235.1. GTDB lineage: Bacteria > Pseudomonadota > Alphaproteobacteria > Caulobacterales > Hyphomonadaceae > Hirschia. Next base: position 76,614 of record PAQI01000014.1, read on the forward strand.
GCGGCGGCGCGTGCTGGTCTTGCGGGTCCTGGCCTTCTTCGCCGCCTCGCGGTCTTCCTTTTCCTTCAGCTCGGCTTCTTCCCTGGCCGCTTTCTCCTCGCGCTTCAGCAGGAGCTCATAAGCACTTTCAGGATCTACCGCTTCGTCATAGATGCCAGACACAGGGCTGTCATTCATGATGGTGGTCCGTTCCGCCTGTGTGATCGGGCCGAGGCGAGATGAGGGCGGACGGATCAATGTGCGCTGCACCACGGACGGCGCGCCCTTCTCGTCCAGCGTCGACACAAGCGCCTCACCCACACCCAGCTGGGTGATGGTCTCTTCGGTGTCCAGGTCAGGATTTTCTCGGAAAGATTGTGCTGCTGCCCGGATCGCCTTGCGCTCTGACGGCGTATAGGCACGAAGGGCATGCTGGACACGCGCACCCAGCTGGGCCAGCACGCTGTCTGGCAAATCGCGCGGGTTCTGGGTGACGAAGAAGATCCCCACCCCCTTGGACCGGATCAGGCGCACGACCTGCTCGATCTTGTCGATCAACGCATCGGGCGCGTCATCAAACAGAAGATGCGCCTCATCGAAGAAGAACACCATTTTCGGCTTGTCGGGGTCACCGACCTCCGGAAGCTGTTCGAACAGTTCGGACATCAGCCAAAGCAGGAATGTGGAATAGAGCTTGGCTGAATTGATCAGGGTGGTGGCATCAAGGATGGAGACATAGCCGCGCCCATCGCGCGTGGTGCGCATCAGATCCGACAATTCCAACGCAGGTTCGCCAAAGAACTGCTCTGCCCCATCGCGTTCAAGCATCAGCAAACGTCGCTGGATCGCCCCGACCGATGCGGGCGAGACATTGCCATATTCGCGTCCGATCTCCTCGCGTATTTCGGAAATATGAGCCAGCAGCTTGCGCAGATCCTTGAGGTCGACCAGCAGCATGTCATTGTCATCGGCCCAGCAGAAGGCGATGACCAGCACGCCTTCCTGGGTCTCGTTCAGATCGAGCAGGCGCGCCAGAAGCGTCGGCCCCATCTCGCTGATCGAGGCGCGAACCGGGTGGCCCTTCTTGCCGTAAAGATCCCAGAAAATGGTCGGCACATCATCATAGCCAAAATCATCAAAGCCGATCTTTCCGGCGCGTGAGACCAGCTTTTCATGGAGCTTGTGCGCCGGGTCGCCTGACATTGCCAGACCCGACAGATCGCCCTTCACATCGGCACAGAAAACCGGCACGCCCGCATTGGAAAACCCTTCAGCGAGGATCTGCAATGTGACGGTCTTGCCGGTGCCTGTTGCCCCGGCCACCAGGCCATGCCGGTTGGCGCGCTTGAGCAGCAGCTCCTGTCTGAGATCATGCGCAGCGCCGCCGCCGCCCAGAAAAATCGAATCTGTCATGAAGTTTGTTCCGGCCACCAGATACTTCTAGAATCACGTCTTGCAGCCTAGTCGGTTTAGCCGGTCGAAGGAATGCCCGTTGCCATGTCAGGGTCGCCCGGCTTGTTGATGTCCTGTCAAACTGGTAGCTTGCCTGCTGGGATATTCGAGGGACCAACAGCATGAACTCTTCAATTGATCCAGGCCTGATGGCTGGTGTGGGAATTTTCTACGTGGCGATGATCGCCTTCTTTATCTATTGCCAGTGGCGTGTGTGGTCCAAGGCAGGATTCAATGGTGCCTGGTCGCTGCTGCTGCTTGTTCCGATCGTCAATCTCGGAGCCTATCTCTATTTCGTGTTTGCCGATTGGCCCGTGCAGAAAAAGGCGCTGAACGACTCAACATTTGAATAATCCGAGTTCCAGCAGGCGGCCTCATGAAGCCGCCGACTTTTATGGAAGGGCGATCAATTGCGCCATCTGACTGCCGGTGTGTGGGTGATCGCCACGGGTGTGATCACTCTGGGGCTCTATCATGGCCGCGATATTTTCGCGCCTTTCGCGCTGGCCATATTCCTGTGGCTGGTGATCGAAGGGTTTGCGCGCCTGCTGCAGAAGAAAGTGACATTCCTGCCGCGCTGGATTGCGCAGGGTGTTGCCATTCTCGGCACACTTGGCGGCGTCATTGGTGTGGTCGTGATCTTTGCCGACGGGCTCAACGAGTTTGCTCAGAATTCCAAGGATTATGAAGCGCGGATCAACGAGATCATCTCCGGTGCCTATACGCGATTTGATATAAATGAGTCCGTGATAGAGCCGCCAACGCTGAGCCATCTTCTGTTTTCACGCGAGAATGTGCGCTTTGTTGAACCATTCCTCGGTGCGACGCAGGAGCTGGCCTCATCCTTCGTGCTGGTCCTGATCTATATCGCCTTCCTGTTCATGGCCGAAGCCGCATGGCCCAAGAAGCTGGATTCTGTCTTTCCTGATCAGGAGGGGCGTGACACTGCGCGCAGGGTCGGCCATCGCGTTCGCGAGAGCATGGAACAATATCTCTGGGTGCAGACCGCGATATCCGCGATCATCACCGCCCTCACCTATATCACCCTGCTGGTTCTGGGGTTGGACAATGCCCTGTTCTGGGCATTTCTGGTTTTCTTCCTGAATTATATCCCGACGGTCGGATCGATTATCGCCGCCTTCCTGCCCGGCTTTTTCGCTCTGGCCCAGCCGGACTGGCCCAGCTATATGCCCACCGATCCGACATTGAGCGCGATCATCGTGTTCCTGGCGGTCAGTGCGTGGCAATTCACCATAGGCAATTTCGTGCAACCACGCCTGATGGGCGAGACGCTGAATATCTCATCTCTGGTCGTTTTGTTGTCGCTGGCGGTGTGGGGTGCCGTCTGGGGCATTCCCGGCATGTTCCTGTCGGCACCGCTGACCGTGATGATCATGATAATTCTCGCCCAGACTCCCGGCACACGCTGGATTGCGGTGCTCCTGTCTGCCGACGGCAATCCTGACCAGGGCGAACCGCCCGTCGCGGATAAAAATATCGCATCTACCGAAATGTCTGACAGCAACCACTGATATATTGAGATTTTGGGGTTAATTCCACCAGAACGATGAACAGGTGTTGAAAGATTGAGTTATAAAGTACATAGCGCGTCATTTTCTTGTTGATTTATCCCCGCTTTGCCCTGTATAGGCGGCCAATCGCGAACGTTTTCGTTCACGTGGACAAGCAGATTACCGCAAAGCGTCCCCCCACCCAGCTAGCGGATTTGGTCTGTCAGGGCTGTTGAACGCGTCCCCGTTCGACAGCCCTCTTGTCCCCCCCATCCCTACAATCTGAAATTATGATCGCAGTGAAATTGCTTTCGCCATGATTGCGCCCAAACCTGACCTGATTGCGGGTTAATGATGGCATATGCAGAGACGAGATTTCATGACTGGAGCCCTGGGTCTGGCAAGCCTCGCGCTGATAGGCTGCCGCAGATCGGATGCCGATGCAGGCTATGCCCTGGCATTGGGGGAGACCGGCGCATCACCGGATATTCCTTCGCCCAGACCAACGCCAACGCTTGACGAAACGCTTGGTCATATCCGCCTGGCGCGTGCCGCCGAGGTGCGAACGCTGATATCGGTGAGATATGACCCGGCCTATGTGTCGCTGGATTATCCCGGCGGCGATGTGCCCGATAATACAGGCGTCTGTGCCGATGTGATCATCCGCGCCTATCGCGCCCTCGACACAGATCTGCAGGTTGCCATTCACGAGGACATGCGCGCTAATTTTCAGGCCTATCCGACATTCTGGGGCCTGACACGTCCCGACCGGAATATTGACCACAGGCGCGTTTTGAATCTGGAAACCTATTTCAATCGCTGCGGTGATGCGCTGGCAGTGGATCTGACAGACGCCGAGATCGAGCCCGGAGACCTGGCCAGCTGGCGCGTTGGCGGTCACCTTCCCCATATCGGTATTGCGTCGACAGCGCGCGATAGTGAGGGGCGAAGATTGTTCGTCCACAATATCGGAGCAGGCCCGCAATTGGAGGCCTGCCTTGATGCCTGGCCGAGAACCGGACTGTTCAGACACCGCCCTTGGGTCAGTTGAAGAACTCCCCAACTGCAAAACAGCGCATATGCGAAACAATCATGCCTTAACCTCTTGGCTCGCAATGTATATATCCCAATTGTTCAACTATTACCGTATATCAGGAAGCGGCTTGGACTCGCCGCTCACTCTGGGATACGCCAATATAACAGATTATATCCCGGGACAGTTGCGCGCATAGCATGGCGCTTTGATCCCCAGATCGAGGAACGCCTTCATGAGCGGGACGTCCAGCCTGTCCTTCGCCACTTCGGAAATCGAATCCGAAGCTGCAAAGCTGATCACTCAAAGAGAAGACCTTGAGCCATCCAGGGATCTGGACGCGTTTCTTGTCCAGTTCTGCGAAGATGCGAACATGGATGACTTTGCGGCGTTCAATGCGGCTGACTCTGCCCGGCTGGCTGTGGATCTGTTTGCATTCGGCATGGAAGCCGCCCTTGAACCCCTGCCACGACGGCGCGTTCGGGTGCGTGACTGTATCGGCGCAGATGACCGGAAATTCCCGCGCTGCCTGATTGAAGCCGTTGGCCCTGACACACCATTCCTGGTGGACAGCGCGATTGCCGCCATATTGGCATCAGGTGCGGAAATTCGCGCCGTTGTGCATCCGGTCATTCACCGTGATGATGGCGATATTTCCACCATCCAGATCCACACCGAACACCTTGATGCCGGTCAGCGCAGGAAACTGAAGGAAGCGCTGGAAGCTGCCTTTGCCGATGTCTCTCTCGCAACGGCAGACTTTCTCGCCATGCGTCAGGCCATGAAAGACGCAGCTGTTCGCGTCTCCACCACGCCTGTCGCCAAGGGCCGGACGGCAAGTGATGTGGAAGAAGCCGAGGAATTCCTGAACTGGCTGGTGCGCGATCACTTCATCTTTCTGGGTGCACGCGACTATCGCTATGCGCGCGGTGCCGATGGCAGTTTCCTGGCTGAAGAACCTGACGTGGTTGAAGGCTCCGGGCTTGGCGTATTGCGTGATCCGCATAGGCATGTGCTCTCGCGCGGGTCGGAACCGGCCCTGTTGACCCCGCAGATCAAGGCGTTTCTGGATGAAGCGCCGCCGATCATCGTTTCCAAGACAAACATGCGCTCGCTCGTGCATCGCCGCGTCTATGCCGATTATATTGGCGTGAAGCGATATGACGATTCAGGCAATGTCATAGGTGAAACACGCTTTGTCGGCCTGTTCACATCAGACGCCTATACCCGCATGGCCCGCGATGTGCCGTTGATCCGGTCCAAGGTGGAGATCGTCAAGGCCAGGCTGGAGGCCAATGGAGCGGACTATTCCGCGCGGGCGCTCAACAATGTGCTGGAGACCTATCCGCGCGACGAATTGTTCCAGATCGAACCTGCCGAACTGGAAAAGATCGCTTCCGGCGTTTTGGGTCTGATGCAACGTCCACGTACGCGCATATTCGTGCGACGTGACCGGTTTGACCGGTTTGTGTCCATGTTGCTCTACACCCCGCGTGACAATTACACACCGGAATTGCGCAAGCGTGTTCACACACTGCTCGCTGAAGCCTTTGATGGGCGGGAAAGCGCGTTCTATCCCTCCTTCAACGATGGCCCGCTGGCGCGTGTGCACTATATCGTCGGGCTTACGCCCGGACATCCGGAACCAGACATTGACGCGCTGGATATCGAGATCCGCCAAATGGCCGAAAGCTGGGAGGATGCCCTTGCCCGCGCCGCAAGACTGGCTGGTACCCCGCGTGAAGATCTTGGCCAGATCCGGTTCAATGCCGCCTTCAAGGAAGCCTTCACGCCCGATCAGGCCCTGAAGGATCTGGCGGCAATTGATGCCATGCAGAAAAGCCATGAGATATCCGTGCGTGTACGCGATCTGCCCGGCGACAGCGTGGATGCGGCCTGCAAGATCTATCATCATGATCAGCCGCTCTATCTATCCGATATCGTGCCTGTGCTGGAATGTATGGGGCTGCGCGTCAAAGCTGAAACCAGCTATCCCATCACCTTCAGGCAAGATGACAAGACCGTCTGGGTGCATGACATCACCCTCGAACAACCAGCAGGGTCCAGCCCGCTGGGGTCGCAGTTTTCCGAATGCTTCGAAGCCGTCTGGAATGGCTATACGGAAAGCGACGGGTTCAACAGTCTGGTTGTCCGACAAGGCCTGAGCTGGCGCCAGGCGGCGCTGATGCGCACGCTGTGTCGTTATCGACAGCAGACCGGGCTTGATCCATCGGAAGCCACGCAAATTGCAGCACTGGCCAATCATTCCGGCCTTGCTTCAAGCCTGTTGAAGCTGTTCGATCAACGCCTCAATCCAGACGAGGGTGGTGGGCTGGATGAGCGCCGCAATGCCCAAAAGGAGCTGATCGCCGACATCCGCAAGTCACTGAACGATGTGGCCTCACTGGATGAAGACCGCGTCCTGCGCCGTCTGATGCATCTGATCCGTGCCATCCAGCGCACCAATTTCTATCAGCTCGCGCCGTCAACCGGACAACCCTATCCCTATATCTCGGTCAAGATTGCCAGCGGCGAGATCAATGACCTGCCCTCGCCCAAGCCATTTCGTGAGATCTTTGTCTGGTCGCCCATGGTGGAAGGCGTGCATCTGCGTTTTGGCCCGGTCGCGCGTGGTGGTCTACGCTGGTCTGACCGGCGCGATGACTTCCGCACCGAAGTGCTGGGACTGGTCAAGGCCCAGAACGTCAAGAACGCGGTGATCGTGCCTGTGGGTGCCAAGGGTGGTTTCTACCCCAAGAACCTGCCGGAGAACGGCTCTCGCGAAGAGATCCGCGATGCCGGGATTGCGGCATACAAGACATTCATTTCCGCCTTGCTGGAAATCTCCGACAACCTCATCGACGGCGACGCGACACACCCCGATCGCGTTATCGCCTGGGATGGCGATGACCCCTATCTGGTGGTCGCCGCAGACAAGGGCACCGCAACCTTCTCCGACATCGCCAATGGATTGTCGCAAGATCATGGCTGGTGGCTGGGCGATGCATTCGCCTCTGGCGGATCAGCCGGTTATGACCACAAGAAGATGGGCATCGCCGCACGCGGCGCATGGGAGGCGGTCAAGCGCCATTTGGGAGCACTTTGGGCACCAAATGGGTCGGTTTGGGGGT
>PAQI01000015.1 GCA_002709235.1 Hirschia sp.
GCCGATGGTGCTGATGCTGCTGACGCGCTGGTGCGCATGACTGGCATGGTCGAAAAGCCCCCGCGCGAAGAAGCCCCCTCAAACCTCAAGATCACGGGTCGTTACATCCTCCAGCCTGAAATCTTTGACCTGCTGGCCAATCAGACGCCCGGCGCAGGTGGCGAGATCCAGCTGACAGACTCCATGGAGCGCTTGATGCAGGCACAGGATTTCTACGCCTTCAAATACAAGGGCCAGGATTATGACTGTGGCGACAAGCTGCTCTACCTTCAGGCCTGTGTGGCATTTGCGCTCGCCAACAAGGAACTTGGCGCAGATGCACGCGAGATCGTGACAAACCTGCTGAAATAGGCTGCCTGCCTCAGAAGGCTGACACTTTTGCAAGAGCCGCTTCCCTCACCGGGAGGCGGCTTTTTTGCTTTTGGTGTTTCGGCATCAGGTGCATCATTCTTTGTAGGACAGAACGAGGCGTAGACAGGACCTATTCAGCCGAAACAATGGCAATGGTTGGCTATGCTCTTGTTTTGTCTGCATTTGAAAATCGATGATCTATTCTTGATTTGTGTTTCGGTGTTGAAAATTTGCATAAAAAATAGAGTCCATCATTTCGAATGTTTTTCGATTTCTCGCCTATATTCATTTTCAAGGTTGGGGATGAAGAGATGAAATCGAAAAAACTTCTGCGAGAGCAGAACTATAGCTGGGTTGGCTATGCTTATTTTGCGGTGGGATTGTTTTCCTTCGTGTTATTGCAGGGCCTTCCCATGTTCTGGTTGCGATTTGCCTTTCTGGGGCTTGCCGGGCTTGCGGCCTGGTATTTTCTGGAAAAGACGCCATCGCAACGTCTGCTGATATCTGAAAACCAGTTGGTCTGGGCCTGTCGCTTCAATAACCAGAAGGATGAGGGCGCGATCGATGTCGACAATATCCGCGCCATCTGTCTGCATCGTCCGGTCACGTCATCGGCCCGCGATGCCTTCACACCGGTTGTGGTGCTGACAACACCCGATGGAAAGGCTGTATGCCTTCCTGAATCGCTGGGTTTGGGGCGTGCACAGTCAGACAGCCTGAACGATATTGTCACGGCCCTGCGTGAATTGAACCCCAGGATTCGCATGCGTATTGAACATTACGCACCAGACTATCCTGCGCTTGCTGCCTGATCACCCAGCGCATCCACAATTGCGCTGATGGCCTCGGTCAGCACGCTTAGCTCTTCGGGCTGTATGGTGTAGCTCGGCGTCAGATAGATCACGCGCCCCAGCGGCCGAATGAAAGTACCGCGCGCGATAAAGGCTGCGCGTGCGTCATCCACATTGAAGTCGTGATTGAGCTCCACCGCCGCAACCGCGCCCATGACACGCACCTCGGCGACATTCGGCCTGCCACGAAGCGGGGCCAGCCGGGATGTCAGCTCTGCCTCCAGCTTGCGCACCTTGCCAATGGCATCGGTCTCCTCGATCAGGTCGAGCGAGGCCATCGCCACTGCGCAGGCCAGGGCATGTCCGGTAAAGGTCGGCCCATGCATCAGCGCCTTGGATCCATCCTCATCGTGAAAGGCGGCATAGATCCGCTCGGACACGACAGCTGCAGCCAGCGGCGTGATGCCGCCTGTCAGCGCCTTGCCAATGGTCATGATGTCAGGCGTCACGCCAGACTTGATGGACGCGAACAAGTCTCCCGTGCGGCCAAGGCCGGTAAAGATCTCATCGAAGATCAGGATCACATTGTGGCGGTCGCATGCCTCGCGGATCTGGCGCAGCGTGGCCGCATCATGCATGCGCATCCCGCCAGCGCCCTGAATCAGTGGTTCGACGATCACAGCGGCGATATCCTTGTTCTGCGCCAGCGTGTCGTTCAGCGCAGCAATGCTGGCCTCATCGGTGGGCAGGTCGACAATGTGCTGGGCGGGCAGGGCTTCGCCAAACAGCGAATGCATGCCTTCATCCGGGTCACACACTGACATGGTCGCGAATGTATCGCCGTGATAGCCGCCCTTGAACGCCAGGAATTTCGGACGCACGCCTTCGCCGGTATTCAGCCAGTATTGCACGGCCACTTTCATCGCCACTTCCACGGCGACAGATCCACTCTCGCAGAAGAAACTCCGGTTAAGGTCTCCGGGCGTCAGCGTGGCCAGCCTCGTTGCCAGCGCATAGGCAGGTTCATGGCCCAGGCCGCCCAGCATCACATGGGGCAGTCTGTCCAGCTGCTCGATCAGCGCCGCCTTGAGTCGCGGGTGGTTATAGCCATGCACACAGGTCCACCATGAGCCCACACCATCGACCAGTTTGCGGCCATCGGTGAGTTCCAGTGTCACACCTTCGATATGTGATACGCCAACGGGTGTTGGGGCGGTCTTCATTTGTGTATAGGGAAGCCAGATATGGTTCAGGCCGGTTTCAAGCCAGTCTGGATTATGCATGACGAAAAGAACTTTCACTCAGCAGGCTATCGGGCAACAACACCACGAAATGGGTCTCCCGAAGCGGGTTTTGGACAGGGTGTATGACGAATTCCAGGCAGACGGAACAGCTGAATATGTTCGCGCAGGAAAAGCTGGACAAGCTTGAGAGCTTGCAGCGCCGGCGCGTATTGCATCCCACCGAACGCGGCATGGCGTCCAGCGCGATGCGTGATGGACATATGGTCTTGTCCTTTTGTGACAATGATTATCTGGGCCTGTCCCAGCATCCACGTGTGATCGCAGCTGCGGGGGCGTCCGCCATTCGTCATGGTGCAGGTTCGGGCGGGTCTCGCCTGATCTGTGGTGACAGCCCTCTCAATCACGAGCTGGAATCCCTGATCAGCCAGATCAAGGGCATGGAGGCAACGCGCCTGTTCGGGTCTGGATATCTGGCCAATATCGCACTCGCCCCGGCGCTTGTCGGGCGCGGTGATATCATCGTGATGGATGAGCTTTCCCATGCCTGTATGCATGCCGGGGCAACCCTGTCAGGCGCTGAAATCAGGGTCTTCCGCCATAATGATGTGGACCATGCCCGGTCGCTGCTGGTGGACAATCGCCCGGAGGGGTCTCGCGCACTTTTGATGACCGAGACCGTTTTCTCGATGGATGGCGATCTGGCCCCGCTTGAAGCGCTTGGTGAGCTTTGCGATGCGCATGACGCCTGGATGATGACCGACGACGCGCATGGTTTTGGCATCATCAAGCAGGCCAATCCGGCACCGATCCAGATGGGCACTTTGTCCAAGGCAGCCGGCGTCTATGGCGGATATGTCAGCGGACCGGCCAAGCTGATGGACCTGTTCATCACGCGGGCGCGCCCCTTTGTCTTTCACACCGGCCTGCCACCGCAGGTTCTGGGCGCAGCGATTGAATCGCTCAAGGTGATGCGGGACGAGCCGCAACTTGCCCAGGCGGCCATGAACAATGCCCGCAATTTCTGCCGCATTGTCGGTCTGCCAGACCCGCAAAGCACGATTGTGCCAGTGATCATTGGCGGCGAGGAAGAGACAATGGCCCTGATGCAGAAACTGCTGGATGCGGGCTATCACGTTGCCGGTATCCGCCCACCCACCGTGCCTGTCGGTACATCGCGATTGAGGGTGACATTCTCGGCCGCGCATGAAGAAGAAGATGTTGTCGGCCTGGCTGAAACCCTGAGATCCCTGCTGAACGAGATCCGTACGGATATGCAGGTGGTCTGATCATCATGGGAAGTGTTTTCATTACCGCGACCGGCACAGAGATCGGCAAGACCCATATTTCCTGCGCTTTCCTCAGTCGCCTGCAAGAGCAGGGCAGGATGCCCTTGCCGATCAAGCCGCTGATGAGTGGATTTGACGAAGCGGATCTTGCCAGTAGTGATGCAGGACGCCTGCTGAAGGCGTGTGGACGTAAGGTGACCTCACAGGAGATCGCCACCATCTGCATGAAGCGCTTCACCGCGCCACTCGCGCCCAATGTCGCTGCACGACAGGTCGGGCAGACCCTGGATTACGATGACATTCTGGCTTTCGTGAATGCGCGAATGCTTGGCGCTGATGGACCTGTGCTAGTCGAAGGTGCAGGCGGGGTGATGTCACCAGTGACGGACGAGAAACTGCATGTCGATCTGATCCGTGATCTGGCCATGCCAACCTTTTTGGTGACAGCCAATTATCTTGGCTCCGTCAGCCACACGCTCAGCGCGCTGGAGGTTTTGTCGCGCAGAGCGATCCCGGTGCTCGGCGTGATCGTGTCACAGCCCACAGCTGACGCACCGCCGCCACAGCCCCTGATCGAGGAGCTGGCGCGGTGGAGCGATGTGCGCCTGCTGGCGGCGGATTACCGACCTTCCAGCGATCTGACCGAACTGGCAGACATGATGATCCAGCTGGCGCGTTAGCCTGCCGGTTTGGTGCCGTCGACCGGCGCGCGAAGGCTGAAACCCAGCGCGACGAGAAACCCTGCTGCAATCAGGAAGAATGGAGTAATGGCATAAAGGGCCATGCGTAGACCTTCGGCCGGTCCGTGCGTCTGGGAAAACTGATCGGACAAAAGCCCGACAAAGAACGGCCCACCCCCAAGTCCGATGAGATTAGTGATCAACAGATAGAGCGCACCCGCTGCCGTGCGCTGATGGGGAGGCGCGGTGTTCTGTGAAATGGTCAGGGCCGGTGTGAAATAAAAGGAAGACAGGAAGGAGGGTGCTGTCAGGAAGATCAGGGCCATCCGCCAGTCATTTGCCGACACATATAGCAGGTGAAAGGGTACGCACAGAACCAGCGCCATTGCCGGCAGCCATCCATACCAGACCCTCGAGCGCTTCGCCATCCAGTCCGCCATTGCTCCGGAAATCAGCATGCTGGCCCCTATGCTCAATGCCAGCATGAGCGCGTACCAGGTTGCGATCTGGCCAAAATCAGCGCCCTGCACCCGGATCAGGAACGAGGCGTTCCAGTTCAGTGCCGCATAGCTGGCAAAGGAAGAGAAGCCCGCCGCCAGCGCAGCATAACGAAGTATCGGCGTCGCGATGAACATTTTCACCGAAGCGATGAAATCAGTCAGATAGCCGTTCAGGCCTTCAGAGGCGGCAAACTGGTGGTCAGGTGGATCAAACCGTCCACGCGCTGGCTCCTTCACGATAAAGGGCAGGATCATCGCGCTCACCAAGCCGATCATGCCGAGGCTGACAAAGGCGGCGCGCCAGCCCCAGATGTCGTGGATCCTGGCACCGAAGGCGGCTCCCAATGCAACGCCGAAGGGAACGCCAAGTCCGAATATCGCAAGCGCCAGCCCCCTTTTGTGGGGCGGAAAATAATCGGCAATGATGGAATAGGAGGGCGGTGCCCCGGCAGCTTCGCCGACACCCACGCCTGCGCGCGCCATCAACATGACCGGAAAGGAACGGGCCAGTCCGCATATCAGGGTGAACAGGCTCCACAAGGTGCAACCCACACACAGGATCTTCACCCGATTGGTCCGGTCTGCCAGAACGCCAACAATCACGCCGAAGACTGTATAGACCAGCGCAAAGGCCAGCCCCGTCATCAGGCCCAGCTGACCATCACTCAGGCCCAGCTCCTGCTTGATCGGTTCCTGAAGGATGGAGAGCAGCTGGCGGTCAAGGAAATTGAACGTGTAGACGAACAACAACACCGCAACGACTAGCCAGCGATTAGCGCCTTCCGCTCTCGGGGCGGCAGAAATGTCTAATTCGGTGGTCAAGGCGTCGGCTCCGCATGGATCAAGCGCCGAGGTTTAGGGGTATAGACCGCACACGACAATGCTGGACTTGGCTAAAGACCTATGTCCAAGGCTCCAGATTTGCCTGTTTAGGTAAACCCGTCTTGATTGAATCTCGCTCTTGGCCCATTACATCCCGCTCAGCACTCTTTTCAAATGATGAACCACGGAAAGCACGCGCACGCATGTCAGTCCAATATGTCTACACCCTCCAGGGCCTCACCAAGACCTATCCGGGCGGCAAGAAGGTGTTCGAGAACATCCATCTCTCCTTCCTGCCCGATGCCAAGATCGGTGTTGTCGGTGCCAATGGTGCGGGTAAATCCACGCTCATGCGCATCATGGCCGGTGAGGACAAGGATTTTCAGGGCGAGGCCTGGGCCGCCGAAGGCACCAAGGTCGGCTATCTCCCTCAGGAGCCGCAGCTGGAGAACGGTGCCACGGTCTGGGAAAATGTGATTGCCGATTGCCCGGAAAAGATCGCCTTCGACAAGTTCAACGAAGTCTCCATGAAAATGGCAGAAGAATATACCGACGAACTGATGGAGGAGATGACCGAGCTTCAGGAAATCGTCGACAATGCCGATGCCTGGGACATCGATTCCAAGATCGAAATGGCGATGGAAGCATTGCAGTGCCCGCCACGGGACGCAGATGTGACGACACTCTCGGGTGGTGAAAAGCGCCGTGTCGCGATCTGTGCGCTGCTCTTGTCCAAGCCCGACATGCTGCTGATGGACGAACCGACCAACCACCTGGACGCGGAAACCGTCGCCTGGCTCCAGAACTATCTGATCAATTTTGAAGGTTGCGTGATCCTGGTCACGCACGACCGCTATTTCCTCGACCAGATCACGACTTGGATGCTGGAGCTCGACCGTGGGCAGGGCATTCCCTATCAGGGCAATTACTCTGCCTGGATCGAGCAGAAGGCCAAGCGCATGGAGCAGGAAGCGCGCGAAGATGCTGGCCGCAAGCGCACGCTCTCGAAGGAACTTGAATGGGTCAAGTCATCGGCCAAGGCCCGTCAGGCCAAGTCCAAGGCACGGATCAAGGCCTATGAGGAAAAGGCATCTGCTGCCGAGAAGGAAAAGATCACCACCGCGCAGATCCGCATCCCGCCCGGCCCAAGGCTCGGTAATGTGGTTGTCGAGGCAGAAAACCTCAAGAAGAGCTTTGGCGACAAGGTGCTCATCGATGGCAATCTGTCCTTCCGCCTGCCGCCGGGTGGTATTGTCGGCGTGATCGGCCCGAACGGTGCCGGAAAGACCACGCTGTTCAAGATGATCACCGGCAAGGAAACCCCGGATGAGGGCACGTTCAAGGTCGGTGAGACCGTCAAGATGGGCTATATCGACCAGTCCCGCGACAGTCTGAACGACGCAAACAATGTCTGGCAGGAAATCTCCGACGGTCTCGACCTGATCGATATTGGCGGCGTTGAAATGTCATCGCGCGCCTATGTGTCGGCTTTCAATTTCCGCAAGACCGACCAGTCCAAGGTCGTCGGCAAGCTGTCAGGTGGGGAACGCAACCGCGTGCACCTGGCCAAGATGCTCAAAGAGGGCGGCAATCTGCTCCTCCTCGACGAACCGACCAACGACCTTGACGTGGAAACGCTGCAGGCGCTTGAAGCCGGTCTGGATGATTTTCCCGGTTGTGCCGTGATCATCTCGCACGACCGCTGGTTCCTTGACCGCATGTGCACGCACATCCTGGCGTTCGAGGGCAATGGGCATGTGGAGTGGTTCGAAGGTGATTTCTCGGCCTATCTTGAAGACAAGAAGCGTCGCCTTGGTGTCGAAAGCCTGGAGCCGAATGTGCAGGCCTTCAAGAAGTTCTCACGAGCCTGACCTTCGTTTTTTGTCATATACATCAATGATCTGGAAAGCGCCGCCCCCTGTTTATCGGGCGGCGTTTTTCGTATCTCTATCTCACGATCTGATTATAAGCGGCGCGTGAATTAGCGGTTTGGTATTCACCGAAAATCAACCGAGATATGGCAGGTTCTCCAGATAAACACAGGACAAGTCGCAGATGCGCGCGCTACAGTCCGAGGGGGCGTCATGGAGAATACATCTCAGGCTGGATTATTGGTGCTGGAAGACAGCGTCACGCAGGCGAAGCTGATTTCCAGGCTGTTCGAAGCTGAAGGGTTTCATGTGGTTGTGGTATCTTCAGCCCGGGAACTGACATCTTCTCCCAAGCTGTTCGACATGGATATCACCGCCGCACTGATCGATGTTCACTTTGGTGAGGTCAATGGGCTGAAGCTGATCAAGCCATTGGCCGAGCGTTGGCCCGGCGTGGTCCAGATCATGATGACCGCCAATGACACGGATGATTTTCGCGTATTGGCGGAAGCGCGTGAAATGGGGGCGCATCTGATGCTGCGCAAACCCTTTGGAGCGCGCCATGTCCAGGAAATATCGGCGGATATCCAGGCGATAGAGAATACAGGTCGGCGCCGTCGCCATGTTGTTGTCATCGATGACAGTGCGACAACCTGCAAGATCGCCGAGCGCGTCATCAAGGCTTACGGCTTTCGGGTGTCCACCTTCCAGAAGGGTGAAGACGCTATCCAGCAGCTGAGCTTTGATCATGTGGATGCCGTTCTGACCGACATGAACATGCCGGGCATGGGCGGTGTGGAGCTTATCCGCCTGGTCAGGGATCTGTGGCATGATGTCGGTATTGTCGCCATGTCGGCAGATGACGGCAAGCGGGCCTCCTCAAAGGCGCGAAACGAAGGTGCAGATGTTTTCATCCCAAAGCCCTTCGGGCCGGAAGAACTGATGTCAGCCCTCAAAATGGTGACTGCAGACGACCGGATCGTTTACGTCGAGTAGTGCTGAGAATGAGCGAATGCTCATCATTGGATCGTCGGGTGGAACAATCACCCGTTTGAGTCATTATTCAGGTGATACCATCTGGACAATTTCAGGTGTTTGGCGCGATCAACGAGGACGCAATCAGTCCCGGAGCCCTCACCCATGATGAAACTTATCTACACAACCACATCGCCTTATGCGCGCAAGATCCGGATGATCATCCTGGAAAAAGACCTCAGCGAGCGTGTTGAGTTGCAGGCCATAGACCTTGTTGCGGATCGGGCATTGCTCAATTCTGTCAATCCACTGGGCAAGGTGCCGGTACTGATCACGGCGCAGGGTGATGTTATCTATGACAGCCCTGTGATCTGCGAATATATCGACAGCCTGACTGCGATTTCACCCGTCTTTCCGGCAATGGGTGCAGCGCGCTGGGAGGCGCTGACGGATCAGGCCCTGGCGGACGGGCTGCTTGATGCTGCGGTACAGATCATGGTTCTGCGCCGTGAAATGGGTGATGCAGCGCCTGAAAAACTGGTGCTTGCATTGGATGACAAGATCCATGCAGCGCTCAACCAGATGGATTCGCGCGTGCCGGCATTCCGTGAAGCTTTCGATATCGGGCAGATGTCCTACATCGCCGCGATCGAATATCTGATGCTGCGGTTCCCAAAACTGTACTGGCGGACCGGGCGGCCCAGCCTCTCGCTCTGGTATGATGAGAATGCCGACCGACCCAGCGCATTTGCAACACGCCCGGCCTGATCAATATCAACTGGCAGACTCTTCGAGTTTGTCATTCGAATCGGCTTCTTCGGCGCGAATGGATTTCATCGCCGCACGATATTCCTGATCCCGATGCGCGGCGAGCCGGTCTCTGACCAGATCACCGTCATAGCCGAATTCTTCAAGTGCACGTGCAGCCATCTGCAACCCCGCCTCAATGGCGTCGGGAACAACGAAATTGGCACCTGCCGCATATAGGGTGCGGGCGTGCTCTGCGTCCTTCGCGCGGGACAGGATGGGAGCCATCGGGCGAAGGCATCTTGCGGCAAGTACAGTGGCGACGGCGGCTTGTGGGTCGTCCAGCGTGACGACCAGCATGGCTGCACCGCGTGCACCGGCCTTGATGAGGATCTCTTCGCGGCCGCCATCTCCCAGATAGACACGCCAGCCCTGTTTGCGCATGGCGGCAACACGGCGAGGGTCACGCTCCAGCGCCACGAATGCGGTTTCCTCATCGCTGAAGATATGGGCGACAGCCTGTCCCACCCGGCCAAATCCCGCAATGACAACATGGCCTTCAAGGTCTGCATAATCGCTCGGGGCAGGGGCATCGAAACTCTCTGCCTTCTTCATCCTGTCACCCAGGCTTGCGCCCAGTTTCCAGGTCAGCGGAATGGACAGCATGGTCAGCACGCCAATCGCCGTTGCGATACTGGCGATTTCCGCGGAGATCACGCCAGTGGCAGTACCGGTCGCCAGAATGACAAATGCAAACTCACCTGCAGGTGCGAGCAGGCCTGCGGTTTCCGCAGCAGTCGCATTTTCCCCTGTAAAGATCCTGACAGACATGGCGGCTATCGAGGCCTTGATCAGGAGCAGGCAAACCACACCGAACAGGATGACGGGGACATGCTCCAGAATGAATTGCAGATCCACGCTGGTGCCAACGGTCATGAAGAACAGGCCGAGCAACAATCCTTTGAACGGTTCCAGATCCACCTCGGTCTGATGTTTGAATTCGGTCTCCCCCAGCATCATGCCAGCCAGAAACGCGCCGAGTGCGAGGGATAATCCCGCGCTCGCCGTGATCACGGATGCGCCGACAATGGTGAGCAATGTGATTGCCATCAGGAAGTCACGCCCACCCGTATTGGCAGCCAGACGATAGAGCGGGGCCAGCAGGTAGCGCCCTATGACAAGAATGACGATTAGCGCAGTAATGCCCTTCCAGAGAGCTTCGAAGATGACACTGAAAAGCCCGCTATCACCATCCTGCGCCATGAAGCCTGCGAATATCAGGATCGGTGCAACGAGAATGTCCTGAAACAATAATACGCCAAGCGACGTTCGGCCCACGGATGTTGAGGTGCGATGGTTTTCGATCAGCGTCTGCATCACAATGGCTGTCGATGACAGGGCAAAGGCCAGCCCCAGAAGCGCTGCGGTGGTGCCTGGCAGTCCAGCGGCGAGCAGGGCAAAGCCGATAGCAAGGGCACTCAGGCCAGCTTGCGCGGCACCGGCACCAAAGACCAGATGCTTGAGTGACCACAGCTTGCCAAAAGAGAGCTCCAGCCCGAGCAGGAACAACAGAAACAATATTCCAAGTTCGGCAAATGGGGCGGCGGCGGCCGGATCGGATATCGTCACGAATTCCAGCACTGGCCACATATCATAGAATCGTCCCAGCCCGCTGGGGCCCAATGCGACCCCTGCAAGGATGAACGCAATCACGGTTGGAAGCTTGACCACGCGCAGTGCAGGCACAATCAATCCCGCAGCCACAAAGAACACCAGAGCATCCTTGATCATGATGTCGTGGCCGGGCTCTGTCATGATGATTTCCTGCAATTGGCTATTGGTTTCGCCATTACAGAGTTGCCCGTCCTGACTCCATTGTCGACCAGAGATGTCTCAGACACAAAAAATCCCCTGCCAGTGCCTTCGCAACCAACAGGGGATCTGAATTTTGAGTGAGTTTTCAGTCAGATCAGGATTTCTTGTCTGAAATCACACCTTCGACTTCGCCGCCATTGCGGTAGGTGGTGATCCAGTCATTCATCCAGTCGATGATGACATTTACATCGCCGCGAGACTGCGAAAGTTTCTGTTCAAATTGCTGACGCTGATTGTCCATCAGCCAGAGAATCGAGCCGTCCAGGTTCAGACCGACGTCGATCACACGATAATCGTCAGCGTCTTTTTCACCACGCAGACGCCACAATACCATGAGCGTCTTGTCCTGGTCAGCTGCCTGAACCTCTGTCACGACAATGGATTCACGACGCTTCTTGCGGTCTTGTGAACTGATGATCTTGATTTCTTCACCGCGGAACTGGTCCAGCTGGCTTTCATAGACTGCCAGTGCGTAACGACGGAATGTTTCCGTGTAACGCGCCTTGACCTCTGGATCGAGATCGCGACCATACTGGCCAAGTACCAGTCTCGCGATTTCGTCCATATTGGCGAATTTGTCCATGTAGTTCGCGAACTGCGCGACACGCTCTTCATCGGTGAGCGATGGCTGGTTCAGCGTACTCAGGACTTCATTTGCGTTATTGCTGACAAAAGCTTCTGAATCAGCGTCAGCAAAGGCTGCGCCCGTCAAGCCCACTGCAAGTGCGGTGGTGGCAACAAGTCTCTTGAACATTTTCATCCGTGCCCTCCTGGAGCCGTCTCCCTAATGGATGGGATATGTCTAGTAATCATTGAATTCAGGCAAATCTTGGAACAGATCTTCGTGAAGTTCGCCATTTCTGATCGCACCTTCCCGGCTTTTGCCATAAACCTGCCGCATGGCGGTATATGGGTCCATCTGGGTGCGCAATTGATCAATGGCTTCAATGCCGTTTTCGCGAGCGGATACCGCTCCGGTTACAGAACGCGCGGTGAGCCAAGCGGTTTCATTGTCGAATTGCGCCCAGTTCAAAGGCTGGAACGCAGTGTCAACGCCCATGCCGGTCAAATCGCGTGGATTTGAGGGACCGATAATGGGCAGAACAAGGAATGGCCCTTCTGGCACGCCCCATACACCCAGTGTCTGTCCGAAATCTTCTTTTTTGCGTTCCTGACCAAAATGGCCAGCTGTATCCACAAATCCGCCTATGCCGAGCGTGGTGTTCATGGCGAAGCGGCCAACGGTTTCACCGGCATCCACGAAATCGCCCTGCAAGACCTGGTTCACAGCCGTGACGGGTTCATAAAGGTTGGACAATGCATTGGACACGCCTTCGCGCATGTTATCGGTCGTGACGACACGATACCCCTTGGCGACGGGTTCCAGAATAATGCGGTCCAGACCCATATTGAAGGCGAAGACCTTGCGGTTGACGCTCTCAAAAGGATCTTCAGCGCGAGCTGTTGTTGTCGTGCTCGCACAACTGGCAGCGAGCAGGCTGGTGCCTACTGCCGCCATTTTCAGCGATCTCATTTGCGAACCCTCCCTAATAGACCTTGCGGGGCATATGGCATCATCGATTTCAAGTTCAATAGCGTCCGACAACGTTTGGCGGAGGTCTCACGCAGGCGTGATACAGTAAAGACACCTGTTGACCGGGCTGATGGTTCGGGACGAATTGAAAAGAGTCATCAATCTGGCCCCGCCCAAATTCGAAAATCGCAATTTGCTTTCGCTATTGAAATTACAACTCTACCGCGAAATGTTTTCGCAGCACTTGGTTGAATATTCTATAAACTTCATTGCTGCCAATGTCTTTTTGCATTTTGGTAACATGGGTAACGGGCCGTAATCGGCCGAAAGCCCAGTATTTATAGGCTATCCAGAGGTTAGAGCGATCGTTCTAAAAAAGTTGACGCCTCGTGTGTTCTTGTGGATGGAAAGCATAAAATGACCTGTATGGTGAATTGGCTCTTTGATATCATATAAAGATATGTTTATATCTGAATATGGAAAAGATTGCTCTGGATGATGTTGTCGAACGATTACGCGCCGCCGGTGAGGTGACGCGCGCGCGTGTGCTCGTTCTGTTGAGCCGGGGCGAATTGTCGGTCGGCGAGCTTGCGCAGATCCTGGGTCAAAGCCAGCCCCGCCTGTCGCGCCACATGAAATATCTGACAACCGCGGGCCTCGTTGAGCGCATGCCCGAAGGGGCCTGGGTATTCTATCGGCTGACACCCGACGGTCCGGGCCGGATGCTCTGCGACACAATTCTGGGCCTGTGCGACCTTGAAGACCCAGTCATACAACGCGATGCGGCTCGGCTTGAAGAAGTGCGCACAGCTCGCCGCAATGAAGCACAGACCTTTTTTGAGAATGCCGCGCAGGAATGGGATGCGATTCGGGCGCTTCACTATCCGGAGGCCGATATCGAGGCCGCGGTGATAGAGGCTGCAGGCGAGGGGCCCTTTGATCGGGTCGTGGATATCGGCACAGGTACAGGCCGCATGCTGACACTGTTTTCCGCGCGTGCCGATCGTGTCGAAGGCATAGACCTCTCGCACCAGATGTTGACGGTCGCACGCGCGAATCTGGCTGCGGCTGGCATCACCAATGCCGCGATCCGTCATGGCGATGCAACAGCCGCCCCTCTGGCGGATGGCAGTGCGGATCTCGTCCTGATTCACCAGGTTCTGCATTTTCTGGAAGAACCGGCCCGCGCCATTCAGGAAGCTGCTCGCATTCTTGCACCGGGCGGGCGACTGGTCGCAGTGGATTTTGCACCACACGATCTTGAATATCTGCGCACGGAACAATCTCACAGGCATCTGGGTGTGTCTGAAACCTATTTTGCCGACTGGTGTCGGCGTGCAGGGCTGACATTGGGACCGATCAAGCGGTTTTCAGAGCCTGAAGGTGGATTGGCCGTGAATATATGGACAGCTGATGCACCGCCGACCGGCACGAACAAGAGTGCTGAAGCGACTCAGGCCAGCAACAGGAAAGTAAGCGTATGAGTGACCTGAACATCTCCTTTGAATTCTTTCCGCCGAAAAATGACGCGATGGCGGATCGGCTGTGGGATTCGGTCCAGCGCCTGTCACCGCTGGATCCAAGTTTCGTATCCGTCACTTATGGTGCGGGCGGCTCCACGCGCGAACGCACGCTGGATGTGGTCGGGCGGATCGCGCAGGAAACACCGATGGTGGCAGCAGGCCACATCACCTGTGTGGCGGCCTCGAAGGCCGAAGTGGATGATGTGTTGCGCGGATACTGGAACAGTGGTGTCAAGCGTATCGTGGCCCTGCGCGGAGACCCCGTGGATGGCATTGGTGCACGCTATGAGCCGCATCCTGAAGGCTATGCTTTCGCCTCGGACCTTATCGAGGGCGCGCGCAAGATCGCTGACTTTGACATTTCAGTAGGATGCTATCCGGAAAACCATCCCGAGGCGCGCGGCCTGGCCGACGAGATCGATAATCTCAAGCGCAAGCTGGATGCCGGTGCAGACCGGGCCATCACCCAGTTCTTCTTTGAGCCTGCAACCTATCTGCGGTTTCGCGATGCGGCGGCGGATGCTGGTATCGACAAGCCGATCGTGCCCGGAGTGATGTTGCAATCCAACTTCAAGGGGCTGACCCGCATGGCGAAGATGTGCGGGGCCTATATGCCGAAAAAGTTCGTCGACCTCTATGACGGTCTGGAGGATGATGCTGAAACCCGCGATCTGGTGACGGCGCATCTGGTGGCGGATATGTGCAACAAGCTCATGGAAGATGGGGTGAAGGATTTTCACTTCTACACCATGAACAGGGCCGGGCTCAGCCTGTCGACCTGTCGCCTGCTGGGTGTAAAGCCGAAATTGCAGGAGACTGCATGACCATGTCACCTCATATCAGCCTGATCACGCTGGGCGTTGCAGATGTTCAGGCTGCGGCGGCCTTTTATGAGCGACTGGGCCTGAAGCGCTCGGCCATGTCACAGGATGCCGTTGTCTTCTTTGATCTGGGCGGCACGGCGCTGGGCCTGTTTGGCTGGGAGTCTCTGGCCGAGGACGCCAATGTCTCGCATGAGGGATCAGGCTTTCGCGGTGTGACCCTGGCCTGGAACCAACCGGATCAGGCATCTGTCGATGCCGCCATTGAAAAATTCATCGCGGCAGGCGCGACATTGGCCAAGCCTGCGGAGAAGGTCTTCTGGGGTGGTTATTCGGGATATGTGAAAGACCCTGACGGCCACCTTTGGGAAATCGCCCACAACCCTTTTGCGCCCCTGCGCGACAATGGTGCAATGGAGCTTGCACCACCAGCCGAGGAAGCCTGAGATCATGACCAGACAGGACCGCATCGCCGCGCTCAAAGCGGCAGCAAAGGAACGCATTCTGATTCTTGATGGATCATGGGGAGTTATGATCCAGCGCAAGGGGCTGGAGGAAGCGGACTTTCTCGGAGAGCGCTTCAAGGGCCATAACAGCCAGATGAAGGGCAATAATGATATCCTCTGCCTGACGCGCCCGGATATCGTCGAGGAATTGCACAACGCCTATTTCTCCGCCGGTGCAGACATCTCCGAGACAAACACATTTTCTTCCACATGGATCGCACAGGCGGACTACAGCCTGGGAGATGATGTCTGCCGTGACATCAATCTGGAAGGCGCAAGGATCGGTCGGCGCGTTGCCGATGAGTGGAATGCGAAGAACCCCGATCGTCCCAAATTCATCGCCGGGTCCATTGGACCGCTCAACAAGATGTTGTCCATGTCCTCGGATGTAAATGACCCCGGCGCGCGCGAAGTGACCTTCGATCAGGTTTATGAAGCCTATTGCACCCAGATCCGTGCTCTCAATGAGGGCGGGGTGGATCTTTACCTGATCGAGACCATCACCGACACGCTGAACTGCAAGGCCGCCATCAAGGCGATCCAGGATCTGGAAGCGGACGGCATGGACAAACTGCCGATCTGGATTTCCGGCACCATCACAGACCGGTCCGGGCGCACACTCTCAGGCCAGACGGTTGAAGCGTTCTGGAACTCGGTGCGTCATGCCAAGCCCTTTGCGGTCGGCTTCAATTGCGCACTGGGTGCAGAACTGATGCGCCCGCATATCGTATCGCTGGGCAAGGTGGCCGATACCCTGATCGCGGCCTATCCCAATGCCGGACTGCCCAATGAAATGGGCCAGTATGATGAAAGCCCCGAACAGACAGGCGGCATGCTGCATGGCTGGGCCGAGGAGGGGCTGGTGAACATTCTTGGCGGCTGCTGCGGCACCACGCCGGAACATATCGCAGCTATCGCCCAGGCGGCAGAAGGGCTTCCCCCCCGCAAGCCTGCCAGCACGACACCCGCCATGCGCCTGGCCGGACTGGAACCGTTCGAGGTCGCGTGATCATGGTGGTTTCCGGCGATCTTTTCATCTTCTACGGACTGCTGAAACAGGGCGCAGCAGGCGCGCCGGCGCATATTCCGCTGGACAAGGCGGGTGTGTTTCTGGGCCCGTGTGAATTTGAAGGTGAGATGTTTGATGCAGGTGGATATCCCGGTGTGCGCGTGGGGGTGAAGACCTGCATGGGCCAGCTCTATCGCCTCGATGATATCTCGATCCTGCCAGCGCTCGATGCGTTTGAGGATTGTGACATGGCTGATCCGGACGCTTCCTTGTATCAGCGAAGACGCGTAACCTATTCTAACGGCCCTGCTGATACCTCAAGCGGAATGGCATGGGTCTACTGGTATGTCGCGCCAAGTAGCCACATGCCACTCATGAAGTCCGGTAACTGGCCGCTGGATGGGGTCAGGAAAGACAGAGGGGTGCTTTGCGATGTCTGATGAACAACCTCATGGCGAGGCCAAGGTTGGCCGATTCTTTCTGCGACTGGCAGCTGCAGCGGCCTGGTTCCTGGTGTTCTGGCTGGTGCGGTTCCGCACGCTCGAACTGGATATCAGCGATCTGATGCGCAGCATCATTGCCATTTTCGCGCTCATCATGGGCGTGTTGACCCTGTTCTGGGCGGTGTTCGCCCGCGACGACAAGAATACTCCTGAAAACAAGTGAATTCATGACTCAATCGACAGCCACTTTCGTCAATATCGGCGAGCGTACCAATGTGACCGGCTCTGCGGTTTTCCGGAAAATGATCACGGAAGGTCGCTATGCAGATGCCGTTGAGGTCGCGCGCCAGCAGGTGGAGAATGGTGCCCAGATCATCGATGTGAACATGGATGAGGGCATGCTTGATGGTGTCGAGGCCATGCGCACATTCCTCAACCTGATCGCAGCCGAACCTGACATTGCGCGCGTGCCGGTAATGATCGACTCGTCCAAATGGGAGGTGATCGAGGCCGGCTTGCAATGTGTGCAGGGCAAGGCAGTGGTCAACTCCATCTCGATGAAAGAGGGCGAGGAGAAGTTCATCGAACAGGCCCGCAAGGTGATGTCCTATGGGGCGGCTGCCGTGGTCATGGCGTTTGACGAGGTCGGCCAGGCGGATACGGCAGATCGCAAATACGAGATCTGCGAACGCGCCTACAAGGTGTTGACAGAGAAGGTCGGCTTTCCCGCTGAGGACATCATCTTCGACCCCAATATCTTCGCGGTGGCGACAGGCATCGAGGAGCACGACAATTATTCAGTGGACTTCATCGAGGCGACACGCCGGATACGCCAGAATCTGCCCGGCTGTCACGTCTCTGGCGGCTTGTCGAATGTGTCATTCTCCTTCCGTGGCAATGAACCCGTGCGCCGCGCCATGCATTCGGTGTTTCTCTACCACGCGATCAAGGCCGGTCTGGATATGGCCATCGTCAATGCGGGCCAGCTGGACATTTACGATGACATCGATGCGGACCTGCGAGAGCGCGTCGAGGATGTCATCCTCAACCGGAGACCAAAGGGCGAAGGCACAGGGACAGAGCGCCTGCTGGAGATCGCGGAGAAATATCGTGGTCAGAAGGGCGCAGAGCAGGTCAAGGACCTCAAATGGCGTGACAAGCCGGTCAATGAGCGCCTGTCACACGCGCTGGTGCACGGCATTACCGAATTCATCGAGGTCGACACAGAAGAGGCCCGCGCTGCAGCTGAGCGCCCCTTGCATGTCATTGAAGGCCCGTTGATGGATGGCATGAATGTGGTTGGCGACCTGTTTGGCGAAGGCAAGATGTTCCTGCCGCAGGTTGTCAAATCCGCACGCGTGATGAAGCAGGCTGTGGCCTATCTCAACCCCTTCATGGAAGCTGAAAAGGCCGAGCTGGGCACGCTGGACAAGGCCGCGGGCAAGGTGCTGATGGCGACCGTAAAGGGCGATGTCCACGATATCGGCAAGAACATTGTCGGCGTGGTGCTCGCCTGTAACGGCTATGATGTTGTGGACCTGGGCGTGATGGTCCCGGCAGAGACCATTCTGGATGAAGCCGAAAAGCAGAATGTCGACATTATCGGGCTTTCCGGCCTGATCACACCATCACTGGATGAGATGGTCTATGTCGCCTCCGAGATGCAGCGCCGCCAGCTTCGTCTGCCGCTCCTGATCGGTGGTGCAACAACCTCGCCCGTGCATACAGCCGTCAAGATCGAGCCAAGCTACAGGGATGCACCGACTGTTCATGTGGCCGATGCCAGCCGTGCTGTGGGTGTGGTCTCGACACTCTTGTCGGATGATGATCGTCCCAAATACTGGGAGGACACAAAGGCGCGCTTCGAGAAGATCCGTGTGTCGCGTTCAGGCGGCGGGGCCAAGCCGCGCCTGCCGATCGAAAAGGCCCGCAAGGCAGCTTTTGCGACTGACTGGTCGGCATATGAAGCGCCAAGGCCTCAGAGCACGGGCGCGATCACCATTGATGACGTGTCGTTAGAGGATGTTGCGCCCTATATAGACTGGACGCCATTCTTCATGAGCTGGGACATGAAAGGTACCTATCCACGTATTCTGGATGATCCCAAACGCGGAGAAGCTGCGCGCCAGCTCTGGGACGATGCGCAGGCCATGCTCAAGCAGTTGATCGCGGAAAAATGGCTGACGCTGAAGGGTGTGATCGGCCTGTGGCCAGCCAATACTGATGGCGATGATATTGTTGTGTGGACAGATGAAACCCGCCACGAGGAATCGGCGCGCTTCCACACCATCCGCCAGCAGATGGTGAAGGATAATGAACAGCCCAATTTTGCCCTGGCGGATTTCGTCAAACCGGTTGGCACAGGCCCTGACTGGGTGGGCGGTTTCTGCGTGACGGCAGGTCATGGCGAGCTCGAGAAATCCGAAGCCTTCAAGCAGGCCAATGATGATTATTCCTCGATCATGGTAAAGGCGCTGGCGGATCGCTTCGCTGAGGCCTTCGCGGAATATCTGCATGCACAGGTGCGCCGCAAATTCTGGGGCTATGCACCTGATGAAGCGCTCTCAAATGAAGATCTCATCTCGGAAAAATATGATGGTATCCGCCCGGCACCAGGTTATCCCGCCCAGCCAGACCACACCGAGAAGGAAACCCTGTTCCGTCTGCTTGAAGCAACAGATCGCACAGGGGTCGAGCTGACATCCAGCTTCGCGATGACCCCGCCATCATCCGTGTCCGGGCTCTATCTGTCCCATCCTGACAGTGTATATTTCGCGGTCGGGCGCATTGAAAAGGATCAGGTGGAAAGCTACGCTGCACGCAAGGGTTGGGACCTTCGCAAGGCTGAACGCTGGCTGGGACCCGTATTGAACTATACGCCGGGGGCGTAAGCAGAGAAGGGTTGGGGGAATGGATTTGATTGAGATTGGCAAGCGCGCGATTTTGTGCGGGTTTGTTGCGTTGATTGTCGGACCGGGCGCATTCGCCCAGTCCAAGGACGATGTCTACACGCCAGAATTGATCGAAGGGCTGGATCCCGCCCCCCTTCAGAACGCGATCACCCGGCTCGATAAAGATGTCGAATGCAATGTGCGGTTTGTCGTGGATATGTCCGGTGTGCCTGCCGGCATTTCGCCAAATTGCAATGATCCAGACCTTGATGCCGCTGCCGTGCAGGCCGTTCAGGTCATGCGATACGAACCCAAATATGTGAATGGCGACCCGGTCCTGAGCGAGGAAATCGTCCTGCCGATCAGGATCGAAAAGGATCGTCCAGGGGAATTGGTCATTGAAATTGTGGATCGCGACGCCATTCCGATCAAGCAGCCGGATCAGGCTCCTTTGAAGGAGGCAATCGGACGGATCCGCAAGGATGCACGCTGTGAAGTTTGGTTGGACGTGAATGCCGCTGGTGTACCGGAAAATGTACGGGCTTCTTGCACGCGAAAGGGATATGAAAAGGCTGCTTTTGAATCGGTGGGGGCCGCTCGCTTTGCGCCAAAAATCATCAACGGAGTTGCTTACCGCAGAACTGGGGTGATGTACCCTATTGAATTGAGTGTCGCTTCGCGCTCTGACATGAGGCAGACATACAAATCGGCAGAATGCATGAGTTACAAATCGACACCAGGTGAGCTGGACAAGCTTCAGGAGTTGGGAACAGCAGCGGATTTGCGAGATGTCGTCAGAATGGAGTATCTGGTTTCTGAATTGGATGGTGCAAATCTGTATTGCCCGCAACACTCCATCTTCCTGATTCTGAAAGCGCGCAGTTTTGGTATCGTCGGTGATTTTGCAACAGCAGATGATGTCATGGATGAACTGGACGAGCACATGTCATCAGCTCCCAATGCCAATAACAACTACGCTGTGGCCATGCGTGACATTATTCAACAATGGATTTCATTCAATCTGAAAGCAGAGACCGGCCAGTTTGGCGGGACACAGGAAGCGCAATTGCTTATCGCCAATTGCGGGCATCCGCTTGATAAAGCCTATAAGAAGGAAAAGAAGCAGGAGGTTTGCGCCGTCAATGCCCAGATCGATGCAAAGGGCCTGGTCGATATCGTCGACAACACCTGTTCTTCCGGGCGATATGCACAGGCAGCCGTCGAATCCGTTGGTTGCGCACTGTTCCTGCCGCGGGTTGAGAACGGTGAAGCGGTAACAGGTCCCGCCGTGACATTCGAGCTGGAGTTTGACGAACAAAAGGGGCAATAGGCAACATCAACCCTGAAGGAGTTTAGCATGC
The DNA here is from genome assembly GCA_002709235.1 of Hirschia sp. GTDB lineage: Bacteria > Pseudomonadota > Alphaproteobacteria > Caulobacterales > Hyphomonadaceae > Hirschia. The sequence continues at coordinate 21,231 of PAQI01000015.1, forward strand.
ACATTTCCCATATGGTGAGACCTTCAGGGTTGCTGGTTTTGACCGCTTCCATTGCGCTGGGCCTGTTGACCGCAGGCTGCGCCACACCGCCTGCCCAGCCCGAGAAGATCATCGAGGTCGAGGTCATCGAAACCGTCGGTGAGGTCGATACCGCATCTCTTGAAGCAGACGCGGCCGAGATCGAAGCGCTGATGAATGCCCAGGATGAGGCGTGGAATGAAGGCGACATTGAAGGCTTCATGCAAGGCTATTGGAAATCGCCAGACCTGCGTTTCGCGTCGGGTGATACGGTCGTCTATGGCTGGGACGAGACACTGGCGCGCTACAAGAAGCGCTATTCCAATCGCGCCCTGATGGGGCTGCTTGATACGCAGATCATCGCGCTGGAAATCTATTCGCCAGATGACGCCTCGGTGTTCGGAAAATGGAAGTTGACGCGTGCGGAAGAGGGGGACATCGGGGGGCTGTTCACCCTTCAATTTCGCCGCATAGATGGTCACTGGCGCATCATTTCCGATCACACATCCTGACTTCGTCAGACAGTGTTGATTGATGGCTTGCCTGATGCTCGCCTAGTTGGTGAAGGCTTGGCTATAGTCCTGTTTCAGCTCCGGGGGGAGCAAATGACCAAGGACGAATTGATGTATGGTTTGATCGGAAAACTGGAAGCGCCAGAAGATAAACGCGACGCTCTGGTCGAGATCCTGAAGGAAAATCAATTTTCATTGCCAGGGTGTGTCAGCTATGTAGTCGCGGCCGATGTAGATGATCCAAATTGTGTATGGATTACAGAGGTCTGGGCATCTGAAGACGATCACAAGGCTTCCCTTCAGCTGCCTTCCGTGCAATCGGCTATCAGTCGAGCGCGTCCCCTGATTGTTGGCATGACCAGAATCGCAGAGACTCGCCCGACCTGACGCTGACAGGTGTGGGGAACAGTCATGACCCTTGGTACAAACTCGGCTTCGCGCGAGACCTCCAATAGTCTTCGAAATGCTGTCAGGCGGATTGTCGAAGCCTCGTGGTTCACCAGTTTTATTACCCTGATCATCATCGCAAACGCCATCACGCTGGGCGCGGCGACCTATGATAATCTGCCTCCGGCATTGCATGCTGCCTTCGCTCTATTTGATCAGTTTGTGATCGTGGTCTTTGTTCTTGAGATCATGTTGAAATTCTTCGCCTATCGCTGGGGCTTCTTCCGGCGCGGGTGGAATGTCTTTGATCTGTTCATCGTGGGCGTCGTGCTGGTTCCCGGCGCAGCAGGCTTTACGGTTCTGCGTGCGCTGAGGGTGTTGCGGGTATTGCGACTGATTTCGGTCGTACCAATGATGCGCAGGATCGTGGAAGCACTGTTCAACGCCATTCCCGGCATGGGAGCCATCTGCGCCGTTCTCGCACTCATGGTCTATGTCGGTTCGGTCATGGCGACCACGCTATATGGTCAGACAAATCCAGATCTGTTCGGCTCGCTGCCGGTCAGTGCGCTGACACTGTTTCAGGTGATCACCATGGATGGTTGGCGCGGTGAAATCCTGCGCCCGGTGATGGATGCCGGGCATCCTTATGCCTGGATTTTTTTCCTTGTCTTCATTGTGCTGGCCAGCTTTGCGGTGCTCAACCTGTTCATGGCGCTCATCGTTGAAGCCCTGAATGACGATGTTGAAGAAGCGCTGGAAGAAGCGACAGATGACCTCAGGGAAGGGCAGGTCGAAGCGCATGCCGAGCGCGCCGAATTGGTGCAATTGATAGGGGTGATGCGATCTGAAATCGGCGAATTGCGCAGTGCTGTAAGGGATTTGCGCGGTGATATTGCCCGTTCACAGGGCCAGCAGTGAAAATGAGCGATCTCGCCAAATATCACAGATTATGACGAAAGGTTTACGGCGGATCTTCTTTAGAAGCCTTACAATAACCTGATTTTTGAGGCACAGTTTGTCTCATGAGCCTGTGGTCTGATCTCGCGCGGCGCGCCGGACAGGTGTTTGCCTCCCATGCTTCTCCTGAAATTCAGGAAGCCAGCGTTCCTGCGCGTGTATCGAATGATTGCGGGCCGGATGTGGATGATGTTGGTTTCACTGCCGCCGTTGTCGGTCTCGGCGCAAAGCTCGCCAAGGCGGATGGGCTGGTCACAGAAGATGAAGTGAAAACCTTCACCCGCGTATTTCGTGCCCGGCCGGAAGATGCCGCTTCGGTGGAGCGTGTCTTCAATCTCGCTAGGCAGACCGTGCGCGGATATGAGAGTTACGCTTCGCGGATCGGAAAGCGATATTCGGATCGCCCCTGCCTACTTGAAGGCGTGCTGGATGGATTGTTCCAGATTGCCCTGGCGGATGGGGTGATGACGCTGGATGAACTTGAATATCTTCGCACAGTGTCAGACCGGTTCGGGTTTTCCGATATGGATTTCAAGCGCATCAAGGCCAGCCATATGGGCGCTGATCCCGGTGACCCTTATGCAATCCTGGGCGTCACGCAGGATGCGCCTTATGACGAGATCCGCGTGGCCTATCGTCAGCTGATGATGGATCACCACCCGGACAGGCTGGTCGCCGCCAAGTTTGCGCCGCCTGATTTTGAACCAACAGCGCATGAAAAAGCAGCTGCGATTACGTCTGCTTTTGCAAAAATCCGCGCTGAACGAGGGATGATAGTCAGAGCCGATTGAATTTTGCCGATCACGCACACACATTCTACAGCAAGATAGAGGACCCTTCATTTCATGACCGACACTGCTCCCTTTTTTGACATCAATCGTTTCCTTGCCGCGCTTCGCAGATTTGGTGACTGGGCGTCAAAGGCGGGCTTTGGTCTTGTCCTGATCCTTGTTGCGGGAATCGCATTGCTGGTGACCACCTTTGTCGGTGTTCTGATCGCATCTGCTGCGGTGTTGTTGCGGTTGGCGCATTCCTTCAGCAATCGCAAATCTTCCAGAGCGGACACTGCTGGCACAGCCTCGGGCACGCGTCCCATGAATGTGTCCAAGGAAGGTGCGCTGGATGCACATCGCACGCCTGATGGTTGGGTCGTCGAGCCGTCGACCGGCAATTGATGGTGCGCGTTTCAACGCCTGATCCGTCATGACCTCGCTTTCCCTGATCGATGCGCCCAGTCCGAATTTCGATGAGCGGCGCACTCCGCTGGATATGCTTGTCCTGCATTATACCGGGATGGAAAGCGGGCAGGCGGCACTGGATCGGTTGTGCGATCCGCAGGCAAAGGTTTCTGCACATTATCTGATAGAAGAAGATGGTCGGATCTTCCGGCTTGTCAGCGAGGATCTGCGCGCATGGCATGCGGGTGTATCGCGTTGGCGAGAGCAGGAAGATCTCAATTCGCGCTCGATCGGTATCGAGATCGTCAATGGTGGCCATGATTTCGGCCTTCCGGTATTTCCCTCCGCTCAGATAGATGCCGTGATCGCGCTATGCCGTGACATCCTCGCACGTCATGATGTGCCGCAGGTCAATATTGTCGGGCATTCCGATATCGCCCCCGAGCGCAAGCAGGACCCTGGCGAGCTGTTTCCGTGGCGATTACTGTCGGAGGCCGGAATAGGCCTCTGGCCGGATGAAAGGCGGCAAGCTGCAACGGATATGGCTCTGGATGCACCGCAGGCGACCTTGATTCTGGAAGCTATCGGCTATGCGCTGAAACCAGATCAGCCCGAATCGCTTGAGGCTTGCGTGCGTGCATTTCAGCGCAGATGGCGGCCCGATGATATCAGCGGACTGGTGGATGACGAGACATTGCGATTGCTGAGCGCAGTCGCAGCGAAATATGCAAGTCACAGCCAATAGGGGTGGGTGTGCAGGGGGCGTGTGTGAAACCGCTATTGGGTTTGATCCTGACTCTGGGATTGCTGACTGGATGTTCCAGTGTGCAAACGGTGCCAAGCTGCGCAGAATTTGACGCCGTGCAGCCGGGCTATGATGCAATGGCTGCTTTTCAACCGCCACATATTCTGCAAATCACAGAATTTCCCGGCACAAATTACAGCCAGCGCCGTGAACAGATAGACATGCTGGTCTTGCATTATACCGGCATGCAGACGGGTGAAGGGGCCCGGCGCCAGCTCAGCCGGGCGGGCTCGGGTGTTTCGTCTCATTATCTGGTGATGAAAGATGGAACGATCTACCGGCTGGTGCCTGAGCATTTCAGGGCCTGGCATGCCGGAAAGGGTAGCTGGGCCGGACGCAAGGATATCAATTCACGCTCCATCGGTATCGAGATCGTCAATGGCGGCCATGAATTCGGCCTGCCTGCCTTTCCGCGCGAACAGATAGATGCCGTGATTGCGCTCTCGCGGGATATCATCGCACGGCACGACATCCCCGCAGGCAATATCATCGGCCATTCCGACATGGCACCCAATCGCAAGGAGGATCCCGGCGAGCGGTTTCCGTGGCGGCGCCTGGCAGATGCCGGGGTCGGGCTATATCCCGATCTGGATGTGGCATTGGCGCAAGACGCCCTGTCGCGCGGCAGATATCCCGATGCGCTTGTGGCCATTGGATATGATTTTGATGATGCAGGTGGGGTCACGCGTGAGCAGGCCGTGACAGCCTTTCAGAGGCGTTGGTGTCCGGCGGCACCTACCGGCCGGGCCAATATCGAAACGCGCCAGCTAATCGGTGCGGTACAGGCTTTATATGCGCAATAGCGATCCGGGCTCGTCATCGCCACACTTCATTGCTATAGCGCTCATTGTCAGGCGGCTGGGCGGCTGCTGGTGATCTTGTATCACCAGAGGAAAGTCCGGGCTCCACAGAGGCAAGGCGGCGGGTAACGCCCGCCCGGGGAAACCCGAGGGAAAGCGCCACAGAAAGCAAACCGCCCCGGATTCGTTCCGGGGTAAGGGTGAAAGGGTGCGGTAAGAGCGCACCGCGGACCTGGCGACAGGGACGGCACGGCAAGCCCCGCCTGGAGCAAGACCGAATAGGGATGGATGGGTCTTTATGGCCCACTTGCGCCTTTGCAAGCTATCCGGGTTGGTCGCATGAGGCGTATCGCGAGATGCGTCCCAGATGAATGGTCGTCACGCAGCTGCAAGGCTGTGTACAGAACCCGGCTTACAGGCCGCCTGACCTGCGTATTTTTTATGCACACCGCTGCTTCCAGAGTTTGAACTGCAAAAATCTGGTCATCATTGGATTCCTCTGGGAAAATCTGGGACAGCGAGCTGATGCGATCGCATTTGCCGATTCACAGCTTTACACCAATATTACCAGATATGGGCATGTAATTGCCAATGTAATACAATATATGGTTATATGGAGTGATGATTGTAACCTGGAACCATCTAAAATTGTCCCGATGATTACAAATCCTTAAATCTCACACGACTGTAAGTGGGCGGTTCGCTCCGAGTTATCCACATATATTCCCCAAAAGAGTGTACAGGTTTTTCTGTTATGTTCTCTTTTGTTACCCGAATGTTCCGATCTTAAAGATTAACACTTGGTTGATGGGACTTGGCGTTCCCTGATTTCCCATGATATCCCATATCTGTCTTCGGGGCTTAGGCTGTTGCTCCCGGGGACGGCGTAAGCACCTCCCTTCAGGGGGTGTGTCGGGGCGTATTCGTTTTTTGTTTTCAACCTTTAGCGGGGCAGTCTTCAGGGCATGTTTCTTTCCACCTATGACAGCAAAGTCGATGGAAAGAGTCGCGTGTCGGTACCGGCTGCATTTCGCAAGGTCCTTGGGGGCGACGACAGCGTGTTCATCTGGCCATCCATAGATAAGACCAAACGCTGCCTTGAGGGCGGCGGGCGCGATCTTATCGTGAATTACCAGAAGGCGATCAGCCGTCTCAAGCCGATGGATCCGCGCCGGCGCGCACTGGAATATGGCCTCCTTGGCCAGTGTAAGGAGTTCACCTTCGATGCGGGCGGCGGTGGCCGTATTGTTCTGCACAAGGACTTCAAGGAATTTGCTGATATCACTGATGATGTGAAGTTTGTTGGACTGGGTGACCGCTTCGAAATCTGGTCCGTGAAGGATCACGAATCGATGGCGCGCGACATGGTCGACCTTGCGGGCGAATCTCTCGACCTGATCGACACATTCAACAGTGTCATGCATGATTTCGGGGAGGTCTCGTCATGACGGATACGCCTTCCGGTTCTGCACATGTCCCCGTGCTTCTCGAGCAGGTTGTCGAGGCGCTCGCGCCGGTCGACAAGGGTGTCTATATCGATGGCACATATGGCGGCGGCGGATATTCGCGGGCCGTGCTTGCCGTGGCTGATTGCAAGATCATTGCGATTGACCGCGATCCAGATGCTCAGGCCCGGGCGTGGGAGCATGCCGGTAAGGATGCGCGACTTCGCCCGGCCCCGGGGCGGTTTTCCGAACTGCATCTGGCGGCGCGCGCCAATGGCCACGAGCATGTGGATGGTGTGATGCTCGATCTTGGCGTGTCCTCCTTCCAGATTGACCAGGCCGAGCGCGGCTTTTCCTTCATGCGAGACGGCCCGCTGGACATGCGGATGGAAAAATCCGGCCCGTCGGCGGCTGATGCCGTGAACCTGCTTGAGGAAAAGCAGTTGTCCGCCATCTTCCATTTTCTGGGTGAAGAGCCTGCATCGCGCCGTATCGCTAAGGCGATCGTGGCACGCCGGGCAGACACGCCGTTTTCCACGACGCTGGATCTGGCCGGACTGATTGAGTCAACCGTGGGCGGGCGTCAGGGCAAGCGCACCCATCCCGCAACACGCGCATTCCAGGCCCTGCGCCTTTATGTGAATGACGAACTGGGCGAGCTGGTTGCCGGATTGTCGGCGGCTGAAGATGTCATCCGGCCGGGCGGGCGTATTGTGGTTGTGTCGTTCCATTCGCTGGAGGACCGTATCGTCAAGCATTTCCTGCGTGAGCGGTCCGGAAATGCTGGCGGCGGATCACGTCACGCGCCAGAAGCCCAGCGCGGCGCGGCCCCGAGTTTCGAATTGATCGCCCGTCGTTCCATCGAACCTACAGATGAGGAAACCGCGATCAATCCGCGCGCGCGGTCGTCGCGCCTTCGCTATGCCATTCGCACGGATGCACCCGCCTGGGGTGAGGCTGACGGCTATACCAGCCGATTGCCGCGCCTTTCCGATCTGGAAGGGATGATGTCTTGAAGCGCTTGTTTGCACTCTCCTTCATCGCAATCCTGCTGCTGGCGGTGTCCGTCTACCGGGCCAAGCTTGGCGCGAGCAAATCCGAAACCGCGATTGCAGAGCTGGAAACCAGGCTGGTTGATCTGCGCGAGGAAGTGTCCGTACTGCGCAATGAGCTCAAGCATCTCTCCCGCGAAAAGCGCCTCGATGAAATCGCCAGCGAAGAGCTGGGCATGGGGCCAATTCGCCCGGAACAGATCGTCTCGCCTTCCGAACTTGCTGCGCGAATGGCTGCTGCTGATACGCAATCCGACGGCAATGCCGAAGGGGGTCAGCAATGATCCGTGCCTTGAAGCATATCGATGCTGAAGGATGGTCTTCCATCCGCGCGCGCTGCGTGGCTGTTGCGGTTGGTATGGTATTTGTGCTGGTCACATTCCGCGCCTCCATGGTGGCGATGGGGGCGGCGCCTGAACCGAGACGCGCCGTCTCGGCTGCGGTGAAAGCTGAAAAACGTGCCGAGATCCAGGACAGGAAAGGCGAACTGCTTGCCGGGTCGCTGGCCTTTGACAGCCTGGCTGCAAATCCACGGGCGATGTGGGATGCAGAGGACGTCGCCAAGGGGTTGCTGACCGTCTTTCCGGATATGGATCATGAACACCTCACGGCACTCTTGTCTGATCGCAGGCGTGAATTTGTATGGCTGCGCCGCAAGGTCTCCCCGCGCGAACGTCAGGCTGTTTATGCGCTGGGTATGGAAGGTCTGGAATTTCGCCGCGAGGTTCAGCGCATCTATCCGGCCGGATCACTGGCGGGCCNTCTCATCGGTTATGCGAATATAGATCTCAAGGGCATTGCAGGTGTTGAATATGGCTTCAATGATCAGTTGACCGAAGGTGCGGAGCCCTTGCGCTTGACCATCGATTCCGGTGTCCAATATGCGCTGGAGGACGAGCTTCAATTCGCCGCTGGAGCGTTTGATATCAAGGGTGGTGCGGGCGTTGTCATCGAGGCAAAGACGGGTGCGGTGCGCGCCATTGCATCCTGGCCTGCGCTGGACCCCAACACGCCTGCGGATTCCGATGAAACCGCGCGTCTCAATCGCGCCATCGGTGCCGTCTATGAGCTGGGGTCCGTGTTCAAGCCGCTGACAATTGCGTCCGCGCTCGATGCCGGTGTGCTGCATCCCGCTGATGTGTTTGATGTGTCAGAGCCGCTTCACATCGGCACGATGGTGGTCAAGGATGATCACCCCATTGAAGGCGACAAGGCGAGCGTGACGGATGTCATCGCGCATTCTTCCAATATCGGCACGGTGAAGATCGCGGAGCTGGTGGGCGAGCGCCGACAGCGCGCTTTCCTGCAGGAACTTGGCCTGCTCGACAAACCCGATATCGCCTATCCCGGTGTCGCTCACCCGCTCTTGCCAGCCGAGTGGACGCCAATCGCTTCAGCCACCATTTCCTATGGGCACGGACTGGCCGTCTCGCCGCTTTCGCTGGCGCATGCCTATACCGCTTTTGCCAATAACGGCGAGATGCCGCCTCTGCACATTGTCGAGCCCGATCCCTTTGACGAAGTGGTGCCCCAGCGTGTGATGTCTGCACCGACAGCGCGTGTTGTGACAGAGATGATGCGCAAGGTTGTGACCGAAGGCACCGGACAGCGCGCTGATGTCTATGGGTACGAAGTGGCGGGCAAGACCGGAACAGCCGAGAAGCCGATTCCCGGCGGATATGCCGCTGACAGGAATATGACGACCTTTGCGGCGATTTTTCCGGCCTCTCGCCCTGAATATGTCGTTTTGATCACGCTGGATGAGCCTCTCGCGCGTCCGGGTGAAGGTCGGTCTGCGGCGTTCAATGCCGCGCCGGTTGCCGGGCGTCTTATTGCGCGCATTGCGCCCATGCTTGGTGTTTCTCCTGTGTTCAGGGACGAAAAAGAACTGATCGACGACAAAAGCAGTCTGCGTGGCGAGATGCGCTCAGTTTCAGACAGGAGGGAGCTATGACGCTCGACCAGCTGATCCCCGGTGCACCCGCCATTGAAGTGACGGGCCTGACAGCCGACAGTCGCAAGATCGCACCTGGTTTTGTGTTCGCCGCCTTGCAGGGCGTGGCTGTTGATGGCCGTAACTTCATCGACAAGGCCATCAGCCAGGGCGCTGTTGCGATCCTCACCGATGAGCGGCCGGATGACCGTGAGGGGCAATGGTCTGTGCCGGTGATCCGCACCGCTGAACCACGACACACGCTCGCGCTGGCTGCGGCGGCATTCTATCAGCGCCAACCTGAAACCATGGTTGCTATCACAGGCACGAACGGCAAGTCATCATCGGTCGATTTTCTGCGCCAGATCTGGCGTCATTGCGGCCTGTCCGCGGCTTCCATGGGAACGCTCGGGGTTATCACGCCCAATGGGGCCGTTGATCTGGGTCACACCACACCGGACCCTGTCTCCATCCAGTCAACACTTGCAATCCTGGCCAATGAAGGTGTCACCCATTGCGCCATGGAAGCCTCGTCTCACGGTCTGGCGCAATACCGCCTTCATGGGGTGAAACTGGCGGCGGGTGCGTTCACCAATCTTACCCAGGATCACCTCGATTATCACAAGGATTTCGAGGACTATCGCAATGCCAAGCTGAAGCTGTTCTCCGAATTGCTGCCTACTGGTGCACCTGCGGTGATCAATGCAGACAGCCCCGAGCGCGAGATTGTCGAGAAGGTCGCGCTAAAGGCCGGCCTCAAGCCGTTCACCTTTGGCTGGAAGGGTGACCACCTCTGGATCGACGAGATCACACCGCGTGCCACCGGCCAGGAACTGCGCCTGCAATGGGAAACACCTGAAGGTGACAAGGAAACCATTGTCCAGCTGCCCTTGATCGGTGAGTTCCAGGCATTGAACGCACTTGCCGCCGCCGGGCTTGCACTCTCGCTGGGTGCTGACGCCGAGGCGGTCTTTGCCGCCATGGCTACACTGAAAGGTGTGAAGGGGCGTCTTGAACTGGTCGGTGATACCGATGAAGGCGCAGGCGTATTCGTGGATTATGCACACACGCCTGATGGCCTTGCGACACTGCTACGGGCTGTGCGTCCACATGCTGCGGGCCGTGTCATCTGCGTCTTTGGATGCGGCGGCGACCGTGATCCCTTCAAGCGTCCGATGATGGGCGAGATCGCGCAGAAATTTGCCGACGAGATCATCGTCACCGACGACAATCCGCGATCGGAAGACCCCGCCAGCATTCGCAAGGCCATCATCGAAGCCTGCGCCGGAGCTGAAGAAATCGGCGACCGGGAAGCNGCTATCCGTGCAGGCGTGGCGCGCCTGAAAAAGGGCGATGCACTGGTGATCGCTGGCAAGGGGCATGAGACCGGCCAGATCATCAAGGGTGAAACCCACCCATTCTCTGATCATGATGTTGCCCAACAGGCCCTCGCAGACCGCAAGGCGGGGAGGTTGCATGTCTGAAACCCCTCTCTGGACAGCTTCGGAAGCAGCTGCCGCAACAGGCGGCACAGTGACTGGCGACTGGTCGGTCTCAGGCATGTGTATCGACACGCGCGAGATCAAGCCGGGCGACATGTTCGTCGCGCTCAAGGCGGAACGTGATGGCCATGATTTTGTCGATGCAGCCTTCAAGGGCGGTGCATCATCGGCCTTGGTCTCCCGCGATATCGAAGGCCAGCCGGTCCTGAAGGTTGGTGACACTTTGAAGGGACTGGAAGCGCTCGGCCTTGCTGCGCGAGCGCGCTCTTCCGCTGTGCATGCGGCGATCACTGGATCGGTTGGCAAGACCTCGATCAAGGAAATGATCGCGCAGATCTTCCGCGCGGCGGGGCCTGCCCACTGGAACGTCAAGAGCTTCAACAATCACTGGGGCGTGCCGCTTACACTGGCTCGCATGCCACGCGACACCCAGCGCGCCATCTTCGAGATCGGCATGAACACACCGGGTGAAATTGCGCCGCGATCCAGGATGGTGTGTCCACAGATCGCAATGGTGACACGTATTGCCGGTGCGCATCTGGAGGGCATGGGCTCGATTGATGCGGTGGCGGATGAAAAGTCCGACATATTTGCCGGGCTGGAACAGGGCGGCATCGCGATCCTGCCGCGCGGTGATGCATTTTTCGACTATATGAAGGCGCGGGCCTTTGACCTGCAGCCATCTGCGCAGCTGCTCTCTTTCGGTCTGTCCGACAGCGGTGCTGATGCACGTCTCTTGTCGTTTGAGGCCAAGGGTGACGCCTCCATGGGTGAAGCCGATATTCTTGGCGACAAGGTGAAATTCTCACTGGATGCCGTGGGCGAACATTGGGGCCTCAATGCGGTGCTGGCATTGCTGGTCGGTCGCCTGTCCGGGTTGAGCGCCGCACAAGCCGCTGATGCATTGGCCGGTTACAAGCCGCCTCCGGGACGTGGGGCGGCCGAGACACTGACCCTGCCGGGTGGTGGTCAATATGTCTTGCTGGATGATGCCTATAACGCCAATCCGGAGAGTATGCGCGCAGGTCTCGCGGCGCTTTCAAAGCGCAGTGGACGCCGAATCGCAGTTCTCGGTGAAATGCGTGAACTGGGACCGGATGCGGACAAATTACACGCTGAGCTTGCAACCCCCATAAGGGAATCTGGAGCCGTTATCGCTATTCTGGCGGGTGCCGGCATGACTCCGCTTGTGGAAAAACTCAACTCTGAGGAGAACGAACCGGGGGTGTCAGCTGCGTCAACTGCTGAAGCCGCAATTAAATTGGTTAAAGAAGTGTTAATGCCGGGCGATGTTGTCTTGATCAAAGGCTCGAATGCGTCCGGAATAGCCCGTGTTGGAAAAGCCTTGCGTGAATTGAGCGACGAGGCCGAAGGGCTGATGATGAACACGCATAAACAGAAAAGGGGCGTATAGATGCTATACGAATATCTCGCGCCTCTGGCTGAGCAGTACAGCGTTCTGAATCTGTTCAGCTACATCACGTTCCGATCTGGCGGTGCGCTTGCGACGGCATTCCTGATCTGTGCGCTCATTGGTGAGCCGCTGATCAACTGGCTGCGCGCCCGTCAGGGCAAGGGCCAGCCGATCCGCGATCTTTCCCTCGAAGCGCAGATGTCCAAGCAGGGCACGCCAACCATGGGCGGCTTCCTGATCTGGATCGGGCTGTTCGTATCCACCCTGTTATGGGCCGACCTTCACAATCCCTATGTCTGGACAGTGATGTTCGTCACGGTCTGCTTCGCTATGCTCGGCTTTCTGGATGACTATGCGAAGGTCACGAAGCAATCCACGGATGGAGTGTCGGCAGGTGCGCGGCTTGGTGTGGAGTTTCTGGTGGCCGGGGTCGCCTGTGCATTCATCATGGGATTGCACGGTGCTCACACGCCATTGGGTCACGCTGAATGGGGCGCGCTGAACCCGCTGGCGGAAATGATCGCCCAGCTTGCCCCTGCCACATCGGTTGCGCCCAATCCGCAAAGCTTTGCCGGTGGTGTCGCGATACCGTTTGTGAATGACTATTTCCTGCCACTGGGCTTTGGTTTCATCGCCTTCGGCATGCTGGTCATCGTCGGGGCTGCCAATGCCGTGAACTTTACCGATGGTCTGGATGGTCTGGCGATCGTGCCGACAATCTTCGCCGGTATGGCCTATGCCTTCATCGCCTATCTCACCGGAAACTTCGTGTTCGCAGAATATCTGGGCATCCAGTTTACGCCGGGTGCTGGTGAACTGGCAGTGGTGCTGTCGGCCCTGATGGGCGCTGGCATGGGTTTCCTGTGGTACAATACATTCCCCGCAAAAGTGTTCATGGGTGATACCGGATCGCTGGGTCTGGGCGGCATGCTCGGTGTCGTCGCCGTCGCGGTGAAGCACGAATTTGCGCTGGTCGTGATCGGCTTCCTGTTTGTGCTCGAGGCGATGTCAGTGATGCTACAGATCGGCTGGTTCAAGATTACACGCAAGCTGACGGGTGAGGGCAAGCGGATCTTCAAGATGGCACCGCTTCATCACCATTTCCAGAAAGACGGTTGGCCGGAAACCCGCGTTGTCGTGCGGTTCTGGATCCTCTCCGCATTGTTCGCCCTGGCGGGCCTAGCCACGCTGAAATTGAGGTGAGCCCCGAATGATCCCCGTCACGTCATATGCAGGTATGGAAGTTGCGGTGTTCGGCCTTGGTCGGACCGGTGTTTCCGCTGCGCGTGCCCTGATGAAGGGCGGCGCGAAAGTGCATGCCTGGGATGATAATGAAGCCACGCGTGAAAAGGCAGCCGAAGCAGGCGTGACCATCCGCGACATCAACAAGATGGACTGGCAGAATTTCGCGGCGCTGGTGCTTTCGCCCGGCGTTCCCTATCGCTTCCCCGAACCTCACCGCGTGGTCAAGATGGCCCAGATGGTCGATGTTCCGGTGATCGGTGACATGGAATTGTTCGCGCGTGCTGTCGGCGATCTGCCGGAACATGCCCGTCCCCGGATTGTCGGTGTCACCGGCACGAACGGAAAATCCACGACGACGGCGCTTATCGGACACATCCTGAAGGAAGCGGGCAAGGATGTGCGCGTGGGCGGAAATATCGGTGTGGGCGTCCTCGACCTTGAGGCGCTGACCGGCAATTCCATCTATGTGCTTGAACTATCCTCCTACCAGCTTGATTTGGTCGAGACACTACGCTGCGATGTGGCGGTTTTCCTGAATGTGTCTGCGGACCATCTGGACCGTCATGGCGGCATGGAAGGATATGTCGCGGCCAAGAAACAGATCTTTGACAACCAGACAGCCGACGACACCGCAGTCATCGGTGTGGACGATCTCTACAGCCAGCTGATCTGTACCAAGCTGGCAGCGCAGAAAATGTCCCGTGTCATGCCGATCTCGTCGGAATTCGCACTTGGGCGCGGTGTGTCTGTGCTGAACAACAAGCTGTCTGACTGTCGCGCCGGGCGCGTGGCTGAATCCTTCGACATGTCCGCAGCACGCGCGCTGCCCGGCTCACATAATCACCAGAATGCAGCCGCGGCCTATGCGGCCTGTCAGGCTCTGGGCGTTGCGCCGCAGGATATCATGCGTGCAATGGCAAGTTTCCCGGGTCTGCCCCACCGGCTTGAATCGGTCTGCACGATTGGCGGCGTGACCTTCATCAATGATTCCAAGGCTACCAATGCGCAGGCAGCTGAACAGGCTATCAAGGCCTATCCCAATGCCTACTGGATCGTCGGCGGTCGTCCCAAGGATGATGGGCTTGAAGGCATGGCGGAATATTTCCCGCTGATCGGAAAGGCGTTCCTGATCGGTGAAGCCGCGAAGGAATTTGCACGTCGCCTTGAGGGTGAGGTGGATCTTGAGGTCTGCGGCACGCTGGATGTAGCGGTACGTGCTGCTTATGATCAGGCTTGCGAAAGCGGAGATCCGGACCCGGTCGTCTTGTTTTCGCCCGCCTGTGCGAGCTTTGACCAGTTCCGTGATTTTGAAGCACGCGGAGATACCTTCAAGGCGCTGGTGAAGGCGCTGGATGTGTCCACGCGCGGAGCCTTGCGGGCGCTGGCCTGATCCCTGAAATGGGGACGATTTCGAGGAGGGCACTCTGTTGAGCGGCTTTGCGCGGTCTGATGTTTCGCCTGTCGCCGAGTGGTGGCGCACAGTCGACAAGACAATGCTGACCTGTCTTCTGATCTTGCTCGCCGTTGGATTGCTGACCTCTTTGGCGGCCAGCCCGGCAGCAGCAGAACGGATCAATCAGTCTCCTTATTACTATGTCTATCGTCAGGCCTTTTTCGCGCTGGCTGCAACAGCGATCATGATCGGGGCTTCGATCCTGTCGCCTGCCTGGGCCCGCCGGGTAGCAGCAGTCGTGTTTTTCGGGGCGTTCATGATGATGGCCGTGGTGTTGCTGGTCGGCCATGAGGCCAAGGGCGCACAGCGCTGGATCAGATTGGCCGGATTTACGTTTCAGCCTTCCGAACTCGTGAAACCCTCGCTGATCGTGCTGACCGCATGGTTGCTGGCTCAGCGCGAGCGGTTCCCACGCATACCCTGGGCAGTGATGACGCTGGCCTTTTATGCCGCAACTGTCGGCCTGTTATTGATGCAGCCAGATGTTGGCCAGTCCATTCTTCTGACGGCAGGCTTCATGATCGTGTTTTTCGTCTCTGGCATGTCCCTTTTGTGGTTCGTATCCATGATCGGGGGAATGCTGTCGGTTTCCGTCGGGCTCTACATGCTGTTGCCGCATGTGCGCTATCGGGTGAACTCCTTCCTCAATCCAGCGCAATATGACACCTATCAGGTCGACAAGGCCCGCGAGGCGCTGGAGCGCGGCGGCCTGCTCGGTGCAGGTATCGGGGAGGGAGAGGTCAAGGCCCGCCTGCCGGATGCGCATACGGATTTCATCTATTCAGTGATCGGCGAGGAATATGGGCTGATCGTCTGTTTCGCGCTGATCCTGGTGTTCGCTGTCGTTGCCATGCGCGGGATGATTTCGTCCTCCAACCACCCTGATCCCTATGCAAGATCAGCTGGCGTTGGACTTTTCGCATTGTTTGGTCTTCAAGCCGCCATAAATATCGGGGTAAACGTGTCGCTCATACCCAATAAGGGGATGACTTTGCCATTTATCTCATATGGAGGTTCTTCTCTCATTGGATCCGCGTTGACACTTGGGCTCGCACTCGCGCTGACCCGTCGACGACCTGATGTATCCATGAGACATTTCTTGACGACATGACGAAGGCCAGAACTGACACAATCGAAAAGCCACATGTGGTCATCGCTGCTGGTGGCACTGGCGGGCATATGTTTCCCGCGCAAGCCTTTGCGACGGAGATGACCGCGCGTGGCTGGCGTGTTGGCCTGGTCACCGATGCGCGTGGCCTTAGATATGCTGATAATTTCCCGGCTGAATGGATCGAGCAGGTGCCTGCCGCCTCGGTGGGCTCCAAGCGGCCCGACAAGGTATTGGCGGCACTGATGCGCATTCACGCCGGGTCCAACGCTGCAAAGAAGAAGATGAAGACAGACCGCCCGGCACTGGCCGTCGGTTTTGGTGGCTATCCCAGCTTTCCGACACTTTGGGCCGCACGCGGCATGAAAGTGCCCATCATTATTCACGAACAAAACGCCGTCCTGGGACGGGTGAACCGCGTCTTCTCCAGTGCCGCACGCTATGTTGCTTGCGGATTTGAAAGACTGGACCGGCTGCCCGCTTCGGCAACCAAGCGCAAGTGCGTGGTGGGAAACCCCGTGCGGGTGCCGATCAAGCAGGTGCGCGACCGTGCCTATCCGCAGTTGCAGGATGGCGGCATGATCAACATTCTGGTGACCGGCGGTTCGCAGGGCACCAAGCTGTTTGGCGAGGTCGTACCCGAAGCGATCATTCAGTTGAGCCCGGTCATGCGCCGTCGCCTGATGGTGGTCCAGCAGGCACGCGAGGATCAGGTTGATCGTGTAAAGACAATCTATGCCAAGGCTGGCGTTGAATGTCTCGTGCAGCCCTTCTTTTCAGACATGCATGAGCGATTGTCGCGCGCGCATCTGGTCATTGCGCGGTCTGGCGCTGGCACGGTGACAGAACTTTGCGTGACCGGGCGCCCCTCCATCCTGATCCCGCTGGGCATTGCCATGGATGATCACCAGCGCGCAAATGCCGAAGCGCTCGAAGCGGCCGGTGGCGCTGATGTCATTCTGGAAGCAGACTTTTCCGTCGAGCGTCTGAACGATTTGCTGGAAGAAAGACTCGGCCCGAATGGCGGGCTTGCCGAGCGCGCCGCCGCAGCCCACAGACTTGCACCGGGTGACGCGGCGGGCGAATTGGCGGATCTTGCCGAATCGGCTGCAGGCGTGAAATCAGTAGCGACCACATAAGGACGCAAATCATGAGCAAGAACCCATCCCCCTTCGATCTCGGCCCCGCTCACCTTGTTGGGATCGGCGGCATTGGCATGTCCGGCATCGCCGAGATCATGCTGACAATGGGATATCAGGTGCAAGGCTCTGACATGCGAGACGGGCCCAATCTTGATCGCCTGCGGGCCAAGGGCGCGGAAATCTTCATCGGCCATGCGGCAGATAATGTCGAAGGGGCCGGGGCGGTGATCATCTCCTCAGCGATCAAGGCGGGCAATCCTGAGGTTGATGCCGCCCGGCTTGCCGGTACGCCCGTCGTGCGGCGCGCCAATATGCTGGCAGAGCTGGTGCGCCTGAAATGGACGGTCTGCGTGGCCGGAACACATGGCAAGACCACGACGACCTCAATGGTCGCAGCCTTGCTGGACGCTGCCGATCTGGACCCGACCGTGATCAATGGCGGTATCGTCAATGCCTATGGTTCCAATGCCAAGGCAGGCGCGGGCGACTGGATGGTTGTGGAGTCCGACGAGTCCGACGGCACCTTCACCAAGCTGTCACCCACGGCAGCCATCGTCACCAATATCGACCCGGAGCACATGGAGCATTACGGCACCATGGAAAATCTGCGGGCGGCGTTTGATACATTCGTTGAGAACATCCCGTTTTATGGCTTTGCCGTGCTGTGCACCGATCATCCGGAGGTGCAGGCTCTGGCAGCCCGCGTGACAGACCGTCGCCGCATCACCTATGGCTTCAACCGTCAGGCCGATGTGCGCGCGATCAATCTTCAGACTGATCTGGAGGGCGCTCATTTTGATATTGCCCTGCGGCGTCCGGGGTCTGCCACGCCGCGCCTGATTGAGGGTGTGACCCTGCCAATGGCGGGCGATCACAATGTGCAAAATGCGCTGGCCGCTGTCACCGTGGCGCTGGAACTGGGCGCGAGCGATGAGCAGATACGCACAGGTCTCGCCGGATTTGGCGGTGTGAAACGTCGCTTCACCCCAGCCGGGACGTGGGAAAAGATCAAGGGCCAGCCGGTCATTCGTATCATTGATGACTATGGCCACCACCCGGTCGAGATCCAGGCCGTGCTCAAGGCTGCGCGCGCCATGCAGGGGCAGGGTCAGATCATCGCCGTGGCCCAGCCACACCGCTATTCACGGCTGAAGGATCTGTTCGGAGATTTCTCAACCTGTTTCGACAAGGCCGATACCGTGCTGATCCCGCCCGTTTATGAAGCGGGCGAGACACCCATTCCCGGCATTGACAGCGAGCATCTGGTCAAGTCGATCATCCACCACGGCCACAAGGATGCCCGCACGCTCGACAGCCTCGACAATCTGGCTGATGCGATCCGTGATCTTGCCGAACCCGGCGCAATGGTCGTCTGCCTCGGTGCGGGTGATATCACAGGCTATGCAAATGCGCTGGCGGAGAAGTTGGCCGGTTAGTCTTCAGGCTCAGNCGAGTTGATGGTTTCCAGCACGTCACCGCCGCAATTGATGATGATTGCGTTGTAGATCTCGGATATTGCAGGCGTTGAGAAGCTCACCTGCCGCCAGGTGACGACCTGCATGACCATGCCTTCGGGCTCTGACAGGTCGAGATCGAGAAACTGGCGTGGCATCATCGAGCGATCTGAAATGCCCAAAGTCCATGTCTCGCCATAGCCCGGCTTGGGCAGCTGGACCTGACCGGTCACATGCAGTGTGCCGATTGTGTCGCTCTCGGGTGACGGCGAGATCCAGGCTTTCCAGTTGCGCGAATCCATGACGGGGCAGGTCGATACGATGTCCTGTTCAGGTGCAGCTTCCGCGACTGGATCGAAAATTGGCTCGCTCACAGGTTCAGCCGGCATTTCGGTGTCATCCATTGGCGCAATCGCGACCTCTTCAATCATCGCATCTGCGGGCGCATCTTCATGGCCAGATGAATGACATCCCGCCAGCGCCAGAAGGCTGGCCGTGCTGAATGCCGCGAAAATCATGGATTTGGTCATGATATGAATGTCCCTGTGCTGACCCCTGGGTAAAAGTGCTATCATAACCGCTTTTACATGTGCACCCGAATTCAATGTCGCGCAGATGGATGACAGATGACAAAATTGACATCAAACCTGTAGGGCTGAGGGCAGACGGACGCGAATGTTTGGAGTAGGCTCACCATGAACTGTGAAATGAACAACACGGGAGCTGGGTAGCATGGGCGCTCAGGCTACACGAACGGAATCGCTGTCCGGCCTCTGGTCCGGGCGTTATTGGTACATGTCAACAGAACTGCACATCCCTGCGACCGTGCCGTTCAGCGCCGTGATCCTCGATACTGACGGCAAGATCACCGGCACCACGCTGGAGCCCAACTCCTTTGTGAACAATGAGCTGATCGAGCTGACATCCATCATCGATGGTCAACGTGAGGGAGGCATGATCGATTTTCTCAAGATCTATGATGACCTGCCGGATCTGCACCAATATCCCATTGATTATGCCGGAGAGGTGGATGAAGACCTGTCACGCATAGTGGGCGGCTGGTCGATTACACATGATCTTGATGAAGTCCGGGGTGGATTTGAACTCGTGCGTCTCAGCCAGACAGTGGAAATGTCGCGTTCAATCTCGAACGAGCTTTGATCTGAGCGCTGTAGACGCTATCTGAGGACCTATGTCTCATATGATCGATTCCGCCAGTGCGCCGCCTCTTGATCCCGGTGCTTCTGACGTGCCTGCCGATAGCGGTTCCAACGCCCCGGAAATGTCCGTTTCCGAACTCTCCAATCGTCTGAAGCGGACGGTGGAAGACGCCTATTCCTATGTGCGCGTGCGCGGTGAGCTGGGCCGGGTGACCATCGCCAAGTCCGGCCACATGTATTGCGACCTCAAGGACGACAAGGCCGTTTTGAACACGATCATGTGGAAAGGGTCTGTCTCGCGCCTGGGCTTTCGCCCGGAAGAGGGGCTGGAGGTCGTCGCCGAAGGCAAGCTGTCGACCTATCCGGGCCGCTCCAACTACCAGCTGATCGCAGATCGCATGAAGCCGGCGGGTGTCGGTGCATTGATGGCACTGCTGGAAGAGCGCAAGAAGAAGTTCGCCGCCGAAGGCCTGTTTGACGAAAGCCGCAAGCAACCGCTTCCATTCCTGCCGCAGACCATCGGCGTGGTAACCAGCCCGACAGGCGCCGTGATCCGCGATATCCTGCACCGTATCCGTGAGCGTTTTCCGGTGACGGTCTATATCTGGCCGGCCTTGGTGCAAGGCGAATATGCTGCCGAGCAGGTCTCGCAGGGGATACGTGGCTTCAACGATATTTCCCCCAAATCACGCAAGATCATCCGCCCGGATCTGATCATCGTGGCGCGCGGCGGCGGATCGGTCGAGGATCTCTGGCCGTTCAATGACGAACTGATCATTCGAGCCGTCTCTGAAAGCGAGATACCGATCATTTCGGCTGTAGGGCACGAAACAGACACCACGCTGATCGACTATGTATCCGACCGCCGTGCACCCACGCCAACAGGTGCCGCCGAAATCGCTGTGCCAGTACGTGCAGAGCTGTTCGAGCGTGTGGAAATGCTGGGATATCGGTCTCGCAAGTCACTCTCTCGCGCCGTGGAAACCAGCCAGATGCGCTTGCGGGCGGCATCGGCACGCATGCCCAGGCCGGAAAGCATCGTCCAATCACCGCGCCAGCGACTGGACTATGCAACCGAAAAACTCGGTATGGGCCTTCAGGCTGCGGTCAATCGCCATCGCCGCCGTCTGGACAAGGCCGAAGCCCGGCTTCAGCCCATTGCCTTGCAACGTGAAATCATCCGCCGCCGCACACAGGTGGATACAGCCTTCATGCGCACCGGCGTGGCCATGAAACGCATGGTCTCGGATGCAGGCAGCCGACTGGCCAGTGTCCAGCGACGTTATTCCCTGCGCGATCCGCGCAAGCGTCTCAACCGCCAGAGCGAGAGGCTGGACGCTGTCTTCGTTCAGGTCACATCCGCCATGAACCGCTCCATACGGCGCCGCCGACAATTGCTTGATGCTCAAACGCGACTGTTGTCTTCCGTGTCGCATGAGAATGTGCTCGCTCGTGGTTTCGTGATTGTGCAGAAGATGACCGGCGAACTGGTGCGCCGCGCGGCTGATGTCGAAAGCGGTGAGCGCCTGAAACTGCAATTTGCAGATGACGAGCAGCGCGTCACGGCAGACGCGATCGATCCGACGGCCAAGCCGCGCATTGTGGTGCGCCGGGGTACGGGTTCTGGAACCCCACCTTCAGCCAACCCAACGCCAGAGCCGGAAGAAACAGCCGAGGCATCCGCGCCGCCGAGCCGACCCCGTATTGTATCGCCAAAGGATAGCGGCGGGCAGGGTAGTCTTTTCTAGCTAGCTGACAGACCTTGCTGGACCAGATGGTTTTATGATGCAATGAGGATCGCACCGACCTCATAATTTCGCCGTGAACATGCGGCATGAAGGGAGCCATGAGCATGCTGACTGGAGTAGGCGCGCCCGGAGAGGCCCGTCTTCAATATCTCGATGCCGATTTTGATGTGATCAAACCCGGCCACTTCGTGATCTGCGCCGTGACGCAGAAAAAGATCCCGCTTGAGGATCTGCGCTATTGGTGCGTGGATTCGCAGGAGGCCTATTTCGATGCCGAAGCGGCTTTCACCCAGTGGAAGCGCCGGAACGGCAGGGCTGATTGATCTTCAACCGTTTGACGGAGCCGGGCTGACATGATCGCTAGATCCGTATTCCTGACATTCGCCATATCGGGCTTCATGGCCATGGCTCAGGCTGCGCCATCCGCGCCGAGCCCGAAAGCGCCTATCGTGCCTGTTACGGACGTCGACATGCCCGTGACAATGCAGGCCAGCTGTCCCGCACAGGTCAAACAGGGGGGGCTTGTGGTCTGCACGGGCCCTGCGGGCGCATCAGTCTACAAGAATGCCGAACTGGTCACGCATATGGATGCCAGCGGCATCGCCGCCATTGGTATAGAAACCAGTGAACCCGAAGGCTTGCGGATCTCGATCGACAGCGACGCAGGCGCAATGCGTGATTTCGATATACAGGTCGAGCCGCGCACTGATGAGATCCGTTATCTCTCAGGGCTTGATTGCGACAAGGTGGATGCGCGCACCGAAGATCAAAAAGCTCATGCTGCGCGGTCCTGGGAAACCAAGGCAGCCGGTTTTGCGCGATATGAAGCGCCAACCGTCGATGCCATCTATTTTGCCAAACCAGCAAGCGGGCCATTCTCCAGCCCGTTCGGTCCCAAGCGGCATTATTCCGGCACTTCCAAGGCGACCGGCGCATCCTGTACCAAGGTCAGCGTGCATCGCGGCCTCGACATGGCGGTTGCCACTGGAACGGATCTGCTAGCACCACTGGGCGGCACGATCACCCTGGCTGACCCCGACCTTTATTATGAAGGTGGTGCCATCTTTCTGGATCATGGCTGGGGCCTGATATCCGTGTTCATGCACTTGTCTGCCGTGGATGTTGAACCCGGCCAAACCGTCAAGACGGGCGAACGCCTCGGGGCCACCGGCAATACCGGGCGCACAACCGGCCCGCATCTGCATTGGGCAGTCAAATGGCGGCCCACGGAAAAATCAGCAGGCGATGGGTTCTATATCGATCCGGCAATCCTGTTGACGTTGGAAGAGGTGCGTGCGGATGGCGACGAACAAGACACAACCGACTGAGCAGACGCCTCTGGGTTTCATCGACCAGGTCGAGCCTGCCCGGCGCAAGGATGATGCGCTGGTGCTTCTGGAATTGTTCGAAAAGATCTCTGGCGCACCGCCACGGATGTGGGGCGCCTCCATCATCGGTTACGGCCAATATCATTACAAATATGAATCCGGGCGCGAAGGTGATTTCATGCGGATCGGTTTTTCACCGCGAAAGGCCAATATGGTCGTCTATCTGATGCCGGGATATCAGGATTTTTCCAAGGAACTGGCAAGATTGGGCAAGCACAGGATCGGCAAGTCATGCCTCTATATCAACAAGCTGGCAGATATAGATCTGGCCGTGCTTGAAGAAATGGCAACCAAAAGCCTGGCCCTGATGGCGGACAAATATCCGGAGTAAATCTCCGCCCCGCTTTCAGGACGATCAGGAGCATCCTTCGACATATTGAATGCTTGGCCCGCCTGCATGGATCGCGGACACCACACCATCCTGGCTGATCTCATAGCGGATACCGCGTGCACTCGGGTCGTTCATCATGCCATTGGCGTCCAGTTCACCCTTGGTCCACACAGTCAGATATTTGGCGGGCGCGGGCTCATATTTGTGAGGCGTTTCAACCGCTTCGTCACCAAGCTTGTCCATGACGTCTGGCAAAGGGTCACCCACGCCAATCGCATTCAGGGTCTGGATCTGGGAACCTTCTCCAAGGGTGATACGTGTCAGCATGTCCTGCTCGAACATCAACAACATGCCCTTGGGACCGTTCTCACGGTCGATACGGATCTGGCGACACACATCCGGCTCTGCCGCAGCAGCACTATCGTCCAGATTGTAAGCCCGGTCGGCTTCCTCGAACATCATGTCGATATGAAACGGGCCCCACCCATTGGCGGTAATGGGCGTTGTTGCAGTGGCCTTTTCGGCCTGTGTCTCGCTTAGAACAGGTGTGGAAATCGTGGTGTCCGCCGATGTCTCAACTGGTGTCGGCGAAGGCGTGTTCATCTCCTGCATGGGTTGTTCAAGCTGAACGGTCGTGCCGTCGGTATCTTCATTGGAGCACGCGACCAGCAATGTGCTTGCCAATGTCAAAATCACAATGGGTTGAAATATCTTCATGTGAGACTCCTCATCGTCCCGAAATACACCCTGGATCAGGCGTGCGCCTGAACTATAACGCACGCCTTTCTGTTTTGATGCATGAAGAAAAATTGAGGCGCGCGCCTTACTCCATCGCGGGCTCAGCCACACCCATTTCGACCAGCAGGTTCGTCGCACCATCAACCTTTTCCATGATCCAGAGCATGTAGCGCGCATCGACATGGATGGAGCGTGTGGTCTTGGTATCAAAGTCCCAGTCTGAATTGATCGACTCATAAGTCCCGTCAAACAACAGGCCGACCAGCTCACCCTTGGCGTTCAATGTCGGTGATCCGGAATTGCCGCCCGTCACATCCAGCGTGGAGAGGAAATTGACCGGCACAGAGCCAAGCGAATCCAGCTCATAGCGCCCATAATCCTGCGCATCGATCAGCTCCATCTGCTTGCTGGGCGAATCGAACGGGTCTTCGGCAGTATATTTCTCGCTAATGCCTTCCAGAGTGGTGAAGGGTGTATATTCAAGACCATCCTTGGGAGAGACATCGCCTTTCACCGTGCCGAAGGTGACGCGCAGTGTCGAATTGGCATCAGGATAGACCATTTTCCCCTGGTCTTCCTGCCAGGCGATGATCGCTTCCATATATTGCGGCTCAAGCGCAGCGAAGCGGCCGTCGATTTCCTTATCGGCTTCTTCCATCGCCATGTCAGCATCATAGAGCGCGACGGCCAGTTTCATCATCGGATCAGCCGAGTTTTCCAGCATCTCCAGGTCAGCATCCATCAGATTGATGCGCAATGTGTTGTCCTGAAGTTTGGTCTCATCGAACAGCCGCGTCAGTTTACGCTCCAGCGTCACGTCCGCCATGCCGGGTTCAAGATCCAGTGCCGCATCAAAGGCGGGCACGCGCTTGTCTTCGGGCAGTTGCAGATAGTCCTTGATGAACTTCATCATCACCGCCTGATCGACTTTCTTGTCATAGCGACGATCCATGGCCTCAAGGCCCTGACGCACGAATGCAAGGTCACGCTCCTGATAGCCACTTTCGCGTTCAGCGTCAGGCTTCTGCTTTTCATGGGCAAGGCGCAGCAATGTCTTGGCGGCACGCAGCGGTGCAGCGCGTGTCACCAGCCCATAATAAAGATCGCGCTCATTTGTCAGGTTTGATTCTTCCACGAGAGCGTCAAGCTCTGCGACAGCTCCCGCATAACGCGCTTCACGTTCCGGGTCTGCAGCGATCCAGCTGTTGAGCGCGTCCTCACGCCCCTTGCGGCGCATGACCAGGCCAACGCGTTCAGCACCCTCCATCTGTCCACCATAGTTCTTGGTCGCATTGTTGATGCTGGCGATCAGGGACGCATATTTGATCCGTGCATCAGAACCTTCCGGTGCGGTCGTTTCGATGGTCTCGACCCATTCTTCATAGAGGGTCTTACGCGTGGGATAGGACCAGTTGAAGGTCGCATCCACTTCCGACAATCGCTTGTAACGACTGGTGCGGCCGGGATATCCGGCAGCCATGACAAAATCGCCGTCCTCCAGATCCTGCGAATAGAGTGACAGGAAGGATGGTGGAATGAAAGGCACATTCTCTTCGGCAAATTCAGCCGGAGCGCCATCGGGGCCGACATAGGCGCGATAGAAGGAAAAATCGCCCGTGTGACGCGGCCACATCCAGTTGTCGATATCGCCGCCAAACTTGCCGATCTTGTCAGAGGGCGCGTAGACAAGCCGCACATCCTTGATCTCCATACGGCGTGTCAGGCGATAGTCCAACCCACCGTGAAAGGCCGAGACCACACAGCGATATCCCGCAGTCTCCTCGCATTCGGCCACAATGGCTTTTTCGGCGTCATCAATGGCCTGATAGCGTTCGCGGCCTGTCATGTCCTCGGTCACATCTGCCATGACCCGGTCGGTGACATCATCAATGGCCGTGGTGACATAGATGCGCGAGCCGGGAGCTGCGGGCAGCTCAGCATCCATTGTTTCAGCAAGAAAGCCGTCGGCCAGCAGATTATTGTCTTCAGTGGAATTATACTGGATCGACCCATAGGCGCAGTGGTGATTGGTGACGACAAGTCCCTGTGGAGACACAAAGCTGGCGGTGCAATTGCCCAGTGAGATCACGGCATTCATCGGGTGCCTGGTCAGGTCCGCAAGGTCTTTTGGCGGCAATTCCAGGCCCAATGCCTTCAGTTCAGGAGCAAGGCCGGGCAGTTGGTCAGGACGCCACATGCCTTCGGAAGATATCAGCGCCGGGTCCATGCCCACTTTTTCCTGAGGACCAATCGCAGCAGCCCGCTTGCCGGTCATCGGTGCTGTGCCTGTCTTGTCTGCACTTGTCGTGGCGCAGGCTGCCAGCACGCTGGCAACAGAAACCAGCAAGGCTATGCGCAATTTGTCTCGAAAAATCATGATCATGTCCTTCACGGCCGCTAACAGGGCTGAATTTTGCGCGAAGGGTAACGTTGACGGCTGAAACTGCAAGTGCGGATTGGCATGTGCGCAACAGGGCCACAGCCTAGATCACACCCGCATCTGCCCAGGCCTGTTTGGGCCAGCGATTGTGTTGCCAGAACCATTGCTCGGGCGCTTCACGAATGCGCTCTTCGAGAAAGCCGTTGATTTTCAGCAGGGTATTGTAGACGTTCTCGTCTTCCGTACCTGAGCTTTCAGGATGGAAGGGATCGTAGAAAGTCGCGCGGTATCGGGCCAGCCCAATACGCTTGCAGGTGAAGATCACCAGCGGAGCCTTGTAGCGCATGGCCAGGCGGGTCGGGCCGGGTGCCGTCATCGCGTTGTGCCCAAAGAACGGCACGGCAATACCTTCATTGAACTTCTGATCATTCATCAGCGCGACGGACCGCTTCTGTGACAGCGCGCGCATCAGGGCACGCGTGCCAACGCCCTTGGCGGCAAGGTTATAGGCTCCATTCTCCTGGCGCATGTCAGCGATACAGGCATCGATATGCGGATTGTTGATCGAGCGATAGGTGATTTCCGTATCCGGCAATTTGTCATGCAGGGGCGGCATCAGCACTTCCCAATTGCTCAGATGCGCAGAGATCAGCACGGCGGGCTGATTGCGGGCGCGCAAATCGTCAAGTATCTCCCCGCCAACCAGTTCCAGACGCGGATCATCACCATCCAGCCGGATCTTCGGCACATGCGGCATCTCCCCCGCAATCATGCCGAAATTTTCCCAACTCTTTTCCAGCATGGCTTCGATCTGGTCTTGCGACCAGTCGGGGAAGGCCAAAGCAAGATTGCGGCGTGCTGTACGGTTCGCGCTTCCGGCAAAACGCGGACCGGCCCAGCCGACGATCTTTGCGCCGCGCCGAGAGGCTGTTTCGATATCCATCGCCTTGAAGCGGTCCCAGTAAGACGCATACCAGGCCGCGGCCTCCAGCCGCCATTGCAGGCGCTGGGTCCAGGATGCGCGATTGTCCACATCCTTTGGCCGCAGATAATCCCGGGCGCGGGATTTGTCCGTGGCCGAACTTGCTTTGGGTTCGTCTGTCATTGCGGGTGCTGTTTGAGCGCTGTTGCGAGGGCGTCGTCAAGTTTTTCCATATCGCCGGGCTGATTGAAATGGGCAGCAACGGGCAGGAATAAAAGACCTTCGCGATGTTCAGGCGACATGCGCGCATAGTCCTTNTCCGTGGTGATCAATGTCGCGTCACGCAATTGTGCGAGTGATCTCAGATAGGAAAGGTCCGAATTTGTATAGGGATAATGGTCTGGATAGGGCACTGTTTCGGGCAGCTCCACACCCTCAAATTCGTTGAGCGTATCGAAGAATTTCAGCGGATTTCCAATCCCCGCAAAACCGATATAGCGTCCGGGTGGAGGCGCTGCGTCGGGCCTCACATGTGCTCGCAGAACCGCAATCCCGCTTTCAAGAACCGATGCGGGCACATCACCATCGCCCATCATCACCACCATATCCGCGCGATCCAGCCCTGCCGCGACAGGCTCACGCAATGGGCCCTTGGGAAAGATGAAGCCATTGCCGAACGGGTTTGATGCATCAATGGCAACAATCGAAAAGGTCTTCTTCAGGCCAGGATTCTGGAACCCGTCATCCATCAGGATCACCTGAACGCCTGCCTCGACCATGCGTCGGGCTGCGGCGACCCGGTCGGCACCAATCCAGCTCTCACCCGAACCTGCCATCATCAGTGGCTCATCGCCAACCTCGCTGGCAGTGTTGGCCAAGGCATCGACCCGGACCGTTCCCTTCAGCGTGCCACCATAGCCGCGCGACAAGGTAGCGGTGCGAAGCCCGAACCGATCCTCGATATAGTTGCGCAGAAACAGCGTCAGCGGCGTTTTCCCAACACCACCCACCGTCAGATTGCCAATGCAGATGACTGGAACGCCGCAATCATAGGGCGCAGCCTGTGCGATCTTGCGTGCGCCGATCCACGCATAAAGCGCCGACACAGGCGTCAGCAATAGCCGTGTGACAGGTGCAGACCCTCGCGACCAGCGCGATGTCGTCCGCCAGAAGCCCGGCTCACGCATCCTCACCGCTCATGATCAATTCGCACACACCATCAAGTGTTTCAGACAGGGGACGATCAACATCACCAAAGACATCATCAATGGCGGGCCAGTCCGCAGGGGCAGCCGTGCCGTCAAGATGGGCGCGCCAGAAGGCTTCCAGATCCTTGACCGACGCACCAATGGTCACCCCGTCAAACTGGCGCAGACGGTCCATCAGCTGGAGAAAATTGAAATAATGTGGCCCGGAAAAGATCGGCTTGCGCAGCTTTAGCGGCTCGATCGGATTATGCCCGCCGACATCGGGCTTGTTCGCACCGCCAAGATAGATCGCTCTGGACAGCTCCATCCATAGCGCCATTTCTCCCATTGTGTCAGCGATCAGAACCTGCGCATCGCAGCCAATGGAACGATCCTTCGAGCGTTGCTTGTGTACCAGACCCGACAGGCGAAGATTATCGACAATGTCCGTGGCGCGTTCCGGGTGGCGCGGCACGAGGATCAACAAGGGCTTGTCGACTTCCTTTGCCATTGGGCTGAAAGCCTGGATCGCCATGACTTCTTCGCCCGAATGGGTTGAGGCTGCCAGCAGGACCGGCCGATCATCCAGCGCATCCATCCATCGTTCAACCTCATCGGGATCTGCTTGCGGGGCATCAATCGCCTGCTTGAGATTTCCGACGGTTGAAATCGTGCGCCCCATTGCGCGTTTGAGGCCTTTGGCGGTCTGGTCGTCGGCAGCCCCGATAAAACCGAAACTGTTGAAGATCTCGCGTGCCGAAGCCGGGCGACCATACCAGCCTTTGAGGGTCTTCTTTGTCATGCGGGCATTGACCAGAGCCATCGGAATGCCTGCGCGCTGGGTCTGGTGTATCAGGTTTGGCCAGATCTCGCCCTCGGCCAGGATCAGCGCATCGGGGCGCCAATGTTCCACGAAGCGGCGGGCGGATCGTGGACCGTCAATCGGGGCCATCTGATGAATCGCACCTTGCGGCGCGCGCTTTTTGAACATCTCCGCGGCTGTCAGCGTCTGGCTGGTGAACAGTCCCACCAGATCCGGCATGCGTGTGCGGAGTTTTTCATAAAGATTGATCAGCAGGCTGGTCTCGCCGACGCTCGCGCCATGCAGCCAGACCAACCGGCCTTGCGGACGCGGCACCTGAGACTGACCATAGCGTTCTGCCAGCCGTTCGGGAGCTTCCTTGCCTTTCGCCGCCCGTGCGTTCAGGGCCAGCCCGGCCAGAGGTTCCAGCGCGCCAGTCAGCAGTCTATAGCTTTTGAGACCAAGGCTCATGCCGCCCTTTCACATGGAATCAGGAGGTCGCGGCCTTAACCTGACCGGTTGAGACATCTTCCTTGGGGCGGGGCACGAGTGCAAGCCCGACTTCACGTTCTGCCCGATCCGTTGCATCCCGCAGGCGCGTCTCAAGCTCCTGGCGCAGCATTTCGGCATCGTCATCGCGTGTCACGGCGATGGGCGGACAGAAGATGATCTTTCCTCGCGCAAAGGGGCGGGGCATCAAGAACATGTCCCAGCTCTTGAGGCGTTTGGCCGGTGCAGCGGCAATACCGCAGACAATGATATTCGCATTGGCGCGTTGTGCGATGCGCACAGCACCCAGGCTCGCATGTTCACGCGGGCCACGCGGACCGTCAGGCGTCACACAGACGCAGACCCCCTCGCTCAGCAATGTATTGGCCTGACGCAATGCGGCGATACCGCCCTTGTCCTTGGTCTTCTTCTTGTTGGCCGCAGATCCCCTGATCGGGATCATTCCCAGTTTCTGCGCGGCGCGAGCCACGAACTCACCATCGCGCGACAGGGACACGATAACAGCGGGCTTCTGGTCTCCGCGCTTCCAGTTCTTTTGCAGCTTGCGGGGAATGGCAGGCATCATCGCAATGCGTGAGTGCCAGCAGGCGACGATAAACCCGTCCTCACCTTCCCAGGCTTCACGCATGAATTCCTCACCCTCAACGTCCCATTTGGTGGTACGGGCAACGAGATCCATATATCCCGCAATCAGGGTTGCGAGCGTGGATTGAACGATACTGGAACGAAACACTGACTTGATCATGCGCCTGCTTATAGCCTGAGCTGTGAAATGCGCTACACCCTGTTTGCTGTGGAAACTGCGCTTTACCTGCGGGCCGTTAAGGTTAGTTTGCCCTCGATTTGAATACTATTGGGCTTTTACGGAGCGGCCAACAGATGACTGGCAATTCATGACACTTGACCTATCCACGGAACAGGGCCGACGACGCGCCCGCTATGAGCTGACCTGGGGCGATCACGGTTTCCTGCGTGTGTGGTTCCAGAACCTGCATCAGATCTCAGACGAGATGTGGCGGGCCAATCAACCCTCGCCCGAGCAGATCCGTGAACATGCCCGCGAGCGCGGCATCAAGACAATCATCAATCTGCGCGGTGAAAGCCCCAAGGGCTATTATCTGCTGGAAAAGGAAGCCTGTGAGGCCAATGGCATCGATCTGGTCGATTTCCAGATGTTCTCACGCGATACGCCGACACCGGAAAAGGTGCATGGCGCGCGAGACCTGTTCGAGACGATAAAATATCCGGCCTTGATGCACTGCAAGTCAGGCGCTGATCGGGCCGGAATCATGGCTGTGCTCTACATGCATTTTCGTCAGGGACTGCCGATCCGTGATGCAGTTGAGCAACTCTCGTTCAAATATTTGCACGTCAAGGAAGGCAAGACAGGCATGCTCGATCACTTCTTTCAGACCTATCTGAAGGTCGAGGAGGACACCGGCATGAGCTTTATGGACTGGATTGACGGCCCTTATGACCGCCTGACCGTGAAGGAGGAATTCCTGCGCACGTGGAAGGCGAAACTGATGGTGGATCGCATCTTGCGCCGCGAGTAGGGCTTTATTCTTCTTTGAATAAGCGATTAAGATAGGTTAAGACCTTGTTCACGCGACCGAGGGATGTCCATCAGGGTTGCGTCGGGATGGAGTAGGGGTTTTCCATGAAGTTCTTCATCATCAACAGCTTTCGTAGCATCGTCTACATTGCCTATTTCGCGATCATCATCGTGTTCGGGCTGGGCTTTTTCGTCGAACGCGCAGATGTGAATCGCGTCTTCTACGACCTGTTCGGACGTACATTGACAGACACCGGACAGGGCATTGTTTCGATCGCTGCCGGATTGGCCTTCGGTTATTTCGTCGCGACATTGCTATGCGGCCTGATCGTCACGCTTCTTGATATTCGTGACGACATCAATGATCGCCTGCCAGACGCGCACGACGACTGATCATTTCCGGTTCAGTAAATTGACTGTGAAAGGTGCCGCACGGTGTGTGCGGCGCTTTGCGATGCAATCGTGAATCATATTCACAATGCGGCCCAGAAGGCAGGTTTATTGCACGGCCTTGTTCCAGTCATACCGGAATAGCCTTGCATCATGCCTCTTCATACAATGCCTCCGCGCTCCATGTCTCAACGACTTCTCATCATTGGTCTGGATGGATATGAAGCCTCCATCGCCGACACGCTGATAAGCCGGGGCAAGATGCCCCATCTTGAACGCTTGCAGACCCAATCAGCGCGACTACAGCTCGATCATGGTGCCTTCAAGCGCACGGGTCTGGCGTGGCAACACTTTTCGACCGGCCAGGCACCCGACAAATCAGGCATATGGTCGGCTGTGAATTTTGATCCCAAATCATATAATGCCCGCCAGCTTGCAGGAGCCCCCATACCGTTTCTGGAGCAGGCAGGATCACGTGCCGTGGTGATCGATGCGCCATATTTTGATCTGCGCAAAACAGAGAATGTCCGTGGTTTCGTGAACTGGGGCGCCCATGATCCGGGCGTGGAAGCATTTTCTCGGCCCGCTCATCTGCTTGAAGAAATCGGATATCGCTTTGGAGACTATCCGGCGCAGGAAGACATTTACGGCTTTGTCTGGCCGGATGCCGCCAGGACAGCAGATGCCGCCAGCCGGTTGACGCGCTCACTCGATCTGAGAACAGATATCACGGCCTGGATGCTGTCCGACAAGATGCCGGATTGGGACGTTGCCCTGACTGTTGTCAGCGAACTTCATTCGGCCATTGAACCCTTCTGGCACGGCTTTGACGAGACCCATCCCCTGCATGACCTGCCAAGCGGCGCAGTGGCGCGTGAGGGGTTGGAGAGCATCTATATCGCCTTGGACCGCATGATCGGCCGGATGACAGAGCTCTATCCCGATGCAGCCATCCTGCTTTTTTCCATGCATGGCATGGGGGCCAATGACGCTGATGCCCCTTCAATGATCCTGTTACCGGAATTCATGTACCGGCTGCAATTTGGCAAGCCACTCTTTCAGGCACCGGCTCACTGGGCGCATGCCAGAAATGGTGTGCCATTGCTGGCGACGAATGAGCGCTGGGAATCGTCAATCTTCCAGATCTTGAAACGCCATCGCCCGCTTGGGTCACGCATCATGCGCAAGGCAGGGCGAGTGGGGCAGGCCCTCGGGCGGGTAATGTCAGGTCAGCCAACCGATGAAGACGCCCGCGCGGAATTCGGGCTCGACTGGATGCCCTCCAGCTATTACCGCCCCCATTGGCCGCAAATGCGGGCCTTTGCCCTGCCATCCTATTATGATGGCCGTATCCGCCTGAACGTGGCCGGGCGCGAAGCCAGGGGCATGGTCGATCCGGTCGAGTATGAAGCCGAATGCGCCCGTATAGAGCGCGAATTGTTGCAGCTGACCGACCCGCGTACGGGTGAAGCTGTTGTTGAGGAGATCATGCGCACCAGTCCGGGAGACCCGTCAGGCGTGCCCGATTCCGACGGTGACATCGTGGTGATCTGGCGCGGAGATGCGCTGGGCTTCAATCACCCCAACATGTCCGGGATCGGCCCTGTGCCCTACCGGCGCACGGGCGGTCACACCGGCGGACATGGCGAGTTCATGCTCCGTGGCGACAATATCAATGCAGGTGAACATGGCATTGCCAGCGCCTTTGATGTCGCACCAACCATTGAAGACTGGTTGGGTGTCGACACTCCCGCAAGCCTGTCAGGCCAAAGCGTGATGTCACGCTTCAAGGTGAGCGCGGACGCATGATACAGCATCCGCGCCGGTTCTGATCGGTCTATTCTGCGGGAGCCTGCAACAGGTCCAGTGCCGCCGCTGTCATCGCCTTGACCCCGGTATCAATGGTTTTTGCGTAGTCAGGCGCGAAGAACGGCGAGTGAAGTGTCGGCAAGGGCGTGCCGGTTTCCATCGCGTTGGCGTAGTTTTCAGCCGATTCCGCGCCGACCCAGAACAGGAAGCTGGGTATCTTCGGATCAGTCCGGCCAAATCTGGAAAAGTCCTCACCGCCCATTACGGGTGTGCCTTCAACCAGTTGTTCTGCACCGATCACCTCACCCATCGCGGCAACCGTGCGCGCAACCAGTTCCGGGTCATTATAGACAGCTGGCGTATAGGGATCCTTGATGACGATGTCGGGGGCTTGCGGCAATCCCATGGATTCTGCCTGCGCCGCCGCGATGCGCTTGATGCCATTGAGCAGATTGTCGCGTATCTCATCCGTATAGGAGCGCACGGTCAGTTTCATGATCGCTTCAGCTGGAATGATATTGGATTTGTGACCGGCAGAAATCATGCCCACCGTCACCACGCCCGATTGCAGCGGGTCGGTTTCGCGCGAGACCAGCGTTTGCAGCGCATTGATGATCTGGGCGGAGGCAACGATCGGGTCCTTGGTGCCATGCGGATAGGCCCCATGACCGCCCTTGCCATGAACGGTGATGTCTACCGTGTCGACATTGGCCATCGCATATCCGGGCACATAGCCGATGACACCCGCAGGCACACCGGATGCCACATGCAGCGCCAGATTGTAGTCAGGATAGGCAAAGCGCTCGAACAATCCGTCTTCCAGCATGGCAATCGCACCGAAGCCCAGCTCTTCAGCGGGCTGGCCGATCATGATCAGCGTGCCGGACCATTCATCCTTGCGAGCGGCCAGTTCACGCGCCACGCCGACCCAGACAGTCATGTGCACATCATGCCCACATGCATGCATGACAGGGCCTTCCACCTTGTCCCAGGAGATATCGGTCTTCTTCGATGCGTATTCCTTGCCGGTCTGTTCCGGTACGGGAAGGGCGTCCATGTCCGCGCGCAGCATGACCACCGGGCCGGGCCCGTTTTCCATGACGGCGACCACGCCATATCCGCCGACACCCTCCACCACCTCGCCAGCTTCCGCTTCGGCCTGTGCCCGGATCCAGGCATCCCCCACACCCGTGGTGACTTCAAACCCGAGGGCTTCTGCCTCATCAGCCATCAGGGCAGAGCTGTTGGCTTCCTTGAAGGAAAGCTCCGGGTTCTGATGCAGATGCAGATAGATGGCTTCCAGATCTGCGCCGGGCTTCATGGTGGCAGCGGATTGGGCACAAGCGCTCGTCGACATTGCAGTCAGCGCCAATGAAACAAGCAAGGATGTCCTGAGCATGGGGTGTTCCCTTTTTACTTTGATTAACCATAACCTGTCGGTATTGTTCTTGCTGTGCAAGCTCAAGGGACGGGGAGAATTGCGCTTATGGGACCCAATTCAATGTTTATGATGCGAATGTTATGCGCTTCGGCGGTCTGCCTGGCGGCGGCGGCTTGCGGCAGCAATCCGGAAAAGAGTGCGATTGCGCGCTATGAAGCCATGGACCTTCCAATCGAGATGGATGACATGGAAAAGCTCGAAGAGCTGGACCTTGAGGCGATGGCCTCCAATCCACGCTTTTCCGACATGGCGGTCTATCGCATCAAGGTATTGCCTGCGCTTTCCACCGATCAGCGCATCTACAGGCTGCATCTGTTCATGCCATCAGGTCCGGCGCTCTGGGTTGCGCGTGATCGCGAAGCCTTCGGCAAGAAGATCAAGGAAGAGACCGTCGTGCTCGATGCAGAGCAGACGCGTTACCTGTTTGATGTGATCAATGCCAGCGGTGTGCTCGGTGTGGAGGGACGCTGTCCGGCCCTGACGGATGCGGGCGGGCAGGGCAATTCCAAGCTGGTCCTAGATGGTGTCATGCTATCCTTCGACATGACCATCAAGGGTGACTATCGCTACAGCGAATGTTCGCTCGGTCTGGGCGCACCTGTCGAAGCTGTTGCCGAAGCCTTTGCCTATATCAATGGCGAGAGCCTGGTCGAGGATTGATCTCCGGCCAGTGCTGATCACGCATTGACCGCCATGCATGTGAAATGTGTGTGGTGGCTCTTTTGCGCCGCACTGCGGATTGATGGATTGCGCTCAAGCGCGGAGCGGTCCATATCCGAAGCATGAGCACGCAGAATTTTCCCGAACTTCTCCAGCACCTGATCGCGGATACGCTGAAGGCTGGAGCCGATGCCGCCGATGCACGCATTTCCATCAGCCAGGGGCTGAGTGTGGATGTGCGCAATGGCGAACTTGAAAGCGTTGAACGCGATGAGGCAGCAGGCGTGGCCCTGCGCGCACTTGTCGGCAAACGCCAGGCACATGTGTCCGGATCGGATACCTCCCCGGATGGGTTGAAAGCGCTGGTTGAACGCGTTGTCGCCATGGCCAAGATTGCCCCGGAAGATCCCTATTGCGGTATTCCCGACGCGAGCGAGCTTGCCGGTGATCCTGTCGAGCTTGACCTGGATGGTGACCCGAGCCCGACTGCTGAAGAACTCGAAGCACGCGCACTGGAAGCCGAAGCGGCATCGCTGAAGCATGAAGGCATCATGCCGACCGGCAATGCGGGCGCAAGCTGGGGCATGAGTGCAACGCATGTTGCTGCCTCCAATGGTTTCGCTGCCTCACGTTCCGGCGGCATGAGCACGCTGTCTGTTCTGGCGATCTGCCAGAAGGATGGCGAGATGGAGCGTGACTATGACAGTTGCTCCAAGCGCAAGGCCGCGGATCTGACACCCGGCGCGATGATAGGCGATGAAGCGGCAAAACGGGCCCTTCGCCGTCTCGGTGCGCGCAAGGTGGAAAGCCAGACAGCAGCGGTGATCTTCGACAACCGCCTCGCGCGTAGCCTGATCGGGCCTCTCATCAGCGCGATTTCCGGTCCGTCCATTGCGCGCGGTGTGTCCTTCCTGAAGGACCAGCTCGGCAAGCAGGTGTTTTCAAAGGGTGTGAACATCATTGATGATCCGCTGCGACGGGGCGGATATGCATCGCGCTGGTTTGATGGTGAAGGCCGCCCGGTGCAGAAGAATTCACTGATCGATGATGGCGTGCTGACGCAATGGCTGTTGTCGGGCCCGGCTGCGGCCCAGTTGGGGCTTGCACCCAATGGCTTCTCATCCAGCGGTTTTGGTGATCCCCCCGGCGTGACCACCTCCAATCTCGACCTGCAACCGGGGACGAAGGATCTGGCCGGACTGATGAAGGATGCCGGCAAGGGATTGCTCGTGACAGACATGTTCGGCCCCTCTCTGAACCCGAACACGGGTGATTATTCCGTCGGTGTTTCAGGGCTTTGGTTTGAGAATGGCGAGATTGCATTTCCGGTCAATGAGGTCACAGTGGCCGGTGACCTGCCGGGGATTTATGCGCGTCTGGTGCCGGGATCGGATCTGGAAATTCGCGGGTCCACCAATTCGCCAAGTCTGTTGATTGACGGGATGACCATTGCCGGAACCTGACACGTCCGCCACTCCATACACACAGGCGCAGGACCTTGACCTGATCCGCGACGTCGTGCGTGAGGCGGGCGAACTGGCGATGCACTGGTTTCGCAAAGGTGCAGAGATCTGGGACAAGTCGCCCAATCATCCCGTCACCGAGGCGGATATTGCGGTCAATAATCTGATTGCAAAACGCCTGCTGGATGCACGCTCGACCTATGGCTGGTTGTCCGAGGAATCACTTGATGATTCAGACCAGCGCGATGCCTGCCGGGTGTTTGTGGTCGATCCGATTGACGGCACCAAGGCATTCATTCGCGGTGAGCCTTATTTCTGTGTGTCCATCGCCCGGCTGGAACAGGATATCCCGGTCGTTGGCGTGATCTACAATCCATCCACGGATGAATTGTTCGAGGCCGAACGCGGCAAGGGTGCCAGGCTGAATGGCAAGCCGATCCATGTGTCAGGCAAGCAGGACCTGAACAATCTGCGGGTCATGGCTCATGCGCCGACGATTGATGTCGCAGACATGCCCGAACCCTGGCGACACATGCAGTTTTGCGACAATGTTCCCAATGCCATCGCCTATCGGCTCTGTCTTGTGGCTGACGGAAGATGGGATGCCGCACTGGCAATGTCGCCCAAGAGTGATTGGGATCTGGCAGCGGCCATGCTGATCGTGCAGGAGGCAGGCGGGCTCTGCACGGATGCAAGAGGCGAGCGCTTTTCCTTCAATGGGCGTATCCCTGTGCAACGAAGCGTGGTTGCGGCTAGCGAAGTGCTGCACAGCCTGCTAATAGAGCCGCTCAAATTGATATCAGGTGATGAAGTCGCGTCCTATCACAAGGCAAGGGACGCTTATCAGGCGCATCAGATATCCGAACAGGATGACAGATCCCAAAGTGATGGATCAACAGCGACGAGGACGAAGCTTATGGAACAGGCAGCAACAGCTCAAAAGCAACTTCTTCACATCGTCTTTGGTGGCGAGCTGAAGGATGTCACGGGCGTGGAGTTTGAAGATCTTTCCGCGCTGGAATTTGTAGGGGCATATGGATCTTACCAGGCTGCCTATGATGCCTGGAAATCAGCCGCGCAGCGCACGGTCGACAACGCCGAAATGCGCTTTTTCATCCTGCATGCACACCGTCTGCTCGACCCCGAGACCGGCCACACGCACGACGTCTGATCCTGCATTCCTCGCATTGATCGCCGGAACAGGCTCTTTTCAATTCGGATCGAAACGGGTCTAACTGCGTCGATGGCGAAAACCGAAAAACATCTGATGCGGCGTTTCCTGATTGACTGGATGTCGAAGCAGTGGCGCATGCTGGTGCTGGGCGCATTGTTTGCGTTGGTCACGGCGATCGCTGCTGCCAGCTATGCTTTTCTGGTCAAGGCCGGAATGGATTGGTTGAGCGTCGGCGCTGGCGGTAAATCGTCTCCCATTGCAGGATTCGATCTGGCCGAATGGGCCGGCAGTCGCATGATCTGGGTGCTGCCCCTGCTGGTCGTTATCGCGACAATCATCCGCGCGCTTTCGCTGTATGTTCAGACATTGCTCAACAATACAGCGGTTCAAAACGGGCTGGTCGGTGTTCAGGATGCGCTGTTTTCCCGGCTCATCGAAGGCGATTATGCGCGGCTGACCTCTGCGGCATCCGGCGAATTTGTCTCGCAGTTCATCAATGACATGAATGTCGTGCGCGAGGCCGCCCTTCGCATTGCCACCAATCTTGTGAAAAGCGTGCTCACCGTCGCGGGTGCGCTGGCTGCTATGTTCATCCTCGACTGGGCATTGGCCCTGCTGATCCTGATTGTCTACCCGATTGCCTTTGCGCCGATCATCAGCATCGGCAACACGCTGCGCAAGACCTCCAAGCGCGCGCAGGAGCAGACCGGCGAGATCACCGCCATGCTGACCGAAGGCTTTGCAGGCGGTCGCGTCACCAAGGCCTATAATCTGGAGAATTATCAAAAAGCGCGGGCCCATTCCGGGTTTCTCGAACGTGCGCGGCTTTACCTCAAGGTTTTGCGCGGCAAGGCGGCGGTCGATCCGCTGCTGGAAATCGTGGGTGGCATGGCGCTGGCGGGCGTACTTGCGTTTACAGGCTGGCGCGTGATGAGCGGCGCGGCGACGGTTGGCGATCTGGGCGGCTTCATCGCAGCCATCGGCATTGCCTCGCCGGAAGTACGCGCTCTGGGCACGCTGAATGCCCTCGCCAATGAAGCCAAGGCAGGCATTGAGCGGATCTATCATGTTCTGGATGCGCCTGATCTTGTTGCGGATATCCCTGAAGCGATCAGCCTGCCACGGCCCAAAGGCGAAGTCGTTTTCGAGGATGTTACATTCGCTTATGCCAATGGCGAAACCGTCCTGAACGGCCTGTCGCTACGCATATTGCCGGGCGAGACCGCCGCACTGGTAGGCCCGTCCGGGGCCGGTAAGTCCACGCTCTTCAACCTGTTGCTGCGCCTTTATGATCCCGCATCCGGGCAGATCCGGATTGACGGGCAGGACATCGCCGAAGTCACACGCGCCAGCCTGCGATCCGGCATGGCGCTGGTCAGTCAGGATGCGTTCCTGTTTGACGATACGCTGCGCACCAATATCGCGCTGGGCCGACCTGACGCGACAGACCAGCAGATCGAAGAAGCGCTTGATGCCGCGGCCTGTGATTTCGTGAAGGCCTTGCCCGAAGGGCTGGATACGCGCGCAGGTGAGGGTGGTCGCAATCTCTCAGGCGGTCAGCGTCAGCGCATCGCCATTGCCCGCGCCATTCTGGCAGATGCCCCGATATTGCTGCTGGATGAAGCCACAAGCGCGCTGGATGCCGCATCCGAGGCTCGCGTACAGGCAGCGCTTGAGCGCTTGTCCAGGGGACGCACCACGCTGGTGATCGCCCATCGCCTGGCGACCGTGCGCAATGCAGACCGGATCTTCGTCATAGATGGTGGCCGCGTCGTCGAGGAAGGCACGCATGACAAGCTGTCATCGGGCGAGGGCGTCTATGCCGATCTGGCCCGGCTTCAGCTCTCCTGAGGAGCGGACAGGGCCTTCTCCAGAATTGAGACCAGCTGGTCTGTGTCCTGCGCGCCCTGAACAGCATAGCGGTGGTCGATGATATAGGTCGGCACCCCGCCAATGCCCAATTGGCGAAAGGCGTCTTCTTCTTCCAGCACGGCGTTCTTGTCTGAATCCTCGGCCAGCAGTTTGATGACGACATCCTTCACCAGACCAATCTCATCGCTGAGTGAAGCCAGAACATCTGTGTTGCCGATATCCAGGTTTCGGTGAAAATAGGCGTCGAACAGGGTTTCCTTGGCCGCAATGCCCAGGCCCTGACCCTGTGCCCAACGCACCAGCCTGTGCGCATTGACCGTATTGGGGCGGCGCTTCAATCCATCAAATCTGAAGGGAATGTCTTCCTCGCGGCCATAATTTTCCAGCATTTCTCTCATGGCCGCCCAGCGGGACCGAGCAGGATCATCGGAGGCGCCGAACTTGTTGCGCATGAAGCTGGCATAGTCTGCGCCTTCCGGGGGAAGTTCCGGGGCCAGCTGAAACGGTCGGAACTTCAGCTCCACGGCATCAGGCGAATCCAGCCGCGCTATGGCGGCATTGATGCGCCTCAAACCTACCCAGCACCAGGGACACACCAGGTCCGATACCATTTCCACCATCATCGCCATTTTCTGGACCTGTTCTTACTGAAGATTGCCTTCAACGATACTCTCACAGTGGGGATTGACCCAATGCGTTTCAAACTCTTTTGCCTGATGGCGGCGACGACCTGGCAGCTGGCAGCATGCGCCACGGAACCGCAAACACGGATTGCGCCGGGCGAAGCTGAACCGGATGTCGCAACACCCGCCATTGTGAGCGAGCCCAGCTTTGACGAGGTGTTCAATCTGGTCATCGAGACCGAGCGGCACAGCGTGATGATCGGCAATGCCATGCATGGCGTCTCGGTCAACATGATGGATGACAGGCTGGATGATGGCGCAGAAATCTATCGGGTGGATCATGCGCTTCGGTCCGGGGTGAGGGATTTGATCGCGCTGCGCGATGCCTTGTGTATCCAACGCATTGAGCCGGACACCACCTGTCACTCGATCCAGATCCCGGCATGGGTGATGTCGCCACCAGATGTGGAGGGCACATCCTTTGCCGAATATCAGGCGCGCAGTGAATGGCTGTCAGAGATCATGCAGCCCTATATCAGTGCTGGTTGTGACGTCGGCAGAAACGCAACCGGCGAAGAAATGTTCTGCGCCGTTGAATAGAGCCCTCAGGCCAGCTCGCTTCGCGGCGTGAAAGTCAGCGCGACACCATTATTGCACCAGCGCTGGCGTGTCGGGCGGGGACCATCATCGAACACATGGCCCTGATGCCCCTTGCAGCGCGAACAGTGATATTCCGTGCGTGTGTACCAGAGAAGATTATCGGCCTTGGTTTCGATCCGGCCGGGAACCACATCGAAGAAACTGGGCCAGCCCGTGCCGGAATCGAATTTCTTGTCGGATGAGAACAATACCTGCCCACAGCCTGCGCAGGCATACCAGCCATCGCGCTTCTCATTGTTCAGCGGGCTGGTGAAGGCGCGTTCTGTATCTTCCAGTCGCAGCACCTCGAAAGCATCGCGCGGCAGGCGTTCCTTCCAGTCGGACCGTGTCAGTGCCTGCCATTGGTCATCGCTCAGCTCATCAAAGCCGGGCACCTGCAAAGGTGCGCTGGTCGTGGAACCGGCAAGGACAATGCGGCCGTCAGTCTTGCTTGTGCGGGTCAGGAACGCATAGGCCCCAGCTCCTGCCACGGCGAGTGCGCCAGTGGACAGAAGAACGAAATTACGTCGGGAAAAATCTGTGCTCATGAATACAATATTGGGTACTTGCCGGATCACTGTCCACGCACAAGCTTGTGAGCTGAGCGTCAGGTGATGCGGCGAATGGATTCAAATGCCGGTTCGTCCAGCCGTGTCGGTGACATGGTTTTCGTCATCACCCAGACGGCGTGTATCTGGCCGGGGAAATAGCCCAGCAGGGTCAGCACGCCATTGATCAAGACATCAATGTGAAAGCCGCGAAGGATCACAACGGCGGCTGGCGGGAACAGGAGTGCCAGTCCGATCAGCGCCATTCTTGCCGCATCCGATATCAGTTCGGCTGGCTTGAAGTCTGCCCGGTTCGGAATTTGAAGTCCCGATGCTGCCAGCCAGAGCTTCAGCCGCTGGATCAGGGATATGCCCTCTGGTCGGGCAGTGCTTGTCGGATATGTGTGTGCATCAAAAGCCATCTGGTGCCCCCATGACTGGAAACGTGAAAACAAGGATCGCTTCAACAATTCGTGCGGGAGGAGAAAGTTCCGGAAATTTTTTATTGGAACCAATCTGTGTAGTTGCGCGTCTGTGCAAGTAATAGGTGAGCGCGTAAAGCGCATGACTTCTCTAGTCATTGGTGTGTTCTTGGCCCCGGACGAAATCCTGAGATTTCGTTAATATTCGGTGAATCGAATGAGAACAAAAGGGGCTTTACCAAGAACAAAAATAGAATATAAAGAACAAACCAGAACGGAGAGAGAACATGTTTCAAGTGACTAATT
Source organism: Hirschia sp. (assembly GCA_002709235.1). GTDB lineage: Bacteria > Pseudomonadota > Alphaproteobacteria > Caulobacterales > Hyphomonadaceae > Hirschia. The sequence continues at coordinate 63,707 of PAQI01000015.1, forward strand.
TTTGCGGCGAGAGCGGACGTTCCTACCACTTCAAATGCGTTTCCATGGACAAGGCCGACTGGCTGACCCAGCCTGGCGTGGCGATTTATGCAGCCCCGAATGGCCGTGTCATCGAGGTGGTCGAACATGCCGGCCGGGCCGAAGACCTTGGTGCCGTCTGGCGCTGGCGTGAAGCGCGCCGCTTTGGTGCGACCCATGCCTATTTCCGTAAATCCCAGGATGGTTTGCAACGGTCTGGCGAACTGGTGGACCTGGCCAGCGGCCTGCACCCGGTATGCGGCATGAACAGCACGGTCAACGAGATGGACCACCTGCCACACGCCGCCTGAAGCCTAGCACTGACGATCTACGAACCGGGCGTCTGGTCCAAGCCTGCGCCCGGTCGTGCCTGTCACCCTGCATCTGGTCCGGCCATACCGGGCCCGGTAACCTTGCCTCAGCCTGCATAAGCGTCCATGTCTGCGTCACCTTGAAGTGGCCTGTGGACGACTGATTGTGCTGAGACTGTTTATTGTCATTCCCATTTATGCCTTCGTGGCAATCTTCCTGCCTCAACAGGACTGGTTCACGCCGATCAGTGACCAATTGCGCAAGATTGATCCCGATATCGCGATCATCATCTCAGTGGCTGGCGTCCTGCTGGCAGGGGCGATCTATATGGGATTGCGCCGTTTCGGACAGAAATGGATGATGCTGCATCCGCGCTTCGCGCAGATCCTGTTCTCCGGCTGTCTTGGTCTGTTCATCGCGGGTATATTCGATGTATTCGAACGCCTGTCGGGCTATGCGACAGATGTGATCTCGCTGATCATCGTGCCTATCGCCTTCATGATCGCGGATGCTATTTTCCTGGCACTGGACTGGCGGATGAACAAGACGCCCGATTGAGGTCCATCCGCCAGGATTGAAGGATCAGTCGCCAGTGCCTGTATCAGAGTTCAGGCTCTCCTGGGCTGCAGCGGTTTCAGCAATCCGTACAAGCTGCACGAATTCTGCCCGATAGCCGAACAGATCATCGCCCTTGGCGGCATTGGCCATGTCGATGAGGCTGTCATATCCAAAATCATCGGACATATAGGGATCCTGGCGCAGCATCTGGCCGAAACCGGCAACAGCTGTTGCGAAGCGGGTATATTGGGGTGCCTGCGAGATGTCAGATTTCACCATCGCATCGGTAATCGGACGCGTCACCAATTTGGAATTGTCTGAACCGGGCGTCTTGTAGCGCAATTTCAAGAAGGCCAGTTCATCGCTTTTGGCGCTTGTTGGTTCGGGCTTGGCATAGCGGCTCTCATCGATCAGGCCTTCTGCACCCACGGGTGTGATCTCATAGATCGCCGTGACCGAATGACCGGCGCCGATATCACCGGCATCAACCTTGTCATTATTGAAATCCTCGCGGTTCAGCATGCGTGTTTCATAGCCGATCAGGCGATATTCCTTCACCCGCGCCGGATTGAACTCGACCTGGATCTTCACATCATTGGCGATCGGAAACATCGACCCTGACAGGTCATCATTGAGCACCTTGCGCGCTTCATTGAGCGTGTCGATATAGCTGGCCATGCCATTGCCGACCTGCGCGATCTTCTGCATCATTGCATCATTGTAATTGCCGCGCCCAAAGCCGAGCACAGACAGGTAGACACCGCTCTCACGCTTGCGCGAAACAAGGTCTTCCAGGCGTTCATCCGATGTCACACCGACATTGAAGTCACCATCCGTCAGCAGCATGACGCGGTTGACGGCGTCCTTGTCGAAATTCTGTTCCGCCAGCGAATAGGCGAGGCGCAGGCCTTCACCGCCTGCGGTGGAACCACCAGCTGACAGGCTGTCCAGCGCCGCCATGATCTTGCCCTTGTCCGCGCCGGTCGTGGGTTCCAGAACGGTGCCTGCAGCACCCGCATAGACAACGATGGAGATGTGGTCATCCTCATCCATGTTGTCGATCAGCATCTTGAGCGCCTTTTTCGCAAGCGGCAGCTTGTCCTGCTGGTTCATCGAGCCGGACACATCGACCAGCAGGGTGAGGTTGAGCGGCGGTGCCTCATTGCGCTCCACATCATATCCCTGCACGCCGATATGCATGAGCTGGCGCTCCTCCGCCCAGGGGCTGGGCATGACGGTCACATGCGTCGCAAAGGGGATCTCTTTCGTGGCAGGGCGCGGATAGTCATAATCGAAATAATTGATCATTTCCTCGATACGAACAGCATCCTTGGGCGGCATGATGCCATCCTCCAGGAAGGATCGCACATTGGCGTATGAGGCAGTGTCGACATCGATGGAAAAGGTGGAGACCGGCTCCTCGGAGACCAGCTTGACCGGGTTGATCTCCACATCTTCATAACGGTCACGGTCCACAACATCCACCGGCAGGGAGGTCGGCATGGGCGCAGGAGACACAGCAGGGCTGTGTGCCATCTTGCTCATGGATTGCATGCCCATCATTGCATGCGGTGGAGGGGGTGGCGCGGGTGGTGGTGGAGGCGGCGGTGGAGGTGCGGCTCTTTCAGCAACCACCTCATCAGCTTCTGGTGATGTTCCATAGCCAGCGTCATTGGTTTGACAGGCTGCAAGGAGTGCCGCCAGTCCGGCAGCGCAAAGCATGCGGGCGCGATAGTGTCTGGTCATCTCTGTCCCCTCGTTATGATCGAGCTGTTCCGATGCACCGTGCCTGACGCATGTGTCCGGCCTGCCTCGGCTTATTCCAAGCTTGATCTTCATTACGGCCAGTTTAGGGCCATGCAGGGGCGATCATGGGGTTCCGGACTCGGCCCTGGCAATTGCCTTGGACGCGATCCAGCGATCAATATCGCTGGCGACAGCACCCAGCGGACGTGAGCCGCTATTGAGAATGATGGCGTGAAATTCGGCGAGGCTGAACTCATTGGCGAGTGCGAATTCGGCTTTCTCACGCAGGGCCAGGATCTGATTGCGCCCCAGATAGGCCGCGCTGACACGCCCCGGCATCGCCGCGATGCGCAAGGCTTCCTCGCGCATCTGGTCTTCAGGATATCCGGTCGTTTCCGTCAGGAAGCGGGCAGTTTCCTCCACACTCCAGCCGCGCAGATGCATCGAGGCATCCGCATAGAACAGCGCGGTTTGCAGCCTTTGCAACAACAACAGGCCGAGCAGGGCGCTGGGCGCTTCGTCATAGGCATTGAACTCCTGCGTCAGATCGAGCGCATAGAAGGCCCAGCCATCATCAAAGCCTACATTCTCGAACAGGCGGTCGATCGGCTGCACATCAAATGGCCGTTCCGACGCCTTGCGCAGGGCAGAGCCGGGATATCCTGCATGATAGAGTTGTGCGGGCAACAACAATCCCGGTGTCTGAATCAGGTGGTCGGCTTCCACCAACAGCAGGCTGCGGCGATCATCAAACCGCAAGGCGTTCCAGCTTTCAGATACCGCCGCTTCCCTGGCCGTCTTGTCCGTCACCTTGTCCGTTATGGGGGCAGAGGCCGTGCTGATCACCACTTCCGGTGTCGTGGCCGGAATGCTTTCAAACATCAGATGCAGCCGCCGCCGCATCAGCTCCAGAATACTGGAAAGATCCGTTTCAAGATCGATGCGCAGCTGGATATCCGCTGACAGCACGGGGCGTTCAGCATCCGCCAGCAATGGCTGAAGGCGCTCGGCTACTGTGCCTTCCGGCATCTCCAGAATTTTCAGCACACGGTCCAGGTTGCGGTCGATCTGCGCGATACGTTCCAGCGCAGTGTTCATCGCCAGCCCGGCATCTTCCAGAACATATCCGGTTTGCAGTTTCAGCGCCGCACCATACCAGTCGGCCCCATGAGGAATGGCGCTGAGCCCCGCCGCAGCATCGATCTGTGTGCCGCTGCGCAAATCTGCCAGCGTGGCACGCAATGACTGTAGCTCGGGCAATATCGAGGTCGTATAGATGTCGCGCGCCTGGTTGATCAATGCGGTTTCGACTTCAGCATCACGTGTCTCAAGCATCTCAAGATCATCGCGTAATATCGTCAGGTATTCGCTTTGCTCAGGTGCCATTGCCAATAGTGGGTCCAGGCGCGTCAATGCGGCGTCAATCACGGCGATGGGGGGTTTGATGCCAGCATTGGCTTCCGATTTCAGCAATTGCTGATTATCGCGCAGGGCCGATGATATGCCGCTGAGAATGGTGAGATAGGATTGGGCGTCTGCCAATGTCTCGATCCGGGTGGTCTGGCGCAGTTTGGCAGGCAGTTCCAGCCAGGCACCCGACATATGTGTGACGGCATAGGGCGAGGCGGTTTCAACCGTGACATCACCATGTCCGAATGCAGATAGTGCCGCATAGTTTCGATAGGCCTCCAACAGGCTGTCGAGCGCGGAAAGTTCTCCAGCCGTCATTTCGCTGCGGTCTATTGCCTCGAGCATTTCGAGATATTCCAACCGCCGCGCCAGCAGGCTGGCATGGGCTGCTGAGGATTGATCGGCAATCTGACCGGATGCCGCGATCAGGTCATTGCCTTCCAGCGTACCAATGCGTGTTGCCAGCTCGGGTGAAGCTGAAATTTCTTCATAAACGATGTTTAACCAGACGGCGGACGGATCTGCACTATCCTGCCCCTGAAATCCACATGCGGAAACGCAGGAGAGCAATAGAACACCCTTAATTCTCTTCAGAGTGGAAAAGCGTTGCATAAATCCAGTGGCTCCCTGTGGTTTGATCATGATTTCGTCACACAAGTCAGGTTGTTACTCTCACGCTTTTCCGATAAGGACCACCAAGCATCAAGGCAGGAGCTGAAACTATGGATTCAAACACAACTGGCGTCCCGGCGTCCGGCACTCAACCACAAAAAACTCCCGACCTGTCCGGCCGCGTCTTGTTCTACAACAAGCCGGAGCCATTGTCGCTTGAGTCACACCGTAATCTCGGGGTCAAACGCCTCGACACACCGTTCATGTTTCTGCGCACGGCTCATGCTGTTCCGGTTACTGTCAGCGAGTTCGGTGTTGCGTCAGCCTCTTTCCCGATCATCTTTGTCGGTGCCGACAAGACACCCGTCGCCGTCATGGGCGTACGTCAGGGTGAAAACGAGTTCGTGGATGTAAAAGGTCAACCGGACCCGGATCACTACGTGCCCGCATTTGCGCGCCGCTACCCGTTTGTTTTTGCTTCCGATGACAATGCCGACCGCCTGCTGCTCTGCATTGATCGTGAAGCCAGCATGATCACTGACAAACCGGATGTTCCGTTCTTTGAAGGCGATGAGCCGTCAAAGTTTACGCAGGACGCCATTGAGTTCTGTAAGGAATTCGAACGTCAGCGCCGCGCAACAATGGATTTTGTCCAATTGCTGACGGAAATGGATCTGCTGGAGCAGAAATCAGTTTCCTTCACGCCGCGTGACCAATCCGGTCAGGAAGGCGCACAACAGAAGATCGCTGACTATTGGGCCGTTTCAGAAGAGCGCCTCAACAACCTGTCTGACGAGAAATTCCTTCAGCTGAAGAATACCGGTGCCATGGGTGCAGTTTACGCTCACATGGTTTCGCTTCTGAACTGGCCACGTGTCATTCAGCGTGCACTGCGTCGCCTTCAGACCGCTCCTGCCGGTGCTGCACCAGCCGCAGGCGGTGGCCAGCAAGCTGCACGTCCAGCCGGTCAGCCGCCACAAGGCCAGCCACAGCGTCCGCAAGGTGCCGCCCCTCAGGCACCACGTCCGGCCGGCCAACCGCCACAAGGTCAGCCGCCACGTCCAGCCGGTCAGCCGCCACAGGGACAGCCACCCCGTCCGCAGGGTGCTGCGCCTCAGGCACCACGTCCGGCCGGTCAGCCGCCACAAGGTCAACCACAGCGTCCACAGGGTGCCGCCCCTCAGGCACCACGTCCCGCAGGCCAGCCGCCACAAGGTGTGCCGCGTCCGCCTACCAACAGCTGATCTCGGCTGAAGACCTGAAACAAGACTTTCGAACCGGCGCTACCTTCAAGGTAGCGCCGGTTTCTTTTTGGCGAACACATCGGTTCACGTTTGCTTTAGCTGGCTGGACCAAACTTGCCGCGCAACCTATGTGCTTGGTCCTTGGCCAGCCCCCCCGTGTTTCAGGAACCCAAATGCGCGCTTTCCTCATATGTCTCTTTGCCATGCTGCTGGCATGGCCCCAACAGTCGCAGGCTGAACCCGTCGATTCAGGTCATGCGCTGGCAGAGATCATTTCAGAGCGCGAGAGCATCGTTCCCGGCGATCGTTTCCTGGCAGGGCTGAAGCTGGAAATTGATGACAAATGGCATGTCTACTGGCGCAATGCCGGGGATGCCGGGATCGCTCCGTCGATCCGGTGGGAAGACAAGGCCGGGGCTGAAATGGGCGAATTTGTCTGGCCAGCACCGCATACCATCCCGCTCGAAGGGCTGATGAATTACGGCTATGGCGATGTGCTCGTGCTTCCCTTCGAGATCATTGTGCCGGACACGCTGGAACCGGGCGACACGCTCACGCTTACCGGCAAGGGCGAATGGCAGATCTGTCTTGATATCTGCATTTGGGAAGATGCCGACCTCTCCCTCACGCTTCCGGTCGGCGACATGCCGGTCACCCATCAGGACAGTGCCAACGACATCGCCGCCGCGCTCGCGCTGGCCCCGCAGGAGCTGACCGGTGACGCCTTTGTGGAACGCCAGGACGATCTGTTCCGTCTGGCCATTGTCGATGACATGTTCGCCGCAACGCTGGACGATGCCGTCAATGTGCGTTTCTTTCCGTTCGAACACGACATCAATCATTTTCCCGAACAGCCTCTGACATATTCCCAAGCGGGCGGGGTGTTGACACTCGAAGCCTCATCCATGGCCCCTGAAGGTGCAGTTGCGCTTGGCGGCGTTGTGGTGGTCGAGCAAGCCGATGGCGAAAGATCAGCCTTTGAACTCACCGCCCAACCCGGCGTTATTCCGGCAGGTCTGGATAGCGACACATTCACGCCGGGGGCATCCAATACAGGCGGGGCCAGCGCCGGTATCCTCCAGATCCTGACATGGTTGGGGTTTGGTCTGATCGGTGGATTGGTTCTGAACCTGATGCCATGCGTGTTGCCGGTCCTGTCGATCAAGGCCAATGGGCTGATCCAGGCGGCGGGTGAGGGCGATGAGAGTGTCAAAAACCACGGGCTAGCCTATTTCGCCGGTGTCGTGTCCTGCTTTCTGGCGATTGGCATTGTCATGGTGGCCTTGCGCGCCGCAGGGGAACAGGCCGGGCTCGGCTTTCAGCTGCAATATCCGCCCATTGTTCTGGGTCTGGCCTTCCTGATGTTCCTGGTCGGGCTCAACCTGCTGGGCGTTTTCGAGATCGGCACGTCGCTGACAAATGCAGGTGCCGGTCTGGCGCACAAGCAGGGCACAAGCGGCGCGTTCTTTACTGGCCTGCTTGCAGCCGTCGTCGGTGCTCCCTGTGTCGGACCGTTTCTGGCGGCATCGCTGGGTGCCGTCGTGACCAGCCAGCCCGCATGGATCGTCATCCTGTTCATGCTCTGCATGGGCATTGGCATGGCCGCCCCCTTCCTGCTCCTGTCATTGGCACCGGGCCTTGCCCGCCTGCTACCCAGACCGGGCAGATGGATGGAAACCGTCAAGCACATCCTGGCGTTCCCTATGTTCCTGACTGCTGTTGGTTTGCTGTGGGTGTTTGCCGGGCAGGCGGGCACAGATCTCACCATGCTGGCGCTGGCAGGAGCCGTGCTCATCGCGTTTGGTATCTGGGCCATGAAACACGC
>PAQI01000016.1 GCA_002709235.1 Hirschia sp.
GGGGGGGGGGGGGGGGACAATCAGCATACCGCCTCTGCTGAGGAGGGCGCGGCAGCGACCGTCTCGAAGCATGCGCCACGACTGAGCAGGTCAACATCCTTCCGGGCGCGGCGCACCGCTCCTCAAGATGAGGAATCATCATCGCGCGGCATGATCGTGGGCAAGGGTTCAGCCCTTTCTCCCCTTTTACCGGCGCGGCGATACTGGCTTTGATATTCCCTGCGCTGCTTTGCGACCTCATATAGAACAATGCCCGAGCAGGTGCCGAGATTCAGGCTTTCGATCATGCCGAACATGGGAACCGCGACGCACATCTCGCTGGCCTCCACCGCTTTGTCACTGATCCCGCGCCCCTCGTTCCCGAACCAGACGGCGAGTTTGGCGTGCTGTTTGTAGTCGCCCTCATGCAGGTAAACACTTGTCTTTCCCTTCACATGCGGCGAGGTGGCGATCGAGACAAAACCATGCTTTTCCAGATGATCAATGCACGCCTGCGTGCTGTCGAAACGCTTCACGAAAGTCCATTTGACAGCGGATACCGACGTCTTGGAAAGTGAACGGCGTTCGCGCATGTCCTGCCAGTCATCTGGCAGCGATCCGCGTTGATCCACGACATAGACCTTCTCAACACCGAGTGCATTCGCATTGCGGATTACCGTGCCAATGTTCTGAATATCCACCGGATCTTCGATGACAGCGATCAGGTTCTTACAACGGAACGGCTTGATGGCTTTGGCGCGCTCTCGAACGGAACTGCGCTGCTTTTTGGAGTTTGTTTCTTCCACTACGTTTCCCCCAATAACTGGTCGTGCCGATCACCTACTCCACCGTGACCGATTTTGCCAGATTGCGGGGCTGGTCGACATCCGTGCCCTTTTCGACGGCGACCTGATAGGCGAGTAGCTGGATCGGGATAGAATAGAGGATGGGTGCGATAAAGTCTGAACAATCAGGTGCGACCAGCGATGCCCAGGGGGCTTTGCCTGCATCCTTGACGCCTGCCTTGTCCGAGATCAGGACAACCCGGCCCCGGCGGGCGGCGACCTCCTGAAGGGTGGACAGGGATTTTTCAAACAGGCGATCCTTTGGCGCGATCATGACGACCGGCGTGTGTTCATCGATCAGCGCGATGGGGCCATGTTTGAGTTCGCCAGAGGCATAGCCTTCCGCATGGATATAAGAGATTTCCTTGAGCTTGAGCGCACCTTCAAGGGCGATGGGATAGAAGGCACCGCGCCCCAGATAGAGCACATCGCGCGCCTCACGCAGGTCTCCGGCCAGGCGGGTAATGGCGTCATCCATCTTCAGTGTTTCGGAAATCAGGCGCGGCAATTCCATCAGCTGGTCGATCAGCTTGCCTTCTTCCTTGGGCTTCAGCCTGCCCCGGTCACGCGCGGCGGCGATGGCTGTGGCCGCCAATGCACAAAGCTGTGCGGTGAAGGCCTTGGTGGACGCCACGCCGATTTCCGGTCCGGCCAGTGTGGGCAGGATCAGATCCACTTCCCGCGCAATGGTGGAGGTAGGCACATTGACCACCGCAGCCGTCGTCAGACCATGTTCCTTGCAATAGCGCATGGCCGCCAGCGTGTCAGCGGTCTCACCGGACTGGGTGATGAAGATGGCCAGGTCATTCTTGCCAAGGGCGGGCTCACGATAGCGAAATTCCGACGCAATATCGGTCTCGACGGGAATACCGGCCAGTTGCTCGAACCAGTATTCCGCCACGCATCCGGCATAATAGGCCGTGCCGCAGGCGATGATGACGATGCGATCGAAACTGGAAAAATCAGGTGTGGCATCATCCTTGGCCTTGGGCAGGACGATACATTTCTTCGTGGTATCGACATAGGCACCGATGGTACGGGCGGTGGATTCGGGCTGCTCGAAGATTTCCTTCTGCATGAAGTGGCGATAATTGCCCTTTTCGGCCACCAGACCTGTGCCCTGCACGACCTGCACAGCGTAAGAAGCCGGTTCTCCCGTTTCATTGAAGATGTCGACGCCCTTGCGCGAGAGCACGCACCATTCGCCTTCCTCCAGATAGATCACCTTGTTGGTGAAAGGCGCTACGGCCAGCGCATCAGAGCCCAGGAACATCTCGCCCTCACCCACGCCAACCACAAGGGGGGAGCCCTTGCGTGCGCCGATCATCAGATCGTCCTCGCCCTCAAACAGGACAGCAATGGCAAAGGCTCCACGCAGGCGGGCCAGGGTCTGGAACACGGCATCCTTTGGCGACGCACCGTCCTGCACATTCTGGTCGATCAGCTGAGCGATGGTTTCGGTATCGGTTTCGGTGACGAAGCTGCGGCCCTTTGCCTCCAGCTCTTCGCGCAATTCTCGGAAATTCTCGATAATGCCATTGTGTACGACAACCACACCGCCCGCCTGATGAGGGTGTGCATTATTGGTTGTCGGTGCACCGTGGGTAGCCCAGCGGGTGTGGCCGATCGCGGTCTGGCCAGACAATCCATCATCAGCCAGCACGGCTTCAAGCTCACGCAATTTGCCCGGTGCACGGCGGCGGGTGATCCGCCCCTTTTCGAGGCTGGCAATTCCTGCGCTGTCATAGCCGCGATATTCCAGCCTGCGCAGCGCCTCGATCACGCGCGGCGCGGCGGGTTCATTTCCAAGGATGCCAATAATTCCGCACATGCCACGCTACTCCAGATAAATCGCGCCGATAGCATCGACATTCACCATCGACGCAAGGACCCTTGTCCTACGCCCTTAATACAGCTGAACCGAACAGGAAAAACAGCCCCGGTACATACAAGAATTGATGCGCTGTGTTTCAACGCAATTCTTATCCAGCAGAAGATGTGGTTTTTCAGAATGGAGAGAGCAATATAAAAAGACGCGACGCCCTTGGGAAGCGCCGCGCCATTCCCTTGCGGGATGTAGGTAGCGCCCGGTCGCAGGGGCTGGGGGGCTGATGGTTCGCTCCCGGGCGCTGGTGTCTTCCGCGCTGTTGCCTTGGCGGTCGACAATGCTGTTATCGCCTTCAATTGCGGCGGAATAAGGACCTCAAATGGGTCTTTAACACTTTCTTAGCCGCATTCTGGGGACGGATGATTAAACCGTGTTCAAGCAAATTTGGCCCAACTGCAGTGCAGCATCGGGATTTGCACGAAATTATCCCAACATTAACAAAGCTATTGGAAAAAGACTGGCTCGTTGGGGACAGATATACGGACCAGATCATATGCGCCAGCTGTTAAAAGCTTCCTCGAAAGCCTCATCTCCATCAAATGACGTGGTGTCAGACCAGCAACGTCTTGCGGCAATCAACAGATCTCTTGCGATCATTGAATTCAGCCCGGATGGGACCATCCAGCACGCAAACGAGAATTTCCTCTCGCTCATGCAATATGAGCGCAATCAGGTTGTCGGCAAACATCACCGGATATTCGTCGAGAGCGAAAATGCGTCCTCTCTTTCTTACAAGACGTTCTGGCGTGCGCTTCAGAATGGTGAATTTCAATCCGGGGAATTTGCACGCATAGACAAGAAGGGACGCAAGGTCTGGATTGAGGCCACCTACAATCCGATTCTGGATGATCGTGGCCGTGTTATGCGGATCATCAAGGTTGCTTCTGACATCGCCGCCAAGCGCAATGAAGCCGCACGCCTCAGGACAATGATCGATGGCATGCCGGTCGCCGTCATGACGGTCGATCCGGAAGACGATTTCAAGATCAACTATATCAATCATACCTCGATGAAACTGCTCGAAAACATCAAGGCTCACCTACCGATTGCCCCCTCGAAAATGTTGGGGCAGAGCTTCGATGTCTTCCACAAGACTCCATCGCATCAGCGTCAGATGCTGAAGGATGACAGCCACCTTCCCTACAAGACCAAGATCAATATCGGACCTGAGAAACTGGAATTGCGGGTCTCAGCCATCAAGGATGACAGCAACACCTATCTTGGTNCGATGCTGAGCTGGTCCGTCGTCACCGCACGTGAAGAGATCACGAAGAAGATTTCCCAGGTCACACAGGAAGTTTCCCAAGCTGCCGATGGGCTCAGCGCGTCAGTTGAGGGACTCAACACTTCCGCGCATGATGTCAGCACACGATCATCCGATGTTGCTGCAAGTGCTGAGGAAATGACGGCAACAATTGCAGAAATTGCCCAGCGCATTTCCGGCGTTTCCGACCGCGCCCAACAGATATCCGGCCAGGCCAACACCACGGATCAACGCGTCAAGGAGCTGGCCCAGAATGCCAGTGAGGTTGAAACCGTTGTGGCCCTGATTCAGGATATTGCCGAACAGACCAATCTGCTGGCCCTCAATGCGACGATCGAGGCCGCACGCGCGGGTGAAGCCGGTAGGGGCTTTGCGGTTGTTGCAAGTGAGGTCAAGGCACTCGCTGGTCAGACCAGCAAGGCAACCGGTGAGATCAGCCGCCAGGTCGCGTCCATTCAGGCGTCCAGCGAAGACGCCGTCACCGCAATGGAAACCATCGCGAAGGCCGTGAATGAACTGTCAGACATCACGACGACGATTGCTGCGGCCATCGAGGAACAGGCGAGCACGACACAGGACATGTCAGCCAGCATCAGTGGTGTTTCCAGTGCTGCCGCTTCGACGGGCGAGCTGTCAGGTGACCTTCACACCATGTCCCAACGCCTGCTGGAAACGGCACATTCCATGAAGTTCAGCATTGAACAGTTCCTGGAACGCTCCGAATAAACAACGACATCGCGATCTGGAGCGGTTCAGGTGTTACCTGAGCCGCTCTCTATTGCAGCCGATCCACCTTCATCCCGCCCTTTTCAAGCATCTTGACGACGCTGTCCTCTCCGGCGAGATGGGCGGCACCGACGGCAATGAAGAAATCTCCCGCTTCATCCTTGGCCAGTTTGGCCAGTTCGTCGGACCAGTTGCGGTTACGGCCTGCCAACATGGCTTCATAGACTTCCGGTGCCGAGAATGACTGGTCAGCCACGATCAGTTCATCAAGCGCCTCTACATCACCATTGACCCATGCCTGATCCATGCGCTCGATGAAGTCGGGTATATCCTTGATCTGGCGCACACCCTCCATCAGAAACTCCACCTGAACGTCATCTGGCAGATCCGCCATGAAGCGCAATTGCTGTTCGGTCGTTTCGAAGAAGCGGACAGTCTTGCCCTCTGCCCGCGCTTCGGGCAGCAGCGTCATCTCGACGCCGGAATTGGGATCCTGACCCTCGGCCACGATATATTGCATCGAGATCATGATCGCCACGAGCCAGGGGCGCAGGCGACTGAGGCTGGCGGCGGGAATGTTCACTTCTGCAGCGGCAGCCAACAGCTCGGCCTTGTCATCCGCATTGAGCAGATCAAACAGGGTCTCACCCGGCGGCATGGTACCCAGCTTGGTGACAAGCATCGCCATTTGCGGGCTCTGATCATCAACATCAGCTTCGAAATAAACCGTGTCCGCTTCGTCAAAAATGGCATCAAATGCCGGCGTACGCCATTTCAGATCCGGTGGCAGCACATGAACTGTACCGAACAGATAGATCTTCGTGTCATCATCTGACGCCACCCAGATCGCCGGGCCATCGCCCTTTTTGATGTCACGCAGTTCATCGGTAGAACCAGATGTGGATGCAGGTGCAGGCTCATCGCTGGAAACCGCATCCGGCTTTGAATCAGAAGTCTGTGCCGAACAGGCGGCGAGCGCGATGGCGGCAATGGCCGCAGCAAATAGGTTTTTCATGGAATCAGGTCGCCTGTTTCGAGAATTCAATCGGGCCGAGTCAACAGATGGCGCGCATTTCTGTCAATGTGTCCATCACGCAGTTCATGGATGTGGCAGCGGAAAGCCGTGCCGCTGTGTCAGAGCAGCCAGGATCTCATCCTTGTCGGAGATAAAGAAACGGCCCTCATGCATGTTTGTGGGATGTTGCGGAGGATCACCATCCCCAAAAACCAGCAGAGGCAGGGATTGATGCTCTTCTCCCACCAGAGAGATAATGTCGCGACGCGGTCGGGGCCAGGCAATCCTGGCCACATCAAGGTTCTGGGCAAGGTCAGGAAACGAGACCAGGACACCTTCGATCAAGGCGCAGTGCCAGCAATAAAAGGTCTGCCCTGGATAGGCCGGGTCTTCAAAGCCCGGCTGAAGCAGGAACAGACGATCCCGGATCATGTGGCAGCCTCTCTGTTCATGGATGAACCGATCAGAAACTCTTGACCAGTTCGTGGATCTGAATCAGCTCGCTCATCAGTTTTTCCAGCTCATTGAGTGGCACCATATTGGGACCATCAGAGGGGGCCGAGTCAGGGTCCTGGTGAGTTTCCATGAACACGCCGGAGACACCCACGGCCACGGCTGCGCGCGCGATGACCGGCACATATTCACGCTGGCCTCCGGATGAACCACCCTTGCCGCCGGGCTGTTGCACCGAATGAGTGGCATCCATGATCACCGGCGCGCCGGTCTTTGCCAGTTCCGGCAAAGAGCGCATGTCGGTGATCAGCGTATTATAGCCAAAGGACGCCCCGCGTTCTGTGACCAGCACGTTTTTCGCGCCCGCACCTGTCAGCTTGTTGACGACATGTTTCATGTCCCAGGGCGCAAGGAACTGGCCCTTCTTGACCTTCACCACGCAGCCGGTTTTCACCGAGGCTTCCGCAGCCGCGACCAGCAGATCCGTCTGACGACACAGGAAGGCCGGGATCTGGATGACATCGACGACCGAACCCACAATCTCGCACTGCTCGGGGGTATGGATATCGGTCAGCATGGGCAGGCCGGTGGTTTCCTTGACCTCCTGGAAGATCTTCAGCGCCTCATCCAGTTCCATGCCACGATAACCACCCAGGCTGGTGCGGTTGGCCTTGTCGAACGAGGTCTTGTAGACGACCTGCGCACCGAGCTTGTCCGCGATCTTGAGGACTGCATCAGACATGAACAGGGCGTGGTCACGGCTTTCCAGAGCGCAGGGCCCGAGGAAGAAGGTCAGCGGGGCATCCGGTCCAATCTTCAGTATTCCGCGCGGGGACTGGATCTCGACGGTGGTATTCAGGGCGGTCTCGGCCAAGGTGCTGGCTCCTGCTGGGATAGAAGGTGTTGAGCGCTATTTAGGCGCAACAATCCCAATTAACCAGAGGCAGTGTGCGAATTCGACAGGCAATCCCCGCTACGGCTCAGGCCGCAACGATCGGCGTGATATCGTCCAATCCGCCATGATCCTCCGCGATTTCCAGATCATGACGCAGTTGAAGATTCAACCAGAACTCAGGCGTCGTCCGCAGGGCTCTTGCCAGGCGTAGCGCAGTATCCGGCGTGACCGCAGCCTGTCCGTTGATCAGGCGTGTAACGCGATTGGAGGGCACATGGATTGTCCGCGCCAGCTGAGCAGCGTTCACGCCCATTGGAACAAGAAACTCTTCCAGCAGGATTTCGCCCGGATGGATGGCAGTGTATTTATTGGTCATCTCGCAAGGCCCTCCTTGCCCATATGGTCGAGACGCCTCTGAGGAGGCTAATGATAGTCCACAATCTCTACATTTTCCGGGCCTGCTTGTGTCCAGACGAAGCAGATCCGGTATTGATCATTGATCCGGATCGAGTGCTGCCCTGCCCGATCTCCACGAAGCGCTTCGAGACGATTTCCCGGTGGGCTCCTCAGATCATCGAGTGCATGTGCCGCATGAAGCATGGCCAGCTTGCGGCGCGCCACTCGCTCGATCTGATGAAAACGCCGAGATCGTTCTCGATTGAATAGTGCACCTGTTTCGCGGCAGGCAAATGACTGGATCACATCGACAAATCTCCGATCAACATGGGTTTACATATTACGTAACATGTAAAATTTCAAGCCGGTTGACAGCTTTGGCCGAAACGCCTGATCTGCGCTCAGGATAGTGCCGTCAGGAAATTCCCAATGCAGACCCTCATCGTCATCCCTTCGCGTTTTGCGTCCAAGCGCTTTCCGGCCAAGCCGCTGCATGTGATTGCGGGGCACAGCCTGATGTCGCGTGTGGCGGATATTGCGCGGCGTGTGTGTGAGACCGATGCCAGCGTGGGCTATGTGGTGGCGACGGATCATCCGGATATCGAAGCGCATGCGAATGAAATCGGTGCCCCCGTGGTAATGACCGACCCTGCCCTGCCTTCAGGTTCCGATCGGGCCCTGGCAGCAGCGAATGCCTTCGCGCCGAATGCACAATTCATCCTCAACCTTCAGGGCGATGCGCCCTTCACCCCACCCGAACAGGTGGCCAGGATCATTGATGCGCTGCGCACAACGGGAGCGGATGTCGCCACACCGGTCATCCAGATGCCGTGGGATGCACTGGATGTGATGCGCCAGCAAAAGAAGACCAACCCGTTTTCCGGCACCAGCTGTGTGCGCAAACCCGATGGCGAGGCGCTATGGTTTTCCAAGACCGAACAGCCCGCCATGCGCAAGGAAGCAGAGCTGCGCGCCGCAAGCCCCTTGTCGCCAGTGTTTCGCCATGTCGGGCTTTATGGCTACGCCCGTGCAGCGCTGGAACGGTTCTGCGCCCTGCCCGAGGGCCATTATGAACAGCTGGAAGGGCTGGAGCAGTTGCGCTTTCTGGAAAACGGCATGCGCATCATGACCGTGGAAGTCACCGCCAGCCCGGCCTCCATGTGGGGTGTGGACACCCCGCAGGACGCTGCCCACGCCGAAAAACTGATCGCCGAATTTGGCGACCCGATGGAGGCCTGAGCCATGTCTCGCACTGTGTTCATCGTCCGCCACGGAAACACATTCGACAAAGGTGATGTGGTGACGCGTGTTGGTGCGCGCACGGATTTGCCGCTTTCAACCTCTGGTCAGACGCAGGCCGAACAGCTGGCCGCGCATTTCATGCTGACCCAGCCAGATGGGTTTTGCGCCGCATGGTGCAGCCCGCTTATGCGTACGCGCCAGACCGCAGAAGCCATATTGTCGATCTGTGAGAACGCACCGTCTCTTGAAACGGCTGAATTCCTGCGGGAAGTGGATTATGGCCCGGATGAGAACCAGCCGGAAGAAGATGTGATCGCGCGGATCGGTCAGGATGCGCTGGATGCGTGGGAGGCAGAGGCGATTGCCCCACCGGGCTGGGATGTTGACCCCGCCGGTATTGTGGAAAGCTGGAAGGCGTTCTTTGTTTCGATTGGCACCCTGCCCGCAGATGATTTGCGCCCCGCCCTGGTGGTGACATCCAACGGCATTGCACGCTTTGCTCTGAAAGCAGCGCAAGTGTCCCCGGATGCGGAGTTTGCCCTGAAACTGAAAACCGCCGCCTATGGCATCACGCAAGTGGATGCACAGGGGGCGGCGGTGATCAGGGACTGGAACATCCGCGCCTAGGCAAATTCGCGGGCAATGCCTCCGGAGACCAGTGCGGCCTGGTCCTCATCGATGCGCTCTGCCAGTTTGGTGAAGCTGTAAAAAGCCACGAGCTGAAGGGCATTGATGATCACACCCCATTTGGCGACGCCGGACA
Organism: Hirschia sp.; assembly: GCA_002709235.1. Taxonomy (GTDB): domain Bacteria; phylum Pseudomonadota; class Alphaproteobacteria; order Caulobacterales; family Hyphomonadaceae; genus Hirschia. The sequence continues at coordinate 9,467 of PAQI01000016.1, forward strand.
ACAATTGCGCTTCGGTAATCAGCTCATTCATCGACGCGTCAGTTATCCAGCCAAGCGCAAGCACGCTCAACACACCCGAACCGGCCCAACAATACCACCAGATCTTCATGTTGTTGTCTGTTTCGGCATCGATCTGGCCAGAGTCAGACCCCGCTGTCAGGATCTGGCGCACGCCGACATAGGGCTTCCACAGTGAGAAGATCGGTGCAAAACACCAGAGCCAGACGGCTCTTGGCGACATCAGGCCATCTGATCCCCTGACCGCGTGGACATTGCTCATCGCCCGCCCCATGAACCGGCAATAGGTGATGATACAGGCGAGCATGACGCCCGTGCTGGCATAGCTCAATACGGTATTTATCGTTTCAGGCATCAGCACCTTGTCGGTGACAATGATCGACAGCGTATCGACAAGCCGGATCGCGCCGATGCCCATCATGATCAGACAGCACTGATTCAGCGTCTTGTAGAGGTCATGTGTGGGTTGCATGACTTCTGTCTCGTTCTGGCCTTTTCCGGCATCATGGTTATGGGATTGAAAGGGGATGGTCGTCAGTTCGGTCGTTGTCATGTGTCAGCTCCACCATAAAGATTTGCAGGGTTCATCACTGGCGATCTGCCCTGATGATGGGTGTAGTTGAGCATGTGTCAGGATTGCAGGCTGTAAGCGGGCTCACAGTGTGGTGGAAAGGATGGTAAAATCAGGAGAACACGTCTTCTATGCCTTTGTTGCCCATCTGCGCCTGCGCAGCGGCGATGCCTGAGGCGGTTTTCAGAAGGGCATATGACGCCATCACATCTGTAACTGCATATAAAAAAGACCACCCCAGCAACGAAGACATCACACCTGATTCAGGTGTAAAAAAATATCCACTTGCAAAACTGATGAAGTTCGAAGCCCACAAGCATCCCCACCAGATATAAATCCATCTGGAAGGATCTTCTGGCTGTCCGATATATCCGTGACTTGAGCGCCAGATTTGTATCACGGCCCTGAACGGCATCCATAAACAGGCGATTGGAACAATGAACCATAGCCATGTTCCCGATGGCGAAACCAGGCCTTCAGGGCCATCACACACATGCACATTGTTCATGGCCCGGTGCATGAAACGGCTATAGGCAATCATTGTCGAGATGCTCACAACGATCCAGACAATCGCAATGGCAGCCTCGAATATATCAAGGGATACCAGAGCCGGATGGCTCGGCCCGTTTGAATTGATGACCTGCCCGTAAACGACTCCGGAGACAAAACCGGCGCAAGATATGATGATACAAAGGATGAGGCACCATTTGAGGAATGGCCACAATTTGCCGAGCGGACGCAAGGTCCGTCCCGTCGCAAGATAATCGCTCAAATGATTGCGGCCAGTTGTGTCCGCTTCGAACTCGCTGCTCGTCATGATCGAGCCCCCCATTCCCCAGTTTCAGACACTCTGCCCCAATCTCAATTAGTTTCAAGTCCGTCAGGGATCGTGACATTGGCATCGCCTGCCGTTAAGCATGCGGGACTCGCCATCATCAGACAGACGCGGATCGCCCCACATGACACCGGATATCGACATCGCCCGCAGGGTGCTCGCCAATGAATCCCAGGCGCTGAGCGCCATGGCGGATGGGCTGGATGAGAACTTCAGTGCAGCTGTCGAGGCCTGTTTCAATGTGACGGGCCGCGTTATCTGCGCAGGGATCGGCAAATCCGGCCATGTGGCGCGCAAGATCGCCGCGACACTGGCCTCCACCGGTACGCCTGCCCAGTTCGTTCACCCCAATGAAGCCAGCCATGGCGATCTGGGGATGATCAACAAGGGTGATGTGGTACTGGCCCTGTCGCGCTCTGGCGAAACGGCCGAGCTCAATGACCTGATCCACTATACGCGCCGCTTTTCCATCCCGCTGGTCTCGATCACGGCTGTGCGCGAGTCCACGCTGGGCAAGGCGGGCGATATTCCGCTGTTGATCCCAAACACACCGGAAGCCTGCACGCAGACCAATGCACCCACCACCTCCACCACCTGCATGATGGCGCTGGGCGATGCGTTGGCCGTAGCCTTGCTGGAGCGGCGCGGGTTCCAGGCGGATGATTTCCGGGTCTTCCATCCCGGCGGCAAGCTGGGCGCGATGCTCAAGACAGTGGCGGATGTGATGCACGGCCCTGATGAGCTTCCGTTGGTCAAACAAGGTGCCAGCCTGACGGATGCCTTGTCGGAGATTTCAGCAAAGGGCTTTGGCTGTGTTGGCGTGGTGGATGACAAGGGGGCGCTAGTCGGCATGATGACGGATGGTGACACGCGCCGCCTGTTGGCCTCTGGTAAGCGGGTGGACATTGTGGATGATGCGATGACAGCCGGGCCCAAGACGATTACGCCAGACGCGCTGGCCGCCGCTGTGCTGAAACAGATGAATGACCGCAAGATCACCCAGATCTTCGTCGTCAATGATGCGCTCCCCGTCGGGCTGGTCCACCTGCATGACATTCTGCGCGCTGGCGTGGGTTGACATATCCAGCGCATTCGGTTCGCTAGCAAACTAATTCAGACACAATGGAAAGCGCGATCATGAACAGGCAGGTTATTCTCAAGTCACGTCCGGCCGGGATCGCGCAGGCGGAAAACTTCCAGATCGTCCAGAGCGACATGCCAACACCCGCAGAGGGAGAAGTGCTGATGCGCAATCACTTCCTGTCGGTTGAGCCTGCAATGCGCGGCTGGATCGCGGATGCGGGCAATTATTCCGACCCGGTGGGGATTGGCGAGGTGATGCGGGCGCTGAGCGCGGGCCATGTGGAGGCCTCCAACCACCCGGACTTTGCCCCCGGTGATGCCGTGATGGGCTGGTTTGGCTGGCAGGATTATGCCTGTGTGACGCCTGACAGGATCATGCGCAAAGTGGCCGAGACCGACCTTCCCCTGTCATTGTCACTGGGTGTGTTGGGGCTCAATGGCGTGACCGCGCATCTGGCGCTGACAAAGATCGGACTGCCGAAGGCTGGTGAAACGGTGGTCGTCTCCACGGCTGCTGGTTCTGTCGGCTCGGCTGTCGGGCAGATCGCCAATATCCTGGGCTGCCGCACCATCGGCATTGCAGGCGGACCGGAGAAGGTGAAGCTTTGCACCGAAGAATTCGGCTATGAAGCCGCGTTCGATTACAAGAGCGATGATCTGGATGCCGCGCTGGCAGAGGCCTGCCCGGAGGGTGTGAATGTCTATTATGACAACACATCGGGGGCGATATCGGATGCCGTGATGCGCCATCTGGCCATTGGCGCACGCGTGGTGATCTGCGGCACTGCTGCGATCTCGCGTTGGGATGAGTGGCCCAGCGGCCCGCGTGTGGAGCGCCACCTGCTGACCCGGCGCGCGCGGATGGAAGGCTTTGTCATCTTCGACCACATGGATGATTTCGACGCCAGCGCTGCTCAGCTGGCCCAATGGGTGCGCGAGGGAAAACTGACCTATCGCGAAGATATGCTGGATGGCATTGAGGCCTGCCCGGATGCGCTGGCCGGCCTTTATCGTGGCGAGAACATGGGCAAGCGCCTCGTCAAGCTGGCGGTCGGCTGACCGGCCAGTGTCTGCCGGTCGTCGAGAAAAAGCATCAGGGTCCCGGCTTGCGACACGCGCAGGAGATCAGAATGACAATCTTTGATTTGATTTCGATCCTGCTGAGTCTGCTCAAATCTGGCGGCCACCTTGGCCGGATTCACCGCCAGAAAGAGCTAATCAGCCGGGGTTAGGATCGAAAAATCCGGGCCCTTGGCAGATTGTTTATAACAGAAAAACATCATGAACGCCACTGATTTCAGAAAATGGCAGACACTCAGGAAGCTGAAGGATGCCGATGCGCAGCGGCGAGCGGGTCATAGCCCATGTGAAGCACCTCACAGCGCGCATCCAAAATCAGGTCCACAGTGTGGGCACGTGATCACCTGCCCTTGTTCGGGTGTGGTGATTGACACGCCAACACTGTCAAAAGAGACCGATTCATGTCCCGTTTTCCAAGATCCGCTGCACTCGGTGCACTGGCCCTGATGGCCTGTGCCAGTGGTGCGTGCACCCATACCGCGAGCGCCCAGTCCATCTATGATGACAATTTGCCCGCCCCCGAAAGCATGGCCTATCCCAGCTATGTGACCGATGCCGATGGCAGCTATGTGGTGAATGGCGTTCACTATTCCCAGACCAGCGATGACAGCTGGACAAGGCAATGGTGGAAGGAAAACATTGCGACACGTTTCATAGCGGGCGCAACGCTGGAAGACACCTGTATCCATTATACAGTCTCGCAAATACGCGATGGCGTGACCCAGTTTCCCGAAACCGGCGTGATGAAACTGTCTGACTGGGCTGAACGTGACGGTGATCTTGGCCTCTATCATGATACGCAATGTGCGCCGATAGAGCAGATGCTGCTCGGCGAGTGGGGGATCATCACTCCGGAAGGCCGCACCATCATCGATTACAAAACCGATGGCACCTTTGTCGGCACGTTCTATTCCTCCACAACCGGCGACATCGTGACCATGTCCGGTGACTATCGGGTGGCCCATGAGAGTAGTGGGAACTTTCATCTGGAGGTTCGTATTGCGAGAGAGGCGAACTGGGTGACGCTGAGCCGCAATGTCTTCCACCTGGAGGATAATGGCCGCCTGTTCAATGTGACCGCCAATAACTACGCCTATCGTGTGGGTGAGCCTCGCCTGCTGACAGAAGAGGACATAGAAGCTGCCACAATGCCTGACTATTTGGGATGGAATGAGCCCGTTTCGGACGATATCTGGGCCCCGATGTAAATCGGGTCAGATCACACTGTCTCGCCGGACCAGATGAACACCTCCTCCAGCGCGGCGTCCAGCGTGTGCGCAATACGAAAGGCCGCTTCCAGCGAGGGCGAATACTTGCCCTTCTCGATTGCCACAATGGTCTGGCGGGTCATGCCAATGGCATTGGCAATATCCTGCTGGGTCAGGCGTTTTGCCTCGCGCAGTTCGCGGATCCGGTTGGTGAAAGGCAGTTGCTTTGCCATCAGGCATTCACCACACCGCGATAGGCAAGGATGCGCGCGCCGTGCGACACCAGCTCACCGGCAACCAGCGCCAGCAGGGCCCAATAGGCAACGCTGATGGCTGTCGCATCCGTGAAATACACTGTGGAGATCGCCAGCAGCACACCAAACCCGGTCACATGCCCACCCCAGCTGTCTGACCGCAGACTGATCAGTTTCTCGCGCTCATCTTCAGGGTCATCAGCCGTTTTCGGGCTGGAGATCGCCGCCACGATGTGTCCGATGATCATGATCACCACAAGGCCGATGACCAGGCCAAACTGGCTGACCGCAAACACGGCTTTCTCACCCTCAGCCCCGAGCAATGGCGGGCTGAATCCCGATTTCAGATAGTAGCCGCCATAAACCAGCAACAACGCCAAAAACACCACCCAGGATGATTTTTCCCGAAAACTCATCTGCAACTCCTCATGTCAAATATGTTGGACACATAGATGCCAGATGACGCGGGGTGATGTCAATAATGTTTTACAAAATATGTCCAATATTTTGGACATACCATCACCCCCCAACACAAAGACGCAGCCTGGGTGCAGGCTGCGTCTTCCGGCCGACGGTAGGGTTTGGATGGGGTCGGGCCGTCATCTGGCGGATGCGAAGGGGGTAAGTCCGACCCGCCAGACGGAAGGCAATCGATCAGGGATCGAGCTGGTCGAGCGTGCGTAATGACTGCGCACGCTGTTGCTTGAGGCTGACCAGGGTGGAGGACAAAGTGCGTTGCACGCCATTGGCCGCGGCGCGCTCCATGCGGGCCTCGAACCCAGACCCATCCATGGTCGCGATCTCGGTCTTGAGGTCGTCGATCTCACACTGGATATCCTCGATGGCCTCGTCCAGCGCCTCGACCTTCACGGCGTGCATGTCCAGGTCCGAAAAGCCTTCGGCAATCACATCGCTCAGCGCAAGGCCAGCCTCCTGCAGGCCCAGCTCCACACTGTTGGCGATCAGATCGCCCAGATTGAGCGACTGGAACAGATCTGAATTCGGGCCGCCGTCCAGATCAAGAGACTGGTCCTTGTATAGCTCGTCCTGCTTGTGGGCCTTGTCCTCACGCTTGTGCATCTTGGCTTCGCGCTTGCGTTCCTTGGCGTCCCGGCGCGCTTCTTCGGCCATCATTCTGGCCTCTTCTGCTTGCATCCGGGCTTCTTCGGCCTCCATCCGCATTTCCTCGGCATGCATGCGTGCTTCTTCCGCCTGCATGTGGGCCTGCTCACGGATGGCCTCGATCTCTGCTTCGGATATCTCATCGCCGCTGATCACATAGCTGCGGACTTCCTCACGGATATTGCCGTCATCGCCCTTGTCGCGAGTAACGAACACAAAGGATTTCTGCCCCTCGCTGTCACCATCCGCCGAGAAAGAGATGTGGTGATCGCCTTCCAGCTTCTCCATCAGGGCCGCGCGTTCCTCTTCGGACAGGTCCCTGGTCTCGATACGCTTGACCGATTTGTGGACGCTCTTGCCATCCTTTGACTTGACGATCTTCACCGTCGATCCGTCATCCTGGGTGAATTCGATCACCGAGCCGGGCGCAATATCCTTGAATTCGTCAGGATCAATGGCGAGAACCTTCGGTGGTTGGGGCGGTATGGGCGCAGCAGATGGAGAGGCCATCGCATAGGCATATTTCCTGACCTTGGTGTCAGCTTCAGCCTGTGCAGGTGCACTGGGTGCCTCGGGCATGGTTTCCGGCAGGACGATGCCAAGCTCGCGGATCTGCGCTGCGTTGAGTTCCTGATCCAGCGAGGGTGCCAGTCCCAGATAAACCGGATTGAAGGCCGTCAACTCTCCAGTGCGGTCATAGCTGGACGACGGACCATAGACCTCGATGTGGACATGGGGTCCCGTTGCGCGGCCGGATTCACCGACCAGCCCGATGACGTCTCCGGCGCGCACACGCTGGCCCTCGACAACCTTGTAACCCTGCATCTGAGAGAACTTGCCGATCCATTCGCGGTTGAAGCGCAGCTTGACCGTCTTGCCATAGCCATCAACCTCTCCAACAAAGATGACTTCGGCATCAGCTGGGGCGTAGATCGGTGTCCCCTTCTTCGCCTTGACGTCCACACCAGAATGGAATTTTTCCTTGCCGGTGAACGGGTCCTCGCGCTTGCCATAATGCGATGAGATACTCGCATCCTTGCTCTGCACGACGGTGGTGATGAAGTCAGGGATGGGCAGGCGTTGCTTGGGCGCGCCAGCACCTTGCGCAATGGCAAGCGGAACCCCTACCAGCATGAAGGCAGCCATGCCCGCCACAGCCCATTTCGAGGATCGGCCAGCACCAGCCGTCGCGGCTTTCACGCGTTCGGGCAATGCCTTGTCCTTGTTGAACGGGAACATGGCAGCGGCAGGCGCGCGGGCCGGCAGACCGGCTGCAAACCGTGCCACGGAGACCAGCGCCCGGGCATAGTCACGTGCCGGAGCAGCCGCTTTCAGCATGGCCTCGTCACAGGCCAGTTCACGCGCACGTTCCAGCTCCGAGCGAACAAACCAGGCAAACGGGTTGAACCAGAGAATATCGGCCACGATCCGCTCAACCGGGCGCCACAGGGCATCGCCGCGTTTGACATGCATCAGCTCATGGCCGATCACCAGATCCATCTCACGCGCAGACAGCTTGCACTCCAGCCCGTGTGGCAGATAGACGATGGGGCGTCGGACACCCTGGGTAAAGGGCGAGAAATCACCGCTCATCAATCGCAGCTCAGGCACTTTGTGCAGGCCCAGCTGCCCGCTCCATTTGCGAGCAGATTGCAGGATGGACTGGCTGTGCACGGCATCGGCTTCACGGGTGACAGTCTCCAGCTCCTTCGCCGCGCACCGGGCCTGAACAGCCCGCACGAACCAGCCAAGACCGATCAGTGCAAGAATAAGTTCCAGCATGGACATGTCCGGCAGCGAGGACATGATCGAATCCTCCCTCACCACGGGGGCGGCGACAGGCGCGCGCATCATCTCGGGGTCAACAACGATCGGTACATTTGCAGCGCCGCCCTCTCCCCAGGTCCAGACAGGTTCAACGACTTCCGGGCCAAGCAGTGTGTAGACCCCGGCAGCCGCAAAAGGAGCCGCCAACATCAGGGCCGCAGCGCGCCACATGGCTTGTCGCATGGCACCAGATAGTCCAGCGCGCTGTAAAGCGGCACCGGTAACGACGACCAGCCCACCCCAGGCCAGTGATAGTCCGATCAGTATTGCGATATTCATTTCGCGGTCTCCTCGTCCCCGGAAGATGCAGTGTTGATCAATTGTTCGAGTTCATCCAGCTCGCCGTCAGACAGATGAGGCGAACCCGCAAACATCGAGACCGGCAATTCACCCTCGATGTCGAAAACCTTGCGTGTCAGGTCACGCACCATGCCACCCAGCACAGTGACCTTGGAAACAGCCGCCGCGAACACGGCAATGCCATGAACATCGCGTCTGTTGACCCATGACTTGTCGGCCATGCGGTTGATGACAGTACGCGTCGTGGAATAGCTCCAGCCGGTTTCATCCGTGACGCCGTCATGCACTTCGCGCGCACTTTGCTCCCCATGAGTCCACAGATGTTTCAGTACTGCGATTTCAGATTTATTGGGTTGAGCGCTCATGGATTGCGTCCTGGATATGTAGTGTTGGATTACAACGTGCTACACATGTAACACAGACACGTCAAGCGACATCGTTACACTTGTAGCGAATAATCCTGGAATGCTCGCTCAGAGCCTCGTTTTCATGGTCTCGACAGAAATCGGTCTGGAGATTGCCAGCATTGCGGGATAGAAATCATGTCATCGCGTAAGTATTCGGCGCGGACAACGGAGGGACGACCGTGTCGCAGGGAGATGAAGAAGAACAGGTTCGCAAGGCGCAAGAACGTTATGAAGATGCGTTTCGCGAATACAAGACCAAGCTTGAATCACTGGAAGCTGATTACAAGGACCTGATCCACAAGCTGATCGATGGCTCGACCGAAGCCAGTGAAGCGCATGACAAGGCCGTGGCCGACCTGACTGCCAGCCACAAGGCAGGGCTTGATGCGCTCTATCCGCGCCTTATGGAACTGCGCCCACTCTCTGGCCATCCGCGGGACCTGCCGCCCACAAATCGCGCCGCCTATTCCGACCGGGCAGCCGCCATGATGTCCAAGCTGGCCATGCTGGCCTATGACCGGTTTGACGAGCATGACAGCTGGACCGACATCATCACCCAGAAACTCGATCACGGCGACAAGACACTGGTGGGCACGTTCAATTCGGGTGCCCCCTGCGATACGCAAGGCTATCTGTGTGAGCACGAGAAATTTGCCGTGCTGGTGTTTCGCGGGACAACCGGAGATCTGGACTGGAAGACCAATGCCAAGTCATCCACGGTGAAACTCGCCAACAGCATGTGTGAGCTGGATGTGCATTCGGGATTTCTGGCCGCCTATCAGGCAGCCGAACCGCAGATCCTGGAATTGCTGGCCAGATTACCACCCAAGAAATCGATCTACATTACCGGCCACAGTCTTGGCGGCGCGTTATCCGTCATTGCCTCAGCCTGCCTGCCCCTGGCCGATGAACGCCTGTCGGACCGGCTGGCAGCGGTCTACACTTTCGGAGCCCCACGCGTGGCCAAGCCGGGTTTCGACAAGCTGGTGAAATCCCCCCATTACCGGGTTGCCAACAAGAACGATATTGTCCCAACTCTACCGCCCGCCATCTCCACCGGCTATCGCCATTCTGGAGACGTCCGCTTCCTGAGTACGACCGACAGTGCCCCGGACCGTTTCAACCCGATCCGCGGCACATTCTACAATCTGTTCAAGAGCCTGGGTGCCAAGATGGTTGGCAAGAGCTTTTCCGGTGTCACCGCACATCAGATCTCGCAATATGTTCTGAAGCTGGAACTGATTTCCAAGGCGCGCAACGATCTGTTGTGAAATCGGTTTTCGGGCACCCTTGCGCAAGCTGCTCGCCTCCCTTATAAGCGCGCTTCCATTCATCCAGGGGCATTCTTCGCCGAAGGCCCCGTGATGTCAGGTGATTGCGCTGGATGGTCCGGCGTAAATCTCAGGACGGAAGGACCCTATCATGGCGAAAGAAATTACACTGACAGTTGAAGTTCGCGAAGGCACCGGCAAGGGCGCAGCCCGTCGTGCACGCGCAGAAGGCAAGGTACCTGGCGTCCTTTACGGCGGCGACCTGGGCCCGGTTGCGATCAACCTTGACGGTATCGAGATTCTCAAGGCGCTGAACTCGGGCAAGTTTCTGTCCCACATGATCAAGATCGACCACAAGGGTGAAAAACAGTCTGTCATCCCACAGGATGTCCAGTTCCACCCGGTCACGGAACGCCCCCTGCACATTGACCTTTACCGCGTTGACGAGAAACAGCAGATCAAGGTTGAAGTTGCCGTTCACTTCGTTGGCGAAGACGTCTGCCCGGGTATCAAGAAGGGCGGCACGCTCAACATTGTGCGTCACACTGTCGAACTGCTGGTTCCTGCTGGACACATTCCGGAATTCCTTACGGCAGACATCTCTACGTTGGATGTTGGCGACACGCTGAAGATCTCCAGCATCGAGCTACCATCGGATGCAGAAGTCACCATCACTGACCGTGACTTCACCATTGCAACCATTGCCAGCCGTGGTGGTGCTGCCGCTGCAGATGATGCTGAGGACGATGCAGCAGAAGCTGAAGGCGAAGAAGACTGATCTGCCAACGTCTTTGACGATGATCGAAAAAATTTGCGGCGCCGATGCATTTCGGCGCCGCATTTCGTTTTGACGCCCCTATATGAGATCTTGAGCCGAAGGGGAAAGTTAGGGGACCAGACATGCTGCTGATCGTGGGCCTTGGAAATCCGGGCGACAAATATGCGGGCAACCGTCACAATGCCGGCTTCATGGCAATTGATCGCATGGCGGACTTTCACGGATTTGGCCCATGGCGCAGCCAGTTTCAGGGCAAGGTATCGGAAGGTTTTGTAGATACTGGAGACGGTGGCCGCGTGAAAGTCATGCTGCTCAAGCCTCAGACCTTCTACAATGAAAGCGGGCGAGCGGTCGGAGAGGCCATGCGGTTCTTCAAGCTACAAGCTGATCAGGTAGTGGTTTTCCATGACGAGATAGACCTGGCTCCCGGTCGTGTGCGTATGAAGACTGGTGGTGGGCATTCCGGCAATAATGGTATTCGCTCGATCATCCAGCATGTATCCAACCAGGTTCGGCGCACCCGCCTTGGCGTGGGCCACCCCGGTCACAAATCACTGGTTCAGGGGCATGTCCTGTCTGACTTCGCAAAGTCCGATGCCCAATGGGTTGACGCCATGTTTGATGCAACAGCGCGCGCCCTTCCCTTCCTGGCGGTCGGTGATGATGATCGCTATCAGGCGGACGTGATGCGACTTGCCCCCATGCCGAAGGAAGATCAGTCAAAACGTGGAAAAGCCGATGACAACTGACGGCCCCAGCCCTGCAGCAGCCTCATTCGGGGATGATGCAGCCGCATATGCTCGCTACCGCCCGACCTATCCGGATATCATCTACCAGATACTCACCGATGCGCTGACCGGACCAAGAGAAACCTGTATCGAACTGGGCGCTGGCAGTGGCAAGGCGAGCCTGACGCTCGCTGAAATCTTCTCGAAGGTTATCAGCGTGGAACCCGATGCTCGCATGCTGGCACATATGCCTCCGCACCCGGCCATCCAGACACTGAACATGTCTGCGGAAGACGCCCGGTTCGAGGCCGGATCAGCCGATGCTGTGGTCTGTGCCACCTGTTTTCACTGGATGGATCAACCACTGATTTTGAAGCAGGCGCATGACTGGCTGCGCCCTGGCGGCGTGTTCTATGCTTTCTTGTATGGCCCCATCCAGCTGCTAGGTGCCGCGCAAACCGTTTTTCGCAAACATCGTACCTTGTGGGCCCCCTATCGAGACAAGGCTTTGGGCAGGAAAGCCGATTATGGCGCGGCGCTGAAAGCAAATGGTCAGTTCGCAAAGGTCACGTCGCACAATATAGATCACCGCTTCGAACTAAGTGCCGAAGATGCCGCGTCACTCTTTCTGACGACCAGCTATGCGTCGGCCTATGCGCATGAGACCTCTGATATCATGACCTATCATGCACAATTGCGCGCAGAGCTTTCGGCCGCAGCCCCCATCGTGCAAGTCAAACTACCACTTGGTGGTGTCACGGCGGTCAAACTGGCTTAGGTTTGAAGCACCTCAGAACAAGGAGCGTACCAATATGTCACTTGGTAATTTTTCCACCAGCCTCGCTGTCAAGGATCTGGATAAATCCCGTGAATTCTATGAGGCGCTCGGATTTACAAAATTCGCCGGAGATCCAGACCACGGCTATCTGATCATGAAATCAGGTGACTGCATTATCGGCCTGTTCCAGGGCATGTTCGAGAAAAACATACTGACCTTCAATCCCGGCTGGGATTCCAACTGCAATACGCTGGAAGACTTCAAGGATGTGCGCGAGATCCAGAAGGAACTGAAAGCACGCGGGATCAGTTTCCAGACAGAAGCAGACGAGACCACCTCCGGCCCGGCGAGCTGCACGCTTCTGGACCCGGATGGCAATCCGATCCTGCTGGACCAGCATGTCTGAGCATCCGCATGATACGCTGGCCCATATATGATCGGATCGGGCTTCGAAGCCATCATCGCCGCCGCTACATGACGTGGATGATCAAGAATTCTCATCCTTGCCAAATAGGAATACTATTGAAGCAAGGCCAGGATATCTTCCTTGGAATAAGGTTTGTCGATGATCGCCACTCCTGGATAACGTGCTTTCAGGAAGTCTGCATCTCCATGACCGGTGGCAAAACATATGCGCACACCTATCTGCAGAAGACGGTCGGCAACTGGGAACACGTCGCCATCTGAGAGTTTCACATCCAGAAGTGCAAAGCTGTAGCTATGCGCATCGACCAGCCCCAGTGCATCCTTGACCGTGTCTGCAGAATATACGTTCTGAGCCCCCAATTCCTTCAAGATCTCTTCGACATCGAGCGACACAATCAGATTGTCCTCAAGCAGAAGCACATTGCCGGAGAGTTCTGGCATGGGTGCGCACATTCATGTTTTCCTGGAAACAAATTCGCGAAACCACGCGAAATAACATCAATCAATGGACTGACATTACACTAAAAATCCCAATGAACATCACATGGTTCTTAACCGAAATCAATATTCAATACGATTTGGCAAGTGTTTGGTTCAGATCGGCGAGATTTACTCTGGCGGCAACCAGTCCAGATCCAAATCTGCATATCGGTTTCGAAAATTGATTGTACGAGCCAATTCATCCTCTTTGAGAAAGCGGATAAACTGCCTGAACCGGGTTATATATCCCTGTTCTTCCAGCCGGGTGAGCGTACGACTGACATGCACACTGGTCAGCCCGGTCGCGTCTCCGATTTCCTGCTGCCGCAATGGACAATGAAACTGGTCATAGACGGAATTATTCATCAGGCGCAGACGCGAAATGGTCTGTAGCAGGAACAGGGAAAGCCGGGCTTCTCCATCCTTTCGCCGACTGATCATTACCCTGTCAGCGATTATGGCCTGATCAATCGCGGCGAGGACCATCAGCAAGCCGGACAGGCGTGGAGATTCTGCCATAAGCTCGCTGAGATGGCGTCTTGGAAAAGTACATACTTCAAGATTGGAGGCCGCAATACTTGTGCTCTTGATGGTTTCAAAAGCGAGATTCTCAAATCCGATAACATCGCCCGGGTGATGTATCTGGGAGATCGATGTGCGCCCGTCACCGATTTCATTGCCGGACATGACCCATCCTCGCTTGAGAACCATCAGGTTTTTCACCGGATCACCCTCCCGCAGCAATATCTCGCCGCGGGGCACTTCGCGGATGTTCTCTTCAAGTCTGGCCAGCAATTTTTCCTGTCGAACAGTGATGGGGGCGAGGCGCATGAGCTTCGCACCCAGACAGGTGCTCGTATGCTCACAGGGCTTGTCGTCAAACGTGTAAAATTCAATATCCATGGCATGGACAACGCCGCAAACCGCCTCAGGTTTCCAAAAAAACCATCAGCGTGAAACACGCCAACATCCTCAATGCGCCCTGTATTCACCATGAATTCAAAGCAGAACCTGGACTTTATCGTGGATCGAACCAGATCAATTCTGCGTTAAATGTCGTGTTTGAATAATGCCGCCAATGCCTTGAAGCACCCTACGCAACCAATCCGTCACAAAATGCGTTTGATTTACGTTTGCAAAACAAGCTGCGTTATTTCAGGACAAGGTTTAGGTGGCGACACATTTACACGAATTTAGCCTTAAAGCAGAACGGGCAGGGTATATTTTCATTTAAAATTTTATACAGGCGTCACCTTTTAGACAATCCTGGATTGCATATACAATTCAACGTAATAGGTATATTAGATAAATCGGCCTCCTTACAAATACCTCTTTACATGTGCCGAGAATTACTATCTCTACTCTCGCCAATTCAAGGAGAATAAAAAATGGCTTCAAACGTCAATCAAATCGAAAAACTGGACATGGATGAACTGTTGTCCCTCAAGGAAGAGGTTGATACCCGCATCCAGCAATTGGCGAAATCGGAACTGGACACACTTCAGCAGAAGATGGACCGACTTAAGTCATTGGCAGGCGACCGAAAAACTGGCCAGCGTAAGGACGCAGGCACCAAGGCTCCGGCCAAATTTGCTGATCCGGTTTCCGGTAAGACCTGGTCCGGTCGTGGCATGACCCCGGTCTGGCTGCGCGAATATGAAGCGGAAGGTAAAAGCCGCGAAGACTACGCGATCAAATAAGTTATCTGCATCGTCAAAAAAGCGCTCGGACACCTATTCAGGTTCCGGGCGCTTTCTTATCTGGCCTCCCGGTGAATACTATTTCATTTCGTCAGCTATAAAATTTCAAGAACATGTTCCTGTGTCTTGTGTCCCGCTTATATCCCACCTTCGGGATCTCACGCCGTTTGCCTGATCAGGCATTTAAAGCCGCTTTTCCTGCTGCACCGGGATATTCTGAATAGCTTGTACCGCAAGCGCAAACAGAGCCGATATGTCCCGGCACCATTGCCAATCGCGCCAAAACCCGCTTAATCCGCTCGCAATCGCTGGCGATCAACGCGCCCCGGATGACGCGCCGCCATACGCGCCCGGACACACAAGAATAACGGAGCATCCCCCATGGGATTCAAATGCGGTATTGTCGGTCTTCCCAATGTAGGCAAGTCCACGCTGTTCAACGCCCTGACCCGGACTGCTGACGCACAGGCGGCGAACTATCCGTTCTGCACGATCGACCCGAATGAAGGTGAAGTTGCCGTGCCGGAACCGCGCCTGAATGTTCTGGCTGAGATTGCCGGGTCCAAGGAAATCATCCCCACCCGCATGAACTTTGTCGACATTGCTGGCCTCGTCAAAGGCGCATCCAAGGGCGAAGGCCTGGGAAATCAATTCCTTGCCAATATCCGTGAGACTGACGCCATCGCCTATGTGCTGCGCTGTTTCGAGGACGAGGACATCACCCATGTTGCGGGCAAGATCGACCCGCTGGCCGATTATGAAGTGGTGGAAACAGAGCTCATGCTGGCCGACATGGAGAGCCTGGAAAAACGCAAGCCGAATCTGGAGAAGAAGGCCAAGGGCAATGACAAGGATGCAAAGCTCACCTTGTCACTGATCGAGCTGGCTCTGGCGCAGCTGGAAAACGGCAAGCCTGCACGCATGGCGGATGTGCCTGATGATGCTGACAGCCTGAAAGCCTGGCGCATGCTGCAATTGCTGACCAACAAGCCGGTCTTCTATATCTGCAATGTCGATGAAGACAGCGCCGCAACTGGCAATGAATTCTCACAGCGTGTTGAAGAACACGCCAAGAGTGAAGGCGCGCCCGTCGTTGTGATTTCCGCCAAGATCGAGAGCGAGATTGCCATGCTGGATGCCGAAGAAGAGGTTGAATTTCTCGAAACCCTCGGCCTTGAAGAGCCCGGCCTGAACCGCGTGATCAAGGCCGGCCATGATCTGTTGGGCCTGCAGACCTATTTCACTGTCGGCCCGAAGGAAGCACGCGCCTGGACCATCCCGATCGGATGCACAGCACCAAAGGCAGCAGGCGTCATTCATGGCGACTTTGAAAAGGGCTTCATCCGCGCCGAAACCATCGCCTATGACGATTACGTCCAATACAAGGGCGAAAGCGGTTCCAAGGAAGCTGGAAAAATGCGTCAGGAAGGCAAGGAATATATCGTCAAGGATGGCGATGTCCTGCACTTCAGATTCAATGTCTGACGCCCCATGACGATTTCTTAGAAAACAGACGCCTAAAAATCCCGAAATATCGTTCTTGTTGACGTCATGTTCACCAAGAGCTGCGAGCATGCATTCAATTCAGTAAAATTGAACGCATGTGGATGGGGCAAGTCATAGATGTTTGGGGGTCCAGCACGCCAGCTAGACGAGCTTTCGGCTGAATTGGCGAGCGCGAACGTGATTGCCGGGAGACACGGTTCAAAACCTGTGCGGCAAGTGCTTTCCGTCGCGTCTGAAATCTATCCCATTGTGAAGACTGGCGGTCTGGCGGATGTTGTCGGTGCCCTGCCCGCCCAGCTGATGCAACATGGCGTGCGCATGCGCACGCTGATCCCCGGCTATCGCGCCATTCGCAAACACCTGACAAGAGCCCATCAGCTTCACCGCTATGATCGTCTGCTCGGCGTGCCCGCCGCAATCTACGAGATCGAACTGGAAGGGCTGGACCTTCTGGTTCTGGATGCGCCCCTTCTGTTTGATCGCGCCGGCGGTCCCTATCAGGATGAGCACGGCCTCCCATTTGCTGATAACTGGCTTAGATTTGCAGCCTTCTCCAGAGCCGCTGCTGACATCGGCCAGGGATTGCTGGAGGACTGGTCACCAGATGCAGTGCATCTGCATGACTGGCAGGCCGCGCTGACCGCTGCCTATCTTCATTTCGAACCCAAACCCGCCCCCCCCTGCATCATGACCATTCACAATATGGCGTTTCAGGGCAATTTCGACTCGTCCTTCTTTGGCATTCTGGGGCTGCCACAGCATGCCTACACGATGGAAGGTGTGGAATATCATGGCAGTGTCAGCTATCTGAAAGCCGGACTGCAGCTGTCTGACGCGATCACAACGGTCAGCCCGACCTATGCCCATGAGGTGACATCCTTTGAATTCGGAATGGGCCTGGAGGGCGTGATCAATGCGCGCAAGGATCACATACATGGTATCGTCAACGGTATTGACGAAGTGGTCTGGGACCCGGAATCCGATCCACTGATCACGCGCACATTCTCACGCCGCAAGCTGGCCGCGCGCCGATATAACCGCCGTACGCTGGAACACGCGTTCGGCCTGGTCCCTTCCTCACGCCTGATCGTCAGCGTGGTCTCGCGACTGACCTGGCAGAAAGGGGCTGATGTCATTGCCGATTGTGCCGATGATATCGTTGCGATGGGCGCAAATCTCGTCGTGCTCGGCCAAGGCAGCAAAGAGATCGAGCGCGCCTTTGAAGCGGCCGCGCTGCGCCACCCCGGACGCATTGGTGTCAACACGCAGTTTTCCGAAGACATTGCGCATCAGGTTCACGCTGGCGCAGACGCCACCTTGCTGCCTTCACGCTTTGAACCCTGCGGACTGACCCAGCAATATGCCCTGCGCTATGGCTGCGCACCAATCGTGAACCGCACGGGCGGTTTGACCGATACGGTCATCGACGCCAATGACGCCGCCATCTCGCATGGTGCAGGTACCGGATTTGCCTTTAACGGCTTATCCCGTTCCAACATGTTGCAAGCCATTCGACGGGCTCAGAATCTGCACCGCCAGCCAAACCAGTGGTCGATGATCATACGCAACGCGATGAAGACCGATTGCAGCTGGACACGTAGCGCCGCACGCTATGCGGAATTCTACGAAACCCTGATCAGTCAGAACCAAGAGCAAGGTCAGCGTGCAGTCGGCTAACGCTTCATGTTGCTCAAGCCTTTTGGCGAAGCATCTCGGCTATCTCGTCCTTTAGTGCGAGACGCTTCTTTCGCAGCTCCTCCATTCGAAAGTCAGACGCAGCCTCGATCTGCACTTCAATGCGGTGGATCTGCCGGTTGAGCGCATGATAATCATCCGCGATCCGACAAAAATGCGCATCCTGCGATTTCATGCGACTGATCCTCGCAACGGATTCGGGAAATTCATCGTGCAATTCGTGAGGGGTGTGGCTCATTATCTGGTCCTCCTTTTTGTGTGTCCACGCAGCTCACATGGCCATTTCAATGCCCCTTTGCCACCCGCTCGGGACGAAATCGCGCAGGCGGGACTGGCGCAAATCCATGCCAGTCGCTAAAGCCATTTCATGAGTGATACCCCCAAATACCCTGCACCCCTGTCTGGCCACCAACAGGATGAGACCCGTGAGCTGCGTCCGCGCTTCAATGCAGATGGGCTGATCGCCGCTATCGCGCAGGACGCCGATAATGGTGATGTGCTGATGCTGGCCTGGATGAATGCCGAGGCGCTGAAGCTGACACTGGAAACCGGCCGCGCGGTCTACTGGTCGCGCTCACGCCAGGAACTCTGGCGCAAGGGCGACACATCCGGCCATTCCCAGCACGTCGTCGAGGCGCGCGTGGATTGCGATCAGGATGCGGTGCTGTTGCGGGTCCGCCAGGAAGGCGCAGCCTGCCACACCGGGCGTCGCAGCTGCTTTTACCGTATAGCCGATCAGACCGGCGCGCTGGATATCGACTGATCAGCTTGCCGTGAATTGCATATGGGCCAGTTCGAACTTGTTCCGAACAGCATCTGGGGCCACAATGCCATCAGGCGGACAAGACCGTTAAGTTGCGTGGAGGGGAAATCATGGCGTCCTACGCTTTTGAGCAGGCCATCGCGCATCTTGAAGCGCAGGCAGCGCGCGACAAGACAAGCTCCAACCCATTTGGCATCAGCCGGGACATGTTCGAGACCTGGCGTGGCCGCAGCGTCACGCTGGTTGCCTTGCGCGATATCAGCAAGGATGAAGCGCGCCGCATATATGAGCTACATTACTGGCGTGCCTTTGAAGGCGATGAACTGCCGCCTGCGCTGGCAATCATGGTCATGGATGCAGCCACGCAGACCGGCGTCAAGGATGCGGTCAAGACTCTCCAGAAATCCTATAATTCGGCAATTCCCAACGGCATGCTCCGGGTTGACGGAATGGTTGGCCCCAATACATTGCGCGCGCTTCGCAGCGTTCCCACCGCCACAGTATTGAATGAGTATATCGTCCAGCGCGGTGGCGCGATGGCAGTGGTGGAAACTGTCCGCAATCGCAATCTGAACTGGGTGCGCAGGCTGGTTGAGGCATCAAGACTCGCGCATGGCATGCTGGGTCCGCGCACCGGTCGCGGGAGACCGACAGACACAGTCGCCACAGTCACCCTTCCCGCAGGCGTGGATGTGCAGCGCCACTTCTTCTTCCAGAAGGGATCTGGTGTCAGCTGCTATGGCAGTTTCTTCCAGCTCTGGGGTGGCTGGGCGACAGCCGCGCATGTGATGGAGGACATGCTGTTCGTCAACCCACCTTTCATCACCGGCGATCAACTGCACCGCCCCGGTGGAATGGATGTCACGCTGATCGGTGCGCGATTGCCGGCCGAACAGCCCCCTGCGCCATCAAAGGGCCAGCGCCTGATCATTGCAGGCTATCCCTGGGGCTCGCACCATGTCGAAATCCGCAAATGCGAAGCGCTTTACGAGATGGACCACAAGGATCTGCGCACGGGCAGTCACAACGCATTCTGGACCGCCCGCATTCATGAGCCCGCCGAACCCGTTGTGCGCGGCATGTCTGGCGGCGCAGTATTTGATGAAGAGACCGGCCAGCTCATGGGTGTGCTGACGACAGCCAATCATGCCGCAGATTTTGACCGCGACGGTGACAGTGACCAGAGCTGTGATTTCGTGTCGCTGAACCGCATCTGGGCGCAGGCCGCACGCATGGTGGCGATGAGCTGACGTTATCGCAGACAATCACGCCAGCTCATCTCGATCTGGTCAGATCGTTTCCCGCGACAGACCACCAATACCTGATGCTTCTGGCGTCACGCTGAAACGCGCGCTGGTTTCAACCGTATAGTCCTGCTTCAGGATGTCCGACACTTTCACGTAATCCGCTGAGACCTTGTCTTCAGTGATGGTCAGCAATGTGAAGCCGTGGCCGAACGCATCGTAATAGGCCACCTCCTTGTTACGCTCTGCCATCCATTCATTGATCTGCGGCACGGGCAGCATGGTGCCAAGCCCCGGAGATGTGATGGAGGTGCAACCAAATTCCACACCGCGGCGCACGCCCTGCTTGTCATATAGTTCATTGGCCCAGGCAGTGTGTGTATCGCCGGTCAGCGTGACCAGACGTGCCTCTGCGCTTTCCGCAGACTTGTAGAGCCGCTCACGCGCGGCATCGAAGCCATCCCAGGCATCCAGATTCCATGGCAGGCCATATTTGGTGAACTCTATATAGGGTTTGGCATAGGGTGCCTTGGCATAGATCGCGTCCAGTTGTTCGCCAGAGAGTTTCTCCGGCATGTTGGGCGCAACGACGCGGGCCATGATCACCTGATTGCCGAGCACCTGCCAACGCTTGCCCGCCGCAACCGATGCCTTGAAACCATCCGCGAGCCAGGCTTCCTGCGGTGCGCCAAGCATGGTGCGCTGCTCTGACTGTGCCTCGGCAACGATCTGCATGATCTTTACCGGGCGTTCCGCTTCCGGCAGATCCGAGGCCGCAGCATAGGTCAGTTCATCCGAGCGACCCAGAAGGCGGCTTTCGAGCATGAACAACGTTGCCAGGTCACCGATCTCGAAGCTGCGATAGATGGAGCCGACCGCCATGCCCGGTCTTGGATCACGCACCGGCATCCATTCAAGATAGGCCTGCACGGCGCGCGCTTTGCGGTCCGACCAGTCTCCCTCAATGTCCGGTTGGTGATTCTGGGCCCCTGTGCGGTAGGAGTTATTGGTGCTCTCATGATCATCCCATGACAGATACCAGACGCATCTTGCATGAGCGGCCTGCAATTTGGGATCAGAGCGATATTGTGCATAGCGCTGGCGATAATCTGCGAGTGTGACAATCTCATGCGGTGGCTCGACCTCGCGGCCCAACTGCGCCCCGACCTCGCTTCCATATCCATCGCGGCCATATTCATAGATATAGTCGCCAAGGTGAATAAGCGCATCCACGTCATCGCGCTGAGCGATGGCTTCATAGGCGTTGAAATAACCGAACGGGAAATTTGAACAGGAGACGACAGCCGCGCGAAAGGGAGCAGTTCCACTTGCCGGCAGGGTTCTGGCCGTGCCGATGGGCGAGAGCTTGAAGCCTTCGGCATCCAGAGCCGCAAAAGCATAATGGTAAGTGGTATCAGGCGACAGGCGCGCACCTTCTACCGCTCCGAAATCCACCTTCACAGTGTAGTCGGATGCAGGCGATGCACTGACCTGCGCCATGCGGGAAATGCCCGCCACCAGGATATTGTCAGGCGCGGCCTTGGCCAGCGCGTCCAGTTCGGCACGGTCTTCGGTGACATAGCAGACGACCGCAAATCCGCTTGTTTCGCTCGCTGGTGTAACCCGCGTCCACAGGACAATCGCCGAAGAGGTCGCATCACCTGATGCAACACCATGCGCGAAGGAGAGAGTGACATCCGCTGCGGCAGGCGGCGTTGCTGCCCCTGGACTGGAAACACANCCGGCCGCCAATGCGCCNATTGCACCGACCCCGAAAAATCCACGCCTTGAAAGATCCACCATGCCCTGCTCCCGCTCAATGATTTCCCGATCAGGCGCGCAATCTCTGGCAACTCGCCTGTTCAGGATAATGGGCTAGCAGAGCTGTGCGACAGCTTCATGTCGGCGACGCACAGACGTGCCGGATCGTCAGGCGCTCGCGCCCGCCACCAGAAACAGGCTAATGGCGATTACAGCTGACAGCGATGCAAATATGAGAGTCCTGATCATGATAATGTCCCCTTATCATCCGTTTCGCATGCTGATTTCCACCCGCAGCATGCAGAACAGATTCAACTGTGGCGCGATTTTCCACAGAACAAAAGTAATCTTTTGTTAAGGTAACAAGCCTTGCAAAATGACGCTGACAAATGGGCCTGGCCGATTATTTCGTCAGATCCTGCGCCAGCATGAAGGCATTGCCATCAAGATCATAAAAGGTGGCGAGCCGCACCATTCCGTCGATCTGCATGGTGTCTCCATCAAATTTCGTGTCGACCGTTTCCAGTGCAGCACGGGCTGTGTCGACACTTTCAACACCAAAAACCGGCACGCAATTGCCGGGCTGGGCTTCTGTCGCCTCGCCAAGACCAAGTGTCACGCCAGGCGTGCTGGTCTGCATTTCGGTCCAACCTGCCTCATCAATGGAATAAAGCTCTGTGAACCCGAAATGCGTGTTGAACCAGGCCGAGGATGCGGCGCGATCCTTCACGGTCAAGGCGATGGTGATCTCACCATTTGTCGTCACGGTTGGCATGTCTGTCTCCTTGCTATCTATATATAAATATATTAAATATAAAAAATGGACAACATGCAATTTACAGATCTCTGTTCACGCGCCTGGAACCTGCCACTGCTAGCAGCGCTGAATGCGGGCTGTCCGGCAAGAGTCTCCCCTCTCGCCGCGCATCTTGGTGCAGGGCGCACCAGCGTTGGCGCGTCATTTGAACATCTGCAACAGCTTGGCCTGATCTGTCGCACACCCGGCCACGGCCACCCGCTACGACCGGAATTCATGCTGACCGAACAAGGGCACAGTGTTGCCCAATGGGCGGGCGCACTGTCTGCCAGGACCCCAATTGAGTCATGGCCATCCCTGCGCAAGACATGGACCCTGCCGATATTACGACTGTTGAACCAGCAACAACGCTTTGGCGAATTGCGCAGCGCCCTGTCACCCATTACGGACCGGGCCCTGTCCTTGTCCCTGAAAGAGCTGTCTGCCTGCAATTGGGCCCAGCGATGCGTCGACCCTGCCCAGAGCCCGCCACAGGTGTCCTATTCGGCAACCGGCTTCGGTGCAGCCATCCAGCCTGAACTGGCGCAGAGCTTTTCAATCGCGATCTGATCACAGGCACAGGGATGCGGTGGACAATACATTGCGATCATCCCCCCAAGGTAAGAAAATCGGCCCGTTCGCATTGCAGGATTTGACAAAATGCATCCAGCGCCGCACTTCCTTCCAATGACATCAGAAACACTCGTTTTTACCGCTGCTGCGGAACATGCCGGCGATCGGCTGGATAAATGGATCGTGCTTGTTGCTCCCGATCTTTCGCGATCGCGCGCGCAGGCCCTGATCAATGAAGGTCGCCTGACCGTGAATGGTGAGGTCGTCACCGACGTCAAGCACAAGGTGCGCTCTGGCGGGCTTTATACGCTTGCCCTTCCCGAGCCAGTGGATGCCGAACCTCAGCCGGAGGACATCCCGCTCGACATCCTGTTCGAAGACGAGCACCTGATCGTCATCAACAAGCAGGCAGGGCTGGTTGTACACCCGGCACCGGGAACACCCTCCGGCACACTCGTCAATGCCTTGCTGCATCACTGCGCGGGCAGCCTGTCAGGTATTGGCGGCGTGGCCCGGCCTGGCATTGTCCACCGGCTGGACAAGGACACATCTGGCGTGATGGTGGCGGCAAAGTCAGAACCTGCGCATAATGGCCTTGCGGCCCTGTTCGAGGTTCACCTGATCGAACGCGCTTATCTGGCGGTGACACGCGGCGCGCCAAGACCGCTTATCGGACGAGTCGAGAACCGCATTGCGCGCTCGGAATCCGATCGCAAGAAGATGGCTGTGGTCAAGGAACGCGTCAGTCGTATCCAGCGCGGCTTCGAGGATGAGGATGACAGCTATGAACGCCCCCCAAAGGGACGCGTGGCTGTGACCAATTACAAGGTTCTTGAACAATTCGGAAAGGTGGATTCCACATCGGGTCTACCCGCCGCGACCTTGACCGAATGCCGACTGGAAACGGGCCGCACACACCAGATCCGCGTGCACATGGCGCATCTGGGATCCCCTATTCTGGGTGACCCGACCTATGGCAAGTTTCGAGGCCTGAAAGTGCATGGTAGTGGCCCGGCCATCGATGCCGCCCAGGAAGCCTCGCGTGGTTTCAGGCGGCAGGCACTGCATGCAGCATTACTGGGTTTCGAGCACCCCGTGACTGGCGAAACTCTGTCTTTCACCAGTGAACCGCCGGCCGATATGCAGGATCTGTTGAGCGCCCTTCGGAACATTCCTTGAAAAAAACATAACAAGAACACTTAACTTATTGGATGTTCTGGTGTATGCTTCACGCACTATCACAGTGACGTGACACCACCATTTCTACACTTGCGCGTATTTGTTTTCGTACCATTTTCTCATCAGTCATTATTAGGCCGCAAATCTGGTGAACCCTGACATGGTTCAATGCGTTGAGAACTTTATAGAGACTGGCGATTGGCCCCATCCGGCATTTTCCGGGGTGATCAATTTAGCTGGCGGACATCGACGGAATCATGCGTCGAACCGCGTTGAATAATAAACAGACCCAGATGGCGTTCTTTTAAATCAGAACGGTTCAGGACAGGAGACCGACACATGGCGCAGCTTTCAACCTCGATCGCGCTTTCCCCGGAACAGGGATTGTCGCGCTATCTCACCGAAATTCGTAAATTCCCGCTTCTGGAAAAGAACGAGGAATTCATGCTCGCCAAGCGATGGCGTGAGCAAGAAGATCCTGATGCCGCCGAACGTCTGGTGACCTCACACCTTCGCCTCGTGGCCAAGATCGCGATGGGCTATCGTGGTTATGGTCTGCCCATGGGCGAGGTCATCTCCGAGGGTAATGTCGGCCTGATGCAGGCGGTCAAGAAATTCGAGCCCGACAAGGGCTTTCGGCTTGCAACCTATGCGATGTGGTGGATCCGCGCCTCGATCCAGGAGTATATCCTGCGGTCCTGGTCACTGGTGAAACTCGGTACGACGGCGGCACAGAAGAAGCTGTTCTTCAATCTGCGTCGCATGAAAGGCGAAATGCAGGCGCTGGAAGAAGGCGATCTGCGGCCTGAAAATGTTGCAGAAATCGCCAGACGTCTGGATGTCAGCACACAGGAAGTCATCAATATGAACCGCCGCCTGTCGGGTGGCGACGCCTCACTGAATGCACCGCTTGGCGGCATGGATGGCGATGGTGAATGGCAGGACTGGCTGGCAGATGACGAACCAAATCAGGCAGACGTCTATACTGACAAGAACGAGTTCAGCGCCCGGATGGACCTGCTGACTTCCGCCATGGAAGGCCTGACGGAACGCGAAAAACATATCATCGTGGAACGTCGCCTGAAGGATGACCCGACCACGCTGGAAGACCTCAGCCAGGTCTATAATGTCAGCCGCGAACGCATCCGCCAGATTGAAGTGCGAGCCTTCGAGAAACTTCAAAAGGCCATACGCAACGCCGCCAAGGAACAGGGCGTAACCTGATCATGGCCAGATAAGCCTCTACAAAACCGCCCGCTCTCACGAGCCGGGCGGTTTTTTCGTAGCTTTTGAAATGATGCGTTCGGGCCGATTTCCGAGCCCCTCCTTCGCTGAGCGCTAAGAACAGATCTGCGCCAGTCACGTAAAGCGACACATCCAGTTCAGGCTCTGAAGCGTATCTCATCATATGACAACGCCTCCTATCGATCTTTCGTCCTTCCGGCCCGACTTTACCGCTGTCATCATTGGTGCGTCTGGTGGCATCGGGCGCGCCCTCACAGCTGCGCTTTCCACACATCCTCAATGCGGACGCACCTATGCCTTCAGCCGCAGCGGTCAGGTGTCCGGCTTTGGTGACAATAGTCGCGTGATGCAGGCACGTATGGATGTAACGGTTCCTGAAAGTATCAGTGCTGGGTTTGACGCCTGTGGTGACAATCTGGACCTTGTGATCTGTGCGACCGGAACGCTACACGGTGCCGGTCTCAGCCCGGAGAAAAGCTGGCGTCAGATGGATGCCGATGCATTCGCGCAGGCCTTTGCCATCAATACCACAGGACCGGCGCTCGTGGCGCAGCAAGCACTTGGCCGGTTGAACAGGTCCCACAAATCCGCCTTTGCCGCGCTTTCAGCGCGCGTGGGGTCCATATCAGACAATCACCTTGGCGGCTGGCACGCCTATCGCGCATCCAAGGCCGCGCTAAACATGCTGATCCGCAATCTTGCCATCGAGCTTGCCCGCAAGAATGCATCCGCCCTTGCCGTGGGTCTGCACCCGGGCACCGTGGACACGCCGATGTCTGAACCTTTCCAATCAAATGTGGCGGAGGCGAAGCTGTTCACACCACAATTTTCGGCCGCCTGCCTGCTCAATGTCCTGAACGGACTTTCCAACAATGAGTCCGGTGGCCTATATGCGTGGGATGGACAATCCATTCCGCCCTGACCCCCAATTGATCACCTCCCCCGATGATCCGCGCATTGCGGACTATCTGAGCGTGCGCGAGCGAGACCTGACCGGGCGCGACGGCAAGTTCATCATCGAAAGCATGTTCGTGCTGGATACGGCCCTCAACCAGGCGCGCTTCCAGATCAGCTCCATCCTGATGGCCGCACACAAGACCACCAAACTGGCCGACAAAATCGCCGCAGCACATGCTCGCGGCGTGCCGGTCTATCTGGCCGAACAGGCCGTGATGGATACCATTGCCGGTTTTCACATCCATCGCGGCGTCCTCGCCATTGGTCACAAGCCGAACCCTGAACCGCTTGTAGACCTGCTCTCACGCCTGCCTGAGCGGGCGATTGTTCTTGTCGGGATCGGCATATCCAATCACGACAATGTGGGCGGACTCTTTCGCAATGCCGCCGCTTTCGGTGCTGATGCCGTGATATTGGATGGTGCATCATGCGATCCTTTTTATCGAAAGGCGGTGCGTGTCTCCTCCGGTCATGTCCTGACACTACCTTTACACCATGGCGCACCACCCGGGGATATCTTTGATGCTCTAGCCGCACAGGGCATCACACCGCTGGCGCTGAGCCCTGCAGGCATTGACGACATTCGCAATGTGCAGCGTCCGGAGCGTTGCGCATTGATACTGGGTGCAGAGGGGCCAGGGTTGCCAGCCGACATACTCGACATGTGCCGGACATTACGCATCCAGATGGCAGATGGTGTGGACAGTCTCAATGTGGCCACCGCCGCTGCGGTCGCGCTGTCCCATCTGGCATGACGGAACCTGCATGCGCGACAATTGGTTTGTTTCATGACAGATTGGACAGACCAGACTTCAGGCGGGGCGACAGATGATCCGGAAACTCTTGATAATTTTCTGCCTTGGCTGGATGGCAAGCACTCTGCCATCACTGGCGCAGGATGGCGGCGATGATCAACCTTCAGGTCAGATCGAAAGCGGTGCTGCGGCCCCTTCGGATAGCGATCTTGAAACCCGGATCGAGGGCATTTTCGCGGAGATCGACGCTCTGTCGCTGATCGATGCCAATGTCTCACAAGGTGTGGTGACGCTGGGCGGTGAGGTTGCCAATGAAGCGGCCGCCGAGCGTGCCATGCGACTTGCTATGCGCCTGAATGGCGTTGTCAGTGTCGAAGATGAAATGAACCGCACGCTGGATGTGCGCTCAAATGTGACACCTGCCATCCAGCAATTGCGCGCTGATCTCAACCAGTGGATCCGTGGCCTGCCGCTTTATGGCGTGGCGCTGGTCGTGTTCGTGCTGATCTACATGATCGGCCACATGATCGGGGGTCTGCAGGGGGTCTGGCGACGGCTTGCGCCCAATGTCTTTCTGGCAGATTTGTTCAGCCAGCTGGTGCGTATCATGGCCTTCATCGTGGCGGTGATTGCGGCGCTGAATGTGGTGGGGGCCACCGCACTGATCGGCACGATATTGGGCGGTGCCGGGGTAATCGGCCTGGCAGTGGGTTTTGCCGTCAAGGATACGATCGAGAACTATATCGCCTCGATCATGCTCTCGATCCGACAGCCCTTCCGCGCCAAGGATCATGTCGTGATCAATGATCGCGCCGGGATCGTTGTGCGTCTCAATTCACGTGCAACAATATTGATGACGCTGGATGGCAATCATCTGCGCATTCCGAATGCGGAGGTCTTCAAGGCCACCATTCTCAACTATACTCGCAATCCCGAGCGCCGCTTTGACTTTGAACTTGGTGTGGACAGCGCGGATGATCCAGTGGCCGCCATGCAGGCAGGGTTGGATGCGATACGCCAGCTGGAGTTCATCCTGGCTGACCCAGCCCCTTCCGCACTGATCAAGACTGTGGGCGACAGCAATATCGTGCTGACATTCTATGGGTGGGTGGACCAGTCCAATACCGATTTTGCCAAGGCGCGCAGCCTTGCCATCCGCGCCGCCATGCGGGTGATCGAGGAGAAAGGCTTTACCATGCCCGAACCGATCTATCGCCTGCGTTTCGATGGTCAGATCGACAAGGCACTGGTCGCGGCAAATGCTGCAAGGTCAGCAGCCCCTGCTCCTCAACAGCCCGGCACCGCACCCACCCCGGCACGTTTGGCCGATGCTGTGGATGACGATATGCTTGATGTCACCCCTGCCAAGCATATCGAGGAAAAGGTGAGCGAAGAACGCGAACTCTCAGGCGACACGGAAGGCGACCTTCTGGATGAGCACCGCCCGGTTGAATAAGGTGCGCAAACTATCCGTTTTCTGGCCGAACCCTGTCGATGATCGCACTCTCCTGATTCTGGCAAATAAATCCGACAGATTTCAAGTAAATCCGGCAGTTAAACTGCTGAGCTATTCTTGACGCGACCTCACCGGAGGAATCTAAAACAGTCACGAAACCTGCACCCATCCTTCTTGCAGGCAATCCAACTGTACAAGCGTCATGAAACCCAAGCTGATCACAACGTTGAAAGACTATAATTGGGCGATCTTCAGGTCCGACCTGTTTGCAGGCATCACCGTCGCAATGGTCGCAATGCCGCTCAGCCTCGCCATCGCCATCGCTTCCGGAGCTGATCCTGGCACCGGCCTGATAACGGCCATAACGGCCGGATTCATGGTCTCCTTGCTGGGCGGTAGCCGCGTGCAGATCGGCGGCCCGACGGGCGCGTTCATTGTCGTTGTCTATTCGGTGATCGCCGAGCATGGCTATGACGGCCTGGTGATTGCCGCTTTCATGGCCGGTCTCATCCTGCTTGCTGCGGGATTCCTCAAATTGGGCAATCTCATCAGTTTCATTCCCGAAGCCGTCATTGACGGCTTCACGATCGGTATCGCAGTCATCATTGCAACCAGTCAGATCAAAGATCTGCTGGGGCTGCAAACGGAAGCCCTCCCCGCCGAATTCATCGGCAAGACCGAAGCGCTCTGGGCAGCGAAACATACAATCTCCCTGGCCGCTGTGGGGATCGGGATCGGCACCATGATACTCATCATGGCTTTCAGAAGATTCGCGCCGAAATTGCCGGGCCTGATCGTCGCCGTGATACTCACTTCCCTTGTAGTCACCGTCCTGGCCTTGCCCATCGATACAATCGGATCACGCTTTGGCGATCTGCCTGATCACTTGCCAATGCCCGCCTTGCCAGAGGTGTCGATGGCCCGGCTTGTGGAACTGCTGCCATCGGCGCTCATCATAGCGTTTCTTGCTGGCGTGGAATCCCTGCTGTCAGCCATCGTGGCAGACCGGATGTCAGGTGGCCATCACCGTCCCAATGCCGAGCTCATCGCTCAGGGAGCTGCGAATATTACCTCGTCAATGTTTGGTGGTTTGCCGGCGACTGGTGCCATTGCGCGCACTGCGACCAATATCAAGGCTGGCGGAAAGACCCCCATTGCAGGGATAGTGCATGCATTGACCATTCTTGCTTTCATGCTTCTGGCATCCCAATGGGCAGGCTATCTGGCCTTGCCGGCGCTCGCTGGGCTGTTGATGCTGACCGCATGGAACATGAGCGAACCGCACAGATGGAAAGACAGACTCACAGCTCCCAATGAGGATCGGCTGTTATTGCTGCTGACTTTCGTGCTGACAGTCCTGACCGATCTTACGATCGCGATCGGCGTGGGTGCATCCATAGGGCTGGCATTGCGGCTAAGACGTCGTTCGGTTCCTCCTGCCGACTGGAACGAACCAAAGCGCTGAAAACATTCAGCGCCAACGGCCTGGCGCAAGCGATCTTGCGTTCAAAGCCTCGGCAAGAACGTCCGGATGTTAACCACGCATGGGGAGCGTAGCGATCAGCTGGACACCGGTTTCGGTTTCGGACTGGACCAGCTTGCCGCCGAACTGGGCCACGGATGCCGCCATCAGTCTTGCACCGATGCCACCGGAAACAGGCTTTGGCTCAACCGCTTTCTGGGGCACGTTATTGGTGCATTTCAATGTGAGATCGCCATCAGCAAGCTGGATATTGAAATCGAGTGTCGAGCCGGAGTCTTCCAGTTTGCCATGCTTCACCGTGTTGGCAGCAAACTCGTTCGCAATCAGGCCGATCGTGTTTGCGATCTTGGGCGACACGGATTTTGGCGGCGCATGGGCGGTTATCACAATACCTGGCGGCAGGCTGTCACCCAGATGTGAGGCAAGTGATTCGATATAATCATCCAGGGACAAAGCGTTCTCATCCGAGGACATGTACAAGGCCCGGTGGACGGCTGAGACGGCATCGAGCTGGCGCTGCAATGCATCGAATGCCGCGTCCGCATCACCCGTTTTGCGCGCTTCTGCCTTGAACAGACGGATCGCTGCAGAGACGGCCGACAGGCTGTTCTTGATCCTGTGGTCCATCTCGTCACGAAGCACATTCTGCGCACGCAATGACCGGCGTAATTCAAGCTCTCGCATGACGAGGCGCCCCAGCACCCTCAACGCATCGCGTTGGTCTTCGCTCAACGTACCCGGCTTGTTGTCGAGCACACATAATGTTCCGATCGGCAGATCATTATCCGCCTTCAACAGCACACCGGCATAAAACCGCAGACCATCCTGAGGCATGCAGAGTTCGTTATCAGATGTCCGACGATCCAGGTGCGTATCCTCGATCATCATGAAATCCTGTTCGAGGATCACATGCGAACATATGGAGGTTTCCAACGGGGTCTCTCGTGTACCCAGCCCGACTTCGGCCTTGAACCACTGGCGATCTGCATCAATGAGGTTCACAACGGCTATCGGTGTTCCGCAGATACCGGATGCCAGTTTGACAATATCGTCGAAATCCGATTCGCGAGGCGTATCGAGAATATCGAAGCTTCGAAGGATGGCCAGTCGTTCTGCTTGTTGAGGATGGTGCTGTGCTTTCACAATGGTCTCATAGGTCTGGTTTCAGCCGTCAGCAAGAAAAAATCACGCCTCCGCCACGGCCGCTTCATAGGCCTCGCTCGCCTCCAGCCATTCGGCTTCTGCCACCTCCTGCCGGGCCACCCATTCAGCGCGTTGTTTCATCAGATCCTGGATCTTGTCAGGCGTCAGACCCGGAACGATGAGTTCCGCGTCGACGGCTTCGATCTTGGCCGCAGCGTTCGTCATGGTCTTTTCAGCCTGTTCGGCCTTTCGGCGCAGCGGAGCAGCAGCCTTGCGGGCATCGGCGGCGCGCTTGCGCTGTTCGTTCTTGTCCACGCGCTCTGCTGCGGGCGTCGGAGCGGGTGCCGCCTTGACGACGGGTTCTGATGTCTTCGCCTTTGCGCCGGGTGTACCGCCATCGGGACGATCCGCAGCCAGCACCAGCTTGCGATAGTCATTGAGGTCACCATCCCATGCGCTGGCCCGGCCATCCTTGACCAGCCACAAACTGTCCGCTGTGGCTTCGGCCAGATAGACATCGTGGGTGATCAGCAGCACAGCGCCCTTGTAGTCGTTCAGCGCATAGATCAGCGCCTCGCGGCTATCGATATCAAGGTGGGATGTGGGCTCGTCCAGGATGAGGATATGCGGCTTGTCCATCGCCATCAGCCCCATCAGCAAGCGGACTTTCTCGCCACCTGACAAGCGCTCGACCTTGGTCTCCACCTTCTCATGGGGAAAGCCCATAGCTGCGGCAACCGCGCGCTGGCGGGAGACAGCCGTTCCCTGCGGCAGGGCATGGCGGATATGGTCCAGCACGGTCTCGCCCATGTGAAGCTCGTCCATCTGATCCTGCGAGAAATAGCCGATCCGGATCTTGTTGGCAGCCTTGCGCTCTCCGCCCATCATCTCCAGCTTGCCGGCGATGGATTTGACCAGCGTAGTCTTGCCCTGCCCGTTTGTGCCGACAATGGCGATCCGGTCATCAGGGTCGAGCCGCAATTCCACATCCTTCAGGATCAGGGCATCGCCGCCATAACCCAGCTGTCCGCCCTCCATCTGCATCAGGGGTGGGGCAAGTTCATCCTCAGGCGCTTCAAAGGTGAAGGGCGTGGTGCGCTCACCGATGGGAATGGTGATCTCCTGCATCTTTTCCAGCATCTTCACGCGCGATTGTGCCTGACGCGCCTTGGACGCCTTGGCCCGGAAGCGGTCAACAAAGCTCTGCAGGTGCGCCTTGTCAGCCTCCTGCTTGGCGCGCTGGCTTTCCAGCTGCGCCAGCTTGGCCGCACGCAGTTTCAACCAGGCATCATAGCCGCCCGGAGAGATGGAGAGCTTCTGGTGTTCCAGCGCCATGGTGTGCGTCACACAGCGATTGAGCAATTCGCGGTCATGGCTGACAATCAGTACAGTGTGAGGGTATTTCTTCAGATAGCCCTCAAGCCAGGCCGCGCCTTCAAGGTCCAGATAGTTGGTCGGCTCGTCCAGCATCAGAAAGTCGGGTTGGGCAAACAGCACGCCTGCAATCGCGGCACGCATGCGCCAGCCACCGGAAAACTCCCGCGTGCTGCGCGAGAGGTCCGCATGGGTAAAGCCCAGCCCCATCAGGATCTCTGCGGCACGTGCTTCAGCTGACCAGGCATCGATATCCATCAGGCGCGCATGGATCTCGCCGATACGGTCAGGATCGGTAGCTGTTTCGCTTTCCTGCATCAGGGCATGACGCTCGGCATCCGCTTCCAGCACGACATCCAGAATGGTCTGGTCGGTAGCGGCGACTTCCTGCGCCACCCAGCCCAGCCGTGCGCCTGTGTTCAGCCGTATGGAATTGTCTGGTGAGGCATTGGCGATCTCCTCGCGGATGATCTTCAGCAAGGTGGATTTGCCAGTGCCGTTACGGCCCACCAGCCCCACCTTCCAGCCAGATGAAATCTGCGCCGAGGCACCCTCGAACAGGCGTCGGTCATTATAGGCGAAGGTCAGGTCTGAAATCTGTAGCATGGCGGTGGTCTATGACAGGTTTGCCGACTTGCAAACCAGCTTGAGCGCCTGCCCGTCGATTTAAGCCTGCAACTGGCTCATCGGTGAGCGAATCGTGGCCCGAAAGCCGTCCTTGTGGAACTCACGCAGCACATTTCCACCACCAAGGCCCATATCGATCAGGCGTGAACCAAAGCCCTGGCGGGTCGGTTCGACGACAACAGGTCCGCCGCTTTCCTGCCACTGGATCACAAGCTCGTCGCCATCTGCGTGCCAATTGAGATTGACCCGGCCAAGCGTTGACGACAACGCGCCATATTTGATCGCATTGGTCGACAATTCATTGAGCAGTAGCGACAGCGACATGGTCGAACGTGACCCCAGCTTGAGGTCATGACCCTTGAGGACAAAGCGATCCATTGCAGTCTGTCCGCCAAGGGCTGCTATGGCGACCTGCCTGAAATCGGCAGATGTCCATTTTTGATCACACAACACATCCACAGCATGCGCCATCGCGGTCAGGCGTTCCATGAATGCCCCGACAGCCTCTTTGGGCTCAACATCCTTCAGGGTCTGACGCGCAATTGCCTGCACGAGGGCAAGCGAGTTTTTCTGGCGATGGGCCAGTTCCTCATTCATGAACTCCAGGTCGCGGCGAGCCTTGACGGTTGCCGTCGTCTCGATGACCGTATCCATCATCCCCAACACCTTGCCCCTGGCATCACGCAGCGGGCTGTAGCAGAAGGTGAAATAGGCGGTCTCGGGATATCCATTGCGGTCGATCTGGAGTTCGAAATCCTCGATGAAGGTCGATTCGCCTGCAAATGCCTTGGCAACAAAGCCACCGATTTCGTCCCAGGCTTCCGCCCAGACCTCCGAAAAGGGGCGTCCCATTGCTTCGGGCTTATTGCCAAGAATGGGCCTGAACGCATCATTGTAGAAAGTCAGAAGATCCGGGCCCCAGACAAAAGCCTTGGGAAATTGCGACTGCAGGATGAACCCGACAGTACTTTTGAGTTCATCAGGCCACAGATCAACAGGACCAATCGGTGAATTCGCCCAGTCCAAGGATCGCACCAGCTCCGCAGACCTGCCCTTGCCATCCACGAATGGGAACGAAAACCGCCCCGCTATGTCGTCTTCCATCTCCGGATTTCCCACAATCAAACGGTGGCACAGGCAAACTGCAGCACCCGACGACAACTGATAATAGGACTCAGATTATGCTCAAACCCTTGTTTCGAAAAGCACTATTTATCGTAATGGGCAATATGAGCGCTTCCCGATTCCATCGCGACCAGAGTGGTCAGTAGAATATCAGATACCAAGACCAAGCACCTTCCAGCGCTGTGTGCTCCTAGCGCCCGGCACCTCCCATGCGCTTTTCAAGCCGAGCTGCATACCATTCGATCAGCGCTTTCCACATCTCATCCTTGATGACTGCCCCCTCGACCGTGTTGGTCAGGTTCGGATTGTCATTGATCTCGATGATGAACACGCCGCTGTCATTCTGCTTGATATCGACGCCATAGAGCCCATCACCGATCAGGCGCGCTGCCTTCACGCCCAGCTCCACGACATCAGAGGGTGCGTCCTCGATGCGGAAAGTGGCAAAACCGCCCTCCTCGAACTTGCCGTTTTCGCCATGCTTGATGATCTGCCAGTGTCCACGAGCCATCTTGTACTGACTGGCAATTAGCGGCTTGCCGCCCAGCACGACAATGCGCCAGTCGAAATTGGTTGGCATGAATTCCTGCGCCAGCAACAGGGCAGTATCCTCGAACATCTCACGCGCGCGAGACGTGAGTTCATCCAGTGTCTTGACCTTGTGAACCTGCCTGCTGAACGAGCCATCCGGTGCCTTCAACACCAAAGGGAGGCCAATGCGCAGGGCGATATCATCCAGCTTGGCACGCGCGTCGAAGATCTCTGATTTCGGGCTGGGCAATCCGGCCTTGGCCAGAATTTCCTTGAGGTAGACCTTGTTGGTGCAACGGATCATGGACATCGTATCGTCAATGACCGGCATGCCCTCCTGTTCGGCCCGGGTGGCGAAACGATAGGTGAAATTGTCGATCTGTGTCGTCGCACGGATGAACAACGCATCATATTCCGCCAGCTTGGCCAGATCACCCGGATAGATCGGCTCGACGGACACGCCCATCTTCTCGGCAACGCGAGAGAGGCTCTTCAGGCTCTTTTCATCCGAAGGCGGCATAGTTTCTGCCGGATCGATAAGCACCGCCAGGGACCAGCGGCTTGGCGTTTTCTGGCGCGGATCAGACCAGCGCCCGCGCGTATAGGCTTCCATGGCTTCAAGCGCGAAAGCCCTGCGATCATCTTTCAAGGTCTTGAACGACACCGGCTTGAGACGAGAAACCTCCGGCTTGGCACCCTGGCTGATCGTGACCTCCAGAACCGGCGTGCGGAACCAGTCTGCCAGCAAGCGTGAGAACCGCTCATAACCGGCAAACTGCGCCTTGCCAAAAGCTATCAGCAAGGTCGTGGCAGGCTCTGCGCCCTTTTCCAGATCCCGCGCCAGGGCAACGTTCAATTCAGGCAGGGATTGTTCATAGAGGGTCTTCGCCCCCAGCTGGACCATGGTCTGGACACTGGGAATGACGCGGTGACCGCGCGCTTCGGCCAGCAATGAGGCATAATAGCCCCGGCTTTGATAATTATAGCTGCGCGCAAGATTGATCAGCGAGGGACGCCGACCGGCAAACAGGTCAGGATGGGCCAGATAGTCGCCCAGCGTCATCACCTTGTGTGGAGTCTCTGTCTGCGCCAGGTCACTGGCCTGCTCGACTAGAACCAGCCAGTCACTCATGCGGGAACTCCAGCTGTGATCGCGATGGGACACTCCATCTGCAATGCACTTTCTCCATCACCATAATAACCACGTTTGATCGCGATTGTCGCGAAGCCCATGCTTTCATAAAGACCTATGGCCTTGATATTGGACTTGCGCACTTCAAGTCTCAGGCGGTCGCAGCCGCGTTCACGCGCATTTGCCATGCTTGCCTCCAGCAGGGCGCGGGCAACACCGCGGCCGGATGCAGCCGGTGCCACGCAGATCGAATAGACGCGGGCAATGCGGGAGGTCGCGCGAAACAGGATGATGCTCTCACCAATCAGGTCGGGCGATGGGCCTGACCTGTCTTCGGCAACGATCACGGTATTTGAACTGAGCAATAAACGACGCAATGCAGGACGCTGGAAGGCATCGATGGCTGCAAAACACGCCTTCTCCAGTGCGACCAGCGCGTTCAGATCTGCCAGGCTGGCCGGGCGCAGGAAAAGGGCTCTGTTTGTCATCGAACGGTGAGATGACGCGCCCGGTGATTTTTTTCAATCGGTTTTTTCAAACCTATCAAAATAATTTTTGGTCACCCACGCGGCATCAGGCAACAATCTGGTTGTCCAGCATCCATCTCGAAGGTCGATCCGTTTGCAGTCGCTGAAGGAACATGTCCGACCACCAGTCGACGCCATTTGCATCAAGGACCGCCCACATGCGTGCATGACGTGCCTTGCGCTCTTCCAGCGGCATTTGCAGCGCCTGCTCCATGCCGCTGGCGACATTGGCAGGATCGTGTGGATTGACCATGATCGCTCCGCATTCCAGCTGTTCGGCGGCACCTGCAAAGCGTGACAGCACAAGCACACCTGGATCAGCCGGATCCTGTGCCGCGACATACTCCTTGGCGACCAGGTTCATGCCATCTGCAAGCGGAGTCACGAGACCGATTCGAGACGCACGAAACAGCCCTGCCACTTTCTCGCGTGCGACTGCCCTGTGGATATACTGGATCGGTGTATATCCAATGTCGCCATAATCACCATTCACCTCGCCAGACAGCCCTTCAAGTTCGTCGCGAATATCCTGATAGGCGCTGACGCTTTCGCGTGTTGGTGAAGCGATCTGCAACAATGACAATCGCGTGCTCGATTCCGGGTTGCGACGGAAATATTCACGCAGGCCACGCAGCTTGTGAGGCAGGCCCTTGGAATAATCCAGGCGATCCACTCCGATGGCAAGCACCTGGTCAGACGCCGTCAGCACCCGCGGGGCCGGATTGTTCTCGGCCAGTGTTCGGAATGACTGCGCATGTATGCCGACTGGAAAGCCCTCGACGCGAATCCGCCTGCCCTTGTGCATGAGTGTACCGTCACTCATCATCTCGCATTGTCCCAGAGATCGGAAAGCCTCGATGCAGGAAGCCACGTCTCGGGCGGTTTGCAGACCGACAAGATCATAGGCTGCAAACCATTGCGCCAGAAGGTCCGGCTCAGACAATGCCGCTATATTCGGGGCTGAGGGGAATGGGATGTGATGGAAATATCCGATGGGATTGCTCACCCCCAATTGCCGTAATTCCTGGGCAAGCGGGATCAGGTGATAGTCATGGATCCAGATGATATCTTCTGGCTGGATATGAGGTGCAGACAAGCGTGCCAGGCGCTGATTGACACTGATATAGGAATTGAAAAACTCCGGGCGCATATCCAGCAGGTCCACGCGGCCATGACAAAGCGGCCAGAGCACCGAATTGGAATAGCCCGCATAGTAGCCATCCTGTTCGGCATCATCGAGCGCCATGGACAGGCGTTCAAAAGGCCCGTCAGGATGCCTCTGCATCTGGTCACGCTGTGGCTCATCGGGTGCGTGACGCGTGCCTATCCAAAGACCACCGCGCTGCTTCATTGCGCCACCGACGGCAACCACAAGACCGCCACTCGGATTTGGTCCAAGCGGTATGCGATTGGAAAACACGATCAGACGAGACATGGTAAACCCTCTTCCTTTGCGTCACCAACGCAGCGCAAAAGCAGCGGTTCCAAGGATGTGAAAGCTGTCAGGCCATAAAAAAAGCCGCCCCGACAGGGACGGCTTTTGATGTCATCTTGAGCAGGTGCCTAGTAGACCCGGGCTTTCGGCTCAATGTAAGCGATGTCGTTGGACATGGTATAGGTGTGGACCGGGCGGTAATCGATGGTGATCTTGCCCTCTTCGTCACACCAGGCCAGCGTGTGCTTCATCCATTCCTTGTCGTCACGGTCTGAATAATCTTCACGCGCATGGGCACCACGGCTTTCCTTGCGGTTGGCGGCACCATTCACGGTAACAGCCGCATTGACCAGCAGGTTCTGAAGTTCAAGCGTCTCGACGAGATCCGTGTTCCAGATCAGGCCGCGATCCTTGACGTCAATGTCTGGCAGGCCGGTAAAGCAGTTGGCGATTTCCTTGACGCCCTGCTCCAGCACTTCACCCGTGCGGAAGACCGCGCAATTGGCCTGCATGGCCTTTTGCATCTGAAGACGCAGGCTGGCAGTGGATGTACCACCCTTGGCGTTGCGTGCCTTGTCCAGACGGTCCAGGCCAGCCTGTCCATCAGTCGGTTTGAAGTCTGGCTTGGAAGCACCGGTTTGCAGCACTTCACCACAGCGCAGACCAGCTGCACGTCCGAACACCACAAGGTCGATCAGCGAGTTGGAGCCGAGACGGTTGGCACCATGCACCGACACACAGGCCGCTTCACCCACAGCCATCAGGCCGGGCACGACGCTGTCAGGGTCACCATCGACCTTGGTCAGCACCTCACCGTGATAATTGGTGGGGATACCGCCCATATTGTAGTGAACGGTCGGGATCACGGGGATCGGTTCCTTGGTCACGTCAACACCGGCAAACACGCGGGCGCTCTCGGAAATACCCGGCAGGCGCGCATGCAGGATCTTGGGGTCGAGGTGGTCAAGGTGCAGGTGGATATGGTCACCTTCCTTGCCGACGCCGCGCCCTTCGCGGATTTCCATCGTCATCGAGCGCGAGACCACATCACGCGATGCAAGGTCCTTGGCGGATGGCGCGTATTTTTCCATGAAGCGCTCACCATTGGAGTTGGTGAGATAGCCACCCTCCCCACGCGCACCCTCGGTGATCAGACAGCCAGAGCCGTAAATACCGGTCGGGTGGAACTGAACAAATTCCATGTCCTGAAGCGGCAGACCTGCGCGCAGCACCATGGCATTTCCGTCACCCGTACAGGTATGGGCGGATGTCGCGGAGAAATAGGCGCGGCCATAGCCACCTGTTGCCAGGATCACACGCTGTGCGCTGAAACGGTGCATGGTGCCATCATCAAGCTGCCAAGAGGTCACACCGCGACAAGCACCATCATCATCCATGATCAGGTCCATGGCGAAGTGCTCGATGAAGAACTCCACATCATAGCGCAGCGACTGGCCGTAAAGTGTGTGCAGCATGGCGTGGCCGGTCCGGTCTGCAGCCGCACATGTGCGCTGAGCGGGGCCGTTACCGAATTCGCGGGTCATACCGCCGAAGGCGCGCTGGTAGATCTTGCCTTCATCCGTACGGGAGAACGGCATGCCCCAGTGCTCAAGCTCATACACAGCGTCTGGTGCGTGACGCACGAGATATTCGATCGCGTCCTGGTCACCGAGCCAGTCTGAGCCCTTCACCGTGTCATACATGTGCCAGCGCCAGTCGTCGCCGCCTTCCATGTTGCCGAGCGAGGCGGCGATACCGCCCTGCGCTGCGACCGTGTGCGAGCGTGTTGGGAACACCTTGGTGACACATGCGGTCTTCAGACCGGCCTGCGCTGCACCCAGGGCTGCGCGAAGGCCAGAACCACCCGCACCCACAACAACCACGTCGAAATGGTGATCAATCCACTTGTATTCGCTCATCGCCTTGAAGCCTTTCCTGGCGTCATTCCGCCTAAATTTCTTGTGCGCCGTCGAGCGCTACGCCGCTACCGTGAACACTGAATAGAACGCGATCGCAAAAAGTCCGATCGTTACAAAGCTGTTCAGGAGAAGCAGGAAGATTTTTGTGCCGGATGCGTGGATGTAGTCCTCGATCACGACCTGAATGCCCAGACGCATGTGGTAGAGCGATGCACCGATAGCGATCAGCGCGAAAATCGCGTTCAGCGGGCTGGTAAGAAACGCATTAGCGGCCTCGAAGCGTGCAGCTGCATCTTCATGGCAACAGGCAATCAGCACAATGTTGTAGATCATCCATGGAACAAGAAAGACCAGCGCGATGGCAGATGCGCGCTGCTTCATGAAATGGTTGATGCCTTCCTTGGCAGAACCAAGGCCCCGGACACGACCAAGGGGTGTACGCATTGAATTCGACATGGATTTGTTCCTCAGCCCTGCATCAGGATCGCAGCCCAGAGCGCAACTGCGCCGAGGACACCGAATACCAGCGAAAAGATCGACCAGAGATTGGCGGTGTTCGGATCGAACCCCTTGCCTGCATCCCAGATCAGGTGCCGGATACCGTTTGCGAAGTGATAGAAGATCGACACGGTGAAACCGAACAGGATGATCATCCCGAAAATGGATGAGAAGAACGCGTCATATCCCGCAAACGCTTCTGGTCCGGACGCCACTGCGAACAGCCAGCCCACGATCATGGCAACCCCCACCGCATTCGCAACACCTGTCGCGCGGTGCAGAATGGAGCTGAGCATTGTCGGATGGAATTTCCAAATCTGTAGATGCGGCGACATGGGTCGCTTGTCCGTCCAGCCCTGTCCGGCCATATTCTGCCCCTTTTCAGTACGACATTTCTATAGTGTCTATGCTTGGGTGTTCTAGAACGGCTTTTGGCCGTGTCAACGCGCTATAGTGTTTCAATAAAACAGAAGATTGCGAATAGCTGCTCCCTGTGTCAGTTGAAACACCGTGCAAATGCGCAAAATTCAGCTAGCCGCAGGTGGTTTTGCGCCGCTCTGCGCCATTGATCAGGGTGTCCTGTGATGAAGATAATGATTCTGGAAACGGGTCTGGTCCCACCGCCGATTCGTGCGGACTTTCCAGACTATCCGCAAATGCTCCGGGATCTGATCCAACCAGTCGCGCCAGAATTCATCTTCAGCCGGCATGATGTCATGGATGGCAGCTTTCCCGCGCTGGATGAAGCCGATGGCTTTCTGATCACGGGGTCTCCTGCGGGTGTCTATGAAGATCATGTGTGGATGGAAGGATTGTTCGATTTCATTCGCAAATCCGCACAGGCGAAGATACCGCAAGTAGGCATCTGTTTCGGGAACCAGGCCATTGCCCATGCGTTTGGCGGCCGAGTGATCAAGTCACCGCTCGGCTGGGGATTGGGACGTCACAGCTATGACATCCAGCAAACACCCGACTGGTGGACTGGCGACCAGACCGAATTCGCCCTTGTTGTCAGCCACAAGGATCAGGTGGTCGAACCGGCTGCTGGATCGAAGATCATCGCAAGATCCGATTTCGCGCCCTATGCCGCGCTGTATTACCCTGATGCACCCGCCCTGAGCTTTCAGGGGCACCCGGAATTCAATGACGACTATGCAGCAGCCCTATACAATGTGCGCCGCGGCAATCCTCTCAGCGATGAAGACGTGGACGCAGCCATTGCGTCATTGCAACGGCCCCAGCACAACACTCGCGTTGCCAGCTGGATAGCAGATTTTTTCAGATCTGCATCAGGCAATTGAACAGGTTCAGCCGTTGATGGCCTTTCGCAGGCGCGACTGAAGATTACCAATCGACCCTTTGACAGACGCAAAACTGGCAGGCTCTTCGGCATCGACATTGAAGAAGGACACGATCTGGCGAAGATCCTCGACCTGCGAACGGGCATTGTCGAGCGCCGCCGATGTCTCTTCAACCAGCGCCGCATTTTCTTCTGTGATCAGGTCAATATCCGAAACCGCGCGATTGATCTCAGCCACACCGGAAGACTGCTCATCCGTGGCTCCGGAGATATCCGACATTACACTCGCAGCCTCCGCGACCTGACTGACGATTTCATCCAAAGTCTGGCCAGCCTTGCGAACCAGTGAAACGCCTGACTTCACTTCGGTATTGGATTCAGTGATCAGTTCACTGATCTGGCGCGATGCTTCAGAGGCCCGCCCGGCAAGCGCGCGCACTTCGGTAGCCACAACCTGGAACCCACGTCCTGCATCCCCTGCACGTGCCGCCTCGACTCCGGCATTCAGTGCCAGAAGATTTGTCTGATGCGCAATTTCCTCGATCAGGCCTGTTATCTCCGCGATCTTGATGGAACTGGATTCAATCCGGCTGATCGCATGCACGGCTTCCCTTACCACCTGTCCGCCACTTTCGGCGCTGTGTTTCGCACTGGTCGCCTTGGCGCTGGCTGTCGTGGAGAACTCAGCGGTCTGGCGCACCATCTCGGCGAGTTGCTTCATCGTGGTCGCGGTTTCCTTGATCGCCGCAGCCTGGTTTTCAGTGCGCTTGGACAGGTTTTCAGCGCCTGAAGATATTTCTCGCGTAACGTAGAGCACGTGTTCGGCAGCCGTTGTAATCTGTGTTGCGATACGACTGAGAGTCTCCGCTGTACCATTGGCACTTTGCTGCAGATCGCGGAACTGGCCCTTGAACTGGCCTTCGAAACGTTCGGATACATCTCCCCTCGCAAGTGCGGCAAGCACGCGATTGGCTTCGTTCAGCCCCTGCTCTGACACCTCGAATATGGCGTTGAGCTGTTCAGCCAGGGATTTGAAGAAGGCTTGTTTGCCCACTTCATCGATCCGACCGGAATAATCACCAGCGACCGCACGCTCGACCAATGCCGAGATTTCAGCTTCCGCTCTGCGCTCCTCGGTCACATCGGTCCACTGCATCACGCTGCCAAGAGGCTGCTGAAGAGGCCCGAAAGCCGGCCAGGTCTTCATTTCGAAATAGGCGTCACCAAACTTCAAAGTTGCACTGAACTGTTCCTGCAATTGATCCATTGCCTCACGCGTTTCTGCCCGCAGGGCTCGCGATGGCAGAAAGTCTGATATCGAATGACCAACAAACTTGTCAGGATCAAATTCCGGCAGGCGTAGCTGGATGTCGGCCTTGTAACAGGTGAGCAGGTCCATAAAGGCCTTGTTGGCTTCCAACACATGCCCATTGCCATCAACCATGGTAAGAGGTGTCGATGCATCATTGATCGCAGCCCGGAACCGTTCCGCGCTGGAACTCATGTTCTTGACCCTCTCAAGCGATTTTGCCATTTC
Organism: Hirschia sp.; assembly: GCA_002709235.1. Classification (GTDB taxonomy): domain Bacteria; phylum Pseudomonadota; class Alphaproteobacteria; order Caulobacterales; family Hyphomonadaceae; genus Hirschia. The sequence continues at coordinate 52,894 of PAQI01000016.1, forward strand.
GCCGATCTCATCCTCGCGCTGCGCATGCGGGATCGAGACCTCAAGATGGCCATCAGTCAGCTTTTGCAACGTCTCGGTGATCTGCTGAACAGGCCGCACAGCCAGCCTGAACAGGCCTATGGCAACGATCGTACTGACCGAAACGAACAGGAAGACGGCAATAATCACGAGAAAGGACAATGCGTTACGCTTGTTCGCAAAGTCGATTGCAGCTTCTGTTTGCAGCTCGCTCAGCTGCTCCATCAGTTGCGGGAGCTGGCTGCCAATCGGCCAGAATGTTTCATTATTGAGCGCAAGTGCTTCCAGGCGCGTGTCCACGATATCATCCAGCTTGTTCAGGGAAGATATTGCCTGCTTTGCCGCATCCACCAGTTCGACTTCGAACCGCTCGAACATTTGTGTTGAACCAGATGAATTTACCGCATTTAGAACAGCCAGAACTTTTTCTGCGCTTTGCAGTGCCTTGAGAAAGGAGTCTCTTTCACGGAAAGTGTTGAAGACTTCGATACTGTCCATGTAGTTGCGAACGGCAACTGACAGTTCCAATGCGATCCGGGCTGTTGCAGAATCCCGCGCATCTAGAGAGCTGGCACCCAGAGCGTCCACTTGAGACACCAGTTCGTCATAGGACACCAGCAGGTCTTCATAATAAGCAGTATCCAGCAGGGCCGATGCCTGAGCGATCTGCACACCTGTACTGGCCGAAGTCTCTACATTTGCAATGATTGATGTGACCAGCGCCCGAACCTGTGGATCTGATACAATCTGAGAGATATCTTCCAGATAGTAGGAGATGGATTCTTCCGCGGTCGTCCATTCGTCCACAGCAGAACCAGATACTTCGCGCAGGCTCTCATTGCGCGTCTGCCCCATTGTGTTGACGCTGGACAAGGCTCTCGCAGCATCATAAGTCGCTTCCGAATAGGACTCATGCGTCTCATAGGCGCTGTTCAAGGATGCGATGTAGAAACTACCCGCAATTCCCATCACGCAGCCCATGAGTCCAAGTATTCCAAAACCTGTATGGACGGCCTGTTTCAAGGATATCTTCAGTTTGAAGGCTGCGACTTTTGACATGCCTTGATCTCCCCTGCGATTCCCCAGTTGATCGGGGATATCGGCGGGAATAATCGAAGATTATGAATAACAAGGCCCTAACGAGGCACAGCCTGCAATTGATCCGAGGCGCATATTCAATTTCAAGTCCAGCGGGACATGGCCTGAGAATATCACATAATGACGCGCTTATGCCTTATAAGGCGGGCTGAAAACACGCAAAAATTGGAATGGTTACTGACTATTCTGTCTCATTCACGATCGACCAGCGGGTCAGGCTGGACGCCATTTGCGCATCGATCATGGTGGAAGGTTCATTCTCGCGGGCCTGTTGCGCATAGATGACGAATTCAACGTCAGCATAGCCTGATATCGCGTTTGAGAGCCCAGCGCTCTGCCCATCAACCTCCAGCGTCGGCATGGCTACAGATGATGCAACGGCCAGAACCGATATGACCAGCGTTGAAGCGTTACGAATAATCTTGCCAGGCATGGGACGTCCTCCAACCATCAATCGGCGCAAGTGATAATCGGATATCACGCCTGATGTGGATCAGAGAATACGCAGCCAGCCCCTACAAAACCCTTAAGCCAAACTGCAAAAATGCAACTGCCAGACATGTTTCAGAGCTCTGCATTTGCAGCAATGGCCTGATCAGCCTGGTTCAATTTTCGTGGATATTCTGGTGCCCCTGGCCCGACTCGAACGGGCACTTCCGAAGAAAACGGATTTTGAATCCGTCGCGTCTACCAATTCCGCCACAGGGGCTCGCCGGATGCAGCGAGGCGGGAACATTGCAGGGTCAGGCCCGCGCGTCAATCACTTCTTGATGTCTCATGTGCCACTTATTCGCCATAAGCAGGCCTGTAGATTGCAAGCAATTGGCGACGCAGATATTTCTTGTTGCGTCTCTGGATTGGAATTGGCACATCGCACGAGCCAGGTGGTGGCCATCATTTATCAGGAAGATCCCCGCGCATGCTCACTAAAGCCGCCCGTTGGACCGAGGAACAATCCAAAAAGCCTCACGCCATGTGGACCCTTGCCGGGGTTTCGTTCGTTGAAAGTTCGTTTTTCCCGATTCCCCCGGATGTCATTCTGATCCCTATGGTCCTGTCAAACCCGAAGCGGTGGTGGATGATTGCGTTGGTCTGCACAATTGCATCGGTGCTGGGTGGAATTCTCGGCTATGCCATAGGTCTGTTCTTCTTCGACACGATCGCCATGCCCGCCCTGGAAGCCCTGCACAAGGCCGATGCCTTTCATGCCTTCCGCACACGCATTGAAGCCGCCCCGGAAACCTCCTTCCTGACAGTTGCCGGCGCAGGCTTTACGCCTTTCCCCTTCAAGGTGATCACTATCGCTTCCGGTGCCGTTCAGATGGCCCTGCCCCTCTTCATTGTGGCAGCCGTGATTTCGCGGGGTGCCCGTTTCTTCCTGGAAGCGGCCCTGCTGCGCTTTTTCGGACAGGCCGCCGTTAACTTTCTCAAGGAACGCATGGCGCTGGCCTCCACGATCATATTCCTTGCTGTGATTGCCGCTTTCGTCGCCTACAAGATGCTGGGGCACTGACCGCACAGCTTCTGGTGACGGAGAATTGACATATTGGCGCATTGCCAAAACGTGCCCATGCCTCCACTTTCATGACATGTTGGCGCGATTGTTCTCCCGGGATATCTGGCCCCTTGCAGCGATGATGATCAGCGCAGCAATGCTATTGGCTGCCCACGCATTTGAAACATTCGGGCGGCTTTATCCCTGTCCACTTTGTCTGCGCCAGCGTGAGATCTACTGGGCAGCCCTGGGTATTGGCCTGGTTGGCTTTGTCTGGCGGCGCTACTGGCCCTCGACTCGCGCGCCCCTGGTGCAATGCCTGCTTCTGGGTGCAACCTTCCTGACCGGCGTCTTCGTCGCCGNCTTTCATGCTGGTGTGGAATGGGGGATCTTCACGAGTGACTGCACCGCCGCATCCTTTGATGTTGGCAGATTTGACCCAAGCGCCCTGGAACGTCCCATGGCGACCGGGGCATGCGACAAGGCACCTTTCGTGATATTGGGATTGTCGATGGCCGGATGGAACGCTGTCATCCTGCTGGGGTTGTCATGTGCAAGCTTCTTTGCCGCCTCCGGTGCCATTCATCGTCGTTCCTCCAGCGCGGAGATCTGAACCATGCCTCGCAAACAGCCTCTTCCCGATCGCATCGAGGAAATGGTCCGCGTGGACCATGCGGGTGAATATGCAGCTGTTGCCATCTACAAGGGCCAGCGCGCCGTTTTCGAAAGGCTGAAAGGCAAGGAAACTATCGTCAGCCAGCTCACTCACATGGAAGAAGATGAACAGGAGCATCTGGATATCTTCGATGAGATGATCAGCAAGGAAGGCGTGCGCCCCACCGCCATGACCCCGATCTGGGGTGTGGCTGCCTATGGGCTGGGGGTGGCAACGGCCCTGCTGGGCGAGAAAGCCGCACATGCCTGCACCGAAGCCGTCGAAAGCGTCATCGAAGACCATTACGGCGCGCAGGTCAAAGAACTGGAAAACCGAGGCGAGACCGAAAAGGCCGCACTGTTCGCGAAGATCCGCGACGAGGAAATCGCGCACAAGGATATCGCTGTCGATCAGGGGGCCCGCAATGCGCCGGGCTATCCTCTGCTATCGGGTGTGATCAAGGCCGGATGCCGCATGGCAATCAGGATCTCGGAAAAGATCTAGACAAATAGCCAGGCGACGGACAAGAGCGACGCCATCGCTGCAATACTGCCAACAATGCGCAGACGCTTGAACCAGCGCGGCAGGCTGGTGGCACCGATATCCCAGACCAGCAGCAAGGCGAACATCATGGCATAGCCAAGAAAGAGTTTCGCACTCGATTCAACCATCAGCCCGAACAGCGTCGCGCCCCAGCCACCCAGAGGTGCCAGCACGGAGAAGACCAGTACAGACCCGCGCGGCGTCTGCGGGTTCTCGCCAATCTCCAGCCCCCATCTTATACCGCCCAGGAATGACAGAATCGCTGCCGCATAGATCAGCAGGCTGGCCAGTGCCAATTGCAGCCGCATGGCAATCCATTCAGCTGCACCTCCCGCGGCCATCGACGGATGTGCGTCCAGCAGGCCATCATAGCGATAGATGAAGAGCACACTGACGATGAAGGGGATCATGCCCGTATAAACGAGCAGCGCCGGTGTCAGTCTCAATATTCGCATGGTCCGCCTTGTCTATTGCGTGTCGGCTTCCTGCTTTCCTGGCACAGCGCTAGGCCTTTAAGCAGAACGCACGACATCGCATGCGCCCATACGATGCTCTAGCTTGTTTCACCTTTCAGTGGAAGCGCGGAACATGTCCTTGTCCGGACGATATGCGATAAGTCGACCGCCGGATGCGCAAACACATCCGACAATCGATCATCCGTCCAGTTCGACATCCCAGTACAGATAATCCATCCAGGTCTGGTGCAGATGGTTGGGCGGGAACTTACGCCCCACCTGCTGCAACTGGTAGGATGACGGCCGCAATGGCGGGCGCGCCGGATGCATGGCCGCTTCGCGCGGCATGCGGCCACCCTTGCGAAGATTGCACGGGCTGCAAGCTGCCACGATATTGTCCCAGCTTGTCCGCCCGCCCTTGGAGCGTGGGATCACATGGTCGAAGGTCAGATCATCAGGCGATCCGCAATAGGCGCATTTGAACCCGTCCCGCAGAAACACATTGAACCGCGTAAACGCTGGCGGGCGGTCCTGCTTCACGAATTCGCGCAGCGAGATGACCGATGGCAACCGCATCTTGAAGCTGGGTGAGCGTACGACATGATCATATTGCGCGACCACGTCCACGCGTCCCAGGAACACGGCCTTGACGGTTTCCTGCCAGGACCAGAGCGACAATGGGTAATAGGATAGCGGTCGGAAGTCGGCATTCAGCACAAGGGCCGGCCAACCCGAAAGCGGTTTCATCAAAACTTCCGCCATGTTCGGTCCCCTTCCTAATGGGGCCATGGCGACCGCGTTTCTTGCGGCCACCAAGTGCCCGAAACCTTCGTGAGAGCTGATATAGCAACTCTCCACAGGAAAGACACTATGCGATTCTCTGCGACAAATTCATGACCAGCTTGTAAAAAAGCAGCGGTTCGGAAACCTTTTGCGCAATTGTCACGTTTTCAATTGGTTAACGAAAAACAAATCCCATATACGGGTTTCATCGGCAGTCATCTTCTCCGATATCACACATATAAACTTCATCATTCTTCTGCGTGGCTTCCCCGAACATGCTCGATTTTGAGAATTTCACGAGACCATCGCGTCCCAATCACGCGTTGATTGCGCCTGAAGGTTTGTGCCAACAGGCAGATCCAGACCGGATCTCACCTGTCTTCAATCTACCGCTGGAGGATGTAAAAGCAGCATTCCTGCGCATGCTTGCCAATGAGCCGCGCATACAGATCCAGGATGAGACCGCCCAGGCGCTCGAACTTGTGCAGCGCAGCCGTGTCTTCCGCTTTCCTGACAAGATATCCGTGCGCTTCATTCCCATAAATGATGGACAGACCACGCTGGCGATCTATTCGCGCGCCGTCTATGGCTATGGCGATATGGGCGTGAACAGCAAACGCGTGGACCACTTCATGGACTGCCTTAAACAGGCACTGGCATCTTGAGCGCAACAGACAATCAAGCCGCAGCTGAAGGCCATTCCATCCTGAAAGGTGCCCTGTTCGTCGCATTGGGCGGCATCTTTGTGGGGCTCGCCCCCATCGGATTGCGCTTGTCCGAAATGGGGCCACAGGCCACCGCCTTTTGGCGCTTTGCTTTCGCCCTGCCGCTACTTTATGTTTTCGCAAAAGCCCGGAACATTCCACTGGGGCGACCGAACTGGCAATCCATTGTCGTCGGGATTGCTTTCGGGTTGGACATCGCACTCTGGCATGCGGCGCTGACTAAGACCTCTGTGGCGAATGCAACATTCCTGGTCAATCTGGGTTCCGTTTCTGCGGGCCTGATCGCGTGGCTCATCTTCGGCCAGAGACCGCGTGCGATATGGCCGATTGCAGCATGTTTTGCGATCACAGGTGCCGCCGCAATGAGCTTTGGAAGTAGCGCGGGCGGCAGCGGTGATATTCACGGGGATATACTGGCACTGACCGCCGCAATGTCCCTTGCAATCTATTTCGTGATGCTGGGCCCTGCCCGCCGCAACATGAACGCCATTGCCGTACTGTTCTGGGCAACTATCGCTGAGGCCTGTGTCAGCACTATCGCCTCGCTGACCATGGGCGAATCCATCCTGCCAGCGGAAATGTCCCAACTTGCCGCGCCGCTATTTCTTGCGGTTTTCGCGCATGTGCTTGGACAGGGCTTCATCATTTTCGGTGGCGGCATGGCGCCGCCTTCGGTCACTGGCGTTGTCATCATGATGCAACCTGTTGTTGCCGGTCTGGTCGCCTGGCCACTGTTCAAGGAACACCTGTCGCCCATGCAACTGGCTGGCGGAGCAGCGATCCTGTTCGGTGTCTGGTTGGCAGGCAAGCGCTGATCGTACCAGGAGTTTAGTCCGTCGAACCTGACCTGGGATAAGCACGCAACACGTCTGCGCCCTGCCAGATCGCCCCAAAACAGGCACCAAACGCAAAAAGCAAAAGGATGGCAGGCGAGACAGACGTAAAGACGATAACAGCAAGACAGCTGAGTGAAATCAGGAACACGCCCAACCTCCCGAACCAGACTGCTGCTCTGGCCCATAAACTCGATTGTGGAGCAGGTGGAAAGGCTCCACTCCTGCGCATTCCCCAAAACCAGACTGCCAAGGGGACATGCAGTATGCACAACACTATCCAGGCCAGAACAAAGAACGCAAACAACATGTCCACCTGACCAAGGCCAGCAAGGACACCAAGGCCGAGACAGACAATGATCAGCCAGTATCCGATACGGGTGATCTTCCGACCCATAGCCTCCGGTCCTGACATGGATTCGCGATAGCCTGACAGGTCGACAAGCTGACCGATCTTCCAGACGATGAATGGACTGATCGCGGTGGTGGCAGCCATAAACAGCGCAGCTCCCCCAAGCCCCTTGGCATGCATGCCAAGAACTTGTCCCCCGCCCACAATCAGAGCGAGGAAAAACAAGCGTAATCCAAATTTTTCCACGATATCACCTGCGCGCCATCAGCTGTCAGAGCAACTTACGCCAACAGGTTTAACATCCAGCTAGCCATACATCAGTAAGCTGGATCACTCCGCCGCTTCCGAGGCCGCGCCGCGCAGGAGCTCGGCACGCTTTTCCACCATCTCTACGATGTGGTCGACCATATCCGCATTGGAAAGCTTGTGGTCCGGCTTGCCCGATACATACATCATGCCCGCATCCTTGCCGCCGCCGGTAAAGCCCAGATCCGTGCCCAGCGCTTCACCGGGCCCGTTCACGACACAGCCAATGATGGAAAGCGTGATGGGCTCCACGATATGCGCAAGACGCTCTTCAAGCGTCTGGACCGTGTCGATGACATTGAAGCCCTGCCGCGCACATGACGGACAGGAAATGATGTTCACACCGCGCGTCCGCAGGCCGAGCGATTTGAGGATGTCATAGCCGACCTTGATCTCCTCCACAGGGTCAGCCGACAGGGACACGCGAATGGTATCGCCAATACCTGCCCAAAGCAGATTGCCCATACCGATCGCGGATTTCACCGAACCAATGCGCGCCCCGCCCGCTTCGGTCACACCCAGATGCAAGGGTGCATCGGTCGCCTCGGCCAGGCCATGATAGGCAGCCACGGTCATGAACACGTCTGATGCCTTCACCGAAATCTTGTAGTCACGGAAATTGTGGTCATCGAGAATGCGCGCATGTTCCAGCGCGCTTTCCACCATCGCCTCGGGGCATGGCTCTCCATATTTTTCCAGCAGGTGTTTTTCCAGGCTCCCGCCATTGACGCCGATACGGATGGAACACCCATTATCACGCGCCGCATCCACAACTTCACGGACACGGTCAGCCGAGCCGATATTGCCCGGATTGATGCGCAGACAGGCTGCGCCCGCCTTGGCCGCTTCTATGCCGCGCTTGTAGTGAAAATGAATATCCGCCACCAGCGGCACATTCACTTCGCGCACAATGGTGCTGAAGGCCGCTGTGGACTCTTCATCCGGACAGGAGACGCGTACAATATCCGCACCGGCTTCTTCCAGCCGATGAATCTGTGCGATGGTTGCGCCAGCATCACTTGTGGGTGTGTTGGTCATGGATTGCACCGAGATCGGTGCATCGCCGCCAACCTCTATATTGCCAACGCGGATCTTGCGGGACTTGCGCCGCTCAATCGCGCGCCAAGGTCGAATATGGCTGACATCCATGATCATGCTCCCTGTTCGGGCGTGGTTTGGAATGTCCGACTGATGTGGGCCGAAATCGTCTTTGGGTAAAGGACTGTTTCAAGATAAATCCGCCGCGGAGAACCGCACCGGCTTTTTCTATTCAGCCACTTCCACCACTGGCTCACGCAGGACAGCGTTGTCGACCGATGCAGAATGCACCTGACCACCGCCTTCGGAAACCAAGCCCAGGGATACACCATCACGGCGCCATTCAAAGGCGGCACCATCGGCAACCGTCACTGTCCAGCCTGCACCGACACGCGGCACATAGACATCACCTGCCAGCATCTGCTTGGACAGATAGACCGTGCCATCCGATCCGCGCACTTCGATCCAGCTGGTCTTCAGGGCCTTGATCGACAGGTTGGCCGCAACGGTTGGTGCGTTGAATTGCGGAGACGTCGCGACCGATGCACTTTCGATCGGCGCACGTGAAGTCTGCGCGACAGGGGCGTCATCACTCGACCAGGGACCAAGAAACCAGACAGCAGCACCGACCGCGCCGACCAGGACCAGAGCAGTTGCCAGACCGGCCACAAACCCACCCTTGGGACGTGCACTTTCCATGCGCGCATGGGATTGGCCTGTGACAGCCGTTTCAACACTCGCGTGAGATTTGACGGTCGAGCCCGGTGCTTCGGACAAACCACATTCGCGCAAATAGCGCTCAACGACCTGATCCAGATCGCTCATCTCGACAAAGCGTGCATAGGCCTTGATCCACGCTCGCAGATAGGTGCGTGACTGTGGCATGCCCGGCAGGTTCTTCACATACATCTCTTCAATGTCGAGAAGGTATTCCTTGCGGATGCGTGTGGCTTTGGCGACGTCCAGAATGGTGAGGTTCAGATTTTCACGCGCAGCCTTCAGGCGTGGCCCCATACGATCTGCATTTTCTGCAGTGTTCGAGACAACAACGAGGTGTGGAGCCTTGGATGAAGGCGCGTCCTGTGGCGGCTGAGTACTCTGAGACGTGATCTGTGATGTTGGAGCAGGTGGCTGATTTACTCGCTCAGCACCATGAGACAGATCGTTCCGGGTAGAGTCAGCGGTTGTCGGAACATCTCGTTCCGTTTCAGAAAACGCTTTGTTTTCATTATTTTGGCGATTCAATTCGTCTTTTGCAGCACCGCTCATCGAATAATCCGATCCTGGGCCGAAACCCACTATACTCTAACACTCCACCCTGCCCGGGTGAATAAAACACTGATTATCAACCGCGATCAAGCATTCTCAGCGGTCGAAGCTTACAGGAACATTCTCCTTCGCAAGGTTTAACAATTCCTCACGAATTTCAGATTTTCCAGAATGCACCAGTTCGACGACTTTCGGAGCTATCACTGCAAGATCCATGCTTCGTATCAATCGCTTGATCTGACCGATACGCGCGGCCTGCATTGAAAAGCGTCTATAACCGAGACATGCCAGCACCAGCGCCTCCAGGGGACGTCCCCCGGCCTCGCCACAGACACTGACGGGGATCTCGGCGCGCGCTGCTGCCTTGACGATATGCTCCATCATCAGCAAGGCGGCTGGCGATAATATATCATAGCGGCCCGACACTTTCGGATTGTTGCGATCGGCCGCAAAGAAGAACTGCATCAGGTCATTCGTGCCGACCGACAGGAACTCCGCCCGGCCCTTCAGCGCATCGATCGAGAACGCGAAACTGGGCGTTTCCACCATCGCGCCGATTTCGATGCGGGAAGGTGTCGCACGATTGAATTTCTGAGCCCATTCCACCTCGGCATCCACCAGTTCCCGCGCCGCATCAAACTCGGCGATATTGCAGACCATGGGAAACATCAGCTGCAGGGGTCGCTCACCGGCCGCCCTGATCAGGGCGCGCAGCTGGCGGCGGAAGAAGAACGGGTGGTCCATCGCCATCCGCAATGCGCGCCAGCCAAGGGCCGGGTTCTCCTCGCGCTCACCACCGATGAAGGTGGCCACCTTGTCGCCCCCCAGATCCAGCGTGCGAAACACCAGTGGCTTGTCGCCCGAACGGGTGATCGCATTGTCATAGAACTCCACCTGTGTTTCCAGACTCGGCAATGTCTGCGAGGTCAGGAACTGGAATTCGGTGCGAAACAGGCCAACACCCTCCGCACCCGTTTCTTCCAGATGATCAAGGTCAAAGGAAAGTCCCGCATTCAGCATCAGCTGGAAGCTCTGGCCATCCTTTGTTTCCGCAGGCAGGTCACGCAGGCGGGCAAGTTCGGCCTTGTGCTCACCAGACAGCACAATACGGGCGCGATAATTGGCGACCAATTCCTCTTCAGGTCTCAGATAGGCAATACCGGAATCGGCATCGATGATCATCTGATCACCCGCATCCGAGCGCGACACCAGACCGGAAACATCCCCAATGGCCGGCAACCCCAGTGCCCGCGCCACGATTGCCGCATGCGACCCTGCACCGCCCTCTTCCAGCAGGACACCCGCAAGCCCGGCTTCACGATATTCGAGCAATTCGGCAGGGCCCAGTCGACTGGCAATCAGGATAGACCCGGGTTCCGGCCCGGAGATCTCGCCATCTTCCGAACCTGACAGATGGCGCAGCAGCCTGTTTTCAAGATCTTCAAGATCATGCAGGCGCTCGCGCAGATAGCCATCGCGTGAACTGGCAATGCGCGCCCTGTGTTCACGCCGGGCACGGTCCACGGCGGCCTCGGCGGTCAATCCGGCCTTGATGGCGTCATGCAGACGCATTTCCCAGCCCGGATCATGCGCGAAAAGACGATAGGTCTCCAGCACGTCACGGCTTTCGCCAAACAGAACCGGTGTGGCCCTGTTGAGCATGGTGTCGATAGACTGGCGAAGCGTATCCAGCGCCACATCCAGCCGCTGTGATTCCTTCTCGATGTCATAGGCAAAGAAACGCGCCGCCGTCACCACGGGGTCATGAAGATAGACCGGCCCGATCGCCATGCCTTCATTGAGCGGGCGGCCCTTGAGCTTGACCGAACCGGGCTGGCGCAATTCAAGATCATCATTCTTTTCGCCTGCGGCCGAGAGAATTTCCGCCAGGACCATCGCCACGGTCTGCAGCTCGTCCATGTCCTCATCGGTGTAAAGGCGCTCGACCATGTTCTGGACGACCAGAACACCCAGCACACGTGCGGCACGCAGGATCGGAACCCCCAGAAAGCCGTGATAGGGATCTTCACCGGTTTCCGGACGATAGGAAAAGCGCGGATGCGCAGGTGCATTCTTGAGGCGCTTGGGTCGCGCAGTCGACGAAATCAGGCCGACAAGACCTTCATTCTCGCCCAATCGGGTGCGGTTCACGGCTTCCTGAGACAGGCCTTCCGTTGCCACAAGCAGCAATGAATTGTCCGGCGTGCGCACATAGATCGAGCACACATCGGCAACGACGGTATCGGCAATCAGCTTGACGACGCTCTGCAAGCGGTCGGCACCCTGGTCCTCTCCTGCCAGAAGCTCTCTGAGACGACCGAGAAGGTGACGTGCGTCATGACCGCCGCCGGGTGGGCGCGGCATGCTCATGGTTTTCCTCCCCTGTTGTCTGGTTGCTTCATCCGGTCTCCACGACTCTATTCAGCATCCAGTCCATAGGCCGTGTGCAAGGCCCGGACCGCAAGCTCCGTATAGGCTGCATCGATGAGCACCGAGATCTTGATCTCGGAGGTCGCGATGACGGCGATGTTTATCCCCTTGGCGGACAATGCCTGGAACATGGCCTTGGCTACGCCCGTATGTGACCGCATCCCGACACCAACCACCGAAACCTTGGCAACGTCCCGGTTGACTTCCAGTTCCTCAAAGCCAATTTCGGAACGCGCATCCTCCAGCGTCCGGCGTGCAAGTTCAGCGTCGCGGTCAGGTGCGGTGAACACCATGTTCTGACGGCCCTCGCGGCGCGCATCCGCCTGCACGATCATGTCGACATTGACGCCAGCATCGGCGAGCCGTGCAAATATCTCGGCCGCGACACCAGGGTGGTCATCCAGACCCAGCAAGGTGAACTTCGCCTCATCTCGCGAATAGGCGATGCCTGAAACAACCTGTTTTTCCACGATCTCATCCTCATTGCAGACCAGCGTTCCGGCGTGTGTGTCGCCCGGATCGGCGAAACTCGACAGCACCCGGATTGGTACGTTGTTGTTCATGCCCAGTTCAACACAGCGCGTCTGGAGTACTTTTGCACCCAGAGATGCCAGTTCAAGCATCTCCTCATAGGAGATCTTCTCCATGCGCTGGGCCTTGGGCACGATGCGCGGATCGGTCGTGTAGACCCCATCCACATCGGTATAAATGGCGCATTCAGATGCACCCAGAGCCGCCGCGGCAGCGACAGCGGATGTGTCCGATCCACCCCGCCCCAGCGTTGCGATACGGCCATTGTCGTCGACACCCTGAAATCCGGCAATGACGGCGATTTCCCCACCATCGACAGCTTCAGCGAAACCTTCGCCTTCAAAACCCTTGATGCGTGCCTTGCCATGCGCTTCATCCGTGCGCAGCGCCAATTGCCAGCCGAGCCATGAACGCGCCCTCAGGCCACGTTTACGCAAGGCAAGCGCCAGCAGGCCGGATGTGACCTGCTCTCCTGAAGAGACAACGACATCATATTCGTCATCATATTCAGCGCCAACCAGGCCATCGCCTGCGGCTTCCTTGGTCCAGCCGACGAGTTTGTTGGTCTCGCCAGCCATGGCCGAAACAACGACGGCGAAACCGCCACCTTCATTGCGGGCGCGGTGAGCGACAACATCTGCCACATGCTCGATGCGTTCGATATTTGCTACCGACGTGCCGCCAAATTTGAGTACCTTGCGAGTCATAATCTGGATATGCTGTTACCTGTTGGGAGCGCACCTGCGGCTGCCGAGCGATCAAACGGTCGCGGAGCAGAGACACAGGGTCGCACCAATCGTGACTTGATGTTCGCCGACAAGCGAACGACATGCCTTTTAGGCGGGAGTTTGCAATGACGCAAACAAAGTTCGAAGGGAAGCCGCACCATGGCGTCTGAAATGAACACGAAAGATGCGTCTCCAAGGCCCACAAGCATCGATCCGGGCGAAATCGAGAAGTTTCGCGCAATGGCTGCCGAGTGGTGGGACCCGAACGGGAAATTCCGTCCCCTTCACAAATTCAACCCGACCCGGCTGGCCTTTATCCGTGACGAGATCATTTCGCACTTCGGACTGGAAACAGCCAGTCGCCATCCGCTGCAAGGATTGCGGGTGCTCGATATCGGTTGCGGCGGCGGACTGGTATCGGAACCCATGGCCCGCATGGGCGCAAGCATGACATCGGTTGATGCTGGTGAGGCCAATATCAAGACCGCCATGACCCATGCCGAAGAAAACGGCATCAAGATCGATTATCGCGTCGGCGCGGTCGAGGGCCTGATCGAGGCTGGCGAAGCCCCATTTGATGTGGTGCTCAATCTCGAAGTCGTCGAGCATGTGGCCAATCCCGAACAGTTCCTGAAGGACACGGCCAGCCTCGTACGTCCGGGTGGCCTGATGATCCTTGCCACAATCAACCGCACACCCAAGGCCTTTGCCCTGGCGGTAGTCGCTGCCGAATATGTTCTGGGCTGGCTGCCACGCGGCACTCATGAGTTCGACAAGTTTGTACGTCCGCGCGAGATGGAACGTGCGCTCGCCTCTGGGGGGATGGATGTGGCGCATTGGCAGGGCGTGACCTATAATCCCCTCGCAGACAAGTGGTCACTGACTCAGGATGTCGCCGTAAACTATCTTTGCGTGGCAACCCGGCCAGGCTGACGGCATGTCATGATAAGGGGGATAAACATGGCAGAAGGCAATGTGATGCAGAATGGTTTTCTCAGCGGTGAGACACGCCTGAAGAAACACGAAACCCGCGCGCTGCAGACACCCGGCGATGTTCTGGAATTCTGGTATGGCGATGGTGCCACCAATCCCGATACGCTCGGTGCCCGCCAGAAGATGTGGTTCCAGAAATCAGATGACACAGACCGCCTGATCGCCCGCAAGGGTGTCGACCTACTGGCGCGCCTGGCATCCGGTGAAGCTCATAAATGGGCCGCTATTGGACCGGCCGAGCGATTGGCCGCAATCATCGCGCTGGACCAGTTTACCCGCAACATCTTCCGCGACAGTGCAGCAGCCTTCGAAAATGACGCGCTGGCCCTCCAGCTCTGCAAGCAAGGGCTGGATGCAGGCGATGATCAGGCCATCACGCCGGTCAAGCGCGCATTCTTCTACCTGCCGCTGGAGCACTCAGAGAGCCTTGAGGACCAGGAACGTTGTGTCGGCCTGTTCAAGACGCTGGTGAAGGATGTTGATGACGCCCATCGCGGTCTGGCCGAAAGCTGGCTTGAATATGCCCGCAAGCACCGCGAAGTCATCGAAAAATATGAGCGCTTCCCGCACCGCAACGCAGCACTGGACCGGATCTCCACCCGCGCCGAAAACGACTACCTGGCCAAGCCGGGAGCCGGTTTCTAGCCGACCGTTTCTTCCCTGAGAGCTTCTTCTTCTGTCACGAAGGGGCGGTCTTCACGTGTACCGCGCATGGCGCGTTCGGTGGAGTTGACGTCTTCACCATTCTTGATCTCGACATAGTCATCTCCGACAGCCGTCAACACGCCGACAAAAGGCATGCCCTCCAACGATCCACCAACGCGGTAGCTGACAATGTCGCCGACCTTGAAGGTCGCAGGCTCGAAATTGAATTCAAACGGACAGGATCCGTCACCCATTCCCATCATGTTCGTCTCCTCTGATCTATCTTATGCGGCGTTTCATGCGCTATTGTAGCGCATTTGTCGGCCCTGCAAAATCCCTTCACCTGGCTATCGCAACGAGGCCCTCATGCAAGCCAATGGAATAGATGATATATGGCCCGGATGTGAATGGGGAGACGATCCGGATGAGCAGCGACAGATATCTTGTCAGACGCGATGAAATCGAGGCGAGGGAAGGTCTGGCCAAGACCCATTTCCTCAATGGCAATGCCAGGCGCATCAACAAGTCATTGGGTGACATGACCGGGCTGACCGGCATCGGCTTTCACATCATCGAGATTGAGCCCGGCCATGACTCGACTGAACATCACGCCCATCATTTCGAGGATGAGTGCGTCTATGTCCTGTCTGGAACCGCAACAGCTTTCATCGGTGATGACGCGCATGCGATCGGTCCTGGTGACTTCATCGGCTATCGCAAGGGCGGTCTGGCGCATTCGATCACAAATACCGGAAACGAAACCCTGCGATGCATCGTGGTGGGAGAACGTGGCAGGCATGACATCGGCGATTATCCGCGCCTGGAAAAGCGCGTCTATCGCAATGGCGACCTGCCCTGGGATCTGGTGGATTTCAAGTCGATCACCCATCCCCAGGCCGGCAAGAAGATCTGAGAATCGCTTCCATAGCGAGAGGCCATGGTGGATTTCCTGAAACGGCAAATGCTATAGGCTCAAACCGGACCGGATAAGCAACGCAATGGACCTGGTCACCAGAAAGAAGGAGCACCAGCGTGTTTCGCATCCTTGTCGACGCCGATGCCTGCCCCGTGAAGAACGAAGTTTACAAGGTCGCTGAACGACATGGCGCTGAAGTAACCCTTGTCTCTGACAGCTGGATCAATGCCCCGCGCTTTCCATTTATCAAGCAGATCGTGGTCAATCAGGGGGCTGATGCTGCCGATGACTGGATCGCCGAACATTGCGATGCCCTGTGTGTGGTGGTGACGTCGGACATCCCTCTGGCAGAGCGCTGCCTGAATGCAGGCTCCAAAGTGCTCTCACCGCGTGGCAAGCCCTTCACCCCGGATGACATCGGGTCCGCGATCGCCACCCGCGCCCTGATGGAACAATTGCGCTCCACAGGTGACCAGATGGGCGGCCCACCGCCCTTTTCCGACCGGGACCGCTCGTCATTCCTGCAGGCCATTCATGAAACCCTCACTCACCTCAAACGCGAGCATCCGGGCTGATCAGTTCATCCTGAGACGCCCAAAGGCCAGGCCTCTGCTATTGGTCATTTCCGGAACAAAGGTCTCGATGTGAAGACCGACAAGCCCCATATGATCAGGGGTCAGATGTTCGTCATCCAGCATTTCCACCGACCCGCTTTCAGTGATCGCGAATCTGGCAGAATGCGCATGCCCCTTGTGCGCGACAACCGCCGTTACAGCCATGCGATCATCCTCCATACGCGTTGCCTGCCGGATCTTGCGCGGCGGACAAGCACGGCAGAATGATGAGCGATAAAATGATTCAAGGACCTCGCGCGCCACCTTGGCATCCGCATCATCGTCTTCAGCCATCTGAGCGCCAAATGCGGGCATTCGAAAATCCTGAGCATTGCGTGGCAATGTGAAGGGTGCCCTGTCGCTGGTGACGAAAGAGCAGAAAAAATCGAGATAATCAAAACAGCTGCGCTGGTCGAGCTGAAGGCCAGACATGTCATTGGCCTCATGGATCGGGCGTGCCGTGCCATCCAGGTGCAGCACATCACCATCCGCATCGATCAGATAGAACACCGCAGCCATGTCATAGCGGCTGCGTTCCTCTGAATTGAGACGAGGTACCACCCGCACCAGCCTGTAGATCTCTTCACCATCCCA
The DNA here is from genome assembly GCA_002709235.1 of Hirschia sp. Classification (GTDB taxonomy): domain Bacteria; phylum Pseudomonadota; class Alphaproteobacteria; order Caulobacterales; family Hyphomonadaceae; genus Hirschia. Next base: position 69,915 of record PAQI01000016.1, read on the forward strand.
GCCTTGCGCCTCGGCTGCCAGCGCTTCCATATCGTCCCGATCTTCGTCGCGGTAAAAGGAAATGGGTGCCCATTCCACACGTTCGGGCGCATCGCGCCAGTCCAGCCATGGCAGTTTGCCAGCGCCCTCAATGCGTCTGATATCTGTGAACGAACAGCTGTCCCAAAACATTATGAAACTCACACAAGCTCATATGCGCTTTCATCAAGCACACTGTGTCGTCCCCCGGCCTGTCCTGATTATATGGGCTTTCTGACCTAGAATTGAAAGGTCTTAAAACGCTCCTGTGCCCGCCCCCTAGTTCACATCCTTGGGTTTGACCGGCGGTTTTGGCGCAAAGGGAGTGGGCAGAGGCGCAGCTGGAACGCCTTCCTCAACGAGTGATTTTGCCTCTTCGGCAGTGGTCTCACCCCAGACAGGACGATGTTCCTGCTCGCCATAAAACATTGACCGCGCCTCATCGGCAAAACGGTCACCCACATAATCATGGGTGGACGCAATATGTTCACGCACCTTGCCCGCCATGCGCGCAAAGTCTTCCGGTGTGGGTGTGGAGTCGCTGTTGGGCTTGCTCGGCATCCTGCCGGATTTTTCACCTGATGTACGAACAGATGGTGCCATGATCTGCTTGGACACATCCGTGATGCCACAGATCGGACACTCGACCAGTCCACGCGCCTTTTGATCATCAAACGCGTCAGAGCCGGAAAACCAGCCTTCAAATTCATGGTCCGCTGCACAGACCAATGCATATTTGATCATGTCGCTACCAGTGTCAGCTGCCACCTGCTGCGAGCAGGGCATCCAGCTTGCCTTTGCGTTCCAGCATCATCAGGTCATCGCATCCGCCAATATGCATGTCATCGATGAAGATCTGCGGATAGGTCGAGGCCCCATTGGCGCGCTTGATCATTTCCTCGCGCTTGGGTGTGCCATGTGCCGCATCGATCTGATCGAACTTGACGCCTTTTTCCGTCAGCAGACGGAGGGCTGCCGCGCAATAACCGCAGAAATCACGCGTATAGATAGTGACTGACGCCATGAAAATACTCCTTTGTCTCTCATATAGTCGGATCGACCGGTCTTGCAACGCGTGCAAGTGTAAGCACATCGACGCGGTCCGCACCGGCCTGCCTGAGAATTCGGGTGACTGCCTCGACCGTGGCTCCGGTCGTGTAGACGTCATCGACCAGCACAATGCGTGCGTCCTTCAACCTGCCCCGCCCCAGCCGCGACACACCAAATGCGCCCGCCACATTGCGCCGTCGTCCGTTTGCCGATTTGCCAGCCTGTGTCGGTGTCGCCCGCAGCCGCTTGACCGCATGCGCTGCGAGGGGTTTGTCTGCCAACCGCGAAATGGCGGCGGCCAGATAAAGCGACTGGTTGAACCCGCGCGAGACCAGTCGGGTATAGTGCAGGGGAATTGGCACGATCAACGTGCTGTTCGCCACCATATCGGGGGCTGCTGCAATCATCCACCGGGCCAGAAGGTTCAGGCCGGAGCGGTCACCGCCATATTTGAGACGCAGGATGATGTCGCGCGACAGATCATCATAGATCAGCGCAGCGCGGGCGCGGTCAAAGACAGGGCGATGCGCCATGCAGGCTGCGCATGTCTGTTCGGCCACCAGATCAAAATGCAGAGCCGGGTCCAGCCCCTGTCCACAGCAATGGCAGATCGGACCGCCTGCAAATGTCAGCTTGGCCCAGATATGAGGTTCGATCTGTCCGGGCCCCTGCAAATGCTGGCCAGTTGCGATAGATCTCGGCGGAAACAAAATGTGCTGCGCCTGACGCCCCCATTGGCGCAGGTTCTTGTTCAACCCGGCAAGATAGTCATATTGCCCCACAGCGCCCCACAGTCTTCACCCGGGCTTTGAATAAAGACCATCCTGATCATGTCGTCATCCCCCTTCGTCTTTGACCGCCGCCTGCATCGCCTGCACCGCGACCGGGCTGCTGGCAGGTTCGAGAGCTTCAGCTTCCTCAAGGACAATGCTGCAGACGACCTCGCCGAGAGCCTGGAGGCTGTCACACGCAGCTTTGACCTGGCGCTGGACCTTGGCGCGCATGGCGGTCAGACGCGTGCGGCGATCATGGCGCGTCCCACACTGGCTAGCCGAATTGGGCACTGGATCAGCTCGGATCTGTCACCTGCTTTCGCATCCCGTCTGGGTACCGGAGCTGTCGTGGCAAGTGAAGAACAGCTGCCCTTTGCACCACAAAGCTTCGACCTGGTCACCTCCACCCTCGCCCTGCACTGGGTCAATGACCTGCCCGGTGCCCTGATCCAGATCCGGATGGTACTCAGGCCCGACGGATTCTTCATCGGTCAGCTGCTGGGCGGGGCCACGCTGAATGAATTGCGTAGCTGCCTGATTGATGCCGAAACCGAAATCCGCGGCGGCGCAGCGATGCGCGTGTCACCCTTTGCCGATGTTCAGGACATGGCAGGCCTGATGCAGCGCGCAGGATTTGCCTTGCCCGTGGCCGACACACAGACGCTGACCGTGCGCTATTCCAATCCATTTCGCCTGTTTGAAGATCTGCGCGGCATGGGTGAGACATCCGCCCCGGCTGACAGCAATGCACCACCTCTGACACGCGCAATCCTGATGCGGGCGATGTCGCTTTACCAGCAGCGCCACAGCGACCCGGATGGCCGGATGCGCGCGACTTTTGAAATTCTCACAGTTTCAGGGTGGGCACCCGCACCGGACCAACCAAAACCGCTACGGCCCGGCAGTGCAAAATCAAGATTATCAGATGCTTTGGGTGTGCCCGAGCACAAGGCCGGGGACAAGGCGGGCTGATCTAGTCGAGCGTTGCTGGCGCGTCGAGGTCTCCATTGGCGTCCAGATCCTCAAGGCTATCACCCCAGGTGTTGGATAGGCCGTTATAGGTTCCACGCAAATGGTCGCCAGAGGCCGCCATGCCGACAATCAGGAGAATGGTGATCAGCGCGGCAATCAGGCCATATTCAATGGCTTCACCTGACTCACAGCGCGCAAAGCGAGCGAGGGCGGACTTTAATTTTCCTCTTCCTGCGCGCGCGACCACTCTTCAAACCTCTTCATCAAACCCACATCCGCTGGCGGTGTGGGATAGTCGTTCATCGTTTCAAGACCGACCCATGCAAGTGCCTGGCCCTCTCTTCCCGTCATCTCTCCGCGCCACTGACGACACAGATAGACCGGCATCATCAGGTGGAAGGTGTCATAGCCATGAGACGCGAAAGAGAAAGGCTCCAGATCGGCTTCATCAACCGTGATCCCCAGCTCTTCATCAAGTTCCCGAACCAGAGCTGATTCAGGACTTTCTCCCGGTTCGACCTTGCCACCGGGAAATTCCCAGAGCCCGGCCATCGACTTGCCTTCCGGTCGTTGTGCCAGCAATAGCCTGCCATCCTCGCGCACAAGCGCGACAGCAGACACCAGTACAAGTGACCTTCCCGGTTTCATCCTTGGCATATCTCCGTGAATTTCACGTTTGTGCACGTGATCAAGTTCGGTACGCCCCGTTAATATCGACGTAAGCATGGGTAAGATCGCAGGTCCAAACGGTCGCTTTTCCCTCACCTACGCCAACATCGACAAGAATCGAGATTTCCTGTCTGGCGCATTCCGCCGAAGCCGCTTCCTCGGAATAGTCCGGTGCACGCATACCCTTGCGGGCAACCTCGACATCGCCAAATCGGATGGACAACGAATCGGGATCTATCGCCTCACCTGCTTTGCCAACGGCCATGACAATGCGCCCCCAGTTCGCATCCGATGCCGCCAGCGCGGTCTTGACCAAAGGAGAATTGGCGATGGATGCAGCAATGGTCTTCGCTGCCTTGTCTGATTTTGCCCCCGTAACCGTGATCTCGATCAGCTTGGTGGCTCCTTCGCCGTCACGCACGATCTGCAGGGCAAGATCTTTCAACACGCTTTTCAGGGCTGCTGCAAAACCGGCAAGATCCGGATCATCCAGTGACGTGATCTGAGGACCGCCAACGGCCCCTGTCGCAAACACCATCAGCGAATCCGATGTCGAGGTGTCACCATCAACGGTGATGCAGTTGAAGGTCTGGTCAGCATAATCTGCAACCAGCGCCTGAAGTACGGATGGGGCAATATTCGCATCGGTGAACACATAGGACAGCATGGTCGCCATATTCGGCGCGATCATGCCCGACCCTTTGGCGATGCCTGCGATCTGGACCTGCCCGACGGTCATGCTTGCAGTCGTGCAGGCAGTCTTCATGAAAGTATCCGTTGTCATGAAGGCTCTGGCAGCATCGGCAATTGCGCCCTTGCCAAGGTCTGGCCAACGGGCCTCGACACCCTCGGCGAGCTGCTCTGCACGCATTGGTACGCCGATCACACCCGTTGCTGCCAGGAAGACCTGTGACGGCTGACACCCGGCCAGACGGCTGGCAGCAGCGACAGTCGCAGCGTTCTTCGCCTCACCTGCACGCCCGGTAAAGGCATTGGAATTTCCTGCATTCACCACCAGTGCATGCGCAACACCCTGACTTTCAGAAAGGCTCTTGCGACACCACAAAACGTCAGCCGACGCGGTGGCTGATGTCGTGAAGACACCCGCTGCGGATGCGCCTGCGGGAAAATGAGCGATGAAGAAATCATCGCGCTGACCATAAAGCCCCATCGACCCGGAAATGATCTCAACACCCGCAATGGCGGGAAGGTCTGGAGTATGTGTCGGGGCCAGAGGCGAGCGTTTGAAGGCGTGAGCCATTTATTGCGATTCCTGTCCTTCCGGACTGGCGTCGACTGTCTGGTCTGCAGGCTCGTCCGGGTTGTCTTCGATGATTTCAGCGTCCTTGAAGGCGTCGATTTCCGCGGCAGGTTCGACTTCCTCGAAATTGCGTATGATCGTCGCATCGCGGTGCAGCTTCTTAAGCAGGCGCTCAAGTTCGGATGCGACGAGGAAATCGCGGATCTGTGGGCGCAGCTCTTCCAGCTTTGGCGGCGGCTCGTCTCGTTTTTCCTCAACCTTGATCACATGCCACCCCAAATTGGTTTCAAACGGGTCTGAAACTCCGCCGATTGGTGTCGTACGAATGGCGTTGGCATATTGCGAATTTGCATCATCCGGATTGATCCAGCCAAGATCGCCGCCCTCAAGCCGGGTGCGCTCGTCAATGGACCGATTGGAAGCCAATACCGCAAAATCAGTATCCGATGTCATCTGCTTCAGCAGCGATTCAGCGGTTGCACGTGAAGGCAGGACGATTTCCCGCACGCGATATTCCACTCCCAGTTCAAGTTTTTGCAGATTGACCGCTGTCTCATAATATTTCTGGATCGCCTGCTCGTCGACGGCACGGTTCAACAAGGCGTTGCCCAGCAGTCTGTTGGTCAGCACGTCCACACGATGCTGAACGAAGGGGTCCTTGTGCAACCCCTCTGCCTGCGCTTCGCGGGCAAGCAACCTGTCATCGATGAGGCTGTTCAGAACACGCGTGAAGAGAGCCGAATCAGTCGCCAGCGGCTCTCCGGGGGAAACCAGGCCCTGAGCTTCAGCTTCCAGTTGAACATCAGAGACATATATGGCCTGGCCATTTATGGTTGCCGCGACGACTTCGCCGACTGGTGCAGCAACGGGAGATGACGAGCTGATCGGAGTGGGCGGAGCATCCTCGCAGCCGAAAAGCGACATTGCCGCAATGAAGACGCAAACAATCTTGATCCCGCCCAAACTGTTGCCAAAAGCCATCACAACAAACCTCCATGCACATAGCAGCGCTGCAGTTCGGATTGACACTTACAGGGGCGGTCCTTACGTGTCCTGAGTAATCAAGTCGAGTGTTTACTTTGATTTGAACACTTACATTCAGGCTGCGCTCAATTGCGATGAGGGGGCTGCGGACGTTTATCTGTTCCGCGGTTCATGGAGCAGGCCACTCATATTGGTGTTTATTGATGTTTGGAATCGCCAAGAAGATCTTTGGTTCGGTCAATGACCGAAAGCTGCGTCCTTTCAGGACACGGGTACAGCAGATCAACGCTCTTGAATCCGTCACTGAAGCGCTGTCCGATGATGCGCTCCGTGAGCGGACGGCGGAGTTTCGTCAGAAGATCGCCAATGGTGCATTGCTGGACGACATTCTCGTCGAAGCGTTTGCAACCGTTCGAGAGGCGGCAAAACGTTCGATTGGCCTGCGCCATTTCGACACACAGCTGATCGGCGGCATGGTGCTGCATTCCGGCAAGATCTCCGAGATGCGTACCGGTGAAGGTAAGACCCTGGTTGCCACCTGCCCTGTTTATCTGAATGCGCTTGAAGGCAAGGGTGTTCACGTCATCACGGTGAACGATTATCTGGCCTCGCGTGATGCCGAATGGATGGGCGAAGTCTACAAGTTCCTCGGACTTTCCATCGGCGCTATCGTGCATGGCATGGACGACAATGAACGTCGCAATGCCTATGCCTGCGATGTGACCTACGGGACCAATAACGAATTCGGGTTCGACTATCTTCGCGACAACATGAAATATTCGCTGGCTGAAATGGTCCAGCGCGGCCACCGCTATTGTATCGTCGACGAGGTGGACTCCATCCTGATTGATGAAAGCCGTACCCCGCTGATCATCTCGGGACCGACCGACGACCGCACGGAACTTTACCAGACTCTCGACGCCATCATTCCACAACTGGATGAAGGCGATTATGAGATCGACGAGAAACAGCGCTCATGTGTCTTCACCGAAGAAGGCAATGAGAAACTCGAAGACCTGCTGGAAGCTGGTGGCCTGCTGGAAGGTTCCCTTTACGAGCCTTCCAATGTGACGCTGGTCCACCACGCCAACCAGGCGCTGCGTGCCCATAAGCTGTTTCACCGCGACAAGGATTATATCGTCAAGAACGCCGAAGTGGTCCTGATCGACGAATTCACAGGCCGCATGATGCCGGGTCGCCGTCTCTCAGAGGGTCTGCACCAGGCCATCGAGGCGAAGGAAAAATCGAAGATCCAGCCTGAAAACCAGACATTGGCCTCGATCACCTTCCAGAACTATTTCCGTCTGTATGACAAGCTTTCCGGGATGACCGGAACGGCCTCCACTGAAGCGGCCGAATTCCAGGACATCTACAAGCTGGATGTCATCGAGATCCCAACCAACAAGCCAGTTCAGCGGATCGACGAAGATGATGTCGTCTATCGAACGGCAAAGGAAAAATTCGACGCGATCATCGAAGACCTCGAAGATTGCGCCAAGCGCGGCCAGCCCGTGCTTGTTGGAACGGTCTCGATCGAGAAATCAGAGCTGCTCTCCACCCTGCTCGCCAGCAAGGGCGTCAAGCACCAGGTGCTAAATGCGCGCCACCACGAACAGGAAGCCCAGATCGTTGCACAAGCCGGTGTGCCCGGAGCCATCACGGTCGCCACCAACATGGCCGGCCGTGGTACCGACATCCAGTTGGGCGGCAATCTGGACATGCGCTTTGAAGTCGAAAGTGCTGAAAAAGCTGAAAAGCTTGGCCGTGAACTGTCCGAACTGGAGCTCGACGCGCTCAGATCCGAAATCAAGGCAGATATCGAGGTCAAGAAAAAAGCCGCGCTTGAAGCTGGCGGGCTCTATGTCCTGGCAACTGAGCGCCATGAAAGCCGCCGGATCGACAACCAGCTGCGCGGTCGGACTGGCCGTCAGGGTGACCCCGGCCGGTCGAAATTCTATATCTGCCTTGAGGATGATCTGCTGCGTATCTTCGCGGCTGAGCGGCTTGATTCCATCATGCGCCATCTTGGTATCAAGGAAGGTGAAGCCATTGTTCACCCCTGGATGAACAAGGCTCTGGAAACCTCCCAGCGCCGGGTCGAGCAACGCAATTTCGAGATCCGCAAGAATCTCCTGAAATATGACGATGTCACCAATGACCAGCGCAAGGCGATTTTCGAGCAACGCATCGAATTCATGCGCGCTGCCGATGTGTCCGAAACCATTCAGGAAATGCGTGAAGACACGGTCGAAAGCATCGTCTTGCGGCACATGCCGGAAAAATCCTATGCCGAGCAATGGAACATTGAAGGGCTGATCGAAGAGGTTGACGAAAGCCTCGGCATTCGCCCCCCAATCGCTGAATGGGCGGCTGCTGAAGGTGTTGCCTCTGCAGAGGTCATCGAAAAGCTTACCGACGCTGCAAATGAGGCCTATCGCGCCAAGATGGCTGTCGCTGGTGACGAGCGCATGCACTGGATCGAAAAACAGGTCTTGTTGCAGGAAGTCGATCTGCGCTGGCGTGAACACTTGTCTCAGCTGGACCAGCTACGGTCGGTCATTCACCTGCGTGGATACGCCCAGCGTGACCCGTTGAATGAATTCAAGTCGGAAGCCTTCGCCCTTTTCGAAACCCTGCTCAATGATCTGCGGTCAGGTGTCTCACGCATCCTGATGCGGTTGCAGTTTACTGGCGAGCCTCAACAGGTGGAACAAGCCCAGCCCCCCGAAGAGACGATCGAAACCCATATCGACCCGCAAACCGGTGAAAACGAAGTGGCTGACCAGGAGGTCATGCCAGAGAGCTGGGCACGGACGCCGCGCAATGCACCCTGCCCATGTGGCTCAGGCGCAAAGTTCAAACATTGCCACGGAAAAGTGTCCGCCGGAGTCGATGTATGACCATGCGAACCATGTAACTGCACAGCATTTCAACACAGCGCCGGGCAACCGGCGCTGTTTTCATATTTGGTGCGTGCGCGAAAGCTCGCAAAATGTTAACGTTAACGCTCTAATTCAAAATTAGCCCTGAAGACTCTTGAATTGTTCAAGTTGATCGATCAGGACCCGTGGAGCGCTGCGAAACACCCGCAAGTAAACAGGCACAGTGCGGCGCATAAATTGACTAATCCTCACTAGAAAGGATGACCCCTTGTTGCGTTCCGTTTGCCTCCTCGCCCTCACAGCCAGTTTTGGCGTCAGCTCAGCTCATGCGAATGACTGGACTGGAGAGGGGTCGCTGTCAGCGGGACTTTCATCAGGTAATTCGCAAACCAGTGATGCAGGCGTGGGCTTCAAGTCAAACCGTGACGGTTATGACTGGCGTACAGCCTTGGAAGGCAAGGTCGATTACGGCAAGACAAATGGTATAGAATCCAAGAACCGCAGCTACATGTCCGCGCAGGCCGACAGGAAAATGCCCAATAATGCCTGGTCCGCCTATGGCCGCACATCCTATGAGCAGGATGAGATAGCCGGGCTTAACAGCCGCGTCTTTCTAGGCATGGGAATTGGCTATGTCGCTCTGGATGAAGGACCGCTGCGCTGGTCTCTGGAGAGCAGCCCAGGACTGAAGATGGAAAGCCGGCGTGTACGCCTTCCCGATACAACGCACACAGTGGTTGATGATGACAATTTCGCCGTTCAGGCAGGCTCAAGACTGAGCCTCGCCCTCAATGAGAGCGTTAAGGTCGCGAACAATACCAATGTCGTCTATGCAGAAGAATCCACGCAGATCGTCAATGACCTGTCTCTCACGGCAGCGCTGATCGAGAACATCTCGGCACGTATATCCTTTGATGTTCGTCATGACACTGCGCCACTGGAAAATGTCGAGCCGACTGACACGACGACGCGCATTTCACTGGTCTATGGTTTTGGCGGCTGACGCGCGCCACATCATTACAAAAATGACATTATGTATCTGAAGGATCACACTTTTTCCTGACTTGCAGTGCAAATGTCGCTTCGCCTTGAGATATTTTGGGTTTGTCCCTAATTCGCCAGCATGGGCGCAGTCTTGTGCCTGCATGAATGCTCAAACCGACATCAAGGACTTATTTCATGAAGCTCATCGCATTCGCCACGATTGGCACCGCGGCACTGCTCTCCGCTCCTGCAGCTATTGCTCAGGCTGAATGGTCTGGCGAGGGATCGCTTTCTGCTGGATACACCACCGGTAACACCGAAACCACTGATGCAGGCGCGGGCCTGAAGGCAACTCGAGATGCCCTCAACTGGCGCCAGAGCGGCGAGTTCTCATTCGATTATGGTGAGACAGATGGCGCAGAAAACAAGAACCGCCTCTACGTTGCCGGACAATTGGACCGCAAGTTCGAAAATCCACGCTGGACCGCCTATGGCCGTTCCTCCTATGAAAAAGATGAGTTTTCCGGCTATGAAAACCGGATCTTTGTGGGTGGCGGTGTCGGTTACAAGGTGTTGATGGGCGACATCGTGACCTGGACGCTGGAAGGCGGCCCCGGCTACAAGATCGACGAAGTTCGCGACCGGACCGTAAACGGCTTGTTTATTCCTGGCCAGACCGAGGAAAGCGTTGCCTTCCGGGCGGGCTCGCGTTTCGCATATAACATCAATGACAATGTCACTCTCTCCAACGACACCGACATTGTTTATGCTGAAGTCTCCACGCAGCTTGAAAACACACTGGCGCTGACCGCAACGCTCTACGAGAAATTCTCCGTTCGCTTTTCCTATGATGTGCGCCACGAAACCGAAGCTCCTGTCGGCACTGAAGACACCGACACAGCGACCCGCATTTCGCTGGTTTACGGCTTCGGAAAATAAGTCTCATTTCGCAAGACTGGACAAGGGCCCGTCCTTCGTGTTTCCAACGAAGGGCGGGCCCTTTGCCTTTCCGATGTCTCCAACCTTTTGATCGACACCCTCATGCGCGCCCGACCAGATGCACCCCTTCGCGACCACGCACATGAAAACGCCCCGCTGAAACCCGGGACGTTTGCGGGCTATCGCAAGGTTATCACACTCATTATCAGCCTGACCTTGCTACAGGCGGCACTGGCCAGCCTGACGTTGGTGGTCGCCCTGCATCTGCGTGCAGCAGGCGCGTCCAACCTCGCCCTGGGATTGGTTGGATCCTGCTTTGCCACTGGCTTGTTCATGGGAGCCCTGTTCGCACCTCGGGAGATAACCCGGGTCGGCCATATCCGCGCATTCTCCCTGTTCGCTGCGTCAGCCATCATCGTCTCGCTGGCATTCACGCTTTCGGTTGAAGTTGCTGCCTTTGCTGTCCTTCAGGTGTTTGTGGGTTTCTGCTTTTCCGGTCTGTGGGCAGCAGGAGATGGCTGGATCACCAGAGCTGCCCCCGATCACATGCGCGGTGCAATCGTCAGTTTCTACCATGTCGTCAACAAGCTGGGATCGATCAGTGGCCCCTTCATCGTGTTGGGCCTGAAGGGCGATGCGGATGGCTTCCTGCTCGCCGCAGCGCTGATTGCTGCAGCGATCCTGCCTGTGGCCGCAACCAGTAACCCCCAGCCGGAAACCTCCCACACTGCCCCGTTCGGACCAGCGAGAATATTCAAGCTTGCGCCTGCTGCTGCTGTCGCTGCGTTTACCGCCGGTGCAGTCAACACCGCTGTCGGCCAGCTATATCCAGTGTATGTCGCCGGTCTGAACCATCCCGATCCACTTAAACTGTCCGCTCAGTTCAACGGCGCATTGCTGGCCGGATCCATGATTGCCCTCTGGCCTGCGGGCTTGTTGTCCGATCGGATTGATCGCCGCTTGGTCATGGGCGGGCTGGGTGCTGTGGGTGCCATTGCGGCCTTCATACTGGCTTTGCTGGGCAATGTGCTGCCGCTGGGGGCCTTTGTCTTTGTGGTGGGGCTCTATGGTGCAGGCGCGCTCAGCCATTACGCGCTGGCCGTTGCGCACGCTGCTGACAAGACAGAGACACACCAGATGACCGCCATGATGGCTGGCATTCTGATCATCTGGAGCATGGGCTCAATCATTGGTCCACTGGCGGGAGGTGCCGTCATGAGCCTTGGCCTGGGGCCACGCGGATTGTTCATCTATGCCGGGATTGGAATGGCTCTGATGACCATATTCGTGCTTGCCCGCTCACGCGTTAGCGACGCCGTGCCTGTAGAGGACAAGGGACCCTTCGTGCCCACCCAGACAACAAGCCTCGTGCTGGCAGAAATGGATATCCGCGGCGATGACGAACAATTTGATCTGTTCGATGATACAGATGCATCTGTCGACAGATCCTGAGAGGTTCGAACCTCGGTAAAAGCGCTCTAGTTCAGACCTTCGCGGCCAATGGCATAGAACCGCTCCTTGCGCTGTTTACGCAACTCGGCAGTGCCCATGCCTTCAAATGCCTTGAGAGCGCGCTCGACAGCATCACCAACCCGCGTCATGGCTTCGCGTGGATCGCGATGCGCCCCGCCCATGGGTTCCTTGATGATGTCATCGACGATCATGAATTTGTGCAGATCCTGAGCTGTGATCTTCATCGCATCAGCTGCATCCTTGGCGCGCGAGGAATCCCGGTAAAGGATCGAGGCAGCCCCCTCAGGAGAGATCACCGAATAGATGGCATGCTCCAGCATCAAGACCTTGTTGCCAGATGCCAGTGCCACTGCACCGCCAGATCCACCCTCGCCAACTATGACCGATACCAATGGCGTTTTCAGCGTCAGGCACTTTTCGATGGACCTCGCCAGAGCTTCTGCCTGTCCACGCTCTTCACCCCCACGGCCGGGAAACGCCCCAGCGGTGTCTATCAGGGCAATGACGGGGAGGTTGAAACGCTCTGCCAGTTCAAACAGACGATAGGTCTTGCGGTATCCTTCAGGCCGCGCGAGGCCGAAATTGTGCTTCAGGCGTTCATTGGTGGTGCGCCCTTTTTCGTGCCCCACAACCACGCAAGCCACGCCACGAAACCGCGCAAGCCCACCCATCAGGGCGTCATCATTCATGTATTTGCGGTCGCCTGCGAGCTCAACAAAATCATCAAACAAGGCGTCGACATAGTTCAGAAAATGGGGGCGGTCCGGATGACGCGCAACCTGCGTTTTCTGCCAGGCATTCAAGTTGGCGTAGATCTCCTTGAGTTGCTTGTCGGCCTTGTCGCGCAGTCGGCGCAACTCATCATCGATGGATGCGCCCCCCTCATCGGCAGCAGCTTCCAGCGCCGCGATCTTGCCTTCCATCTCTGACATGGGCTTTTCGAAATCGAGATAGGTCGTGGGCGCGGTCATGTTCTCTCCGGACTCAACTCTTGCAACTGAATCGATAACTAGGGGCTGTCAGGCGTCAAGGCAAGTTCGACGCCGCTCAGTTCAGTATATCTCAGCTGCCTGTCACTTCGAATATGTATAGCAGCGTGCGCTGGCTTTTCGAGAAATTATCATCAGAGATGATGTAAAGCCGCGTCTTTCCCTCAGGCGTTCTCAAGGCCGCAATGCCTTCGAAATTATCGACAGGTGCGGGCAGATTCAACCGCAGGAGACTGCGCGTCTCCCCGAGGAGCCAGCCTTCCACAAAATGTTCTGCGGGCGTGGCCTGAAGAATGATGCGTGGTCCGGTCAGGGGATTGAATGCCCGATGCAGGGAATACAGCATGCCCGTGCCGTCATAGCTGCTGTAAAAGTCCATACCAGTCAGACGAAAGCCGTCCGCCTGAGGCAAGGAGCGCTTGAACGCCGCCGCTGAATTTTCAGGTGCTAATGATAAAGGTGCCATGCCTTTTCTGGGTGTTTCCAGACCGATCACCAATCCACCATTTGGCGACAAGGCCAATGCTTCCGGTCCACCATTCTCGCTGATACGCGGCATATCCAGAGCATCGTCCAGAGACAGGACTGGCGCAGCCCGCGCCGCGGCTCCACAACTGGCCAGGTCAAAGGCTTCAATGCGGTGATTACGTTCGAAACTCACCAGCGCCAGACCATCGCGCAGGGCCAGGCCTTCCGCATCGCCATCCTGCTTGCCAGAAAGAGGCTGGCCATCTGCCCCGCGCATGGTCGCAATCGACGCCTGCAAGGGCGCGGTGGCCGTTTGCTCATCCAGTGTCAGCCAGACAAAATCACCCTGGTCTGAAATTGTCAGCAATTGGCCCCAATGCGGCGCAGCTATGCCCGACAAGCCGCCAAAACGCGGATCGCTGCTGGTCAGGTGATAACCTGCGATAAATGTGAGCCCCGCTATCTCGACACCCGGAAGGCTCTCAAACGCGCCAGCTCCTTCGCCCGGCACTTTTCGTGATTCGATGGCAATGCCTTCAGGCGCGAGGAATTCTTCATCGGCCGGACAGGATGCCGAATAAAGCGCACCGGATTTCCGGGTAAACTCCCAGGGTGCCTTCTTCTGCGGTTTGTCGGCCTGGCTCGTTTCAGAGGACGCTGTTATCGCGGTCTGCTTCGGAGCGCATGACGCTGTCGCCAACAGCGATAAAGCTGCCAACGCAAAAACAGTGACCAATCGGCCCTTGTCAGCCAGAAGTCGACCCACGTTTCACCTCCCGAAAGATCGGTCGTGACTTTCCGGTCCGACCAGCGCTGGATGCTGTTTCGCGCGCAGACTTACCACCACCGGCTCGATTCGCCGATCTTGATTGTGCCGGTTCTTCCTCGAAAAGTTCTGCCAGCTTGTCCGTCATGGCACCGCCAAGCTGTTCGGCATCCACCAGCGTGACGGCGCGGCGATAATAGCGGGTGACATCATGCCCGATGCCGATCGCCAGCAGCTCAACAGGGGATTTGGTTTCGACATATTTGATGACCTGGCGCAGGTGGCGCTCAAGGCAATTGCCGGAATTGACCGACAGGGTGGAATCATCCACCGGCGCACCATCGGAAATCACCATCAGGATACGGCGCTGTTCAGGCCGCGCCATCAGGCGATCATGCGCCCACATCAGCGCTTCACCATCGATATTCTCTTTCAGCAGGCCCTCTCGCATCATCAGGCCTAGGTTGCGCCGCACGCGCCGCCATGGCGCATCCGCACTTTTGTAAACGATGTGACGCAGATCATTGAGCCGCCCAGGCGAGACAGGCTTGCCATTCTTGATCCAGTCTTCACGCGACAAGCCGCCCTTCCAGGCCTTTGTGGTGAAGCCCAGGATTTCCACCTTCACACCACAACGTTCCAGCGTACGCGCAAGGATGTCTGCACACAGCGCCGCGACCATGATCGGACGGCCGCGCATGGACCCGGAATTATCCAGCAGCAAGGTCACGACGGTGTCTCGGAAATTGGAGTCGTCCTCCTGCATGAAAGAGAGCGGCGATGTCGGATCAACCACAACCCGCGTCAGGCGCGCTGTATCCAGAACACCTTCTTCCAGATCGAACTGCCAGGACCGGTTCTGCTGCGCCATGAGGCGGCGTTGCAGGCGGTTGGCGAGACGCGAAACCGCCCCCTGAAGGCCCTGCAACTGGGTGTCCAGATAGGCCCGCAAGCGTGTCAGTTCTTCTGGATCACAGAGCGTTTCGGCATTCGCCAACTCGTCGAACTTCGTCGTGTAAGGCTGATAGTTGAGATTGGGATCATCATCGGATTCACGGAAATTGGGGCGCAGCGGATTGCTCCCCTCCTCCATGTCCATGCCATCCTGATCGGATGACATGTCGATATCGGCATCCATGGCCGCGCCGACTTCGGTATCCTCGGAGTCTCCGTTCTCCTCGGCGTCCATGTCCTGGGATGCATCACCTTCGGATGGCTGGTTTTCATCGTCCTGATTGTCGTTCTCGGAGTCTTCCGGCTCGTCAGGCGCGTCCTCATCCTGATCGTCGCTGTCGTCCGGTGTATCTTCAACAGGCACTTCTTCGCCAAGCTCAAGTTTACGGATCAAAGATCGAACAGCATCACCAAATGCTTTCTGGTCGTCGATAGTGCTTTCGATCTCATCCAGAGCGCCAGCAGCACGCGCTTCCAGCTCCTCCCTCCAGAAGGCAGCAATGTGCTCGGCGGCAGCTGGTAATGGACGTCCCGTCAGCTTTTCACGAAGCACCATTTCCAGCGCTTCATCCATCGGGACTGCTCCACGGTCTTCCATCCGCAGATAGCCCGCCCGCTCGCAGCGATATTCCAGCGCAGCATCGAGATTGTCCGCCACACCATCCATTGCACGCGCACCGATGGACTCAATCCTGGCGCGTTCAGCAGCCTCGAAGACATTTCGCGCATCATCGCCCTGAGGCAGATTTCGCGCAAATGCCTTGGGATCATGATGGGCAAGACGCAGCGCCATAGCGTCCGATTCACCACGCACACGCGCAGCTTCCTTCGCCGTCATCTTCCGCGGCGGTGCCGGCAAGTTGATACGCTTGCCGGATGCCCAGCCACCATCACTGGAGAACGAGACTTCCAGATCGCGCTCTCCCGACAGCGCCTGCGTGGTAATCGCCAGCGCGTTGCGGAAGATATCCGTGGTGTTCTCAGGCTTCGGCATTCAGATGTCCGTTCACGGCCCCCAAGCCGGGCAGTCGTATTATTGAGCTGCGCTGGCGAAAGCAGCGCTTTCGGGTAATTCCTCACCAAAGGCACGCTGATAGAACTCGGCAACAACCGGGCGTTCCAGCTCGTCACACTTGTTGACAAATGTCAGGCGGAAGGCCTGCCCGATATCGCCGAAAATCTGCGCATTTTCAGCCCATGTAATGACGGTCCGCGGACTCATGACCGTGGAAATATCACCATTCATGAAGGCCTGACGCGACAGATCCGCAACATGCACCATCTTGGACAGAATTTCCTTGTTCATATCCGGTGCCTTCGCGGCGATGATATCGGTTTCTGCATCATGCTCCAGATAGTTCAGCGTTGTAACGATCGACCAGCGGTCCATCTGTCCCTGATTGAGCTGTTGTGTGCCGTGATAAAGCCCCGTCGTGTCACCCAGTCCGACAGTATTGGTGGTTGCAAACAGGCGGAACCATGGGTTCGGGCGCATGACGCGGTTCTGGTCGAGTAGGGTCAACTGCCCGGATGCTTCCAGCACACGTTGGATCACGAACATCACATCCGGGCGCCCGGCATCATATTCATCGAACACAAGTGCGACGGGACGCTGTAAAGCCCATGGCAGAATACCTTCGCGAAATTCGGTGATCTGCTTGCCATCCTTCAGGACAATCGCATCTTTACCGACCAGATCGATCCGCGAAACATGGCTGTCCAGATTGACCCGGATGAGCGGCCAGTTCAGGCGGGCCGCGACCTGCTCGATATGGGTCGACTTACCGGTTCCGTGATAGCCCTGGATCATCACCCGGCGATTATATTTGAAGCCAGCCAGGATCGCACGCGTCGTCTGCGGATCGAACTGATAGCTGTTATCAAGATCCGGCGCATAAGATGACGCTTCGGAGAAAGCCGGCACCGTTCCATCCATGTCGAGGCCGAACGTGTCGCGAATGGACATCTCGGAATCGGGCGCGTGGGAAATCAGGTCTTCATTGGCGTCAATAACGGACATGGGAGAATTTGCTTCTTGTTACTGTGTACAGCGATCAAATCGTGGGCACTCTAGCCAATCACGCCTTCGAATGACAAATGGTAATTCGTCGCTGGCACGATGAAGTTCAGCGGACACACTCACAGATCATGAAAAGATCAGGCGAGTCCGGCGGCTTTCAATGTCTTGAAGGCGCGAATGACAGACGTCAACCTGTGTTCCATGGAACGATCACCACCATTGGAATCCGGGTGGAATTCCTTGATCAGGCGAGAATAGGTCTGACGCACCTGCTCAGCTGTCGCATCATGCGGAAGGCTGAGTTCATCCAGCGCCTTGGTCTGCAAGCGTGTACGACCGGGCTTGTTGGTGTCCGGCTTGTCTATGCGCTCGCCATTGGCATCGAAGAAATGACGGCCACGCCAGCGGTTCGGATCATGGCTCTGCGAAGCACGTGCGCCGCCCATTGGTCCTTGCCCCATGCGCCATGTCTTCTTGTGACCATAGGCCTCGCTGGCCTGGAACGCGGCATATTCCGCCTCGGTCATGCTATCGAAGAAATTATAGCCCTTGTTGAACTCGGCAGCGTGACGCTCACAGAACCAGTGAAAATCCTCGTCCCGCTTACGCTTGCGACGCAAGGCTTCTGCTGTCTGCTTGGGAGCACGGCAGTCACCGACCAGATCACAGGAATTATGCTCGCAGACGCGAATCTCGTCTACGGGCCGCCTTTTCTGGTTCTTTCGGGAACCAGGCGGTTTAACACGAATGTCCACGAACTTGACGCGGAACTCGTCGGGGTCTTCACCAGTATGTGTCATGACGCTACAACATGGACTGTACAAGTTAAAGGAGCAAGAATTGACAAACCGGCAAGAGCGTATTCGCAGCACATTAAACGCAGTTTTTTCGCCTTCCCTACTGGAAATTGTCGATGACTCAGCTCGCCATGCTGGCCATGCAGGTGCCAGCGCCGAAGGAGAGTCTCACTACACAGTGCGAATAGCCGCCGATTCATTGTCAGAACTGGGACGTATTGGCGCGCACAGGGCGGTCAACGATGCCCTGAAGAATGAATTTGAAACCGGTTTGCATGCTCTGTCTATCCGAATTCTTCCTCCGGATTTCGTTAATGGCTGACTTTTGTGTGAAAAAGCGTGATCAGCCTGTCTTGTCGAGATTCTGGAACACACCGCGTTCAATTGCAATACGCACAGCCTCCCATCCATTACGAGCACCCAGCCGCTGCTTGATATCCTTGACGTGAACTTCAACCGTTCGTGGTGATATACTCAACTTGCGGGCAATGACCTTCTGGCTGTCGCCTTCCATCAGCAACAACAGGACATTCAATTGCTGCTGGGTGATCGGCGCATCATTGTCAAACTCCGTGGGTTCACTGAGCAATCGCAAACCTTCTTCGAGAAACACCTGCCCGGCCATGTTGAAGAGACGTGACGCCTGGGGATCGGTATCAATCTTCTCGCCCTGCAGGCACAACATGAAGCGCCCGCCCCGGCTCGATCCCAGGAAGCGCGTAAACCCGTCCTTGATATTGAAATCGCGAGCATCCGACATGACGCGATCACCTTCCGGCGTAATCGGTAGCCCATCAAGATGTTTGGCCCAAAGCCCTTCAGTATTACGCAGGCGCAGGCTGCGAAATACCGGATCATCGGCCAGATAGTTGCGCTCCATGTAGATGGTCGTCCATTCCATGTCGAGCAGACCAAACCCATCGGTGATCACACGCTCAGGCTTTGAAATGACCGCAATGGAACTGCCAGTCACACCATGTGGCGCAAGCAGATTCTGGAAACGCGTCGACAGCTCATCAATGCTGGCAGCATTTTCAGCCGCCTCTGTGAATGACCAGAGTTTTTCGGAAATCAAAAGCGCCATACCATTCCGCAACACCCTGTTTGAGCACTGTCCCCATTGAAGCCACTATACTGCCTTCCGTTCAAACTAGAGCCATGAGCGCAAAAGCGCCACGACCCAGAGTTGCGGGGTTACGGTATTTCCCGTGGGTGAGTTCACAAAAAGTTGATCAGCTTCCGCCGACCGATTCATCCTTGCGCACCCGAAGCCCCATGATCTGGTTTCGGTGCTTTCTCAGAATATCGAACACATAGCCATGAAAGGCGAAACGACGCCCGGGTTCAGGAATGGTCTGGGTTTCGTGAATCACAAGTCCGGCCACGGTGACAGCTTCATCATCCGGCAGATTCCAGTTCATCGCGCGGTTCAGATCCCTGATCGGAGCCCAGCCATCCACAAAGACAGACCCATCTGGCTGTGGACGCACACCAGGAACAGCAATGTCATGCTCATCATGAATATCGCCGACAATCTCTTCGAGAATATCTTCCAGCGTGACCAGACCCATGATCGCGCCATATTCATCCACGACCAGTGCAAAATGGTTCCGGGTCTTCAGGAATACATCGAGTTGGTCCTGAAGACCCGTGGTTTCCGGCGTGAACACTGCCTCCTTGGAGACGTCATCAATCACGAGCTGGGAAAAATCACCGGAGGCTTCAGCAATGGCGCGCAACAGATCCTTGGCGTGCAAAATGCCAACAACCTCTTCCTTGTCGCCCTTGAACAGGGGGTGACGGGTATGAGGGCTTTCCAGCGCCAGCCGGATGACTTCTTCTGGTGGCAGGTCGACATCGATCATCATGATCGACTTGCGGTGGATCATGATGTCCGCAACTGTCAATTCCCGCAGGTCGAGCACGCCGCCCAGCCTGTGACGGTCTTCAGCCTCCACCGCGCCCTCTTCAGCATGCAGATCGATCGCCCCGCGGATCTCATCAAGGACGGCCAGCGGGTCGGCCTCTGTCTTGACCCCAAAGGCCGACAAGGTCCCACGCACCACGAATTGCACCGCCATCACCGCAGGTTTGAGTATCGACACCAACAGCCCGACAGGTCCGGATACAGCCATGGCAAACTTGTCGGCATTGTTGATGGCATAGGTCTTGGGCAGCACTTCGGCGAAGACCAGCACCAATAGCGTCATGGCCGCTGTGGCAATCGCCACACCGCTTTCACCCACCACCCGCAAGAGATAGCTGGTTGCCAGTGAGGTGGCGAGAATATTGACGAGGTTGTTTCCCAACAGGATCGACCCGATCAGCCCTTCCTGATCGGAAATCAGCCGGTTCACCCGCTTCGCATCTGCACGCCCATCCTTTTCCATGGAATGCATTCGCGCCCGCGATGCTGCCGTCAGTGCCGTCTCAGACCCGGAAAAAAATGCCGACATTGCGAGCAATATGACGATGCCGATTGGCGTTCCGTACAGCGAAAAATCCATAATGTCAGACAGTGTCCGTTTCAGCGCAGAGGAAAGAACGCAGATTGTCTGCATCCACCTGTTTTTCAATGAATGACTGACCGATACCCCGACTGAGGATCAATGTCAGCTTTCCACCGGATGTCTTCTTGTCGTGCATCATGTGATCCAGAAGGCTGGCCCCTTCATAAGGTCCACCCGCCAGTTTGCGAATATTGGTCTCGAGGCCCAACGCCCTGATCGCACGTTCGGCGCGCTCACAATCCTGCCCCGGACATATCCCCAGATGATGTGAATAGCGATAGGCCATCGCCATGCCACATCCGACCGCCTCCCCATGCAGGAGCGCCGGACCGAACCCATTGGCGCGCTCAAGTGCATGCGCGAATGTGTGCCCCAGATTGAGCAGAGCCCGCTTGTCCTGTTCGGTTTCGTCTTCCGCCACGATACGGGCCTTGGCCTCGCATGACACCTGAACCGCATAGGCCAGTGCATTGATATCACCCGAACCAAGTCCGTCGGCATTGGCTTCGATAAAGTCAAAGAATTCCGGGTCGTCGATCAATCCATATTTGATGACTTCCGCCAGACCTGCGCGCAATTCGCGTTTCGGCAACGTGTTCAGCACATCCAGATCTGCAATCACCATTTCGGGCTGATTGAACAGGCCGATCAAATTCTTGCCGAGACCAGAGTTCACAGCTGTCTTGCCACCGACCGAGCTATCGACCTGTGCCAGCAGGGTTGTGGGCAATTGTATGAATTTCATGCCACGCTTGAGCAGGCCAGCTGCCAGGCCGGTGAGATCACCAATGACACCGCCCCCCAGGGCCAGCACCACATCCTTGCGGTCAGCGCCGCGCGCCATCATCGCGTCGATGACTGTTTCCAGCTGACGCATGTTCTTGGTGCCCTCGCCCGCAGGCAGGATTTCAGCGAATGCACGCACGCCCTCCGCAGACAATGAATGTGTCACCGTCTCCAGATGCAGGGGAGCAACATTGTCATCAGTGATGATGAAAACACGATTATGGTGCAGATGCGGGCGAATAATCGCACCCACACGCGGCAATAGCCCCTGTCCGATCAGGATGTCATAGCTGCGCGTACCCAGTTCAACGCGCACATAGCGTTCGGTTTTTGCTGGCGTCATCGTTTGATCGCTTTTCTGATGGCGTCGACCGTCATCATATGCGGCCCGTCTTTCGATTGCACTGTGAAATCGGCTTCCGCATAAACCGGCTCACGCTCTTTCAACAAGTCGGAAAGCACTTTTTTCGGATTGGGCTGCTTGAGAAGCGGACGGCCCCCACGCCGGGAAACCCGCCGCCAGAGCAGATCCAGATCTGCTTTGAGCCAGACGGTCACTGACCTGGCTTTCATCAGGGCGCGTGTCTGCTCGTCCATATAGGCACCGCCACCGGTTGCCAGCACCATCTCGCCCTGCCCCAGCAGGCGCTCTATCACACGCCTTTCAACGCGGCGAAACTCAGGCTCTCCATGCGCGTCGAATATTTCCTGTACAGTCATATCAGCGGCGGCTTCGATTTCGTGATCACTGTCGAAGAAAGGAAGACCCAGCGACAATGCGAGTTGTTTTCCCACAGTCGACTTTCCCGCGCCCATGATCCCCACAAGCACAATAGGCAGACGCCCGCATGTTTCTTTTTCAAGACATGCAGCTTCCGCCGCCTTTTGGTCGTTTTCAGAATCTAAACGGTTATTCAACGTTAACGCTCTTTGCCGAAACAATCGGAAGATGATTATACCTCGGTGTGATCTGGATCAAACGGTTCGGTGATCCAATACAGGATTTCTTTGGGAGACTGGTATGAAACGGATGCTCATCCTCATTCTGATCGCAGGACTGGCTATCGCTGGCGGCGGCTTTTATTTTATTCAAAAGGCTGAAAAATCTGCACCAGAACAAACAGTTACCCGCGTGGAGGCGACGAATGTCGGTCCGTATTAAGTTTCTGGCGAGCGCCGCAATTGCGGCCATGAGCCTCACATTGACCGCACAGGCGCAGATTTCCAGTTCCGGCCCATTAGGAGGTGTAAACCCCTGGGGCGTCGGCTGGTTGGGCTCGAATGAGCATGCATTGCCATCGGATTTCTGGGGCGACAGCCGAAAAAGTGACCTGACTCCCCTGTTTCAATCAATTTCACCTGATCGCCTGTCTCCGGCGGAGCTGATGCTGCTCAAACGCGTGCTGATGTCATCTTCCAAGGCCCCTGAGGGCGATAGTGACGAGATGATTCACCAACGCATCAGACTGCTGAATGCCATTGGTGGTGAAGACAAGGTGCTGGATCTTTATCGGCGCTTCCCCGCTGCGGAATGGGCACGCCCTGTTGATGAGATCGAGGTTGATCAAGACCTGACAGCTGGCGAAAACTCCAATGCATGCGCCGCCGTCAATGCCGCAACCGAACTTGTGGATTTCTGGCTGCGCGCCCGCATTGCCTGTCTTGTCATGGCCGATGATCTGGAAGGCGCACAGCTTGCCGCCGAACTGGCGCGCTCCAGCGGTGTGGATGATCCGTGGCTGTTTTCCATCGTCGATTCTCTTCAGGATGAAACCGATGCCCGCCCTCCGGCACGATTTGATACCGGGATTGCGACCGCCATCTCACTGAGTGCCGGACTGGTGCCCCCGGTGAATGGATTTTCTGATGTATCTCCCTATCGCGCCACCATCATCGCCCAACGCAAGGATGCACCAGACATGGTGCGTGTCATGGCGACCCAACGCGCCGCGATATCAGGTGGGCTGACACCGGAAGCTGAACGTGCCGCCCTGATACCGCGCGCAAACACATCAGAAGAAGAGAGCGAACCTACAGGACTGCGCACGCCCCTGCAGGATGCTGTTGCAAGCGTTGCAAACCCCGAGATTGATCTGGCAGGCAAGGCAAAATCTGTTGATCGTGCCCTCGCAACCGCCGAAAAAGACCCGCGTATCTTCCAACTGCATGCGCGCGCCCTGAACGCCGAAATCAGCTCGATACCAGTCGATTACACGACCATCGCGTTTGCTCCGCGCTTCATCCGTGCCTTCATTTCAAACAATGATCTGGAGCGTGCTCGCAAATGGCGCGCAGCCATGGATCAGGATTTGAGACCAGCCCCGCCTGAGCCCACGCCTGCCCCTGTCATAGATGGGCCGACCGTGTTGGATCCAATGGCAGAAGCGCCGCCAGAACCGGTTGCAACACCTGAACCAGAACCCACTTTCGAACCGCTCCCGGATATCACCTTCAGTGACGAGGTCACAGCCGGGCTCGATGCTCTGCTCGCCCTGGCAGGTGATGATTCTGCCATCAGACAATCTCGCCTGACGGCTAGCACACTCGCCGGTGCGACCAAGAAGAGCGATGCCAGCCGCCTGCTCTACCTGATGAACGGCATGGGTCTCGCCCTGCCCGCCGAAGCACGTCAGATGCTGGCAGATGAGCGCCGATCCAATCCACGCGAATCCACTCCGATCAATGAAGCTGCTACCCAGATGGATATAACGGCCAGCTCCGGCGCTATCGGAGAGGCCATGATGCATGCCATCCATGTCCTGCGGATGGACCGCGAAGGTCAGCGGGATGCTATCGCTGTTGCCCATGCGCTGGATATGCTTCGGACCAATGGTCAGGCCGATATTGCGCGTGAGGCTGCATTGGAGGCCGCAGGGCTCTGGTCGGCAGATTAACCCATGGATGATCGCCGCATCGACGCCTTTCTGGAAACCCTGTTCGGAGGCGGCAGCGGTTCAGCACATACGCGTGACGCCTATCGCCGGGATCTGGAGGACGCCTCGCGTTTCCTGCGGCACACACGCTGTGGCGGGCTATGTGCAGCGGCATCAGATGATCTTGGCGGATGGATGCATGACCTGAAGGATCGAGGGCTTGCCCCTGCGACCATCGCCCGCAAGCTTGCTGCCCTTCGATCCTTCTACAAGTTCGAACTTGGCGCAGGCATGCGCGAGGACAATCCGACAGACCGCCTGGACGGCCCGAAAATCACGCGTGCGCCACCTGATGTTCTCAACCGCGAAGAGGTCGCTCGCCTGATCGAGGCAGCTTCGGGTGACAGTCCGACGCACAAACGCGACCTTTGCCTGATCGAAATCATCTATGGTGCAGGATTACGCGCATCTGAAGCCTGCGAATTGCGTGTGAACAAGCTGCCGCGCGGTCGCAACGCCGCGCTGATGATACGCGGCAAGGGCGGCAAGGACAGGCTGGCCCCGCTGGGCGGTCCGGCCCGTCTTGCATTGGCCGACTGGATGGAAGTGCGCGAAGAATTCCTGCCCAGAGGAGCCAATCGCAAGACTGCCGAAGGCTATGTCTTTCCCTCACGCGGCAAGACCGGTCATATCACCCGCCGCAGACTGGCGCAGATTCTGGAAGATGTCGCGGTGAAGGCGGGCATCAGCCCCAAACGCGTGACCCCACACGCCTTTCGCCATGCCTTTGCAACCCATCTTCTCAATGGCGGTGCCGACCTGCGCGCCGTGCAGATGCTGCTGGGCCATGAAGACATCTCCACCACCCAGATCTACACCCATGTCATGACCGACGAACTCACCCGCCTGCTGGAATCCGCCCACCCGATGGCGAATGGTCAGGACTGACTTCATCCCTTGACCCTCTTGCGTACCGTGTTCAAGAATGAAGTCGGGTACGAGCCGGGGGGACAGGATCATTTTCAGACATTTGATTTTCTGGGCTATTTCGACCTGTGTGCTGTTAGCTTCCGCGCAGGATACCACTTCCTCTGCCGTTCAGGCTCCAATCGCCCTGCCGAGTATCGAGGATCTGATTGCCGACTCCGACATTGGCGGCATGGATCTGTCGCCGAGTGGACGTCACCTTGCTGGCATTCGTCGAATGGAAGACAGGTCCATCGTCTTCGTTATCGACCTGCAAAACCGTCAGGACGCACCGACCTATATTCCCATAACGGATGCCTGGGTCGACTGGATTGAATGGGCGAATGACGACCGCGTTCTGTTTGCCCTCAGCACATGGATTACCCCACGAAACAATTCAATTGTTCCGCTTGAAGAAGTCGAAGACACACCATCCTTCCGGTTCCGGCGTATGTTTGCGATGAACCGCGACGGATCGAACATGCTGCAGTTCTTCGCGGATGACCGAAAATTCAAGCGCAATTTCAACCTGAGCCGCATTACGGATTTCCTGCCGCAGGACCCTGACCACATCCTGGTCCCTGCCTATATTCGCGGTGACATGGACCTCTTCAAAGTCGATGTGAATTCAGGTGACTATCAGCTCGTCGCGTCCGGTGGTGAAGGCACATTTGCATGGTACACAGACAGTACGGGGGTTCCGGCCTTCCGGCTGGACCTCAATCGCTTCGGAAGTGCAGTCGTCATTCGTGCGCGCATTGACAAGGACAATGGCAAATATCGCTGGCGCCCTGTCAAAAAGATCAAGCTTCGAGGCGAACAGGACAAATCCGCACCGGATTTCTATCCACTGGCATCCGGCCCTACACCCAACAGCTATTACGTCACAGCCCGTCCCAATGACGAAGATAAGGCAGGCATTTACCTCTATGATTTTATCGAGGACAAATATATCGAGACTTTGAAGATCCATCCGAAAGTGGATGTTGAAAACGTACTGGTCGATGCTGAAACCCGCGAATTTCTGGGCACCTACTATTATGAAGACCGGCTGGTGATCGATTTCGTCGATGAGGAACTCGCCGCGCACATAAAGGCACTGGATGCCTATTTCGGTGAAGAATGTGATGTCGTCCCGATCGATCAGGATGATAGTGGAACGGTCTGGTTGCTCTATGCCAGCGGAGCAAATGACGCAGGCAGCTATCATGTCTACGATACCAAGATATATCACGCAGAAGCGATGGGTAACCGGCTGACCGGACTGGATCGCAACACGCTGGCCGCAACACAAGCGGTTAGGTACGCCGCACGCGACGGCGTTGAAATCATGGGATATCTCACGCGCCCACCAACAGCAAAGGCGGGCGACAAACCACCATTGATCATGATGCCACATGGCGGGCCGGAAGTACGCGACACCAATGATTTTGATCCCTTGGTGCAGCTGTTGGCAACAAGAGGGTATCAGGTCTTTCAACCCAATTTCCGCGGTTCATCGGGTTTCGGAAAGGCGTTCGCCGAAGCAGGCTATGGCAAATGGGGTACTGCGATGCAGCATGACCTGACGGACGGCCATGCATACCTTGTGGCCGAAGGCCTCGCAGATCCGTCGAACGCATGCATCATTGGTGGATCATATGGCGGCTATGCTGCACTAGCGGCTGCGACCATGTCACCGGAAGAATATCGCTGCGTGGTATCCATCGCCGGTATCAGCGACCTTCTGGAACAGCTGAAACATGATCAACGAACATGGGGAGAGGATGTCTGGGATTATCTGGTCAAACAGATTGGACATCCCCGAAAGGACAAGGATTCCCTTGCAGCCAGATCCCCCGCCAATCTCGCTGAAAATGTTACATCACCGATCCTGCTGATCCATGGCAAGAATGACAATGTTGTGCCGTTTGAACAGTCCGAATTGATGGTCGAAGCCCTGCAGAATGCCGGTAAGTCTTACGAGTTTCTGGAACTGGAAGAAGCCGGACACAGCTATCGCGCAGATGGTGAACGACAAAAGGAGCTGGAAACCATTCTGGCATTTGTTCAGAAATATCTGCCGGTTTCGCAGATGCAGGACCCCTGATTGATCCTTCTGCTTCAGATATCGATCACGTCCTGCGCATCAGGCGGCGGACTAGCGGTTTCGAAGCGCGAGACGAGCATTGCAACACCGAGGACGATCAGGTTGATCCCCGCCAAAACGCCGACAATCCAGTTGCCGCTGGCCGGCCAGTTGGCGAGCAGAAGAATGCCTGCCAACACACCGACCACGCCGGATATCAATGCCATGTGCTTCCAGCTCTTGCCGGAGAATATGCCGGTATAGATCAGCACGCCGCCCTGGATGATGAACACTAGCGCCAGCAAGAGCGTGAAGGCTGCAATCCCGATCATCGGCACGAAGATCAGTAAAAGGCCGATCAGCGCAAAAACTGCGGCAAGCCCCAGATGACCCCAGCGATTGCGGACCTCTCCGGCTCTGTAGCTGCCGACAAAATGCGTCGCCCCCGCTATTGCCAGCACCACACCGAAAAACAGGTTCAGCGTGAACCCGGTCGTCAGCGGGAACAACAACGCCAACACGCCCAGTATGATCAGGACGATTCCGGTGACTTTCATGGTCGGTTTTGTCGGGCTTACATTTCTCATGCTGTGAATGTAGTCGATCCTTGCAAAAAATTCACGCCCTAAAGCACAATTGACGCAGTGCAGCATAAAAACTAACGTCTCGACGAGAAAAAATCTTCGGGGAGCCCTCATGTCCACCTACAAACCGCCGCGTTCATTCTTCAAGCCACTCGCCATCGGAGCACCTGCACCGTTTCGCGAACTGCCGGTGCGCGTTGAGCGGATGATCCATTTCGTGCCCCCACATCTGGAAAAAGTACGCGCCAAGATTCCCGGCATGGCAAAACAGGCGGATGTGATCCTCGCCAATCTTGAAGACGCCATCGCTGCAGATGCGAAAGAAGCCGCGCGCGCAGGTGCATTGGAGATCGCGCGCGATAATGATTTTGCCGCAACCGGCACAGGGTTCTGGGCCCGTGTGAACTGTTTGAACTCACCCTGGTTTCTTGATGATGTCACACAGCTGGTCCTTGAAGCAGGCGACAAGCTGGATGTGCTGATGATCCCCAAGGTCGAAGGTCCCTGGGACATCCACTATGTCGACCAGCTGGTCGCACAACTGGAAGCCAAGGCGAGCGTGACGCGTCCGATCATGCTGCATGCCATTCTGGAAACGGCTGAAGGCGTGAAGAATGTCGAGGAAATCTGCCTCGCCTCACCCCGCATGCACGGAATCTCGCTGGGCCCGGCAGACCTTGCGGCCTCTCGCGCGATGAAAACCACACGGGTTGGCGGCGGCCACCCTTTCTATCGCGTCATCGAAGACCCCAAGGAAGACGGTTCAGACCGGACCGGAGCCCAGCAGGACCTATGGCACTACACGGTCGCCAAAATGGTCGATGCCTGCTGCACGGCCGGGATCAAGGCTTTCTATGGTCCGTTCGGCGACATTGCCGATCTGGAAGCCTGCGAACAGCAATTCAAGAACGCCTTCCTGATGGGCTGTGCCGGCGCATGGTCGCTGCACCCCAACCAGATCGCCGTTGCCAAGAAGGTGTTCTCGCCAGATGTGGATGAAGTGAAGTTTGCACAGAAGATCCTGGAATCGATGCCCGATGGCACCGGCGTTCACATGATCGACGGCAAGATGCAGGACGATGCCAGTTGGAAACAGGCAAAGGTGATGGTCGACCTGGCAAGGCAGGTCGCCGAAAAAGATCCTGACCTGGCATCCGCTTACGGGTTCTGAAAAAACGCATCGCCTGCCCTTACGTCAGGGATTGAAGCGCGCTGACGTAAGGGTCACGTTGCAATTGAACATTGCAAGGCAGGCCCGTCATGAACTTCACAGCCCTTATAGATTCCATGCGCCAGGATGGTGACTCGCTGATATGTGACGTCCCTGAGAACTGGAAACAAGGCCGTACTGTCTATGGCGGCACGACTGCCGGATTGTGCCTCGCCACTGCACGCAAGTTGACCGGCGAAACCCGCGCCTTGCGCTCGGCCATGATATCTTTCGTAGGCCCTTCGACCGGCCAGTTACGCCTGACAGCCGAACCAATCAGAGCTGGTCGCACGACAAGTACAGTACGCGCAAAATTGACGAGTAACGGCGCGCCCGCCACGGAAGTGATCTTTGCCTTTGCTGATCAAAGAGAAGATTCTCAAATCAGCATTCCTGCTGCTGGCTGGCCCGAAGGCACACGGCCACCGACCTCCAGCGAAGCCCAGACCATACCTGCCGGCATGGGACCGAAATTCACCCAGAACTTTGAATATTGCTATGGTTTTGGCGCGCTGCCTTATTCCGGATCAGATACAGCGGATATGGGCCTGTGGATACGCCATATCGCCCCTGAAGCACGCGTGGGCGAATTGTCGCTCATGTGTATCGCCGACGCCATGCCGCCCGCATTGGTCACAAGGATGAAAGGCCCTGCGCCGCTCTCATCAATGAGCTGGCAGGCCAATTTCCTCACCGATGCCCCCACTACAGATGATGGCTGGTGGCTCCTGCGCGCTCGGGCACACAATCTGGCTGGCGGATTCTCAAGCCAGGAAATGACCATCTGGAATACCGCCGGAGACTGCGTTGTCAGCGGATTTCAACTGGTCACGGTATTCGCCTGATCTTTTAGACGCTGGCCGAAAAAGCATTGTCCCAGGCTGTTGCGTGATCGCGGTTCTCGATCTCGGTGCGCACGATCAACCGTTCTTTGCGTTCTTGCGCTGCCTCGACCAGAGATTTGAAAATGTTGCGTGCAAAGGCATGGTGCAGCAGGAATTCCGGGTGGAACTGAACGCCGACAAAGAAGCTACGCTCTGTGTGTTCTATCGCCTGGACAAGTCCATTGGCCTCACGCGCCGTAATACGAAAATCATCGCCCACCTTCTCGATGGCCTGGGTATGAATTGAATTCACTTCAAGCCGGGTTTCATCGGCTACACCCGCCAGCCAGCTATCAGGCTCGATGATGATATCCTTGCGATAGAAGATGCGGCGCATGAATGTGGTTGGATAATCCTCATCCTTGTAATGCGACAGATCGGGAAGCAGCGTTCCGCCTCCCAGGACATTGATCATCTGCATGCCTCGGCACACGCCAAGCACGGGGATGTCATGGCGCATGGCGGATTCAGCCCAGCTCGCCTCCATGTCGTCTCGAGCGATATCATAGGTGTAGCCCTGCTTTGCAGCGCCTTCATAGCGTTCCGGAAAGACATCTGCGCCGCCTCCGAAAATCAGGCCATCGACAGATCGTGGATCGCGCGGGGCCTTTGCGGTGATTTTCACCGCCTTGCCTCCCGCCAGGTGAACGGCGAGTTTCATCGCCTGATAGGCCATCCAGTCACCCTCCTCCGGCTTTGTAATGCCGATTATTGGTCTGGCATCCGGATCAAATCGGTCCGACAGGGCGACAGGCTTTGTGCCTCGTGGCGCGTCTTCATCGCGTTTTCCAGCCTCGAACTTGAATTCCGGCGGGAGCTCTCCGTGACGCATCAAATGGGATACGGCGAATAGGACACCCAATCCTACGGCGGGATCACTGTCGGAATTGAACTCCGATGACAGCCCCTTGTGTGATTCCAGCTTCTTGCCCAGAGACCGGACCATGCCCGCACCCAGGGCCGCTTCTCCAGCTGATTTCATGAAATGGGATGCCATGGAAAGGATATCGGCACTGGATGCGCTGGACTTCATCTTTCGCCATTCATCGGCAGCCTGCTGTAGATGCTCGTCATTCTGCGCAATGTCCTGCGCGGCCGAGAGTATCCAGGCACCCGGCGTACGTGTACGAAGACCGACATTCGCGACATCGTCTGCAAGCGGGGCAATTTTCCGGCCTGCTGCCAGCAGGAAGTTCAGCCATGGAAAATCAACGCCGGCTTCCATGGAGTGATGCAATCCCGCCCAGAAGCGCGGATTCATCTCAAGCATTTTGGGTTCGACAGCGTGATCGCCATTCCAGCGATAGTCGATTTCACCCACCCCATGCCAGTTGGTTGCCTTGAGTAGTTGACGTGTCGAGGCAAGGAATGGTCTGGCATCAATCGTCTCGCGGACCGCTCCGGCTCCCGCATCAACGGGAAACTGTGTGATATTGCGATAGGCAACCGCACCAATCAGTTCGCCTCGATCAGCAATGATCGACATGCAGTAATCGACACCATCGACCAGATCCTGAAGCAATACGGGCTGACGATTGTCAGCCTCCTTCAGATAGGTCTCCAGCTCCTGCGCATCATCGATCTTGCTGACGCCCCGCCCACCGACGCCATCAGCAGGCTTGGCAATCATGGGAAATTCAAGTCCGTCTGGTACATCTTTGATGGATGAATCTGCTGGCAATATGCGCGTGCCCGGACCTGGCAAATCCTCATCCTTGAGAAATTTCGCAAAATGATCCTTGGGATGAATTTTTTCAATTGAAGACCAATCCGGGGCCGCAATCTGGATCATCGGCTCGAAACGGTCCCGGTGACGCGAGAAGATCCGTGCATCCCGAAAAGCAGGAATGAGGACATAGGGGCGGTCATCATCGGGGGCATGTTTTCGGATGTTTTCGGCAAAATCCAGTAATGCCGCTTCTTCATCTTCTTCAAAATCAGCATGGGTAAAGGTGGATGTCACATGCTTTGAGAAAGACAAGACCGTCATGTCGACGCTGTCACAGCCAATGACCTCCACGCCCTGCTCGCTCAAGCTACGGGCGATGACCAGGGCCATCAGGCTGCGCCCATAGGTGACGATTGCCCGCCCGGCAGGCGGATCACCTGCAAGAGCAGACGTATGATCACTTTCAGGCTTGGTATTCATGTCGTTCCCTCCTCAGTCAGAGAAAAGAACGCTCAGGAACCGGATTAGTTCGATGTCTGTTGCGCCAGGCATGTCGCTACAATGAAAAAAGCGCGCTCCAGATGATGGAACGCGCTCTTCAATGTGTTTTCAGGCCGCTGAAAGATCAGGCAGCGTTTTTCTTGGCAACTTCGCGCTTGATCTTCAGGACGCGCGCGGAAAGTTCTTCATCGCGTGCCTTGGCAAGGAATGCATCAAGACCGCCGCGCTTGTCCACGGTACGCAGGGCGTGAGCCGCAATGCGCAATTGATAGTCCTGACCCAGTGCGTCGGAACGCAGCGTAACCTTCACCAGGTTGGGAAGGAAACGACGCTTGGTCTTGATATTGGAGTGGGACACCTTGTGACCGACCATTGGCTTGGTGCCGGTAAGCTCGCATTCGCGGGACATGATACCTGTCTCTTTTAATCTGCTGCGCCGGCAGCGGGCGCGGTAGGTTGGAAATTGGAAGCGCGGGAACTACACGCCACAGCCTCACGCGTCAAGGCGAAACTGAAGCTTTTCCCGCAGTGATGGGTATGTCGGATGACCAATACAGCTCTTACGCGTGAGGCAAACCCCTATTCACCCCGCATTCAACTTTCAGGAGATTTATTTCACATTATGACACGGAGTTGATCGCTTCTGCGGTCTCATCACATTTTAACCCGGTGAAAAGGCCAGATTTCGCCGCTATCTTGGCGCAACGATCTCAAGCAGCCCGCACTATATATGTGTCTTTGAATAATCGGGGATCTATCGGGTCGACAGGGAGATGAGCAAATGAAGTCAGTGTTGAATTCCGCAGCAGCCCTTCGCTTCGCAGCTTTGAGCGCGGGTATTGCAGCCGCAACCTTCGGTGTTTCTCTTGCCGAGCCAAACTCTGCTTCGAAGGACACCTCAGCAACAGCCCAGCAACACGCCCGTGCACTGGACACGATACGCTCGGGCGAAGCGCGCAAGTTCCGCGTCGAGCTTGACGGCTATGTGCCGCCTACCAGCTGGCTTCCCCAGATTCTGGGTGGCCGCGCCGTGATCGAGGCGCGCGTCACACCTGAAAGCTATTCCATTGACAGCCGCGTACGCGCAGCGGGTATTCTTGACTGGTTTGTCGATTATTCCTCCACGCTGAATTCACGCGGACGCATCACCAGCAATGGTGTTACCCCGGTCTTCTACCAGGCGTTGGATGATGAAGGCCGCAAGAACCGCCAGACCCGAATTACCCATGAGGATGATCGCGTGGATGTTACGGTCACCCCACCACATGGCAATCTTGGTGATCCACCTGCCACGATGGAACAGAAGCTGGAGGCAATGGACCCCATGTCCGCGCTAATGGCCCTGTCGATGAACCCGGACGCCACGATTGAAAACCCTTGCCAGGGCGTGATGCGCATCTTCGACGGCAAGGGACGTTACAACCTGCACCTGTCCCTGAACCAGCACCTCGACAAGATGGATGCACCCGGCTGGAAAGGCCCTGCCTTTGTCTGCAATGTCCGTTATGAAGAGCTTGCGGGCTACAAGAAGAAGACTCCTGAAGAAATCGCGGCTCAAAAGCGCGATCTGAAATGGGTAAATATCGTGCTGGCTGATTTGGGACCGGGTGAACCCCGCGTGCCAATCAAGATCGAAGCGCGTTCCGGCAAGCGCGGCAAGATTACCCTCGTCGCCCGTAATTTCTCGATCGAGACCATTGACGTGGATCGGGCTGAAATTGACGATCTCTCTGCCTTGAAGGGCGGCTAAGCGACAAAAGAGCAAGGGTGCCCAGCCCTTGCTTTTCCACAAGGGGCGCACTGTCGACCGTTGATCCGTCAGGTGCAAGTGCCCATAGTTGATTCACCAAGAACCAAAACCGGAACATTCCGGGTTTAGCGATTCGTGCACGGTCTGTTTCCGACTCGTTTCCATTGAACCGGGATTTCCAGCCTGAACGGGAGGCCCGACCGATGAGCAATGTGCGCGCGGTTCTCGGCCCAACCAATACCGGAAAGACCCATCTGGCTGTCGAGCGCATGCTGGCGCATCCATCTGGCATGATCGGTCTGCCACTGCGTCTTCTGGCGCGCGAGGTCTATGACCGCATCGTCAAGGCACGCGGGCGCCAATATGCAGCGCTGGTCACGGGTGAAGAACGCATCATCCCGACCAATGCCCGCTATTTCGCCTGCACCGTGGAAGCCATGCCGCTGTCACGACAGGTCTCCTTCATGGCGATTGACGAGATCCAGCTCGCAGGCGATCCGGACCGTGGTCATATCTTCACTGACCGTATCCTCAATGCACGCGGAATGAATGAAACCCTGCTGCTGGGGGCCGAAACCATGCGTCAGGCCCTCGCTGCACTGGATCTCAAGGTCGATGCCGAGCAACGCGCCCGCATGTCAGACCTTTCCTATACCGGCCCGATCAAGCTGACCAAGCTACCCAAGCGATCAGCTATCGTGGCGTTCTCCGCAGAGGAGGTCTACGCCATCGCCGAACTGCTCAAACGCCAACGCGGTGGAGCAGCTGTGGTCATGGGTGCCCTGTCACCGCGTACGCGCAATGCACAGGTGGAGCTCTACCAGTCTGGGGAGGTCGATTACATCGTCGCGACCGACGCGATTGGAATGGGACTGAACATGGATGTGCGCCATGTTGCCTTTGCCAGTCGCCGCAAGTTCGATGGACACAAGCGCCGCCTCCTTCGGCCGGACGAAGCTGCCCAGATCGCAGGACGCGCAGGACGTTTCCAGGATGATGGCACATTTGGCGAGACCGCCGACTGCAACGTCTTTGAAGAGGAAATGGTCCAGCGCATCGAAAACCACAATTTCGAGCCCGTGCAAAAGCTCAACTGGCGCTCTTCTACGCTGGACTTTGACAGCGTCGAGGCACTTTACAAAAGCCTCAACCGCCCAGCGCCCCACCCAAGACTCGCCCGATGCCCCGATGCAATTGACGAGATAACGCTCAACATGCTGCGCAATGATCTGAGCCTCATGGACCGCATCACAAGCCCCGCCCATGTGCGCAGGCTCTGGGAAATCTGTTCCCTTCCCGATTTTCGCAAGCATGGTGCAGACGCCCATGTGCGCCTGGTTCACAGCTTTGCTGAAAAGCTGGCTGAACCGGATGCTCGCCTGCCTGATCAGTGGGTTCATGGCCAGGTCGTGAAGCTTGATAGCGATGCCGGAGACATTGATGTCTTGCAGTCCAGGCTGGCTGCTGTACGCACCTGGACCTACATTGCCCACCGCGAAGACTGGCTAAGGCATGCAAAACAATGGCAAACACGCACACGAGAGATTGAGGACAAGCTGTCAGATGCGCTACATGATCGCCTGATGCTGCGATTTGTGGATCGCAGGACATCAGCGCTGCTCAAGCGATTGAACTCGGAGGACGATATGGACGCAGGTGTTGAAGCAGGTGGCGACGTGATGGTCGAAGGCCACCATGTCGGCCGTCTGGAGGGACTGACCTTCAACCCCGCTGTCGATAGTCAGACGCTGGAAGGCCGCGCCATTCGTCAGGCCGCATTCAAGGCGCTGAAGCCACTGATCGAAACAAAGCTGCAGAATATCTGCGCCGCGGAAGATCCATCCTTCTCCCTCAATGATGAGGGCCGCGTGACATTCAATGGCGACATAATCGGCAAGATCCAGGCGGGCCCTCACTGGCTGACCCCGACCGCTGAACTGATCGGCGCACCCGATGCCGATGGCCCTCTGCGTAGTGCCGCCGAACAGCGCGTACAACGCTGGGTGACCTATTTTGTCGGGCGCACACTGAAGCCGATCTTCGATCTGCAAAAAAGCCTGAAAGCCGGTGTGCTGAGCGGGCTTGCACGTGGTGTCGCCAATCAGATCATCGATTCCGGCGCGGCCATTGATCGTCGCAAGGATGAGGTCGCTTCCGCCCTCACCCGTGAAGACCGTGAAGCACTCAAGGGTGTTGGCGTGCGCACAGGCCGCATTGCAGCCTATATGCCCGGCCTGCTCAAGCCTGCCCAGTCAGGCCTCTGCCTTCGCCTGCGGGCACTGATGGATGACAAGCCGGTCCTGCCACCGCCAGGATCTGCATCCTTTCGCACCGAACGTGGTTGGTCAAACGAGATGCTGAATGCCGCCGGTTATGTGCGACTAGGGCCCCGTGGCGTACGTGCTGACATGGCCGAGCGCCTGTCCTGGACACTGGGCCAGACGCGCAAGGAGGCCAATGCCTCTGCTTTTGCCGTCCCACCGGAACATGCAGCCCTTGTGGGCGCACCGGCGGATGATTTCGTGGAAATCATGAAAGCCATGGGCATGATCCCCGCCCAGCGTGACAAGGAAACCAATGCTGTCACGCAATGGCGTTTTGCCTCACGCAAGACCCAGGAGCGCAAACAGCACAAGCAGATCGAGAAAGTGAAGATCGACGCCGACAGTCCCTTCGCGGCGCTGGCGGGATTGTCGATCATGTCTGAACCTGAACCCGCAAAACCAAAGAAGAAAAAACGTCGTAAGCCGAAGAAGAAGACCGAAGGCGACATTTCAGCCACACCGCCAACAACCGATGCGGCAGATACCTCCATGGCTGCGGCGCTCTTGCAGGCTGTCGAAGGTGACACGCCCGTCGCGAATGCGGACGCGGACGCGACAGACGCAAACGAAAGCCCGGCTCCGACATCACCTGAAACCCAGCCCCAGGCTAACCAGGATGCGGTTAAAGTTGAAAAACCGGAAAGCGAATGATCAGCCAGCCTGGCGCATAGATCGCGCAGGCGCGCATGACCTGCCTCAATGTGTGTCGATCTATAATCGCGCCCGTGCGCGCTCAGATTGCTTTGACGGACCTGACATTGATCTGACTCAGTTCCTGACACTAACTCAGGATGAGGCGCTGTTTATCGCAATCCATACGGATGGACAGATCGGAGGATTTGCCAGCGTTTTCGAACCGGCGAGCTTCATTCATCATCTCTATATTGATCCCGAGGTCCAAAGATCCGGGCTCGCGACCTTGTTGACAAATGTCGCCTGCCAGCATTGCGCGTCTCCTCCTCGCCTCAAATGCCTGATCGTCAACCATGCCGCGCGGGCATTCTACAGATCCCTTGGATGGCACGAATCAGAAAACCCCGAATTTTCTCATGAAGGGGACTGGATCTGGATCACAGCCAGGTCCTAACCTATCTGAAATTATGGATCAGGAGATTAGCAGATCATGAACGCATGAACGACAACGCACTTACCCACCAGCTACGCATCGACAAGTTTCTGTTCTTTGCGCGCTTCTACAAAACCCGCAGCGGCGCAGGTCGTGCAATATCCGATCATGGTGCACGCATCACGCGAAACGGCCTCACACGCCGCATAGACAAACCGTCCACCACAGTTGAAATCGGCGATATTCTCAGTTTCACCTGCGGTCGAGGCGTCATCGCGCTGACCATCATGACCATGCCTCAGCGGCGCGGTCCACCCGTCGAAGCGCAAGCCTGTTATCAACTCGCGGAAGGTGCCGCTTGAACATCATGCTGTACTGTGACTAAACGTGGCTTGAAGCGCAGCTGAATTGACATGCGCGCCCAAATCTCACATGTCGCTCACTGACTTGAAGATCGGAGCTTGAGCCTTGACCTACATCGTCCTCGATGGATGCATCAAATGTAAGTATACAGACTGCGTTGAAGTCTGCCCTGTAGACTGCTTCTACGAGGGCGAGAACATGCTCGTCATCGACCCGGAAGAATGCATCGACTGCGGCGTCTGCGAACCGGAATGCCCGGCGGAAGCGATCGTGCCTGATACCGAAGACACTCCGGATGGCAAATGGCTGAAGATCAATACGGACTTCGCCAAGCAATGGCCAAACATCACCTTGCGTAAGGATCCGCCAGGAGACGCGGATAAATTTGCGCAGGAAAAGGATAAATTTGAAAAATACTTTTCCGAAAAGCCCGGAACCGGCGACGAATAGTCAAAGCAGATCAACGCCCGGTTGGCCTGTATTCATGGGGGGACGCGCGAGCTGAAGAGCAGCGCGTTCACTGTCCCGTTTAGAGATTATACGCAGAGTTGCGACATTCTCTTGAACAAAACCTTACTTTTATGCTAATGTTATGCCGCTGGCGTTGCGTAGACGCCATTCCATTGAAGGGTCAATAGGGGCAGCTCGCTGGCTTGCGTTAGCGTGGTAGTCGTTTTGACCCTGTGTTGAGTGTATCAAGGATACGTGCAGAAAATGACGAAATTGGCAAAACCCGAGGCGATGAATTTCGAAATCGGTCAACACATTGTGTACCCGGCTCATGGTGTTGGTTGCATCACTGGGGTCGAAACGCAAGAGGTCGCTGACATGACCCTCGAAGTTTACGTCGTTTCTTTCGAACAAGACAAGCTGATCCTTCGCGTTCCCACAGCCCGCGCCGCCGCTTCCGGCATGCGCCCACTCGCGACAACCAAGGTTGTTGGCGATGCACTGAAGACCCTTGGTGGCCGTGCACGTATCAAACGCACCATGTGGTCGCGCCGTGCTCAGGAATATGAAGCCAAGATCAATTCCGGCGACCTGATCTCCATCGCGGAAGTTGTGCGTGACCTTCACCGTGCCGAAGACCAGCCAGACCAGTCCTATTCCGAGCGTCAGCTTTATGAATCGGCCCTGGACCGCATGGCCCGCGAACTGGCTGCTGTCGAAAACATCGAACACTCAGAAGCTGTGGAGCGTCTCTCCACATCACTGGCCCAAAAAGCCGCCTGAGCGTCAGACGACTAAATAGATAAAGCCCGCAAGCGTACCAAAAGACGCCGCCATCACATCGATGGCGGCGTCTTTTCATTCGACAGACACATGATCCGCAACAGCACTGCGTGCGTAGAACAAGAATGCCCAATCAATGTTGAGCCAGCTCAGGCGGCCAGCACGGCGTCAGTTCAGGAAAGCCGCAAGTCAAACCGTGTCCGAAAATACTCGCCTTGATCAGAATTTTGTACGCAGCGCCATGGAGGCTGATCTCCTTGATGCCACCCATGAGCTCGACCTTGCCCGCCGCTGGCGTGACGAGCAGGACGAGAAGGCGCTGCATGAGCTGACTTCAGCCTATATGCGGCTGGTCATATCGGTCGCCAAGCGCTTCAAGACCTATGGACTACCATTTCCAGACCTCATCCAGGAAGGGAATGTCGGGCTGATGCAGGCCGCCGCACGTTTTGATCCTGAACGCGGCTTCAGATTTTCCACCTATGCGACGTGGTGGATCCGCTCATCGATACAGGATTATGTGTTGCGAAACTGGTCCATCGTACGCGCAGGAGCCACTGTCGCGCACAAATCACTGTTCTTCTCGCTCAAACGCCTGCGCGCCCGTATCCAGGACTTTGACGAGACACTCAGCCCCGAAGCGCGCAGCTGGATCGCCACACAACTCAAAGTGCGAGAGATTGATGTCGACCACATGAATGCCCGCCTGTCGGGCTCTGACAGGTCTCTGAATGCTCCCCTTAAACAGCAAGGCGACATGCAATGGCAGGACCTACTGCCAGCTGAAAGCGCAACACCTGAAGAAGAGGTCATGGAACGCCGTGATGCTGGCACACGATCGGCCCTCCTCATGTCTGCACTGGATGTGCTCACATCACGCGAGCGACATGTGATCACAGCCCGCCAGCTTGGTGAGAACAAGGAAACGCTTGAATCCATCGGTAACCAACTGGGTGTTTCCAAGGAAAGGATCAGACAGATCGAAAACGCGGCCCTGCTCAAACTGCGTGCTGAAATAGAACGGCTGACAGGCGGAGACATGGACGCCTATGGCATGGTCCCCTGAGCGATTACAGCTCCAGCGCTTCAAACTGCGCCCAGTGGTCCGGCCTGATATCCATATGCCCATCCAGCTCCGAAGCATATCCGCGCAATCGAACATGATCTCCGGGTGCAAGCGGTATGCGGTCTGGTGCGCGGGCCAACCCATAACCAAGCCTCACCGCCAACCCGCCGCTCGCCGTACCTGCAACACGCGACTGGCCATCGGCAATCTCTGCAATCTCGTCTATGCGGCCTTCCACAATGCAGAACCCTCGCCTCGTCTGCGACAGATCATCAGGTGTTCGCACGTTATATCCCTGATGCGTCCACAATCCCCTGTTCAGCTGCCTGGCTTCGCTTTCAAGCGGATAGAGTGCACGCGCCCTGGCACAATTGTCCGAATAGCTGCGCACACGCGCGCCCCCCTGATGCACCATATAGCCATTGAGCCAGATGTCCTTTCCGGTCTCATCCTCCACCAGGACATGCGCCAGCGCCCTGTCATATCGATCGCGAGACAATCCGCCATAATACAATCTGGCGACCCGACCCAGAGCGATATATTCCAGCATCTCGAAGGACTGTTCGCCAAATGGGTCCTGCGGCCTATCATTCCAGGCCAGACGCGGAGCCTCTATTTCCGCCAGACGCACACTAAGGCCACTATCAAGCGTCAGAGCATCCCCATCCCGGATCTTGACCACGCGCCCGCTTTCACCCGCAACCAGCCCATCCGTCCGTTGAGACGAACCGCATCCCAACACCACCGCAAAACTGCTGAAAAGCACCGCTCGTCGACTGAACTTACTGCAATCGACCATGTGTAAGACTCGATTCACACCCATATTAGACAGATGATGCAACAAGACGGAACGACTCGCCATCACTCAGCAACATTCTGGCAATGCTGTTGCAGGACAATGGCAAATGGACATGCCCCGAACGCTTTGACAATGAAAAGACACGTTTAGAGTTTGACGCACGATTTATCCAAATCGATCAGCATGCGCGCGACCTGGCTCGTTGCAGCAGCGCTGATATCACCCGCTGCATTGGCGCAGACAGTTTCTCTGGAAAACACCGGAGAACCACTGCCCGAAGCTGTGCGTGAACGTATCAATAGCCTGCTGGCTGAAGAAGATACTGCAGATACCCGCTTTGAAGCCAGGCGTCAGGCACGTCGTGCAGCAGACATCGTGCTCAAGGTTCTCAATTCGGAAGGATATTTCGACGCGGATGCCGAAATCTCTGTCGAGCTCGAGCCAAAGATTACACCAAAGGTGATCCTCAACGCTGGGGAGCTTTTTCGCTTTAGTGACGTCTCAGTGCTGCTGGAATCGAAAAACGGTACAATACGCGACGATGTGAATGTGGACCTCGTTCCCCGTATGGGCAAAGGCGACCCGGCACGCGCAGATCAGATCATCAGCGAAGAACGCCGCATGTTCAGCCAGTTGCGGGATGCAGGTTATCCTGAAGCTCGCATCCTTGATCGGGCCCTGATCGGTGACCGCGAGAACACCAGTATTGATCTGACCTATCGCTACCAGCCCGGAGCACTGGTCTGCATGGGTGATATCACCCTGAAGAACAAAGGCGTCACACGCCCAGTCATGATCAATCGACTGTCCGAAATCGAACCCGGCCAGGCCTATGATGCCGACAAGCTGGCGACACTGGAACGCAGGCTGGTTCAGACCCGCATGTTCGATCTGGCCAATGTCGAGCTGGCAACCAGCAGTGAGGACCGCGGTGAAAGTGGATGTCAGATCCGCGAGATCATCATCGATCTTGACGATGCACCGCGCCAATCGGTCGGGCTTGGTGCAAGTTATTCCACATCCGAAGGCATGGGTTTCCAGGGCGACTGGCAACGCCGCAACTTTACCGGACGT
The DNA here is from genome assembly GCA_002709235.1 of Hirschia sp. Lineage (GTDB taxonomy): Bacteria > Pseudomonadota > Alphaproteobacteria > Caulobacterales > Hyphomonadaceae > Hirschia. Next base: position 111,640 of record PAQI01000016.1, read on the forward strand.
CTCGACACTCTGCGTACTTCGCTATTGGTCGCCGAACTCGAACGCGAATTCGAGCTGGCCTGGGAACAACCGGTTTTTGGCGGATATGGCCGCACATTGACGTTCGCGCTCACCGCGACGGATGAGGAAACAGATGCCTATGACCGCAGCGCCCTCGGCATTTCTGCGGATTATGATTATCGCTGGACAGATCGACTGACCCTCTCGACCGGCGCGAGCCTTGAACATTCCCGAGAGGATGACGGTGAGACCGAGCGCGATATCAATCTCATCTCCGGTCTGCTCGGCGGGACATGGGACGGGACCGACTCGGCCCTGGATCCGACACAGGGGTTCCGGGTCTATCTGCAGGGCGAGCCATCCTATGCCATTGGCGATACGGAAGGCGCATTCATCCGAACAACTTCCGAAGTGCGTGGATATACCGGCATCAATTCGGACCGCTTCGTGCTGGCAGGTCGTTTCAAGATGGGTTCGGTCTATGGTGCAGAGCAGGCAGAGCTTCCCGTCGACAGGCGTTTCTTTGCGGGTGGCGGCGGCTCGGTACGCGGATATGGCTATCAGGCTTTGGGACCGGAAGATGATGAGGGCGACCCGATTGGCGGGCGCAGCCTGATCGAGACAAGCATTGAAGGCCGCTGGCGCATTCGCGACAAATATGGCGCTGTCCTGTTTGTTGATGCCGGTGAAGCAACCAAGCAAGAGTTACCCAGGTTTTCCGATCTGCGCGCAGGCGTAGGCGTGGGATTTCGATATTTCACCCAGTTCGGCCCCCTGCGCCTGGATATCGCAACCCCGCTGGACAAGCGTGAGGATGACGATCCTGTGCAGGTCTATATCTCTATCGGGCAGGCATTCTGATGAGCAATGCACCCGAAACTCCGCAGCAAATGAGACGAGGCCGCTTTGCCGTCAAATGGCCCAGAGGCTGGCTCCGTATCGGGCTGATCGTTATCGGTGTCCTGCTGGCACTGATATTCATTGCACGTCTGCTGATCGGTGCAGCTCCCGGTCGGGCCATGCTTGAACGTATCGTTGAAGGTCAGTCCTTCAACGGCCAGTCAATCGCCATGGAAAATCTCGAAGGCGACATTCTAGACGATGCACGCATTGGTGAAATTCGTATCTCTGATGCTGAAGGCGACTGGCTGATCATCGAGGATGCAAGGCTGGACTGGTCGTTCCTGTCACTATTGCGAAAACAGGTGATCATCACCGAACTCGCAGCATCGAAAATTCACATGCTGCGCGATCCACTGATTGAACCCTCCGAACCAAAACCAGACAAGAAAAGCAGTGGCGGCAGTTTCATCAAACACTTCGAACTGACGAAACTCTCTCTGCCTGACATACAGATCGACGAAACCGAGCAACGCCCATACATGGCTCTGCAACTTGCCGGAGCCGCTGAGGCAGGCAATGATGGTGGGCGGTTGGTGCTGGACCTCAACAGCAAGGATATGTCGGCCAGCGACAGCGCCGAAATTGATATCCGCTGGACCCAGGCTTTCATTCTCACCGGCCAGGCCGATGTGAATGCGCCACAGGGCGGGATCGTCCAGACGCTTTTGCCGATCAAGCCAGATGGCGACATCACCCTGCATTTTGAAGGCGAAGGTGATGCCGACAAGTGGACGGCTGCTGGCCAGCTCAGCGATGCCGGTCGCGAAGCCTTGCGCTTCTGGGGCGATGCCGCTTCCAATCAGATCGAAGCACATATCGAGATTGTTCCGGCAGCATCCTCCCTGCTGACAAACATCGGCGACAGGCTCGGCGAGATGGTGCGCGCCGATGTCACAATGAATATCGCACAGCTGGATCAGTCCGATGTGTCGCTTGACCTGCGATCAGACCATCTGAGCGCCCGCATTTACGGGCCGGTGGATATTGAAGACAGAGCTTTGGCTGGCACTCTGGCGGTAATTGCACGCACGCGTGACCTTTCGACGCTTTCAGGCGTTCCGGACCTGACTGCGCAGATGCTGTCTGTGAGCGGAGAACTGACACAGGACAAACAGGATTTTCGATTTGCAGGCGATGTATCGGCAGATAAGCTGGCTTATGGCGACACGGTAACCTTTGGTGCATTGTTGAGCCGCGTCGATGCACGATATGGGGATAACAAGCTTGCCACTCTGATCGACCTTGATGCGTCATCTCCTACCTTTTCGACCCCCCAGCTGAATGCACTGGTTGGGGATCGCCTCACTCTATTGGGCGATTTCTCAATGGATGTCAGCGACCAGTCCATCAAGATCAGCCAGTTGGATGCACGCGGACATACTGTACGCCTGACGGCTACCGGAGACCTGTCACCAGAAGAGCCGTTCAATCTGAAGGGGGATCTCGCACTAAAAGACCTCTCACGAGTAACAGATCAGGTTACGGGTAGCGCAACGCTGGATTGGCGCGTGCAAAGACGCAGTGCAGATGCTCCTATTGCCGCCAATGTCAAAGGCCGGACAAAAGCCCTCAAGGCTCTTGATCCCACACTCAGGGATTTGCTGGGTGAACGTCTTGATTTTGACGCCACGGCGAGCATCGCCCCCGATGGCAGCGCAAATTGGAATATGGCGGCATCGTCTGCCGGGATCTCGGTGAAAAGCGTTGGCGATTACAGCGACAAGGGCGTGGACGCAAATATCGATGCCAAACTGGACGCGATTTCAGTGTCAGGTGTGTCCGCAAGTTCTCTCGCCCTCCGTGCCTCCGCCAAGGGCCCCGTGGACGCTGTCAGGATCAATGCCAGATCCTCCCTGGAATCCGTTGAAACGGGCTCTGTGACGCTGAGTGATCTTGCTCTCGCCTTCGATGGCCGCCGCACCGATACAGGAATGGCCGGTGATCTGGCGCTGGATGGCGCAGCCAATGGCGAACCGATCAGCCTGCGCTCATTGGTCGACACCTCAAACGGTGTGGGTCTTGAAACGATCACCGCCAGCTGGGCCGACCTCAAGCTGACCGGCGATGTCTCCAAGCCGCCGGGTGAGGACGTAACTGCCGAGTTCGCGCTGAGCGGTCCCATCCCGCTCGAAGACATGACCGGGGATCTGGATATCACCGGCACGCTTGTCGGTGAGCGCATTGATGTCGCTGGACGCATTGATGAGTTGTCAACCGATACCATCGCGCTGGATGACGCCCGGTTTACCATCGCCGGTGTTCCTGCCGACCTTAAAATCACGGCAAACGCAAAGGGCACGCAAGCCTCAGGACTACGCAGGGTTCCACTGGCGCTGGCGCTGAATGCAGATGTGAAACAGGAGGAAACGGCACGCATCATCACGGCAAGCCTGGATGGTAGTTATGATCGCGAGCCTGTACGCACTCTCTCCCCTCTCACCTTGCAACTGACCGATACCGGGCTGGAAGCAGAAACCCGGCTGGATATTCTCAATGGTGAGATCGCCCTTACCGTGGAGCGTAACAGTGAAACCTCTGGCCTTACAGCCCAACTCCAGGCCACCGGCATTGATATTCAGCGCGCTGCCGCATTGGCCGGGCGCAACGATGTAAAGGGAAATGCAGCCATCAATGCAGAATGGCGCGGACAGGCTGATCAGGGCGAAGGAACGGTCACGATCAAGCTGGATGGGTTGGAGCGCGTCACCGAAGGCTCGCCGGTCATGCAGATCGCCATCAATGCCGCTACGCGTGACAATCAATGGGCACTCGACCTGAATCTTACCGGCGAGGATGATCTGTCGATCACCGGAAATGCCACCGTGCCGCTTCGAGTCGCCAATGGTCTTCCCCAGTTTGACGCCGAACAGGATGCCATTGCCTATGCCATTGACGGCAAAGGGCATCTTGGACCGTTATGGACGCTGGTCGGTATTGAAACCGTGGAACTGGATGGCGATTTCGAACTGGTCGCCCGCGATGATGCCATCATATCGGCCATGCGCCCCACAGGCCGATTGACCTTCGAGAATGGTGAATTCGAACATGCCGGCATAGGCGTAGGACTGCGCGACATCTCATTGGCAGCCGATTTCAACAGCCAGGCACTGACTCTGGATAGTGTAACCGCTCGCGGTGTCGATGGCGGTAGCATTTCCGGGCGTGGCTCCATGAATCTCGACCAGATCGGTGCATCATCCCTGTATCTCGATTTCAAGGATTTCGTGGCGATCAAGCGCAATGGCCAGGAATTGCAACTGGCTGGCCGGGCGAAGATGGAGAAAACGGAAAAAGGTGCAGCAATCACAGGTGAACTGACCGCTGAGCGTGCCCTGCTCGATATCACCACCCTGACTGCCGGCACCCAGATCCCGACCGTCAACGTGACCTTCCCGGACAAAGAAGAGAAACAGGCCACACCAGAAGAGGAAGCGCCGCCAGAACGCACCTTCCCCGTCACCATCGACCTCAAGCTGAAAGCCCCCAACAAGGCCTATATCCAGGGCATGGGTCTGGATGTCGAAATGTCTGCGGATATCGCAGTGCGTGGCCGCATGTCGGATCTGGCACTGATCGGACAGGCCAATGTTGTACGTGGAGGCTTTGAACTGGCCGGACAGCGTTTCGACTTCGACAAGGGTTCAGTCAATTTCAAGGGAAAACCGAAAAACGCCTTGCTGGATTTTGAGGCCACGCGGTCTTCTGATGGGGTAACGTCATATCTGCGCATTGGCGGCACGGTCACCAACCCTGAACTGATCCTCAGCTCAAGCCCATCCCTGCCCGAAGATGAGATCCTGGCGCGTCTGTTGTTTGGACGTTCAGCTGCGGAACTGTCCGCACTGGAAGCAGCTCAATTGGCAGCTGCCCTCGCCACGATGACGGGCGGCGGTGGTGGCCTGAACCCCTTGGGTGAAATCCGCAATGCAGTCGGGCTGGACCGCTTGACTGTCTCATCCAATGCCGAGGGCAATGCCAGCGTCGGTGCCGGGCGCTATCTGGCTGATGATGTCTATCTGGAATTTCGCACCAGCCCCGGCAGTGTCGCAGATATCGCCGTGGAATGGACCCCGCGTGACAATATCGAGATCGGCACTGAATTCCAGCAGGACGGCGACGCCCGCGTCACGGTGCAATGGAAGAAGGATTATGGGGAATAGCGAGTAAGCATCCCTTCCCCGCACGACATTCCACACAAAAAAGCGCGCTCTTCCTAAAATGCAAGAGCACGCTTTTTGCGTTGTAACGGAAACCTTATTTCAAATGAGCGCGCATCATCCATGCGGATTTTTCGAGCACGGCAACGCGCTGTGTCATCAGATCGGCGGTGGCGTCATCGCCCTTGTCAGCGGCCAGTTGCAGCGCCTTGCGCGCAGTGCGGATAACGGTCTCGCTGTCAGACACCAGATTGGACATCATCTGAAGCGCTTCCGGGACGTCATTATCGGCCTTGATCGTTGCGCCACTATAGATGGCCGCCCCCGATGGTGCGAAAAAGCCCAGTGAACGGATCCGCTCGGCAATCTCGTCAAGCGAGTTCCAGAGATCTGTATATTGCGTCATGAAAAGAGCGTGAAAGGTCGAAAATTGCGGGCCTTCTACATTCCAGTGATAACCGTGTGTCTTGATATAAAGCGCATAGGTCTCGGTGAGCACGTCCGAGAGTGCGTCTGCGATTTCCTTGCGGTCAGGTTCGGGAATTCCAATGTCCATGTTATATGCTCCTTGTTTAGAAGGTTTCTAAATTGGGTAATGAATGCCGGATTTCAATAGACTAGCACAAAATGTCGCGCCCGCCTCGAACAAACGAAGCGGGCGCATTGTGGTTCCAAGGACTGAAATCGTCGGTCAGCGAAGCCCGGCGCAGAAACGCTGAATACGGCTACACGCCTCTTCAAGCGCTTCGGTCGATGTTGCATAGGAGATCCGGAAAGCCGGTGACAGGCCAAAGGCTGAGCCAAACACAACCGCGACCTTTTCCTCGTCCAGCAGGGCCCCGGCAAAGTCTTCATCATTCTCGATCAGGCGACCGCCCGCTGATGTCTTGCCGATCGCGCCTGCGCAGGTCGGATAGACATAGAACGCGCCTTCAGGCGTCGGGCATTCCAGCCCCTTGGCCTGGTTCAACATGGACACCACAAGGTCACGGCGCGACTTGAACACTTCATTGCGCTCGGCAATGAAATCCTGCGGACCGTTCAGGGCTTCAACAGCTGCATATTGGCTGATCGAGCATGGGTTCGATGTAGTCTGGCTCTCGACCTTGGCCATCGCCTTGATCAGATCTGCCGGACCGCCCGCATACCCAATACGCCAGCCGGTCATGGCGTAGGATTTGGACACACCATTCATGGTCAGCGTGCGTTCATAAAGCTCCGGACAGACCTGTGCGATCGTCTTGAACTGGAAATCATCATAGACAAGATGCTCATACATGTCGTCGGTCAGGATCCAGACCTGCGGGTGACGCTTGAGCACTTCACCCAGCGCCTTGAGCTCGGCTTCGGTATAAGCCGCCCCTGAGGGGTTGGAGGGTGAGTTCAGGATCAGCCATTTGGTCCGGGGCGAGATTGCAGCTTCAAGCGCTTCTGGCTTCAACTTGTATTTGTCGGCCGCGCTGGCCTCGGCAAAGACAGGCTCACCACCGCACAGCAAGACCATGTCAGGATAAGAGACCCAGTAAGGCGTGGGGATCACCACTTCATCGCCGGGGTTCAGCGTCGCCAGCAGCGCATTGTAGATGATCGGCTTGCCGCCCGGAGCGACATGAATCTGGTTGATGGCGTAATCCAGCTCATTGTCGCGCTTGAACTTGGCAATGATGGCCTGTTTCAGCTCAGGGATACCATCTACGGCCGTATATTTGGTGTGCCCGGCTTCAATCGCCCTGATGGCCGCCTGCTTGATGTTTTCCGGCGTATCGAAATCAGGCTCACCTGCACCCAGCCCGATGACATCCTGTCCCGCTGCCTTGAGTTCGCGCGCCTTGTTGGTCACAGCAATGGTCGCAGATGGCTGGACTCGGCTGAGAGCGTCTGAAAGCGGTGCGGATGGCATGGCATATATCTCCCTGATGGGCATTGAGGTGGCGTGTGTATAATCCTGAGCTCCGTTTTTCATACTCGGAACAATAATGAAAGCACATTGATGGTGAATTCTACGGATTTACCATCTGCGTGCGCCCCAGGTAACATCTCGCCCCATTGGCGAATTGGGGCCATGAGGCGGCAACACGGCCTTAACGCCTTATTCAGGCGACATTCATGGCCGGCTTGCGGCCATCTGGCCTGATTGCTGGCCAATAAACCCCATTCGCACCCTTCTTCCGCCGTGGTCGGATGATGTTCTTCTTCTCAAGGACAGGCGAATACAAGAAGGGGACGAAACATGGCACAGACCATTCAGACCACACCGCGAGACCTGGCCGCCATGAAAGGCGACCAAATGCTCAAGCCGGTAGTCTTCAGGCCAAACGCAGAAGCGCCCATCGCGCATGCCCGGCCCTTCTCCCTATTTTCCAGTCACCCCAATTCAGGAATGCTCAGCTTTGCCGACCGGCTCGCTGGCTTCCTGAAGCGTCCCGCAGCCTTATTGACAGCCCCAAACCGGGTTGCGGGACGCACTGCTTCACAGGATCTCTCCCTTCCGGGTGAGAACTGATCGTCTGGTGTGACGAGCCGCGCGGAAGGCCCTCTCTCTTCATCTGCGCGGTCAACAGGCTGTTTTGTGTGTGTAAGCCTGATCGTCCCGGAAAGCGGCGTTCGCGGCGGGCCTGATCGAATGCGGCATGAGTGCGGATTGACGTGCTGTCGCATCCATCAGGAGCAACCGTCCGGGGACGGGACGCCGCAACTGCCTGCCTGTCATCCGGAGGGGACGCCAGATGACAGGCAGGTTCCCCTTTGAAGTGCATCTGCTGGCCCAGTTCTCGCATTACACGAGTATGAGAGCTTGAGACGCGCCAGATTGGTGCATCGAATGGAAAGGGCCGTCATGACTGTTTACGAACAAGCCGTACACGATACACGGCATTACCTCATGGATCTGTTCGAACGCGTATCCGCACAGGTTTACGCACCATTCGCAGATTGGACAGACCTACAGAAACTCGTATTGATTCTAGGGCTTATTGTTTTTCTGGGGTATCTAGCAGCCCGCCCACCACGCACCCGCCGCCGTTATGCCGCCGCGCAGACCAATCACGGTCTTGTCATGCTGTGCATGGTTGTCGTGGGAAGCTTTACGGCCGGTCTGGTGTTCATCACACCATAGTCAATCAGTCAGTCGATGAAGCAACCGGAATCCCGCACCTCACGGCGCTCATTATCCCCGAAATAGGGTGATTTGCGCCGACGACGATCTGGTCCGAAAAATTCACCACAACGCACGAAATTCCGGCGGTTGTTTACAACCGTGACGAGCTTGTCCCATGCCTGCTGGGACGATACCGGCTTGGCGAGGATCTCATCGGCACCAGCATCGATCATCAGCCTGATCGTCACGCGGCGCGTATCCGCCGTGCAGGCAATGATCGGCACATGCGGTGCCGGGCTATCTGACCCTTTGCGCAGGACTTCCACGAATTCTGAACCCGTCATATCGCCCAGATGATGGTCGACAATGATCGCGTCCACATCGGTTTGCTGCAGCTGTTCCAGCGCATCTCTGGCACTGCCCGCCTCAATGACGTTTCGTATTCCAAACCCCAGCAACATGCCGCGCCACAACATCCGCATGTTGCGATGATCGTCCAGAACCATGATCCTGACATTGCGAAGCCGCGACACTTGCTAACCCTCAAACATCCGGAAAACCGGCAAAGTGGTCATTTGCGAGACATTCCGATACTGACTGAATTAGACCATAAAGCGATTTCGATTGGATAAGCCGGTGCCCACAGATTTCACCACGCGCGTTAACCGCTAGTCTTGCTCGGTTTCAACCACGGCCTTGCGACGATCTGGTCCAGAGTAATGCTGGTCCTTGCGCCGACGGCATGGTCCCAGATAAAGCGGTGTGCTGACAAATTTACGGCGATTGTTCACGACTGCCGAGAGTTTCTTCCAGGCCTGCTCTGCAGATACCGGCTTTGCGAGCACCTCATCCACACCCGCATTCACCAGCTCCTTGAGCGTGCTGCGACGCGTGTCGGCCGTACAGGCAATGGCGGGGATCATATATGGCATATCATCGCTACGGCGGATCAAACGCATCAGTTCCGCACCGGAAAGCCCTTCCAGGTTGAAGTCCACGATCAGGACATCCACCGTATCGTCACGCAGGATTTCAAAGGCGCTGGTTGCATCCGGTGCTTCCAGCACCTTGCGAATGCCGAATCCAAGCAGAATCGTCCGCCACAACACACGCATATTCGCATGGTCTTCGACCAGAAGGACGGTCACATCTTTGAAACCCATCTCTTGCCCTCTCCCACAATTCGCCTTCTTCGGACGAAACAACTTCCCCTCAATCTAAGACACGGTAACAAAGCTTCGTATAGGCAGCATTAAGCCAAGTGTAAAAAGAAGTGACCTGTTTGGTAAGGTTTGCCTAGCGCTTGCGAACCTACATATTCATAACATGACTGATTCGAGCGCACCTTCTACCCCTGCCCCCCGTCTATCGGGCGTGGACATTATCAGGGACCAGCTTAAACGCCTGCCAAACAAGCCAGGCGTCTACCGCATGTTTGGGGCGGATCAGGAGCTGCTCTATGTTGGCAAGGCGCGCAATCTGAAGAACCGCGTTGGCAGCTATGCCAAGCTGGGCGGCCATACACAGCGTATCGCACGCATGATCTCTTTGACCCGGGCCATGGAATTCGTGGTCACCGAAACCGAGACCGAAGCGCTATTGCTGGAAGCCAACCTCATCAAGCGGCTCAAGCCTCGCTTCAACATATTGCTGCGCGACGACAAGAGCTTTCCCTATATCCTGATCCGCCGTGACCATGTCGCACCGATGATCACCAAGCATCGCGGCTCCAAGAGCATAAAGGGCGATTATTTCGGCCCCTTTGCCTCTGTCGGTGCTGTCAACCAGACGCTGGACACGCTGCAAAAGGCTTTCCTGCTGCGCAATTGCACTGACAGCACCTATGAGGGCCGCTCTCGCCCCTGCATGCAGCACCAGATCAAACGCTGCGCCGCGCCCTGCACTGGCGAGATCTCGATCTCCGACTACAGGGCGCTGACAGAACAGGCGGCAGACTTCCTGCGTGGCAAGGCGGATAATCTGCAAAAGCAACTCGTCGCCGACATGGAATCGGCCGCCGGGCAGATGGAATTTGAAACCGCCGCCCGCCTGCGAGACCGGATCAAGGCGCTGGCCGCCGTGCGGGCAAGCCAGGGCATCAACCCGGCCGGGATTGATGAGGCTGATGTGTTCGCCATTGAAAGCCAGGCCGGTCAGACCTGCATTCAGGCCTTCTTCTTCCGGGCGGGCCAGAACTGGGGCGCAAATGCCTTCTATCCACGCCATGACAGCGACGATGCGCCCGAGGACGTGCTGGCCGCCTTTCTCGTGCAGTTTTACGACAACCGCCCGCCGCCAAAACTGGTGCTGACCTCCATCGAGCCAGGTCAGTCGGACCTGATCGCAGATGCGCTGGAACTGCGCGCCGATCACAAGGTCGAAATCCGTGCGCCCCAGCGCGGCGAAAAGCTGGATCTGGTCAAACAGGCCGCCACCAATGCCCGCGAAGCGCTTGGCCGCAAGCTGGCCGAAACCCAGAGCCAGACGCGCATTCTCGCCGCCGTGCAGAAAACCTTCGACCTGCCTGAGCCGCCACGCCGCATCGAGGTTTACGACAACTCTCACATACAGGGCACAAACATGGTCGGCGGCATGATCGTCGCCACGCCGGATGGCTATGACAAATCCAGCTATCGCAAGTTCAACATCAGGGATGAAAGCATCGAGCCGGGCGATGATTATGGCATGATGCGCGAGGTGATGCGCCGCCGCTTTGGTCGCCTGAAAAAGGAAAATGAAGGCCGCGAGACCCGCCCGGGTACATGGCCAGATCGATGATGTTTGATCAGATCCTGTCGCAGTCGGAGATGCTTGACATTTTCACGCGCTCCAAGCCGTCGGGCATCTAAGCACACCGCGCAGATCCACATCTGCGCCCGTCACTGCTAGTGCTGCTAGCTCTGCCTGGCCCAGATTGATCCTCTCAACTCGAGCCCCTGCGTGAGCGGGCTGCCAAGCATACTGCATGTATCCTCTGTATCCTGTACATCGCAGGTGTAGCATCACGCGTGGTGCGTGGGGCTAAGTACAGATGTACAGGCTACAGGTTGCAAATCAGTAAACGACGAACGACAAACACACTTTTTCCCAACGCACAACTCGCCGCTCGCTCTCGGCATCAACCATACAACATACATCATACACCAGCCTGATCGCTGATCGATTCTGATTTTTTATTATCATTTGCGTAATATTGTAACATATATGACGGACCGTAGCTAAGAATGAGAGCTTTTCGTACAGATCCTCCTACCGATTTTCAGCTATCCGTTGAAAATTTTATTGGACGCAGACATCGGTAAGGTGCATACT
>PAQI01000017.1 GCA_002709235.1 Hirschia sp.
GGTGCGGCTCGTGTCGACATTTTCTTTGTCCTGTCCGGTTTCGTCCTGACACATGTCTATTGGAACCGTAGCAAGGTCTCGTTCAGCTATGTCGACTTTCTCGTCGCTCGGTTGGCACGAATATACCCGCTATATCTATTCGCCCTGGCGCTGGTCGCCTGCTACATATTTGCTGGTTCACTGGTCGGAAAATCGCCTGAAAACCCTTATCCACTCAGCGATCTGATCGCCAGCCTGTTTTTCCTGCAATCCTTTGGGGTCACAGAGACCAATGCCTGGAACTTCCCGGCCTGGGCTGTTTCTGCTGCAATCGGCGGCTATCTTCTGTTTCCTGTATTCCTTGCGATTGCAAACCTGTTGAAACGAATGCCATGGGTGATGCTCGCTGTCGGGATATTCTCGATCATCGCGGCAGAGCTTTTCAGTCGGCATTATTTCAATCTGCCACTCAACACAGCTGTCACGGACTGGGGCGCATTGCGTGGCGCGATCATGATCTTCTGCGGTGTGTGCGCCCGAGTGGCCTATTCCGGTTTCACCCGCGGTCGTGAAGGTGCCATCATTGCAACCATGTTTGGCATCCTGATCGCCGGAGCCAGCGCCATCAATGAATGGGGCCTGCCGCTGATCGGCCTTGGTGCATCCTTCATGATCATGGGACTCGCCCGCCTTGATCACATGCATGAACCAACCGGACTGTCCCACCCAGTCATGCAGCGCCTGGGTGATTATTCCTACGCCGTGTTCCTGCTGCATGCTCCAATCTACACGCTGACGGTCGAGATATTGTCGATGGCTGGAATCACCTTCCATCCCACTTTGCTCACCAGCTTCCTGATGGTGGTGATGGTCACGATCATCGCTGTGCCTGTTACCAATGTCGTCGAGAAGCCTGCGCGCAAATATATCCGCCGTGGGTGGGAAAATCTGCGCCATCAGCAATTGCGCCACGCCGGGCTTTAGCCTCCCTTGCACCATGCGACCAAGCGCCCCGGATGGAATGCCGGGTGTATGCTTGAGCACGCCAGATCCATACCCATATATCCTGTGAAGCTTGCCGATATCGGGAGCTTCATAACGTCAACCTTCGTTCAGTTCGTGCGTTCAATACGGCGAATGGAGCGTCACATTCCGCCTATAAAAGGGGACCAGACATGGATATGGAAAAATTCACGGACCGCGCCCGGACCGTCCTGGGTGAAGCCCAGACACTCGCTGTTGGATCAGGCCATCAGCAACTCAGCTCAGAACACATCATCGCGACCCTGTTCAAGGAACGTGACCAGCTTGCTGCAAACCTCATTCGCGCCGCTGGTGGACGTCCCGAACAGGCCCAGCAGGCCGTCGAGACCGCGCTGAACGCCATCCCGAAAGTCTCAGGCTCCGGCGCCGGACAACTCACGCTCAGCCAGGGTGCCGCCGCGCTCTTCACCACTGCGCAGGCAGACGCCACAAAAGCCGGAGACGCCTTTGTCACGGTCGAGCGCCTGCTGGTGGCCGCCGCCAAGGGCAATGACAAGGGCGCGCAAGCCCTGAAAGATGCTGGCGTCACTGCACAGGCGCTGGAAAAGGCCGTCTCCGATTTGCGCCAGGGCCGCACCGCAGACAGCGCCAATGCTGAGGAAGGCTATGAGGCCCTCTCCAAATATGCGCGTGACCTGACAGACGCTGCCCGCGCGGGCAAGCTCGACCCTGTGATCGGCCGTGACGAGGAAATCCGCCGCGCCATACAGGTCCTCTCACGCCGCACAAAGAACAATCCTGTCCTGATCGGTGAACCCGGCGTCGGTAAAACCGCCATCGCCGAGGGCCTGGCCCTGCGCATCGTCAATGGCGATGTGCCTGACAGCCTGAAGGACAAACGCCTGCTCTCCCTCGACATGGGCTCGCTGATTGCCGGCGCCAAATATCGTGGTGAGTTCGAGGAACGCCTCAAGGCCGTCCTCACAGAAGTTACCAATGCAGAAGGCTCGATCATCCTGTTCATCGACGAGATGCACACGCTGGTNGGTGCNGGAAAATCCGATGGNGCNATGGANGCCNCCAACCTNNTCAAGCCNGCNNTNGCACGNGGNGANCTGCACTGTATCGGCGCCACCACGCTGGATGAATATCGCAAGCATGTGGAGAAGGACGCCGCCCTCGCCCGTCGTTTCCAGCCGGTGTTCATCGAGGAACCCTCCGTCGAGGACACGATCTCCATCCTGCGTGGACTGAAGGAAAAATACGAGGTGCACCACGGAATCCGCATCTCGGACGCCGCCATCGTGGCCGCCGCCACCCTGTCCAACCGCTACATTACCGACCGCTTCATGCCGGACAAAGCCATCGACCTGATGGACGAGGCTGCCGCCCGCCTGCGCATGGCGGTTGAATCCAAGCCGGAAGAACTCGACGAGATCGACCGGCGCCTGATGCAGCTCAAGATCGAACAGCAGGCCCTCAAGAAGGAAAAGGATGATGCCTCCAAGGAGCGTCTGACCAAGATCTCCGCCGAGATCGGCGACCTTCAGGCCCAGTCCGACGAGATCACGACTGCCTGGCAGGCTGAAAAATCCCGCCTTGGCGGTGCCACCCAGGCCAAGGAACAGCTCGACCGCGCCCGCGCCGAGCTGGCCGATGCCGAGCGCCGCTCTGACTGGGACAAGGCCGGAGAGCTGAAATATTCGCTCATCCCCGAACTGGAACGCCAGATCGCTTCTGCCGAGGGTGACCCCGAGGCCGAAGAAAAGCAGGGCCTGGTGAAAGAGGTCGTGGATGAAGAAGCCATCGCCTCTGTCGTCAGCCGCTGGACCGGTGTGCCTGTCGACAAGATGATGGAGGGTGAGCGCGAAAAGCTCCTCGCCATGGAGGAAAACCTGCGTGCCCGCGTGGTCGGACAGGACGACGCGCTCGAAGCGGTGTCCAATGCGGTACGCCGCGCTCGTGCAGGCTTGCAGGACCCCAACCGCCCCATTGGATCGTTCATCTTTGTCGGCCCCACCGGCGTCGGCAAGACCGAACTCACCAAGGCGCTGGCTGAGTTCCTGTTTGACGATGAAAGCGCCGTCCTGCGTCTGGACATGTCGGAATATATGGAAAAGCACGCGGTCTCCCGCATGATCGGCGCGCCTCCGGGCTATGTCGGCTATGAGGAAGGCGGAGCCCTGACAGAGGCTGTACGCCGTCGCCCCTATCAGGTGATCCTGTTTGACGAGATCGAAAAGGCCCATCCGGATGTCTTCAACACGCTGCTTCAGGTGCTTGATGATGGACGGCTGACCGATGGTCAGGGCCGCACGGTCAATTTCAACAACACCCTCATCGTGATGACCTCGAACCTGGGGGCCCACGCCCTTGCCGAGGACACATCAGAGGGCGATATCTCCGCCGCCACGCAGGACACCGTGATGGACGCAATCCGCGCCCATTTCAGGCCGGAATTCCTCAACCGTGTCGACGAAATCGTCTTCTTCAAACGGCTGGGCCGCAAGGAGATCGACCGCATCGTCAAGGTCCAGCTCAAGCGTTTGGAAAAGCTGCTGGCTGACCGCCGCATCACCATCCAGCTCGACGAGGCAGCCATGCAATGGCTCTCCGACAAGGGCTATGATCCGGTCTATGGCGCGCGCCCGCTCAAGCGTGTCATCCAGAAAGAGGTGCAGGACCCCCTCGCCCGCATGATCCTGGAAGGGCGCATCAAGGATGGCGACAATGTCGATGTCGCCGTGGAAGGTGAAACCCTCACCCTCAATGGCGTCCCTATCAACATGATCGGCAAACCCAACGTGATGAACTAGGTAAAATGACTTCGGCGAGACTTCAGTCACGCCGAAGTCGATCAATCACTTGGGGTTGCAATCCATGCCGTTGCGCTTTGCGTTAGCTTCGCAGTCGGACCGATTAACATAGGCTTCCGTGGAAGCACCCACTATCCGGCCGTTGGAAGCAGTTCGCCTCCAACGCCAACCTGATGCAGTTCGATAGAGTTCCCAATTGTCGCCGTTGCGACCGGTACAAGTAGCCATATTGATCTCCTCAAGATCAATGTGCCCAAGCCTTGACAGCACTATCCATTTCGATTCTGAGTAGTGATTCTGGTATGCCTTAGCTCGGCCACGAGTTAAAGATATACTATACGCTCGGAGTGTTAGCCGCACTCCGAGCGTTATCGTTTTAGAAATCAGAGCAAACGTCAAGCCCATTCAAATATATGGGCATATTTTAAAGCAGGGTACCAACATGTAGTAGTTAACAAAACATTAAAAACGTTAAGTTCCCATTACGTTCTCAACAGCTCAATCCTCACGTGTTCCGCATTGGTTCCCGTATTTTTATTTCTTTTGAACGTTTCAGTCGAAAATTCTTACCGCTCAAATTGTTCTAAGGTGAATTAAGTTTAATTATTCTACCGAGAATATTAGGAAGTTTCCGATCGTTTGGCGATTTTTTTCGCATTGCGCCAGAAAGCCGAGATCGTAAATCAACCTTCGACGTTCTGGTCATGATGAATTCAATTCTCAGTTTCGCTAGATTGTCTTGCTCAAATATTTCGGGGGCCTGTACCCGCATGAATGCTCTATTTTAATAGACCTCATCGCCATATCTTGAATTTGAGTGCAAACCACAGAGCTATCTACAAGCATTTTGCTCTCAAACGCCCCGACCCTTCTCCACCCCGGGGAGAAGGGTCGGGGTTGAGGGGGCAGTGCAACAGGCTGGAATCTGAGAGTAAATCAATATGCTTTCACCCCCCCCTCCCCAATTTCGGGAGAAGGGTTTTGCTCCCTAGCGTACGCGATATGCCATCGCCTGGGCTGTCTGGTTGTAAAGATTGCCATCCGGCTGGAAGCATAGTGTTTCCGGCGGAGCAGCCTGACGCATGCCATCCAGGCGGACAGACAGCTTGAAACAGTCAGCATCCAGCGGCACTGCCTGCCATTGTCCGCTAAAGCGGATCGGGCGCGGAGAATTGGCCGGCTTGCCCTGCCCCTGCAAACGACCATCCGGAGAATAAGTCGCGGTATTCGAGCCCATCCGCGTGCTGATCGTCCAGGTACCCGCCATTTTCTGCATCAGGGTGCGGCTGTCGGGCATGGACTGCCTTCCACCCGTCGGGTGCGTTGCGGGGTTATTGGGCGACATGAACCCATTAGCGTTGGGTGCACCGCCCGCTAGTCTTGATTCAAGCGATTGAGCCTGTGCGACACCGGCAAAAGTGCCCAATGCGATGGCGACGGTGATGAGGGATGTTGCGATCTTCATTGTCGTGTCTCCTGAAACTGAAAGGGCCGTCTTGCGGCGTCAGAAACAGGAAACACTCATTTGATGGCCCGCGATGTGAGACAGCTCACACGGGACCAATATTCTGCGAACACCCCCTACCAGCGGCGAGCAAGAGACAGGCTTGCTGTGATGGGTGATTGTTCAACACCCGGCGCGATTTCCTGCGTGTCGTTCAGGATGCCGCGAAGACCGGCACCGAAGGACCAGCGCTTGTCACGGGTTTCCTTCGAGATCGACGCAGATGCCGTGAAGGTCGGGTCCAGCTCATATCCACCTCCCAGAAATCCCTCGCGCTCGCCATCATAGCCCAACCCTGCATCGACCCGGAAGAACCTTGGATCCACCCAGGACATGCCAAGAGATGCGCTGACATCCGAAAGCAAGGGTAAGGGCTGGCCATCGAACACACCGCCATCACTGACCTCATGGTCACGCGTGGTGAGTGTGGCCGACAATCCGACATTGTCCGTAACGATGAGGTTCGCGGCTACGGCAAGGCGCTGGATCTCTGCCTCGTTCACCAGGAACATGTTCTGCTCGAGACGCTGATTGCCAAAGGAGGCACCCACCAGTTCAAGGTCCTGCAACTCACCCTCAACGCTGAAGAACAGCCGATCCGTCAGCTCAAGATCAAGGCGCGCCAGATTGGACTCGATAGAATCAAACGACACCGCGCCGGGGCTGGTCGGGGCCAGATAAACGGTCCCCACCTGCGCGATGGTGTCTATGCCCGCCAGAGACCGTAGTGTCTGATGCGCAAAGCGGAACTGAAAGCCATCACCACGATAAGACAGACCAAAACGCGGGTCCCACTCCTCCTGTTTGGTGGTCGAGGTCAGATCAATCAGAGGCACGCGGATTTCTGAATCATAGTCATAGAAAAACACCCCACCTTCGATGATCAGATTGCGACTGGCATTCCAGCGTGCAAACAGATGCGCGCTGATATCTTCCGAATCCACTTCCTGGCCATAAGTCACATCCCTGAGAATCCCGGTTTCGATGATCGGAAAATCATCCGGCGCGTCCAGATCCACGACACCCGCAAAGTTCGTCGTGATGAAGAAGGCTTCGGTATAGTCTGTCTCTGATTCAAACCGGCCATATTCCAGACCATAGCTGATATCAAAATCGCCATAACGCTTCAGGCGACGTGACTGGATGGACAGCGTGTTCGAATCCTCCTCGATACGACGTGTCAGGTCATCATCATCCATATAGGGCAGCAAGGTCAGCCCCAATTGCTCGGTCACCGGGACAGTTCCAAACGGGGCCAGCACGAACAGATATCCGTCCTGATCACTGAACGCCGTGTCATAGATACCGCGCGCGGCCAGCGCCTGTGCGCCCTCAAGGCCAAAGGCATTGACCAGTGAATAGTCCAGATCGCTGACAGTCGCGCCGGGTGCACTGGGGTTGGAGAAAGTCCGGTCCGAAACAGCCCCGGTGATCCTGAACATCCAGCGATCATCCCAGGCATTGGTGCGCGTATATCCCAGCTCGAATACGGCGTTGGATTTTTCATCCACATCATCCGGATCAGGATTGAAAATTGCGCCCGGCAGTTCGGTTTCTGTTTGCGTGAATGACGACCGGAAAAGAAAAGCGTTCTGGCCATTCATTTTCGTGCCCGCACGCAAGGACAGGAACACATTTTCCGAGGCGTCATTATCCAACGCGCCGTCATTTTGACCGACAGACAGATAACCGCCATAGGCCACCGGATTTGCACCAGGACGGAAAATGCCGTTTGCATCCACATAACCACTCACGCCATAGGCACCATCTTCGCCCATGGAAACATTCGTGCCCACCGTCTGCTCATGCCGGTTTTCCAGCTGGAACTGGGCGTGACGATTGGGATAGGAGACCGACATCGGATCAAGCATGAGACCCAGCGCATTGCTCGACACACCCGCTTGCGATCCGCCAAGCTGGCGTCCCAGACCGAATGCAGTATTGGGATCATAAGGCGACGCCGCCAGGCTGGTATAGTAATTCCCCTGCGCCGAAAGCCCAAGGTTCAGAAACGCAGAGCTGATATCCAACCGCCCGTTCTGGCTGGCTGGCAAAAGGATCAGACCTGCATCCTGATTGCGCTGTCTGGCATCCCAGGCCTTGCGGGCATATTCGATACCTTGCCCGGCCAGATACTGATCCTGCGACATGATCGATGCGATCTGCGCAGTCCCCGGCGCATTGCCATCGAGCCTCACCGCATTGCCGATCACCTTCAGCGCGACATCGCGGCGCTCGGCGTGCCAATGCGAAACAGCATCGAGTTCCGCAGATCCGGGTCGATCCGGGCTGGCCGCGATCACCTTGCCAGCAAGGTCAGACGCCGCATCCGGGTCACCCAATAGCAGTACCCGCACAGCTTCGGCGGATAGCAATTCAGGATTTGTCGGGTCCACATCCAGCGCAGGCGTCAGGACTGCCTCTGCCAGATCCAGCCGATCCATCATCAGATAGGTCTGCGCCTTGCCAGCATGCGCCAGTGAATTTGCCGGTGCTATCGCCAACGCCTTGTCATAGAGCGCCAGAGCTTCGTTGAACCGCCCCTCCATTGCAACCAGCCCCGCAATATTGACATAGGCGTTGGAAGCTTCCGGGTTGAGTTCAGCGGCTTTTTCAAACGCCGCCTTCGCGCCTTGGCCTGCATCTCCACCCGTCAGCAGTCGATAAAATCCTGTCCAGTGCCAGACAGTATCCCGGTCCGGTGCCAATGCCTGAGCGCGCGCAATCTCGGCTCCAAATCGCTCATCATCCCCATCCAGCAATGCCGTCTGCGCCAGCAAGAGCGCAACATTGACATCATCCGGCGCAATCTCGGCAGCACGCTGTGCCTTTTGAGTGGCCGCATCATATCGCCCACCATAAGCCTCAAGCCAGGATGCCATGATGAGATAGCTTTCATCCTCGCCCCATGTCTGCCGATCTACATCCAGCTTGGAAGCAGCCGCCGTCAGATCCGTCCGCTGAATCTCCACACCAACCTTCAGAAGGCTGGCAAGACGCCTCAGTTCGGCCTGCTGGTAGCCAGCATCTAGCGCCAACATGGCCGCGTCATGATCTCCCCGCCCCAGGGCAGCATAGGCATCCAGCAATCTGCGCCATTCGCTGTCAGGCAGACCCTGCGCGGCCTCATCGGCGGCGATGAAACGCCCCTCATCCACCAATTGCCACGCCTTGACGACATCTGCGCTGGCTTCCTTTTGGGCCGCATCGATCACGGCATCCACCGGCAACAGTCTGATCCAATCGCCACGAGGGATCAGCGCCCAGCGGGGACGATCCTTTGTCTCGACGATCAGTTCCAGTTGCGGCGCACTGCCGATTTGCGCGCGCGCCGAAGCACCTGCAGGCACATCCACTGATCCGAATTCATTGAAAAAGCGCACTTCGCCATCCAGAACGACCAGCCGGGACGATCCATCTTCTGCGACCTCCATATACCAGTCGGTCCCGCGAATGGCGGCCGTGGCACTTGGACCATTCACCGTGATGGCACGGTCAGGCTTGCTGGCGCGCGACCAGATCCGGCCAAGCCCAAGATTGAACACCGCACCACCATCAGACTGATCTGTCGATGCGATTGTCATACGAGAGTCTGAATGCAACCTGATCTGCGTGCGATCCTCAAATGCCAGCGCCAGCCCGCCATAGGGGCCGGTGCGCAGGTCATCACCCGCAATCAGCGGCTGTGTCACAGATGCGGACAACCAGTTTTCCATCTCGACCGGATGGAAACTCTCATCACCCTTGACCTCAACAATCTCGGCCAGAGTGTTTCCCTCACGGTCGTTGAGAAGCTCTGCTTCGGCATTTTCCAGTGCCAATCCGCACAACAGGGCTGCCGTGCATACTGTCCCGAGGCGCTTGATCATTGTGTTCACGTCCCTATCCCTCATCGACTTGCGCGATCTACACTGTAGATTATGGCGCAAAATCCAACCTGATTCCGGCAACCTGCAATATGAGCACCACATCAACCAAGATCGGAATGCCCGGAATTCCCAGATTACTTCAACGCGATTATCTTATTGTTGTTTTTATCTGGATGGCTGTGAGCGTGCTCACACTTTTAGGCACTCTCACGCGCATGGACCTCTGGCTGAGCGATGTCATGGGCCAGCCAGCCACACAGCAAGCTGACTACCAGCCCGTAGCCGTGGTGGCGATTGACCAGCAAAGCTTCATGGAAGCAGGCATTCGTTGGCCCTGGCCGCGTAGCCGCCATTCTGAACTGTTGAATGCTGCAAAAAGCGCCGGTGCGCGAGCAGTCGTGTTCGATATCGTGTTCGACCAGCCCTCGGAGGATGACGCTGTATTTGCCAAGGCCATTTCAGATTTCGACACAGTCGTCCTTGCGGCAGAGCGTGTCGTCACATTGTTGCCGCAGGGGCGCATTGAAAGCGTCGCCCGGCCAGTCCGCCCTCTGGGAGAAGCCGCCGCCGCGATGGGGCTGGCCTCTTTACCACTTGACCCGGATGGACGATTGCGACGCCTTCCTGACACTGATGACACGCTAGCCTTTGCGACCGCCCAATTCCTGTCACCTGACGCAGCGCCCGAAGCCTTGCCCAATCGCTATATCCGTTTCCGCAAGGGCGATGCCGCGCCAAAAGTGTTTTCATATGCACAGGTACTCAACACAGACGAACGCCTGCCGCCCGGCGCACTTGAAGGCCTCACCCTCATTGTCGGCCTCACCCTGCCCGCCAGCCCGGCCGCCCAATCCATTGTCGGCGATGAAATACTGCTGCCTGGCTATGCCGCACCGCAAACAGGCGGTCACGCACCCGGTGTCATGGCCCACGCCCAGGCGCTCGCCACCATTCTCGCTGGCGATGCCCACCGCCGTGCACCCATAGCTCTTGAACTTGCGGTCATGCTGGCAATGATCGGCCTGTCATTCGCCTGTATCGTCTTGTCCCGAAACAGGCTGCGCGCATGTGTACTTGTCACCTTGGCCGCGATGATCGGCCTTCTGGCCATTCAGTACATCCTGCGTGCCAATGGGTTCATCTTGATGACCAGTGCCAGCCTGCTCGGCTTTTTCCTCGCCAATGCTGCAACCATTACAGCTGCCGGACTGCGCAATCACCGTGAACGCCTGCGGCTGGTACGCGGCTTCGGAAAATATGTCGCCCCGCCAGTTCTGGGCGCGATCCTTGAAAACCCTGACCTTCCAGAACTGGGCGGCACGTCACGTGAGATTTCCGTGATCATCTCGGACCTTGAAGGCTACACCCAGCTGATGAACCAGCTACCGCCTGCCGAAGGCGCGCAACTTCTCAGCACCTATCTTGAACGGTTGGGACAAGTGGTCATCGCCCATGAAGGCATGATCGACCAGTTCATTGGCGACAGCATCATCGCCATTTTCAACGCACCGCTGAAACAGGATGATCACGCCAGACGCGCGCTGGACTGTGCTCTCGCCATCGAACGCGAAGGGTTAGTTTTCCAGGCGGACATGAAAGCAAAAGGACACACAGTCGGTGTCACCCGTATCGGCGTGGATTGCGGGTCCGCCGTTGTGGGTAATTTCGGTGCGCAGGATCGCTTTCATTACACTGCCATCGGAGAGGTCATGAACATTGCCTCCCGGCTGGAAGCAGCAAACAAACAGACCAGCACCCGGCTACTTGTCAGCGAGGCCCTGTTTCTGGAAGCTGGCTGCCCTGACACGCTCAGAAGTGTCGGTGAACTGTCGCTGCGTGGTATTGGAAAGCCAATCAAGGCCTACACACCGAATAACTCTCCAGTATCTGATGAATGACACACTCCAGATGATCCATCCGAACCAAGGTTAACCAAAAAAACATGTGACTCATAAAGCCAATCAGGCTTTCTTTCCTGCGGGCAAAGAGCTGCTGCATTCCCGAATGCGACCCAAGACAGCCACGCCAAGGGCAATCACTGGTCTAGGGGGACTGGCATGCAGCGTCACACGAAGAGACTATTGGGCTCAGCCATAATGGCCGGTGTGATCCTCATGACCCCGGCATGTGGCGGCGGCGGCGGTGGAGACAGCCCCACGCCAACACCCACCCCCACATCTCCATCGGGTACGTCGACACCTTCCGCAGAAGATACGCTTTCGACCAATGAAGAATCCGCAAGGCTGCTCATACAAGCCAGTTTC
Organism: Hirschia sp.; assembly: GCA_002709235.1. Lineage (GTDB taxonomy): Bacteria > Pseudomonadota > Alphaproteobacteria > Caulobacterales > Hyphomonadaceae > Hirschia. Next base: position 11,417 of record PAQI01000017.1, read on the forward strand.
GGCCCCTCTCAAGCCGACATCGACGCACTGACCGGACGCAGCATGTCAGGCTGGTATCGCGACCAGATCGCCGAACCACGCTTTCAGCACCTGCCCGGAATTCTGGACAAGGAACTGGCTGCGCGTGCTTCGGGCACTGACGTTTACAACCTGCATTCAAACAGTTTCTGGCAAGCCGCCGTAGAGGAAGACGACCAATTACGTCAGCGCATGGCATTCGCTCTTTCGCAGATAATGGTGATATCGGATTCAGGTGATCTGGGCGGCTGGCACCTGATGCTCGCTGACTATATGGACATTCTCAGCGAACACGCCTTCGGCAATTACCGCGAACTGCTTGAGGCTGTTACCTATTCACCCGCCATGGCAGGCTATCTGACCTATCTGACCAATGCCAAGGCTGACCCTTATAGCGGTCGCATGCCGGATGAGAACTATGCGCGCGAGGTGATGCAGCTCTTCTCCATCGGTCTCGTCGAACTGGAAATGAATGGTGAAGTTCGCACCGGCGCAGATGGCAATCCGATTGAAACTTACACAAATGACGATGTCAGAGGTCTGGCAAAGGTCTTCACCGGATTGTCTCTAAAGGGCTCGAATTTCTGGAACTGGTACAATACCCGCGATGACGATGCTGAATATAGTCGCCTTGTCATGTTCGATGAATGGCACTCCGAAGAGGAAAAGAGCTTTCTAGGTGTGACCATTCCTGCCGGCACGAGCGGTGATGAAAGCATTGGCATCGCATTGGACACCCTGGCCGAGCACCCGAACACACCGCCCTTCATTTCGCGCCAGTTGATCCAGCGCTTCACCACCAGCCACCCCTCGCCAGCCTATATCGAGCGCGTGGCAACAGCATTCGCAAATGGCCGCTATACGCTATTGGACGGATCACAGATTGGCGATGGTCGCCGCGGTGATCTCTCCGCGACGCTGGCGGCCGTGCTCATGGACGAGGAAGCCGTCAATACCAACATGTCAGACCCAGGCTGGGGCCGTGTACGTGAACCCATATTGCGTTTCATCCATTGGGCACGTGCCATGAATGTAAATAGCGGCGACGCCAGCAAACTGGGCTTGCTGGGATGGGCCAATAGCCCGGATTTCCTCGGCCAGCATCCCTATCGCTCCCCGTCGGTCTTCAACTATTACCGCCCCGGATACATTGCCCCGGGAACAGCAACAGGCGACGCTGGCCTGACCGCGCCAGAGCTTCAGATCGTCAACGCGTCCACCGTGATCGGCTATGCATCCTTCATGGACTATTTCCAGCGCGGATGGGTGCAATATGATGAGGATGGCGAGCGCACGACAGGCTTCCTGCCAGACCTGACGGTTGAAACAGCAATGGCTGACGACCCGGAAGCGCTGGTCGACCGTCTGGACCTGCTATTGACTGCCGGGCAGATGGATGAAGAGACCAAGGCCCGGATCATCGGTGTTCTCAATGAGATGCCGATCGCGCCCTATAACCCGGACAATGAAGAAGAACATCGGCGTATTCGCGTGGACGTTGCGGTGAACATGGTCCTCACCACGCCCGAATTCCTGGTACAGAGATAGGAGGATCCGGAACATGATCAGACCTGACCGTCGCCTTTTCCTGAGATCCACAGCAGCCATTGGCGGCGCAGGAATGTTGTCGCTATTACCGCGCATGCCTGCTCACGCCGCCGACACGTCCGGCTACAAGGCGATGGTATGCCTGTTTCTGCGAGGCGGGCTGGACTGTCACGATCTGCTCCTGCCCTATGACCAGTCATCCTATGACAGCTATGCCAGTATCCGTGAGACCATGATCGGCGGCTATGGTGATGGTGCCGCCAGCCGGGAGCGGTCAAACCTCACGCAACTCAACGCGATCAACAATGACAGCTTCAACCAACGTCGTTTTGCTCTGCCACCTGAAATGCCCGGTGTGCGCGCCTTGTTTGAAGCAGGTGATGCGGCGATTGTCGCAAATGTCGGCCCATTGACCGAACCTGTCACTCGTGAGCAATTTCTCAATGATGCCAGCGCATTGCCAAGACGATTATTCTCCCACAATGACCAGCAATCGACGTGGTCCGCCCTCGGACCGGAAGGCGCTCGCTATGGCTGGGGAGGACTGATCGCCGACCGGGCCGTTGAGGCCGGTGCCAATGGCGAAGCCACCTTCTCTGTGATGTCATCAAGCGGTCATGACGTGTTTCTGTCGGGACAACTGGTCCAGCCCTACCAACTTGGTCTGGATGGGCCTCCACGTTTTGCAGCCGTCGAGAATCCGGGCCTACTTGGAACCGCATATGGTTCCAGTGCGGCCATGGACCTGCTGCGGGAACATTATCGCGGCGGTGCCTCACAACGCGCAAACTACTTTGAACGCGACATGGCAGATGCGTCAGCAAAGGCACTCGGGGCCAGTGAACTCTTCTCGAAAGCTTTCGCGGAGACACCTCCGCTGACAACCACTTTCCCGCAAACCTTTATCGGCTCGCAGCTCAAGGCGATTGCCCAATCAATCAATCTGCGCGACGAGCTGGATGCAGGCAGACAGGTCTATATCGCCTCGCAAGGCGGATTTGACACCCACTCAGGACAAGCCGGCTCCCTTCCCGCCACACTTGCTCAAGTGGACGCCGCGATAACCGCCTTTTATCAGGCGCTTGGCGAAATGGACATCGCCAATGGCGTCGTCTTGTTCACGGCATCAGATTTTGGCCGCACGCTTTCAGTCAATGGTGACGGCACGGATCATGGCTGGGGCGCGCACCATCTGGTTATCGGCGGCAGCGTGAATGGTCGCACAATCTATGGCGACCCTCCGCCATCAGTTCTGGAACATGATCTGGATGCCGAACAGGGCAGACTGATACCGACATTGTCCGTTGAGCAATACGCATCAACTCTCGCACGCTGGTTCGGACTGGACAGTCGTGAAGTCAGCTCGATCTTTCCCAATCTGGCAACTTTCGGCAGCTCCAGCCTGGGCTTTGTCTAGGCAAGCCATCTGAAATCACACCCAAATCCGCGACGCATTCACGGCTTTGCATGGACAAGGGCGGCAAATTTTGGTTTAGCCCTTAGATCGATATCAGGGATTGGGTGAGACCATCACGCCTTCCCCCTCGTCTCAACAATCGGGACCCATGCGCATGTCAGGCAAACTCATTACAGTGTTCGGCGGTTCGGGCTTTCTTGGCCGTTACGCAGTGCGATCTCTCTGCAAGGCCGGATGGCGTGTACGCGTTGCTGTACGAAACCCCATGAATGCTGGTGATCTGCGCGTTGGTGGTGAAGTCGGCCAGGTCCAGATCGTCCAGGCCAATGTGCGTAACCGCCCCTCGGTAGAGCGCGCGCTGGAAGGTGCCGATGCGGTGCTGAACCTTGTCGGCATCCTCTATGAAAGCGGGCGTCAGAGTTTTGAAGGCTCTCAACACCTGGGAGCAAAGAATGTCGCAGAGCTGGCACAGGCCGCCGGCGTTTCCCAGATGATCCATATTTCTGCCATTGGCGCGGACGAAAACAGCAAGGCAGATTACGCACGCACCAAGGCTGAGGGTGAAAAATCCGTCCGCGAATACATGCCACAGGCTGTGATCCTGCGCCCATCCATCATCTTCGGACCGGAGGACGGCTTCTTCAACCGTTTCGCCGGGCTGGCCAAGATGTCGCCAGTCCTGCCTCTGATTGGTGGCGGGAAGACAAGATTCCAGCCAGTCTTTGTCGGCGATGTCGCCGAGGCGATTCTGGCCGCTCTGGATAACCCCTCCGCGCAGGGACGCATTTTTGAACTGGGAGGTCCGCGTAGCTACAGCTTCAAGGAACTGCTGACCTATATCTGTGAGCAGACCAACCGTTCGCCTTTCCTGATCCCGGTTCCATTCTTCATTGCCCAGATCAAGGGTATGGCTATCAGCCTCGCCTTCAAGATGTGGCCTTTCCACGCCCCTCCGTTGACAGGCGATCAGGTTCGTATGCTCAAAACTGACAATGTGGTGGGTCTGACAGGTGATGACAGTATTGGTACGATCGAAGACCTCGGTGTCACCGAGCTGGAATCCGTAGAGGCAATTGTGCCATCATATCTGTGGCCCTACCGGCCATATGGCCAGTTTCAGATTCGCGAAACTGCTGATGAGGTCTCACGCGTAGACGTGTGACAAGCTGATATCTAGTCTGCGGTCAGTACCAGACAGATGAATTCTTCAATTCGGTCGGACCTTTCGGCTACCAGTACGACATCTGAGCCTATGCGCGCATAGTAATAGCCCAATGGTGGCGAAGCTATATTGTAAGCCTTGAAATCGGCAATGCGATATGCCGCCGCCGGCACATGGTCGCCAATATGATACTGAACCATCCGCCCATCCGAGGCCTTCGCGACCCTGGATGTATCGCTTGTGGAATAGTTTGTGTTTGAAGCCAGCTTGTAACTGGGCTCAGCCAATGCAGGTGCTGCAGCGAATACTATAAGCAAGGAAGCGGTGGATACTGTCCTGAACATCTGGCGTCTCCGAAGCGATTGAATGCCTGTTTGAAAAGTAAACAGTTTCCAAAGCCGGAAGGTTCCCCACGACACAGGGGCACAGTGTTTCCATCAGCCAAACATTAGTGGCGACATCGCAAGCAACACTGCACCAAGAATGAAACGGTAGATCACGAAAGGCAGGAAGCTCATGCGCTCAAGCAGGGACATCAGCATCCAGATGGACGCCAACCCGGAGACAAAGGCGATACCGGCCACAATCATCCCATCGGCAAGCGTCAGCATGCCCTCGCCTGCTGCTTCTGCGCTCATCAGCCCATAAGCCCCGTAAAGCCCGGCAGCAGCCATGATCGGTGCGCCGATCAGCATGGAGATGCGGGCCGCTTCGGTCCGTTCATAACCAAGGGCTCGCGCAGCCGTCATGGTAATGCCCGATCGGCTGGTACCGGGAATGATCGCCGCCACTGCCTGCATTGCACCGATAATGAAAGCATGCATCAACGTCATGTCTTCTTCTTTGCGTGTCCGGGACCCGGACGAATCCGCCCACCACAAAAGCGCGCCAAAGAATATTGTCGCGCCAGCAACGACATAATTGCCTCGCAATACCTCCTGAACGCCTTCTGGCAGCAATTTCTCAGAGACCAGAACCATTCCAAGCGCAAAAGGCGTCGCCACTACGATACACAAGGCCAATCTTGCACCGCTGGACAGGGGCGCTTTCGTCACAGGCGCTGCCACCAGTTCAAATCCACCGATTACGGCGCTTGCAACATCCTTGCGAAAATAGATCAGCATCGCTGCCAGCGTCCCGAGATTGGAGACTGCATTGATCAGCAATTCATCACGCCCCTTGGCACCAAAGAAATCAGCCGCCAGCAGCACATGGGCCGAAGACGAAATCGGGAGCCACTCTGTAATTCCCTGAACCAGGGCTATCAGAGCCAGTTGGATATAGGACATTACTGTTCATCTCCTGAAGCACCCAACGGGCGAAACCTGTCCGATCTATGGAACCGAGCAACTGACACAGCAATCTGCAGACCATCAATTCTTTCGCTTCAGGTGATAAATCATGATTGAGTGCTGATCGCCAGCAACATGACCACTCCAGCGTAATTAATACCCAATTGGTGACTATGTTGAATGAGAGATACCGTTTGCCTGACCAATAAATTTCCAGACTCTAACTTTATAAGAACCACCTGGTTCCAATACCCCTGTTTCCCCTTGCGCAACGCATAAAAAAACCCTAGGACGCAAGCTCCGCCTAAACCAGCTGCAAAAGATTGCCTTTGATGACGCAAGACATGCTTAAATTCGTCTCCGTGGATCGGCAGATGCCGGAAAAACGCGACGCTGACCTGCGCAAGCAGGACTTCCACGAAATCTATGCAGACTTCATCGACGAAAAAGCACGCGAACAATCCTCGCGCTGCTCACAATGTGGCGTCCCCTTCTGTCAACAGGGCTGCCCGCTGGGGAACAACATTCCAGACTGGTTGATGCTGGTCGCTGAAAACCGCCTGGAAGAAGCCTATGAGATCTCTTCGGCAACCAACAACATGCCCGAGATCTGCGGACGCATCTGCCCACAGGACCGCCTGTGCGAAGGCATCTGCACGGTGGAACAATCCGGCCACGGCACTGTCACCATTGGCGCGGTTGAGCGTTACATCACCGACACTGCATGGGAGAAGGGCTGGGTTACACCCATCAAGCCTCCTCGTGAAAAGGACCAGTCTGTCGGCATCATCGGCGCAGGCCCTGCAGGTTTCGCAGCAGCCGAACAATTGCGCGCCAAGGGTTATCAGGTCACCATCTATGACCGCTATGACCGCGCAGGTGGCTTGCTGATCTATGGCATCCCCGGCTTCAAGCTGGAAAAGGAAATCGTGACTCGCCGTACGCAAAGACTGGTCGATAGTGGCGTTGAGTTTTCCTATGGCGCGGATGTCGGCAACAATATTTCGCTGGCTGAACTGCGCGAAAAGCATGACTCCCTGCTGATTGCCACTGGCGTTTACAATGCCCGCGCGCTGGAATTGCCAGGCGTTGCAGGGGCCACAGGCGTCTACAAGGCACTGGACTATCTGACGACCTCCAATCGCTGCGACCTTGGTGACAAGGTGGAAGCGTTTGAAAGCGGCGAACTCGACGCCAAGGGCAAGCGTGTCGTGGTTGTGGGCGGTGGTGACACCGCGATGGACTGTGTGCGCACGGCCATCCGTCAGGGTGCCAAGTCCGTGACCTGCATGTATCGTCGTGACCGCGCCAACATGCCAGGCTCACAACGCGAGGTGATGAACGCAGAGGAAGAAGGCGTGACCTTCGACTGGCTGTCAGCCCCCCGCGCCGTCCTCACCAAGAAAACCGGTGAAGTCAAAGCCGTAAAGGCCCAACGCATGCGCCTTGGCCTGCCCGATATGTCCGGTCGTCGTTCGCCAGAACCTGTCGAGGGTTCCGAATATGACCTCAAGGCCGATATCGTCATCGAGGCGCTGGGCTTTGAACCTGAAGATCTACCGCAATTGTTCGGCGAATCCGCCCTGACCGTGAATCGCTGGGGTGCCGTGAAAGTTGATCACCGCACCATGATGACATCCATTGACGGCGTGTTTGCTGCTGGCGACATTGTTCGCGGTGCCTCGCTCGTCGTCTGGGCCGTCAAGGAAGGGCGCGACGCCGCCATTGGAATTGATCGCTATCTCAAGGCCGCCGCCAGGATGGTCACCGCAGCAGAATAATAACATTGCCTCTTCCTTCCTCAGCGCGCCCGATACCGGCAGACGCAAGGCAGGAACCCAGAAGGAAAGCCGCACATCATGGCTGATGGACACAACACACAAGACCACGACCCGCTGGAAGCATACCGGCAGATGCGAGAGACGCTCGAGAACGCGCATGCTTATAATCGCGCGGATGAGCATGACGCTTGTGGTGTCGGTCTCGTTGTCCAGATGGATGGCACACCGCGTCGGGAAATCGTCCAGATGGCAATCCGTGCCCTGAAGGCTGTCTGGCACCGCGGTGCCGTCGATGCAGATGGCAAGACCGGTGATGGTGCTGGCATCCGACTGGATGTGCCGCAGGAATTCTTCAAGGCACAGATCATTCACACGGGCCATGAGCCGAATGAAGACCTGCCAATCTGTGTTGGCCAGATTTTCATGCCCCGCACCGATCTGAAAGCACAGGAAGCTGCTCGGACGATCGTTGAATCCGAAATCCTGCGTCTGGGCTTTTATGTCTATGGCTGGCGTCAGGTTCCGATCGACACGTCCTATATCGGCGAAAAAGCCGACCGGTCTCGCCCGGAAATCGCACAGATCATGTTCTGTGACCCGAAGGGACGCGAAGGATCGGACCTGGAACGCATGTTGTATGTCTGCCGCCGCCGCACCGAAAAGCGTGCACGGGCGGCAAACATCCCGGATTTCTACATCTGCTCCATGTCCTCACAGGCAATCATCTATAAGGGCATGTTCCTCGCCGAGGACATCGACAAATTCTATCCGGACCTGCGCGACAAGCGCTTCACATCCTCCGTTGCGATCTATCACCAGCGCTATTCCACCAATACCTTCCCGCAATGGTGGCTGGCCCAGCCTTTCCGCATGCTCGCCCATAATGGCGAAATCAACACCGTCAACGGCAATATCAACTGGATGAAGAGCCATGAGATCCGCATGGTCTCAGACCAGTTCGGTGAATATGGCGAGGACATCAAACCCGTCATCCAGCAAGGCTCGTCTGACTCTGCTGCCCTCGACGCCGCCTTCGAACTGCTCGTGCGGGCTGGTCGCAAGGCAACAATGGCCAAGACATTGCTGATCCCCGAAGCCTGGTCCAAGCGCGAAGGCGTGATGCCGGCGGCACACCAAGGGCTTTATGCCTACTCAAACGCCGTGATGGAGCCATGGGACGGCCCTGCTGCAGTCTGCGCCTTTGATGGTCGCTGGGCGGTTGCCGGTCTTGACCGTAACGGCCTGCGCCCTATGCGCTATGCCCTCACACAGGATGGCGTGCTGGCCGTGGGATCGGAAACCGGCATGTGTCCACTGGAATCTGAAACAGTCCTGCACCGTGGCCGTGTAGGCCCCGGCGGAATGATTGCCGTTGACCTTCACACAGGTGAGTTCTTCAATCACCGCGAAGTCATCGACGCCCTTTCGCAACAACACCCTTATGCCGAATGGCTGGAAAATGTCGTCGATCTTGATGAAAAGATCGGCAAGGGCCCTGAAGAACGCATGTTCGAACGCCCGGAACTGCTGCGCCGCCAGGCCGCTGCCGGCCTGACCATGGAAGACATGGAGCTGATCCTGTCGCCAATGGCCGAAGACGGCAAGGAAGCGCTCGGCTCCATGGGTGATGACAGCCCCCTGGCAGTATTGTCCGATGGCTACCGTCCGCTGTCTCACTATTTCCGCCAGAACTTCTCGCAGGTCACGAACCCGCCTATCGATCCCCTGCGCGAAGAACGGGTGATGAGTCTCAAGACCCGCTTCAAGAACCTCGGCAATATCCTTGCCGATGACGAAGCACAAACCAATGTGTTCCTGCTGGAAAGCCCGGTCCTGACCAATGGCATGTATACCCGCATGCTCGATGTCATGGGTGAAGGTGTCACTGTCGTCGATTGTACCTTCGATATCGAAGAACAGGACGACGACTTTACCGGCGACATCCTGCGAAACGCGCTGGATCGTATCCGTTCGCAAGCGGAAATCGCCGTCTCATCCGGTCGTGAGCACATTGTCCTGACCGATGAGCATCAGGGCCCCAACCGCGCACCTATCCCGATGATCCTCGCCGTGGGTGCCGTGCACAGCCATCTTGTCGCCAAGGGCCTGCGCACCTTCTGTTCGCTGACCGTGCGTTCAGCTGAATGCCTCGACACGCATTATTACGCTGTTCTCATCGGCGTGGGTGCCACCTGTGTAAACGCCTATCTGGCACAGGAAGCCATTCTGGACCGCCTGGACCGTGGCCTTCTGGGCGACGACATGACGGTTGAAAAAGCTCTGTCCAACCACAAGAAATCCATCGAGGCCGGCCTTCTCAAGATCCTGTCCAAGATGGGCATCTCGGTCATTTCGTCCTATCGCGGCGGCTATAATTTCGAAGCCCTCGGCCTTTCGCGGGCGCTGTGCGCCGATTATTTCCCCGGCATGACGTCAAAGATTTCCGGTATCGGCCTGTCCGGACTGGAACAAAAGGCGCTGGACCTTCACGCCCGCACCTGGGACGAAGACATCCGCACTCTTCCCGTAGGCGGCTTTTATCGCATTCGTCGCACCGGAGAACGCCACGCGCTGACCGGTGAACTGATGCACCTCATGCAGTCTGCCTGCGACACGGGTTCATATGCTGACTGGCTGAAATTCAGCACCGCCATTCAGAAACAACAGCGTGAACACCCGATCCAGCTGCGTGACCTTCTCGCCTTCCGCGAGGGACGCAAGCCTGTGCACAGCGATGATGTGCAATCCGTCAATGCTATCCGCAAGCGTTTCGTCACGCCCGGCATGTCGCTTGGGGCCCTGTCGCCTGAAGCGCATGGCACGCTCAACATCGCCATGAACCGCATCGGAGCCAAATCGGTCTCCGGTGAAGGCGGCGAGGTACGCGAACGCTACAAACCACGCCCCAATGGCGACAATGCCAACTCGGCCATCAAGCAGGTTGCGTCCGGTCGCTTTGGTGTAACGGCAGAATATCTCAACCAGTGCCGTGAAGTTGAAATCAAGGTCGCCCAAGGTGCAAAGCCCGGTGAAGGTGGCCAGCTGCCCGGTTTCAAAGTGACGGAATTCATCGCCAAGAACCGCCACTCCACCCCCGGTGTGATGCTGATCTCTCCGCCGCCACACCACGACATCTATTCCATCGAGGATCTGGCCCAGCTGATCTACGATCTCAAGCAGATCAACCCTGACTGCCGCGTCTGTGTAAAACTGGTCTCGCGCTCCGGCGTCGGCACCATCGCGGCAGGTGTGGCCAAGGCCAAGGCCGATGTGATCCTGATCGCAGGCCACAATGGCGGCACAGGTGCCAGCCCGCAGACCTCGATCAAATATGCAGGCCTGCCCTGGGAAATCGGCCTTGCCGAAGCCCATCAGGTGCTCACGCTCAACAATCTGCGTGATCAGGTGACTCTGCGTACAGATGGCGGCCTGCGCACGGGCCGCGATATCGTCATGGCAGCAATGCTGGGCGCTGAGGAATATGGCATAGGTACAGCGTCACTCGTGGCGATGGGCTGCATCATGGTGCGCCAGTGCCACTCCAACACCTGCCCCGTCGGTGTTTGTACGCAGCGCGACGATTTGCGAGCGAAGTTCACCGGCACGGCGGACAAGGTCGTGAACCTGATGTCCCATATCGCTGAAGAAGTCCGTGAAGTGCTGGCGGAACTCGGCTTCCGCACGCTGGATGAAGTGATCGGCCGTACCGACCTTCTCGTCCAGGTGTCCCGAGGTTCCCAGTTCCTCGACGATCTGGACCTCAACCCCCTTTTGGTGCGCGCCAAGGCCGATCAGAAGATCTCTTACAAACCAACCCTGCGCAATGAAGTCCCCGATGCGCTGGATGTCGAGATCCTGCGCGATGCGGCTGCCTTTTTCGACCGCCGTGAAAAAATGCAGGTCGACTACAAGGTGCGTAACGTCCAACGCGGTATCGGTACGCGCACCTCATCGCACATTGTGCGCACCTATGGCATGGATGCCTTGCCGGAAGGTCACCTCTGGGTGACGCTCGATGGCTCTGCTGGTCAGTCGCTGGGCGCATTTGCCGTCAAGGGTCTGACACTTGAAGTCATCGGCGACAGCAATGACTATGTGGGCAAGGGCTTGTCAGGTGCCACAATCATCCTGCGTCCGCCTTCCACGGCCAAATATCAGGCCAAGGACAATACCATTATCGGAAACACCTGCATGTATGGGGCAACCTCCGGCAAGCTCTTCGCAGCAGGTCAGGCCGGCGAGCGCTTCGCGGTGCGAAATTCCGGAGCACAGGCTGTGATCGAAGGTTGCGGAGCCAATGGCTGCGAATATATGACCGGCGGCCAGGTGGTCATTCTCGGCGAGGTCGGTGACAATTTCGGTGCAGGCATGACCGGCGGCATGGCCTTCCTTTACGATCCGGAAGATCAGTTCGATGTGCTGGCCAACCCTGACTCCATCGTCTGGCAGCAAATCCAGTCAAAGCACTGGGAATCCGTCCTGAAGGCAGCAATCGAAGAGCATGTTGAACGTACACGCAGCCAGCATGCAGAATCGATCCTGAACAATTGGGAGCTGGAGCTTTCAAGCTTCAAGCAGATTGTGCCGAAGGAACTCCTCACCCGTCTCACCCATCCGCTGAGCGACACCGACGCCATCGTCGCAGCGGAATAGGACTTCCTGATCTGATAACAGGTAATCAAAGAAAAGGCGGGCTCAGGTCCGCCTTTTTTATGTTTAGGGTTACAGGCCACCACTTGAACAATAGGCTTTCCACAACGTCCACAAATCGATCAGGCCTGCCATGAAGAAGCCGAGTATATCTGCATAGGTGAAATGTTCGAACAGTCCACAGAAGCTGCAGCGCTGTCTCGATCCAGTTGGTAGACGATGTTGAAAAGCCGTTCAGCATATTGACCAAACCAATCGTTCGAACACCTCCGATTGTTCGCATATGCATTGTTCGCGCTAAACTCTATTAGTCTTCAGATTCAGAAAGCAGTGAACAATTGTCTGGAAGCCTATTCTAATGGAATAGCCATTCAGCATGATTTCTTTCGATGAGCTGAAATACACAAACAACCTAATACAAGTTCAGAACGCACTTTCAATTGGAAGTTAAGATCTGTGACTTATGGTGTCAGCAGGGATTAGGAGACGGGACCGAGGGAGGGATCACCGTGAAACGTGTGACAACTGTGCTGCTCGCCTGCGCAGCCATTGGTATGGCTGGCTGCCAGTCGAATGATGCGCCGCCAACGAAGCTCGAAATGAGCACCGCAATGCAAGCACTCTATAATGGACCAATCGACCAGATCACAGATCTGAGCTGTCGACACGCAGGTCACAGCAAATATCTTTGCGATTACACCGTGTCTGTGATCGGCATGTTTCCGGAAAAACGTTCCGATTGCATGTTTGCTTCAGCAACCGGCTGGGTGCCTGTGGACGCCATTCGCTGCGAATGAACGCCTAACAGGCACGCAACCAATTCCGGATCAGCCTTCAGATGTGGCTGTCTCTTCGTCTGGAGCTGCCGGAGCCTGCGCTACTGAAACCGCGACCGGAAACTCAAAACGCTGTTCGAGCGGAATCTTGATGTTACCGGTCTGTGCAATCTGTTCATATCGCTCAACCGACAAACCGGATTCCTCGATACGGGCGCGAATATTCTTCATCATTTCAGCGCGCGCAGCTTGTATATCGGCAGGCGTACTGCGGTAGTCCACCTGATCATAGGACTGATGCGCGATATCCACGATGTCCAGATTGACCTCTGAAAACGCTTCAACTTCATCCGCGTTGGTTTTGTCAAAGTCATACGCCCATACCCAGGTGGATTCAGGTTTTGCCTTTGCGTTCTCACCGTCCTTGCCAGCCTCCGCCTGTTCGGCAGTGGTTGTGGCAGTTTCAGTTTCTGTTTCAGCTTCCTGTGCGATTGCTGCACCAGTCATGGCAGCGCCAATAATGAAAGCGGTCAGTACGTTACGGGTCTTCATAATGCTTCTCCCAGTGCTTTCCCCAACCCTGGATGACGCATTACAAATGCACACCAATGGAATAAGTTTCACAACTTACTGATATTTAAGAGTATTTCCAATTTTTGACACAATTGGACATATTCCAGTGAACCGCTTTGATATCGTGCGCGTATTTCCATCATGACAAAGACACATCCTCTCAATCGCCCTGATGTCATAGGAGCGATCAGCTCTGCTCTTGTACCACTTTTGTTGGTCCTGATCGGCAATGGATTGATCTTCGCCACGGGCTGGATGGACCAGAACAGCAGTTTCGACCGGCTGGAAAACGCGCCACCTGGATGGTTTGTTGGCCTGATGTGGACATTGATCTATCCGCTCTGGGGTCTCGCCCGCTGGCGCGTGCGGTTATACTCAACAGCCTCCCGCATGCTGATCGGCCTGATGGTATGGGGTTTTCTCTACACCATCATAACAGGTCCCGCAGGCCCGATGACGGGTGCCATCTGCAATGGAATTTCGCTTTTATTCGTCATACTTGCCAGTTTGTTGGCGGCACGACGCGATCGCATTGCGCTCTTTTTGATGGTGCCTTCGATCATCTGGGTTGTCTTCGCCAACTATCTTGGACTCGCTGCCCTGCACGCGGCACCGATGCTTTAGCGAACAGTCTGTGTGACTCCAAAAAAGCGGCCCGCCTGCCTGTCCATTGAAAACACCCTGCGATAGGGTCAGCCGCACAAAATGTGGATGCGTCTGTGGAGGGGAAATCTCATGTTGAAATTCAAATCGGGTCTGGCGGCAATATTGATGACGACAAGCATGTTGTCGGCCTGCCAGACAAAAGGCGACAACGGCCCCATCAGCGAAGAAGCCCGCATACAAGCGCTCTACGGGATGACAACAGCACCCGCCGCGAAGAATGAACAGGCCGACATCACGGAATTGCAGGCTTTGCTGGACGGACTGGCAAGTGTCTTCACCATCCAGACGGAAGCGGTTGAAGATGAGACAACCGGAGCAGTCGCCAGAAATGTGATAATCACAGGCAAGGACTCCCCCGAGCTTGCAGTCATGATCAGTGAATTGCGGGCCTGGGGTGCCAATTCCGAGCTTTCAGCCGCCATTGCAGCGGGCGACACCTTCACCCTCGCCCAGCGCCTTGATGCGCGTGGAGTCAGCGTCCAGGGCATGGATAAGCTGTCAAACAAGATGGTCGATGGCTATATGGGCGCAATGGGAAGCGCGATGTCTGGCATTTCCCCGGACGTTCAGGCCGAACTTTCCGCAATGGATCAGGAATTCACTGATTACACCGCCACCATCGGCCATATAGTCGCCGACGACTTGACCTGGCACGCCCTGCCCGACGACGCACGCGCCTTCATGCAAAGCAAAGGTGAGGAAGAAGAGGATATCGCGTCCATCCTTGCCTTTTTTGCCCGCATGAACCTCGCCTTCAGCGCAGATGCAATTTCATTTGCCGACATGCGAGTGGCTGCAGATTTCAATCAGGTCGTTGAAGACCAGATGTCCCAGGACGCGTCGATAGCCTATACGATTGGCCATTTTGCCTATGACGATCTGGATCGCGGCGATATCGCCTTCGCCGTCATGGACAATATGAATATGGACATGACCATGAATATGGGTGCGGCTGGCGAGGAAACGTCACTGCTCATGTCACAGGCCAGCCATTATGATCGCTTCATCGTGGAAGATTTCCAGACCACCACCCTGATGCAAAGCCTGGCCATCGGAGAGACACCGGACATGAGCGTCCGCGATGTCATGAACCTTGGAAACTGGCGCAGCTATGGCATCTCCTCCAGCCTCAATGGAAAGCCTTATTTCAGTGCTGATGAAAGCCATATGGACCTGCGCGAATGGTCCTGGTTCATCCCCTCGAAAATCTCCATGTCAATCACGGGTGGAGAATTCCACACTACAACTTTCGTCGACTATTTCACCACAATGATGAACACTGTCGCCACCATTGCCCCGGAAGACGAGATGGATGCGCAAGATGCCCAGGATCTCGCCGCCATAACCAAGGCTACACAGCAGGTCGGTGAAACGCTTGTCGCAACTGACATGGACAAGATCGCATTCTCCTTCGATTTCGACGGAGTATGGAATCCGGATACTGGCGCATTCAGGCTTGATGCTTCTGGTGATGTCGTCGATTTCATGAGCGAGACAGACAGCCTCTCCATGATCCTGCCGACCTATGCTGATTTCCAGGCCCTTGCCCCGGCTGAAGGGGAGGCATTCGACATGGATGCGCTTGGCAGGCTTTTCGCCGACAAGACAAAGCTCAACAATTATTCCCTGGCGCTGGACGACAATGGCGGCATCGCCAAACTCTTCACGCTCGTCCACGAATTTTCAAAGCTCGTTCCGGCTGAAGAAGCTGATGAGAGTGTGATGATGTTGCAGAACACACCGCCTGACCAGCTGCGTGAAACCATGCAGGGGCTGGTGCGTCTGGGCGCGATGCAGCTGAATTCCGAATTCCCACCCGCTGTGTCCTGGGTCAATTCATTCGCCGACTTCATCCAGAAGGGCGGCAAGTTCGAATTTTCACTGTCCCCTTCTGCTCCTGTCGGCAAAGCAGAAATCGAAGGCACCGAAGCCCTGTTCAGAGACGACCCCGCAGTTCTGGTCGACCTGTTCGGCGTTTCTGTTACCCAGATTCCTGACGAGACAGAGAAAGAATAAGGGCTGGCAACCCCAAACGATTGATATCTCGTATTTTGGCGAGATCTGAAAAATTTCATGTTTTCAGATATTGATTTGTTAACCGCTTGCCCACAGACTTATCCACAACAGCAACATTTGAAAGGAGGTGATCCGATGATCAGTGACTATTACAAGGTGCGTTTGAATTTGCGCAGTCACGGGATTTCTGGAGCAGCCTCTGGGAATTCTCGCCTCTGCCGGGCCTGATGTGATCAAGCCCGCGTTCACGCCAGGCTGATGCCTCGCCAGGAACGCCAAAGACAAAAGCAACCGCTATAGTTGCGGGGATTGACGGGCCGCCAGCATAGATGCTGCGCGGCCCTTCCTTTTGCCCAAAGCCCTCCACTCTCCTGAATGATCCCCAAAAATCAGCCGCTGGCAGCGCAAGCGATGCGACGCAATGTCGTTGTTTTCAAAGTTCTGGAGACATTCTTGCAAAACAAGTTATATTGCAGTGCAGCATAATAATTTCGGGAGGCCTGAATGGACACGAAAGCAACGAACATGACCCAGGATATCATCCTGCCAGACCTCAATGTCACACTTCGCGACGCCGCCCATGCAGCAGACGCCTATTTCCTGTCCGCACGAGAATGCGTGGCCGCCAATGTCGCCCCCGCTGGCAAGGTCGATCGCAAGCTGATGGATGTCGAACAGCGCGCCACGCATGGCCTGGGCTGGATCCTCTCCTATGTGGAAACCCTCAAGCAGGTCTCCGAATGGGCTGATCGTCTGGCTGCTGATGGAGATTTCGGTGAAGCCGAACAATTGCTGTCCCAGATCCTGTTCGGTGAATATCTTCACCAGCTGGTCGGCGGCATCCCGATGACGCAGTGCGAAATAGTCCGCCCGTCCGATCTGGGTGTGGACATGTCCACCGTCACCACACTGATCACCACACCAGCCGTTTCCAGCCTGCTCTCTTCCGGCAACACGCCCGCCACACGCCTTCGCGCCGCTGCCCTGATCAAGGATGCACAGGGCCGGTCCACGGTAGAAAATACCGGGCTGGATGAAACCCTCACCATGGTGCGTGACCAGTTCCGCCGCTTTGCCGAAGACAAGGTGGCACCCTACGCCCATGAATGGCACCTCAAGGACGAGTTGATCCCGATGGAAATCCTGACTGAAATGTCAGAGCTCGGTGTCTTCGGCCTGACAATACCAGAAGAATTTGGCGGCCTCGGCATGGGCAAGACCTCCATGTGCGTCGTCTCCGAAGAACTCTCGCGCGGCTATATCGGCGTCGGCTCACTGGGAACGCGCTCCGAGATAGCTGCCGAGCTGATCCTCAATGGCGGCACGCAGGCGCAAAAGGAAAAATACCTGCCAAAGATCGCATCCGGCGAGATCCTGCCGACCGCCGTATTCACCGAACCCAATACCGGTTCGGATCTTGGCTCCCTGCGTACGCGCGCGGTCAAGGACGGTGACAATTGGAAGATCACCGGCAACAAGACCTGGATCACCCATGCAGCCCGCACCGACATGATGACCGTGTTGACCCGCACAAAGCCTGACACAGATAATTTTCGCGGCCTGACCATGTTCCTGGCCGAAAAGCCCCGCGGCACGGTCGACGACCCCTTCCCCGCAAAAGGCATGTCTGGCGGCGAGATCGAAGTGCTCGGCTATCGCGGTATGAAGGAATATGAGCTGGGCTTTGACGACTTTGAAGTGCCCGCCGAAAACATGCTGGGCGGTCCAGACGGTGACGGCATGGGCTTCAAATATCTGATGGCCACCTTTGAAGGTGCACGCATCCAGACCGCTGCCCGCGCCATCGGTGTCGCACAGAGCGCGCTTGAACTCGGCCTGAAATACGCCCTGGAACGCCAGCAATTCGGATCACCAATCTTCGAATTTCCGCGCGTGACGGACAAACTGGTGATGATGGCCGCCGAACTGGTCGGTGTACGTCAGCTGACCTATTATTCGGCCCGCCGCAAGGATGAAGGCAAACGCTGTGACCTTGAGGCCGGTATGGCCAAGCTGATTGGTGCGCGCGTCGCATGGTCCGCGGCAGACAATGCCCTGCAGATTCACGGCGGCAATGGCTTCGCGCTGGAATATCCGATCAGCCGGGTGCTTCAGGATGCACGTATCCTCAACATCTTCGAGGGTGCGGGTGAAGTACAAGCCATGGTCATCGCCCGCCGCACGCTGGATGAATATTGCGCTGCCAGGAACTGATCCGTGAGTGTGACGTGCGGGGGGCAAACAGCCTCCGCGTGGGTATACGCGGTAGTCTGCTAAACGAGTTCCGGCGGTTAGGTAAGCTATTCAAACTCCATGCGTTGGAGCGTTCATACTACTCACAATTCATCATCATCGGAGCCAGACATTGCTTGTGTCTTTCAGCTGCCACCTGCATACAATTGTTAGCCATCAAATTTTCTTGGCTGCCCGCCGATCCGATCGTATATCTTTCTTTACAATAATTTAGATCAGAAGTCAGATCATTGTCACACTTGCTGTAACAGGCATCCTTGGGCGTTTCAGTCGGCTCATCCACAGAAATTATGCCATATGCTGCCAACATTTGATTAGTGCGCATTTTGCCCATGAGACTGTAAAAATCAACCATCGTGTCGATGTCCGTCTCATTCCCACAGTTCGCACCAAAACAAACAGACTGTGCATTTGCAAAGGCAGTTGCCGTTGCGAATAACGCAGCAACAATCATCGATTTCATCGCAAGATTTCCCAACCACAAGAACACTCAAGAAAAACCTAGCCTCTCCCGATTACAGCTTCAACCCTCAATTGCATCTTGGTCGTTCCAGCACATAAACTTCAGCGTCCATGAAGGTTGATGTGCGGGCAACCTTATATCCGATCCGGGCGGCCAATCTGAGCGAAGAACTGTTTTCAGGATCAATGATACAAACCGTCTGCGCGCAGTCCAGCGACTGATCTGCCCACGCAAACACGGCACCCAGCGCCTCGCTCGCATAGCCCCTGCCCCATGCATTGGCCCCGAACACCCATCCCGCTTCCGGCACACCGGATATGGGTGGCGACATGTCGCGCAGAGCCTCCATCAAGCCGCACTCGCCCAGAATCTCACCCTTCGCCTTGTCGGTCACGACCCAGAAACCATAGCCCAGCATGATCCAGCTGCCGAAACTGCGCTCCATCGCAGCCCAGACCTGCGCGCGCGGCCGCGGCTGGTTACCGATGAACCGGGTGACGGCCGGGTCCGCCCAGATCTGCGCCAGGACATCCAGATCAGATGACTGATAGGCACGCAGGACAAGACGCTCCGTTTCCAGCTCCGGTAGGCTGACCTCTGCGCGAGTGGCAATGGACTGGAACATGATCTGCGGCCTGGCTGACTGAATACAGCCCATGATAGTGGCTCAGTCAGGCAGCAATTCAAGTGACTTCTGAATTCACCTTCTTGCGTGCGAATGCCGCAAATTCGTCAAAGCCGTTCATGCAGCGCGACAACCAGAACATCTGGCCATTACTCGCCTTGATGTAATGGGTCTGCACAACATCGCTATATCCGATCCGCTTGACGGCTGGCCAGGTGATGAAACACCCGCCCCGTATCGGTGAAACATAATATACCCCCTCTTCATCGAAGGCGAGTTTGACGAAACAGGACAGATAGCTCGACAGGATGGTGTAATAGGCCAGCACCAGAAACAGGACGCAGAACAGGCTGGTTACAAGCAATGACTCGCTTCGCCATGCTGCAATCAGGCACAGAATCGGCAAGCTCAAAGATGCGAGCGCTACAAAACGCGCCACCGGGCCATAACTCAGCACGACCATCTTGCCCGCGCGGTGACCGGGTTGCCCCCGCATGAAATTCAGGACCAGGACAGACAACACTCCGCCAATCATTGCCGCGAGCATGGGACCAAGGAGGACTTGCCAGTTCATCAGATTGCCTGCCATTTTTATCAACAAGACATCTCTCTTGCAGGCCTGATGCCACCACTTTGGACTCGACTCCATTATATGTTCTTGTTATGTTCTTTTTGATCGCAGACTGGGAGGTCAAAATGATCGGATATGTAACGCTTGGAACGCATAATCTGGCTGAGAATGCCAAATTCTATGACGCCATCGCCGCCGAAATGGGTGTCGGCCGCATGATGGACGAAGACACTTTCATCGCATGGGGCAAACCCGGCGGAGCTGCCGGTGTCGCGCTGACTGAACCTTTCGACAAGCAGCCCGCAACTGTCGGTAATGGCGTGATGGTTGCGCTTGAAGCAAAGGACCGCACACAGGTTGACCGGATCTATCGCATCGCCATGACCAATGGCGGCAGTGATGAAGGTGCGCCAGGTGAGCGTGGTCCCGGTTTTTACGCCGCCTATTTCCGTGATCCCGATGGCAACAAGCTGAACGCCTTTGTGATGGAACAACAATAGATCGGTGCAAGACTGCGACGTTTGGCTTGCACATGATGCTCGCCAAGCGTCGCAGGGCGCACTATATGATGTGTCATGAACCCGATGCTCGACAATCCGCTGGGCCTACCGCTCATTGTTGCCATGGCAGCAACCGTGATGGTGCTTGTCTTTGGTCTCCTGAACCTTTTCACCAAGGATAAGGACGTTCAGCGCACGCGCTCCAACAAGCTGATGCGCTTACGGGTATTGGCCCAGTTCATCGCCATTCTCATCCTCGTGGCCATCGGTCTGATGTCCGGCATGATCAATTTCGGCTAGAGCGGCCACTTGCCGGGGCGCGCAGAGGCTTGCAATCTGGGGCAATGCCTTCGACACCTTTGAACATCCTCCGGACCAGACAGGAATTTGCGAGCCATGGTGAAGCTGAACAAGATCTACACACGCACTGGCGATGATGGCACAACAGGTCTTGCGACAGGTGATCGCGTCGCCAAATGGGATCTGCGCGTAGAAGCCTATGGCGCGGTTGACGAAACCAACGCGGCCATTGGTATCGCCCGCCTGCATGTCGATGGACGCGTTCATATGGATGAAGCGCTGAGCCGGATCCAGAATGATCTGTTTGATCTCGGTGCAGACCTGGCGACACCGGACAAGGGCGAAAAACTCGAATGGGAACCGCTTCGCATCACACCGGAACAGACCAAATGGCTGGAAACACAGATTGACGCGATGAATACCGATATTCCGCCACTGGACAGTTTCGTCCTGCCTGCCGGGACGGCGCTGTCATCCCATCTGCACATGGCTCGCACAATATCTCGCCGGGCCGAGCGCCTGATCGCACAGCTGGCGGCGAAGGAAGGTGAGATTGTGTCCCCCGCAGCCCTCGCCTACGCCAATCGGTTATCGGACTATTTTTTCGTGGCTGCACGTGCCGCCAACAATAATGGCGCGAAGGATGTCAAATGGGTTCCAGGGGCCAACCGATAATCGCGACATGCGGTTAACCCCTTGCCTCACAGCGCCCAACGTGAACATTTGATGCGCAAAACCAACCTTTGGAGGGTAACACTTTGCGCCAGATCCTGCTTGCGGCCGCTTCTTGTGTCGCGCTAATCGCCTGCTCTCAATCAGCAACACAACAAACATCCTCAACGGCAGAGAATGCCACACCGTCACCCGCCACTCCTGCCAGCGAGGCCGATATCGCTGCAGAAACCGCGCGCTTCACCGAATGGCTGGATGTTCAATATTCCCAGCTGATCGATTTCAGCCCTCTGACCAAGACCTTTCTGGGCATCAAGGATGCCGATTATGCCAAGGTCGATGACATGTCCCTCGAGGCTGCGTCTGCTCAGCTGGACTGGCGGCGGGCCAGCGTGGCCGAAATGAAGGACAGCTTCGATCCGGATCTTCTCAGCGAGGATGCAAAGATCTCCTACGAGATGTGGGCCTATGACCTGATGCTGGCCGAGGAAGCGGCAAGATTCCCGCTTCACCCTTATGCATTCGAGCAGATGGGAGGTGTGCAGAGTTTCTACCCCCAATTCCTTCTCCAGTTTCACACAGTGGAAACCGTCGATGACATGCAGGCCTATGTGTCACGCATCAATGGTTTTGCCCGCGCCCTCAATCAGCAGATGGACAAGGCAGAGGCCGCTGCCGCCAAGGATATTCGCGCGCCTCGCTTTGCCTATGAAGGCGTGATTGAACAATCGCAGAAAATCCTGACTGGCGCGCCATTTGACGGTTCGAGCGACCCCTCAGACCTTCTGGCTGATGCCCGCGCCAAGGCTGACAGTCTGGTTGAAGCCGGGCTTGCCACCCCAGATGAAGCCAATGACCTCTATTCTCAGGCAGAAGCAGCCTATGCAGGGGCCTTTGCAGAAGCTCTCATGCGAGTGGTGATCTGGCATGAATCCGGCCTGCCCGATCTGGGCGAACCATCCGGTGCCCGTGCCCTGCCCGATGGCGAGGCCTATTACGCACAACGCCTGCTGGAATCCACCACAACCAACCTCACAGCCGAGGAAATCCACCAGATCGGCCTGAGCGAAGTGGCGCGTATCCGTGCCGAGATGGAAACCCTGAAAGACAGCGTCGGCTTTGACGGCGAACTGGCAGATTTCTTCCAGTATGTGCGCATGGATGACCAGTTTTTCTTTCCGAACACCGATGAAGGCCGCGAGTCCTATCTTCAGGGCGCACGCGACCACATTGATTTCATCAAGGGAAAACTGCCGGAATATTTCGGTATTCTGCCCAAGGCAGACCTCATTGTGAAACGCGTTGAGGCTTTCCGCGAACAGGACGGGGCCGCCCAGCATTATTTCCCCGGAACGCCAGATGGCTCGCGCCCCGGTATCTATTATGCGCATCTGTCAGACATGACCGCCATGCCGAAAAACCAGATGGAGGTCATCGCCTATCATGAGGGCCTGCCCGGCCATCACATGCAGATCTCGATCGCACAGGAACTGGAAGGCGTACCCAAATTCCGTACCCAGGCCTATTACAACGCCTTTGGTGAGGGATGGGCGCTCTATTCTGAAGAACTCGCCAAGGAAATGGGTGCGTATCAGGACCCCTATTCGGAATTCGGGCGTCTGTCGTCAGAGATGTTTCGTGCCATCCGACTGGTGGTCGATACCGGCCTGCACGCAAAGGGCTGGAGCGAACAGGAGGCTGTCGATTACTTCCTCGCCAATTCGCCTGAACCGGAAGAAGGCATTCGTTCCGAAGTCCAGCGTTACATGTCCTGGCCCGGTCAGGCGACAGGCTACAAGATCGGCATGATCAAGATCCAGGAACTGCGCGCCCGCGCGGAGGCGCAGCTGGGGGATGCATTCGACATTCGCGGATTCCATGATGTTGTCCTGGGCGGCGGTACGGTGCCACTGGATGTGCTGGAAACCCGCGTCGATCAGTGGATCACCAGCCAATCGGCCAATTGATACCCCCCACATATGGAAAAAAGCCGTCCCGACCGGGACGGCTTTGCCATTTTAATGCAGGCACCAATTAGTCGACCAGCTTGCTTTCGGATTTTTCTGCCACCAGCGACAATTCCGCTTTCTCGCGCTTTTCAAAGCGTTGCCCCAATTGTTCGGCCTTTTCATGAGAGAACACGTCTTCGGCAACAGGAAAGATATCCTCTTCTTCTTCATCAATGTGGTGCTCGTAATCGTGGCGCAATGTCTTGAAGCGGTTCAGCCAACCTGATGATGACATGTCCATGTCGTTGAGTTCGTCGATCAGATCGTCAAGCTCCTTGTGCTCGGCAACGGAATGACGCGCCTTGGGCTGACCGTCAGCATCCTTCATCAAAGCTGCATAGAAAGTCTCTTCTTCTGCCGCGGCATGTGACTTGACCGAACAGTAGAACTCTCCCCACAATTCGCGTCGACGCTCTGAATCACCACTCGTCTCGTCGATCTTTGCGAGCAGATCGCGGTGTTTGTCGTGGTCATTCTTGAGTGCGGTGTAGATTTCCATGTCTGAATCCTCCTGAACTGGCCGGTCATTGCGACAAAAGCACAATGGGCCCCTGAAATGTCTCACCGAACCAACGCAAAGCTCCGCAAACAGTTGCCAATTGATGGTTTTTGTCGCGAGATGTGAATCAGACAGGACACATAAGGAACTGTCGGCTGAGCATGGCATGCTGAGTTTCGGCCCGTTCGCTTTCGACCATAAGGTTCGCCTCAATGAGCACTCTCAAATCAATTGGAATTGTCGGCGCAGGACAAATGGGCAGCGGTATTGCCCATGTCATCGCATTGGGCGGATATGACGTCATCCTGAACGATCTGGAACAATCCCGACTGGACCAAGCACTGGCCCTGATCGAGAAGAACATGATGCGCCAGGTCGGCAAGGGAGCGGTGACCGAGAGCGAGGTCAATGCTGCGCTCTCACGCATCACCCCCTCAACCGAACTATCGGCACTTGCCAATGTCGATCTGGCTATCGAAGCAGCAACAGAGAACGAGGCCATCAAGCGACAGGTGTTTGAAAACCTGTGCAAACACGTCGCGCCCAATGCCTATCTGGCAACAAACACGTCCTCTATCTCGATCACCCGGCTGGCAGCCTCCACAGATCGCCCGGAAAAGTTCATCGGCCTGCATTTCATGAACCCCGTCCCGCTGATGAAGCTGGTCGAGATCATACGTGGTCTGGCGACCGATCAGGCGACCTATGAAATGGCCACCAATCTTGCCACCAGCCTGGACAAGACCATCGCCAATTCAGAGGATTTCCCCGCCTTCATCGTCAACCGCATCCTGATGCCGATGATCAACGAGGCGATCTACACGCTCTATGAGGGTGTGGGCACGGTTGAGGCGATAGACACTGCCATGAAGCTCGGTGCGAACCACCCGATGGGCCCTCTGGAACTGGCCGATTTTATCGGCCTGGATACCTGCCTTTCGATCATGCAGGTTCTCTATGAGGGGCTTGCCGATACCAAATACCGTCCTTGCCCCCTGCTTGTGAAATATGTCGAAGCCGGCTGGCTTGGCCGCAAGACACAGCGTGGATTTTACGATTACCGCAATGGGGCTCCCAAACCCACACGCTGATCTCTTCCCTTATGGTTTATCAAATCTGAATCCCGCCCGAAAAGCGCCCCCAGGTTTGGGAACACTCTGTAAACGACATCGCCCTATAATTGTCCCGGATATGGGTAGGGAATAGAACCGCGATGTTTTTTCCAAAACAAAGACAGCACAAGAAGAAGTTGGATCTCCTCTCATCCACGAGTGGATCGATCACGCCTATCTACGCACTCTCGGTGATTGCCGTCGTCACCATTGTTGGTTTCTCGGTCGACTTCCGGCGCGTGGACAATGCCAAGACACGCATGCAGGACGCAACCGACGCCGCTGTACTCGCTGCCGCCAAGGAATATCTGGATCTTCGCAATGGGGTATCCGATGACGGCGACCCCTACACCGAAGCTGAACGCCAGCAGCTGGCGACACAGATCGCGTCCGATTACTTTACCGCCAATCTGGTCGCCAATCAGCTCCTCGTCCAGGACGCTGAGATCAACGTGACCTACAATACCGAGACCGGTGAAGTCACAGCAACATCGGCGGCTGATCTGGACATGTTCTTTGGCGGTTGGGTTGGAAAGCCCAGCCTTGCCCTGAATGTCGATGCATCCGCTATTGCAGGTGATGCGCGCCGACTTGAGATCGTTCTGGCATTGGATAATTCCACATCCATGTTCCTGTCCGGCGGCGGTGCTGTCGATGATGACGGCAATTCGATCAACCGTATGACCTTGATGACAGGTGCTGCACGCGGCTTTGTCGACACCATCATGGACAACGCCATTGCGGCCAATTCCGCTCAGATCGGCATCGTGCCCTGGGCTGCGACAGTGAACATCATGGCGCAGGAACCCGGCGATTTTCCAATCGTGGACACGTCATCCACACTTCCAGTTCCACTGCCGACAATATCCGTTTCCGATCGCCTGACCTATGTTTCCCCCCCCAGAAGCTATTCTGGTAATTACTCCGTATCAGACATGCAGGATGACTTTGCGCCGACGAGCTGGCGCGGTTGCATCACTGCAGCCAATAATGAGCGCAAGCTGACGAGTTCAGGCAATGTCGTCACACCTCTGAGCCACAATGCGCCATCACCGATGAAGTGGCCTGCATTGCTGATTCCACCGGAGATGTCGGAAAAATGGGTGCGTGTGGAAGACCCCAGCTACAACCCGCCACCACCACCACCACCGCCACCGCCGCCGTCTGGACCACCGCCACCGCCGCCGCCGCCGTCACCTCCCCCACCGCCGCCAGCGCCGACACCGACATTCACGCCAATCGGTGGTCAGTCGAGCCTCGAGCCTGAACATATGCCGCCGCTTGGCCCCAGATCACCACTCGGTCGAGATGGCCCTGCGCCGTCGGCACCACCACTGACCCCTCTACTGGACCGAGGTGCATCAGGCGGTGAAGTCAAACTTGCCGGCTACTCAACGAAGATCGAGAACTGGACATCATCGGATGCCCTGTTGCACCGTGTCGATTACGTTGATCCGATCCGACCGAATGGCGGCCTCATTGATGGGTGCGACAATCCATGGGCAACCGCTCCGGATGGTCATGTCTGCAACATGCTTTCCTACAAACAACCATCATTCAACCAATGCAAGGAACCCGGTGCCTGTACTGTCTTCCATTGTGGAGCATGGTCTTCCCAATGGGGCGAAGCCGGGTTGCGGAACATTTACCGACCTGCCAATTTGCCTTGCTCGACGACATCATCTGCCGTGCAGACAGGCAATATAACGGCTTGTGTGACCGACCCGAACGAAACCGAATATCTGGCCAATGGCGGTGAAGTCTGCCCATGGCAATCGGTGGAAGCATCGTCCGGTGAATATGAGGTGGTGACATGGGATTCAGACCAGGAAATCTCCGGTCCACAAATCACCTGCCCCTCCGCCATGCTGGCCATGTCCGAGGACAAGAACCAGATCCTCGGTGCCATTGACGACATGACACCAGTTCCCGGCGGCACGCTTGCCGATGTGGGTCTCATGTGGGGTTTCCGCATGATGTCCGACGACACGAACTGGCAGGATTTCTGGGGCTATGATGATGACGATATGCCTTTGGCATTCGACAGCCCTCAAGTCCGCAAGATGATGATCCTGCTATCTGATGGCGTCAACGAGCCAGCCTTTCACTATGAAGGCTATTATGGCTGTCTGGATGCGTGGGTGTCGGGCTGGAGTGATTCAGGCCGGTGGTGGACCGGAAACTGCTTCCGCGCAAATTCCCTTCCATCTGAACTGAACAACACCGCCTATGACCTGGTGCAGACCGGCATGGACAATCTCATGATGGATGCCTGCAAGGCCATCCGAGAGGAAAATGTCGAACTGTTTACCATCGCGCTGGACCTTGATCCGACAACCGATGCCGATGGCATCGAGCTACTCCAGAAATGCGCCGATGGCGACCCGGACGAACCAGGCTATCAAGCGCCCGATGAAAGCCGCGCTTTCAACATTTCGGCAGCTGAACTGGAAACCACTTTCCAGGATATCGCCCAGCGCGCATTGCGCCTGTCAGAATAGGTCATTGTCGGTCAGCGGACAGCAACGTCCCGCACAAGGGCCAGCGCTTCGGGGCTGGCCCAGTCGGCTGAGCCGGACAATCGCGCCATTTCCTCGCCATGCCGATCATAGATGATGGTTGTCGGCATGCCGCGAGACGCTGTGTCGATGGCAATCCCGAAGCTATAATCGAAATGAAAGTCCAGCACGCCATCTGACCACTCGGCCAGTGCTTTGCGATTGCCCTCACGATTGTGCTCACGGTCCACCGCAATCGCGACCACTTTCACACCCTCATCCGCCGTCTGTTTCTGCAGCTCCGCCAGTGATGGCATTTCTTCCTGACAGGGCGGACAGGCCTCGAACCAGATATTGAGTACAATCGTCTTGTCGCCATACTCGGCGAGAGTAATCATCTTGCCATACGCATTTTCGAACTGGCTGGATGGGCGCACCTGTCCATTGATGAACTCAAGGTCTTCAAGTTCTCCCTTCGCAAATCTCTTCAGCCCGTTTGCGCTGGACGACTGGCTAGAAGCGGAAAACAATGCCACAAGCACCGCGATGGCTCCGATGACCAGCATGATGGGAATGCCAAATCGAGTTAGCTTGTTCAGCATGGACCTGCTCGCTCCTTGAACCGACTTGAAGAGATCTACCTAGACATGACCGATACGACCGGCAAATCCAATGAAATGTGGGGCGGCCGCTTCACCGCGAAACCCGACGACGTGATGGAAGCCATTAACGCATCCATCGATGTGGACAAGCGTCTGGCTGAAGAAGATATTGCCGGATCAATGGCCCATGCGACAATGCTTGCGGCCTGCGACATCATCTCCCAGGATGATCTCAGCGCCATCATGGCAGGGCTTGAACAGGTGCTCGAAGAGATCCGCACCGAAAAATTCCAGTATTCGCGCGCCCTTGAAGACATTCACATGAATGTTGAGGCCCGTCTCAAGGAAATCATCGGTGATCCCGCCGGACGCCTGCACACGGGCCGCTCGCGCAATGATCAGGTCGCGACTGATTTCCGCCTCTGGGTAAAAAACGCCTGCATCGCCCGCATGGACCAGATCGAAGCGCTGATGAGCGCACTGATCGAACAGGCCGATGCACATGCAGACTGGGTCATGCCCGGCTTTACCCATCTACAGACCGCACAGCCCGTCACGGTCGGCCACCACCTCATGGCCTATGTCGAAATGCTGTCGCGTGATTTCACTCGCTTTTCCGATGCCGTCGTGCGCATGGATGAATGCCCGCTGGGGGCCGCCGCCCTCGCCGGGACAGGCTTTCCCATCAATCGTGACATGACCGCCGACACGCTTGGATTCTCCGGCCCTATGGCCAACAGCCTCGATGCAGTATCCGCGCGCGATTTCGTGATCGAAAGCCTGTCGACCATCGCCATCTGTGCCCAGCATCTCTCACGTCTGGCTGAAGAACTGGTGATCTGGTCGTCCGCGCCGTTCTCCTTTGCCCGCATGTCGGATGCATGGTCCACCGGTTCGTCCATCATGCCGCAAAAGCGCAATCCGGATGCCGCCGAACTGGTCCGCGCCAAGACCGGCAAGGCCAATGGTGCCCTGATCGCCATGCTGACCGTGATGAAAGGCCTGCCGCTGGCCTATTCAAAGGACATGCAGGACGACAAGCAGACCGCGTTCGACGCCTTTGATTCCATCGACCTGTCGCTTCAGGCGATGACCGGCATGATCTCCACGATGAGCTTCAACAAGGACAAGCTGCGCGCCGCTGCATCCGGCGGGTTCTCCACCGCGACAGACCTGGCGGACTGGTGCGTGCGCGAACTCAACATCCCCTTCCGCGAGGCCCACCACATCACCGGCGCAACCGTCAAACTGGCCGAGGACAAGGGCGTGGACCTCTGGGATCTTTCGCTGGAAGAGCTACAATCGGTTGAACCACGCATTACAAATGAAATTTTTGATGTCCTGACAGTGGACGCATCGGTCGCCAGTCGGCAAAGCTATGGGGGAACTGCCCCCCAATGCGTGCGCGAACAGATCGCTGCATGGAAGGAGAGATTGTCATGAAACGTCTGAACACCGCTCTTGAGATTGCGCCCAAGCTGGCAATCGGTCTCGCTGCCCTCGCTGCCCTCGCCTCCTGCGGGCTGAAAGGTGACCTGGAACGCCCGGACCCCATGTGGGGCGACCCACCGATTGATGGTGCCGATGACCCGCGCCTGCAGGAAAAGCCCGAGCCCGTCGATGAAGAGGCCGAAGAGCTGGACGAATATGAAGGCGTCCCCGACGACGAACTCCTCGGCGGCCCGGGCCGCTGATCGCTCAGGCAGCGGACAACTGACTTATGCACCATTTCCACTACCGCGACGGACGCCTTCACTGTGAAGACGTGCCACTGGACACAATCGCCGATCAGGTCGGCACGCCTTGCTATGTCTATTCAACGGCAACGCTGACCCGGCATTACAATGTGCTGGCCGATGCCTTTGATGGCTCGAAATATCTCATCGCCTATTCGGTCAAGGCATGCGGCAATATCGGCGTGGCCAAGACGCTGGCCGGTCTGGGTGCCGGTGCCGACGTCGTCTCGGGTGGTGAGCTCTACAAGGCGCTGCACGCAGGCATTCCCGCCAGCAGGATCGTCTTCTCTGGCGTCGGCAAGACCCGTGACGAGCTGAAAATGGCGCTGGATGCGGGCATCCACCAGTTCAATGTCGAGAGCCTGCCGGAAATGGAGCGCCTCTCGCAGATCGCCGCCGATATGGGCAAGGTCGCGCCTGTTGCCTTCCGCGTGAACCCCCATGTCGATGCAGGCGGCCACGCCAATATATCCACAGGTGGCGCAGAGCACAAATTCGGTATTGCCTGGCATGAAGCAGGCACTTTCTATCAGCGCGCCAGGGACCTGCCCGGTATCGACCCCGTCGGTGTGGACGTTCACATCGGCAGCCAGATCACCGACATTTCCCCCATGCGCATCGCGTTTGAAAAAGTCGTGACACTGGTCAAGCAATTGCGCGCAGAAGGCTTTGCCATCAGCCGGATGGATCTGGGCGGCGGGCTCGGCATTCCCTATAAACCAACCGACAATCCCGACACGCCCGCCCAATATGCCCAGATGATCCGCGAGGTGAAACAGGGCGTCGACATCGAGCTGATCCTTGAGCCCGGCCGCATGATCGCAGGAAATGCAGGCGTGATGCTGGCCACGGTGGAATATGTCAAACACCGTGATGGACGCAGCTTCGTCATCCTCGACAGCGGTATGAATGACCTCATGCGCCCGGCCCTTTATGACGCGCATCACGAGATCCTGCCCCTGGCTGAAGCTGACAGCGATACGCCGCTGGAAACTGTCGATATCGTCGGCCCTGTCTGCGAAAGCACGGACCGTTTCGCAAAGGCGCGCAGCATGCCGCCGCTGAAACAGGACGATCGCATCGCCTTCATGTCGGCCGGTGCCTATGGTGCCGTTCTCTCGTCACAATATAATGCCAGACCGATCGCGGCAGAGGTGATCGTCAATGGTGATGTGTTTGACGTGATCCGCAGACGCCCCACATATGAAGAGATCGTCGCGCTGGAAAGCGCCCCGCACTGGCTGACGCAACAGGAATAGATATCACCGCCCATGACAGGTCGGCCCCATATCGCCCAGATGGTTGAAAACACGCGCAAACGCCTGTTCTGGCCTGCGCTCCTGTCAGCCTATGGGCCGATGCTGGCCTGGATCGCCGCCTTTGGCGTGCTGGCACTTGTCGGGGTGATTGACCGCATGCCATCGCGCATGATCGCGATCAGCGCCATCGTCTTTCATATCGGCTGGGTGCTGCTCCTGATCAGGGGACTGCGCGTCTGGAAACGCCCGACCACGCAAGACGCCAGAAAGCTGGTGGACCAGCTGGATGAAAGCCAGCCCGCCACCACACTCATCGATCGACCCATACGCCCGACCAGTCCGGCCGCTGACCTCTGGGCAGCCCATCAGGCGCGCGTGCGTGATCAGGCTGCACATCTCTCCAGCCCCTCCTTGTTCAAACAGGTGCAATCGGCTGATCCGCTCGCGCTTCGCTTTGTGGCCCCCGCACTGGTTCTGGCCGCGGGCATTCACGCCGGCCCCTCCGCAACCCAGCGTCTGCTCGCAGGCATAGATCCTGATTTCGGCGCGATTGTCGGTGCCGACAAGCTGACCGCGCAGGCATGGGTGGCACCGCCCGGATATACCAATCGCGCACCCTTCATTCTGGAAGACGGCGCACGCAATGCGGCACCGGACGGATCGGAATTGACCATCCGCGTGGATGCCAGAAGCGCGCCCACACTCATCGTGGTCGAAGGCGATGACACCACCCGCCGCAAGCTGAAAAAGGGTGAGGACGGTGCCTATGAAGCCCGGCTGACACTTGAAGATTCCCTGACGGCAGAACTGCACCTATGGGGCCGACGCGCGCATTACGAACTGTCCTCAATGGGCGACACACCGCCAATTGTTAGCTTCACCGAAGCCCCCTCCCGCGATGATCGCGACCGCGCTGCCTTTGGCTGGTCCGTGCTGGACGATTATGGCGTGGCCCGGCTTGAACTGACCCTCTCGCCCACCCCCCGCAGTGGCCAGCCCGCCGAACAGACCGATTCCATTCCAATCGATCTGCCATCCGTTGAGCCACGCGAGGCCGAAGGCCATGCCGCGCTGGACCTGACCCGCCACAAATGGGCCGGGCTGGAGGTCGATGCCCGCTTGCGCGCGGTCGATGCCGCCGGACAGGAAGGCTTTTCGGAGGTCACCACCTTCACCTTGCCGTCCCGCCTGTTCCTCAAACCCCTTGCCAAGGCTGCGGCTGAAGTACGGTTTGAAGTGTTGCGTGAATCCGATGACTATGGCGCGCTGACCGAAACCCTTGTCGAGATTGCTGATGGCGAAGTGGTCCGCAAGATTGAAGGCTCTCGGCTGGATGTCGCCCCTGCGGGCGTGCGCCGTGCCTCCCTCATGCTGGATGGGCTGACATGGGAGCCTGAGACCTATTTCGACGACATGGCGCTCTATATGGGCTTTCGCCAGGCCCATGCCCAGCTCAACAGCGCACGCTCCAAAGCCGATGCCGATAGGGTCGACAATCTCCTCTGGTCCGTGGCCCTGCGTGCGGAATATGGCGATTATGCTTCCGCCGCCGAAGAACTGGAACGGGCCAGGCAGGCGCTGGAACGCGCCTTGCGCGACGGTGCCCCGGAAGATGAAGTCAAGCGTCTGATGGAGGCGTTCCGTCAGGCCGTACAGAATTATCTCAAGGCGCAGTTTGCCGAAGCCATGCGGCGCGGCGATGTCACCTCCGCCGATCAACAGCCCGGCGGCGACAGCCAGTCTGTCGGCGATGATGACCTTCAGCGCATGCTCAAGGCCATGGAAGAGCTGGCAGAAACCGGCGCGACCGAACAGGCCCGCCAACTCCTGGCTGACATGACCGACATGCTCGAACGCATGCAGACCTTCCAGATGAATCCCAATGGCGAAGGCGGCGAGCCAATGTCCGGCCCGATGGCGGACGCCCTGCGCGAACTTGGCGAGGAACTTCTCAAGCAGCGTGAACTCAATGACGATACACGCCGCACTCAACAACAGGGCGAAGCAGGCAAAGACGATATCGAAGACCTCGCCGACCGTCAGCAAGCCCTGCGTGACCAGCAAGGCGCTGGGCTTCCCGGCCTGGGAGATCCTCAGAGCGGTCAGGGCGAAGAAGAACAGGACGGTGCAAACACCGGCGAAGGCAGCCCGTCAGGTCCGGGACAGGAAAATCAGCCACCTGAAGCACAAGGTGACGGTAATTCCACCGCCGAAGGAGAAGGCGATGGCGTGGGGGGCTCACAGCGCTATCGCAATCGCATGGCCGAAGCCCGCGCCGCACAGGAACGCGCCGCACAGGCCCTGCGCGACGGTGATCTGGAAACCGCTCAGCAGGAACAGCAACGCGCCACACAGGCGCTGGGAGAAGCTGCAACCGATCTCGCCCAGACGGCAGACCAGATGAACAAGATTGCCAATGGCGGAGATCCCGAAAGTGGCGAACGCAATCAGAGCGATCCGCTCGGCCGCCCCAATGGCAATGGCGATGCTGGCAATGGCGATGATGTCCACATCCCCGAACAACGCGAACGCCAGCGTGCCCGAGATATCCTCAATGAATTGCGCCGTCGCGCCAGTGAACGAAACCTCACAGACGACGAGCTGGACTATCTGCAACGCCTGCTGGATCGCTTCTAGTTCAAGCCGTTTCGGCTGACACAGGAAGATAAGGCTTCACCACAGAGATCGCCCGCTGAACATATGTCTCCTTCTCCCCCACGGGAGCGACATAATGCATGGCCGCTTCAGCATCTGCCAGCCCCGCACCACGCGCGATCAGCCAGGCTGCCAGATATTGTGAGGCAAGACACCCACCCGCCGTCGCCACATTGCCATGCGCGATGAAAGGCGCATCCAGCACCGTCACACCCGCATCGATAACCCAGGGCTTTGTCGTCAGGTCGGTACAGGCAGGCAGATCACCGATCAGGCCCAGCTTGGCCAACAGCAATGTACCCGAACATTGCGCGCCAATCAGCTGGCGTTTCGGATCAAGCTGGATTCGCGAAAGCAGATTTGGATCTTCTGCGATCTCGCGCGTCCTGATCCCGCTTCCGATCAGCACCGCATCCGCATCGGTCGCAAATTCCAGCGGCTTCTGCCCTTGCACCACAACACCATTCATCGAGGTAACCTCTGGTGTCGGCGTGGTGATATGCGCCTGCCATCCCTTGTCGCGCAGACGATTGAGAATGGCAGATGCAATGAAGGAATCCAGCTCATTGAAGCCATCAAATGTCAGCACGGCGATCTGCATGGCTGTCTCCTGCGGGATAAAGAGAGAGAGTGAGAAAAGGACAGGTGCAGACACCTATTCCGGTACGGCACCAAGATATGGCAGACCGCGCCATTTGCCAGCGTCATCCATGCCATATCCGACAAGATATCGCGGCGGCGCATCATAGGCCCAGTGGTCCAGGCCTTCCGGAACCGCCTCAGGCTTGCGGGCAAACACGCATGTCATGGCCTCGCGCGCACCCTTGGCCATCAGATGACCGCGGGCAAATTCCAGTGTCCGCCCTGAATCAAACACATCATCGAGGATCAGCACACCGCGATCCTTGATCTGGCGCTGGATATCAGCGCGCACGACAACCCGGCCGGAACTGCTGCGTTCATCGCGATAGCTTTCCAGCCACAGCGCATCAAACCCGACATCCACCCCTCTCAGCGCAAGCGCCCGCAAGAGATCAGACGCAAAGGGTGTCGCCCCCAGAAGGATCACGATCGCCGTCCATGACTTGCCACGTAGTCGCGGCGCAAGCTGGTCGGCAAGTGTCTGGATACGGCGGTCTATTTCGGCAGCATCGAGCAGGACGTCGAAGGCCGGTGGCGACTGGTCGTCAATGATGTCCGTCATCTGGGTCGGTCCCATGTGGATCACTGGTTTCATCAGCCTGGGGACCATGCGTGTTTTCGGCGTGGGTGTCACCCGTCATTTCGTCATCCTGATCAGACCCATGATCAATGACAGGCGCATGCTCATCGCCGTAATCCTGTGACTCATCATGGTCCGGCGTATCAAGAGCCGGTTCGTGATGAGCCTCCCCGTGATCGGGCGCGGCATGACCGGGCGTGGCATGATCAGACCCATCGTCCTGTGGCGCATGTATCTGCGCAGGCATGTCACGGCCCGATGCTTCAAACTCGACCGCCAGCTGGTAGCTGTCCATGGGGGGCGACAGGATATGCGCGGAAAAACCTGATTGCGCGCCTGGTGCGATCACATCGTCAAACAGGTTCACGCTCTCTTCATGGACCATATCACCGGTTTCGGATGTCAGCATGA
Organism: Hirschia sp.; assembly: GCA_002709235.1. Taxonomy (GTDB): domain Bacteria; phylum Pseudomonadota; class Alphaproteobacteria; order Caulobacterales; family Hyphomonadaceae; genus Hirschia. Next base: position 46,703 of record PAQI01000017.1, read on the forward strand.
TGCGAACCAGAGGCGCAACGCGATGCTTGTCGGCAATGTTGGACACCTTGCCGGTGACTGTCAGGATCGGCGTGGTTCCATCAAAGGAGCGCCGCGTTTCCAGATCTGTGAACTCCAGACCGAAACGATTGACCTCCATTCCGGCCATCGCGTAAATCGACGCCGTCTTGGGCCAGATTTCCACAACTTTTTCCCGGTAGAGAACTGTCGCTGCGGCAACGCCCGTAAAGGTGGTCGCGCAAATCGCCCAGGCAGCGGAAGCGGCGATCAAACGGTTGCGTTTGCGGCGCTGGCGCTCTTTTTCCCTGATCTCGGCATGCGGTCCAGTTCGCCCTTCAGCGTTGGATTGTGCCTTCAGGCGCAGACGTTCCACTTGCGCCCGCGTCAATCCGGATTCATCCTCCACAACACTTTCGGTCTCAAGAACATGAGGGGGCTTGGCCATCCACGAATGACCACAGGCGCGACAACGCACATTACGTCCACTCTCGCCGATTGCGGCGTCGGACAGCATGTAGCGCGTCTCGCAAGATGGACAAATGAGAATCATGGCCCCATCGAAATCACATTTCTGGTTAATATAGTACAACCAGAATCGCTCTTGCCCCCGGATTTGACACCTAATGGCAGATACAAGACACAAAAATGAACAGACGCCGGCCGTCTGGTTCGAAAATGTGAGCCAGTCATATGGTCCACAGGTGGATGTATTGTCGGGTGTGGATTTCGAGCTGCCTGCGCAATCCTTCACTCTGCTGACCGGGCCATCGGGTGCGGGCAAGACCACCCTGCTCAAGCTCGCCTATCTCGCACTGCGCCCGACACGTGGGCGGGTCAATCTGTTCGGTGTGGATACCAGCGCGCTCAATCGATCGGGCCTGGCCAAATTGCGCCGCCGTATCGGTGTGGTTTTCCAGGAGTTTCGCCTGCTTGATCACCTCACCGCTTATGAGAATGTCGCATTGCCCTTGCGCGTTGTTGGCCTGAGTGAACGCCAATATCGTGATGATGTGATGGAATTGCTCAGCTGGGTCGGCTTGGGTGATCGCATGGATGCTCGCCCCCCGACGCTGAGCGGTGGTGAAAAACAACGCGTCGCCATCGCCCGTGCGATCGTCGGCAAGCCAGACCTGCTGATTGCCGATGAACCTACAGGAAATGTGGATGCGGAAATGGGTGAAAGGCTCCTGCGTCTTTTTCTCGAACTCAACAAGCGACTGGGCACGACTGTCTTGATTGCGACACATGACATGGACATGGTGCGCAATTCCGGCGCAGAGATATTGCGCCTGTCGGATGGCAGCCTGATGCGCCAACCCGCATTACGTCGTGCTACACCAAAGGACTGATATGCAGAAAGGATCGACGACACGATGAAATCGACGCCCCTCCTGCCTCAGGAAGACGCGCGCGACACGGCATTGTTCTTTGTCGTCTGCGCCCTGTGTTTCCTTGCTGCGCTGGCGGCGTTGTCGGCACGCGCAGCCTATTCAGCGGCCGAAGCCTGGACGAGTGACGTGACAGGTCAGATCACCATACGCATCGAAGGCGAGCAAACAGATCTGGACACCGCTTTCGACATCGTTTCCCGGCACCCTGATATAGCGACCGCCAGAAAGCTGACAAAGGACGATGCTGAANCCCTGTTGAGCCCCTGGCTGGGGTCAGCCGGTGTACCAGACGGACTGTCCCTGCCTCGTTTGATCGCCGCCAATAGCAAGCCGGGCGGTGAAAATGTAGGCGACAGCCTGCAATCGCAATTATCCAAAGCCGGACTGGATGCACAGGTGGACGATCACATCAAATGGTCTGAAGACGTCAAACATGCCACCGATTCAGCGCGTCTGGTCGCGCTTGGTGCTGTTGCCCTGCTGGCCTCCACCGCGATCGCAGTTATAGCCTTTGCCACCCATGCCGCATTGCTGGCGCGCAAGGAGATAGTCGATGTGCTGCACCTTTGCGGAGCACGAGATGGCTTCATCGCAGGCCTGTTCGAGCGCCGTTTTCTTGGTCTCGGCGTACAGGCCGGCGCATTGGGGGCGGCATTGGCCTTTTGCGTTGCAGCCTTTATGCTGTTTGCCGCCAAGCAATCAGAGAGCCATATCTGGCTCCTGCCCCAGCTTTCCCTGTCGCTGGTTGACGGTCTGATCCTTGGCCTCACCCCGGTTCTGGCGGGCGCTGCTGCAATGTTCGCTGCGCGCGCGACCGTACACCGCTCCTTGGCCAGCGTGGTATAGACAGTTCCATGAAGGACACGACATCACCTACCAATGTAACATCCAGACCGAGAGGATTCGTCCGTCTCATCCTGATTGCACTGGTGTTGTTTGCAGCCTTTGATTTCCTGCAATTTGCCGAACGCGCGGCTGCCGCCTCAGACAATCCCCTCGCACCGGCCTCTGCGGATGCCGTGGTCGTGCTGACCGGTGGTGGAGCCAGATTGACCACCGCCGCTGATCTGGCGCGCGCCAACAGCCTGCCCCTGTTCATTTCCGGTGTGAACCCTGTCTCGACGGATGAGGATGTCGCCGCTGCCGCTGGCCTCGATGAAGACTGGATGGCCTGCTGCGTGACGTCAGGTCGCCGCGCGCGGACCACAGCGGAAAATGGCGAGGAAGTGGCCGAATGGGCCAATGTGATGGGCCATGATGACCTGATCATCGTGACATCGGGCTACCATATGGAACGCTCGCTTGCCGAAATGCGCCGCTATATGCCTGATACGGCGCTGCATGGATATGCCGTTGCATCACCGACCATTGATGCACGCCGCTGGTGGAAAAGCACCCGCTCCGCACGTCGCATGATCATCGAATGGTCCAAATGGCGCGTGGTCACAATCAGGGAAAGCCTTGCAGGACGGGCCAAGGGCGGACAAAACTCGGCCGACGCGACTCAAACCGATTGAGAACAGGGCCAATATGTTCAACACGCTGCGTTCCATCATCTATGTGTTCTGGCTCTATGGCTCGATCATCATACTGGGCATATTCTGGTCGCCCGCCTTCATATTGCCGCGCCGTGTGACGATCTGGGGCATGCGCTCCTGGGCGGCTGCAGCGCGTTGGGGTTTGCGCTGGATCTGCGGGATCCGCACCGAATTCCGAGGGCTGGAAAACCTGCCTGACGGGCCCTGCCTCGTCGCTTCCAAGCATCAGAGCATGTATGACATTCTCATGCCGTTCCTGTTTCTGGACGATGTCGCCTATGTGCTCAAACGCGAACTGATGTTCTATCCGATCTTTGGCTGGTACGCCTGGAAGGCCGACATGATCCCGATCAATCGCGGCGGCTATGTGAAGACGCTGAAAATGATGATGAAACGCGCCAGGGATGAAGTCGAACGCGGTCGCCAGTTCCTGATCTTTCCCGAAGGCACGCGGCGCGCACCCGGCGCGGAACCTGACTACAAGACAGGCGTTGCAGCGATGTACAGCCAGATCGGTAAACCCTGCGTGCCTGTCGCGCTGAATACCGGGCTATGCTGGCCGCGCAAGGGACTGACACGCAAGCCGGGCCTCATCATTTTCGAGATCCTGCCCCCCATCGCACCAGGCCTGCCACGGGATGAATTCATGCAGACCCTTGAACACGCCATCGAACCTGCATGCGAACGCCTTCTGGATGAGGGCCTCGCCGCGCAGGGGCGTGATCGCACCAGCCTGATCACCTCTGATGAAGATACAGACCCACCTGCCAGCAAGGTTACAGCCAATGCCTGATCGTTCCCGCACGCGCCGCCGTGGTCTGTTCCTGTGGATGTTCTTCATCATCCTGCTTCTGGTGTCCTACACGATCTACTGGTTCTACATGGCCAATCAGCTGACCATTGGCGTGGAAGACTGGATCGATGACCAGCGCGAGGCTGGCTATCGCATGGAGCATGGCGGGCTGGACATGTCCGGCTTTCCCTACCGCTTCAATCTTGATGTCACCGCCCCCGATGTCACCACGCCAGATGGTGCGTGGCGTGTGCAGGGCGAAAAGCTGACACTGGTCATGCAGCCATGGAACTGGTCGCATGTGATCAGCTATTCCAATGGCCGCCACATCATCACCAATCCCGATGGTGAGGAGATCATCGCCACGGCGCAGGGCGCGCAGGGTTCATTCAGCTGGGACGAGGAAAGCATCACCCGCATCTCGCTCGTTGCCGACATGCTGGACGCCACGCAGGACAATGCACCTATCGTATCTGGCCAGGGGTTTTACCTGCATGTATCGCCGTTTCCCGAAGCGCCTGAGGATTTGCGCATCCGCACCGGCTTTACCACGCTGAACCTGCCCGAGGCTCCAAGGGATGCACAATGGCTGGGCACCACCGCAGGTCCGGTCGATGCCCCGATCCGTATCTCCAGAGGCATGACGCTCCTTGAAACCGGTGGCGACATCAAGGCCGCGATCCGCGCGCTGAACCCTGAGTTTTCAACCCCACTCACCCAGATCAGCTGGGGACCGCTCAAGGCAAAGCTGAAAACCGATGGTCTCGGCCTGGATGGCCTTGACCGCCCGTCAGGTGCGCTGAATGTGCGACTGGAAGACATCGATGCCCTCAAAACCGCCATCGCTGCCAGCGGCGACCTCACAGAAGACAAAGCCATAGCCCTGGATGCCTTCAAGGCGGGCCCTCGAACCGAAACCAGCTTCCTGCCATTCATCTTCAAGGACGGCAAAGCAAAGTTCATGTTCCTGACCGTCGCCGAACTGGACCCGGTTTTCTAGGAAATAGGCCCGGCCATATATTGTGGTGGACAGAAAAAAGAGGGAGCATGAACCATGCGTTTCCTCTACTCCCTTTTCCTGATCACGCTCTCGATCATGGCATGCGCCCATGCGCAATCGCGATCAATCGATGCATTCGCAGCCTCGCAAATCGAACAATCAGGTGCACCCGGCGTCGCCTACGCCACCATCGACAATGGCAAGATCGAAACAGGTGCCCATGGAAAGCGCCTCAAAGGAAGCGACAGTCCGGTCTTGCCCGACACGCCTTTTCTGATCGGCTCCATATCGAAAAGCTTCACGGCCATGGCAATCATGCAGCTGGTGGAAGCAGGCCGGATCGAACTGGACGCCCCTGTCGCGGACTATCTTGATACCTTCCAAAACAGCCCTGCTGGCATCATCACCATCCGGCAATTGCTCAGCCACACCAGCGGTTTTTCCACCCTCCAGGGAAATGACGCTCAAACCCTCCCGCACCGAAACGAGGACAGCCTCCAGAGCCAGGTTGAACGCATCGCAGACTGGACCCCAGCGAGCCCGCCCGGCACGCAATGGCGTTACTCCAACGCAAACTACATCATACTGGGCGCAATCATCGAACAGGTCAGCGGCCAGGACTTCGCCAGCTATATCCAATCCCAAATCCTTGCACCGATCGGAATGAACGACAGCTTCCTGTCAGACGGCAAAAGCCATGACAACATGGCAGTCGGACACCAGCCATGGTTCTGGTCAAAACGTCGTGTGGACGACACCAGCACAAATCGCGTCATGGCCCCGGCAGGTGGCGTAGTCGCCACCGCTTCGGACCTCGCGCTCTATCTTGTCGTCATGATGAATGGACAGGACGACGTCATCAGCGCAAAGAGCAAGGCGATGATGATGCGTCCAGCCAATCCCGTCTCGCCCTATTACGGTCTGGGCTGGGGCATCGATCCTCACAGCGGCCTCATTTCCCATTCGGGCCTTACCCCTGGTGTCGAGACATATGCCGTCTTCTCACCGGACACTGGGAAGGGCGCTGTTATCCTCGCCAATGCCAATAGCGGTATGGGATTTGGAACAAATGAACGCCTCTTCAGTGAAATCAGCGCGCGCGCCCTTGGCCTTGATGAACCGCCCACCGCAAACATCTGGGGCACAAGATCCCTGTTCCTCACATTCGCCGCCCTGCCGCTGGTCTTCGTGACCTGCATCGCTGTCGCATGGTTCGGCCGTAGCGGCCTTCGCGCAAAATCAGGTGCATTCGGTATATTCAGCCTGTGGTTTCCGCTTCTTGTTTCACTCGCACTGGCGTGGATTTGCCTCTGGCTAATCCCCCAGCTCTTCGGCGTTTCAATGCGAACCTTCCGCCTTTACCAGCCAGATTTTTCCCTGCTGCTCATTGCAACCGCCGCAACAGCTATTCTCTGGGCGGTATTTCGTCTCGCAGTCTATTACAAGCCTGCAGCGACGTCGCGGATGGAAGTGGACAACACGCCACCGCCACCACAGACCTGACACGACAGCACCCCCGCCATCAAACGAGGGTGCTGCAAATCGCGTCAGTCTGGACGGGTCAGAACCCGCAAAAGCCTAGTACCGGTAATGCTCCGGCTTGAACGGGCCTTCGGGGGTGACGCCGATATAGCTGGCCTGCTCGTCGGTCAGCTTTGAGAGTTTCGCGCCGATCTTGTCGAGGTGCAGGCGCGCAACCTTCTCGTCCAGATGCTTGGGCAGCACATAGACGTCATTCTTGTACTGGTCGCCCTTGGTGAACAATTCGATCTGCGCCAGTACCTGGTTTGTGAAGCTCGCCGACATCACGAAGGACGGGTGGCCGGTGGCGTTGCCAAGGTTCAGCAGACGGCCCTGCGACAACAGGATCATGCGATTGCCGGACGGCATCTCGATCATGTCCACCTGGTCCTTGATATTGGTCCATTTGTGGTTCTTCAGCGCCGCCACCTGGATCTCATTGTCGAAATGACCAATGTTTCCGACAATCGCCATGTCCTTCATCTCGCGCATGTGCTCGATGCGGATCACGTCCTTGTTGCCGGTTGTCGTGACGAAGATATCCGCCGTGGAGACAGCATCCTCCAGCGTCGTCACCTCATAGCCATCCATGGCCGCCTGAAGCGCACAGATCGGGTCGATCTCCGTCACCTTCACACGCGCACCCGCACCGCGCAGCGATGCCGCAGAGCCCTTGCCGACATCACCATAGCCACACACAACGGCCGTCTTGCCCGCCATCATCGTGTCCGTGGCGCGGCGGATACCATCCACCAGCGATTCCTTGCAGCCATATTTGTTGTCGAATTTCGACTTGGTGACCGAGTCATTCACATTGATCGCCGGGAAAGGCAGCTGGCCCTTCTTGCTCAACTCATAAAGGCGGTGAACACCGGTTGTGGTCTCTTCACTGACGCCCAGAATCGCATCGCGCGTCTTGGTGAACCAGCCGGGGCTTTGCGCCATGCGCTTCTTGATCTGAGCAAAGATGGCTTCTTCTTCCTCAGAGGTCGCCACATCCAGCAGATTGGTCTCACCCGCTTCCACACGTGCTCCCAGCAACACATAAAGCGTTGCATCGCCGCCATCATCGAGGATCAGATTGGCCCCTTCCGGGAACATGAAGGAGCGGTCCAGATAGTCCCAGTGCTCCACTAGCGTCTGGCCCTTCACGGCAAAAACCGGGATCTCGCTGGCAGCAATGGCCGCGGCCGCGTGGTCCTGCGTGGAGAAGATGTTACAGCTGGCCCAACGCACATCCGCGCCCAGCGCCGTCAGCGTCTCGATCAGCACAGCCGTCTGGATCGTCATGTGCAGCGAGCCTGTAATGCGCGCACCTTTCAGCGGCTGAGCCGTTGCGAATTCATCACGCAGTGACATCAGGCCGGGCATCTCTGTTTCGGCGATATCCAGTTCCTTGCGACCGAATTCAGCCAGTGAGATGTCTTTGACGACATAGTCGGTGAAAGCCATGTGAGAGGTCCTTGCGGGCAAATGATGTGTGTCTGATCTGACCGCTCTATAACAGAGCCCTCGCGACACATCAATTGATATAAAGACTTCCTTATATCATTATATGCAGAGCGCCGCCATGAACTGACGAAATCTTGATCCATTTTTCGACGCAATTGCTGACTAACCTGCTTGCACCCATATGAGAAAATCGCTCACCTTGTCCTGACCTTGTTTTGTCGTAATATTCTGGAATGACCATGCGTAACGTAATCGCCAGCCTTTCCACGCTCTGCTTTGTCACCAGCTTTGGCGCTGTGCATGCGCAGACGGCCTCCGGTGAAGGGCCAGAAACCCTTCCCCCAAAGATCTTCAGCAACAAGGAAGCTGCAAAACGTGACCTGCGTGGCGTACGCGTTGCCAAACCTGGCGCTCTTGTGTTTGCCAGTTTTGACACCGACAGCTCGCTGGTGCTCACCGATACCGAGATCAGTGAAGGTTCTGTCAGGGCTTTCAAGACAGCTGACAAGAATGGCGATGGCAAGATGTCGATCTTCGAACAGCAGGACTGGGCCGCCGCCGTCGGTGCGCATGATGGCCCTCTTGCCAATTCGATGACATTCGACGCCAATCTGGACCGTCAGGTGTCCCCCACGGAATTCACCGAAGGTCTGATGCGCATTTCCAGAGCCTATATCGATCCGGGCAATGGAGAGTTGCCCTTGTCCAACCTTCTGGAAGCGCCTGCAGGTGCCAACCATCAGCCGCGTGAAGAGACGATAGAAGAGATCAAGCCGATGGGGCAGGCCGATAACCGCTCAGGCGTAGTCCTCACACGTCGCTGATCTCGGTCGACCCGTATCATTTCGGCACAGCTTTCGCGCATTACACGTCAATGCGGCGCAATGCACCCTGAAATCCCGTCAAAAGCGCGCAGAATGGCGCTCAGCTCCCTGCCTGAGCTGGCATCGCACTTGAAACGAAGGATGTGAATTCGCTTCTCGCAATTCGCATGGCATTACACCTTATCAATACCCGCCGCAGCCTCGTGCTCCGGCGGGTTTCTTTTGGGCGGAATAACTGTGCCAGGCGGACGAATACGGGCACGTCGTTCCGCGCGCCAGGCGCTATAGCTGAACAATCCAACACCCGCCCAGATCAGCCCGAATGTGATCATGTGATCGGTCGTGAAGGCCTCCTTGAACAGGAACACACCCAGCAGCAGCTGAATGGTCGGCCCCAGATACTGCATCACACCAATCGTCGACAATTGCAGCCGGCGGGCCGCCAGCGCAAAGAAGATAAGCGGCGCGGCCGTCAGGATACCCGCCATCAACAACAGAACGATATGGCCCGTACCGTCAGGATAGATCTGCACGCCCCGGCTCCACTGAAACACCAGATATCCAAGTGCAAAAGGTGCCAGCAGGGTGGTCTCCATGGTGAAACCGACACGGCTGTCGACGGGCACAAATTTGCGGATCGCTCCATAAAAGCCAAAGGTCAGGCACAACATGATGGAGACATAGGGAAACTGGCCGACATTCAGTGTCTGGTTCGCCACGCCCAGCGCCGCCAGCAATATGGCCAGTAATTGCAACTTCGAGAAACGCTCACCAAAAAGCACAGCGCCGACCAGGAAATTGAACAGCGGATTGATGAAATAACCCAGGCTTGCCTCGATCACCCGGTCATTCTGCACCGCCCATATATAGATCAGCCAGTTTCCACCGATCAGCGTGCCAGACAATAACAGCAGCCACATGGACCGCCGGTCCGCCAGCAGAGATTCCATCTGCCGCCAATTGCCACCGATCAGGATCAGCCCCGCCCCGGTAATCATGGAATAGACCGCGCGATGCGCCAGCATCATGTCTGGCGGAACGTCATCAAGCACATAAAAATAGAGCGGCAGAAAGCCCCACATGACAAAGGCGCTGAGCCCCATGATCAGGCCAAGCTGCCTGTCTTCCGGCTTGTCATTCATCAGCTCGGCTCCTCTGGGCAGCGCCCGAACCATAAAGAAAAACGCCGGTCCCTGATCAAGGAACCGGCGCATCAGAAACTGTGGAGATCAAACTCCTCAGGCTGAAACAGCCGGCTTTTCCGGTTTCAGAATACCGCGATTGAGCAGAAGCTCAGCGATCTGCACTGCGTTGAGCGCCGCACCCTTGCGCAGATTGTCAGACACACACCAGAACGCCAGACCGTTTTCATGCGTCGGGTCTTCACGAATGCGCGAGATATAGGTTGCCCACTCACCCACGCATTCAATCGGCGTGATGAAACCGTCTTCGGCCGGGTTGTCGACAACCATCAGGCCGGGTGCTTCACGAAGAAGCGCGCGCGCCTGCTTGGCTGACAGTTTGCCGCCAAGCTCAACATGCACCGCTTCGGAATGGCCCACAAAGACCGGCACCCGCACACAGGTTGCGACCAGTTCGATGCTGTCATCGACGATCTTCTTGGTCTCGACCCGCATCTTCCATTCTTCCTTGGTGTATCCATCATCCATGAACACATCGATCTGCGGGATCACATTGAAGGCGATCTGCTTGGAAAAATGCTGCGGCGTCGGAGTGTCATTGACATAGATACCCTTGGTCTGGGTCCACAGCTCGTCCATCGCTTCGCGCCCGCCACCGGAGGTGGACTGATAGGTCGCCACAACGACGCGTTTGACGCCAACCGCATCATGCAGGGGCTTGAGCGCGACAACCAGCTGCGCGGTCGAACAGTTCGGGTTGGCGATGATGTTCTTGTTCTTGTAGCCATCAATCGCATCCGCATTCACTTCCGGCACGATCAGAGGCACATCCGGGTCCATGCGGAAATGCGAGGAATTGTCGATCACGATACAGCCCTTGGCAGCGATCTTCGGTGCCCATTCCTTGGCAACCGAACCGCCAGCAGACATCAGGCAGACATCGAATTTGGACCAGTCGACCTGCTCGACATCCTCACATTTGAGAATCCTGTCTCCATAGGACACTTCTTTTCCCTTCGAGCGGCGCGACGCAATCGCGCTGACGCTGTCGGCAGGAAACCGGCGTTCTTCAAGGATGTTCAACATTTCGCGGCCGACATTGCCGGTCGCGCCCAGTACGGCGACGCGTAGTGCCATTTTTCTGGTCTCCCGAGGGGCGTGAGTTTGGTCAATAGCTGAGCCAGCCGACCTAGCCTATTTTCCCTTGATATGCAAAGATGATTTGAGCAGAACCGTCGAAGAGGTCGACTGTTCGACAGACAATGAGAAATTCCGAGAAGGAGACCCGATGCTCACCACTGCGGAGCTCGTGGAACGCTATATCAACCTCAACAACGACAATGATGTCGAAGGTGTGCTGGAATGTTGTGCCGATGACATCCTGTTTGAATCAGTGATGAATCCCAACAATTCCGTGCGCCTCACCGGCAAGCAGGCCGTGCGCGAGATCCTCGCAGGCACGATGGAAGCTTTCTCTGAACGCAGTCACCGCATTTCCAGCCTGATCGTGGATGGCGACCGTGCCGCAGCCGAAACACTGTTCATCGGCACCGCTGCCGCAGAGCTTGGTGATGGCGTCGGACCAGGCGATGAAGTCTCGATCCGCGGCGCCACCATATTCGATACACGCGATGGCAAGATCGTGCGCATCTGCGATTATTCCTGAGATATCAATGACCGACATACATGCAGAGCCCACCAGAACCGGGCTCTATGGCGAGCCTCCCGCCGAGCTGGTTGAAATTCCAGCCGATGCCCGCCAGTGCTCACCGCTCATCCCCGGCTCTGCCGCGCTGGAGGAAGCACCCGAACGCACACTTGACCGCTTCATTCTCGCAGCCCCCGGCGGCCTGCAGGAGCGCCGCCATGTGCTCGCCCTCGCCCTGAAGGCGCTCAAACCGGGTGGCGACATCATCGCCATTGCGCCCAAGAAAAAAGGCGGTCAAAGGCTTGCCGGAGACCTTGAATCTCTGGGCTGTACGGATGTCAGCATTTCCTCCAAATCCCATTGCAAGATCGCCCAGTGCACTTCCCCCGATGATCTGACAGCCATCAACGAGGCCATCGCCGCCTACGGACCACGACTTGATGAGGATCTTGGCCTGTGGACCCGCCCCGGCGTATTCGCATGGGACCGTGTCGACCCCGCCACCGCCCTCTTGATGGACACAATGCCCGACCTGGCCGGTCGCGGCGCAGACCTTGGCTGCGGACTTGGCATATTGGCGCACCGCGTCCTGCAAAGCGAAGCGGTCACAGAGCTGACACTGGTGGATATCGACCGCCGCGCCGTTGAAATGGCGTGGCGCAATGTCGGCGATGACCGTGTTAAGGTTCGCTGGGAAGATGCCCGCACCGGCCTGCAGGACATCTCAGGGCTGGACTTCATCGTGATGAACCCGCCCTTCCATGAAGGCGGAGACGAAAACAGATCGCTGGGCCAGGCCTTCATCAAGAGTGCCAGCAAGCTGTTGCGCAAGGGCGGCAAGCTCTGGCTGACAGCCAATCGCCACCTGCCCTATGAAGCCACGCTGGATGATTGCTTTTCATCCTGGACAAAGCCCGCAGACCAGGGCGGCTACAAGATCATCGAGGCGACAAGGTGAGCACCATGAAGCCGATGCGCATGGATCGGCTGCTCGCCAATCTGGGCTATGGTGCGCGCAAGCAGATTGCCGCACTGGCCAGACAGGGCCGCATCACAAGAAACGGCACCCCCCTTCTGGATGTTCGCGAGAAACTCATCCCGGATGCAGACCTGCAATCCAGCCTCTGCATAGATGATGAACCCGTCGATCCCCTGCCGGGATTTGCCGTCATGCTGCACAAGCCGACGGGCTTTACCTGCTCACGCAAGGATCCGGGGCGGCTGGTCTTCGAATTCTTTCCTGAGCGCTGGCTGCGACGTGACCCCGCCCTCTCACCTGTCGGCCGCCTCGACAAGGACACATCCGGCCTTCTGATCTTCACCGATGACGGTCAGCTCAATCACCGCATCACCCATCCGCGCAGCCACGTCTCCAAGACCTATCTGGTCACGCTGGACCGCCCTGTTACGCCCGATGCCATCACGCGCTTTGCATCCGGAACGCTGAAACTGGAAGATGACGACACCCCGCTCCTGCCCGCCGAACTTGAGATACTATCAGACCATCAGACCCGTCTGGTCATCCATGAAGGCCGCTACCATCAGGTCCGGCGCATGTTTGCGGCCATCGGAAACCACGTCACCGCCCTGCACCGCGAAGCCATTGGCGGTCTGAGCGTGCCCGCCGATCTGCCGGAAGGAAACTGGCGGATAATGACTCCCACGGATCTTGATCAACTCCTTTGAGCCACCCCATCCAAAACAAGTGTTAAAATAGATCAACTGCTTGTTCACCATATTAGCCTAGCGTTTTCCGTCAGGGCGGGAATGCAGGTATGTTGGTGAAGACATGTCAGACAAACTGATGATCACGGCAGCGCTCGGCGTTCTGGCCGCAAGTCCGGCTATTGCGCAGGACCATGACGACATTCTTGCCGATCTCAGCCTTGAGCAATTGCTGGAACTTGAAGTGTCCTCCGCTGCGAAAAAACCACAGGATCCGGATGAGGCTGCATCCGCGCTTTTTGTCATCACAGATGAGGACCTGCGCAAAAGCGGCGTTTCCACACTGGCCGATGCATTGCGTATGGCACCGGGTGTCGAGGTCACAGAGGTCGACAACCGGATCACCGGCGTCGCCATGCGCGGCTTCAACTGGCATTTCACCAACAAGCTGCTTGTCCTGATCGATGGGCGGGAGGTCTACCAACCTTCAGTCACCGGCATTTTCTGGGACCAGCAGGTTGTGCCGCTGGAAGATATCCAGCGCATCGAGATCGTACGCGGCCCAAGTGCAACGATCTGGGGTTCGACCGCCGTCAATGGTGTCATCAACATTGTCACCAAGCACGCCGTCGACACGCTGAACGGTCATGTGACAATCGAGACCTCCACGCATGAACGTCACCGCGTTTTCGCGCGCTATGGATTCAAGGTCGGCGATTCAGGGGCCATGCGCATCTATGGTGTGGGCCGCAAAATTCCCAGTCTCGTTGATGAATATGGCGACGATATCAATGATGGCGGTGAATTGAGTCAGCTGGGCTTCCGCCTCGATCTGGAACCGGGGTATTCAGACACGCTGACCTTCCAGGGGGACCTGCAATATTTGTCGACAGACTCCACAACCGGAACCTTTCTGTTTGCTGATCAGAACACGTTCAGCAGCTATGAAGATGAAGGCAATAGCTGGAACCTGCTCGGTCGCTGGGTTCATGATTTCAGTGACTCCAATGTCGTCACCATCCAGGGATATTACAACTATCAGGAGCGCTCCGAACTCGCGACGGCAATGGACGCCTCCACATTCAATATCGATGCATCTCACTATTTAGAAGCGACCTCACGGCTCGACTTCGTATATGGTGCCGCGTATCGCCACAGTGCCGACGACACAAGTATACACGGCCAGTACACTTATAATCCGAGATCATTTGAAGGCGACTGGACAAGCATTTTCGGACAAGTGGATATCGCAGTCATTCCAGACCGGCTCCATGTCCTGCTCGGCGCACGCACAGAAACCTCGCCCTATTCGGACTGGGAAACGCAACCATCGCTCAGGGCTATCTGGCTGGGCAAGTCAAACTGGTCGGTCTGGAGTGCGATTTCCAAGGCTGTCAGACCTCCGGGGCGGCTGGAAACATCACTGGACGCCACGATCCAGACCATTGAACCTTACAATCCGGGAAACCCCACCCCCCTGCCTCTCGACATACGGCTCGTCAGTGATCGTGATTATGAAGTCGAAGAGATGATCGCTTATGAGATGGGGGCCAGAAAGACATGGGCGGACGGATCCCGCCTGGACATTGCCGCCTATCAACAGGTCTACGAGAAACTGATCCTGGTCGAGAGTGGCAGTCTGGCACCTGTGTATACCCAGTACCCGGATGGAAATGTCTATCCGACATCTCTGGAATACATACTGACAATTACCAATACATCGCGCGGTGGCCGGCTATCCGGGCTGGAAGCCTCCTATACGCGTGACATCACAGACCATTGGTCAATGGCGCTGGCAGGTGACTGGCGTGACAATGATCTGAAATATCTCCAGATCAACCCTAGCGGCCAGCCCGATCCCGATAACCGGATATCTTATGGTGACAGCCCCGGATGGCAGCTGTCCCTGCGCAATGATTTCGAGCTTTCATCCTCGATCGATGCCTCGATCTGGTTGCGACACGTGCCTGAACTCGACCTGCAACGCGCGCCTGCCTACACGGATCTGGACCTGCGCGTGTCCTGGCGTCCAAGTGATACACTGGAAGTCAGCCTGGTCGGCGAGAACCTGCTCGAAGACAAGCGCCTGGAAATGTATTCGGCGGTTTATCCTTCGCCGAAAGGATATGTCGAGCGTCGCCTGGTTGCCAAGCTGGGCCTGAGATTCTGATGACACCGCGCCATTTGCAATCATCATGCAGATTTCTGGTTTGCATCGCACTGATGGCGAGCGCATTGCTGGTATGTGCCCGACCCGGATTTGCAGCTGACAAACGCCCGCTGGTCCTCAAGGCTGCTATTGTCTATAATTTCACAGGCTTCGCCAATTGGGTGGACTCTGATCGTAAGGCACCCCTGAATATCTGTGTGTCGGAAGACGCTGATATTGCTGCCGCGCTACAAGCCATATCGGCCGCTCAATCAAATAGCAGCAAGCCTGTGGTCATGCTTTTGACCCGGGAGCGATTGAACGAATGCGATTTTGCGTATCTTTCAAAGAGCGCCACTCAGTCGGAATTTCCTGCACAATTGCTCGAGATCGGTGCTGTCACCATCTCGTCGGAAAGAGGATTCACCGATATCGGCATCATTGAACTGATCCAGGTGGGGCGTCAGCACCGGTTCGAGATCAACAATACGCTCGCCACAAATGCCGGTATCGAACTGTCCTCACGCCTTCTTCGTATTGCCATCCGTGTGCACTGACACATTTAATTGCATTGACGTGGGAACCGACTGTGGCTTGATGCGTTTAGCAACTTCAATTCACCCTTGATAAAAATCCTGAAAATTCATGGCCGAAAACGCAGCACCCGCCGAGCAGATCGACCTCACGACCGACAGTCTTCTGGAAACTCTACAATCGACATGGGACTGGATCACCAATCCATCGACCCAGACATTGATAGGGATCGGTGTGGGTGCGGGTGTGGTCATCTTGCTGATCATCATCCGCATGGTGTTGAGATCTGTGGCCAGATCCCTGCCCCACAAGATCGAGGATGAACACTCCTGGTCGTCTATTCTGGACCGCACACTCAGCAAGTTCAGGTTCTACTTCTTTGCCATAATCGGCATAGTTGTCGCCACACAGATCGCCCAGGCACCCGATGCCGTCATCCACTCTGTCCAGGTCTTGCTGGTGGTGGCCTCGGTGGTTCAGGTTGCACAGCTGATCCAGGAATTTGTGCTCTCCATCCTGCGGCGCAACGCCCTGCGCGGTTCAGGCGACAAGACCGGTCTCAGCTCTGCGCTCAGCGTGCTCAAATGGTTCGTCAATGTTGCGATCTGGTCGATTGCCTTCCTGATGATCCTGTCCAATCTGGGCTTCAATGTCACCGGGCTGGTGGCAGGTCTGGGTGTCGGTGGTATCGCCATTGGTCTGGCCGCGCAGGACTTCTTCAAGGATCTGTTCGCAGCCCTGGCCATCCTGCTCGACCAACCCTTCAAGAAGGGCGACTTCATATCCTCCGGCGACCGGATTCTCGGCTCTGTCGAGGAAATCGGCATGAAGACGACCCGCATCCGTGCCCTGTCCGGCGAACAGGTCGTGCTGACCAATTCAAACCTGCTGGACCTGACCCTGCAGAATTATGGTCGCATGTTCCGACGCCGTGTCGTGGTGCAGACCGGCATCACCTATCAGACCCCCGCCGACAAGATCAAACGTGCCGCCGAGATCCAGAAGGAAGCCGTCACCGCCCAGGAGAAGACCACATTTGATCGCGCCCATTTCAAGGGCTATGGCGCATCCTCGCTGGATTATGAGCTCGTCTTCTATGTCGAAACGCCTGACTATACCGAGTTCATGAACATCCAGCAGGACATCCTGATCGATATCTTCCGCAAATATGAGGAAGAAGGACTGGAGTTCGCCTACCCCACCCGCACGCTGCAACTGGCTGCGCCGAATGGCGAAGGTGTGGATGTGCGCGAACTCTTCCTCTCGCCCGGCGAAAAATCGGTCACGGAATAGGCTGACATACTGATCAGCCTTCAGTATCGTCCTCCACGCGCATGAAGATCCCGCCGGTTTCCACGCTGACAATGGACTTCATGTCCTGGCCCACCATCACGGTGTCGGGAATTTCAAGATCGCCATCCGGCAGATTGACCGAGATAGTCAGCTTAAAGAGCCGCGCATCGATCTGATCCAGCGTGTAACCGCCCCCGGCATAAAACGGATCGGGCGCTGATTCCATATAGGATGCCATCTGCCAGCCACCCTTGCCGTCAAACTGGTGAAGCTGTTTTGACTCGCCATCTTCAGTGTACCAGACACCCTCTATGAACTGCGCCATGTCGACGGTCTGGGCAGGCCCCTGAATGACGCGGATGCCGTCCTGCGCCTGCGCTACAAATGGGATGGCGGTAAGTGTGGATGCCACCATCGCGACGGCACCCAGCTGTTTGATTGTCCTGAACATCATTGTTGTTTCCTTTGCTTGAGGGACCAATGTCCGCTCAATCCTCCACACGCATCAGCGTTGTATTATCGAGCCGGTCGATACTCTTGCCGTCATCACCCATTCTGATGATCTCGGTCAGCGCCACGACCTCATTGCCCAGATCGACATTGAGCGTCATTTCATAAAGGCCGCTCTCGATGGCCCGCAGACCGTAATCGCCGGAATAAACAGTCGCATCCGCGTTGAAATCGCCGACATAGCTGGCCGATTCCCAACTGCCATCATCGTTGAAAAGATAAAATTCGCTCCGGTCATCGATCTGGGTAAACCACAGGCCATTGATGAAGCTGGGCATGTCATTGGCAGGTGCCTGCCTGGCGCTCTGGAAGAAGCCGCCTGACGTCTGCGCCTGCGCCATTGCAGGCATTGCGGATATCGCAGCGATACCAAAGATGGCCGCCTTGATGCTGTTTTTGAAATTGAACATGTCTGGTCTCTTTTGATTGCGCGACAGCCCCAAGCCATCGCCTGATGCAATCAATCTGACCGGTATTTCCGCCAGCTTCTGTGAGCGAGATCACATGTCCGAAACAAATCCCAGATGAAGGAATCTCGGCGGCTGATTCAAATAAATATGAGATTTTTCATCAGGTGTGACGCGGCTCACATCAACAACCCGGCAGGTCTGGCAAAACGGGTTCATCGAAGACGCAAACAGCACTTCCAACCAGAACCCAAATCCCAAAACCTAAATCAAGGACCAGACCGATGAAAATGCTCTCCAAACTCGCAGCCCTCGCGACGATCGCAACACTTGCCGTCATTCCTTCCGCCCACGCTCAAATGGATTGGGATGGTGCCTGGATCGCCGGCGGAGAAATCTACATGACTGACAATCTGGGCAATGGCTACTGGGCAGACCCCTACGCTGAATCCGCCTGGGTCGACAGCTACGGCAACGTCATGAACGACTACTCTGGAACTTTCGATGACTCCGGACTTTCCTGGAACCAGCTGACACCTGACACGTCCATGGGCTCCGGCAGCTATGACACCGGCTACTCGTCCACCTATGTGCCTTATGAAAACCCGGTCGACAGCCACCAGTCCTTCATCAACTCGATCTGGGAATAATCCTGATCATTCCCTCAAGACAACGCGAAGGCCGGACCCGGAAGGGCCCGGCCCTTTGCTTTTCTATTCTGCGTCCGGCATGTCTTCATAGGTCTTGGGATAGGCCATCAGCATGCTGTCGGGCTCATCAAAACAGTCACCACGCACGGCAGAGAAACCGGACGGAAAGGCCTGATCATGGAAAACAACCATGAGGCGGCCCCATATATTGGTGGTGCGTCCCATCTGATCGGTCATCTCCATCGGGCACCCATAATCGGCATCCACCGCGGCTTCCTCGGTCCAGTATCCCGTGAAGATGCGATTGCGATCTTCATAATTGCCTGCAAGGCCATCAATGAAGGCATATCCGCGCGTTTCACCAGCTGGAAATGAGAGCACTGCATAGCGATCAATCTCACTCTCATAGACGATCTCGCCAAGTTCCGAAGTCCAGACCTCATCAGCCTGCGCCGTCATCGCCCCGAATGCCAGCAAACCGGCAAGCGCGCCAAGATATTTGATTTTCATGATGTTTCCTCCTCTACAGAAGGATCATAGCGCCGCTAAAAACAGCCCCGCGTCAACTCAAACGATTCTTGTAATCCTCATAACCGAACCGGCGCACAATCGTCGCCTCTCCAGTCTGCGGGTCCACATGGCCGATAGATGGCAGGCGCACACCATTGAAGGTCGTCGTTTTCACCATTGTGTAGTGAGACATGTCGAGAAAGACCAACCGGTCATCGGCTTTCAGCGGACGGTGAAAGGAAAAGTCCCCGATCACATCGCCCGACAGACAGGAATTGCCGCCCAGCCTGTAAGTGTGGGGCTTTTCGCCCGCCTTGCCCGCCAATTGCCCATCCAGCAGCACATCCGGCCGATAGGGCATTTCCAGCACATCCGGCATATGCGCGGTCGCGGAAATGTTGAGGATCGCCAGGTCCATCTGGTTGTGCATCAGGTCCAGCACGGTCGAGACCAGCACGCCTGTACGAATGGCAATCGCCTCCCCCGGCTCCAGATAGACGGTAACGCCATAGGTCGACTTGATCCGCTTTATCAGCCGCACCAGCCGCTCAATGTCATAGCCCGGCGCCGTGATGTGGTGCCCGCCGCCAAAGTTCAGCCATTTCAGGCCCGGTATCAGATCGCCGAATTTCGCCTCGAACGCCTCGACCGAGCGTTCCAGCGCATCCGATCCCAGCTCGCAAAGGGAGTGAAAATGCAGCCCTTCCAACCCCTCCATGCCGCCCGCCGGTATCGCCTCACGCGGTGCCCCCATGCGCGAACAGGGTGCGGATGGATCATAAAGCTCTGTCTCGACCTCACGATGGCCGTGATTGACGCGCAGCCCGAACGAGATCGGCCGCTTGCCCTCTGCTCTGTAGATCGGCAACAGGCGGTCCTTCTGCGTGACAGAATTGAACACGATATGGTCGCATAGCGTGATCAGCTCACGAAACTCATCATCGGAATAAGCGGGCGAACAGGCATGCACCTCACCGCGAAACTCCTCCGCCCCCAGCCGCGCTTCACCGACAGATGATGACGTCACCCCCGGCAACGCGCCCATGATCTGGTCAGCCAGCGACCACATGGCAAAGCCCTTCAGCGCCAGCAGGATCTTCGCACCGGAGCGTTCCTGCACATCTCGCAGAATATCCAGATTGCGCTCAAGCGCCCCGCGATCCACCAGAAAAGCCGGGCTCTCCACGGTGGAAACGTCATAGGGCCAATCCATCATGAGAGCGGTCATGTCTGGTCTTTCTCTGGAGGTGAGTTCGGATCGGTAAAACCGCGTTCTTCAAACTGCGATTCTGGTAGCTGACTTTGGTGCAGTATCGCGACAACCGCGATGGCGTCATCGAATATTTTATAAAAAACACGATGAAAAGAGATCTGATAACAGCGATAACCCGGATGGATATCTTCCACAGGGTAGCCAATGGCCGGATGCTGACGCAGCGTTTTCAGACCTTCACGCAAAACGCGCATGTAACGGTCCGCCTGTGTCCTGCCATGCATGCCCAGCGTATAAGCCCGTATGTCCGCAAGGTCACGGCGTGCATCATCTGTCAGGCGCAATGACGTCATGGGCTTTCAGCGTCAATTTCACCAAATAGCGCATCAATATCCGCGTCGGTTTCAAGCAGCTGAGACTGTCCGGCAGCAATCTGGTCATCGCCGGCAATCAGTCTTGCTTTCAGATAGGCACGACGCGACATCTCTTCCTGGTCACGGCGCACAAGATCGCGAAAATACTCGCTTTCATTGTTGAACTGGCCTGCCGCCACCCGTGCAGAAATCCATTCGCCCATGGCATCCGGCATGGATATGGTCTTGCGGTGCATGAATTGATCTCCTGTGCTCAAGCCCAAATGTATGAACTATTCATACATTGATCAAGCCTCAGATCACGCCCCACTCCCAGACGCGCTCATCGCAAACACCTGCTCATAACGCTTCGAGACTGCCCCCAGATCGATATTGGCGAAGAAGGTCGAATAGGACAGATAGGACAACAAATATCGCAGATCCTTGGCCCAGGGCGGCATGATGGCCGGGTCCTCGATCAGCCCCTGATCATGCAGCATGACAATCGCATCCAGATCCTGCAGGTCCAGCTTGCCGACAAACAGCAGCCGGATGAAACGCGGGTCCGCATGCGCCACCGCGGCGCGCAGATAGGAATGTACTTCCATCAGGCCGGAAAGATACACGCTGTCCTTGGTGAACGGTGCCCCGCCCTCCACCAGACCGCCACGCACCACACGGCGCGCACTTTCAAACGCCTCGAAGGGCTGGTCCGACACGCCATGCTCACGGAAGAAGCGATAGACCTCAAGAAAATCCGCCCCCTTCTGCGCCATGTCGATGGCGATGACGCGATTGGACAAACGCCGGAAACGTCGCGGATCAATCGCACCGGAAATGAACTCGGCAAAGACCGCCAGCCCCTCTTGCGTGCGCGCATTCGCCGGATGGCTTTCGGCGAGGATCGGAAAATGCCGGTTGCGCGCTCCGTTCTGCGCCGTGGCGATATGCACCAGCGCCTCATGCTGCAGGAGCTGGATGACATCCAGATCGGAAAAATGCGCATCCTCGCGCAGCTTGATGTAATTGCGACCCGCTGTCGCCTTGGCCGACAGGCTGTCAGTGACGATCACCTCCGGCACAGGCGCGGGAAAATGGTCCTTCAACTGGGTCTGCATCGCCGCCTGAAGCTCATGCGCGGTGAGCTTTTCATCCGGTTCGAGCTGAAGGCTCACCGTGTCAAAATCCGACAACAACCCATCCAACCGCAATGCCAGATCAAGGCTGGTGTGGTTACCATCGGCAATCGGTGTAGTCGGCCCACCATAAAGCGTCACCGCATGATCGCTGAATGCCTTGGTGCCGACCGCGCCCAGCATTCCGGCCGTTGTCTGCGTCATGTCGCAAAACCGGTTGAGCCAGTCATGCACCGGGCTGGTCCCATCAATCAGCGCCCGCGCCGCCTGCACCCGCTCCAGCGACGGCGCCGGATCAACCGGCGTATAGACCGGGCGCGGCATCTCTTTCTCACCCCTGGCGAAAAACTCCACCGCAATGGATTTGTCCCACCCAATCGTCCCCAGCACGGGCAAGCGATCTTCGGCTTCCAGCAGCAAATGCGAAGCACGGGTCAGCTTGTCGAGTTCGGCAGGAGAAAAGGCAGTCATTCAAGGCCTTGCTGTGAGAAGGAATTCAAACGCATCTAACCGCGTCTGAAAATGCATACAAGCAAATGTCATCCTCGACAGCCCAGCCGTCTGAGGAGCCATCATGCTGCGCAAACGGGAGCTGGATACCCGGAAGCTGCCGCGTCGGGCATAACGCATGTAGCAATCCAAACTCCAACAACTGTCATCCCGGAATCCGCAAACGCGGATATCCGGGACCTACTGCGCCACAAATCAGGCCCGGTGAGTCCCGGCTCTCCAGGGCCAGGGCACTTCCGGCCGGGATGACAATCCGGGTATCAACAACCGCCTTCCCAATGAAAGTTGGGATCCAGCACAGGGTGTGAAGTCGGGCGTCGCCCGGCATTATTGTTCCAGCTGGGCTCCAGCTTTCGCTGGAGAGACGGACAACGGCGCACTCATGTCATCCCGGCCAAAGCGCCGGGACCTACCGGTCCGATTCATTGGCCGCTCAGCATCCGAACCAGCATATGACGAACATGATCCTGTCCTCCGAAAAACACCGCCAGAATCCGCACGCGTTTTTTGTCTTCATTGACATCGAACCAGACAATCGCCCTTCCGAAAGTCACGTGCCGCAGGCCGGGGCGAATGTCATCATGCAAGGTGCCGCGTCTGGGGTTGCGCTTCAGTTTGCGAATGTCAGCGCGGATTTGAGCGATGCGCTGGTCAGCCTGACGAAACGCCTCCGACACGTCTTCACCAAACCCGACATAGCTATCGACAAGATGTTCAAGCACGTCCTGCTGGTCACGCTCATATTGCGGTGTGAAAACCAGTTCATAGGCCATATTCGGCCCGCTTGCGGGCAATCATGGCGTCCATGCGCTTGTCCATTTCATCTTCCGAAATGAACGGCCCCTCGGCGCGTTTGTCCAGCAACTGCTTGAGCGCCGCCTTGTCGAGTTCGGCGGTCTCCACCTCATCGCGCAACATGTTGAGCCCCTGCTGCAACACAGCGCTGAGCGAGGGATAACGTCCCTCTTCCACCATCTTGCGGGCGAAGGCGGCCTGTTCATCCGTGAGGGATATGGAGGATTTGACGGTCATGGCGAGGCTCCTGCTGAGAGCAAGGTATGACTGGGTCGTACTGAATGCAAGCCTTCTGAAACTGTTATCCCGGAATTCGCAACGCGGATTTCCGGGACCTATTGCGCCACAAATCAGGCCCGGTGGGTCCCGGCTCTCCAGCGCCAGGGCACTTCCGGCCGGGATGACAATCAGGGTGTCAACAACCGCCTTCCCAACGAAAGTTGGGATCCAGCGCGAGAACAAAGTCAGGCGTCGCCCGGCATTATAGTTTCAGCTGGGCTCCAGCTTTCGCTGGAGACTCGGATTGGGCAAACAACCAGCCGATTCCATCAATGCTCTAGTTAATCTAAAACTTTGAATTCAAATCCGCCTTGACGACCATATTCTCGGTCTTTTTCCTCTACCTCTTTCATTATCGACACCAGAACATCGAAGTCTTTACCCAGTTTCAATTTTGAAATGGATGCGTTGCTCCAAATTATTTTAAACGGTTTTTCGATCAGCCCAGTTAGTGCATCGCGAAATGCATCGAAATTTCTTCCATAAAAATCTGGGACTTTTGGATGCTGGTTGAAAAGCACATGAAATTCATCGATTGAATCGACGAGCACTCCATCAACCTCAAGAATGTTTGTTTCACGAAGACTGAAACCTCTATCAAGATCCACCACCTGCCACGGCAGCCCAGCAGGCCCCAACCGCTCGAGGAACGGGTCCGGATCATATTGTTCCATGTTCCAGACACCCGGTTTACGCCATTTGCCGGTGGCGATCATCTCTGCGCCGACCGATGCAGGAACGCCCGTCGTGTAGGACACAGCTTGCGCCTCTACCTCCCTGTAGCACGCCGCGTGGTCACAGATATTATAGATGAAGCTCGTGCGCTCCTTGCCATCCTTACGGCCCTTTACCAGACACCCGATCGAGGTGTTGCCGGTATAGTTCGGCGCAAGGCTCGCCGGGTCTGGCAATAGCGCCTGCAGGAACTGGATCGGCACGATCTGCTGGCCCTTGAAATCAATCGGCTCGATCGAATCCAGACCCAGATTCTGGATCACATCAAGATGCTTGAGATAGGCCTCGCCAAAGGTCATCCAGAAGCGGATGCGCTTCAGTCCCTTGATGTTCTGGACCAGCGATTCCATTTCCTCGTGGTAAAGCAGGAACGCCTTGCGCTCGCCCACGCCGGGAAAGTCGAACATCATGGACTGTTCCAGAGGCGCAGTCTCGATCCATTTGCCATTTTCCCAATAGCGCCCATTCGCGGTGATCTCGCGAATATTGATCTCCGGGTTGAAATTGGTCGCAAATGGATGGCCGTGGTCGCCGCCATTGCAATCGAGAATGTCGATCGTGTCGATCTCGTCGAACAGATGCTTTTGCGCATGCGCACAGAAGACATTCGTCACGCCCGGATCAAAACCGGAGCCAAGCAATGCCGTCAGACCCGCCTGCTTGAACCGGTCCTGAAACGCCCATTGTTCCTTGTATTCAAACTTGGCCGTGTCGGGGTGCTCATAATTCGCCGTGTCCAGATAATGCACACCGGCCTCAAGGCAGGCCTGCATCAGCGTCAGGTCCTGAAATGGCAGCGCCACATTGACCACCACATCCGGCCCATAGCTCTTGATCAGCGCCACTGTCTCAGCGACATTGTCGGCATCCACCTTGGCCGTTGAAATATCCACGCCCTGCTTGCGCTTCACACTCTCTGCAATCGCGTCGCATTTGGACTTGGTCCGGCTGGCCAGCCGCACATCATCAAAAACAGGGCTTTGCGCCAGCTTGTGCGCGACCACATTGCCGACGCCGCCTGCGCCGATGAGTAGGACTTTTGCCATGGAAAATCACCTTGTATCAGCCCGCATGCAAGCATGCGCACACCCTGCCCCGCAAGCCGAGACAATCCAGTCGTTAATCTAGGGAAAATTGCGAGCGGGACAATGGTTAGCCCCGCTCGAATTGGTTCAGGCCTGAAGGCTGGCCCGACGGCCGCCAAACGGGAACAGGATGACATTGTCGCCCAGTTCCACAACATCCGCTTCCGGTGTCATCGAACGGCCAATCTGGTCGTCCACCTTCACGGTCAGCGTGTCGCCAAACCCGTTGAACCGGGTCGACATGGCCACACCATAAGAGCCCAGCATGCCAAACTCGACATAGTCACCCTCGGCCAGGTCAGCCGGAAGCTCCAGCTGTCCATCCAGCGTGTCGATGGA
This sequence comes from Hirschia sp., assembly GCA_002709235.1. Classification (GTDB taxonomy): domain Bacteria; phylum Pseudomonadota; class Alphaproteobacteria; order Caulobacterales; family Hyphomonadaceae; genus Hirschia. The sequence goes on from PAQI01000017.1 coordinate 72,175, forward strand.
ATCGCAGGTTGGTCCGTAAACCTTGAAGCCTTTGCTCTCATCGCTGGTTTCGCCGTCAGCACGGTGCACCCGGATCGGAAACTTCCATGCGCAGTGAACAGCATCGAAGAGGTTGCCATAGGCACCGTCATTGATGTGCACTTCACTGTCCTTGACCAGCTCGACCTTTGCGAGGATCGAGGTGGAGTCAGCGACCAGCGCGCGGCCTGGCTCACACCACAGATCCGCGTTGTAAAGCACGGGCATGTTCTCGAACGCATCGACAATCACATCGACATAGGACTGCCAGTCCGGCGGGGTCATTCCCGGATAGTTCACCGGAAAGCCACCGCCCACATCGACAATGTCAATCGTCACTGCAGCCTGACGGATGGCGTCAGACACGGTTTCAATCGCGATCCGGTATGCACCCGGGTCCATGCATTGCGAACCGACATGAAAGCTCACGCCCATCTCGTCGGCATGCAGACGCACAGCCTGCAGAAGCGAGGGTGCAGCATCCGGCTTGCAACCGAACTTGCCGGTCAGGGGCAGGCTGGCTGAACCGTTGGGAACGGCCATGCGCACCATCAGGGTGAGGTCCTCGGCGAATTTCGTTGCCTCGAGGATCTTGTCCAGCTCGGCTTCGCAATCGAGCACGAAAATACGCACGCCAAACTCGAAATAGGCGCGTGCGATCGCGGCCCGGCTCTTGACCGGATGCATGAAGGCCAGTGTCGCGTCATGGTAACGCTTGGCGATCAGCTCCACTTCATCAATGGAGGCGACATCAAACCAGCGCTGACCCGCTTCATACATGGCGTCGAGCGCCCAAAGCGACGGGTTGGCCTTGACTGCGAAGAGCACTTCGCCTGGAAAGTTTTCCTGGAACCAGCCAGCTGCTACAGACACCCTCTCCGGACGCACAAGTGCGACAGGCTGTTCGGGGCGCAGAACGCGGACCAGGTCCAGGGGTGTTTGGAACGTGAGCAATTCACGAAACCCCCTGATGATAAGTTAAACCCAATCCGGCGTTAGTACGGGCTTTCGTCTCGTTAAAGTCTGCCCCTCAACCCGCACACGTCATCCAAACCCCTGAGAGATCAATGTCTCTACCCGGTAAGTTCAGACGCCACGTGGAATCAGGGCGGCAGAGCCTCGAGCCGATGTCCGCCGGCGAGGGTGAGATAAGGGATAAAGAGCTTGATGTAAAGTTACCGATCGCACGCAAATGCGTCTGAGCTCATGTTTTTTTTGCACAAAGTTTCAAATAACTTCCGCCGCGAGGCTTCCACGTCTTCGGTCCTGATGCGCCTTGCACTGCAGATGGATCTCGTTCCCGGATTGGATTACTGTCATGAGGGCCCGCAATCTCGATGCACCGAGGGGATGAGAGACGATGCGACAACTGATTCTGACGCTCCTGTTTCTGGCCTTGCCATATCAGGTGTTTGCCCAAGCAGACATTGGCGGTTTCGCCGCTGCGGTGACTGATGAAACCGGAACGCTCAAGACTGTCGTTCATGGCCCGGCGGATCCGGAAAGCAGCCAGTCCGTCACATCGGATACGGTCTTTCATATAGCGTCATTGTCAAAACAGATAACGGGCGCAGCACTGGCCATGGCCATCCGTGATGGTCAGCTCACACTGGACGATCCGGTCTCCCGCCACATTCCCGAAGCCCGCCATTATGGAGACAGCCTCACGATTGCGCATCTTCTCTATTTCACCAGCGGCTTGACCGAGGCCTATGATCTGCCCCGAAAAAGCGGACTGCCGTGGTCAACCCATTACTATTTCACCGTTGATGAAGCCATTGCGACGAGCCTGACAGTGCCGGACCTTCAATTCCAGCCAGGAAGTGAATGGCGTTACAACAACATCAATTTTCAATTGATCGCCGAAATAGTCGAGCGAACATATGACATGCCGTTCAGCGATTTTGTTGCGCAGAGAATATTTCAGCCACTGGGAATGACACACTCCCTTGTGAATGACGACATCACAAGAATTATCCCCAATCGTGCAAATGGCATAGTCCCGAGAACGGCCGAAAACATCGCACAATTGCGTGCGGTTGGACTGGACGTTTCATCCGGTGGGGGGCCTATCCTCATACGTCGAAATGCACCGCATTATGGCGGCAGCGGAGTCATGACCACAATAAGCGACTGGATGATTTGGCAAAGGGAAATGCTCACCCACGACACATTCGGCGACTGTTTCTGGAAACTGATGTTTTCGACCCGCAAGTTTGAACATCCAAAACACAATGATGCCTTCGGTCTCGTCCACGGTCATTTTTTGACACATGCGATTGTCTGGTTCGCCGGTGGTGATATCGACGCTTCCAGCTACATGCTCGCCGCACCAGAGATTGGAATGGGGGCAGCCTGTTTTTCAAACCAGCCCGGTTTCAATTGCCGCGCCGAGGCAGAGCGATTGCTGGCAGAGGCAGCTAAACAGAAATCACATATTCAATGAAGCGGGTCAGACGCCGCCCTATTCGCCTGTGACTGGCTTCTTGCGGCGCAGGCGGCGGAAACGCTGCCAGAAGCGTTTGCGCTCTGGCACTGGCAGAGGTTCGAGATTTTCAACGAACTCCTCGCCGCACCGACGCCATGAAAACTGCTCGGCATATTTGCGTGGCATGCCCGGTTCCACTGTCAGACAATCCATACAGGCCTTCTTCAGGTCATCATTCACAAAACCGGCATTGGAGCCGACAATGATGTCCTTGGGTCCGGGCACAGGATAGGCCGCAACGGGAATGCCCGCGGCCATCGCTTCCAGATTGACCAGCCCGAATGTGTCGGTCTTTGACGGGAACACAAAGACGTCGGAATTGGCAAAATACTCGCCCAGTTCCGTATCGAATTTCGTGCCCGGGAATACAGCATCCGGAAAGCGCTCCATCAGATCTTCGCGCGCCGGACCATCGCCAACAATCACCTTGGTGCCTGGCAGGTCCAGTTCCAGAAACTCATCCAGGCTTTTTTCAACGGCTACCCGTCCGACATTCAGCCATATCGGACGCGCCAGCCCCTTATAGGGCTCGAAATCTTCGCTGCGACGGGCCGGATTGAACATCTCGGTGTCCACACCGCGCGACCATTGGGCGATATTCTTGAAGCCGTGGCTGGTCAATTCGTCGATCATCGACTGGGTCGTCACCATCACCCGGCCTGAATATTTGTGAAACTCCTTCACATAGGCATAGCCCCAGGACAGCGGGATCGGGAAACGTGCCGATACATATTCGGGAAAGCGCGTGTGATAGGATGATGTGAATGGCATTTTGTGCTTCAGGCAGATGCCCCGCATCGTCCAGCCCAGCGGACCTTCCGTCACGATATGCACGGCATCCGGTTCAAATGCCAGGAAGCGCGCCTCCACCTTCTTCTTGGCAAACATGGCCAGCCGGATTTCCGGATAGGTGACCAGCGGTAAAGTCTTGAATCCATCCGATGGTGAGACGACTTCGAATTCATGGCCCAGCTCTTCACATTCCTTGATGGTACGTTTGAGCGTGCGAACAACCCCGTTGACCTGAGGTTCCCAGGCGTCTGTTACCAGCATGATGCGCATGTATTCGGGCCTTCCTGCAGTCAGCTTCACGCGGGTCAGCGCGAATCGTCTCCTCAATAGCGGTCATTGGGGGTATTCGTCCATGACCGAATGACGCACGCACGATCTGGACTATCAATTCGATGAAATTGATAAGATCATGTCGTGCAGGCTTTCTTTGGGAGACAAATATGACCCAATCAAGACAGATGTTTAATGCTGCCGACCCTCTCGATGATGTCAAGCATGTCGACGAGGCCGAGCGCATCAGTCATTTGCTCGCCACCGCTGCGCTAAATGATGATGGCCGCGCACGCGCTGTCGCCCAGGCCCGCACCATTGTCCAGAAAGCCCGCGCCGGGGCCCGGCCCAAGGGTGTGATCGAGACATTCCTTGAGGAATTTGGCCTCTCCAATGCCGAGGGCCTCGCCCTGATGTGCCTTGCCGAAGCCCTTCTGCGCGTGCCCGATGACGAGACCCGCGACAAGCTGATCGCCGAAAAGATCCGTTCGGGTGACTGGGCCCTGCACAAGGGCCAGTCCGACTCCGCCCTCGTCAATGCCTCCACATGGGGCCTGATGCTGACCGGCCGCATCGTGCGCGCGCCCCTTGATGCCGTCACGGACCCGGGTGGCTTCATGATGCGCATGGTACGCGAAATGGGCGAACCGGTGATCCAGGCCGCCATGATGCAGGCCATGCGCATCATGGGCGAACAATTCGTGCTTGGCCGCACCATCAAGGATGCCCTGCGGCGTGGCAACAAGCTGGTGCGCAAGGATGAAGCGGCCAATTTCTCCTTCGACATGCTCGGTGAAGGCGCACGCACCTATGCCGATGGCGAACGCTATTTCGAGGCCTATATGCGTGCCCTCGAGGCTGTCGGCAAGGATGCCAAAGGGCGCGGACCGGAAGTGGAAAACGGCATCTCAGTCAAGCTCTCCGCGCTGCACCCGGCCTATCATGCCGTGCAGGAAGATCGCGTGCATGACGAGCTATACCCCCGCTTTCTGGCACTGGCTGAAAAAGCCGCAGATCTCGGCCTCAATCTCTGCATGGATGCCGAAGAAGCCGACCGACTGGTGCTCTCCCTCAACCTCTTCGAGCGCCTTTCAAAAGAGCCCTCCTTGAAAGACTGGACAGGGCTGGGCCTTGCCGTACAGGCCTATCAGCTGCGCGCGGGCCACACCGTCGACTGGCTGGCCAAGCTGGCAGACACCACAAAGCGCCGCTTCATGGTGCGGCTGGTCAAGGGTGCGTACTGGGATTCAGAGATCAAGCGCGCACAGGTCGAAGGCATGCCCGGCTATCCGGTCTTCACCACCAAACCCGCCACCGATGTCTCCTATCTGCACTGCGCGCGCACCCTGCTGACGGCGGGATCGCGCATCTATCCGCAATTTGCCACACATAACGCCCACACTCTTGCCGCCATTGATGTCATGGCGCAGGAAACCGGGCGCGAAGACTATGAATTCCAGCGCCTGCACGGCATGGGCGAAGCGCTTTACGCCGCTGCTGAACGTGGCCGCCGAGTGCGCGTCTATGCGCCTGTCGGACAACATGAAGACCTCTTGCCCTATCTGGTGCGACGCCTCCTGGAAAACGGTGCCAATACTTCCTTCGTTCATGCCTTTCTCGATGAGGATGTGCCCATAGACGAGATCGTGGCAGACCCCTATGCCGCCGTCGAGGCCCGCCCACATGGCCATCCACGCATCCCCCGCCCCGTCCATATCTTCGGTGCCGAACGGCGCAATTCCACCGGGCTGGATCTCAGCCAGCGCAAGACCCGCGAAAAACTCAACCGCGTGGTCAAGGGGCTGGATGACGGTGCCCTGAGCAAGGCCGGGTCAATCGTCTCCGGCAAGGTCATGGATGGCAAACCGCAACGCATTTTCACGCCGCAGAATACCGAAAATGCCATTGGCGTCGCCCATCTGGCTGATGGCACCATGGTGGAAACCGCCTTCTCCGCCGCCGCCGCCTTCCAGCCCAGCTGGAACCGTCTTGGCGGCTCCGCCCGTGCCGAGATCCTGCGCGCCATGGGCGACGCACTGGAAAACAACATGTCGCGCCTCATTGCCCTGATGTCGCGGGAGGCTGGCAAGACGCTCAAGGATGGCGTGGACGAAGTGCGCGAAGCGGTTGATTTCTGCCGCTATTATGCCGCCGAGGCCGAAGTGCGTTTCGGCGCGCCAGAGCTTCTGACAGGGCCCGCTGGCGAGACCAACCATCTGGAACTGGGCGGACGCGGCGTGTTCGTCACCATATCGCCCTGGAACTTCCCCCTCGCCATCTTCACCGGCCAGCTTGCCGCCGCCCTCGCTGCGGGCAATACCGTGCTGGCAAAACCCGCCGAACAGACCCCGCTGATCGCCTTTGAAGCGGTGAAACTGTTTCACCAGGCCGGACTGCCCGCCGATGCCCTGCATCTCCTGCTGGGCGATGGCGAGATCGGTGCCATGCTGACCGGACACAAACTCGTCTCAGGCGTGGCCTTCACCGGCTCCACGGAGGTTTCGCGCATCATCAACCGCACGCTCGCCGCCAAGGACGGGCCCATCGTGCCCCTGATCGCGGAAACCGGCGGGCTGAACGCCATGTTCGTCGACACCACCGCCTTGAGCGAACAGGTGGTTGATGACGTGATCATGTCGGCTTTCGGCTCGGCCGGCCAGCGCTGTTCGGCCCTGCGCCTGCTGTTCCTGCCGGTTGAAACCGCAGATGATGTACTGACCATGCTGCAAGGTGCTCTCAATGCCCGCATGATCGGCGATCCGGGCAAGCCGTCCACCGATATCGGCCCGTTGATCGATGCCGATGCCAAACAGATCCTTGAAACCCATTACACCCACATGGAAAAGACCGCCGAAAAGCTGCATGAACTGGACCCGAGCGCCACACTTGAAGACCGTGGCCATTTCTTCGGCCCGGTGATTGCCGAACTCAACAGCCTCGACCAGATCGACAGGGAGATCTTCGGCCCGTTCCTTCATGTCATCCGCTACAAGAATGCCGATCTGGAAAAACTCGGCGCGCAATTATCCGCCAAGGGCTACGGCCTGACACTGGGCATACATTCACGGCTGGAACGCTTTGCCGAGCGCGTCATGCGGTGTGTGAAGGCGGGCAATGTCTATGTGAACCGCTCCATGATCGGCGCGGTGGTCGGCGTTCAGCCCTTTGGCGGCATGGGCCTGTCCGGAACCGGCCCCAAGGCAGGCGGCCCGCACTACCTCCTGCGCTTCGCCGAAGAACGCGCCATCTCCGTCAACATCACCGCCCAGGGCGGCGATCCGGCCTTGTTGAATCTGACGTGATCCACCAGTGACCTCATGCTGAGGAGGGCGCTTGCGCCCGTCTCGAAGCATCGCAACGCGCATCCATCCTTCGAGACGCAGCTTTCGCCGCTCCTCAGGATGAGGAATGGGAACAATTCACAACCCCCTGTCATCCCAGAATTGGCGCAGCCAATATCCGGGACCTACCGCGCCACGAAACGGCCACCACAGGCCCCTGCTCAACAGCCGGAATGACACCAATTGAGCAGCCTAGAGCTCAGCAATCACCGCATCGCCCATGGCCGTCGTCGACAGCGATCCGCCCAGATCTGCCGTGCGCGCGCCCTTGGTCAGCGCCGTGTCGACGGCTTTCCAGACGCGATCGGCAGCGTCGCTGCGATCCAGTGACCAGCGCAGTGCCATCTCGACCGAAAGGATCGCCGCACAGGGATTGGCCTTGCCCTGGCCTGCAATGTCCGGCGCAGATCCATGCACCGGCTCGTAAAGGCCTGGCGTGCCCGGCTCACCCAGCGCCGCAGATGGCAGCATGCCGATGGAGCCCGTCAACTGGCTGGCCTCATCCGACAATATGTCGCCAAACAGGTTGTCGGCCAGGATCACATTCACATCCTTGGGCGATTTGACCAGCAACATGGCCAAAGCATCCGACAATATGTGGTCCAGCTTCACATCGGAAAATTCTTCCACATGCAGCTTGGTCACTTCCTCGCGCCACAGCAGGCCGGAATCCATCACATTGGATTTTTCCGTCGACACCACGCCGCCATAAACCCCGCCCTTGCCGACACGGCCCCGCGCGATCTCGAAGGCCACCTTGGCCACGCGGCGGATCTCGGATGTCGTATATTGCGCATTGTCAAAACCGCGCCGCTCACCATTGGCCATGGTCTCGATGCCCTTGGGCTGGCCGAAATAGACGCCGGAGGTCAGCTCACGCACGATCATGATGTCGAGCCCCTCGACCAGATGCGTCTTCAGCGAGGAGGCTTCCGCCAGCGCCGGAAAGCAGAAAGCCGGGCGCAGATTGGCATAGACATCCAGCTCCTTGCGCAGCCGTAGCAGGCCCATTTCCGGGCGCTTGTCACGCGGCACATTCGCCCATTGCGGGCCACCCACTGCCCCCATCAAAATTGCATCGGAGGACCGCGCACGCGCCAGCACATCATCGGTCAGCGGCGTGCCATGCAGGTCAAACGACATGCCGCCAAAATCACCCTCGGACACCTCGATATCCGGCGCGACGATCTCCAGCACACGGCGCGCCTCGCGCGTCACTTCAGGGCCGATACCATCGCCGGGCAGGAGAAGGAATGTCTGGGTCATGGCGTGAATACTCGTCAGTTGAAATTGGGACGCGCTGCATCTGACAGCTCTGGCGTTCTTATAACTGCGCTGGCCGATCGTGCAATTTTCTAAGGCCAATATTCCTGGCGATTATCGCAGACCGGCTTCAGGCCCATATTGCGCTATCGCGGCCACAGCAGCATCCGGGGTGATCTCGACGGTATAAAGCCTGTCAAATTCATCATCGCCCACCGGCGCACCGGCATCCGCGCCAAGCGCCGTCACCGTCTCTGCAATCGTGTTGGAATGGCCGACCACCAGTGCATTATGCCTTTGCGATTTCAACAATGCGGCCAATGCATCCAGATCAAACGGATCATAGGTCATGACCACAAGCCCCAGACGGTCTGCCAGCGGTTGCGCCGTGTTGCGCGTGCGCGTCGTATCGCTGGACCAGATCGCTTCGATGTTCTGATCTACCAGAAGATCAGCCAATGCCTCTGCGCGCGCCTGCCCCAGCGCCGTCAGTTGAGGATCAGATCCAGCCTGCTTCTCGGCATGTCGCACCACAAAGACCTTGTGGCTCTCGGCTGCCCCATCCGGTCCTGCACTGACACAGGACGCCAATCCCATGAGCAACAGGCCAACAAGAATGCCGCGTCGACAGGTCCGAAACCGGCGCATCACGCCTTTTCAAGCCAGGGCGTGCTCAGCTTTCGTTGCGCTTCAAATGCGGAGATCTCGCCATCATGCGTCAATGTCTCGCCGATCTCGTCCAGACCAGCTACAAGATTGGCCTTGCGGCCCTGATCGATCTCGAACGAGACCTCAACACCATCAGGTGATGAGATTGTCTGATTGATCAGGTCTATGGTGAAGATGCTGTTGCCGCCGCCCGCCTGAGCCGCCAGCCTACGGCATTCCTCAATCGGCAATGTGATCGGCAACATGCCGTTCTTGAAGCAATTGTTGAAGAAGATATCGGCATAGGAAGGCGCAATCACACAGCGAATACCCTGGTCCTGCAACGCCCATGGTGCGTGTTCACGCGAGGAGCCGCATCCGAAATTCTCACCCGCAATCAGGATCTGCGCATTCTGATAGGCTGGCTTGTTGAAAACGAAATCCGGGTTTGGCGTACCATCACTGGATGTTTTCAACTCATAAAACAGACCCTCTTTCAGTCCTGAACGCGACACGGTTTTCAAAAACTGCTTGGGAATGATCATGTCTGTATCGACATTCGCCATCAGCGCATCGCCATCCTTGAGCGGTGCGGCCGAACCGCGGAGCGTATCAAAGGGCTTCATGTGCACATCCTTCGTGGATCAGATAGAAACGGGTCACAGATATTGGTGCGATTATCTGCCAAGATCATGTGGAATGGAGCTTTTCCGATCTGCTGATGCGCAGGTCAAGCCACATCACAGTGCAAGCCGTTTTGAATAAAGGCCAGATATGGGAACGCCGTTGACTGACGAGCAGTCAACGGCGCCCATAAGTCCGGATTTCGCCAGCTGGGTTGGGGGGGACGCGGCTAGTCCGAACTATTCTGTTCAACTTATGAAGAAGAATTGGTCATGTAAGGAAGTGGAATATCAAGATCAAGTAAAAAAATCCTTGCCTATGTGTTTTTTTCAAGTGTTCACCAAAAACAGCTTCACTCTGGATGAATTCGTCGACACCCGTCACGAATTTTTCTCAATTACATACCAATTTTCATGAAGGTGACGCCTGTTGTCTCAAATTCCTTATGAAATTTAACTGCAAAACCAGCCCATATTCGCCATTGCGATGCCACCTCACGAAAGAACATTACTTCAATTAAAAGGAATACTTGTTCGATTAACGGTTGAAGTTTCCAAGAGTTCCCGCACGTTTTGCCGCCTTCGCAGCCAGAGTTCGGATCTAGTCTATCTCGTGAAGCAGACGAATATTCGCGCGTGATTGGCGCCCCTGTGCATCCACAACGCTGATCTTGTAGAACCCCGGATGTCTGGGAGACCAGACCGGCTCACCGGATGCATTACGGGCAAGCCTGTGTCCATCGGCATACCAGGTCAGCTCCCCGCGTCCACGCGCCGCCAGGACAAAACTGCGATCCGGCGAATCCGCCCAGATCTCGGCCCCGTCAGGCGGAAACAGGATTTGCGGTGCAACGCTCTCGCTACCAAATTGCGCCAGTGGGCTGAACGCCTTCATGTCATTCATGTCCGGATGAACATCATTGTGCCCACCCGCATCTCCCAATATGCGGTCCGCCAGATCAAAGGCTTCAAACAGAATGGGCAGCGCCGCCTTGCGACCCGTCGCGTCGAGCCTTGGTGCGCCATCGGCACGCCCAACCCACACCACAATCGCCCGGCCCCTAGACACGCCTGCCGCCCAGGCATCGCGATAGCCATAGGATGTGCCGGTCTTGAACGCGATCTGCGGCGCATCCTGCGTCAGCGATGCCGGCATGCGTCCCGCCGGGGAAGGTGCCGTGCGCAGAATTTCCAGAATCCGTTGTGACGATGCCGTGCTCATCAACCGCGCCACAGGTTCAGGCTGCGGATCATTCTGACGCCAGCGCAGCGGCGCTGCCTGTCCATTGTCACCCAGTGCCGCATAGATTGTGGCAATGTCGCGCACTGTCATCCCTGCCCCGCCCAGAGCCAGCGCAAGGCCAGGATCTGTTTCTGCATCCTTGGGCAGGCGCGGGGGTGCCCCCGCAAACGTCAACGCCGCCGCAAAGCGCTTGGGTCCCACAGCTTCAAGCGCCTGAACAGCTGGCACATTCAACGAATGCTGCAAGGCTTCGGATACCGTGACATCACCGCGAAAGGTACGGTCAAAATTCTCAGGCTGGTAATTGGCAAAGCGCTTGGGCAGGTCGGAAATCCGCGTGGCCGGTGCGGCAATGCCATCGTCAAAGGCCAGCCCATAGATGAACGGCTTGAGCGTCGATCCGGGCGAACGCGCACGATCTGTCAGATCCAGCCATCCCCCCGCCTTTTGGCGTGAGGCCGAGCCGACCGCAGCACGCACCGAACGGTCATCAATATCCACGGCCAGAATGGCAATCTGCGCGTCATCCTCAAGCGCGTCGGATCTTGCCAGCGCCAGCTCTTCAAATGCGCTCTGCAAGGCAATATCGATCGTCGAGTCCACATCCGCCGCGTCCTCTGGCGCACCGGACAAAACTTCATCAGCCGCCTGCCAGGCAAGCGCCGGAAACGCATTGCGCGTGGGGATCGGTGCCGTCTTGGATTCCTCGGCATGATCAGCCGCCACCAGCCCACGCCAGACCAGCCGGTCCAGCACACGCGCGCGCGCCGCCCGGGCATTGTCGGGCCGCAGGTCAGGGCGGCGCACTTCCGGTGATTGCGGCAAAGCGATCAATAGCGCGATCTGGTCAGGCGTCAGGTCGCGCGGCTCACGTCCAAACCACGCCCAGCTGGCCGCCCTCACCCCTTCCAGATTTCCGCCATAGGGTGCCAGCGTCAGATAGAGCTCCAGGATTTCCCGCTTGGACATCCGGCGCTCCAGCTGCACCGCGCGGATCATCTGCTGAAGCTTGGCCCCCAGCGTGCGTTCCTTCGGTTCCAGCAGGCGCGCCGTCTGCATGGTGATGGTCGATCCGCCCGAAACGATCCGCCCGGCCTTGACCAGATCCAGCATGGACCGCGACATCGCCGCAGCATCCACGCCCCAATGCGCGTAAAAGCGCTTGTCCTCATAGGCCAGCAGAGCCTCGACAAACACCGGGTCGATCCGGTCCAGATCCGCGCGCATCCGCCAGCGACCATCGGTCAGCGGATAGGCCCGCAGCGGCGCGCCCTGCCGGTCGAGCACAACGCGGGAGATTTCCCGCGCCTTCTCCAGCGGCGGCGGGAACAGAAGGTCCAGCGCCGCCACCAGCAGCACCAGCCCGGCCAGCACCACACCCAGCCGCTTCATACGCCGCCCCCAACCTCGCCTCATCTCTGGCGCGGTGGTCATGGCCTACTCCGCCGCAGCGATGGAAACACGGCTGGCGCTTGTCCGGGCGAAGACCTCCATGCGGTACATGTCCTCGGCCGTCGCCCCCGGCATGGCATAATCACCCGGCGTCACCGCCCGCACGATATAGCCCAGCTTCCTGTTGCTGCGATTGACCACATCAACCGCCGCCACAAAGCGATCATCGCGCGCTTCGGTGATATTGGCGTAATCCAGGTCCTGCGCCGTGGGATAGGCTTCGGCGTTTGATGGCGTCAGCACGGACTCGATCTCGAAGCCAGCCGGCAACAGATCCGCAATCACCACCGGATGCAGGCGACGGTCCTGCGCGTTGACATTGATTGTCACCACAAAGCGATCACCCTGACGCACATTGGAAAGATCCACCGCACCTCCACTGATCGTGGCAATGGTCTTGGTCAGTGTCAGCCCTTCATTGATGGCAGGAGGTGCTGAAACAGGCGCACCGCGTGTCATCGCCGTCAGATAGAGCACGCCATCACCATTATTGATGAAGCTCTGCGGCTCATCCTTGTCGATCATGTCGTCGGAAATGGCGAAGCTCTGATTGGCGGCGATCTTGCGCACATTGCCGCGCGGGCTGACCGACGCCTCACGCGCCCCACCACTCAACGCATCCGCAGCCAGCAGCAGGAAGGCTTTTTCCTGCGTCGACATGCGGTCGGGCTCTGGCATGTCACTGACCACATCCTCGGTCAGCGCAACCACCACATCATCCAGCCCCGCTTCACTGGCAAGCGCAAGCATGCCTGCAAGATCACGGCGTGGTGTCTGGTAGTAATTGCCATTGTTCTCATAACCCTTGGTGTCCATTGCCTTGTCAAAGGCCGAACCTGCGCGGGCACGATCACCAATCAGGGCCAAAGCGGCTCCGATCTGCGCGCGCGCCAGCGGGCTTTCAATCGTCTTGAAGCCCTGGTCATGCAAGAAACGCAGACGGGATGCGTCGATTTCTCCGGCACGCGCCAGCACATAGGCTGCATAAGCCGCAGACCGGCCTTTCAGCTTCTCGACCGTGTCGTCATTCCAAGGCGCACGATAGACGTCATAGTCATAGGCCACATTCCAGAGCTGCTTTTGCTCCGCCACAAAGCCCAACGCCTTATAGGCACGTTCCAGCGCATCATCAGGCACTTCATAGCCAGCAGCCTTGGCTCGGGCGAGAAAGTCCGTCGCATAGGCACCAATCCAGGGCGAAGCATTGCCATCACCCATCCGCCACAGGCCAATCGCGCCATCCATGCCCTGACGGTTCAGGATCGTCGAAACAGCATCCTGAACACGGCTGCGAATCTCACGGTCAGACGCAATACCCGCAATCGCCGCCAGATCATCGGCATAGAGCAATGGCATGGCCCGGCTGACGGTCTGCTCGGTACAGCCATAGGGATAACGATCAAGGCTCTCATAGAGTGCGCCCGCATCCAGCGGCAGGGGCGAGAAGCTCAGGAACATCTCTGCCGATCCCGCTGTCAGCCCCTCAAAGGCATCCGCCGGAACAGAATAGGTTTCACCCGGCTCCAGCCTTACGCGTTCCACCTGTGTCGTCGGCAGATAAGGAGAGCGGACCTGGAAGTCATAGTCACGATCCACCGAGAAACCACCCGGCCCTGTCACCGCCAGCGAAAAGCGCGAGACTTCCTCTGCATCCGCAGAAATCGCGATGGCAGAATCCTCTCGCTGTCCACGCGCCAGGTCGATTGAAGTCTGGCTCTGCGCCACACTCAACCCGGCACCCGCACCGATGCGTGCGGTATAGGCGCCGCGATCACCCGCCACATTATCCAGGCTCAATGTCGCCTGCGCCGTATCTCCGGGCGCAAGGAAGCGCGGCAGGATCAGTTCGGCCGGCACATCATCGCGCACCGTCATCGGTTGGGAGGTCGCCCCCAATCCGCTTTCAGACCAGACCACCGCCATCAGGCGCAGTTCACCATTGAAATCAGGCAAAGTCAGATCGACCGTCGCCTTGCCATTGCGGCCAAGCGCTATCGGTCCCTGGAACAGCGCGACCGTCTTGGTCGGCACCACCGTCAGCCCCGCTCCACCGATCTGGTCACCACCAGAACGCGTCTGCGCGGCTGCCCCCTGATTGGGATCCAGCATCCGGCCATAGTCATCCTTCATGCCAACACCCAGACGGCGCTTGGCAAAGAACCAGTCAGCCGGGTTCGGGCTGTCAAACTTGGTCAGCAGCAAAATGCCCTCATCCACCGCAGCCAGCGTCGCATAGACACCCTCGGTGCGCGGTCCATTCGTGGCCTCGATATCAATCGAGATCGTCTGGCGTGGCTTGACCACTTCCGGTGCATTCAATGACACCTCGAAGGTTCTTGGCGCGACATCCACCGGCACATGAACCACCCCAACCGCACGACGCGGCACGGGCTGGCGCTGTTCATGGCGCGGCGAATACACACTGACCATGATGTAAGCGCCTGCACCCCAATCCTTGTCCACCGTGAATTCGACCTGCTGGCCCTTCGCACGGATAGACAGGGTGCGGGTTTCAATGATCTGCTCATTGGCGACAACGATCTCTGCCTCACCGTCAAATGGCGGCAGGATGTCGAGTGTGACCTTGGAGTTCAGCCTTGCAGGCGTTTCGGGCTTGGAGATCCGCACCTGGTCAGGTGCCTCCCCGCCTTCCTGCGGGCCACCGCCCCAGCCAGCCCAGAAGCCATAGGCCGCTTCCGCGCCTGTTTCTGGGTCTTCCACCACAAGCTGATAATCGCCCCAGTCAAGCTGGCGGGTGACCAGTTCGGATGCACCCTCAGCCGTCAGCTTCAGGACACCGCTATCGACATCAACCACATTGCGCGTGCGCCGCCATTTCCATTCGCCACCATCCGTGCGGTACCAGTCATAATCCCAGTCAAAGCGCACCAGTCGCCATTCAGTGTCCGCAGCACGTGCAACACCATCCGCAGCATTGACAGACACCACCCTGAAACGGGCCTGCTCACCTTCCTGGGCGCGGCTGTCAAAGGCTGGCGCGACACCCAGATAGTCTGCCCGCGGCAGATAGGGGATGCGCACATCATCACGCACCGGACGACCACCCGGCTCGATCGCCGAGATTACCGTGCGCAAGCGCAGGGGTTGGGAACTTTCAATGTCCTCACTGGTCGGATCGATCACCAGGCTGGCCATACCGGAGCCATCCGCGATCGCATCCTTCATGCCGATTTCGCGCTCGCGGAAACTCTCATCATCACGGCCAAAGGTGAAATCACCAAAGTCCTCAAACGGCTTGGGAGCCACCTCGACACGCGCCCGCGCTTCAACGGTCAGCCCGGCACCCGGCGCACCATACAGGAAACGCACATTCGCATTGACCGAACGACGCTCACCCTGAAGGATCGGTGTATCGGTATCAGCATCCAGTTTCAGCTCGATACGTTGCGGTACGAAATCCTCGACCGAAACCTGCTCGGACGCCACGACACCCACGCCGTCAATATCGACATCGATGCGCCACATGCCGCGCGCCGCCGATTTGGGAAGCTTGTAGCGATAGCTCAGCGCGCCTGCCTTGGCGGCTTCATCAAAGCGCCAGCTATCGGCTTCCAGACCGTTGGGACCATAGATCCGCACCTCACCAGCGCGTTCTTCCAGCGCCATCGCTGCAGCATCGCGCAGCAGGGCGGACACATAAATGCTTTCGCCCGGACGATAGACACCGCGATCCGTATAGATCCAGCCATCAACCAGCCCCGGAGGCGTGCGCCCGCCAATCGGCTGTTGTGACAGGTCGACATCGGGTCGATCCAGATCCAGCATTGCATAGTCATTATTGGCGTCATAAGCCATGATCATGCGCGGCGACATCGGGCCTTCGCCATTCATCAGCGAAGCTTCAAAGCTGACCTGCCCGTTTGAATCGGTCCGGCGCGAGGCAAGGATCTCGTTATTGCGAGCCACAAGGTCCAGCCGCACTTCACGCGCCACCCTGGCCGTATCGATGGAGCGCACACGCACCATGGTCTGATCTGCGCCCTGGAATGCCACAAGCGACAGATCCGTCACGATCAGCCAGCGTTCAGCGGCCGCCGGGCGATCTTCCTCGATGGCTGTATCGGATTGTTCTTCGGCGCGAATGTAATAGGCACCCGGTTGCAAGCGCTCGACAGCCGATGCGAGCGAGAACACGGTCGTCACCGGCGCATTCATCTCATTGTCGACATCAATGAAGCCGGTCCACAATTGCTCGGACATATCCGAGGGGTCCTCGTCATTGGACGACCACATATATTCGCCGCGCGCCTGCGAGAAACCGGAGGTGATCCGCTTGAACACCAGCGCGCGATCCGTCACGCGAGACACCGACACTTTCAGCGCATCGACATTGACCGTTTCTATGGCAAGGCCATCGGCATGAATGCGCGGCAGGATGACCCCGTCACCCTTGAAGCCCACATAGGACGGGCGATCACCAAAATCGATGGCGACCGTCTTGTCCTGCTCAAGCGAGAGATCATTGGAAGATGACGGAAAGCCTTGTTTCAGCGTGACATTTGCCGCCTCGCCAAAGCTGAGCCCACCGATACACAATTCGGAATCCTCAACCTTGAGCTGGATCTGGCGGTTCGGGGAAATCTCGACAAACGGGGTGTAATCCGCGCGAGTGGAAAGTGTTGTGTTGAAGTCCAGACAGGCCAGCGGCTCACGGTCAGACGTGCGCACATCAAAGCGCAGATATTCCAGCTTGTCCGGCTTGATGCGGCGCGACGGATTGGTGACCTTCTCACGCACCTTGATCTCAGGCCCCAGCACCTTGGCGCGGGTGTCTTCCGGGCCCTGTGTGGTGTTATCCTGCTGCGTACAGGCGGCTGACAATGCCAGCAATCCTGCCGCGATAAGTGCACGAACCCCCGAGCTGCGCTTGCGCATGGTGTTTTCTTCCCTCCATTGCCGCCCAGCGCATTACTAGAAGATTTTTATCAGTTTAGCTATGTTCCCTTTGTTGAAGTCTCGCCTCAAAC
Source organism: Hirschia sp. (assembly GCA_002709235.1). Classification (GTDB taxonomy): domain Bacteria; phylum Pseudomonadota; class Alphaproteobacteria; order Caulobacterales; family Hyphomonadaceae; genus Hirschia. Next base: position 89,301 of record PAQI01000017.1, read on the forward strand.
CCGGCCTTATTGCGGCGAGGCAATGATTTCTTCGGGACGGACTCTGATGAACCAGGGCGCAGCGATGACCAACAGCACAATATTTGCCCGTCTGGGTGGCGCATTCCTGCTGATCTGTGGTGGCGGACTGACCGCATTAGGCACAGCCCTCGGCGTCTACATCATGACCAGCTATCTGGAATGGGATGCCGCCCTCACCGCCGCACCGCTGGTCATGCTGATCTCCCTTATCCCCGTACTGACAGGCGCAGGCCTGATGGCAATTGGTGGCTGGCTACGCGCAAGGGACGGGCTGACAACTGCCCGCAAGGGCCTGTCGATCTGGATGCTGGCAATCGGCACAACGCTGATCCTGTCCCCCGCTTTCAACCTGTTATGGTCGATCATACGCGGATCATCCTTCACCACACCCGGCTTTCCGCTGACACCCTATATCGCAGCAATGCTGTGTGGCCTTGCGCTGATCTGGGCAATGATCTGGCTGGGCCGCACATCGCTGTCAAAGCGGACCTAGCCCTCATCCTCGACCGGACGCCGCATCCGTACCGGACCATGCTTGACCGGCACCTTTGGCTGCGGTGCAGGGCCACCGGGCATGATCGGGCGCGTGGGAAACCCGCCCATCACCGTCAGCCGGTCATACATCACCAGCGCCCCCGCCAGCGACACATTCAGGCAGAACTGCGTGGGGATCTTCACCACATGCGAACACCGCTCCAGCATGGCTTCGGACAAGTCCCCGCGCTCACGACCCAGCACATAGGCCGCCGCCTTGGGGTGGCGGAAGGATGGCAGCTCTATCGCGTCATCGGTCAGCTCGATGCCAACCAGCTGACACCCGCGCGGCAGCGCCATGTCATCCAGCTTGCGCCATCCATAATAGGGCACATTCTCAAACGCCTTGGAGGTATCGGCACTATAGACATCGCGCACGCGCGGATGGGCATTGATCGAGAAGGTGAAGCTCGCGCCGAAAGCATGGGCCGTGCGCATCAGCGCGCCCATGTTACGCGCCTTGGAGACGCCTTCCACGCCAATGCCGAAATATCCTCTCATGCCACGCCCTTCCAGTGACCGATCTAGCCAAAGGTGGCGACCTTAAAGTCACCATTGGCGTGAATCCAGCCACGTTTCATGCCTGCCGTGTTGAAAGGTGTCGTCAGCCGCCCCAGGCAGTCCAGCGCGATCATGCCGCCCTCTCCGCCCAGAAAGCTGATATTGTCCAGCGTGTCCTGCGCGGCTTCATCCACGCTGCGACGCGCATATTTCATCCGCGCAGACACATCCACCGCAGCGGAAGTGCGGATGAAATATTCGCCAATCCCCGTACAGGATACCGCCACGCGCTCATCAGCCCACAGACCTGCCCCGACCAGCGGACTGTCACCCACGCGCCCCGGCTGTTTGTTCAGCGCACCGCCCGTGGAGGTCGCGGCCCCCAAGAGGCCATCAGCATCCAGAGCGACAGCCCCGACAGTGCCATGCGCCAGTTCGCCGGTCTTGTTCTGCTTGCGTGTGGCTGGCTGGTAATAGTTTTCAGGTGATTTCACACGCTTGAGCTTGTGTTCGCGGGCAAAGTCATGTGCCCCGCGCCCCACCAGCATCACATGCGGGCTGTGTTCCATGACCGCCCGGGCCGCCAGGATCGGATGTCGAATGCCCTGAAGTGCTGCCACAGCGCCAGCCTGGCGGGTCTCGCCATCCATGACAGCGGCATCCAGCTCATAATCACCATCGCGATTGGGTGCAGATCCCTTACCGGCAACATGCAGGCCACAGGCTTCAAGCTCCTTGACCATCTCGCAGACGACATCAACCGCCGCGCAGCCCTTCTCCAGCATGCGCCCGCCTTCGCGCAGCAATTCAGCCATATGGGCTTCGGAACGATCATAGTTCTCGCCCTTCATGGGGCCTGCGCCACCATGGAGGGCCAAAGCCCAGATCTTGGATGAACCTTTTTTTGTAAAGGTAGCCACCATGCACCATCATGTTCTTGTTGCACTCGGAACGCCGACAGCTAGCCTTGATGACGACTATATGACAAGTGCATGAAGGTCACACAGGAGGGAAAGTCTTGCGCGCAATCATCTCGAATCATGCCGGAGGCCCGGATTCATTGAGCCTTGAGGACATTGGCACTCCCCAGGCCAATCCCGGTGAGGTGATCGTCGACATTCGTGCCATTGGCGTAAATTTCGCCGATACGTTGATTATCGAAGACAAATATCAATTCAGACCCGAACGCCCCTTCTCGCCCGGCGGTGAACTCTCCGGCGTGATCACCGCCCTGGGCGATGGCGTCACCTCTCTTAAAGTGGGTGACCGTATCGCGGCCTATAGCTGTTTCAATGCCATGCGCGAGCAGATCGCCCTGCCTGCCAATGTCTGTGTGAAACTGCCCGATGCGATGGATTTCGATATCGCCGCCGGTTTCATGATCACCTATGGCTCATCCTATTACGGCCTGAAACAACGCGGTCAGCTGCGCGCCGGTGAAACCCTGCTGATAACAGGGGCCGCAGGCGGTGTCGGCGTCACTGCCATCGAGCTTGGCAAGGTCATGGGAGCCCATGTGATCGCCGCAGTTTCCAGTGAGGACAAGGCCGAATTCTGCCGCAGCAAGGGCGCAGACGACGCCATCATCTACCCCAGGGCACCGCTGGACAAGGCTGCACAAAAAGCCCTGTCCCAGCAGATCAGGGCCCAGGCAGGCGATCGCGGGGTGGATGTGATCTATGACGCAATCGGCGGCGATTATGCCGAACCCGCCCTGCGCACCCTCAATTGGGGCGGACGATATCTTGTCATCGGCTTTGCATCAGGCATTCCCGCCATGCCACTCAACCTGCCCATGCTGAAGACACTGGATATCCGCGGCGTCTTCTGGGGTGCCTGGGCAGAAAAATTCCCGCAGGAACATGCCACCAATGTCGCCGAGATGATGCAGATGTTTGCCAATGGCCAGATCCGGCCGGAAATCTCCGCCCATTACCCGCTGGAACGCGCCGCAGACGCCCTGACAGCCCTCAAGGAACGCCGCGCACATGGCAAGATTGTCGTGGAAATCTAAAAGGCCTACTCGCCCTCGCCGAAGCGGTCGCTGATCAGGGCGCAGACACCATCCATCGCCTGTTCGGCCTCCGGGCCTTCAGCGATCACCGTGACCTCACAGCCCAGATGCGCTGTCAGCATCAACAGATCCATGATCGAGGCCGCATCGGCTGACACATCTTCATGCTTCAGCGTCACAGTGGCATCATGTTTGAGCGCTTCGCGGGCCAGTGCTGCGGATGCACGGGCGTGCAGCCCTCGTCGGTTGCAGATTTCAACAGTTCTGGTCAGGAGGGTGGACATCACTTCGCGCGATATGCAGCGCTGGTCACCCCGTTTTCTGAAGGACGGCTGACGCGATGGAAATATATTTGCGCCCGGCTTCCTGAATGGCATTGGAGGCATCATCCAATGCCAGACGGTCGCGTATTTCCGCAGCCTTGATCAGCATGGGCAGATTGGCCCCGGCAATGACTTCAATGCGTGATTTGGACATGCAGGAGATGGCCAGATTGGACGGTGTGTCGCCAAACATGTCCGTAAAGATGATGACACCCCGACCGACATCATTGGCGCGTGCCGCGTCAATGATTTCCTGTCGTCGCTCTTCCATATCGTCATCTGCGCCGATGCAGATGGCGGTGAAGGCTGCCTGCGGCCCCACGACATGTTCTGTGGCTGCAACGAATTCATTCGCCAGCCCGCCATGGGTCACAACGACAACACCAATCATTCCAAACCTCAAAATTGCCGTACTTCAGTGTGAAGCTGACGACTCATTTAACGTTGGGTCAAGACGTATTCTTCATATTTCCGTCACGTGCTGGCAATCTTACAACAAAGCGTGCGCCAAGGACACGGTCCCCATCCATGCGGTTTTCCGCCCACACTTCGCCGCGATGGGTTTCGATGATCTGCTTGACGATGGACAGTCCAAGCCCCGAATTATTGCCGAACTTGGCCCCTACCGGGCGGTCTGAGTAAAACCGCTCGAACACCTTCTCAAGCTTGTCCGGCGGCAGGCCCGGCCCATCATCCTCGATGGTGATGCGCACCACCCCATCCTCGCGATAGGCATTGATCGCAACCACGCCATCAGCCGGGCAGAAGCTGCGGGCATTTTCCACCAGATTGCGGATGACCTGGCTGATCGGGCCTTCGCGTCCAATCACCACCAGCTCGCCGAACATGTCATCCGCCATCAGTGACACTTCCGGTTCGCCCTCGCGCCGCGTATCACGCCAGATCCCGGCCAGATCCTCCAGCAGGCGTCGAACATCCACCGGCCCGGGAACCTCGCGGGCAATCTCTGCCTCCAGGCGCGATGCATTGGAAATGTCCGTGATCAACCGGTCGAGCCGGATCACATCCTTCTGGATCAGCGCATGCATGCGCGCCTGCACCTCCGGATTGTCCACAGTCGTTGCCGTCTCAACCGCAGAACGGATGGAGGTGAGCGGATTTTTCAACTCATGCGCCACATCCGCCGCGAATCGCTCATTGAGCTCGATGCGATCATGCAGGGCGGCCGTCATCGCCTCCAGCGCCTGCGCCAGATCGCCGATTTCATCGCTCCGCCCAGACATATTGGGCATGTCCAGCCGCTGCGAAACACCTGTGCGCACCCGGTCAGCGGCAATCGACAAGCGCCTCAGAGGCCGCGCAATTCCCACTGTCAGCAGTGCCGATGTGATCAGCGAGACCAGCACGGCCACACCGATGATCGGGGCGAGCGTCGCACGTTCGGCCCGGATGATATCCTGCACGTCGGAAGCCTCGATCGTCATCACACCGATCACAGACGCCACACGCTGGATCGGCACAGAGACCGAGATCAGCCTCTGGCCGCGCTCTGAAAAGCGCTGCGAGGCGGCAATATCCCCGCCAAATGCCACGCTCAGCTCTTCTTCCAGCGTGCGCGCCTCGATGAAGTCGACACCCCCGCGCGGGGACACATTGTCGATCACATCGCCCAGCGTGCGCGACAGGTTCACCGCCAGCTTATCCAGCGCACCCGGCTCTTCAATCGGTGGCAGGTCAGCTTCCAGCACACGATCTTCCAGCAGCAATGTATCCGCCGCAATCTCACCATCGGGCATGAAGATCCGCACACGCGTATTGGGCGGGGTCTCCCAGCGCTTGAGCAATGTGCGTGAGGCATAGGGGTTCAGCGCAGGTTCCGGCTCCCCTACTGTTGCCACCGCAGAGAGCATTCCCTCATAGCTCAGCGCCATTGATTGCAGGCTCTCCATACGTGCGCGCACAAGTCCCGCCCGGATCTCGTTCACGAACAGCGCACCCGATATCAGGATCAGCAATCCCGCCAGATTGGACGCAAAGATGACCTGTGCAATACGCGAGCGAAACCAGCCGCGCGGCTTTCTGGCCGCCACGAGCGTCTTGCCGGTCGGGCTGGTCTTGTCCAGATGCGCCACGCTTCGCCTCTTTCGCCTGCTGGCCGGATCAACCGGCCAAATGATCAGGCTTCCTTGTAGCGATATCCCACGCCATATAGCGTTTCAATCGAATCAAACTCGCCATCCAGCTCACGGAATTTCTTGCGCAGGCGCTTGATGTGGCTGTCAATGGTGCGGTCATCCACATAGACCTGGTCATCATAGGCCGCATCCATCAGCTGGTCGCGGCTCTTCACATAGCCCGGACGTGTGGACAGCGATTGCAGGATCAGGAATTCAGTGACCGTCAAACGGACCTGCTCGCCTTTCCAGTTACAGGCATGGCGATTGGGGTCCAGCGTCAGCGATCCACGCACAATGGGCTTCTTGTCACCCTCTTCGGGAGAGTCCGGCGATCCCCCGCGTGAGCGACGCAACACCGCTTTCACACGCTCGGCCAGCAGGCGGTTGGAGCACGGCTTGCGAATGAAATCATCGGCACCGATATTGAAGCCGACTACCTCGTCGATCTCATCATCCTTGGATGTCAGGAAGATCGCAGGCAGATCAGAGGTCTGGCGCAGGCGGCGCAGCAGCTCCATCCCATCCATCTTGGGCATCTTCACATCCAGAATGGCCAGGTCAGGCGGATTTTCAGCCAGACCCTGCAGCGCCGATTCACCGTCATGATAGGCACGCACCGTATATCCTTCGGCCTCGAAGAATGGCTTCAGGCTTGCGACTATGTTCTCGTCATCATCGACCAGGGCGATTGTGGTCATGAGTTTGCCCCTCTTGTGCTTGCACCGCCTGTCCCTGGCAGCGTCAGTCTGTTCTTATGCCAATATAGTGTTGCGCGCAAAGGGACCAAGTTTCGACAGATATTTGATCAAATAAGGCAAGGCGCAGGCACAATCAGAAAAATGCTCCGATGAGGAGAAGCAGAGCAGACACGCACCCCAGAACGGGAATGACATAACTGCGCGCTTGTGCAGTCTCCCGGCGCAGGATCACGATCAGCGCAGTCTGGACCAGTGCGAAGACGATCAGGATGATGACACCTGTCAGCTCCGCCAGCTGTGCGAGGGGCATGGCAAAGGCAAACAACAGCACCAATCCTGTCGTTACCGCCACACCCACCAAAGGTGTACCGGTCCGCAGCGATACCCGCCCCAACACTTCAGGAACCCCGCCATATTTCGTGAGTCCATAGACCAGTCGCGAAACCATGTTCACCTGAATGATCACGCCATTGCCGATCGAGGCCATCGCCATCAGCGTCATCAGCCAGGCAGGAAGCAGGCCCTGCGCATGTACCACATCGCCAAGCGGCTCATGTGATGTCGCCAGCTGCATTGTCGGAACCACGCTCACCGCAACTGCCGACACACACACATAGAGCAATAACGAAACTCCGAACGCCACCAACAGGGCCCGCGGCAGAACACGCGGCGCATCCTTCACTTCCTCGGCCATGTTCACAACATCCTCGAACCCGATAAAGGCAAAGAAGGCCAGCACGGCAGAAGCCGCCAGCGCAAAACCAAGCCCCTGCGGTACAGGCGTGGCCATGATCAGTGCCGGCCAGGCCGCAATATCGCCAAGCCCCAGCACGGTGATCAGTACCAGCAACCCCACCTCGATCAGTGTCACCGCCACAACCACCCCGGAAGCGAGACTGACGCCCAGACCCGCCAACACCGCGGAAACCAGCCCCAGCGCCGCCATCACCACAAAGGGCGACGCAGGCATGACAGATTGAAAATAGCCGGCAAATGCCGACAGCAAAGTCGCGGCCGAGACAATCCCCGAGAGCGACACGCCCACCACGGTGAGCTGCGTCAGCCACAATCTGCCGTAAGCATTCTGGACATAGCTGGCTTCACCGCCTGCCTGCGGCATACGCTTGACCAGTGCGCCATAGGACAGCGCTGCAAAGAATGCAGGCACAGCTGCGATAAGAAAGGCAATGGGGGCAAACACGCCCGCCCGTCCGGCAATCGCGCCAATGGTCGCAAAAATGCCTGCACCAATGATCCCGCCAATGCCATAAAATGTGATGCCCCAGAAGCCGATCACCCGCCGCAATTGCGCGGGGGGAACGTTCTGCTTCAGGACATGGTCAACCGGCGGCGGTTCCGGCGCCAAATCCGGCCTGTCAGGCGGCTCGCTCATGGACACACTCAACCCTCCGATGCAAGGCCAGGACGCCGATCCGGATCATGACCATAACACCGGGCCAACCGCTCACACACGCGACGATTGCGCGCTGGCAATATCTAACTGGCAATTGTCACGAAGAACGGCGTATCTGGTATCGCACCATAGACATGCTGGAAAACATCAAGCGTGATATGCGAAAGATAGGCAGGCTCCAGCGGCAAGGGCAGCTGGAACGCAAAGTCCCCACCGCCCAGTTCCACCGTCTCCGCCTGGAAGCTCTCGGACAACAAGGCAGATGCCGCCGCAATCTGTGACGGGTTGAGCGGCTGTGTCGGCAGGTCCAGTATCACCGTGCCATCGCCATTCTTGACGAATTGCACATATTTCTGATCGCTGTTTTCCACAATCATGAAATCGGTCTCACCGGCCTCGTCACGATAGCGCTCAAAATCGGCAACCAGCTTTTCCTTCACGCCCGGCGCAACATGGCGCTGATCCGTCTGTACCAGTAGAGGCGCATTATCCGCCGCAGGAAGTGAGCTGAGGAATTTCGAGACATATTCGGTCAGGTGTTGCGCATCGCGCTGAAACGCAGCCCCGCGCACAAGCTCTGCATTGCACAGCGCCAACCCTGCAATATCCGACGGCAACTGGCTCTCATCGGGCATTTGCGCATTGTCCAAAAGGACCGGGATCACCCGTGCGCCCATTTCCAGCGCCAGCTTCAGCTCCATGCGTACAAAATCCTGCGGATTGTCGATCCGCCGCACACCCTTGGCGTCCGCGGCATCAACCCAGCTTTCCCCCATCACTGCCAGTACCACGCTGGAGGACGCCAGGCGACTACGGATCACATCGACAAAATTATCGCCGGGCTGGATCGCCACCGTGTCAAAAAACACCGGCACATCCGGGCAATGATAGCCGAAAAAATCCGCAATCCGCCCTGAAAACGCCGCCGAATCCGACCGCCTGTAAGAAATGAAGACGCCACCCGCCATAATACACCTTGTCATCTGCCCACCCCTATCGGGCGACGTCTGGCGAAAAAGGTCAAGAGACTCCGTGGCGGATTCGAACACTGGCGGGAAATCCTTGACCGCCCCGATATAGATATCTAGCGTATTGATAGCTGGATTATCATAATGGATCCCGCCCTGCCCGACACGCATCCGGCATTCAAATGGCAGGTCTGGACAATGGAGGGTGGCATGGGCGAAGGCATAAAGATTGTCGAGGCATTCCTGCGAACACTGGAATCGCGTGACCTGGACAAGCTTGGCGAACTCGTCACCGAGGATATCATCTATTCCAATCCGCCATCGCCGGCGCATCTGGGCCGTCAGGCGATGACCGAATTCCTGTCATTCAATTACAAGCGCATGGATGGCAGCTCCTGCACCATCCATCACTGGGCCGAAAACGAAACCGGCACAGTGGTGATGAATGAACGCACCGAATACATGCATTTCGGCGACAAGAAAGCCGGCGCAACCTTCATGGGCATCTTCGAGATTCGCGACGGAAAAATCTGCGCCTGGCGCGATTATTGGGACCACGCCTCCTTTGCCGCGCAGATGGCCGCCATCGGCCAGGCGGCCGGTCCGGGTATCAACAATTCTTCCAGCTGACACGTACAAAGGAGCAAGACCCATGACCGCCTATGTCATGTTTCGGTGTTTGCAGGGTCCCGATCCTGCGGATTTTGAAAAATACCGTGCCGCTGTGCGCGAGACACTGATTCCCTATGAGGTGAAGATCCTCTCTTTGCATCCCTCCTTCAAACAGGTGGAAGGAGAGGTCCCCACTCACTCACTCGCCCTTCTTGAATTTGCCGATATGGCCTCTGCAACAGCGTGGTATGAGAGCCCGGAATACCAGAAGATCATTCCGTTTCGAACCAATAGCGGGACCTATGAAGCCTTCATCTTTGAAGGATTTCCGCCCAGACCGGCAATGGCCTGAACAGGCTCTTTTCAGCCCGCCTGCCCGAACACAAACTTATCCTCCCCCCGGCCCGGCTCATATATGATGCTGGTCATGGCACGATTGCGCGCACCTTCTGCCAGATGCCGTCTTGCCTATTGGCGCGAGATGCGACGCGGCGTGCGCTGGCTCTATTTTTCCGCCTGGTGGCTGGCCTCATTGGGCCTGCTGGCGAGGCCCGGTGCCGCATCGCGATGGGTGACAGAACGATGCGAACAGCTCGAACATGGATTGCGCTGCCTGCTGGTCCTCGCCCTGGGCGGCCAACCGATTGGTACCCCTTCGGTTTCCAGATCTGACATCGACCAAAAGCCAGCCCCGGACAATAATGAACCCGGGCAGGCAATTTATGATCAGTATACGGATATTCCTTATACTGAATATCGTGATGCTTCCTTTGGGCTGTCATTGAAAGCCCTTGGCCACGCCATGCCCGGCCCTCACAAAGGACTGGCATCAGCTCCAGCCAATCGCAAGGCTCGCAGGCCGATATCTCCTGAAATTCGCCTTGCCATACGACTAAGAATTCTCGCCAATGCATTTGCTGAGCCCGACATCCAGATAGCACGCATGCGTCAGCGCCTGGCCCGTCTGGGCCTGATCGTCCGCAAATTGGGTCCCACATTTCCCGAGACCATTACCACTACACTCCTGCGCATGGGCGCTGAACGTTCCGGCATCAATCTGCCTGCACGCCTGTTGTTTGACAGTTCCTAGACCTGCCAGACTTTACCCAATCCAGCCCTTTCACCGGGCGGCAGCCATGCCGCACCGGACAAGGCTGCTGGTCGCACAAATCTGCCTCCAACATCCACAAGAAAAGCCCGCCATGATCAGATCAGGCGGGCTTGGAGTCTTGGTCTACGAGGTCAGCTTATTCAGGGGCTCGCAGTGCCCCCGGGCGACAAGATCGCCTTAGTTGAAAGCCGGGCTGTCTGTGCCAGCTTCGTCATCTTCGGCACCCGGATTTTCATTGGCTGGCATCTGCGGGGATGTCAGGCTGGGCGAAGGATCGCCCTGGTTCATCGTGTCACCTTCACGGTCCATCATCTGGGACTCGGCGTCAGGTGATTCAGGCGTCGGTGTCAGAACATATGTTTCGCTCTGGACAACAACTTCTGCACCGGTGTTTTCAACCTGGCCTTTTTCATCACCAATCATGTTGCCGGATGTTTCAGCCTTGCTCTGAGTCTGAAAGTTGCCAGCCTGTTTGGAAGTGATGGCTTCATCGCTGGCAGCAGCTGCTTCGATTGCCGCAAGCTGGGCTGCATTGGCGTCTTCCGTTGAATCAATGGAAGAATAGTCTTCCTGATCCAGCATTGCGCCATCATCCATTGGCTGGTCCATTGTGTCGTCAGACATCATGTCGTCATTGGAGTCTTCAGCCGGAACCGTGTCGGAAACCTTGGTGTCGGTTTGCGTGTCCATTGTCCCTTCAGCCGTCAGCAGCGGGGAATAGATCCACATGGGCGATTCACCTTCAGCGGAAATCCGTGTCCAATTGCCCTTGTTCTCATAGATGGTGACGCTGTCACCCTTCTTCAGAACCTTGGCAATGTCACTGGACGTTCCCGTGTCAGTACGCACATTGGCGGCTTCGGGAATGATGTACATTGTGGTGCCAGCTTCAGCCAGCTCGGTCTCGGAAGCCGATTCAACTTCATTCGGGTTCCAGACGTCAGGGTCACTCACGGCATTCTCTGCCTTTTCATAAGTGTCCTTGGCAGCGTCTTTCGCCATGTCAGCAGCTTCACCGGCATCCTGGGCAAAGTCCTCAGCGCCTTCCTCAACATTCTGAGCGCCTTGTTCGACTTTCTCGCCAATGGTTTCATCTTCAACCTGTGGCATGTCGACCGGATTGTTCATTTCGGTTTCGGACTGAACCATCGGGTCAGCCTGCTGGTCTGCAGCCTGCGCATAGGCGACAGGTGCACCAAGTGACAACGCGGCAACGGATGCGATAAGCGCTGCACGAAAGCCGGTTTTCTGTTCATTTTTCTGGGTGGAGTATTTCATATCAAGTCTCCCTTCGTTCGAGCCGTCTGGTCGGGGACAGACAAGCGGTATAATCATGCGCCAAACAGAGGCGTCCCATGACCAAACAACGAAGGGCACGCAGATTCGTTTCATTAAAATCGGGATACGATTTGCACCGACACACGCATTAAGACATGTATTCCAATGACTTGTATCGTAAAAATAAAGTCAATTCATCCGGCAAGGACGGTCAGTAATCACTGGGTGCTGGCCCAATGATCGGACCATAAAGCTCTGTGCGGCGATCACGGAAAAAGCCCCAGGCCGCGCGGGCCTGATCGATCTCGTCGAGATCAAATTGCGCCATCGCCACGCCTTCCTCGGTGCGGTCCAGATCCGCTGCGATCTCTCCGGTTTCATCCGTGATGAAGGATGTCCCGTAAAACACCTGACCATCTTCATCACCCACCCGGTTTGCCGCTGCAACAGGAATGACATTGGAAACAGAATGGCCCTGCATGGCCCGCCGCCAGCGCGCCGCCGTGTCCATCTCAGGAGCCTGCGGTTCCGCACCGATCGCCGTTGGATACAACAAAACATCCGCCCCCATCAGCGCCATGACGCGCGCGCATTCAGGATACCACTGGTCCCAGCAGATCCCCACGCCGATCTTGCCTTTCCTGGTGTTCCAGACGCGAAAGCCGGTATCGCCGGGCCGGAAATAGAATTTCTCCTGATAGCCCGGACCATCGGGAATATGCGTCTTGCGATAAAGCCCCAGAAGTGTCCCATCGGCATCGATCATGACCAACGAATTATAGTAATGCGGCCCGGCCTTTTCGAAGATCGACACCGGTAAGACCACGCCCAGCTCCGCTGCCAGCGGTGCCAGTTTTTCCACACAAGGATGAGACCTCCACGGATAGGCCCGCGCAAACTCTTCCTCGCGCTGGGTCTGACAGAAATAATGGCCCTGAAACAGCTCCGACGCCAGCACCACATCCGCCCCTTTGGCCGCCGCCTCGCGGATATAGCCTGAGACCTTCTCGATATTGGCATCCATGTCATCCGACAGCGCACACTGGATGACGGCGAGTGAAATCTTGCGGGTCATGAGGAAGCGGCTCCTGTCTCTGGTGCGGCGGGCTGTTGCTGGGTGATGCAATGAAAACTGCCGCCACCGGTCAATATGTTTGTCGCTGGCAAGGGCACGATCCGCCGGTTGGGATAGATGGCAGACAACACCTCAACAGCCTCCTTGATATTGGGGCTGTCTGCGGGTCCGTAAACCGGCAGCACGAGGCTGGCATTGCCGATGATGAAATTCATGTGGCTGGCAGGCACGGCTTTTCCATCCTCATCCTTGATCCGTCCGGGGCTGGGTATCGTCAACACCTTCAGCGGCGCCCCCTCAGCGGTCTTTGCCGCACTCAGCGTGCGATGGATCTCATCAAGCACTGCCCGGTTGGGATCATCCTCACCATGAGGCGACTGGCAAAGCGCAACGCCCGGCGCAACAAAACGAGCAATATTATCGACATGCCCATCGGTATGATCATTGGCCAGGCCATCGCCAAGCCAGATGACCTGCCGCGCACCCAGAGCATTCGACAGCGCGGCCTCTGCATCTGCTTGCCCGCCCCAGTGAGGATTGCGATTGGGGTTCAACAGGCATTGGCGCGTGGTCAGCCAATTGCCCTGCCCGTCACCATCAATCGCACCGCCCTCCAGCACGAAATCATGCGCCGTCAATTGCGTGCCGGTCAGCTGTGCGATGAAGGCGGCGACCTTCTCGTCATTGGGAATCTGATATTTGCCGCCCCAGCCATTCCACCGAAAGCCTGCCGCATGCGCATGATCAATAAAGATCGGCCCGGTATCGCGCAGCCACACATCGCCGTAAGAGGCTTCAACCAGCTCCGCGATATCACCCACCGCCGCCTGCGGAGCGGCAATGCCCTCGCCCTGCACCAGCACCCTGACACGATCACCCGCACGTCCATCCGGGCCCGGAGCAGCCAGCGCGCGGATCATCGCCGCGATCTCGGCGGCGGCCGCTTCATGGCGACCATCCCACTCAACAGCATTGGTCGGCCACGCCGTCCAGATAGCGTTATGCGGTGCCCACTCCGCCGGTGGGCCTGAATGTATTGAGGTGTCTGACAATGCCATATGCGATGCCTTTGCATGTCCGGCGCACTAATTTATCCGCGGGCTGGATATCAGGCTTATGATCAACAGGACAGAGGAACATAAGCAAAGGGACCAAAACAAGAAGAGGGCCGCACCGTGACCTGGTGCCGCCCTCTTCATCAATCTACTAAGCTACGCATACGCTACGAAGCTTGATGAGATCCGAATTCCTTAGAATTCGTACTTCAGACCGAAACGCACTTCCCAGAGGGAGTTGAACGTCTGACGGCTTTCCGTCGAACGTGGCGTGAAGTTCTCATAGACATACTGACCCTGGTCGTTGATGCCGCTGACTTCAACAATGCCGATCGTCTGTGGGAAACCAGCCTGGTAGTAGGTACCCCAGTCATCGTTCAGCAGATTGCCGATGTTTTCGACAACCACAAAACCGGAGGCCTTGCCGTAACCTGTCGGGATCTCCTGGGAGATACGAAGGTCGAAGCGGTTGGACCACTGGCCGTCATGTTCGTTACGGCCTTCGATCTGCCCACGATCCATGTCCATACGGTCGACATAGTCAAAGAACGCATCCGTGTCGAAACCATCAGCGAACACAACCTTCGGGTCGTCCACACCTGTTGGTACGTAGAGCAGGTGACGGTTGGTAGCGCCATCACCGAACACTTCTCCGGAGTCACCATTATAGGTGAAGGAGAATGGACGGTTCTGCCAGGCCTGACCGAACAGTGTCGCGCGTGTGTAATTGTCGCCGAAGAACGCTCTTTGCCAGGAGATCTTGGCCGTGAAACGGTGTGGGATCTCGTAGTTCGACGTCGCTTCCGTGACATTGTTCGGATCAGTCGTTGCGAAGTTGAAGAAGTTCGACGAAGCCGTGGAAGACGTCATCGGGTTAGCATCTCTGGCGCGGGTGAATGCATAAGCAGCCGTCCAGTCGATACCCCAGTCATCATATGATTTCGACAAGGCAGCCGAAACTGTCTGGCTGGTGCCGCCATCAGCATTGGTCAACATGATGTCGCCGCTGAAGCCGACTGCACCCGTATAGATTGGACGCCCGTCAGGCGCTGTGCCCGCTTGCGTGGAGGAAATCGACGTCACCGTCGCACCGTCACGCGTGTCAGACATCAGATAGTCACCCATCAGGGTGTAATCCTGACCCCAGAAGCCCGGAAGGTCGAAATTATAGGTAAAGCCCAAGGCGGCCTTGAATTCAGACGGGAGCTTGAAGTTCGGGTCAAGAACGTTGACCGGACCACTTGTGGAGTTGTTTGCCACATAGTCATAAGCGGTTTCAGGAATTCCATACAGCGGACGTCCCAGACCTTCTTCATCAGCAACGTGGTTCGCGTCGAAGATCGAGCCGCCATCAGGATAGAAAGCATTGGCTGGGTCGCTGAAATCGATGTCGTGGAAATATTCCTGCAGAACCACACCGTTGTTTGTGTAGTTGTTGGAGATCCAGACATTCGGGTTACCACCGGAATAGATACCCATGCCGGCACGGATCGACAGGTTGTCACTGGTTTCCCAGTTGAAACCAAGGCGCGGCATGACAAGGTCAAGGCCATCCAGCGTCGAGGTGTTCTTGAAACCATATGTAGCTTCAAAATTCGCATTTTCAGCTGGAGCATCGCCGGATGTGTAGAAGTCGTAGCGGATACCACCGGTTACAGTCATGCCAGGCTGAATTTCGATTTCATCCTGAACATAGATCGTGTTGATCTCATATGTGAATGAGCCAGCACCATCATTGATGTCGTTGGAGCCTGAAGCGTTCTCATAGGTCAGGCGGTCAACGATGCCGTTCTCGAAGTCGTCGATCGAGTCAAAGCGGAACTCACCTTCGGCTTCCTGAATGAACAGGTTGAAGACGTCATAAGCCTGGCGTTCGGCACCGAATGTGAAGAGGTGCTTGTCGTGTGAGTAGTTCGCAAGCGCCTTGTAGGTCCACACATCATAGTTCAGGTCGTTGGCGTGACGGGAGTCATCCGAACCCAGATAGATCGTGTTCCCATTGTGCGAGATCTGCACCTCACCAAACACAGCGCCATCAATCGAGGCTTGCGTGAAGTCGACTTCATTCTTCGAGACGCGGAACTCGGTTGAGAAATTGTCCGTCCAGTTCGAGAAGAGCTGAGCAGAGTAGCTCTTTGTTTCAGCACCGCGCTGATAGAGGTGCTTGGAGAATTCAAACTCGTTCGAGTCACCATCGGACTCGGACAGGCTGAGGCCTTCATCATAGTTATAGGTGATGGACGCACGGTGATTGTCTGTGATGTTGCCATCCAGACGCATCAGGTATTTTTCGTTATAGGTCGGACCAGCGGAAGGTACGCCACCTGGGTCATACCCATAAATGTTCTGGGCGGCTGCAAGAACGCGGTCATAGTCAGCCTGGGTAAAGCCGGTGACTTCTGTTCCTGCGCCGGATCCTTCTACGCCGCGGTCGATAGAAGCGCCTGGGCCTTCGAATTTCTCATAGGCTCCAAAGAAGAACAGACGATCCTTGATGATCGGTCCGCCAAGTGTGGCACCGTAGCGTTTTTCCTCAAACGGATTGACGGTGATGTCATTGCCTTCGGTCTTGTCGCCCTTGAAGCTGTCATCAGTGTAGTCGTAGAAGACCGAACCGTGAAATTCGTTCGTACCGGATTTGGTGACCGCGTTGATGTTACAACCGGTGAAGCCGTTATACTGGACGTCAAATGGTGCCAGTTCGACGGCCACGTTCTCGATTGCATCGAACGGGAATGGCATTTGCTGGCCAGGGTAACCGTTGGCGTTCAGACCAAAGCCGTCATTCAGGTTCACACCGTCAACTGTCATCGAGTTGAAGCGCGGGTTGGCACCGGCACATTGAACACCATCACCGAAGGACTGGTCCAGATAGATGCGCGGGTCCTGGGCGATCACGTCACGCAGGTCGCGGTTGATGGCCGGGGAGTTCTGGAGGTCGCCAAGCGTGAAGGTCGCGTTCGGGCCAATGGCCGTGTCGACAAAGTTCAGCGCCGAAGCGGTAATGATGATTGTGTCCTGAACCGATGCCTGATCGGTGGCTGCACCAAGCACGATGTCCAGATCAACTGTCTCACCCAGCTGGGCGAAAACTTCGGTGACGCGAACGTCGTTGAAACCGTCAGCAACGACTTCAACAGTGAAAGGGCCGCCCGGGTTCAGACCGCGGGTCGAAAACTGACCTGTTGCGTTTGATGTAACTGCCGTTGCGCGACCTGTACGCTGGTCGGTAATCAGAACGCTTGCGCCTGTTACAGCAGTTCCCGCTTCACTGGTAACCTGGCCGCGTAGCGCCGATGAAGTAACCTGCGCCTCGGCGACTTGAACGTAAGCTGCCACAGCGGTGGTCGCCGCCAGACCGCCCAGGATGTGTTTCCAATTGGACATGTGTCATTCCCCTGACCTCGTCGCGCGCAAGAAAAGGAGGATGGCGCACGACAACTGGCCCGCCGGTTACGCGTTTAACATGACAGTTCCAAGACAGTTCGATTAAGGTTTTTTGGCGACGCGTGAAGCTTCAAACGATATGAATCAACAATGTTTTTCCAGCCCGCGCACCACAGACAAAATTATTTCCCAACATTTCCTGATCTTATGAAGATAGGGAGCAATAATTTGCGTCGCCATTCCGTCCGTATACAGAACAAAAATGGCAGTGCGCATAAACATTAACCAGTTCATTGTGTGATTATGGCAACATTAAGAGCACTTGGCCCTGCGCATTTTGAGCCCTGCCGGGACGCTCCCTGTTGCCAAACCACGCCGTCGCACATACCAGCCTTGTAGACATTCAATCGCCATTGTCGCCTGGAGTTGCCCCCAATGAACAGCCTGATCAAACGGTTTTCGGCCGCACCTGTCATGTGGGCAACCCTGTTGATCGGCGCGCTGGTCCTGTTCAGGCTTGTCGCACTGATCCTTGCAGCGCCCGGCCTCGGACCGGATGAAGCCCAATATTGGCGCTGGTCGCATGAGCTCGATTGGGGCTATTTTTCCAAGCCACCGCTGATTGCATGGATGATAAACGCCACCACTTCGGTTTTTGGTCATGATGAATGGGCTGTCCGACTATATGCCCCCCTCACCCACGGTATTGCTGCGTTCTTTCTCTTCCTGCTGGGCCGGCGCGCCTATGGGTTGAGCGTCGGCGGCTGGGCGGCGGCGACCTATATATTGATGCCGGGTGTCTGGTTGTCTTCCGGGATTGTCTCGACTGACGGCCTGCTCCTGCCCTGCATCTCTCTGGCACTCTACAGCCTGTGGCGACAGCGCGAAGGCGCAAGCTGGACCTTTGCCATCTGCCTTGGCCTCGCCATCGGGCTGGGCTTTCTGGCGAAATATGCCGCGATCTATCTCGTGCTCGGCATCGCCATTGTCTTCATCATTGACCGCCCCACCCGGCGCGGCCTGCTGAACATCAGGAGCCTTGCGACCCTGGTCATCGCAGCGGCCCTGATCACACCCAATATCATGTGGAATGCCGCGAATGATTTTGCGACGGTGAGCCATACCGCCGAAAATACCAAATGGGGCGATGCGGCACTGAATTTCCAGCACTTCCCTGAATTCCTGCTCGATCAGATGGCCGTGTTCGGTCCGTTTTCATTCGCCATACTGATCGGTGGTCTGGCCCTGATCCTGCCCTCGACCGATCCGGAAAGCGCAGGCAAGGATCGCTGGTTGCTGAGCTTCATCCTGCCCGCCCTGATCGCGATCTCCATTCAAGCCGTGATCTCACGCGCGCATGCCAACTGGGCTGCCAGCGCCTATGCGGCTGGTTCGGTCCTCGCCGCCAGCTGGGCCATCAGGGCCAATTGGGGTGGGCTCCTGAAATTCGGGCTTGTCCTGCAATTCATCGTCGGGCTGATCTTTGTCTCGATGAGCATCTCTCCCGCTCTGGCAGACAAGGCCGGATTTGCAAACGCCTATAAACGCGCCAGAGGCTGGCCACAGACCGTGGAAGCATTGAGAGCCAGAGCCGAGGCCATCGGTGCCAGCGAGATCGTGTTTGACGAACGCGAAAACTGGCATGGGCTGGATTATTATGGCGAACGCGCAGACCCGCAGCTCGCCGAGCGCATTTCGCTGTGGCGTCGCCATGACGCGCCCCATTCATTCGGAGAGTCAGCGGCACCCGTCAGCGATGATCCGACTGCGACTTTGCTGGTTGCCTCTGTCCGCAGCGATTTTCGCGCACGAGAACGGGCTGATTTCAAGACATTTGAAGGCCTGGGCGAACTGGTCATCCCGCTCGGCGGCGGGCGTGAGCGACGTTTCTGCCTCTATCGCGCCACAGGCTATGCGCCGCTTCCGCGTACGGCTGAATATGAAGCCGCCTTCCGAGACGAGCGTGAAGATTGCTCAACAGGCCCTGAGAATGAACCGTCTACAGATCAGTGAGAGAGCGTGTCGCCAACCTTCGACCAGACCTCTTCCACGCGGTTATCACGTCCACATGAGGCGCGGTAATAACGATAGCGCAGCGGGTTTTTCTCGTAATAATCCTGATGGTAGGTCTCTGCTGGCCAAAACACGTCGAATTTCAGGACAGGTGTGACGATCGGGTAAGCCAGAACCCGCAGGTTATCGACGGTTTCAATCTCGTCCTTCGCGATTCTGGCCTGCTCCTCATCTGTGGCAAAGATAGCCGTACGATAGCTGTCACCCCTGTCACAGAACTGTCCGCCTGGGTCGGTGGGGTCGACATGGCGCAGGAAATATTCGACCAGCGTTTCATAGCTCACAATGTCGGGATCATAGAGAATTTCCACGGCCTCATAATGGCCCGTGCCACCTTTCGAGACCTGCTTGTAGGTCGGGTTGTCCAGTGTTCCGCCCGTATAGCCGGATATTGTTTCCTTCACGCCATCCAGCTTGTCGAAATCGGCCTCGACGCACCAGAAACATCCTCCCGCAAACACAGCGCGGGACAGGTCGCCACGGTCCACGGCAGCAGCAGTTTGATGGGAGTCAGACTGGCTGACGGCGACGCCGACGCAGGCCGTGAGCCCGATAATGGCGGATATGATCAATACACGTTTCATGCATATCAGATGTGCCGTGATACCAGCATATTGCAAGATGCCCTCACCGGCTTGTGAGGATTGGTGATCGATTCCTCGAACGTCGCAATCAGCTGTTTTCGTCTTCGACGGATACGTCGACCGGCAATCCGTCAGGCAGGTCACCCTGCCCCTCCACCACGATCAGCGCCACTTCCGGCAGACCTGAAACCCAGACACCATCGGGTTGGGAATCGATGATCTTCACATCGGAAATCTTGATCTTGCGATCCACACCGACATGGCGAACCTGGTGTCGACCATCTTCTGCTCTGATCACCCCGGCTGGATTGATCAGATGGGCCAGCCCCTGGCCAATCTCGATCCGCACATCGGCCGTCTGCCCCGCCCTGAGCACCATGTCCGGATTGGGAATGGCGGCCTCGACCTGGAATTTTCCAGAAACAGCATCCATGGCTGAGGCAACAAAGCGAACCTTGCCTGAGAAATCATCAGATTTGGTCAGCTCATTCGCACCACCCAGTCGGACCAGAACCCTGGCGTCGGTGCTGATGCGCAGCGCCTGCTCTTCTGTGGCGTCAACGACGGCCAGCAGCGGGTCCAGATCAAGCATTTCCCCACACGCATCACCGGGCGCGAGTAGGTCACCGATCTGGGCATGGCGATTTTCAAACAGCCCATCAAATGGCGCTTTGAGGCGTGTGCGGGCGACGGCCTGCTCGCGGGAGCTGACATCCGAGCGACTCGCCTCGACACGGGCACTGGCTGCAAGCTGGGCCGCAGGTGTTTTCCAGCCGCCCGCCACCAGATCGATCGTTTCCTTCAGATCGCGTTCAGCTGCTTCAAGCTCGGCTCTGGCTTCCGCGAGTTTTGCTGCGGCTTCATTGTTATCAATGGCGCACAGAACCGTGCCTTCCTTGACCACCGTTCCGGGTGTCACCGCCGCAGCGACAACCGGACCGGATATTTCGGATTTGACGGTCACAGACCGCGCAGGAAATGTGCGTCCCTTCAGACGAATGTAATCCGGGCGCATCATCGCCACAGATCGCCTGACTAGAACCTTGCCGCCAGCCTTGGGTGTACCTCTTTCGGAAACGGGCTTGTCGAGCGTCGGCACGACATCAGCCGTTGCAATGGGCACTTCGCCATTGCTGACCGAGCTTTTGCTGAAAAACAGGAACGTGCCGACCGCCAGACAGGCGACCACGAAGACGGCTGCAATGAGCTTCATCGATCGCGGCATTGATCGCGCTTCCTTTTAAACACTACTCTACAGAGTTCGAAGCTACCCTAGGGGTAATCACGAACTGAAACCTTACCGATGTGACCTGACATCGCATCATGTGCTGATCGATGTCTCAATCCGACGCCCGATACAATCCTGCGTCAGGGACATAATACACTGTTCCTGACATTACAGTAATTGTCATGTAAAGGCCTGTCGACCTGCTCACCACAACTGGCTGGGAGAAATGCACGTGTTTTCATCGTTCGTGAAGGGCTCTCTTCGACTTAGCACATATAACGTCACCTGATTTTCAGGCCGCAGGCCAAGCTACTCCCCCGTCAGAAACCATTCCCATAGCTAAAGGGAGTGTTTAGTTGCAATTGTTTCGCACCCTGTCTATTTCCAGCCATTCAAGCCGGACAAACCCGATAATGCCACTTTAAAACAGGACATATATCACCCGCCATGGACGCTGTTTCTTCTGCCCCCGCCAAACCCTCCACCGGCCCGACCGAAGAGACTGTATTGTCCGTGAAACATTATACGGACAGGCTGTTTTCCTTCCGGCTGACACGCCCGGCCGGATTTCGGTTTCGCTCAGGCGAGTTCGTGATGATCGGTTTGCCCAAGGAGAATGGCAAACCCTTGCTGCGGGCCTATTCGATCGCCTCCCCGTCATGGGATGAGGAGCTTGAATTCTATTCCATCAAGGTTCCCGATGGCCCGCTGACATCAAGGCTGGCGCAGATCCAG
>PAQI01000018.1 GCA_002709235.1 Hirschia sp.
CGCGCTGCTGAGCTTCGAGGGCGCGCTCGTTCGGCAGGAAGATGCGGGTCAGGCAGCTTTCGATGATGGCGGGTGCGATGGAGGAGTTGGCGATGTCGGCGAGCGACTGGGTCGCGAAGACGACCGACACATTCTTCTTGCGCAGGACCTTCAACCATTCGCGAATACGCGCGGCGAACATGGGATCATCGAGAAAGAGCCAGGCCTCATCGAGAATGAGCAGGGTGGGCCGACCATCAAAACGCGCCTCGAGCCGGTGAAAGAGGCAGGCGATGACGGGTGCCACAGCCGCGCCCGCATGCATCAGCTCCTCCATCTCAAAACAGGCGACATCCGACAAAGCAAGGTTGTCATGATCGGCGTCGAGAAGCCGCCCATGCGGGCCTTCAATGGTGAAAGGCGCTATGGCCGCCTTGAGGGTCTCATCCTGCGCCATCAGCGACAGGCCGGTCAGCGTGCGCTGAGGAGCAGGCGCAGACGCCAGCGCTGTGACCGCGCCCCAGATCGCCTCGCGCAAGGCTGGTGTGACGGTGACGCCCTGGCCCTCGCATAGCCCGGCGATCCAGTCGGCGGCGAAGCTCGCCTCAGAGGGCCGGTCGATGTCCTTGAGGGGCTGGAGCGCGGGACGCCCATCACCGCCAAGGTCGACATGTGCGCCTTCCATGGCGAGGATTGCTGCGCGCGCCGACTGGCCCTTGTCGAAAATGAAGACCTGCGAGCCTTGATAGCGCCGCCATTGCAGGGCGAGCAGCGCGAGCAAGACCGACTTGCCTGCCCCGGTCGGGCCGACAATGGCGGTATGGCCGACATCGCCCACATGGAGGTTGAGCCGGAAGGGTGTTGAGCCTTCGGTCTGCGCCTGGATGAGTGCGGGCGCGTCCAGGTGCCGGTTGACCGCATCGCCCGCCCAGACTGCCGAGAGGGGCGTCATGTGGGCCAGGTTGAGCGAATGGATGATGGGCTGGCGCACATTGGCGTAGGTGTGGCCGGGCAGGCTCCCCAGCCAGGCCTCGACCGCGTTCAGGGTCTCGCGGATAGTCGCAAAGCCGCGCCCATTGATGACCCGTTCGGCGGCGCGCAGCTGCGCGTCCACCTCGCGCCGGTCAGCGGCCATCACCGTCACTGTGGTGGTGACATAGCCGAATGAGACAAGGTCCGCGCCAAGTTCCTGCAGGGCGGCGTCGGCGTCCGCAGCCTTGTTGTCCGCGTCATTGTCCACAAGCGCGGCCTGTTCGTTGAACAGTGTCTCGCGCACGATCGCGCCCATGGATTTGCGCTTGGCGAACCAGTGGCGGCGCTTCTTCGAGAGGAGCTTTTCCGCCTCGTGCTTGTCGAGCGCAATGAAACGAGTCGACCAGCGATAGGAAAAGCCCTGCCGGTTGAGATCATCGAGGATCCCTGGCGTGGTCGATGCGGGAAAGCCCAGCACAGTGAGCGTGCGCAAGTGCGCATCCCCAAGCATGGGTTCGAGCCCGCCTGTGAAGGGATCGTCTGCCAGCACGGCGTCGAGGAAGACCGGAAGGTCGGGTGTGCGTACGCCATGTCGGTGCGTCGAGACGCAGGCGTGGAGATAGGAGAGGGTCTCATCATCGGTAAGTTCGGCGATTTCGGAGAGGCAGCTGGCCAGGAGGTCGAAGGCGCGGGCGCATCGGTCTTCAAAGGTGGCCAATCGGTCTCGCCAGTCGGAGGCCTCCTCGCTGTCGGGGCGTTCGATCAGGAGGCGTTCGGCCTGGCCCGCAGCGTCTTCTGGCGGGAGCCAGAGCAAGGTGAGATAAAACGCGCTCTCGAACGCCGCGCCGGCGGTCTCGAACATCTCACACCGCTCCATGTCGACGATCCAGGAGGCAGGATCAGCAAAGTCGCAATCGGGATAATCCGTCACCGGCGTGCGCACGGCCTCGAAGAAAAGAGCCCAGCCCGAACCGAAGCGACGAAGCACATTGTTCACCCGCGCCATGGCCGCGACGAGTTCGGCATCGGTCGAGCTTTCAAGGTCCGGCCCGCGATAGCGGTAGGACTTCTGGAAACTGCCATCCTTGTTGAGGACCACGCCAGGCGCGACAAGGCAGGCCCAGGGCAGATAGTCAGCCAGAAGGCGCGGCTTGGACTGGTATTCAGCCAGGTTCAACATGAGAGATGCTCCTTGTGACGGGTCGAGCGGGACGCGACGGAAAGGAAATCGGGATCGGCCTTGGCGGCGAGCACGGCCGCGCCATGGCCGATGGCCCAGAAGAGAAGGCCGGGGATCCATAACCTCAGGCCCAGCCCCAGGGCGGCGGCGAGGGTTCCCACCAGTATGGCCGCCCCGCGCGGGGCGCCGGCCATCAGAATCGACTGGGTCAGGGACCTGTGCAGGGGGATCTCGAAGCCTTCCATTGCGACATCCCCCTCAGGACAGAACGGCGCCGCCGCCGAAAGAGAAGAAGGTCAGGAAGAAGGAGGTCGCCGCGAACGCGATCGACAGGCCGAACACGATCTGGATCAGTTTCCGGAATCCGCCCGAAGTCTCACCGAAGGCGAGCGTGAGGCCGGTGATGGTGATGATGATCACCGAGACAATGCGCGCGACGGGACCTTCAATGGAGAGCAGGATCTGGTCGAGCGGGCCCTCCCAGGGCATGCCGGAGCCTGCGGCGTGGGCTGCGGGCATCGCAAGTCCCGCAACCAGTGTTGCGGTCGCGAGCATCCTCAGGAGGCGTGGCAACTTATGGGACATGGACAAACTCCTTTTTCTCGATGTCAGGGAACAAGGGTGAGGGAGGGCGGAAACAGCGGCGCCAGCGCGTAGCCGTCTTCGCAAAAGCCCGAGACGCGCAGCACTTCCTCGACCCGGCGGCGGCCTGAGGCGCGCGATAAGAAAACGACCACGTCTATGGCTTCGCCGATGAGCCCGAACGGCAAGGCGGGCGTAGCTTCGCCGACCAGCTGTTCGAGCCGGGACAAGGCCCCGCGCGCGGAGTTGGCGTGCAGCGTGGTGATTCCGCCGGGATGGCCGGTGTTCCAGGCCTTGAGGAGGTCGAGCGCCTCGGCGCCGCGCACTTCGCCGACGATGATCCGGTCTGGTCGCAGGCGCAGGGTAGAGCGAACGAGCTGTTTCAGGGTGACATGATCGCGATGGGTGCGCAGGGCGACGACATCAGGTGCGGCGCAGCGGAGCTCTCGCGTGTCCTCGAGGATGACGATGCGGTCGTCGGCAAGAGCCGCCTCGGCCAGCAATGCGTTGGTGAAGGTGGTCTTGCCGGACGAGGTTCCGCCTGCGACGAGGATGTTGAGCCGCTCAGAGGCCGCCGCCCGCAACGCCTCGCACTGGGCGAGGGTCAGTGCGCCCTGGGCGACATAGTCATCCAAAGAGAACGGCGTTGCAGACGGCTTGCGGATAGAAAAGCAGGGCGCCTGCGCCACAGGGGGCATGAGGCCTTCAAAACGTTCCCCGCCGCCGGGAAGTTCGGCGGACACGATGGGGGAGAGACGGTCGCACGGCTCGCCGATGGAGGAGGCCACCAGCCTTATAATGCGCTCGCGCGCCGCCGCATCCATGCCAGCTGAAGCGACAACCAGTCCAACGCCAACCTTCTCGATGAAGATCTGCCCGTCGGGATTGGCCATGATCTCGATGACGTCGTCCGCCTCGAGCGCCTCGCGTACCGGTCCCGCACAAGCCGACAGCAGCATGGCCAGCTTACGCGCGTCTGAGTCAGGCGTCGCCCTGGAAGGGCTGGGAGTGATCGGCGTGGCGGAAGCCATGAGGTCTTGTCTCCGGCAAGGTGTGGTGCTGGAGACAAGTATCGGAAAAGATGAAGGTTAATTGCAGTCTAGAAAGCGGGAGAAGTCGGGAGGTGTAAGGAGAGGGCGGGAGAAGACGGCGTCTGTCCACATCCGCCCCAAAAGCGCCACTCTGCAAAACAAGTGAAGCTCACCTGTCCAACCTATGGTCGCTTAAATCCCTCATTGCGGACATGGACGGTGGGGCGAGGGAGTGTGCCCGGAAGCGGACATCGACCAGCGTTTACTTTCGATCCGCCTAATCAAAAAGTGTGGAAGGTGAGTTGAGTGATCGGCCTGAGAAAGAATGGTTATCACACAGGCGAATCGATAGAGTGTGATGCCTATTTGGCGGGGGATAGATTGAAGATTTACGCCGTATCGATCGAGAATTTCCGGGGCATCAGTTCTGCGAATCTAGTGCTGCCCGACCATGCTGTCCTAGTCGGCGACAATAACACGGGTAAATCCTCGGTCCTGGAAGCGATAGATCTTGCGCTCGGGCCGGATAGACTTAACCGCCGCCCTCCGGTCGATGAGCATGATTTTTTCGAGGGCAAATATCTTCCCGTGGCCGCTGCCTCTGCGGAGGAGGGTGCCGTTCCCGATGCGGCTGTAGAGGTACCCGTCGCCGAAGCCCCGAAGATCACCGTCGAAGTCACCATCGTTGGCCTGTCGGAAGAGCAGGAGGCACGGTTCGGCGGCAATATCGAGTGGCTCAATGTCGAAACCGGCGATTTCTTCACCGAGGCCAACCCGGCGGGAGTTGATGCAGCGAACATCAAGGCTGCGCTGCGCGTCACCTTTATCGGCGCCTACGATTCCGATGAGGACGATTTCGTCGGCAACACCTTCTATTCGCGCAGCCTGACGGAGGGAGATAAGCCAGAGCCGTTCTCCAAGAAGGACAAACAGCATTGCGGCTTCTTGTTCCTGCGCTCTCTGCGTACCGGCTCGCGCGCGCTGAGCCTGGAGCATGGCAGCCTGCTCGACATCATCCTGCGGCTTAAGGAAATTCGGCCACAGATGTGGGAGGGCACGATCGGTACGCTTGCTGCTTTCGACGTAGCAAGTGATCCCGCGCTGGGTATTTCCGGCGTGCTCGACAGCATCGACAAGTCATTGAAGAAATATGTGCCGCGCGAATGGGGTGTGAAGCCGCACCTCAAGGTGTCGAATCTCACGCGTGAGCATCTGCGCAAGATCGTGACTGCCTTCATCGCCACCGGCGATAGCGATCACGCCGCGCCCTTCTATCGCCAGGGAACCGGCACAATAAACATGTTGGTGTTGGCGATGCTGTCGCAGATCGCCGAGGACAAGCAGAATGTGATCTTCGCCATGGAAGAGGTCGAGACTGCGATCCCTCCCTATGCCCAGAAGCGGATCGTGCATGAGCTGAGAAAGTTGGCCGCGCAGTCGATCGTTACATCACACTCGCCCTATGTCCTGGAGGAATTTGAGCTCAGCGAGACCGTGATCCTGTCACGGGCCAATGACGGTCTTCTCAGCCACGCACAAATAGCGTTGCCGGACAGCGTAAAGCACAAGCGCTATCGGCAGGAGTTCCGCACACGCTTTTGCGAAGGCCTTCTGTCTCGTCGTGTGCTGATCGCGGAAGGCGCAACTGAAGCTACTGCATTTCCCGTGGCCGCGCGGCGGCTCGCGGAGCTAAATCCCGATACCTATTCATCGCTCGAGGCGCTAGGAATCTGCATCATCGACGCGGGATCCGAAACACAGATCGCTGACCTCGCAGGGCTTTATAGAAGCCTCGGCAAGCGAACCTTCGGACTTTGCGATAAACAGACCGGTCCTGCGAAGGCGGCCATAGAAGCGCAGGTTGAGCGGCTGTTCATGCACGAGGAAAAGCGGGTCGAAGACCTGATCCTCAAGAATACAACCAACGAAGCGCTTATCCGTTTTTCTGACGAGATTGATTGGCCGCAACACCTCCTTGCGAAGTATCCTGACCCGAAGGGAAGTGTAGTGGCTGCGCTTAAAGAATACTTCGATTGGACGAAGGGCAATTGGGGTATCGCCGATTTTCTTGGCCAGTGTTCCGAGACCGAAATCCCTTCCTGGATCCGCGAAGCGTGCATAACACTGAAGGAGATCTGTGATCCGCCCGCTGCGCAGTCTGCACCCTCAGGTGGGGATGACGACGAAGCCGACCCTACCGATCCAGGCGCATAGGGAAGAGATGGTCGAACTTACGCCGGCGCAGAAGGCTGTATTGAACAACGATGGGCATCAGCTCGTCGTGGGAGGTCCTGGATCAGGTAAGACCACCGTCTCGATCTTGAAGGCTGCGAAGATCGCGCGCGAAACGCTGCGGCCTGGGCAGCGCATCCTTTTTCTTAGCTTCGCACGCGCGACCGTCTCGCGCGTGTTCGAGGCGATCGATGAGGAACAGTCGGTCACGAAGGAGGAAAAGAAGCGGATTGAAGTCGATACCTACCACTCCTTCTTCTGGCGAATCCTCAAGGCACATGGCTACTTGGTCGGATTTCCGCGGCGGATGACGATTCTGACACCGCCGAACGAGGCGATCGCGCTGTCGGCGATCCGCAGTAGCTTCAAAGCGCTGTCCAAGTTGTCGGACGAGGAAAAGGCGCAGAAGGCCGCTCTCGAAGCGGCCGAGCGCATGCGGTTGGCGACCGAAGAGGGCAAGGTTTGTTTCGACCTGTTCGCGGAGCGGGTGGCTATCCTGCTGCATGGTTCGGCCAAGGTCCGCGAGCTCGTGTCTACCATGTACCCATTTATCATTCTGGACGAGTTCCAGGATACGAGCGCCGAGCAATGGCGCGCGGTCGAGGCGATTGGGAAAAACAGCACGCTGATCGCGCTGGCCGATCCTGAACAGAGGATCTTCGAATTTATAGGCGCCGATCCCGAGCGGCTGAATCACTTCAAGCATGCATTCAAGCCGTCCGAGCACGACTTGGCCGGGCACAATCACCGGAGCAAGGGCACCGATATCGCGATCTTCGGCAATCACCTCCTCACGGGCAAGTTTCGCGACGAGCCCTATCAGGGCGTGGAATTTGAAGGGTTCGCGTCGAATCCTAGTCAGGCCTATGCGTCGCTCGTCGCTCAGGTGCTGAAGGCCCGGCAACGGCTCCTCGCGCTGGGTCGCGGCGACTGGTCGCTCGCAATCCTGGTTCCGACCAAGCGTATGACACGTCTGGTCTCCGACAATCTACGCGCTCCGCTTGGCAACGTGCCGCCAATCACTCACACGGCGGCGGTGGATATGGAAGGTCCGATTCTTGCGGCCGAGGTGATCGCTTTCCTCCTGCAACAGCGCAGCCACAGCAACTGCTTCAATGAATTCGTCGACGTCCTTTGCAGCTTCTTCGAAGGACGAGGCGGAGCGACCCCAACAAAGCGCGATCTGGATGAAGCCGCGCGCTTCAAGTCCGCGCTGGAGAAATGGAATGGATGCCTTGCTAAGGGCAAGGCGACGCCGGGTAACAGCGTCCTTCAGACAACATTCACCGTCCACCAGGCCGCAAGTACCATTGAGTTGACGGGTCAGCCCGATGCCGACTGGACGGCGGTTCGAGCAGTTCTCGAAGCCGGTGCCTGCAAGCGTCTCGTCGAGGTTGCCGAGGAAGCCCGCAATGTCCGCCTGCTGGAACGCGGAACCCAGCTGCGTCAGAGCCTTTCACAGGATTGGCGCGACACCGGAGGCTATAAGAACGCGCTCACCATTACGCAGCAGTCCTTCGTTCAGGAGCATTTCGCGACGGCACACAAACCCGAATCCGGCATCGTTGTGATGAACATGCACAAGGCCAAGGGGAAGCAGTTCGACGAAGTCATCATCTTCGAAGGTTGGCCGAAGCGTGTGAAGGGAGAAATCGTCGGCAACCGGGATCGTATTGTTCGCGGCAATGTGAATTCCGGTGCGATGACACAGGACAGGCAGAATTTTCGTGTCAGTGTGACCCGGGCTAAGGCACGTACGACAATCATGACGCCCAACGATGACGTGTGCGTCCTGTTGATCCCCGTCGAATAAAGCTAAGTTGCGGCTGCTGTGCGCGCCCAGTCTTTTAGATTAAAGCATGTAGCGGCGCTGTCACATGAACAAGCGATAGGGATAAACATTTCGCGGCAGGTCGGGGACGTTCGCAATGGTGCGGGCCAGTTTCTGTGAATAGCGAATGCTGACCGGCACAGGGTCGTAGAGCGCGTCGTTGTTCCAATCCATCTTTGTAAGGGCCAGCGCCTCGTGGGCCGTGAGTTCGAGTGGCCCGCTGCCGGCATGACGGATCAGCTGCAGCGGTCGGGGGATGCTCTTCTTGCCCTGGTAGTAATCGCCCTTGGAGGAGACACTGGGAGCATTCCCCGCCACCCATACCAAGGCTGAATTGCCCGTTCGGACAACCATTGTCCCACGTGGCACGGGAAAACGTGTCGGTTTAGATGGAGGTTTTTTCACGCCCGACTTGATTAGCCAGACGCCTCGCCAGCACGAAGAAGAACTCACCTCTACGCACTCAATTTCCGGAACACCAGCGAGCGCGTCGAACGCGCCCTCAATTTCGCCCTCCTTGAAGGCCGTTGTCTTATGAACAACCATACGCTTTGGCAGTTTGCCGCCATTGCGCCCCTGATAGAGTGACAGACTACGGGCGAGGACTGCGCGCATGTCGTCGCGGCTGAGAAAGGGGTTCCTGCGGGCTTCGGCGACGTCGGCCACTGGGTCTCGCGCCTCGAACGCAACGAATTGCATGCCGCCGCCATCCATGTCGAAGACTTGCGAACAGCACGTCACAAAATGCGCGTCTTGTTGGTCACCGCGCAGGGCATAAGCCAACCCGATGTAAGCAGTGTCTGCGGGCACTCCTTTCAGCGGCGCCAGCTTCCACGGCGTACCCGCAGCCTTCACATATAACGCCATTGAAAGTCGCCACGCGAGCGAAGCCTTGTAGTTGAAGGTGAAGACGCGGTCGTTCAGGACTTGGCTCGGAATATTATACTTGGCACCTAAGGCCTTCAGCTGGTCATGCGCGTTGAAGAATTTTCCGCGTGTCGCGGTGTCCCAGTTGTCGGGAAAGTGGACGAGCACGACATCGAACTCATTGCGCACGGCGTCAAGGCGGCGGAGCGCGGCATCCATGGCGAGATAGAGGCGGTGTTGCGCGTCGCCATCGCCGGGTAGTTGGTCGAGGCGGTCGGGCCACTTGATGTGTGCACTTGCGGGCGCGGCCTCGAGCGCTACGCGGAAAAGGACTTCGAAACCGGGATATTCCGGAACATATTCTGATCGGTCGGAAGGCCGATGCGCGGCGTGCAACAGCCTCATCAGGTCGCCACGACGATAGAAAGCGCTCTCCGGACCAACAGTCGCGATTCGAATGCGGGGAGTATATCCGCCAAACGATCCTTTCGAATACGGCCCGAAGTTCAGGAGGCCGCGCAATGGATGGGCATCTACGTGGGTGGCGTCGGATGGCGAAAACGACAGGTCAGGCTCATCCAAGAGTGTGAATGGCGGTAGCTCGGAGAGTGCTGGGTTCGCCATTATTCGCTCCTGTTGAAATAGGTATGGTGATGCGATGGTCGGCTAAACCCTGTGAAGGGTGACACCTTGAACACGGCATCAATGCCAGTGCCCTCTTGGAGCCCGAAGGCACTTCGGGTCGTGCTTCCCGTTTCGGTTAGAAGGTGAGCCCAGGCCGCGATAATGTTTGACCATTTTTCATTAAAGCGCGTCGCCCAACGCTCGCGACGCCAGTCACCAACAGGATCTCCTCGACGCTCAGCTCGCATACCTATTTCAGACTGAGTGTCTTTGGCGAGCAGCCCCTCCACGCTGTCCGAATGGGTGCGATCTTGTCGGGGCAACTGGACGAACGTGTAAGGCTCGAAGCCGCACCACCACTTGCCGTCGACCTGTTCCAGCTTGAGGTGGACGCCCTCCTGAAAGGGGAAGCCAAGCTTGGGAACTGCGCCGAAGAGATTGGTCCCGTAAGCCTTGTGCATCCGGGATAGAGTTTGTTGCTGGCGTCGCATTCGCTCTGGATCATCCCCGTCGCGCGGTGTGGCGACGACTAGCGAATGTCCTGAACGCCTGTAGCGCGGGATGAGCGGGCGCTGTCGGGCCAGAGATCGCACGAGCGTATCGTAGAGCAATCCCACCGCCCAGCTATCGGCGACCGGATCTAGGTCGATCGTTCCAGCGAGCGACGGGCCGAGCGAAGCCAATGCGTCTAGGATCTCTTGGTCCCGTCCGAACACCGCCAGTTCTCGCCCCAAAGCTGACGCTACCGCCCGACATCCCTTCGCCTTGAAGAATTCACGCACCTCTGCCGACGTTGTTGATTGGCTTAGCTTGATACGCCTGGCCGCTGTCGGCATCGATTCGAGCAAAATTGCCGAATAGCGCAGCACCGGGAAAGCGCGGGCTTTGGAATGTGGAATCTGAACGGGCACGAGTCGCGGTGTAGGTCGCCCTTCCATCACGTGATCGTAGAGCACCTGCGGCAGATCGGTTGTCTTTAAGATTTCAGCGACCAACTCGTCGAACGTTGTGCATTCGACCACCGAGACGTCGACTCCGGCTGTCTGCGCGCGATTTAGGAATTCCGTGACCGCTGGAAGCAGACGGTTCGCTGATGAGGTGACCCAGTATAGGCCGTTCGGGAACGGTGAGGGTGAAGCCAAGATGTCGTTCAAGGCTTCCAAAATCGAGCCATCGCGCCCGCTGTAGCCCACGAACAGCATGCCAAACCTCTTGCCGGCCTCGATCAACACATGCCGCATGCGGGCATCCTGTTGCTCCAGCTCCAATCCGGTATTCTTGATCGCGATCGACTGATAATCCCCATGTAGTTTCGCGATTAGCGGCCAGTCGGATTCATCAAGGCAACGCATGGCGCGATCGGCGGAGTCGATCGCCGCTACAGTAGGGCGTCTTTGGTTGGTGGACGGCAGGGTCGCGTTCGCGGAAATTGCCGCGTCTTCCGCAAGCGGATCGAAATTGGTAGTGAAGATGCGGTCAACCTTGCCTGCCACCATAAGGCTGGCGAGTACCTTGTGCCCGAAGCACTGCGTACCTTTGGCGATTGCATCTGCAATATATTGTCGACGGTGACGAGGCTGGGGATATACCGCTTCGAAGGCGGAGGCATATTCGGTGGGATCCCCGTCCGGTGGAAGCATCGATGTTCGACGAAAGAAATCATCGATCCGCTCCGTCCACATGGGATCAGCAGTATCGATTTCCCGGTAGGAAAGATTTGTCTCGCGGCAAAAGATTTGAGCCTTGAAGTCGCGGATCATAGCATAGCCGGTCGGAATCCCCGATGCCGCCGACGCGCCAGCCCCGAGGAACCATGACACCAAATTTGGGCGCAGGGCGAAGGCTGTCGCAAACTGAACAGCTGACATGGTAGAGAACGAACTGATAGGGCGTTCCTTCGAAAAGCGCCAACTATGATGCGCAATCAAGCTTAATTGGTGGGTGCCAACAATATCGTTGGTTTGAATGAATGGGCCAAAACATCATAGACTGTGAAGCGAGTAATAACGTCCGCATTTTAATCCGCTTATTGTCGTTCGCAATGTCCGCAGCTGCCCCGAGGCAGCCGACCGGCAGGAAAGCGATCCGTCAATTTCCGGTCACAGGGCAGGGACCAGCCGGAAGGGATTGGCCCGTTCGAGACGTAGAACTGTCATCGATTGGACGACAGTTCGTTCCTAAAACCGGAGATTAGGTGATTGTTGATTTGCGCTCATATAGCGTTCGGCAAACTTCAATCACAGCGTAGGATTGATGTTTTCGGTACGCGCTCAGCGTTGCGCAAAAGCAAAACGCCATCTCTTTTCAAGACATCACGCTTGAAACGCGAAGGAGAATTGGATCACCTCTCCTGCTGCTTCGGCATCCGTAACACTGTTCGGTCTCGCTGGATCGACAGTCGAATGTCTCCATATCATTATGTTGGGATGCAAGATCATCCCTATAACCATGGATATTGCAGCAAAAATCTTTGGACCCAGCGGAAGTATCATCACGTTGCTTCTAGTATTTTCCTCCTCAACGATCCTGCGCAAATTATAGTAAAGCGCGGCAGTATCTGAGAGATCATACTGTATTAGCGCATCGTTCCCTTCTAGAAACGAAAAATCTAAATTCGCTCGCATCACCGCAGGCCGGTACCTATCGTCTGTCCCTATCGGCATAAAACAACTCACGCGCTTCGGTTCGAGGCTATCTATCGCGCCAATTATTCTACCGAACTCGTACCCAGCACCGGCAATCAGTGACAAATTTTCGCGAAGAAATACGCTGTTCCCCATGAAGTGAGGTAGTACTGGTCCAAATGCAGTAACAACGTCAAACCCGGTGGAGGGCGGCCGGAAGGTTGCCGGACAGTAGAACAGCGAGATACTCTCAATGATGCTCGAGTGTTTGAACAAAGCCACAATTAGCCTTGCGAGCTTTCGGCGATCCATCGAAGTGATATCTACCGCTATTGATCTGTAGGGGTCCATTTCGACTTCATGGAGAAGGCGAGCCACACACTTATCAAAATCGTGGTGAATAAAATCGATCGTGTCGGCGCTCTCGCTCAAATTCTGATCGTAAGACAAGACCCCCTCGGCTTTGTAGTCGAAGAAGATCTTTTTTCCGAAGCCAGAGCTTGCCATTGTTTGAAGCAAATGGATCGAGCGTCGCTCATATCCGATGCACCCAAAGAGAGTGGAAGAGTATTCGTATTCCTGCTGCAGTACTTTGATCTCCATAGCTAATCAGCCCATCCAAAGAGATCAGATTGGTCCGCGGGATAGGTCTCAATGTTATTCAAAGAACTAACAATTATCGGGTTACCTCCTGTTATGAGAGGCAATGGAAAGTACGGAGCAAAGCTGTGGGACAGACGCAGTCTTTGATCCTCTACATCGTAAATCAGCATCGCATTGTTGCGTGATTGATCCACGATCAGAGCTCCCGCATTTATGGCTACTTCAACGGTTCTTTTGGTTTGCTCGTCCAAATTTTTAAACTCTACGGTGAGCCTGGGTTCAGTTTTAAATTTCTCTGACAATACCTCTGGCACAATCATCGATGCGATTTTATCGGCTAATCGCAATGAGTTCTCCATCGCGCTTGCATCGCTCTCATCGGGAACAATTTGAGAAGCTATAAGGGCACGAAATCTGTCCACATTTCGCCCGATCACTCGATTCTGCGCAACACCCGCATCTTCGCCTTTTTGAAGAGCGTCTAATAGGTCATTAATATAATACTTGATCGCCCGTGGATTGCATTCTGTCAGGTCGACTATTTGGTTGTATCCGTGATAGTAGCCAAATCCTTTTGGAGAACCTCGCCTCGATTTTCCTTTCCTCTTGGAGCGCTCTTCAGAGAGGTAGTAGTTTCGGAATTCAACGATCGGAGCAATTTTTCTGATCATCCGCGCTCGAGTATTTTCGCCCTGCGCCGAGGTGAAGTCTTTCGCTGTTTTGTACCCCTTTTTGCTAATATGCTCTATGAGCGCCGGGTCGGTTTTCTGCTCGAACGGCCGTTGAAAGACGGCTTCAAAAATGCGTGTTGATTTGATGCCATCACTTTTTCGCGTTCCTGGATGAATTGCCTTTGAGCTGTTTAGGTATCTCGCCAGTTCGAAGACGCTTAGGTCCCTCCGTGCACATTCCGCTTCGACTAGTTTTTGGGCGAACTCACTATCCTTTTTTTGAAACTCATTGGTGAGCTGGAATGCTTGGTAGTCTTGACCTTCCACTGGTCCTTTCACCGAAGACCTCATTTTCTCTTCGAGGCTATAGAAGTCGACATACGGGAAAAGCGAAAACTTTAAGACTGCTCTTTGATCCCACGATCGAAGATTTTCATAAAGCATCGAAACGACATGGCGGGGAGCGATTTCCATTTCATCGAAATTAAACGACCATTTCAGATCCGGACGCAGCTCATGAACGATTTCTATAACTCCACGGAACATCTGCAGGATATCGAGAGACGGCAAACGCATTGCGCATTCTAGCGTCGAAGCTGACGCATTTGTAATGGCACTCCGATAAATATTACTTCGGTCGATTAGGGCCAGTTTCAGGCCAAGAAACGACGTTTGAATTTTCTCCAAGCGCCAGAGGTCAGACATCAGGCGAGATAGGCGCTCTTCGCTGTGGTCATCTATATGTATTGTCCAAGCGGGCGCATGTTTCTCCTCATATCTTTCAAAATAGCGTCGAGCCTCTTCGATCGTGAGCACAAGCCAGTGCAATGCATGGTCAACAAACAACCCATTTAGTATCGCGTCACGGGCACCAGAATCGGAGATCGCTTGCCTTATAGCTTGAGCGTCGCCCTTCCAGCTTGTTTCAGCGGGAATATAAATAGGTAAGTACTGTACAGAAAGATCATCCAGTTTACCGATGAGGTCGCTTCTTTGATGTAGGTGGTACAACCCTGATGGGGTGAGAGCCTTCAAAATTGTAGTTTTGCCACTTCCCCTCGGACCCACTAACAGCGTGTTTTCGTTTCGAGCAATTTGGAAAAAGTTTCTAGGAATAATGAATGATTCTGCGATTTGGCGAGGTGCCGTGTGCCGAGCATTATAGGGAATGATTTCAGAGCTCATTTGCGATCCTCCTCATAAATCATTCCAGATACTTCACCTGCCGAGAAGATAAGCCGGTAGCCGTGAGCAGAAAGCTTCTGGTTAAGACAATTAATCAAGCCTTCGTCGACATACCGAAGTTGGAATATTGAGGCGAAAAGCTCTTCCTTATTGTACATAGGCTTCTTCGGTAAAACCCTAATCTTGTCGACTAGGTCGGGGAGATTGGGCTTGCCACCGAAATGGACTTCCCCCGGCATGTGCGGGCGCTTACTTTTGGCCCACGTGTTGGCCCCCCAGTCCCAGCTGTGCACCGTTCCGGTTGGATTATCGAGCTCGTTGATATCGATTTCAAGCACATGAAACTGATTAGAAAAATGCGTTTCACCGTGGTCGAATGGATATGCGCTCAGACTTGCGCTTGATAACACCAGCGGTGCGCTCACGTCGTCTCGGTGGTTTTTTAAGCTAACATAATGCTTGTGACCATGGAGCAAGATCACATTCTTTCCCGTTGATTGCAGCACATCCAATAATTTTGCGCCGTTTTCCATTTGGTCGTTTTCTGTGTCTTTCGGTGTCACCGGTAACGGATGATGGTGCATGGCAACTAATATGTGAAACTCTTCGCAAGCATCCGCTAGTTTCCTAGCCTTTGCGACCATCGGGTTTGTGAGCGCTCCGCGCTCGTATATTTGCTTCGCGGCTTCCTTTCCGAACCCTTTTCCATGAGTGCGACAGGTATCAAACGCGATCAGAAAGCAGTCACCTAAGCTCTTTCCAGCCACTCCGTGAGCGAAGTACTTGTCGTTAAATTCTTCATCATCGCTAGGAAATGGGGGGTCGATCTGCTGAAGAAACTCTGTGAGCGCTTCCACGTCCTCTGTTGTTTCGGCCCTTGATTGAACATCGTGGTTTCCGATAACTCCGAAAACTTGTGGGATTGAAAGATCCCGGGCGATTTTGTGCACATCGTGCCAAGCCGCCATGAGTGGCAACTGTTTAGCTTGATGAGTGAGGTCTCCTAAACACAGGAGAGCGTCAATTTCCATTCCTTGTAAAACGGATGGGATCGCTAGAATTGGATTATCTAATGTGGTCCTCTCTTCAACCATTAGATTTCCGCCGGATGGCCCCGCGTACCCCTCAAGCTTTTTTATCTCTCGAGACATCGCGTGAATATCGCTCAGGACTAAAATTCTCATATTGGTCCTGCCACCGCTATAAACTCTGCGTCCCGCTTTCTCCTCCCGGAAAACCCTCCCACATTTCGTGTCACTTCAGTGGTTGCAACTATCGTATCAGAGAATAGTTCTTGGAACTCGGAGCAACGGCGATAGGAAACGACCACTCTGTTGTGCTTCGACCATCGCTCTACCACTGACTTCAGTCTTTTGAGATCCGTATTTTGAAAAACGGACGACCCGTACTCTCCGAACACTCGTGCATCTCGAGTAAAATAAGGCGGGTCCATATAGATGCATGCACCTTCGGGTTTTACCATATCCAAGAAGTCTTCGAAGTCCTTTGAAAAAAAATCAGCTGTCTTTGCTATGCTAGAATAGTCTCGTATTTCTTTGAGCCCCATCTTTCTTTTGTTTTCGCTGTGAGATCCGAATGGCGTGTTGAACAGGCCCTTTTGGTTTGTTCGATAAATTCCATTGAAACAATAATGGTTCAAGTACAGAAAAAGCGCGGCCTTTCGTACGCAGGGCGAGAGTAAGTTGTATTCCTCACGCACGGAGTAATACGTCGACTGATCAGTCTGCAGTGCGTTATAAATCTTCCAAACTGATCGGGCCCGGGTCACAATTCGGCGGTAGAAATCTATGAGGTTAGAATTGTAGTCATTCAGTTTGGCACGTTTCGGAGCGTTGGTAAAAAAGAAGGATGCCGACCCACAAAACGGTTCTATATACTCGCGCGAAAAGTCTAGGTGAGGAACAATAGAATGTTCCGACTGGCTTTTACTGCCCGCCCACCTCAACAACTTCATTCGGCCTGAGCTTACCATCAAAGTCCAATCGCATTTCTATTCTTTGTCCAGCGTAATTTATTCGCACGATTCCGCTGCAATCGGAAGCGAGCATGCCGACATTATGCTCAGTCTTCCGTGGCTGGGCCAAGAAAAACGTAAATGGAGTATTCGCCCCGAAGCTTATGTCTGGTTTTGCTGCGCGTTGCAGACCTGATGGAGCCAGGCGGCGTATGTCCGCAATTGGCGATTTTGCTCCGGTCATCGGTGAGGGCAGCTGATGTCCGCTATCGCCTCCGATGACTGTCGCTCGGCATTTCCGGTTCTGCCCCCGCGCCGACTCGTCTCTGTACAAAAAATCAGACTTACCCGGTCATGAAATTCTCAATCCTCCCGGTTATTTCCCTTCTCCCCCCGAAATATAGCCTCATGCGTTGCTGGCCCAGTCACGATGGACTTTGCGACCTGCTGCACAAATAGATCGAATCTGCGCGCGCCCTGTTCGTTTGCGATGCGCCGCTTTTCCTCGGGCAGGGAAGGCGTCGCCGCGAACCAGTAGCGGGCGAACATGGCGGTGCACTCGGCCGCGAACGTCACTTCCTGTTTGAGCGTTTGCTGCTGGTCGAGCAGCGCGTCGATCTTGAGCATCAGTGGATCCATGACCGGCTCGATGGTCTTCGACCGGAACCATGCGGCGAGGGCCTGTTCGATGATGCCGGATATGGTGTTCGCAGGCGTCTTGGCGCGCATCAGTTCATCGTGGATTTCCGGCGATAGGCGCACATGCAGGCGCTCCTTGATCATGGTCGGTCTCCTATAGTCCGGGAAGGGTGTCGTCATCGGCAAGGTCGAGCCCGAAGGCCCGCCGCAGCGCGGATGGGTCAATCGTCTCATCGCCTGAGTTGTCGTCGGCATCGTCGCTAACTGATGCGTCGTTGTCCGGCTCGGCTGTCCGCGATGCGTCGTTCGCATCGGAAACGGTTCGCTGGATTTCGCGGTCGCCCGAGCTGGCGCGCCGCGATCGTTCCGGACCGTCGTCCGGAACGAGGTCTTCACATATATCTGGCACACATCCGTTCCATTCGGAGGAGGAGGGAGCTTCGCTGTCAGCTCGCTCAGAATTTTCTGCTTCACCCACGCGCGTTGTGAAATTGGCGTCCATGTAATAGCGAAGCTTCTGGGCCTTCACCGGCGGCGCGCCGGACACCATGACGATCTCGGAGCTCGCCGGCAGCTGCATGACCTCGCCTGGCGTCATCAGGGGGCGGGACGTTTCCTGCCGCGAGACCATGACATGCGAGAGCCAGGGCGCGAGCCTGTGGCCGGCATAGTTGCGCTGGGCGCGTTGCTCTGTCGCGGTCCCGAGCGCGTCGGAAATCCGCTTGGCGGTGCGTTCGTCATTCGTAGCGAAGGTCACGCGCACATGGCAGTTGTCGAGGATGGAATTGTTGACGCCATAGGCCTTGTCGATCTGGTTCAGGGACTGGGCGATCAGGAAGGCGCGCACGCCATAGCCCGCCATGAAGGCGAGCGTCGTTTCGAAGAAGTCGAGCCTCCCGAGGGCGGGGAATTCATCCAGCATCATGAGCAGGGGCGTGCGTTTGGCATCCTGTGCGGGAAGGGCCTCCGTCAGGCGTCGTCCCACCTGGTTGAGGATCAGGCGGATGAGGGGCTTGGTGCGCGAGATGTCGGAAGGCGGTACGACGAGATAGAGCGAGACCGGGCGCTCTGGATCGACAAGGTCTTCAATCCGCCAGTCGCTGGCGCCGGTCGCGCGAGCAATGACCGGGTCACGATAGAGCGACAGGAAACTCATGGCGGTCGAGAGGACGCCGGAGCGTTCATTGTCCGACTTGTTCAGGAGTTCGCGCGCCACCTGGGCGACCACGGGATGCGCATCAGGAGCTGCGTTAGTTCCGACATGGTTGGTCGCCAGCATCGCCTGCAACACGTCCTCGGAAGACCGGGCTGGGTCCGACAGGAGCCGCGCCACGCCTGCAAGCGTCTTGTCTTCCTCCGCATAGAGCACATGCAGGATCGAGCCGGTCAGCAGGGCGTGGGCTGTCCTGTCCCAGTGGTTGCGGCGTTCGAGGGATCCT
The DNA here is from genome assembly GCA_002709235.1 of Hirschia sp. Lineage (GTDB taxonomy): Bacteria > Pseudomonadota > Alphaproteobacteria > Caulobacterales > Hyphomonadaceae > Hirschia. Next base: position 18,435 of record PAQI01000018.1, read on the forward strand.
TCCGGGTCTACAAGGATGTCGGCGATGTTCTGGACGTCGCGGACCTCGTGCTCGCCGCGCCGGACCTCCATCAGCGGATTGAACCGGGGCGTCGTCATGTCCGTCGGGTCAAAGCGGATGCAGCGCGTGAACGTGCTGCGCCAGCGCGAAGTGAGGGACCAGTTTTCGCCCTTGATGTCATGAATTATCGCCCCGCCGCGCCATTCCAGGAGAGTGGGCACGACAAGTCCCACACCCTTGCCCGACCGTGTGGGCGCAAAAGCGAGGACGTGCTCCGGCCCGTCATGGCGCAGGTAGCGGTTCCGGTAGAGACCTAGCATCACGCCGCTTCGGATCTGCAGACCAGCCTTCTGCACATCGACAGGTTTGGCCCAGCGGGCTGACCCGTAGGTGGTCACGAACTTGGAATGCCGGGCGCGCAGCACCGATCCGGCAATGGCGGCGAGCGTCGCCATGAAGCCGCCGCTCGCCGCGATCAGGCCAGCCTGTGAAAACACCTCAGGCGCATAGGCCTCATAGGCGTACCACCACTGGAAGAGCCGCCAGGGTTTGTAGACTGGCAGACCATCGGAGAAGAACCAGGGCGCGCCGAGCGCAGCCTGGTAACCAAGCGCATGGGCCGCCCACTGGGTCGCGCCCCAGATGGCGGCCAGCACCAGAAGGAGCGAAAGAACAATCTGGCCGATGAGGATCTTGGTGTGGGTCATGGGACCATTGAGCTGTGAACATCAGCTCCATGATCCGCGTGAAGTCGCCGATACGGCTAGTCAGGTTTCCCAGAGAAAGCGGGAAGATGACCTGCGGCGCTGAGTGCGTTTAGGAGGGGAAGGCTATTTCGTGGTGAGTTACATGCCGTCTTGGTCTCTCAACGTGACCAGCCTTCGCCAGTGATCCCGTTCATCTCTTCGATCGAGAGGCTGGGGCCATCTTTCTGGGACAGCATCCCAAATGTCTCGACGATCTTTCCGGACGTCCTTGCGTGGATCATGATCCTGCCTCCGTCCAGCACGTCGATTTCGACGGTGTCGCCGGGGCCGACGCCCAGATGGGCGCGGAACTCCTTGCGAAGGGTGATCTGCCTCCTGGATGTGATCTTCAGCGTGCTCATGACGGGGAGATTATGGAAAAAACATCTTCACGTCATGATGAGACGATGCGTCCGGAGCATGAACTGGTTGCGGCCGCAGACGCTAGGTCACCGACCCAGTCTAACGCGACAGGCCCTTGCCTCGTCCCAGCTCCCAGTCGACGCCGTGCGTGCGACGCTTCACGGTAAGCTCGCGGCCCAGTCCCTGGTCCATCCCTGAGCGCCACGGGACGAGGGTGAACGTCTTCTCGTTCCCGACTAAGCCAAGTCGGCCCTGTCCCGTCTCGAGGATCCTTTCCAGCTTGCCGTCCATTTCGTCACCAAGACCGAGCGGCCGGAATGCGCGTCCAGTCTGCAGTGCTTCTGTGTTCGCAATGGCGTTCAGTTCCTCGTCCGCCAGACGGGATCGGGCAGTGGGCGAAAGCAGCGTTTCCTCAGGCCCGAGATAACCCTGCTCACGCAGGAATCCGAGCCTATGGAGCCGGGCCTGTCGGACCTCGCCGCCGAACCCGCGATCGATTGTCGATCCGATCTCGACATCATCGAGGAAGGAGAGGGCGCGCAGTCGTGACTGGCCTTCCAGTCCTCGCATGGCCCTGACGCGAACCGGCGCGCCGGTTTCACGCCGCGCCTCGTAGCGCCGCGCCTGCTCGAGATAGTCGCCGCCGATGGTCCACACGCCCGATGCATCCCGGCTCACGGCGCCTGCGCGCCTCAGCGCTTCCAGCCGGCGCTTGTGCGCATTGATGTAGTCCGAAGAGTCGTCAGGTTCCGCCTGCACGTGTATGTCCTCCGACCAGCGCCCGCCATTGAGGGCGGCGATGCGGGCAATGGTGCGATCCGCCTGCCGCGGCCTGGCCTTGCGGGGTTCGAGCTCCACCACCGCGCCAATGGGCGGGACGTTGTCGGCAACGCTGACCTGCCAGACCCGTCCGTCCAGAGCTTCGACCGCGACCCAACGGGTCGTGCGCAACTCGTCCTCGGCGCCGGTTGCTGTTACCCGACCGATGACCGGAGCGTCTGCAATCGAGGCATCCCAGCGATCGATCCGATGTCCGGGATCGTGATCCTTCCACTGGGCGGCGACGGTGCGGATTACGTCGCCCTGACGGCCCATTTCGGCAAGGTCGTCGCGCCAGCCGTCGCGCAAGGCCCAGCGGTCCTGGGACAGGCGTGTGGCGAGCCGCAACGAGGCAAGGTGCTTCAACCGCCGGATCAGGAGGTTGCGATCGATCTCGCCTCGCACGGAATTCGTCGGCGCCAGTTCGACCAGATTGTCATGTGAGAGCCGGGCGAGACGACGGTCGGTTTCGGTCATCCGATCCTTGTCGATCTCGAGGCCGCGCTGGCGCAGGATCTCCAGTTCGGAACGAGGGCCCAGCGTGTCGGTCATCTGCTCACAGGCGCGCCTGCGCAATCCGTCGGTGAGATAGTCGCGGGCGATGACAAGATCGCTTCCGTCAGGCTCCTTTCCTCGCACGATGATATGGGTGTGCGGCTGGCCGGTGTCATGATGATCGACGGCGATCCAGTCGAGACGGGTTTCCAGGTCGTGTTCCATGCCATCCATCAGGCGTCGGACATGGGGTTTGAGATCGCTCAGCCTGTCCGCGTCTTCTGCGGAGACGATGAAGCGGAACTGATGGCGGTCTTCGCTGCCGCGCGCCTTGAACGCACCGGCATCGGCGCGGTCGTCCTCGCGGTCATAGGCCACGCCCCTGGCTCCATCGCGTTCGACGCCGTCCCTCATGATGTAGCTGACATGTTCCCGGAAATTGCCGCCGCCAGTGATTGCAGAGCGTCGCGCTATGAACGACTTCACCACCACACGCCTCATGCGATGGGCGGCAAAACGTTGCGGCCTGATCTGAGCCATGCGTCCGGCAATGGCGCCGCGTCCGCGCCCGGCGGACTTTCGCCTTGTCGATTTCACGCCTTTTCTCAGCCGGGCGACCTCCTTCGCCATATGCTGGAGAAAGCGTCCCTGGTGGCGTCCACCCGCATTGCCCGGTCGGCCCAGCTTCGGCGTGAAGCGATTATCGCCAGACATTTTCGCACCTCAGGATGTGGCGCCAGGTCAACCTCTTGAAAAATATTGCAAAATCGGAATCTCCGGCGCCGCATGAAACTTTGCTGGCGCCAAAAAAAAGATGTGCAGACAGGTACTTGAGGCGGCTGAGGCGCCGCGCCTTTAATCTTGCCCTGTCGGACACAAGATTCCCTAGCTGCCCACACCTATCGCGTACTATCGAAACCGCCAGAACCGTCATGGGGCGTCCTCGGCTTGATACGTCCAGATTGGAACGGCGATGCCAAGGATATCGTCGATATCTGTTGCTCCGAAATAGCGTCCATCAAGCGAATAGGGATGATCGTTCAGGAGGAAGATTTCACCCTCGCCAAGCACGCGGCAGCCTTGCCATTCCGGTAGTCGACGACCGCTGGATGTCGTCTCTTGGGCCGTTGCAACGGGCTTGGAATTTATAGAAACAACAGGTCCATTCCGGCAGATTTCGTCGCCGGTTTGTGCGCGAACAGACTTGATAATCGGCCAACCTGACCCTGCGAATCCATGCGATATGATCCAATGGCCTGCGCTGGATTCCGGTCCAAGGAGGACCCGCGAACCTGGGGTGAGCGGGCGCTCCTCGGACCTCTCGAGTTTCAGGTAAAGTCCCAAGGGAGCGCTGCTTGTCCTGTTCCAGATGAAGACTGTATCGGGACGAAGGACCCATGCAGACCCGGCCAAGAGCAACCCAGCTGTCATCCAAATGATGGTAGATCGGCGCGCCATGTCAGCGTTGGTCGCCATAGTGCTTAGGGGCGCGGATAGCCGTTGAGATGAAGCTGCGATCAAGCGACCAACGATCAAGGTCCGATCGGTCGTAGAAGACGCGTCCGCCATGCTTGCGATAGGCGGGACCGCCGCCTTGCCAGCGATAATTGTCCAGAGTCTGACGGCGCAGGCCGAGATAGGTCGCCGCCTCGACGACGGTCAGGAAAGGGCAGCCTTCGGGCTTGTCGATAGGCGGTTGCGAACGGGTTTTCGTCATGAGGTTTCTCCACTGTTTGGATCGTCAACCGATCATAGGAGAAGCATGACCTGGCGAGGGAGATGGCGGGAGGAACGAAGTGGAGCGCATCAAAAACGTTCCCCCTCACAGGTGTACTCTTCGTCAGGCCACGAGTGACAAATATTCGCCTTCCATCATGTCGATCGCCTTCTGGCGAAGGCGCTGCATGCGCCTTTTCATGACCTCATCGCCCGCTGAAAATCCGCGCGCGGCTTCTTCCTCGCCATAGATTGCGCGCGCTGCGTCACGATGCGATCCGCCCATCTGGAAGGCGTCGAGCGCAATGAGTCCATCGCGCAGGGTGAGCGTCCTTGAGGTCCATCTGCGCGATTGCGGGCCTGGTCCGCGCGCGTCCTTATAGATCGTCGCCAGGCGCCGAATGGCGTCCGCCTTGGCGTCAATATCGAGCCCTTCAATGATAAAGTTCAGCGCGACTGGGCCGGACATGAGGCTGGATCCCCTGCATTCCATCTGAACCCTCAAGCCCTGGCTGGCGGCAATGAATGTTTCATGTCCTGCGCTCGAGCGTAGGCATATTTTCCGGCAGGAGAGGCGGGAGATTTCGAACGCATCCGCCTCATTGTCTGTTTCATTGGCAGGCGTAGCGACCACGTTAAGCACATGTGGATTGACCTCGCTCGTCCAGGCAAGGGCGGCGTCCTCGGCGGTGCGGTTCGGGCTGGCGAAGAATGACAGGCCCCATCGCTCGGCCGCCGGTTCAGGCCTGTCGAGGGTCAGAAGTTCGACGCCATTGTCGTCGAATTGGCGTGTGAGCGCGCCCTCACGGTGGCGCTCATGGTCTTCCCGATATGCCGGGTTGCGCCTGAGATATTCCCACGCCCATTTCGAGCGTGGCATACCTTGCATATAGTCCAGCGCCTTGACGGCGGCTGTTCTTGTGTCGTCCACGCGAATTCCCCAACCCACGCTTGATTGATGCAAACGAGTGGGCAAGGGGCGTGCCAGATGACATTGGTAAATGTTGAAGGACTCGCGAGTTGTCCGGCGGGGAGGGGAAAGACAAAGCGCGTCCAATCGCGGAATTATTTAGATAAGAAGTGCCGAATAGGAACAAAGTCCGGTATCTCAGAAAGACGAGTTGCGCCGAAATGGAATTTCCGGCGCAACATCTGATGCTTGGTCTTGAGGTCAGCTTAGTCCTGCGCATTCCAGAGGAGGACATAGCGGTCCTTCTTGCCCTTGACCGGGGCGAGGTTTGCGAAGACGCGGCGGGGGCCGATCTGCGGATCAGAGAGCGTCAGGGAGATATACTCCCGGCCTGATCCTTTCGATGTACGGACCCACCCGGCGCCGATTTCCGTGGACGTCTCCCCGGCAAGGATGCGGTAGTCCGGCTGGTTGTCGGTGGTCTTTTCCGCATTCTTCTCAATACGGATCGCGGCGGAAAGGTTGATCATTGCAAGCTGGCCTTCAAAGCCGGTTTTGGTGGCGGTGAGGTATCCCAGAGCGTTGGCCATTGTCATGTCTCCTGATGCTGGCGTGTCGGGTCGGGAGCCCCATGCCCCCGTCGACGCCGGACCGAGAGGACGCGTTTCGAGACTGGATAACCCCGGTCGTTTGACTCTTGGGGGCGCAGCAACGCGGAGCACCGGGATGGGCGGCGATTTTGTATCGCGAGGAAGGTGCGCCAGCTCCGGGGAAAATCGTCGCCCGATCCGGTTTATCCGGACGCGGGACGCGTCCAGGTCATGCGGCTTCAGACGGGGACAAGGGGCGTGAGTTGACCTCTGCCAGCATACAATCAGGAGGCAAGGCTCCAGCGCGCTGGAGGCCCGGACCTGCCCTCGACCGGCTTCAAAATCGCGAGCGCCAGAAATGGTTCATTTGCCTGACTCGCTGCTAATTGATCGAGACGCAGATAAGCGGAAAGGACCGCCCGACATGTCGTCGGGCGGTCCTCTACGTCGCTTCACTATTAGATGGAGACAGACCTTAAGGTGAAGCGGGTTCGGGCGTTTGATGCGGCTCGGGCGTTGCAACGTCTGGCGTCGCGAACAGGTCCGCGACGATCTCCCATGCCTCGACAATTGGCGATTCTGCCTCCGGGACAAGGCGTCTTGGCGGGACCGCCATCCATCCCGGAACCCAGCGCGGGCTTGGATTGCAGCCATTGCCCCGGATACGGTTGCGGATGATCTCCTTCTGGGTCGCGGCCTTGTCTGTGAGGCTCGCCTTTGCGGTCGTGGGCGAGGCGATATCCGCCACCATTTGGTTGATTGCGCGCTTGTCCCGCAGGAGGTCGAAGAAGGCCTCGTCCGGTCTCCACCAGTCGGCGATGTCCACGCCAAGAACCGACAGGAGCGCCTCAACCACAGGCCCGCCGGGTTCCAGCGTGTCGGCCATGACAAAGGCCAGAACAGAGAGGACGGCCTGATCGTCCAGCTTCAGCAAGGCGTCAAAGATTTCGCAGAGCTCGCGCGGGTCTGGCCCGTATTGGGAGCGGTGTTCATGGCCTGTCTCAGCCAGCATCTTTGCGGTCCGGTCCTGTGCTTCAGATAGCCGAATTTCTGCTTTCGATGTTCGAACGCTTTCCTCGGTTATCTCCTTGCGAGTACGAAGTTCGAAGGACCGCACCTGCCAGAGGGACGATCCCGCCAGCGCATGGGCGACCATCAGGCGAAGCGCGATTGCGGGCTGATTCAGCAAGCTCGCGCGCGCCGCGCCGTGGCGGTGTAGGGCGAGATATTCGAACATGGGCCCGGACATTTCCGGCTTGATCTCAGCGGGTTCCGGCGCGCTGTCATCCCGAAGGGCGCGCTCTCGCTTTCGCGCCTCTGCCTGAGAGAGCCAGCCTTCGAAGAACGTCACTGTCCCATCATGGCGGCATTCGACAAAGACCTTGCCCCCGGTCTCGCGCGGCATCTCCACCATGTCCCAGCGAGTGAAGTATTCGCCGCGATCCAGAACCACCACATCGGCCCATCCCGCGCCTTGTAGTTCCTCGACACGTAAGGCAATCGCTTCCGACTGGGCGCGCCAGAACTCATCGCTGCTGGCGAAGACACCATGATCGCCGAACAGGTCGGCGACGATCTGGCCTTGGTAGCTGTCCAGATCGAACAGCGCCTTGTCGGTCGTGGTCGCTGCGCCGCCGGTGAGCCAGGCGCGCAGCTGGCGTCCTTGCGGGGCGCGTTGATCCTCGTCCTCGAACAGGACGAGCCACTCCGCCTGTTGTTCGGGCGTCGCCAGCGTCAGGGCGCGGGCGGTGTCGGCGGTGATCTCGTTCTTGGCGTAGAGTTTGCGCACCGGCTCGATCAGCGAGGCAAGCGCCAGCACGCGCCGCACCATCAATTCCGTCACGCCGAAATGGCCTGCGATTTCGTCCACGCTGCGGCCATGCGCGTGCAATCTCAGATAAGCCTCATACTGCTGCATTTCCCCGGCGGGCAGGCGCGCGACGTTCTCGATGAGCGAAGCCTCGATGGCGGCTGCGTCATCGCCATCTTCCATCACGGCGCAGGGAATGTCTGGCGCGGTCTCGCCAGACTCTTTGGCCAGCCTGCGCAAGGCGAACAGTCGGCGGCGTCCTGCGACCACGCCATAATGTCTGCCTTCCTTGCGCACCAGAAGCGGTTGGCGCAATCCGCCTGCGCGAATGGATGGCAGGAGATCAGAGATATCCGGCACCTTTCGCCCATGGCGCATGTTGAGCGGGCTGACTTTCAGCTGGTCGAGCGGAATGTGGGTAAGAATGAGGGTCATGAGAGTTGGTCCTTGCGATGGATGGTTAAGGCGCGCGGCGCCAGACGCGCCGCGCGAATGGCTGCGCTACTCGGCGGCGGCCTGTTGCTGGTCGGAGTGTTCGCTTTCGAGGATGAAATCGGCGGCCTTGCTGGCCATCGAGGCGGCGCGGAAGATGGCGCGCTTGTCCTCGCGCAGGACGTCAAGCCAGCACGCCACATAGTCCGCATGGCGCACGGTCGGCGCGATCTGCAGCGCTGCGCAGACAAACGCCCCCGCCATTTCCGCGACAAGTTCTTCGCGGGCGTAGTCCTTCGATCCGTATTGGCCTTTAAGGTCGCGCGCGAGCCGTGAAGGGTGTCCGGTCCAGTGGCCAAGCTCGTGAAAGCAGGTGCGGTAATAGTTGATCTGCTCGAAGAAGGCCGGTTGCGGCGGCACCTGCACGAAGTCTTGGCTTGGTACGTAGAAGGCGTGGTTGCCGCCGATTCGGAAATCCGCCCCAGTCGCCGCGATCAGCGCCTCAGCGCGCGGGATCGCTTCGCGCTCGGGGAGCGGTGCAGGCGTTGCGGTCAGGTCTTCGGGCAGGCCGTCGCACTGATCGACATTGAACACGGTATAGCGTTTGAGAAAGGCAACCGCGCGTGGATCGTCTCCCGACTTCTGCGCGCGTTCCTGTTCGCCCTTGGGCGTAAACCGGTCGGCATAGACAATGGTGGTCCCGGTCTCGCCCTTGCGCACGCATCCGCCAAGCGCGAGCGCCTGCTTGAACGTGACCCAGCGCTGGGTAGTTCGCCCGCCCATGAAGGCTGCGCCCCACAACAGAAGGATATTGATCCCGGAATAGGTTGCGCCGGTGGCGCCGTTCTCGGGCAGACCGAGCGGCGTTTCGCCTGCAACTGTTCCCCCCGAAACGCCCCATGGCTGCGCCCATGGGATGCGGCCCTGTTCGAGTTCGGCTGCAATCCTGTCGGTCACTTCGGCGTAAAGGTCGCGGCGGGGCGCGGTCTCCGTTTGGCGCCGCTCGCGTCTCGACGCTCGGGCGCCCGGTCTCTCCGCGCGGCGGGTGGTGGTGGTTCTGTCTCGCATGTCTGCCTCCGTCGCCGGTCCCGTTCAGTCCTCCCGCATGAGGCGGGGGTGGGCGGCGAAAAGGCGCTTCGCCCGGGGGACCAAGCGAGCCGGGCAAGGGGGAAAAGTAGGAGACTTAAAGAGACAAGGAGGACTTCACGCGACTGGCCCCTTGCGCGGAACGCGCCCCCGGGCATACGCGCCGTCCGCCCACACCCGCCTTGCGGGAGAGACATTGTGGCCGGTGGAGGCGTTCATGTGAGCTGATATCGCGACGAACCGCGAAGATCAGGGCGCTATCGTCGAGCCTGTTTGCGAGCTGGCAAGAATGGCGTCATCCAGGCTCTGAACCACGCTGAGACAAATACCGGCAAAGATGCGAATGTCATCCGCCAACAGTTCGACGGTGGTTCCGATCTGTGCGTCGTCGGCAAGGACCGAGTACTTCTCGTCGATCATTCCCAGATTGTGACCGATCACGTGCCGCTTCTGGATATTCAGTTCCAGGGCAGCCAGTGCTTCAGCGTCCAGTTGGTCAAAGGGATCCAGACCCAGTGTCGCGTAGCGGCCCTTCGCTTTGTCCACGTTCTGGAAATCATTGCGGACATTGGGAGCTGCTTCATCCGGGCGATGCGTTGACCACAGATAGGCGAACACGATCTTCTGGGTCGCCTCGAATGCCGTGAGTACATCTTCATGAGCGTTACCGAGCAGACGGTAGGCCAGTTCGTTATTGGTCGGGTCCAGTGATTCTGCTTGTTCAATTTGCGCGCTCACCAGTTCCGTCTCACGCCTGAAATGCAGGGCGACGTTCGGCGCGCCGCAATCAGGGCAGAACAGGGCGACGGCATAGACGCCGTAGTCGCGGCCGCAGAGATTGCAGTGCATCGCACGCAGAAGATCCTCGCGGATGAATAAGCGCTGGCGTGGAGCTTGATGCGCAGATGGTTTGAATGTCCAGGACTTTGACCTTCGCGCGATACCCTTGAAGGCGTCTCGCAAGTACTCGGCGGCATCAGCGACGGCGGCGTCTCCCACAGTCTTGATGGCGGCGTCGCGGTCTTCCGGGTGCAGGAAATCGCCATCCGGCGCGATCACACCGCTGTAGGGACAGACAGTGAAGGGCGATCCTGGCGCCCGTCGCATGCGGGCCTTTGGCTGGTCTGATGTTTCGGCGTCCCTGCGACCGCCAAGAACGAAGTGCCTGGGAGCCGCCGCTTCGTTGGGGGAGTATCTGTAGACTCTGCCGCCGGGAGTCTGCGGAACGGGGACGGCGAGGTTTGGACGATCGTTGGTTCCGCCGACGCGGTACTTGTCCAGATGTTTGAAACGCATGGCGCAGCTTCTCCTGCAAACCCGCTTGATGTTGGCGCATAACGAGAACACATGCGCTTGCCACTGTCCATGTCGCGCCATGCTGAAGCTGTGAAACCTCCCTGATTTCAGTCCTTCACTCGCATGAAGATCAAATCGCGCACCTGACAAGTCCGCCAAATCGCGGCTAGGACAAAGCAAACGAGAACAAAGGTGATTCAGGACGATGCCAATATTGAGTTGGCTCTCGCGGGAGGACGACATACGCGCGGCGACGCGCTTGCCGGAGTGGGACCAGAAATCTGGCGGTTCCCCTCGATTGGGGGACTCTGGGAGGTTGGCGGCAATGCCGAGAGGGCGTCGTCGCTAGTCGAATACAAGAATTAGATTCGATACAGACCGAGTTCTCAATCGTTTTCATTAACCACAATCGCCTTGAAAACTTGCTCTGAATAATCTAGTTAAATAACGCACTCAGTTTATCGTCATCTATCGCCCATGAATACTTAAATTTGACGGTAAAGACGGCGGTATTGTAACAATTGTCAAATTTATTTTTGAGTAAAATCAACAAAGTAAGTGCTTTGTTGATGATCGAGTGGGAATGATTTCATCATTCTCAAGACCTTTTGAGATCTATAAAAACGCCATTAAGTACAAACGCTTAGTGGCGTTTCCTTTAAGCTCATACTGCCATTCTTGCTGTCATGAACGAGCTGGTGGAGGAAGGTAAGGCTGACGATGTGCCTTCTTGGTGCATCCCTCTGAATTCGCATTTGCCGCCATGCCAATACAAGGGGTGATGCTAAAAGTATCCGGGAAGGACATAGGCCGAGGGTGTGACGCTGCGACTTCCCAAACCTTCACATATGGTCGCGGCTCGACCGAGAGATCTGCCTGCTTGAAATAGATGTCCGCGACTTCGCTTGAAACCTTGTTTCCGAAAAGGCCAAATGCCGGGCGTCAGGCTTATCGGCAACGCGCTGGGCGTCTACGTTGCAGTGCGCGTCAAATTCAGCATCATAAAAGCCATCCAGTTGTTCGGCGGCGATCATGATGGCGTGCATGTTGCCCAGCCGCCCCATTGTGCGGCTGATCCATTTCTTGCCGTTGTAATGAGCTTGGATGTCAGCCGGGATGCGCCGCCGAAATTCGAAGGTGTTTGCGTGCGCAACAACGTTGCTGATCGTGAACTTCATACCCGTTTCAGGGCATACCATCTGCGCCATTTGCACCCCCAACCTTACTTGGTTCGGGCCAGCATACAGGACGCAACGAAACAATTTGTTTTGTGATTGTTGAGTGGCTTTGGGCGGAAAATTCGATAAAACAGTTTAAAAACTACAAGTTAAGTCGAAAAACTGGTGCCAGAAGAGGCATCGTATTTGTAGAAATAATCATTTTATTTCTGTATCATACAGAATTTTAGATGTGAATGTACCAACAATTGTACCAACAAAGACATTTTTGTTGGCTTGTTTGCTCGTTCGCCTAATCTGTGTGCCTTTTCAAGAATCAGTTCAGCTTCTAGTCGAAGTTGAAAGCATTTCATGTGCCGCGCTATTGTTTGGGGGAAATAACACTTGGCTATCGATGAACCACCGTTCTTTGCTCATCCAATATTGAACTCTCCGTACGATGAGCCAAGCCAACACCACGCTCTCAGCGATGAAGGCCAGCCACTGAACGAAGAGCCTCGCAAAGGAAGGCGGCCTTCCAAATATATCGTAGCGGTACCAAAAGCTCGGAAGAAAAAGAATTCATCCACCGAAAACCAAGGCAGCTTGGCATTTCTGGATGCTGATGGCGTTTCTAACGACGACCAAGCGTATGATCCCACTCCGATTATCAACGAGATCAGAGACAAAGTAGCCACTTGGCGTCGCATCTCTAATCCAAGTGACTGGGCTGTCACACCCACAACGCAACGCCTTCTGCAATATTGGCGCAGCCACGAGTTTCAGGGCATTCGTCCCTTTTTCTGCCAGGTCGAAGCCGTGGAAACGATCATCTGGCTGACTGAGGTTGCACGCAAGAACAGAAGCCATGCAAACGCCGCAAACAAGAATGCTGAGCGGCGCATCTGGGATCACATCGAAAGCGCTAATGCTGAGGCGAACCCGGAACTCTTGCGCCTTGCCATGAAGATGGCGACGGGCGCGGGAAAGACGACAGTAATGGCCATGCTTATTGCCTGGCAGACCGCTAATGCAGTCAGATCTCCAGCGAGCCAGCTATTCACGCGCGGATTTCTTCTCATCGCGCCTGGCATCACAATCCGCGACCGCTTGCGCGTGCTTCTGCCGTCGGACACGGAGAGCTATTACAAGGATCGAGAAATCGTTCCGGCGGACATGCTCACCGATATAGGCAAAGCCAAGATCGTCATCACCAACTATCACGCCTTCCAGCTCAAAGAGAAGCTCGACATCAACAAGGTGGGCAGATCACTTCTGCAGGGGCGAGGCGACGAGATCCAGAGCAAGGAAACCGAAGGTGAAATGGTTCGTCGCGTCGCCGACGAACTGATGGGTATTAAGAACATCGTCGTCATCAATGATGAAGCTCACCACTGCTATCGTGACCGACGGGACAACGACTTTTACGAGCTTAAAGGCGACGAGAAGAAAGAAGCCGCGAAGGAAAACGACGCTGCCCGCCTTTGGATTAACGGGATTGAAGCCTTCAAGCGCAAACTTGGCGTGCGGGCTGTCTATGATCTGTCAGCAACGCCATTCTTCCTAAAAGGCTCAGGTTATGTCGAAGGAACGCTGTTTCCGTGGGTTGTGTCTGATTTTTCTCTGATTGACGCGATAGAATGCGGCATCGTGAAACTGCCCCGCGTGCCAGTGGCAGACAACATTCCGGACGCGGAAGTTCCGGTCTTCAGGGATCTATGGCCACACATCAGCAAAGCGCTACCCAAAAAGGGGCGAGGCCAGACAGACCTCGACCCGGAGGAGCTTCCCGCCCAGCTCCAAACGGCACTTGTTGCACTATATAACCATTACGAAAAAACCGCTGAGGAATGGAAGTGTGCGGGCATCGAAGTGCCTCCTGTTTTCATTGTCGTATGTAATAACACCTCGACGTCCAAACTTGTCGCAGAGTGGATTTCAGGTTGGCAGCGCCCACTTCCAGATGATCCGGATGAACTCCGGACTATCCACCATGGATATCTGAAGCAATTTTCGAACTTCGATCAATTCGGCAATCCGCTACCTCGGCCGAACACCCTTCTCGTCGACAGTGCACAGCTGGAATCCGGTGAGGCGCTGGACAAGAATTTCAGGCAGGCAGCTTCGCGTGAAATCGAGCAATTCAAGCGCGAGATCGCTCAGCGAGAAGGTGCCGCATCCGCCAATGAAATCTCTGACGAGGCTATCCTCCGCGAGGTGATGAACACGGTTGGGCGCAAAGGCAAACTCGGCGAGCAAATCCGCTGCGTCGTCTCGGTCTCCATGCTGACAGAAGGCTGGGACACCAATACGGTCACGCACATTCTCGGCGTGCGCGCATTCGGAACGCAGCTTCTTTGTGAGCAAGTCGTTGGACGCGGCCTCCGGCGCTATTCCTACCAGTTGAACGACAAGAACCTGTTCGACGTGGAATATGCCGACATTCTCGGCATCCCGTTCAACTTCACAGCCAAACCTGTCGTCTCCCCGCCATCGGCGCCGAAGCCGATGAAGCGGATTCATGCTGTCAAAGAGCGTGAAAGTTTCGAGATCCCGTTCCCTCGCGTCACAGGCTATCGCATAGAGCTACCTGAAGAGCGGTTGGACGCAACTTTTACCGATGATTCACGCCTTGTGCTTGACCCGACAATGGTGGGGCCAGGGGAAACCGTCGTCGAAGGCATTGTTGGCGAAGGTCACAAGCTCACCGTCGCCGAGATGAAGGACATGCGACCCAGCACAATCTCTTTCGAGCTCGCCAAGCATCTGATGTATTCCTTTTTCAAAGATTCAGATGGCGAGCCAAAGCTTCACCTCTTCGGCCAATTGAAACGCGTGGTTCGGCGGTGGATCGATGAAGGTTATCTGGAATGCAAGGGCGGCACGGGCCCCTGGATGCTGGGCATCAAGACGATTGCAAATCTCGCCTGCGAACGCCTATATAATTCCATCACGGATGCGGTCGGCAATAAGAACCGCATCACTGCCGTTCTGGATGCCTATAACCCCAAAGGCTCCACGCGCTTTGTGGGCTTCATGACCAGCAAAGACATCTACGACATTCGGGACAAATCCCACATCAATGCCGTGGTCTGCGATTCAAACTGGGAAGCCGTCATGGCGATGACGCTGGAAAACCACCCCAAGGTCATCTCCTTCGTCAAGAACCAGGGTCTCGGCTTTGAAGTGCCCTACAAGCACGGCTCAGTGCCTCACAAATACATTCCGGACTTCATCGTGCGGGTGGATGATGGCAAGGGCGAGGACGACCCGCTGAACCTCATTATCGAGGTCAAAGGCCGCCGCGATGAAACCACCCGCTCCAAACACGACACCATCCGCAACAAATGGGTGCCCGGCGTCAACGCGCTCGGCTCCTTTGGTCGCTGGCACTTTGAAGAGTTTGGCGATGTCTGGGAAATGTCAGACCAGTTTGAAGCGCTTATGGAAGAGCGTCTTGCAGAGATCATTGCCTGCGCGACGGGCGAAAAGGAAAATGCGTAATGCCGTCTAACCCGTCATCCAAAAAGGTCGATGCCCTCAAGCACACGGGCGCAACGCGCAAGAACATCCCGACGGCAGAGCTGCAATCCGCCGCTCAGCGCGCAGAAGAGCTGCAACCGGTCAAACCCGTCACCTATGAGCGCCGCTTCCCCCTCGCGAGTGGCGAGACGCGCGAGCGCGACGGCGACCTTGACCCGCAAATCATATGGAAAGGCACGAAAATCCGCCTGACCCCAGAACAGATCTCGCAGCTGAGCGAGACGGGCGAACTCGACCTTGGCGAAGCGCAACTGGTCTGGCGCGGCAAGGATACGCAAGACTGGTCTGACCTCGTGGTCACTGCGCCGCCGCTCTACATTCAGGAGAAGATCCACCCCAAGGCCATTATTGATGACCTTGTAAAGCACACCAAAGACGCGCGCGACGCGACAAGCGATATTCCGGATCTGTTTCACGACTTCAATGGCGTTGATCCTGAGGCGAAGACCGAATTTTACGCCCACGATCAGAACTGGTCGAACCGGATGATATTGGGCGACAGCCTGCAGGTCATGGCGAGCCTTGCTGAACGCGAAAGCCTGCGCGGCAAGGTGCAGTGTATTTATTTCGACCCGCCCTATGGCATCAAGTTCAATTCGAACTGGCAGGTCTCCACCCGCTCACGGGATGTGAAGGATGGCAAGCTCGACCAGATCACGCGGGAACCGGAACAGGTGCGCGCCTTTCGCGACACCTGGAAAGATGGCATCCATTCCTACCTCACCTATCTGCGTGATCGCCTCACCGCCATGCGGGATTTGTTGACGGAGAGCGGGAGCATTTTCGTCCAGATCGGCGATGAAAATTCCCAAAAGGTGCGAGCGCTACTTGATGAAGTTTTTGGGGAAAGAAACTTTATTAGCGAAATTGCCTATCAAACAACCCCATACGCTACCAGCAATTACCTGCCGCCCGTCTATGATCGCATTTTGTGGTACGCGAGAAATTATAGTCAAACAAAGTATCGCCCACTTTACAAAGATAAGAGTGATTTAAGTAGTATTGACCGGTTTAGCCAACTCATCAGCGAAGACGGCTTTGAAGTAGGCTCAATCGGGCGCGGAGAAGATTTATCCGACAGAGATGGTAGCTGGGAAAGATTCCAAGCTACGTCGTTGGTCTCACCTGGCGCAGCTAGCGACCTTCAACCTTTTACTTTTGAAGGAGAGACTTATTATCCACCAAGTACTTCTCATTGGAAAGTCAAACAAGACACCCTTTCCCGAGTAGGCAAAGCCAATCGGCTGCACAAAACTCGGAACGGATTGCGATTTCGCAGCAAGCTCTCAGATTTCAGTATCTCAGTAACTCACAACATGTGGACTGACACGAGTGGTGGCGTTTCTAGCCGGTCCGACGAAAAGACCTACGTCGTTCAAACCAGCCCCACGGTTGTCCAACGATGTATCTTAATGACTACAGATCCCGGTGACCTAGTTCTTGATCCGACTTGTGGATCAGGAACAACAGCGACGGTAGCGGAACAATGGGGGCGGCGTTGGATCACGATTGATACGTCGCGAGTCGCGCTCGCGCTGGCCCGCACACGAATCATGAGCGCGCGCCACCCATATTACCTGCTCGCAGACTCACCTGAAGGTCGTCAGAAGGAAGGCGAACTCACCGGCAAGCCGCCCTCCGATGCACCGGTTCACAATGACGTCTCGCTTGGTTTTGTCTATGAACGCGCGCCGCACATCATGTTGAGCACCATTTCCAGCAACTCCGAAATTGATGTGATTTGGGACGAATATCAGAAGAGACTTGAACCGCTTTATCGCGAGTTAAACGACGCCGTAGGTTCCGAAAGAGAAGAATGGGAAGTTCCCAGATACGCTGAAACCGACTGGAGTGGAAATATCAAGGGAGTTCATGAGGCGCTATGGAAACTCCGAATTGAGCGCCAGCAGAGGATTGATGCCTCCATCGCCCAAAAGGCAGACGTCGAACTGCTCTATGATCGCCCCTATGCGGACAATTCCCGAGTGCGCGTTGCTGGCCCTTTCACAGTGGAAACGCTCTCGCCTCACCGCGTCATCCCGGCGGATGACTATGAACTCGCCGATGAGCTGGACGCTGTTGAGGGTAACCGCCCGCGCAAGGAAATGCCCGCCGACGAATTCGCCAATATGGTGCTGGAGCACCTGAAATCTTCCGGCGTGCAGCAATCCGCAAAGGAAGACCGGATCAGCTTCAACGCCGTTGAAGGCTGGCCGGGCGATTATATCGCCGCCACGGGCACATTCACCGAAGGCAGCACCGAAAAGCGCGCCGCCATCTTCATCGGCCCGGAATTTGGCACAGTTGCGCGCGCAGACCTCACCGCCGCCGCACGCGAGGCGCTGGATGCACGCTTTGATGTTCTGATCGCCTGCGGCTTTAATTTTGAAGCCCATACTTCAGAGCTGAACAAGCTCGGCCCGCTGCCCATCCTCAAGGCCAAGATGAACCCAGAGCTTCACATGTCGGACGAGCTGAAGAATACAGGTTCGGGCAATCTGTTCGTTGTGTTTGGTGAACCCGACATTGAATGGAAATTTGATGATAACGGGCAGATCAGCGTCGAGGTTCTGGGCATTGACGTGTTCGACCCGAAAACCGGCGAAGTCCGCGCCTCCGGCAAGGATGATATCGCAGCCTGGTTCATCGATACCGATTATGACGAGGAAAGCTTCTTTGTACGCCACGCCTACTTCATGGGCGCGAACGACCCATACAAACAGCTCAAAACCTCATTGCGCGCCGAGATCGACGAGGAAGCCTGGGAAACGCTCTACCGCGATACCTCCCGCCCATTCCCGCGCCCATCCACCGGACGTTTTGCCGTGAAGGTGATCAACCATTTCGGCGACGAAGTGATGAAGGTTTTTGGGGTTTAGGATTATGAAGTTAACACATGTAAGGATAAAAAAATTCAAAAAAATCCGCGACATTCAGATTCCTTTGGGCGACCTTAACATTCTGGTGGGTGCCAACGGCAGCGGAAAATCAAGTGTTCTGCAGGCCCTGCATCTGGCGACCAACGCGATTCGACAAGCCCCTCGCGCTCTAGAAGAAAACAAAAGTAGCACGATACCAGTTAACGAAATCGACTATCTGCCCACTGAAGAATACGCACGTTTGGGAAATGGTGCACCGTGGGGAAATACAACTACCAGCGCGAGTTCAAGAGTTGCGTTCCGATTCAAAGATGATGAGGGATCGAAGTTCACTGCGTTCGCTGAGATACGTGCTGCGCGGAACGCAGGGATATCCGTTTATGGATCCATACCAGCTTCGACGAGGTTTTTAAGGGCCAAACAAAACTTCTTTTCGGCTTATATTCCGGGAATTTCTGGGGTCCCTCACAAAGAACAGAAATACTCTAAACGTGTCGTATTGAGGTCTGCCGCTGCGGGCGATGCGAACTCGTATCTCAGAAATGCCCTACATTTAATCGGCAGCCGAGGCCTGCAAAAAGTTCAGTCTTATATGGCGCAATTGATCGGAAACGTTGAATTCAAGGTTTCACATAGCAATGAAAGCGACATCCACATCAAAGCGTCCGCCAAGTTTAGCGGACGAGAAATCCCTCTGGAGTTACTCGGGACCGGTTACCTGCAGTTGCTGCAGATCTTCTGCTATGTTGTCCTTTTCAAGCCGAAACTTCTTCTGATTGATGAGCCTGATATTCATTTGCATCCATCTGTCCAAGAAGCATTGCCCTCCGTACTGAAACAAGTCGCGGCAGATTTTGATCTGAAAATAATCCTCTCGACGCACTCACCTTTTATAGTTCGGGGAGCGCCAATTTCTACCGCAGTTCATTGGCTTGAGAATGGGCAAATAAAGAACTCCAGTAGACAGGCCGTTGAGTTAGCGCTCGGCTGGGGCGCATTCGGGAAGAAGGTCGTCTTGGTATCCGAAGATGCAAAAAACGACTTTTTGAAAAAACTACTCAGTCAATGGCCCGAAATCGACGCTCAGGTCACTGTTTTGCCAGGGCGAGGTTATAAAAACCTGCTGAAAAGCGATGAGGCTAGGGAGCTCAGAGAGACCTTAGGAAATATGTTTCACGTCGTGGTCCACCGAGACCGAGACTCCCTCACAGATGAGGAAATGGACAAACTGAAAGCTTCGTACGATTGTGAAGGTGTCAGCCTATGGATTACAGACGGTTCTGATTTGGAGGCATATTTCTGTAATGCCAATGTAATCAGAACACTGGCCGGTTGCTCACAAGACGATGCGCAAAACTATCTTGATGGCGCGCTAACAAATCAACAAGCAAACACAAACCAAAGTTTTACAAGCCAGCGAGCAGCGATCAACGAAGAGCTTTATAAGGAAGGCGGAAGCCCGACTAATGACGAAGCCCGGGCGTCGCTTCAAGGGCGAATCCTTAGCGAAGCAAAAGGTAAGTCGATCTTCAGGCGCCTGAAAGACTCCATCCCAAGCAATAAATTTGGAGAAAAAAACGTTCTCGGTGCCAGCTATGATGTTGAGCTCGCGGAGAGCTTGAAGAACCACATTCTTGGCGTCCTGAATCCATGAACTTCCTGATAGCAGATACATTCTCAGCTGCTCTGCGGAAACTAACCGCCCGAGAACAGAATGCAGTCAAGACTACGGTGTTCGACTTGCAGATGGATCCGGCGTATCCGGCGCTGAGCTTCCACCGCATCGACAAGTCAAAAGATCAGAACTTCTGGTCGATACGCGCAAGCCGCGACATCCGAGTGATCATACACAAGACCGAAAACAGCGTGCTTGTCTGTTTCGTCGATCATCATGATGACGCTTACAAATGGGCGGAACGACGCCGGATTGAAACGCATCCGCGCACGGGAGCTGCGCAGATTGTTGAAGTGCGCGAGCGGATTGAAGAAATCCTGATCCATAGGCCGGTTAAAATCGAAGCTCCTCCAAGACCTCCGCTTCCACCACTGTTTGCTTCCATCGATGATGATGAGCTTCTCGATTATGGTGTGCCCCAGGATTGGATCGAAAGCGTCAAGCAGGCCACAGAAGAAACCCTGTTAGATCTAGCCGATCACCTTCCAGCAGAGGCCTCAGAAGCGCTCCTCGATCTCGCCGTCGGGCAGAAGCCGGAGATCTCGATACCTACGCCTTCGCCTACCGCTGATCCCTTTCAACATCCAGACGCACAGCGTCGTTTCCGTGTTTTGGAAGATGTGGATGAGCTCAAACGCGCATTGGATTTCCCTTGGGATCAGTGGACGGTTTTCCTCCATCCCTCGCAGCGTTTGATGGTGCAGCAAAGGTTTAGTGGACCTGCGCGCGTGTCTGGATCCGCCGGAACGGGAAAAACCGTTGTCGCCATTCATCGGACCGCCGCCATTCTCAATCGTGTGCCTGAAGCACGCGTTTTACTGACAACCTTTTCCTTGCCCTTGGCAAATGCGCTTGAATCGAAACTCAAGATACTAACCGGCGAAGACAACAATGTGGTTCCAAGGGTTTCTGTCCTGCCCTTTAAAGGTGTCGCCAAGGAGCTATTCACGCTCGCTTTCGGGCACGATCCACGTCCTGCAAAGGATGCCCAAATTCAGGGGGCTCTCAGAGCAGAGAGCGACAAACTCGGCGTGACGGAATTCCCGCTTCGTTTCATGATGTCTGAATGGCTCAATGTTGTAGATGCTTGGCAAGTCTCATCACTGGAGGAATACCGGGACGTGCCCAGGCTTGGGCGGAAGAACAGGCTTGGAGCCAAGCAGCGAGAAAAACTTTGGCCTGTCTTTGAGGAGGCACGGAAGCAGCTGGAAAGTCAGGGCATTCTGACTTGGCCGGAAATATTCAAACGTGTCACAGAGTATTTTGCCGCGCGCGACAACAAGCCTTACACGCATGTTGTTGTCGATGAGGCGCAAGATCTAGCTATCCCAGAATTGCGCTTGTTGGCGGCGATTGTTTCGGATGATCCGGAAGCCTTGTTCTTTGCCGGTGACTTGGGGCAGCGGATCTTTCAGGAACCGTTCTCCTGGAAATCGCTTGGGGTGGATGTGCGCGGGCGCTCGCGCACACTGAAGGTCAATTACAGGACTTCCCACCAAATCCGTGAGTCTGCGGACAAGCTGTTGCCATCTTTGGTTCGTGACGTTGATGGCGTTGAGCAGGACCGTCGCGGAACCGTTTCAGTTTTCAACGGGCCGGAACCTGTTATCGATACTTTTTCTTCCGAAGAGGACGAGCAGGACGCCGTGGCTGCTTGGATAAGGCAAGCCATGGAAGCAGGTGTTGAGGCTGCTGAAATTGGCGTATTTGTTCGGTCCAACGTTCAGCTCGATCGAGCGCGAAAAGCCGTCAATCAGACCGGTCAGGAAGTGATGGAACTATCCGAACGGCGAGAAGAAGCCAAAGGGCGGGTATCCATAGGAACGATGCACTTAGCTAAAGGGCTGGAGTATAAAGCCGTGATCGTCATGGCTTGCGATGATGAGGTTTTGCCATTGCAAAGCCGAGTCGATGACGTCGCCGATGAAGCTGAACTGACTGATGTATTCGAGACAGAACGACATCTGTTCTATGTTGCCAGCACGCGCGCGCGCGATCGTCTTTTCGTCTCTGGCGTGACACCAGCGTCTGAATTCCTAGTTGATTTGGGTAGCTAAAAGACTACATTCGCCCGACGATGATACGTCAAGGTGACACTATCTCATTAAGGTTTCGGAAACACTCAGGCAAGCACTGCACGTCGACTCAACTTCCCGTTCTGGAGCTGAGATATGTGACAACACGAGCGATAGTTTCGGCGCTCGGGTTGCCTCCGGCATCATCACTCTTTTCAGTTTTGCGATTTGAGAGTGACGACATGATTTCTCCCTGGCGATGGTTTTCAACTTGCCCATAGGACGTGAAAGTCGTTAGCACGTGCTCATGACCCAGATTCTGGCTCCAGGCCTTGAACTCTTCAGGTGTTCGACACATCCGCTCGCCCAAACGCGCTAGTGTTTTGCGGAAGCTATGTGGGGGGAAGTAGGGTAGGCCCGCCGCCTCAAAGGCTTGCTTGAAGATCTTGCGGATGCGGCCCGCATTCTTCCAATGACGACGCTCCACGCCCGCCGCTGCGAATTGGCAATTATCATCAAGTGCAACCCTAGTGCAGGGAAACAATGGGTCGTCATCGCCGAAATGAAAGTCGTCGCGAAGGTGTAGCACCCATTCAGCAACGATGGCCTCGATGTCCGCGCCAACAGGGAAGAACCATGATGAAATCGTCTTCCGGTTCTTGGTTCTGACGCTACGCGCATCTTGAAACACGACGCGTCTTTCAAGGTCGACATGACCAATGTTGAGAGAAGCAACGGCATCATCTCGGGCACCTGACAAGAGCGTGAAAGCGAGCAACGCTCGATCACGCTTTTCTAGCGTCGTCTTGCACGGCATGAGCTCAATCACATGCAGGATCTGATCTAAATCGGGAACACGCTGAGGGCGGCGAGCTGTAGCAACGCGACTGTCATTGGCCGATGGATTGAAATAGTCGCAATCGGAATAGCGGATGCGGGAACGATATCCCGGTTGATCTGCCAGCCACATGAAAAAGGCTTTGACCTCGTTCAGACGGGAATGAATAGTCGCCTTCGCAAGGGGGGTGCCTGACTTGGGCTTCCTCGCTTCTTGAAGAACGCGTTTAAAGCGCCGAGCGTGCTCAATGTGAAAGCTTGCAAAGTCCTTGCAGCTATTGGCCAACTCGAGCTGCCTGATAGAAGCAAGAGCCTTTTCAGTTGTCTTTGGCGACATACGCTTGGCGTCTTCGAGATATGCGGCGTAGCGGTGTTTTATACGCTCGTTCTTGGGGTGACTCTTTGCCATCGGTTTCGGTCTCATCGTCTAAGTGAACATTTGGGCAGGCTTGGGCGCTATCGGTTAGGTGCCTTTCGGCTCGCCTGTCGCGGACCCTCAAAATGCGCTTGAGTTCGACAAGTTGGGCGTTGGAAACGCGCTTGTGCATGGGCTTAGAACAGGTCTCGCAAACTGCCCGGATTTGTGCAGTCGCTGGGCGCCGGGACTTGACCGTCGCCAATCCATAGGCTGGCGCCCTGGGTGTTCTGCATGAAAGGCAATAAAACTCGTTCAGGCGGCATTTCTGTTTTGGCGCTTTGCGTCGTTTCAAAAATTCCTTGAGTTCTAATCCCAATATCAGGGAAGGTTTCTGGTCGTTCAAAAACGGAAGGCCAGCCTTCATCCATCGGCGGATGGTCGCTTTGCAAACGCCAAGCGCTCGCGAGGCTTCATCGACGGTATAACTGCGATGGATGCTGATAGACCGCCCATCTGGTCTACTGGCCATCGCTCTCAGCACCATTGGCAATCAATGAGTGAATGTCCTCAGCGCGCCAAACCGTGATGCGGGTGCCCAGTTTTAACGGCTTTGGAAACCGTCCGTCTTTGACGCCTTCCCACCAGGTGCTCTTGGACACTGGAATCGGTCCGACTGGAGCAAGGATTTCCTTGAGCCTGAGAAAGCCGGTCTCAGGTAGTGTTGTGCGGTTTTGCATGGTCTGTCTCCGTGTTGTTGACACTGAAGACATCCGATTTGGCGTGGGGGAATAATAGCGGGGCAGGTTGTATAAACTTGGGGGGTAGGTTGACTTGGAAACCTACCCCCTAGTTTTGGCGAACCAACCCCAGAAAAACAATAGAAAATTCGTAGAGTTATGAATTAAAAAGGAATATCATCGTCCATGTTATGCGAAAAATCCTCCCTAGGGCCGTCAAAAACCTGCGTAGCAACCTTGGGTGCGCCGCCACCGGGAGCCCAATTTGCCACTTTTGCAAGTTCTTCAATTACATTTTCTCGCGGCTTACCGTCATCGTCGGTCAATTCAAACCTCGAAGCGTTCAACCTCAACCACTTCATGAGTCGTTGTTTTGGGGTCCCCGGTTCCTCAGAAAATGCTTCTTGGGCTTCCCAAGCTTGGACAATAGCCGCGAGTTTAGGCGCATATCTTGGGTGGGCGCGGTTTCTAAACCCTGTCTCTGGAGCTTCGCCAGGAAAAAAGTAGCCCTCGCGCCACCCCCGAGAACTAAGCCAGTCTGTGAGGCTCTCCACCTCTACCCGCGACAGTCGATAGTCGACAATGTTTTCATCAAGATACTGGTTATTGAAGCTCTCAACCATCGGATGGATAATGCTTCCGTCCACATCCCTATTCAATATCGCAGCAGTCACGGCATTTCTCGCAGCCAGATAACCATCGGGTTTTGAGCTGTCGGCCCAGCCTTCAATTTCTTGAGCATAATCTTGCGGTTCTCGATTTACCAGCAAAAGTGCAGCTTCAACAATTGAGACCGAGTGAGCTATGCGCCAAAGTGGAGATATCGTTGCGCCTGTTTCGTTCATGATGGCTTCCCAACACCTGATTGGATGGAACCTACATTCCTTTAGGTGGAGATATGCAAAATGTACTCCGCCCACCAATTAGCCATTTCAACACGCTCCTTCCAATACATGCTTCGGTGATAGGCTTTGCGAACTTGATCAGCGCCAACATGAGCAAGCTCGACTTCTATCGCATCAGGGTTCCATTTACCGCTTTCGTTTAGCAGACTGGAAGCACTTGAGCGGAAACCGTGTGAAGTTGCTTCGTTCTTGTCGAAACCCATGCGCCTGAGCGCTTGATTCATGGTGTTTTCGCTGATTGGTCGTCCCCGCGCATACAGTGACTTGAATACAAGGCCGCTTGGCCCAGTAAACTCGACTAGTGATTTCAACAACTCGATTGCACAGGGAGGCAGGGGCTTTTTGTGTTCGCGCCGCATTTTCATCCGTTCGGCTGGGCGGGTCCAAATGCCTGCCGCCAAATCGAATTCATCCCAATGGGAAAGCCGAAGCTCCCCGGGGCGCGGATATAAGAGCACCAAAAGTTTGAGAGCTGATTGGATTACAGGGCCGCCGCTGTCATAAGCCCACACCGCTTTTACAACTCTTGAAAAATCATCCTTCGTTGTGGCGGCGGCATAGTGTTGGACCTTGGGTGCGACCAGAGCACCGCGAAGCGATTGTGTTGGGTCCAGTTCGGCGCGGGCAGTCGCGACGGCATAGCGGAAGACTTCGCCGATTGCAGTACGCAGGCGCTTTGCCGTCTCGAAGTTGCCCGCCGCCTCCGGCTTGCGAAGCGTCGCAAGAATTTCAGCGGCTGTGATGTCTGCAATTGGACGATTACCGAAATCGGCTTTGGCCATGCCGATCAGCCGAGCCTTCTTTCGAAGTGTGGTTTCCGCCAATCCGTCCTTGCGGCGTTTGGCCAAGAGTTCGTCAGCGATGTTTGCGAAAGTATGTTCAGCAAGTGCTCGTCGTTCTGACTCATCCGCCTTGGCTTTCGCCATCGGATCAACGCCGTCTTGTAGAAGCGCTTTGATGAGTTGGCGTTTCTCGCGAGCCTTTTGAAGGCTCGTCTCCGGGTAAGAGCCAAGCGCCATGAGTTTTTGCTTGTGATCATACCGGTAGGCGAGGCGCCACAGCTTTGAGCCATTAGGCCTCATTTCAACGAACAGGCCGCCGCCATCCGCCTTACGATAGGGCTTGCCCTCAGGCTTGAGGTTTTTGAGTTGGATGTCAGAGAGCGCCATAATTGTTGGTACCGAAACGCCCTCAACGGGCTGTTGGTATCCAATGTACCAACGAAAGTACCAACAAACAAATCGGATGCCAGCGGATACCAACAAGCTGTATCGGACGATAAAACAACAGATTTTCGCTGCATTCAGTTGTTTTTATTGAATTTTTGGAGAATATCGGACTGTATGAAACAGTGAACTGGTGCCCAGAAGAGGACTCGAACCTCCACGACCGTTAAGTCACTGCGACCTGAACGCAGCGCGTCTACCAATTCCGCCATCTGGGCACGTAATCGGAAGGCGCGTGTGTAGCGAGTTCGCGCAGGCGCGTCAACAGCGAAATCTTCGGTGAATGCTGGAAATTCGCCATCCTGGAACAGAGCCAAACCGGTGTTGATACAATACGCGAAAATTATTGTTATCATGCATTGTGACTTGCAATGGATTGCAGCGGGACTTCGTAAGAAACGCGCCGAAAATACGAGGCTGCAAATTGAAGAATTACCATACTGTTGCTAAGCATGTTCAGCTGGTCGCTGTGATTTTCCTATAAAGACGTTGATGACGTATCCCCGCCGAATATCCGTGTGAATATTGTTCTTCCTTGAGATCGCAATGACTGAACGACATGCGATGCGTCATGCAATAATGCCCAATATTGTTTTCCAGAAACACTGATGGGGCATTCTCATTTGTTTCCTTTGATGTGGTTTTACTTTGAGGAAGAGGGGCGAAGGTCATCGCACCTATCCTTAGAAATCAGAAATGCATGGATTTGTATCAAGATATGATCTCTCTCAATTGACTAGGCTCAATCGAGTGGGAGTGAATGATCTTTCTTCATGTTCGGGATAGCTGAACGGGCAGGCCCTTCTTTGGGTAGGTGGTGTCCAGCCATGTTCCCTTCACGCTGAATCAGGTGGAGGAAATAATGTCATGATAATATCAAGTCTGTGTATGACCGGTTATGATGGTCCTGCACCCGGCCTCGAGATCTGGCCGGCACGGCCGGCATTCTGTGATCGGAAGATTGCTCAATCTTCCTTTGCCCATAGCATTGCGATGGCACGAAAGGCCGATGAACTGGGGTTTGACTGGGTGAGTGTGTCCGAACACCATTATGCGCCCTATATCCTCACGCCTAATCCCTGCCTTATGGCAGCTGCCGTCAGTCAGGTTACAACGCGTGCCAAGATCGCATTGCTGGGTCCTCTTGTTCCCTTGGTAAACCCGGTGCGGTTGGCGGAAGAAATTGCCATGCTGGATCAGCTGTCTGGTGGGCGGGTGGTGACGCTGTTTCTGCGCGGCACGCCCAATGAACATCGCACATATGACAGCGATGCAGCGGCCACGCGCGGCATGACTCAGGAAGGCATTGATCTGATCCGCAAAGCATGGTCGGAGGAAGAGCCATTCTCCTGGTCGGGTGAGCATTTCAATTTCAGTACGATAGCCGTCTGGCCACGAACCGTTCAGAGCCCGCATCCGCCTATATTTGGCTCGGGCAACAGTGAGGAATCCGTCCGGTTTGCTGCCGAGCGGAAAATGGGAATTGCCTTTTCGTTTGCGCCGGTGGATGTGGTCGAAAAGTGGGTGAAGCTCTATCACGCAGAAGCCGAAAAGGCAGGGTGGACGCCTGGGCCCGAGCAGGTGATTTATCGCGGTATTGCCTATGCGGCGAAGAGCGATGCACAGGCTCAGGCAGACATGGGAGCATTTTTCGGAAAGAAGGCAGAAGAACAAGCGCAGATCCAGCAGGAAACGCTTGGTGGTCCTCCAATCGTGCCCATGGTCTCCGAGCCCTATTTTGTTGGTGGTCCGGAAACGCTGAAAGGCAGATTCGAAACTCTGCGCGATTGCGGTGTCGGCGTCGTGGATCTTGCTTGGGGCATTGGCGACCCAGCGCAGCGAGAAACCGCGATGGATCACTTTGCTGCGGATGTTTTGCCAATCGTACAAGGCCTGTAATTGGGCGGCCTTGTCAGGCGATTTTCTGGTGCCAGATGTCCACTTGTGGCGGTTCAGTGATGATGTCTGCCATGGCGTCCATCATTCCTGACTCGGTGCGGAATGCAACATAGGCGGCATAGGCTTCCTGTGATTGCCATTCCTCTACAAAGATCACCCGGTTGGGCTGATCAACATGACGGCGGATGGTGATGGCAATAAAACCGGGAAACTTTCGGGTATCTTCCAGTGTCACCGGTATCTGAGCGCAGAATGGTTCCACAGCCTCCGGTTTGAGAGACAGTTGTAGCGTGACGATTATCGACTCAGACATCTTTTTGGATTCCTGTCATGTTTCAGGTTTCTGTGAGTGGTTCAGTACTTTGGGCAAGGCGCTGGAGCCTTAGAGCAGCGATTTTCCATCCATCGGCGGTGCGAGTGTACCGTTCGTGATAGAAGCCGTGGCCGGTCTTGGACTGGAACGGAACCGGGCTCTTGCCGGGTGGGAATATGACCTTGTCATACATTGACCAGATGCCCGATGCATTGTCCGCATCCTGAAAGGTTATCTCACTGCCGTGAACATGGTGAGCGCTATCGCCCGGGCCCATGAAGTGCCGGGTATTATCGACCAGACGGTCGCGCCCGACAAAAGTGCCACCGCCAATTTCAGCTGGAACATCATCGCTGATATCAATCTCGGCATCTGGAAGGAAGATTTCTCGAAAATCCTCCCACTGCTTGGTGTCGAGCAGACGGCAGTATTTTGCCTTCAGTTCGCAGATTTCAGTACGAGCGATGAGTGTTTCCAGCGGGGACATTCCTGCACGCTCCTTTAGCGGCCAATGGGGTAGAAGATGGATTTTTCGTGCTGGTATTCGCGGATCCAGTGTGGTCCGTATTCGCGGCCGATACCGGAACGTTTATAGCCACCGATGGGCGCATAGCTCATCGTGCCAGTGCCGCCATTAAGTGCCACGCTACCCGTGCGGATGCGTTTGGCCATGTCATAACCGATGGCGGCGTCGGCTGTTTCGATGGCACCGTTCAGACCATAGCGAGAGGCATTGGCGATAGCGACGGCTTCATCATCTGTGTCGAAACCGATGATGCATCCGACTGGTCCGAAAATCTCGTCCTGTGCGATGGCCATGTCATTGGTGACATTGTCGAACAAGGTCATCTCGGTGAAGAAACCACTATCCAGTCCGGCAGGTCGTCCGCCGCCACACAAGAGCGTTGCACCAGCTTCCTTGCCGAGTTTGATATAGTGCTCGACCTTGGTGCGTTGGCTTTCCCGGATCAAAGGGCCCATTGTGACTGTGGGGTCAGACGCATCACCGACCTTGATCTGCGCAGCAACGGCCTTGGCGATTTCGGCAAAGGCCGGGCGAATGCTGTTATGCACCAGAATACGTGTGGGGATGGCGCAGCCTTGTCCGGCGTTCACAGAGAGGAATCCGACGGCCATGGCGGCCGCGCGTTGAATATCCGCATCGTGACGTACAATCATTGCGGATTTGCCGCCCAGTTCCAGATGGACCTTTTTCAGCGTGGGCGCGGCCTGGGCCATGATGGCAGCTCCAACACCTTCTGACCCTGTGAATGTGACCATGTCTACGCGCTCATCCGTGCAGAGCAATTGCCCTTCCTCAACGCCGCCTGTCACGATGTTGAGCACGCCTTTGGGCAATCCGATCTCTTCGGCGATCTCTCCAAACAGCAAGGCGGAGTAGGGCGTGAACTGAGAAGGCTTGAGCACCAGCGTACAGCCCGCCAACAGGGCGGGTGTGATCTTGGCAAGATTGAGCAGGAAGGGAAAGTTATAGCCGGTGATGGCGCTGACCACGCCAAATGGCTCACGCACAACGGTTGTGCCGCCAATGGATTGAGGTCCATCGGGCATGAACATATTGGGGGTGATGTCGATGGGCAGGCGCTCGTCGTCGTCGCGCCGGGCATATTTGATGGCGGCTTCAAGGTGGTTGATCGGGTTGGCGACCTGCATGCCGTGGGTGATATGCTGAGCGCAACCGACTTCAGCGACGATCAAGGCCGCAATTTCGGCCTGCTTCGCGCGTAAGGCATTGGCCATTTTCTGCATGATGTCGGCGCGTTCATTCATCGTCATGTCGGGCCAAGGCCCGTTATCGAAGGCTTCTCGCGCGGCAGAAATGGCGGCGGCAACTTGAGACACACTTGCGAGCGGTGCCTGACCTATTGTCATACCGGATGCCGGATTGATAACAGGCTCACTTCCGGCTTCAGGAGCGACCCATTGGCCGTTAATGTACAGGCGGTCGATCTGGGTGAAGGGTACAGTCATCAAATTGGTTCTTTCGAAAGGATCATGTCCGCCGCATTCATTGCGATGGCCATGGCAGGTGCGTTGGTATTGCCGGAAACGAGAGTGGGCATGATGGAGGTATCGCAGACGCGAAGACCTTCGACGCCTCGCACACGCAATTGTGGATCAAGTACGCTGCTCTCATCCGCGCCCATAGCTGCAGTGCCTGCAATGTGGAAGCTGGTGCCGCCCAGCTTGAGGAGGTTGGCAAGGATATCATCGTCGCTTTGCACGGTCGCGCCCATGCCGATTTCTTCGACTATCCAACGGGACAAGGCAGGTTGTTGACCCAGGCGCCGCAACCATTTGAACAGGTCCAGGGCCGTCTGACGGTCGATCTCTTCATCAAAATGATTTGCGTTGATGGCGGGCATCTGTGCAGCGTCTGATGATGTGACATGTGTTGAACCACGGCTCTCTGGCCGGGTGAAATAGCCCAGCACACGCAAGCCGGGGAAAGAATCCAGCTGAACCTGTCCCTTGTCGTTTACGCCCATGGTGACCAGCATGGAGCCGATCTGGGCATCGGGTCGATCAAGCCCGGGTCGTGTCTTGATGAAGCCGCCAACCTCATGCGCCGCATCCGTCATTGGCCCCTTGGAGAACAGGAAATATCGCAGGACCGATGCAAGCAGGCCAAGGCCCTGCAGTTTCTGGTTGGAGCTTTCACCTGTCACGCGCCAATCCATGGCGACATAGCGATGTTCGCGCAGGTTTTCGCCTACGAGCGGGCTGTGAACGATAGGTGCGATGCCCAGCGCCTTGAGGCGTTCGCTGTCACCAATGCCTGATAATTCGAGGAGCTTGGGTGATTCAACGGCTCCGGCACTGAGAATGATCTCACCGCGACATTCAACGGTTCGGTCAGACAATTTCAATCCATTGGCGCGTTTGCCATTGAATAGGACTTTTTCAGCACGCACACCTGTCAGGATATCGAGATTGGGACGATTGCGGACAGGATCGAGGAAAGCCCGAGCGGCTGAAAACCGCTTGCCCCTATATGTTGTGATCGGCTGATATCCCATGCCCTGATCGGCGACGACCTTGGTGTCATTGACATCTTCTACTTCTGGCACGCCCAGCTCACGGGAGGCGTTCAGGATTGCCTGGCACAATGGGTTGCCCCTGGGCGATTGTGAGATCTTGAGTGGGCCGCCGACACCGCGCCATGTGTCTGCGCCGAGAACATGATCTTCCAGTTTCAGATATTGCGCGCCAATCCGGTCCCAGCCCCAACCTGTGCAACCATCCTTGGCCCAGTCGTCATAGTCTTGTGGACTGCCGCGCATATAGACCATTCCATTGATCGAACTGGAACCTCCGATTGTGCGTCCTTTCAGCCAAATCTCCTCTGGCTGATTGCCTGCTGGTGTGACCGGATAGGCAAAGACATGCGGGTCACCTGGCGCAAGCAATTTGCCGATGCCGCGTGGCATGCGGATAAAAGGGCTCTTGTCGTCAGGTCCACTTTCCAGAAGCAACACACGATTGGCGGGATCTTCCGAGAGGCGGTTCGCCAATACACAGCCAGATGAGCCAGCGCCAACGACGATGTAATCATAAATTTCCAGTGCCTTGCTCCTTAACCGATCAGATGGCCGCCATCGGCGACAAGAGTTTGGCCCGTAATGTAGCTGGCGGCATCAGATGCGAGGAACAATACAGCGGCCGCGATATCCTCCGGTCTGCCTGGACGACCGAGGGGGGGCATAAACTTCGAAATGACTTCAGGCGTAAATTCGGGGCCACTTGCCGTGCCCTGACCAGGGGTGGTGGTGTTTCCCGGACATACAGCATTGACCCGAATGCCATCCTTGGCTGTTTCCATGGCGGCTGAGCGCGTGAGAGATACCACTCCGGCCTTGCTTGCAGCATAGGCCATCAGGCTGGGTGCCATGGGATGAAAAGCGCTATTGGATGCAATGTTCACGATAGCGCCGGGTGTTCGATCTGCCCGCATCACCGCCACGGCTTCACGCATGGTCAGCATGACGCCTCGCAAGTTTACATCGAGCGTTTTATCCCAGTAATCCACATCGGTATCTTCGAGCATTCTGCGATGCTGAACACCGGCATTATTGACCAGCACGTCGATGGATCCAAATGCAGCGCGAGTGGCTTTGAAAAGCGCCAAGATATCGGATTCGCTGGACATATCGGTTGCCATGCTGCTGGCACTATCTCCGATATCGCTGGCTACATTGGCGACCTGAACTCCGCTGATGTCTGCAAGCATAACGCTGGCACCTACACCAGCAAATGCACGAGCCATGGCTTCACCCATCCCCTGGGCAGCGCCTGTGACAATCACGGATTTTCCATTGAGATTATATAATTGATTCAGATCCAGATTCATTGACGCTTCTCCCTGAATAAAGGGATGTGGCAAAGAAGTCTGGATCGCTCCTATCTGAAGACGGGTTGGATTTTGATACCGTGATCCTAGCGTTGGGTCATGATAACAGCTGAACACATGCTGGCCGAAGCGGGGCTTGGTGGCGATATTGCCGCTGGTGTGCTGCCGGGCCTTACTGCCGCTCTCGCTTCATTGGATGCCGAGACCGGGCTTTCCACCGATGGTCGAAACCGCGCTCTCGCGCAATTTCAGGACAATCTTTCCCGCCTGGCCGCGATTGTAGCAGACAGGGCTGCCAACCCTGAGATCGCAGATGTAAAGATCGAACGCCCGATCGTCATTCTGGGGTTGCCACGGTGCGGAACGTCTATTCTGCAGGCATTGGTCGGGGCGGACCCTGATGTGCGTACACCGCTGCAATGGGAGGTGGCAGCTCCATCTCCTCCACCGGAGGCGGCCAGTTTTGCCACCGATCCGCGCGCTGATGGCTTCGATGCGTATGTCGCAGAAAATTTTACGGGTGCCTGGGCTGATGTCCTGAAAGCGCATCCAATCGGAGCGCGAATCCCCCAAGAATGCGGCATGATACTGGAAACAGCTTTTCAGGGTATCAACCCGACCATGCTGTTCAGATTGCCAGGCTATTATGACTGGTATCGTAAAGCCGATACACGGTTCGGCTATCAGGTGCACAAGATGTGGCTTCAACACCTTTCCTGGAAAAATCCAGGCAAGCATTGGGTGTTGAAGGTGCAGGAGCATGCCTATCATCTGCCTGAACTGCTCAGCGTCTATCCAGACGCTGTGCTGGTTCAACCGCACCGTGATCCGGTTACGGTGATGGCGTCGATCTCACGCCTGATCGAAGTCATTCGCTGTGTGAGTTTCACGAAGATTGATCGCGACGAGCTGGGGCAGGAACTGCTGCATTTATGGCATGACGGCCAGGTGGCTTCGATAGCCTGGCGCCGGGCGAATCCTGATGTGAAAGTGCTGGATCTGCGTTTCAGGGACATCATCAGCGATCCGGTGGAGGCGGTCCGGCAGGTCTATGAACACGCCGGTATGGATTTCAATGCGCAAGCTGCGCAGGCCGTCAGTGACTGGTGGGCTGCCAATCCATCCGACAAGCACGGCCAGCATAAATATGAACTGGCTGATTATGGCCTCACGCGTGAACAGGTCGAGAGTGTCTATTCTGACTACATCGACGCATACAGGCCGTATCTGTGAGCGCGTGGGAGGACAGGGTCGCCGCTTTTGCTGCCACACAGGATGTGTCTGCGCTATTGGCAGATGCGGACGATTCACAATCTCTTGTCGAGGCTGAGCGTCTTTACTGGATGTCTCTGGCGGCAGGGTGGTTCACGGCCTTTGCTGATCCTGACTATCCTGACTTTGTTCCTGCGGTGAATACGCATCTCAATTGCGTTGGTACAAATCCGGACTTTGTTTACGCGACGGCATCCATTGATGGTGCGGGCAGCTATCTGCTGAGCGGAGAACGCGGTGAGTGTCTGTTCGTTCTGATGGATGTAACGGCAGGTGGTCTGGGAGTAATGGATACGCCGGGGCCGTCGCTTGATCTGATAGATTTCGACACGCTGACACTGGATGAGCGAGGACGGTTTTCGTTGTTGCTGAGCGCAGAGAAGCCAGAGGACTGGGAAGGCGACTGGCGCAAACTCGACACATCAGCGCGCTCGCTTTCAATTCGTCAGGCCAGCTATGATTGGGGCGAAGACCGCGAGGCACGTATTGCCATCGAGCGGATCGACAAGCCTCATCGCAGAAATCGTTTTTCAGAGGCTGATATCAATGAGCGGCTGACTGCACTTGCTGATTATCCCAAACGGCTTTCCGGCATGGCGCTGGGGTTCATTGCCGGTCAACGAAAGAAAGACCTCTGGAACCGGTTGGAACATGATGACTGGGCAGGCCAGGGCGGTGTTCAGGGGCAACATTATTTTCAGGGCTTGTTTCGGCTGGAGCCCGGCAAGGCCTTGTTGTTGGAAAGCGATTTACCGGAACAGGTGCGTTACTGGAATGTCCAGCTCTCGGACATGATGTGGAACAGTATTGACTGGATGAACCACCAATCCAGCCTCAATGGTGGTCAGGCTCATATCGACAATGATGGACGCTTCCGTGCGGTGATCGCATTGGAGGATCCGGGAGTTCCCAATTGGCTCGATCCCGGTGGACATGCTGAAGGGGCGCTGATGGTGCGATGGACCGGCGCAAGCAGTGGTCCTGAACCCTGTTTGAAACTGATCGAGGTTGAGGATCTGAAAACTCAGCTTCCAAAAGACACGCCAACTGTTTCTCCAGAGCAGCGTGAAACACAATTGCGAGCGCGCAGGCGTAGCGTACAATTGCGACGCCGATGGTGATGGATACGTCCTACGTGTCGGGTGGATGTTGCATCTGCGCACCTTCACCATATTGGTGCCACCATTTCATTAGTGACCGTATGGTTGGGTCCAGCGCCTTGGTCGCCTCGGTCATGCTGTATTCCACACGCGGAGGGACCTCGGCAAAGACGGTGCGGGTTACCAGTCCGTCGGCCTCAAGCTCTCGCAATTGTCGGGTCAGCATGTGTTGAGTTACACCGGGAATTGTCTTGCGGAGCTCTCCGAAGCGGTGGGTGCGATGGTAGAGTAACCAAAGAATTTCCAATTTCCATTTGCCGGCAATGATCGTCAACGCCTTGCGTAATTCAGCATATTCTTCGGGCTGAACATTCCTGTTTTTCTCAATAGTCATGTATTTCATACTAACTTGTCGTAATTCATCCTGCTTGTTCATTGGAATGCTAGACGATATTGACTGACTATGGAAGTCGAACAGGGTTTGAATCCAGACCATGTCAGTTTTTTGCGGCTTCTGAACAGCAATTGAGCGACCGGAGCAAAGCCATGCACTTTCAACTTCCAGACCCCGTCATTCCTGATCATGTGCCGCAATCTCTGGTGCGCCCGTTTCCTTATGTCTTTGGGATGACGACAAGGGACAACCCGTTCACTGAATGGGCGGCTTCCGTGCATGACGGTCCGGATATCTTCTACGCCCCGCATGCCTATCCGGGAGCGACTCCGGCCTGGATCGTGCGACGTATGGAAGATTTGCGGAAGATCTATTTCGACACCGAGACATTTTCCAGCAAGGACTTTTCACCCTTTGCCAAGCTGATCGGCGAAACCTGGACCAATCTGCCAGCGGAAATCGATCCGCCCGATCATGCCAAATACCGGGCATTCGTGAATCCACTTTTTACACCAGCTGCAATGGCAAAGCTTGAAAACAAGATTCGCGGATATGCCGTCGATTATATCGAAGGTTTTCGTGAGAGCGGAAATTGCGAGTTCATGTCCGACTTTGCTTTTGAATTTCCAATCAAGGTATTTCTTGAACTCATGGATTTTCCATTGAGCAATACAAAGCAGTTCCTGGAATGGGAAACCGGTCTGCTGCATTCGCTCGACCTGGAGACAATTGCGACGGCGACCCGCAATGTCGTTGGCTTTCTGCGTGAAGAGATCGAAGCGCGCCGTAAACAGCCGCGGGACGACATGATCAGCTATGCGCTGAGCGTTGAAATCGAAGGCCGCAAACTCAATGATGATGAGCTTGTCGGGTTCGCTTTCAACCTGTTCATCGGTGGTTTGGACACTGTGTCGACCAATATGGGGCTGCATTTCCTGCATTTGGCGCGCAATCCGCAGGATCAGGTGTTTCTAAGAGAAAACCCGAAGCGGATACCACATGCGATTGACGAGATGATGCGGGCCTATGCGGCTGTCACGACATTCCGGACTTGTACAAAGGAAACTGAATTTGGTGGCGTCAAGATGATGCCAGGAGACAAGGTGGCGATGTCAACGACGCTGGCTGGGCGCGACCCGGAAGCATTTCCGAAACCTGAGGAGATCCGGTTCGACCGGAGCCCCCGGCATGTGTCTTTCGGATTTGGCCCGCACATGTGTGTGGGCATGCATCTGGCCAAACGAGAAATGCGCATCGCCATTGAAGAATTCGTGACGCGCATTCCGGAGTTTCGAGTCAAATCAGACCACGAAATCGAATACCATCTTGGAATGATTCAACCTGTTACATTGCCACTGGTCTGGTAGTGAATTGCAATTAAAAAGATAAAGCGGGCGGTGTTGTCCGTCCCGCTTTTCTTTAGCTGTTGCCCAGCTTTTCCGTACCTGACGTCAGCACCTTGTCGCCCATGTGCAGGCGGGCGCGCTCTTCTGCGGCCAGTCCTTCGGATGTGGGATTTTGAACGGCATCCTTGGTCAGGGGGGCGGTCAACCAATCCCAATGCGTAAAGCGTAGCGTAGTCTGGTCGACACATGAGGCTTTGGTCAGCTCAGCGTTTTCGCGCCAGGCCTGCCAGGCTGAAGCGTCGTTCAATCTGTATATGCCAACATAGTTATGACCGGGTGTCGTCGGGATCATCTGTCCATAGGTACGAAACATGGCAAAGCCAGCCGATTTGACACCCGGGCGGCGGACAGCTTTGGGAAGGTATTCATCGCAATACCATTCACGGAAATTGGCATCCTGACCAGGCGTTGCATTGAGCTGCTCCAGGATGACGCTGCCAGTGTGTGGTGTTTCCGGATCTTTGTCGCGGAATGCTAGCGGATAGTAGTGATAATCTTCCAGTGTGCTGTCATCAATCGCATCGGTGACCATCATCCGTGTGGTCAATGCGTTGTCCCAATGCTCGCGGGAAAAGCGCTCTGCATCGAAAACATCATAGAAGGCCAGATACTGCCAGTCGAATGCGTCAGGCAGATCCATAGGTTGATCATTGCTTCGGCTGAAGCGCTGGGCTGTTATGGATCCGCGAAACCGCAAGGCGTCACGAATATGGATATTGGTGTACCAGTCATTCAGATCGTTTTCGCGACCTGGCTGAGCTTTGGTCAGAACGACAAGAATAGCCTCTATCATGGACGCCTATCCTCCGGCTGAAGTGAACGGCTTGGTGGGAGAGCCCATGGTTTCGCGGTAGGAGATGGGTTGTTTCCCATCCAGGTCATGCAGGCCATAACGCTCGCCCAGTTCAGCACCGATCAGTGCCTGACCATTCAGCGTCATGAGTTCGGGATCACGATAGAGCGCGTTGATCACAAGTGCTGTGAACTCTGGCGTTTCGAATTGCGGAAGCATTGCGCGCAGATCATCGGGGATGTGTTCAGGTGGCATCGACTTGACGGCATCAGTCAGGATAAAGCCCGGCCACAAAGAGACTGCGGCTACGCCATGCGGAGCGAGATCTACTGCCATATCCGCCATCATCTTGTCAGTGCCAGCCTTCGCCGCGCCATAAGCCGCACCATGAAAATAGGAGACCGCGCCATAAAACGAGATGCTGGCGATGAGACCTTTGCCCGCTTCGATCATGAGGGGAGCGGCATGCCACGCAGCCACATAATTGGAGCGCAATCCGACATTGATCATATCGGACAGTTTCAGTGGCTTTTCCCAGAAGCCACCCGGCGCGATCAGTAGGTCCGGATAAACAGCAGCAGCGTTGTTCACGAGAATATCGATCCCACCGAGGTCACGCTTGATCTGCGCAAAAGCGGCTTCGACCTGAGCATCATCTGAATGATCGCACTTTATGGCAAGAGCGTTTCCACCAGCTGCTCTGATCTCTTCAGATATTGCTGTAAGGTCCTGCTCATTGCGCCCGGTGACGCAGACGGTTGCGCCCTTGGAGGCAAATCCTCGTGCCATGCCTCGGCCAAGGCCACGTGTTGCGCCGGTTACAACTGCAATGGTGCTCATCTGCTATTCCTTGTCTGAGTTTACCGGAAGCGCATAGGCGATCAGTTGATCGCTATAGCCAGAGAGGATCCCGCCATGCCCACCGGCTGCGATAACGATGAACTGTCTGTCTGACTTGTCAGACCAATAGCTCATTGGTGTGGCGTTACCGCCTGCCGGCAGTCGGCCTTTCCACAATTCCCGCCCAGTATTGATGTCATAGGCGTGCAGCATGTGCTCCTGCGTGGCGCCAATGAAGGCGAGACCGGATTTCGTGACAACCGCACCACCAATATTGGGCACGCCCATTGGAATTGGCAGGCCTGTGCTCAGCAATAGGGGACCACTATCGCGCATTGTGCCGAATGGCTTTTGCCACATCAGTTCACGCGTGTTCAGGTCTACTGCGCTGATCATGCCGTAAGGTGGTTGTGTGCAAGGCGCGACGAGAGGCGACAGGAACGGAGACACCGATACTGCATAAGGTGTTCCTGCTTGTGCGACCGGACCAGCGACGTTCTCATAGCTGGGCTTGGCAACCGGCTTGAGGCCCATCTCGTCAGCTTCCGCCCGAGGGATGAGTTGGCTGCGGTTTATGACGTGTGACGAGTTTACGATGACGATCTGATTGATCGGATCTACTGCGACGCTTCCCCAGTTATGGCCACCCAGAACACCAGGCCAAATGATCGAAGGTCGCTCTGTTTCAACAGGAGTCATCGACCCCTCAAAACGCGCACGCTTGAAGTTCAGCCGGCACCATGCCTGATCCACCATTGCCATACCCCACATGGTTTTCTCTGTAGGACGTTCACCGGCAAAGTTCGGCATGCCTACCGAGAATGGCTGGGTAGGAGAAGACCGCTCGCCGACAGCATTGCTGACAGGAACTTCCTTTTCGACAACCTCTGCAATTGGTTCACCTGTGCGACGATCCAGCAGGAACAATTCACCACGCTTGGTCGGTTGGAGGAGAGCAGGGCGACCATCCTTGAGGTCAATCAGGACAGGTTGTGATGCGACATCATAATCCCACAAATCGTGATGCGTGGTCTGGAAGTGCCAGCGAGGCTTTCCGGTGGAAACATCCAGAGCGACAACCGAACTGGAATATTCGTCCATTTCCGGGGTGCGATGACCGCCATAATAGTCAGGTGTCGCGTTGCCCATCGGTACATAGACAAGGCCCAGTTCGGGGTCCGCGCTCATCACACTCCAGCTGTTGGGCGTGCCTGGGGTGTAGGTTTCGCCCGGTTCGGGTTCGCCTGTTCTATCTGGTCGACCCATGTCCCAGGCCCAGGAAAGCTCACCGGTGACAGCGTCATATGCGCGGATGGCACCAGAAGGCTCACCAGTCATTTGGCCGTCTGTTACCCAACCTCCAATGACCAGTTTGCCGTCGATCAAAGTTGCAGGCGACGTGACATGATAATAGCCGGTCGGCGCGTCACTCATGCCGGTTAGCAGGTTGACCGCGCCATTGTCACCAAATGCCTCGCAAGCTTCGCCGGTTTTAGCGTCAACAGACAGCATGCGACTGTCGATTGTGGCTGTGTAGATCTGTTCGGCGCAGACCGAATTCGGCTCCACATCGGGACGCTTGTAATATGTCACGCCGCGGCAAGTCTGACCGAATATGCCGTCTGCATTGGTGTGAGATACAAAGCGCCATGCCTGTTTGCCGGTCTCCGCATCGAGCGCGATGATGTCGTTATACCCTGTACAGAAATACAGTTTGTCATTAATTTTCAGCGGCGTGGCCTGGAACGGAGCGGGTTCGCCATTGGGCTCTTTGCCGAGTGAATAACGCCATGCTTCTTTCAATGCGCCAACATTGGAAGGGGTTATCTGGTCCAGCGGCGAATAGCGGTTGCCACCAGGCGCATTGCCATAGGTCTTCCATTCTCCCATTGCTGGATCATCAGGACCTGCTGCTATTTCAGTGAGGTTCTTGCCGCCGGTGATCCTGTCATTCCAGAAGATCAATGCCAGACCACCGACAATGAAGATTGAAACGGCTGCAAGCAGTCCTTTGGTGATTGGTGTTGTTTTGGGCAGATCAAGTGAATGTCTGACCCATGGCATGAGCAACCACACGCCTATCCCGGTCAGCAGACCTAGTCTGCCGGTCAGCGCCCAGCCATTAAGGCCGGATTCCATAAGCGCCCAGAGTAATGTTCCGACCCATAGAACCCCAAAGGATTTCAGAGCGTCGGCAGATTGTTGCCACAAGTGCCAGGCAGTGACCGCCAACAAGGCACCTGCGATCACATAGTAGATCGAGCCGCCTGCGAAGACGAGTTGTACGCCCAGCCAGACCAAACCTGCCGCCAACAAGAGAAGGAGTACAGACAAAATACGATTCAGGATTTTCATGCGAATTCGGCTCCGCGGGATTGGTGATCAGGGAACCAAAGCGCTTGGACCGCCAAATATGAGGCGGCCAATGATCGGGGGTGCAATGTTCACAACGAAGAAGGTGATTTGGAAGACAAGGACCATGGCCCAAACCCGCGCTAACTCGCGCTGTAATCCAACTGGACGGGCGGCTACACCTAGGCGGCGTTCATGAGGCATCAAGCCGTCGCTGTCACGCATGGCTAGCAGAGCCACGAAACCACCGGCCCACAATCCGATCAGGAGCGGAAAAACAAGTGGAAGCCGACCTTTCTCGCTTTCAAGGGTTGGGCCAATGATTGAATCATAAGTCCACCAGCCATTTGCAACCGAACTGCCTTCGACATTGATCTGGTAGGCCAGAAACAATGGAAATGCCGTCAGCATTGCTATCGCGGTAATTGAGACACGTGGAAACTTGCGGTTCAGCCATCTGACGAGCATCACAAGCAGGGGGATCGAAATAGCAAACCACCATCCCCAACTGAAGGGTACGAAGAGTGGTTTGACCGGCGTGGTGAAAGCCATATCACCCCATAATGGCAGACGGTCGAAAGCCGGGTTCCAGGCAAGGTAGGCCCCCCAATCGCCGAAAAATTCCTGCCAGAATGAACTGGTTGCAGCGATCAGGACCAAGCCAAACAATGGAAGCTTACGATCCTTGATGGTCCAGGCAATCGTAAGAGCGACGAGAATGCCCCAGATCCAGAAACTACCGGTTTCCATCATTCCTGGATTGATCGGTTGCCCCATGGCTTCCGCGGCCAATTGCTCCGGGGTCATATTGTTTGCGCCTTCACATATTCAGGAAGATTGTGATTGTAACATTTTTTCTCATAAAGGCTGGCGATGCGCCAACCATCGGGCGTGCGCCGGAAGGTGTGGACATACCAAAGCCCGAAGAAAATCGCCTGTTCCTGCCCATCATCTCCGGGAACGACCATTGGGTTGTGACAGACTGTACGCGTTTCAGCAGTGTCGCCATTAATCTTGTACTGAGTGGTCATCACGGCGTGCTGGGCCATTGGTATTGGTCCCAGGCTGGTGCGGAGAAATTCCTTGATCTCGGGAAGTGAACCCTTGACGCCCACCATCTCGCTATAATCGATAACGGCGTCTTCTACGAAATATTGATCCAGTGCATCAAAATCCTTGTCATCAACGGCGTAGCAATAGCCGACAAGTAGATCCTGAATTTCAAAACGGTCCGACATTTCCTGTAGCGAAAGCGTCATGGTTTCAATTGTCCTCACCCATTTTTTGTTAGCGTTTCCTAACAAGTGGTCCCAATGCAATGGCCTGCCCGATGGTAGGTCCAATAAGGGCTATGAAACAGGAAAACCACATTCGAACTCAGTCATCTTTGGGTGACTGATCAGGTTT
Organism: Hirschia sp.; assembly: GCA_002709235.1. Classification (GTDB taxonomy): domain Bacteria; phylum Pseudomonadota; class Alphaproteobacteria; order Caulobacterales; family Hyphomonadaceae; genus Hirschia. The sequence goes on from PAQI01000018.1 coordinate 60,178, forward strand.
CACGCCGCAATTCGTCGGCCCTAATATTGGAGAATCAACATGGCCGGACGCCTTCCGCCTTTTACGCTAGACGACTTCAAACTTTCGCCAGCAAAACGCGCTGAAATCACAGATGGTCTTACCGAACGTCAGACGTTCATGGTGAACCAGTGGATGAACCTGCATGACAAGCTGAATGTTGGCGACTGGTCTGGCTTTGACGAGTTCATGGACAAGGACAAAATGACCTATGCCAACCCGAACCGCCCGGATTTGGGTACGTTCGAGGAATGGAATACGTCGCCACGCGCACTTTTCGACACGTTCCCACCGAGTGTCTACCGCACGCTGAAGGCCTGGGGTAAAGGTGACGACGAGATCTGTGTTCTTTGTCACCACCACGGTAAGCACACTGGCGGCCCATACATGGGTGTAAAGCCAACAGGCAACCAGCTGGACGTTATCTGGTTTAGCTGGATCAAGTTTGAAGGTGACAAGATTGTCCACATCTATTCGATCTCTGATGTGTATTCGATGCTGATCGACCTTGAAGTGATCGAAGCACCTCAACCAGTCGACCCATACAAATAAGTCCTGTCCGATTTGTTCGGAATGACAGATAAAGGGGACGCGCAAGCGTCCCCTTTTTTTGTTCAAGTCGTTATTGAAAACTGGTAAGTGCCACCGCGTTCGATGGATGACAGAAAGGCCGGTCGTTCATAGAGCCGCAATAGCCACGCATTCAGGGCAGGATACCTGTCTATGGTGCCAAGCGTTCGGGCGAGTTCGGGAATGAAGCTCATCTGAATGTCTGCAACAGTGAACAGATCACCCAATAGCCACGGGCCTTTGCCCAATTGGCGCTCGATATATTCAAGCGCTGTCTGCAATTCGCTATCAGCTGCCAGATCCATTGGACTGCCAGTGAGATTGAAGGCCTGACAATAAACCTTGATCATGATCGGGTTCATGCCAGCGGATACTGCAAAATACAAATTTTCGACAAAACGCAACTGATCCGGGCCGGATGGGTCCGGTGCCAGACGTCCATTGCCGAAGCGGTCAAGGATATAATCGCAAATCGCGCCGGACTCGCTGAGTAATTGTCCATCCACTTCAAGTACCGGAGATTTACCCAAGGGATGGAGCGCTTTTAGTTCTGGAGGTCCCATCAGGGTCTCCGGATGGCGTTGGTATTTGACCAACTCATATGTGAGCTCCAGTTCCTCAAGGAGCCAGAGTATCTTTTGAGATCGCGAATTGTTGAGATGATGGAGCTTCAACATCTCACATCGCTGCCGCTAGTTGTTCGGGCGTGACTCCCATCTGTTTCATGACATCGCCTGTATCCCAATATTCACGCCAGCCAATGATAAGATGTTCGTCATTCAGTTCGAACACTGCGCATACGCGTGAGCCGACTTTCCGGTCGCCTGCATGGAGCGTCACGTGGTCTGTACGCTCGGTGAAAACGAAACGGCCCATGGCAGCGGATGCATGGATTTCGCACCGGCAGTTGTAATAGGTCTGAAACTGCTTCTCCAACGCAGCTGCGATTGCTGCTTTGCCTTTGATCGGTTCTGTGGCGGGTACGAGTGGCTGATAATATCCAGTTTCAGCAAAAAATTCTGACAGTTCCTGAAAATCGGGCGTTCCATCAACGTGGAATGCGTCAAGAAAAGCCATGACATGTGAATGGTTGCGATCGCTCATGACGTGAAACCTTTTGGGGTGCAATCTGAAAACATGTGCCTTGGACCGAAATGTCTCAAGCGCTTGTGTATGTGCCTTCGGGTGTCTGGTGATAATATCGCACGACCAGATTCCCGGCCTCGATCCGGTAGGTTTCAATGCTCGGAAGAATTGTTGGTGGTCCACCTTCCTGAGGTATGATGTTGTGGATCAATGCTGCGGCTTCATTGCCATTTACGAGAAGGTGGATGATCTCTGTCTTGCAGACGCCACCATAATTGTTCCACATATCCTTAACTGCCGTAACGCCATCAAGAGGTGTTTCGCCAACATATTCAACAGTGAAGCCTTGGGGGCCCATTGCCTTGAAAGCATCTATGACGCCTTCAACATTGCTTGCGTTCCAGTGATCGTAAATCGCCCTGATATTGCTTTCAAATTCAGTCATTTGGAAATGTCCGTGGTTACAGGCTGAAGCCGCCATCCACGATTATTGTCTGGCCGGTGATATAGGCTGACCTGTCGGACGCTAGGAAGGCGACGGTTTCGGCGATGTCCGTGCCGTCACCAAAGCGTTGAAGCGCGATACGTTTCCGTTGGGATTCCCAGATCTCGGGTGTGTAGAGCTCTTTCAGAAAACTCGCACCAAGACCGGAATCGATAATGCCGGGCGCAACCATGTTTGCGCGGATACCGAAGCGTCCTTCTTCCTTGGCTATTGCGCGGCCCAGAGATTCCATCGCTGCCTTGGGGACTGATGAAAGCGCATCCCCGGGTGGGTAGGCATAATTGGCCACTGACACCACGATCACAAAATTGCCGAAACCTTGCTTGCGAAAAATCGGGAGTGTCGCAGATACAGTCCTGGTCAGCCCTATCAGTTCTGTCTCGATCACTTCTCGCCATTGCGCTTCGCTGATCTTGCTCACAAAGGGTTGTGGGATGGCGACACCAGAAGCAAATACGACTGTGCCGATTTCACCGAAATGATCGTCAGCGGAGGCGATGGCTTTCTCCACTGAAGATGCATCGAGCAGGTCGCAATGCACGGGCCAGCCCTCACAGTCGACGGGTAGTCCGGCAGCGATTTCTACAGCCTTGTCAGCATTGGAGCGGTAGGCGAGGGCGATCCCGCGCCAATCGCGCGCCAATGCATGCGCGCAGGCCTCGCCGAGGCCGCCTGTCGCACCAATGACGAATGCCGCACGTTTTGTCATGGCTGTATCCTTTCAGGCGTCCTCTCCAGCCACTCCAGCAATTCGGCAGCGAAGCCATCATTGCGGTCAGCGGTAAACATATGCCCGACTCCCTTCGCCATGACCACTTCCAGCTGTGGTGTCAGGTGTTTGAACGTGTTGACGCCCTCATCTGTTAGCAAATGGCTGAGCTCGGCCCGAACCATTACGACCGGAGAGCTGACGCGCTTGGCCGCGGCCAGTATGGCGTCTCCTTCACTGGGGGGATGAAGAAACTCAGCATGTCCCGTTGCCGGATCCCAGCGCCAGTGAAACCGACCGGAATCATCCTGGCGCATCGCGCGAGCAAGCTTGCTGGCATCTGCAATGCGAGGTTGATCCAGATGCTGAGCCAAGGAATCTGCAGCGTCATCCAATGACGTAAAACCTGCTTCACCTTCGGCAAAGAAGGCACGTATGCCATCTATTCCGTCGTCGCGCATCATGGGGGCCACATCCGCCAACATGATGAGCCTGACGCGGTCTTCATGGCGTGATCCACCAACCAGCGCTGCCTGGCCACCACGGGAGGCACCAACCAGTGTCACGGGGCGATTGAATTGGAATAGAAGGGCTTCTACGTCGCGTCCATATGCGTCGAGCAGATAGTCACCATCGGCAGCCCAGTCGCTGTCACCATGACCACGCAGGTCAAAGGTTACGCCGTAATATCCGGACTCTCCGACAATGCGCGCCGAACCGCGCCATGCATTCCGACTTTGACCACCACCATGAAAAAAGAGGACGGGTGGAGCTGAGGGGTCGCCATAAGCTTCCCCCGCAAGTTCCAGCCCGTCCCCTTTGTAGCGGACAAGTGTTCCAGACAAATCAGTTTGCCGTAATAGGAACAGTTTCTGCGTGAGAAGGGTGCTCGCCTGGGCCTTTATAGGCGAACTTGTTCGGCGCGTGGTGCCATTTACCGTCGTCGTGGCTCTCATAGGGAGAGGCTACTTCGATCAGGCAGCCATGCGTACTCTTTGCGCCGACCCAGCTCCATTTTTGCCAAGTCATGTCGGGGTCATTGAAGGTTTGACCGTCACCAGGCAGGTGAAGGCCTTCAGCCTTCAGTTTTTCCATGGCACCAGGAACATCATCGGTCGTAAAGCAAAGGTGGTGGACGTGCTCACCAACCTTATCCAACCGGCGGCCCATTGGGGTGCCCGGGGCAGGCTGGATGAACTGGATCTCGGTGGAATATTCGTTGACGAATGTTGCCCACTTCATGCCGGCATCGTCGCCACTGGAGAACTCGTCATATTTGACGATAGGTTTTTCCAGACTCTGTGGATCAAGTACACGCAGGATCTTGGTCCAGTCCTCAATAGCCTTGTCCAAGTCGCGAACGACCATGCATACGTGGGAAAAAGGTCCGCTAGGCATCAGTAAAACTCCTTGAGTCAGATTATAAGTGTTGCGACACCGCTATTGACGGTTCCACGTCCAGCGACGTCCAGCTTGATTTCGCAAGTCAGTCGATTTCCATCTACTGACGTTACCGTACCAGTAGCTGTGAGGTGGTCTCCTTCATAAACATTATCAAGGAAACGCGAGTTCATAGATTCGATACGACTGCCCGGCACAGCGGCCATCAGCATGTTCATCATATAGGCGACATTGATCGGACCCTGATTGATCCGCTTGTCGCCCAGTCCCTTTGCCTTCACCACTTCCACATCAAGATGGATGGGGTTGGGGTCTGCCAGGAATACCGACCAATCACGCATGGCATCGGGACTGACGCTCTCGATCACGAATGGGGTGAGTTCGTCTCCAGCCTTGAAATTCATACTCATCCGGCCAGCTCCTTACGCGGCAAGACCCAGACATTGTCCGTTTCAAGCAGAGCATCTCCGCCAGCTTCTGGATGTAGACGCAGGCGATAGGTGAGCACGTCCATGACTCCAAGTTTGCGGCTTTGTTTGCGAACGAGGCTGACGATCTCTCCGGTTACCTTGTAGCTTTCACCAACCATGAGCGGGTCCGCAAACTTTACGCCGGAAGAGCCCATCATGGGGCCGTCATCGACGTCGAATTCACATGTCTCGCAGACGCCAGCGACTGTCTTTCCCATCGCGACCTGGGTGGCGATGTAATAATAGATCGGATGCGCAGTACCATCAGCCGCAGGCTCCACACCAGTGGAACGGCAAAGCGCTGCGTTTTCCTCGGCACTGATCGTGAAGACCTTTGTGCCGTCGAGAGATGTACCCGCAACGTCGGGAGCAGGTGGAAAATCATCCATCATTACATGCCTTCTAAAATGAACGTGGAAGCCCGAGGCTCTCGGCAATGGTGTTACGAACCATTTCGTTTGAGATCGGTGTCATGCGCAAGATGCGGTGGTCTCGCCAATAGCGCTGCATATCTGTTTCAGCAGAATATCCCATACCACCCAGGATCTGGATGCCGAGGTCAGCGGCCTTAACTGCGCTTTCGGTTGCAACCATCTTCAGCATATTGGCTTCATTGCCGCAGGGCTGTCCTTTGGCCTGCATGGACGCGACATTATAGAGCAGTAGCTCAACGAGCTTCTGGGATGTCGCGATATCGGCAACATAGTGCTGAAGGATCTGGAACTGACCGATTGGTTTTCCAAAAGCCTTGCGCTGCTTCATGTATTCGAGTGCATCTTCCAGAACACCGTCAATGGCCCCCAGACATTGGGCACCCACCATGATGCGTTCATTGTTGAGGCTGGGAAGCATCGCGCTCCAGGCCTTGTGTGGTTCGCCCAGAACATCGCTGTCAGGAACAAACACGTCATCATAGGTGACAGAGCAGCTACCCATGGCACGCATTCCCAGCTTGGGCAGCAAACTGGAAGTGATACCGGGGGAGTTTGCATCCACAAAGAAGGCTGTCAGGCCGTGATGTTTCTTGGCGGCATTGCGATCTGAGCGGGCCAGCACAAGCAGCCTGTCAGCAGCCTTTGCGCCAGTGGTCCACATCTTGGCACCGTTTATAACCCAGCCACCATCGACTTTGTCGGCAAAGGTCTTCATCGCGCCTAGGACATCGGTTCCACCGTCTGGTTCTGTCATTGACAGCGAAACGCGCAGATCCCCAGCGGCCATTGCAGGCAGCCATTTCTGGCGTTGCTCTTCGGTGCCTGCAACCGTCAGCGTTTTTGCGCCACCAAATGAAGTCAGTCCCCAAACCCATAGCAAGCCGCCCGCTGTGCGAGCCATTTCGCGTGCGAAGATCATCTGCATGACGACATCGCCGCCGAGACCGCCATATTCTTCGGGAATACCGATTCCGAAGAAGCCTTGCTCCTTCAGTTTGTCCCAGATGATATAGGGGTAGTTTTCCTCATCGGCCTCCAGCTTGCGCATAAGGTCCTTGGGGAGTTCTGCGTCGACCCATCGGCGAACAACGTCGCGAAAAAGGATCTGCTCTTCGTTCAGGTCAAAGTCCATTGCTTCGATTACTCATTGCCATTTTTCTCTCTTCTCCGGCAGTTGATGTGGGTCAACACCTGCCGGCCGATAGGGAGTTGGGTATCAGGATAGGCGCGATGGTTTCGTCACAAATGCGGTGATTTGTGCAAAACTCAGATCGACAATCCGCCTTCCACAGCGATGACTGATCCGGTGACATATGCACCTGCACGGGATGCGAGGAACAGGGTTGCGCCTGCCATGTCTTCGGGCGTACCGGTACGTCCGCGTGGGACCATGGATTCCACCATCTGACGCATGGCGTCGTCCTTGATGACGGTCATGTCGCTTTCGAAGAAACCGGGTGCGATAGCATTTACCGTGATGCGCTCTGGTGCCAGCTTCTTGGCAAGAGACTTGGTCAACCAATGGATCGCCCCCTTGGAAGCCTGATAGCTGTAGACTTCACGCGGTCCGACTTTCAGAGCACCAACCGACCCAATATTGATAACGCTTGACGGATGTTCAGCTGTGCCGCCTGCGCGCAGGAGAGGCAGGAGCTTCTGGAGCAGGAAAAACGGTGTTTTCAGGTTGAGATCCAGGACGCTGTCCCATTGGTCTTCACTGAAGTCATCAATCGGTGCATCAGCCAAAGTACCTGCATTGTTAACCAGGATGTGAAGCGCGGACTCGCGGGATGAAATGTCATCAGCCAGCTTCTTCATGCCTTCAATGGTCGATACATCGGCCGCAAGAGCGATCACATCGCCCGCCATCTCGGTGGCGACTTTCTCGACTTTCTCGGCATTGCGAGCACAGATGTAAACACGCGCGCCCGCTGCTGCGAGACCTGAGGCAATCATGCGGCCAATGCCTGCGCTTCCGCCAGTGACAAGAGCGACACGGCCCTTGACGGAGAAGAGTCCTGAAATATCCATCAGCCGACAATCTCCAGAATGATATCGCTAACGCCTTCAGGGTCGCCGACATTAAAGGCGTGATCGCCTGGGTGCTCATGTATTGGCCAGCCAAGTTCCTTGGCGCGCTCATGCATGGCGGTCATGATCGTGTGTTTGGCTGCGATGTAATCAACCGGGTGCTTGATCGATTCAGCACCAACCGGAATGGCGCAACTGGTCGCGCGCATTGGTTGATCGGAGAGGTTGTCGAGCAACCATTTTTCGCGGTCGCGATCCATCATGTGAGGATGGGTCTTGGCCATTTCTCTTTGTTGAAGGTGCACGCCAGAACCGACAGGACCTTCACCTGATTCAAGCATTGCATCCAGTCCGGCAGCTTCTTCTTCGCTGGCAAATCCCATCATTGAAGCAATACGCTCTCCAGCCTTCGGGACGATTGCGTCGAGATAGATGACTCTCTTGATACGGTCACCTGCCTGCGCCAGAACGCCCGGAGCGACTGTACCGGCATAGGAATGAGCCACGAGCACGACATCATGCAGGTCTTCGAATTTGAGGACATTGACGATATCGCTGACATGGACGTCATTTCCGGCGCTGCGGCTGATCAGATGTTCACGCTCACCAAATCCCGTAAATGTAGGGGTGTAGACCGTGTGCCCCTTGGATTCGAGAATCTCGCGCATGAATTTCCAGGTCCAGCCGCCCATGCCGCCGCCATGCATCAAAACAAATGTTGTCATTGTTCAGGTTCCATTCGGTTCGGTGTTATCGACAAAACCTTCTGGAACGTTCGGGCCCCATAGGTAGAAACTGTCGCCAGGATCGTGATTGGCATTTGACGCCCATTCGCAATCAGCCGGGATGAAATCGATATCGGCCGAATATTCGGCATGACTGCCCCAAGGGTCTGTCGCGTAGTAGAAATAGTTGGCACCCAGAACGTGACGACCAACGCCCCATCCCTTGGGATAGCCGCCGCGCAGCATTTGCGCCGAGCCCAGTCCAACTTCCTGAACCGAACTCACATCCCAACTGCTGTGATGCATGCCGCAATGCGTAGAGCCCACCAATGCCAGAAGGTGGTGATCACTACCATGGGCACCATGCAGGAAGGCGACGACAGGACCGCTGCCGTCTGACAGTCGCAGGCCCAGTGTTTCTTCATACCATTTGGTCGCTGCAACAACATCGGACGTGTAGATCGCGAAATGTGACATGCGACGAGGACGGATCTTCGGAGCTGATGAGTTGAACACTGCACCGCATTCACCCGGGCCGGCACTGATGGTGGTGAATTCACTCTTGTCGGTTGGGGTGGCCTTTTCAGCGACACGAATATTAAGCGGAAGCCCGTCAAATCCTTCAAACCAGATGCCGCCTTCAATGGCGCGTGCGGGGGCAGGGATCTTGTTCACGCCCTTTGCAGCCAGATGTTCGGCGAATGCGGCTTCATCCTCGGCATAAATACCAAAACTGAGATAACGCAGTTTTTTGGCGGGGCCCTGAGAGAGGCGTGCCCAGCAGTGAGAGTTACCGAAGGTATAAAGGGCAAGACCATCACCTTCATCGCGCACATCAAGGCCGAATGTCGTGAAATAGACTCGTGCTTCTTCCAGATCGGGTACATCGAGCGCAAAATGATCGATGGAATGGATAGCCAGAACGTTGGGGCGCTTCATCTCTCTCTCCTGCCAGGTTGCCTGTCATTGATGACAGATCATTGTTTGGTTTATTCTGCGACGATCGGATTGCTCAGCAAACCGATCTGCTCGATCTCGACTTCACAGACATCACCGGCTTTCATCCACACCTGAGGGTCGCGCACGACACCAACGCCGCCGGGGGTACCCATCACGAGCACATCGCCAGCTTCAAGCGTCATGAAGGTGGAAAGCAGTGAGATCGTATTCGCAACATCGAAGATCAGGTTACCGGTGTTAGAACTCTGCATCACTTCGCCATTGAGGCGGCATTCGATCTTCAGGCCAGCAGCGCCGGCGGGAAGTTCATCAGGTGTGACCAGCCATGGGCCGAATGCGCCTGAGTCATCGAAGTTCTTGCCCGCTGTCCATTGCGGCGTGCGCAACTGGTAGTCACGGATCGAGGCATCGTTGAATACCGAGTAGCCTGCAACATGGGCCAGTGCATCGCCTTCGGAGATGTTCTTGCCACCCTTGGACAGCACGACGACCAGTTCTGCTTCCCAGTCAAGCTGGTTGGAAATCTTGGGCAGAATGATTGGAGCACCATGTCCAATCAGGCTCGACGGGAAACGGGCAAAGAGAACAGGAAAGTCCGGAATGCCAAGACCTGCTTCTTCAGCATGGTCTCGATAGTTCAGGCCAAGGCAGATAATCTTGGAGGGTTTCACTACCGGGGCAAGAAATGTCAGGCTGGCTTCATCGACGACTTCACCAGAGGCAGCCTTGGCTCCTGCTTCGGCCAGGGTTCCGGCAATGATGTGACTGTCAAGGTCGGCAACATCCTCACCAAATGTGATTGTCACCTTGTCTCCGGACTTGGCTGCGAGGCCGGTTTTTCCGTCTTTGGTAACGCGTGCGAGGCGCATGGTGTTCTCCGTTAAATATTGATTATTTGCTGGCTTTTTGACCGGTGCCACCACCAGTCGCCGGCATGAGATTATTGCTCATTCCACCATCGACCAGAATGTCGATGCCGGTAACATGGCCAGCTTTCGGACTGAGTAGAAACAGAATTGTATTCGCGACGTCTTCTGCCATTCCGAGCTTACCAAGGGGAATCATGGATTCTCGTTGGGCCCGTCGGTCGGCATCGTCATAACCCGCCTGGGTCATGGGCGTGTAAGTTGGTCCGGGAGAGACCGTGTTGCAGCGTATGCCATCGCCACCCCATTCAAGCGACAGCTGCTTCATCAGCATGAGCAAAGCGGCCTTGCTCGATGAATAAAAGCCAAGACCGGGAGTAGGTTGGGTTGCGGACATTGATGCTGTCGCGACTATTGCTCCGCGGCTCTTTGCCAGGTGGGGGTGAGCGGCCTTTGCCAACAACCAGGTCGCGCGCGTGTTGATTGCGTAGATCTTGTCAAACAGCTCAGCTGTCTGTTCAACCAGAGGGGCACCGGCAATGATGCCTGCATTGCTGACAACGCCATCAATGCCGTCCATGTGCTTCAATGCCGCCGCAACGATCTGATCGCCGCATTCCGCACTGGAAAGGTCCGCGACGCATGTGGTGGCAGAACTACCGATGGCATTTGCGACGACTGCCAGACCATCGGCATCTCTATCCGTCAGAAGTAATTTGTGTTCGCTGCTTTCAGCTGCCAATGACTCGGCAACAGAACGACCAATTCCACTCGCAGCTCCAGTGATGATGACGCGCATGCCGGTTTCCTCAGTCTGAAATGCCAAGTTCCGCCATCAATTGCAGGCGAAGCTTGAATTTTTGAATTTTTGAAGCCGACATGGGCCATTCTTCGATGAAACGAACATGCCGGGGCACTTTGAACGAAGCGATGCGTTCTTTCGTAAAACTGATCAGCTCTTCGGCTGATACTTCAGCATTTCCATTGAGCTTGATGTAAGCTGCCGGGATTTCCGCAAGGCGCGCATCGGGAATTCCGATCACCTGTGCCAGTTCCACTGCTTCGTGGGATGCAAGCACGGCTTCCACTTCGGCAGCAGCGACATTCTCACCGCCGACTTTCAGCATGTCCTTGAAGCGACCGTGGAAACGCAAATGTCCATGTTCATCAATCGAACCGATATCGCCGGAATGATACCAGCCATCATCGTCCAGCGCTTCAGCGGTCTTTACGGGATCGCGATGATATCCATCAAGTAGGTTGTAACCCTTGATCCAGACTTCTCCTCGTTCTCCGACAGATACCTCATCACCACTGTCAGGGGACATGATACGGACGGAAATGCCGGCAAGGGGATAGCCCAGCGTCTGAAACCCAAGTTCAGGGTCCATGTCGTAGCCACCGGTTGTGACAATGCCGCTGGCTTCCGACATCCCGAAAGTGCCAACCTGCAATGCGTCTGGCATTTTGGCGCGATAGGCATCGCCCACGGCTTGTGGCATCTGGCTGAAACAGCTGTTCATGAGCCTGACAGACGTCATGTCAGTCTTGTCCCAGTCCGGATGGGCAATCATCGCTTGATGAAAGGTAACGAAAGGCAGGAACACCATTGTGGCTTGTTCAGCAGAAATCTGACGCAAACTTTCGCTAGCATCAAAATGTGGTTGTCCGATATAGGTTCCGCCAACTTCGATGGCACCCAACATCGCAAGCATAGCAGCAATGTGGAACAAAGGCATAGGCGACCACACGCGTTCTTCCTCTGTGAAGGCCCAACGATTTCGCGCCAGGTTGCTTGCTTCCCGGCAAATCGCTTCATTGCTGAGCAGACAGCCCTTGGGCTGAGCGGATGTACCGGATGTATAAAGGATCATGCAGGTGTCGCGCAGTCTCACCGCAAGCCGGGCATTATGGACGGCGTTATCGTCGGTTGCGTCTGAAGCGGCATCAAACCCTTTCTGGTCCACAAATCCAGGGGCGCTTTTGCCACCATGAAGGATCAGTCGGCGAAGCTTGGGAGCGTCAGCGACCGAGAGCGCATATGGGTCCGTGCAATGTGCAAGCTCTGGAAATGCTTCGGTTATGCGCGCAACGAAATCGACAAATTCGTCAGATTCACTATTGGTCACGACCGCGACAAGGTCAGCATTTTCGACCACATATCTGACTTCAGGAGCACGGTATCTTGCATTCAGTAGCACCGACACACCGCCGACCATGGAAACGGCGAACAGTGTTTCGACAAATTCCGTTCCTGAAGGAAGCAGAATTCCGACATGGTCGCCCTGCTTGATACCCAGTCCGATCAGACCGCGGGCCCGCTTCATGACTGAGCGGGTAAGATCATCATATGACTGGCGACCGGAAGGGAAAACAAGGGCTTCCTTGTCCGGGAAACGGTCCCATGACTTCAGTAACATATCTGCCAAAGGACTAACGCTGACGCGCATTTTGGCAGGGTTTTCGCTCAACGCTGGTATCACGGTATACTCCATTCACAGGTCGGTCTCAAAACCTGCGGGATCAAAATGGCGCAGCCTCGATCCGGCATAGCCTTTCCTAGGATAGGTCGGATTGGGCCGGTCACAGTCAGTCGCAACCGATTATGCCGCCATCAACCGGAATCTCGGCACCAGTGACATAGGCACCTGCTCGTGATGAGAGGTATACAATGGTGCCCGCTATTTCATCGGCGCGCCCCATTCGAGCCATAGGTATTTTGCCGAGCAATGCAGGGTCGACAGCTTCTTCATCACGCATATGTGCTGTCATTTTTGTCGGGAAAAAGCCCGGCAGGACAGCATTCACATTTATGTTTCTGCCAACAAGATCACCAGCCAGGTCGCGGCTAAGCATGTGAATTGCAGCTTTGCTTGCAGAGTAGGAATATGCGCTAAGTTTTGCGGTGGTCTTGCCCGCAATTGACCCGATATTGAGAATGCGGGAGGGATCCTCAGAAGACCCTGCTGCTTCCAGCTCAGGCAGGAGCTCACGAATCAGAGTGAAGGGTGCCTGAACGTTCACTATCATCACGCCGGGCCATGCCTTGTCCGGATAGCTGTCTATGGGGCCTCCCCAGGTTTTTCCAGCATTGTTCACAATGACATTCAATTTTCCATCGAAGGCCTCGCGCACACGCTGAGCCAGTTCAACAGCGGCTTCAGGGGACGACAGGTCACAGGGAAGGGGAATACAGGTTCCCAGCGAGGACATCTCCGCTGCGGCAGCTTCGCAGATGTCCGCTTTTCGGGAAGTGATGGCAACACTTGCACCCGCACCGAGCAGGCCTTCTGCGATCATCCGGCCCAATCCCTGTGCACCGCCAGTGACCAGTGCTGTCTTTCCGGTGAGATCAAACAAATTGCTCATACCGACACCACAACCTTGCCGAATTTGTGATCTTTCTCGAGGTAAAGAAGAGCTTCACGCGCTTCGTCGAGGGAGAACGATTTTTCGATCACGGGCTTGATGTTGTGCTTGTCGATAAAGGAGAGCATGTCACGGAAATCTTGCGGATCACCGACCTGACTTCCGACAATGCTCGCGCTCTTCAGGAAGATGCCTGTTGCGGTAACTTCGAATTTGTCGCCAGCGGTTGAGCCGTAGATCACGATGCGTGCACCGGGATTGATGGCGCGTACATAGTTGGCGTAACTCGGCGCAGGGGCACCATCCAGCACAACATCGACGCCGCCAGTCAGCTTTCCGACCTGTCTGCGCCATTCAGGGTCTGTGTAGAGTAGTCCGCCAAGCGCGCCCATTTCCTTGGCGCGGTCCAGCACTTCCTGGCTTTCACCGGTGACATATACCTTTGCGCCCAGCGCGACTGCGAAAGCCAGACCGAACGTCGCAACGCCGCCGCCGACACCACTGATCAGGAGTGTGTCGCTTGGCTGTAGTTGGCCTTTGAACATCAAGGCGCGCCAAGCCGTCAGGCCGGTCAACACTGTAGATGCGGCTTCTTCCCAACTCATACCTCTGGGTTTTTGGGCGATATTCTCTACTGGTACGCAGATATACTCAGCGATCGTGCCTGGGTGTGGCATGCCAAGCAGACCAAATTCTGCTTGTGGTGCGTGGCGGTTGTCACCCCAATTCATGCCGGGATAGATGACGACTTCATCGCCGATAGCGGCACCCGTCACACCCTCTCCAAGCATATCAATGACACCCGCGCCATCGCAGCCCATTGTCGAGGGGAGGACCATTCCTGGGTACAGGCCGCGGGCAATCCACATTTCGCGGTGGTTCATTGATGCGGCCTTGATCGCAACACGCACTTCACCCGCTTTGGGCTCTGGTGTTTCTACTTCGGCGACCCGAACTGATTCAGGTCCGTCGGATGTTTCGAGCAACAGGGCTTTCATTGTTTTGTTTTCCTGGAATTTAGAATGAGCGGGGAAGGCCCAGGGATTCAGCTATGCCGTTCCGGACCATTTCATTTGTTATGGGGCCGATCCGCCAGAGGCGGGAATCGCGCCAATAGCGCTGCATATCTGTTTCAGCAGAATAGCCCATGCCGCCGAGTATCTGAATGCCCATATCAGCGGCCTTGTTGGCATTTTCGGATGCGAACAGTTTGAGCATATTGGCGTCAGAGCCGACATTTTCTCCACGGGCTGCCTTGTCGGCACAGGAATGCAGCAGAAGTTCTGTGGTGCGTTGCATCGTGGCGATATCCGCCACGTAATGCTGAAGGATCTGGAACTGACCGATGGTCTTACCAAACGCCTTGCGCTGCTTCATGTATTCGAGTGCATCTTCGAGAACACCATCGATCACGCCGAGGCAGAAAGCACCCACCATGATACGTTCATTGTTCAGCGTCGGCAGCAAAGTGTACCAGGCGCGGTTTGGCTCTGCGAGGACGTTTTCATCTGCTACGAATACGTCTTCGTAAATGACGCTGGAGCTGCCCATGGAGCGCATGCCAAGCTTGGGAAGGTTGGTGATGCTCACGCCTTCACTTTTGGCGGGCACCCAGAACAGTGTCAGGCCCTGATGCTTCTTTTCAACGTTTGAATCTGTACGCGCAAGAACGAGGAGGTAATCAGCGACATGTGCGGACGATGACCAGATCTTGGCACCATTCAGCACCCATCCGCCATCGACCTTTACTGCTGACGTCGACAGGCTTCCAAGCACGTCGGTACCGCCATCGGGTTCTGTAAAGGAAATGGCTGCCCTCAATTCTCCAGCAGCAATCTTTGGAAGGAATTTTGCTTTCTGCTCAGGTGTTCCATAGAGGCCTATGGATTTTGACCCGGCAAAGGAAGTGATTCCCCAGATCCAGGCGAGGCCGCCAAGAGAGCGTGCCAGCTCGCGCGCCAGCAACATTTGCATCATCACATCGCCGCCCTGGCCGCCATATTCTTCATCGATGCCGATGCCGTGGAATCCGGCTTCGCTGAATTTAGCCCAGAGCTCAAATGGATAATTGTGCTCGTCCGCCTCCAGTTTTCGCGCCCATTCCTTGGGGCATTCATTGTCGACCCAACGTCGCACCATGTCCTTGAATGCGCGGTGTTCTTCCGGCAGCTCGAAATCCATTTTGGGCGTTCCTCTCACAAGTCTTCGGGCCAGGCGCTTGAAGTGCAGCCTTTTTTCTGAGCCTACCGATGGACTGTTTGCATGCGCTAGCAACCTATCTGACGATAGGAAAAGAGGCTTGCAATTTTCGGTTAGCTGCTGTTCTATATGGCTGATGGATAAGATGGCGAATTGATAGTCGCCACGGTCATTGGGAGGCAATTGTTTCGATATGGGCGTTGTTCCGACAACCATAGTGCCGCCGCGTGCGGCGCATAAATATGTCGTCCGCGAAACCATAGAACGTCTTGTTGGGGATGTCGGTTCTTCGCGCGTTGTGACGGTCAGCAGTCCGGCCGGATTTGGCAAGACAACAGCAATGTTGCGTTGGGCCGAACTCTTGAGAGAGCAAGGGCGCCCGGTGCTCTGGATAGCAGCGCGTGCAGGCGTTGATACCCTCCGATCTTTCGAGGAAGCGCTACGGCAGGCCATGCTGTCGGCCGGTACGCTGCCCATTCATGCGTCGCTTGAAGATGACCCGAGAGCCTGGCTAACAAGGCTGTCATCCTTCTCCGGGCCAAAACCGGTTCTGTTCATTGACGATGCGCAATTGCTGGGGCGCGAAATTCGAAGTTTTATCGAACAGATGATCGCGAGTGCGCGTGATTCGATGACGACTGTGATCGCTTCACGCGGAGAATGTCGCATCAATCTCGCGCGGATGCGTTCGCTTGGTTATTTGTTGGAAGTGCGGGTTCGCCATCTTTGTTTCAACGCAGATGAAGCTGCTCAATTGGTTCAGCAGCAGGATGATGCTGAAGTTCCGATCAGTGAGGTTCAGCGTATTGTTGTTGATACGCAAGGATGGGCCGCTGGTCTGGTGCTCGCAGCGCGGGCATGGCAACGCGATATGGCGGAGGGGTATCCGCCAGAACGCGGAACCACCGGTCTGCGCCACGAATTCGCGAGTTACTTCCATGAGGAAGTTGTCGAGGGATTGCCGCAGGATGTGCGCGATTTCATTGTCGATACGTCAGTTCTTGGGGAGTTAACGCCGTCAGCCTGTGCCGCTGTTGTCAGCACGACTGATGCGCGAACAATGCTGGAAGAAGTGTTTGAGCGAGGATTGTTTCTCGCAGAACTGGACCGTGAGCATAGCCGCTATCGTTACTATTCGCTCTTCCGCGAGATGGTGTTCGGACGTTTGATGATGCGCGCACCTGAACGTGCGTCTGAATTGCATCGCCGGGCGAGCCTCTTCTATGCGGATAATGGTGACCTGCAGCTGGCGCTCGATCATGCTGTGCAAAGCGGTGACACGACATTCCTGGCAGACCAGTTCGAACGCCTTGTGGAACCGATGATCTATATCGGATTATTGTACAGGGTCGATGACCTGGCATCGGAACTACCCTGGGAACTCCTTCAAAGTCGTCCTTCATTGTTGTTGGCAATGTCCTGGCGCCGCAGTCGACGTCTCGCCTTTAAATCTGCCGAACGGTACATAGAGGCCGCTGAAGCCGCGATTGCGGTCAAGACAGAAAATGGTGAGTTGGACGAATATGCAGCGGAACAGATAGGGTTTCGGGTTCGCCATCGTCGGATCATGCTGGAAGCAGCGCGCGATAACATGGTGTATGTCGAGCGTGAATCAGAGCGACTTCTTGACGATCTGGGGGATGATGACCCCTATCTGAGTTGTACGCTTCTGGCTCAGTTGCTTGCCGCCAGACGTGAGCTCTTTCATTTCAACGATATGCTGCGCCTTGAAGCGGAGCTGAAAAAGGCACTGGGTCGTCCCGGTGCGGACTTTGCCTCGATTGCGCTTAAATCTTCTGTGGCTCCCACTTTGGTGGCTCAGGGTAAAACACAGATGGCGCGTCAGTTTCTGACGGAAGCGCATACAGTTGCAATTGAAATGGAAGGGCAGGTGTCAGGTCTTGCTGCGTTGCCTGCGCTTCCTTTGGCTGAATTGCTCTATGAATGTGGTGAGCTCAAAGAGGCCGGGGAGCTGGTGGAGCGCTATCTTCCTTCGATTCGCCAATGGGGTTTTGTGGACCAATTGGCGTCAGGTTATCTGGTTCGCGCACGCCTGGCGGCAGCCGAAGGAGATTACGCAAGTGCACTTTCGGGTCTGGAAGAGGCACATCTTGTCGCTATCGAATGTGGGTTGGATCGTCTGCGGGCATTGGTGATTTCAGAACAAATCAGGATGCTGGTGAAGCTCGGTCAACTTGAACAAGCCGAGCAGCTTTTCTGGTCAAGTAACCTCAATTTTGAGGGGGAGCCAGTTCCTACACTCAATCCAACGCGTCTCAATGAATTCATGGCGACAGCGTGGTTGCGTCTTGAAATGCACCGGTTCCGCTTGGTCCGGTCTCGCAAGATTGCAAAAAGATGGCTGGAAGTCGTTCGCAAACGCGGAGCCTCCCGTTCTGCTGTGACCTTTGAGCTGTTATTGGCGGAAATTGCTGTATTGGCAGGGAATCGCTCAGAGGCACGCCGGTCTGTGCGTGCGGCTGTCGAACTGGCTGAGCCAGGTGGCTGGATACGTCCTTTTGTCGACGAGGGTGAGGCCATCGGTTCCCTTCTGGTTGAGGCCTATAGCAGTGGCCCCTTGCTTGACACCCCAGTTGACAGATTTGCCGCCAAGCTGGTCGCCGTGTTTCAGGGAAACGCCCAGGTTGAGGAAACTGAAGATGACGATTATGGGCTTGGAAGCGCGTTGTCGCTGCGTGAAGTGGAGATCCTCACTCTTGTAAGCGGTTCACTGCGCAATCGTGAGATTGGCGACCGATTGGGGCTGACCGAAGGTACCGTGAAATGGTACATGCAGCAGATCTACGACAAGCTTGGCGTGCGCAGGCGACCACAAGCAGTGGCGCGTGCCCGAAAATATGGAATTTTGTCCTGACTTCCTACCTTGCGGAAGGCTGATCAGGCCCGCCGAAGTTTAGGTATTTTACGGATGATACACAGAAGATGCGTGGCGCGGTAAACGCCATGTCTGAGGGGCACGGTGCTTCCGTGGCGCATACTGAGCATGTGAACTGACGGGTGACTTGTTCGCGCACCACAGACGCGAAAGACCATTTGGCGCTCATGTCCATCGGTTTGGCCGAAACATGATGTTGACTAGGGAGGCAAGCGAGTGAAAGTCCGGTTCAGGCTGATGTGTTGCGCAGTAATTGCAGTGCTTATCAGCAATTGCACGACATCTCGTACAACCATGGGTGAAGCATCCTTGGGAGACGAGGCTCCTAATATACTCGTTATAGTGGCTGATGACCTAGGTTATTCCGACGTCGCCCCCTATGGAGGAGAGATTCGCACGCCCAACCTTGAATGGTTGGCAGGAGATGGTGTGCGGCTGACGCATTTTCATAGTGCACCCTCGTGTTCGCCAACACGGGCCATGTTGCTATCGGGAACCGACAATCACATTGCGGGCCTGGGAGCGATGGCAGAACATATTCCGGCTCATTATCAGGGACGTGAGGGCTTTGAAGGAGTGTTGAGCACACGTGTGGCATCATTGGCTGAGCGTCTGTCCGAGGCCGGCTATCGAACATCCATGTCAGGTAAATGGCATCTGGGCATGGAAGATGGGCAAAGGCCCGCTCAACGCGGGTTCCAGACCAGTTTTGCTTTGCTTCAGGGAGCGTCAAATCACTTTGGAGATGGCGGTTTCGGGACACATGATGATGGCCTTGGCGGCGCGACATATGTGGAAAATGATCAGTCTTACGAACCACAAGCCGGATTTTATTCGTCGGATGTCTTTACTGAAAAGATGATCGAACAGGTCGAGAGCGGAGATCAAGCCAAGCCGTTTTTTGCATATCTTTCGTATTCTGCACCTCACTCACCCTTGCAGGCCCCTGAAGAAAATATCGAAACTTACAAGACGACCTATGAAGGCGGGTGGGCAAAGCTGGCTCAGGACCGGTTGGTCGGAATGCGTGAAGCTGATGTCCTGCCGGGGAAAGTGCCGGAAACAACAGCCGGATTTGGTCCACCACAGGAAAGTTGGGATGCGCTCTCGGAGGATGAGAAGGTACGGGCTGCGCGCCAGATGGCGGTCTATGCTGCCATGGTCGAGCGAATGGATGCCAATATCGGTCGTGTATTGGATAAGCTGAAGCAGTCAGGCCAGTATGAAAACACGATCATTCTGTTCATGTCGGATAACGGTCCGGCAGGTGAAGATCCGCGGCCTTATTCGATCATGCCCGGTTTTCTTGAGCGCTACACAAACGCTGACCAGAGTCTGGAAGCCATGGGGAGCTCAGACAGCTTTCTGCTTCAGGATCCACGCTGGGCCAGTGCTATCGCCGCACCGTCGCGTCTGTTCAAGGGGTTTGTGACGGAAGGTGGAACGCTGGTGCCGATGATCATTAAAGCACCGGGCGTTAAGGGCGGCGGAACCAATGCTGTAATCGGAGATATGCAGGACATCACACCCACCTTGCTGGCATTGGCAGGCGTTCCTCAGGAGGAAACGGTCAACGGCATGAAAGTCGCCAGAATCGAAGGTCAGAATCTTATGCCTTGGCTGTCATCTGGCAATGATGATCGACCAATCGAACATGTGGCATTCGGGTTTAACGGACAAGCATCCGTACGTGCCGGTCCCTGGAAAGCGTTACGGATCTTACCTCCGATGGGTGATGGGGGCTGGCATCTGTATAATACGTTCGATGATCCGGCTGAGACGAGGGACCTGAAAGAAGAAAAACCAGATCTGTTCGCCGACATGATGGAAAGCTGGCAGGCCTATGTCGTGCGTCACAATCTCGATGAGGAGGCTGATCTGCTGCCTATGTCATTGCCTCATGCGGGGCATTAACGGAGGGATAAAGTCATGAAGCTTGGTATCTGTTCGATGTGGGGCGAGTCGCTAGACCAGTTTCGCAGTGAAGTGCGGCTTGCCTCGGATCTTGGATATGACCTGATCTCGATTGGCGATTCTCCGTCTGGATGGCACGAAATGGTGACTACCATGACGATCGCCGCACTTGAGGCTCCCAAGGCGCAGATTGCTTCATTGGTGACTTCGCCCTTCATGCGTCATCCTCTTGTGGCCGCCAATGCATTCTCATCCCTGGACGATTTGACGGGTGGGCGTGCCGTGCTTGGGCTGGCGACAGGCGGAAGCACGGTGCTTGCTGTAGGACGGATGCCCGCCACACAGACGGAAATTCGTGCTGAGATAGATGCCTACAAGCGTCTGTTTGCAGGCGAAGAGATCGCATGGGAGGGGCGACCGGTCAAATCATTGCGATTTGCGCGTCCGGTGCCCATCTACTATTCGGCTTTTGGGCCCAAGGCTCTGCAGCTTGCGGGGGAAGAGGCCGATGGGGCAATCATTTTCGCAGGAGATCAGAACCTCGAGGCGACCGAAACCAAGATAAAGGCGATCCGTGATTCTGCCACGCGTGCTGGCCGGAATGCCGATGATATCGATATCTGGGTCACAAGCTACATATCTGTTCGACATGAGCGGAGCCAGGCAATCGAAGATCTCAAGGCCTTCATAGCAGTCAATGCCATGGCGCTGCGTACACCGCAGGCACTTTCGATGCTGCCATCGAATGTTCGTCCATTGATAGAGGCCTTCCAAACACGCTATGATCCGTCAGAACATGTCGTCGTTGGTGGGAAGAATGTGCAGCTCATGGATGAGATGGGATTGACTGAGTTCCTGCAGGATTTCGATACAATAGCAGGACCTGAAGAGCATATGACCGAGGTCATGCGCAAGCTGGATAACATGGGGGTTTCAACCCTGATTGCGGCGCTTCCGGGTCATGCAGATCCACTCGTGACCATTAGTGGTCTCGCCACCGCCAGAGGGGCTCTATAGTGAATATCGAAAACTGGTGGGCTCCTGAAGAAGCGCGCGACTGGCTGGCGCGCCTGGATAATTGCACGTTTGACGAGATACTGGACGAAGCAGAAATCACAACGCTTGCGGGGCATGGTCGGGTAGTGACCTATTCGCGCAAGGTGTTTATCCCCCTGACCAAGCTGTGCCGGGATGTCTGTCACTACTGCACATTTGCTCATCGTCCTTCAGAGCTTCCTTCGCCTTATCTTGAGTTGGACGAGGTCTTGGCGATTGCCCGTGATGGAGAGAAAGCGGGATGCCGGGAGGCGTTGTTCACGCTCGGTGACCGCCCTGAAGCTCGATATTCTGCTGCAAGAACCTGGCTCGACGAACGTGGTTACACGAGCACTCTGGACTATGTTGCAGCAGCTGCTGCATTGGTCCTTAAAGAAACCACTCTGTTACCGCATCTCAATCCCGGACTGATGGACGGGGATGATTATGCTGCGCTGCGCCCGCTCTCTGCATCCATGGGACTGATGCTGGAAAGCACGTCCGAGCGTTTGTGTGAAAAGGGCATGCCGCATTATGGCTCCCCCGACAAGGAGCCACGCGCACGTCTTGAGTCGATCCGGCTGGCGGGTGAAGCCAGGGTGCCATTCACCACCGGTTTGTTGATCGGAATAGGTGAAACGCGCCTTGAGCGTATAGAGGCATTATTGGCGATCAGGGATCTTCACGCCAGATACGGTCATGTCCAGGAAGTGATCATCCAGAATTTCCGGGCCAAGCCGGGCACTTTGATGCGCAGCGTGGAAGATCCCCCGCTGGAAGAACATCTCTGGACCATTGCGGCAGCGCGTTTGATTCTTGGTCCAGAGATGACCATACAGGCACCGCCCAATTTGCAGCCGGGTCAGCTGTCTCAGCTTGTTCGTGCAGGCGTGAATGATTGGGGCGGGGTGTCGCCGGTTACGCCAGATCACGTCAATCCCGAAGCGCCCTGGCCGCATCTGATGAAACTGGAAACCGAGACAGAGGCAGCAAGTCGTCATTTGCGTCAACGTCTTGCCATAGGTCCGGCGTTTGCGCGCGATATCGAGAATTGGGTCGATCCAGCGTTACAGACAGCCATTCGTCGTGCTGTAGATGCACGCGGATTACCGCGAGAGGTCGACTGGCATCCGGGAGAAGGGGCATCCGCACCTGAAGTGCTGCCATCATTGGTTGTGGGTCGCGATAGCCAAATTTCTGTCGCGCTCGGCATAGCTGAACGGGGCGAGGAACTGAGCCAGCAACAGATCGCAAGACTGTTTTCTGCTGAAGGGCAGGATTTTGACGCTATTCGTCATCTGGCTGACGAGATGCGACAGGACCGCGTCGGCGAGACTGTGACCTATGTGGTCAACCGCAATATCAACTATACGAATATCTGTACTTATCGCTGTGGCTTCTGCGCATTCGCCAAGGGGAGTACCAAGAGCGAGCGCGGTCCTGCCTACAATATTGATCACGCCGAAATTGCAAGACGGACAGTCGAAGCTCATGAACGTGGCGCGACCGAAGTCTGCCTGCAAGGCGGGATACACCCCAGCTTCGATGGTCACACATATCGCAATATCGTGGCGGCAGTTAAAGCGGCAGTGCCGGATATGCATGTACATGCATTTTCACCGTTGGAAGTTCATCATGGTGCGACGACGCTTGGTCTTTCCTATGAAGACTATCTGTCAGGTTTGAAAGAAGCAGGACTTGCGACCTTACCCGGCACCGCAGCGGAAATCCTCTCCGACGATGTTCGGCGCGTGATCTGTCCCGACAAGATCATGTCCGATGATTGGCTTGCGGTGATGCGGGCCGCTCACAAGGTTGGCCTGAAAACGACCTCCACGATCATGTTCGGCCATGTGGAGACCTATGATCATTGGGCGATTCACCTGCTGCGGCTACGCAGGCTTCAGCAGGAGACCGGTGGCTTTACCGAATTCGTGCCATTGCCTTTCGTGCACATGGAGGCACCAAACTGGCGCAAGGGGCAGACCCGATCTGGCCCCAGCTGGCGTGAGACGGTCTTGATGCATGCAGTCGCGCGTATCGCACTTGATGGTGCCATTCCCAACATACAGACCAGCTGGGTGAAGCTCGGCGCGGAAGGTGCGGGAGTCATGCTGCAATCCGGGGCGAATGATTTGGGTGGTGTCCTGATGGATGAGTCCATCACTCGTGCAGCCGGCGGCACCAATGGGCAATTGTTCGATGTGCCGCAAATGATTGCCCTTGCGCAGGGTATTGCGCGGCCATTGCGCGAACGCAATACGCTTTATGGAAAGCCAATCCGACAACTTGCCATGTGTGAGCCTCAGCGGGGCAGTTTTGCATAGCTGGCAGGCCCTTGTTCCGATCAAGCAGGGATCAAACGGCAAGTCGCGATTGAGTGGGCTGCTGGACGAGGCTGAACGTGTTGCATTGGTCAAGCGGATGTCTGCACATGTTCTGGGAGTACTTGAAGACTGCGATTTCATTGAAAGTATAACAGTTCTTTCGCCACAACGTCCTGAGCAGTGGCGTGGTGAATGGCGCGAGGATCAGGGACGCGGACTCAATGCTGAATTGACCGCATGGCGCAGTGAACTCGGTCCGGTATCGTCCTTGATCATTCATGCTGACCTGCCATTGCTCAAGATCAGTGATGTTCAGGAAATGGTGGCGCTGGCTGATAAGCACGGAAGTGCCTTGGCAACAGATCGCGCAGAGCAGGGTACGAATGCACTTGCTCTGGCCCAAGGATATGGAGACGAGTTCGAATTCTGCTTCGGACCATTCAGTCGCAAGCTTCACACCGCCCAGATCGAGGCTATGCCAGTGCTGCATCTGCTGGGGCTCAAGGTCGATATCGATTTTCCCGATGATCTGACATTTGCTGAAGCGCAAGGCTTTCGCTTGGATCCGGCCTGCCAATGGGAAGGTTAAACATCGCGAGTTGAACTGCCATGTTCTTGAAACTCAATCGGTCAGGAGAGCGTGGCATGAAGCTCAATGTAGGTGTACCCAATAGCATGAAAGTCGCCGCCATGGTTCAGCCATGGGAAGGGGAACTGAACGGTGCGGACGTCGGTCACTTGATGGCAGTTGCCGACGACCTTGGCTTCAATAAATGCATGATGGGTGAGCACTTCATCATCCCCAATGAACACATCGAACTTTCCGGAGACTGGTATTTCCACACAACGGTCGCGCTGGGATATCTGGGTGGACGAACCAAGAATTTGCGCCTGTCGTCTTCGGTGTCGATCCTGCCATTGCAGAACCCGATTGTTCAAGCCAAGGCGTGGTCATCGCTTGACTGGATGACGGGTGGGCGCGCTGAAGCATTGTTCGGTGTTGGCTGGCTGAAGGAAGAGTTCGACATGCTCGGCGTTCCGTTCGACAAGCGCGGAAGAATGGCAGATGAGTATGTTGCTGCGATGATCGAGTTGTGGACCAAGGATGATCCCGAATTCGAAGGTGAGTTCGTGAACTTCAAGAATTGTGGTTTCAGTCCCAAGCCCGTGCAGAAACCTGGCGTTCCGATCTGGTTTGGTGGTGATGCAAAGGCCGTCCAGAAGCGCGTGGCGAAATTTGGTAATGGCTGGTCGCCTTTCCGCACACCTCCCGAGACCTTTCCGGACTGTATTGATTTCATCAAGTCGCAACCGGAATATGACGGTCGGAATCTGGACTTCTTCTTCGCCCTCGAAATGCTGAATGTCGGCGCGCATCACGAGATACTTGATGACCCTCGTGCACCCGGTACGGCAGACAAGCAGAAGATCCTGGATCAGATTGGCTGGTTGAAAGAGCTGGGCATCACCGAGACTATTGTTCCGCTTCCGCCCGGTATCAGTGATGCTCAGGCCTGGATTGATCGTCAGCAATGGGTTGCCGAAGAAATCATGCCAGTTATCTGATAGTTGCTGGCATGGTCTCCTGTTACGAAAATGTGGATAAGGTCAGATCTGTATTCCCCTGACCCTTATCCCTGTGTGGCAGACATCATGTCCATCATATCGGCGTAATGTGGTTGGTGATGGCATATACCACCATCAACCGAGATGATTTGCCCGGTCACGAATGATCCAAGGTCGGAAGCGAGCCAGAGGACGGCTCCAGCGATATCGTTTGCAACACTTTCGCGTGGCAAGAGGACATGACGCTGGATCATTGCCAGTTGGTCTTCGCTCATTTGTGCACGGGCCACAGGGCTGAGCACCAGACCGGGCAAAATTGCGTTGCAACGGATATTGGCCCGCCCAAACTGTGTCGCCGTGTTTCGCGTCAGTGCGTTCACCGCGGCTTTTGATGCGCTATATGCCGGATTCAACACATCCCCCAGAATGGATACTCCTGAGCTGGTATTGATGATCGATCCACCACCGCTGGCGATCATTTGCGGCACGACATGTTTGGTCATGAGCATGGTACCGCGGGTATTGATATCGAATGCCGAATCCCAAACGTCAGGGTCCATCTCCGCAAGGGAGGCATCTTTCATCATCTGATCGGCTGCTGTATTGGCCGCGTTGTTGTGAAGCACATCTATCCGGCCGAAGCGCTCCATGGTGGTAGAAACGAGGGCGATGATGCTGTCTTCATCACCAAGATCCACACCACAGGCCATGGCTGTTCCACCGGATGCCGAAATATCTTCGGCGACGCGTTCAGCGCCGGCCAGATTGATATCTGCAAGGATGACGTTTGCACCTTGGGCGGCGAGCATTCTGGCGCAAGCCTCACCAATATTGGCCCCTGCGCCCGTTACAATAGCGACCTTTCCTTCAACCAGACCCATCGTTATTCTCCCAGTAGTTTCCAGGTTCCGTAATCTTCGGCGGCGGTAAAGAAACGCTCGTTCATGGGAATGCCGTTCTGTCCCCATTCATCCAGATTGGCGACCCAGGCCTGAATGCCATACATCACCCAAAGTCGGGTTTCCTCCCAGGCGTCCTCGAAGCTGGGAACACCCTGAGCCCCGGTCGCGATCAGATATTCCCGATATTGTTTCACCATGTCCTTATGGTGGTGGCGGCGTTCTTCAATACTAAGCGCCCCGATAATGAAATAGGTCAGGTCACGCCATGGACGGCCACGCCGCACCAATTGCCAATCGAGCCAGAGCCGCTCACCATGTGGCAGGATATAGGTGTTACCCTGATGGCAGTCGCCCAGCACGATGCAATGCGGTGTCGTCCGGGAGCGTTCAATTTCGCCCAGCCGGTCAAAGGCGCGTTCCACCTTGCGGGGATCTTCGAGGTAATGCCTGGGCGCAATCGCACAGAAGCCGGGTTCCTTGAGATTGAGCTCAATCCATTGCCACATGATACGTACCTGATCGCTATCGACAGGAGTATCCATCTGCGTCTGGAGCCATGGCGCATTGGCGGGACTGATCTTGTCGCTGCCCCACAAGCTGCCGTGCAGCTTTGCCAACCCATCAAGGTTTTCAGTGATCATGTCGACGCCATTGTCATTAGTGGAATGGCCGAATTTTCCACCTCGCTGAACAAGGTCTTCCAGAACAATGAAACCATGGGCGCTGCCGTCATCATCCCAATCTGAATAATAACATTTGGCGGTCGGTACTTTCATTTCCTGGACCATGTAATGATAGAATCGGGCTTCCAGCGCGTGAATATCGACATTGTCAAACCCGCCAGACCAATTGGCTTTCATGCACAGGTTTTCTGGCAATCCAGCAGCACGTCCAGCGTCATTCCAGTCGACCTTGATACGCCATTTTGTTGTGTGGCTGTTGAGGAGCTCGACTGTTTCCATGGAACGCGCGACAACGCCGGGATATTTGTAGCTCATCATCCGACTGAGCCATTCGGCGTTGATATCATCCATCGTTGTCGGGATGTGGTCCGTGCGCTCCGGATAGGGTCGCGGCACGCAATTGGGGTCAACAACCTTGGATTTGAATTGTGCTGGTGCTTGCGGGTCCATGTTCAACTCCTCACCGGATTGGATTTCTTGATCTGAAGGCTCGCGAGGAACAGGAATATGCTGCCGGCAATGCAAAAAAGCATTGCGACGCCGATACCCCATGCAACTCCGTCCTGACCGCCGACAATGTCGCTCACCTTGCCAATCAACCACGCGCCGAAGCCGACGCCGATCAGATTGGCACTCATCTGGACGGCGGATACAGCCAGTCCCCGTAATTGAGGTCCGGCAATCGTGACGATCACCGCATATACAGGCCCGTTATATGAGGCACTGAAGAAACCCGCGGCCATGACAAAACCGACCGCAACTGCAGGCTCGCTAGCGGCAACGGCTAGAAGGCCGGCAATGGCTGTCAGCATGGGTATCGAGGAAGATAGAAGTGCAGAAAAAGCAGGATTGAATCCGCCCCGGCTCGCATTGATCTTGTCCATTCCCCATCCGACAGCCAGACCGCCAACCGATCCCAGTATCCCGTAAGCAATAGCCACAGTGAGACCAGCTTTTGAGATCGAGAAAGAATGGCTGTCGATCAGGAATGTCGCCAACCAGGTGCTCATCCCATAGATCGCGGTCGCGATGCAGGTGATTGCGCCTATCGCGAAAGCCATACCTGGTATGGCAAAAAGCTGTTTGAGGCGCTCCCAAACGCTGGAATCATTCTGAACAGGGGCCTCGTCTTGCTGTCCTCGTACTGGTTCTCTGACGGTGAGGAACAGGAGCGGAGCCAGAAGCAAGCCAGGAATACCTGCGGCAACAAATGTCCAGCGCCAGCCATAATGCTCGACGATCCAACCGCCTATGAAGAAGGCGAGGGCGAAGCCGATACCGGAGCTGAGATACCAGATTCCAATGGCGGTCGATCGTTTGTCTGTGCCGAAGTAATCTGACAGCAGCGACATTCCGGTGGGTGAACCGCCTGCTTCTGCTACGCCAACAGAAGCCCGTCCCGCCAAGAGTGACCAGAAACCAGCCGCAGCACCACATACAGCCGTTGCAGCGCTCCACGCCGTCAGGGCCAGTGTCATCAATGTTTTGCGATTGAACTTGTCTACCGCATATCCAAAAGGAATGGCGGCGATTGCAAAGGGTAGGCCGTATCCAAGGCCTGCCAGCAGGCCGAGTTGTTCACCGGAAAGATTGAATTCGGCACCCAGCGGCTTGAGAACCAGACCGATGACAGCACGGTCTATACCGTGACAAGTCTGGGCGAGCGTCAGAATTCCAAGCACGTACCAGCGATAGTTGTGATTGGCAGACTCAGCGGTCATGCACCTCTCCTTTTTGATGAGTGAGCCTGCTTATCATTGCAGATTTGCGACCTTAGCATTGCAGACATGCAACGGGCGCAACCTGTCCAAGGAAAGGCGCGGGAGAAGTCAGTCGTGCAAAACTCCGCCCACAGATATGCAGGGGCGAAAGATGGGAAATACGAAATCAAACAAGGATATCATCACCCGATTTTTGAACGCGGTTGAAGTTGGA
This sequence comes from Hirschia sp., assembly GCA_002709235.1. GTDB lineage: Bacteria > Pseudomonadota > Alphaproteobacteria > Caulobacterales > Hyphomonadaceae > Hirschia. The sequence goes on from PAQI01000018.1 coordinate 88,779, forward strand.
GATGTTGATACCATCGAGGAATTACAGGCCCCAGATTGTTCGTGGTGGGTGCTTGGCCGCGGTGATATCTCACGTGAAACCTACACGAATGACGTACGCGGAATGCTGTTGGCTGCCACACCCCGGAAGGTGAATATCATCGGTCTGGTAGCAGAAGGCGACAATGTGGCGGCCGAGATCAGATCCGAATTCCATTTTGGTGATCGAGTCTACGCCAATGAATATCATGACCTGTTTGTCTTGCGTGATGGAAAGATCATCCATGGTCGTGAGTATTGCGATACCGCAAAGGTTGCGAGGTTCTTCGGGAAAATGGAGGGGTAACTGATGAACTACGACAATATCGTTCGTGATTTTCTTGCGTTGTTTCATACCGCCGAGCTGGATGCAGATAAGCTACGCGGATATCTCGCTGACTCTGCACGGTACCAACCAATAGTGCCCATCGCACCTGTTCGCGAAGGTGCTGACGCAATCGTCGGAGAGATGCAGCGGCAATATGAACTTTATGATGAGTGCAGCTGCGAAATTCTCAACCTGGCGGTGAGTGGAAATACGGTATTCACCGAACGAGTTGATACCGTTCGTCAGCTGGCATCAGGCCAACGTACAACCACCCATGTGGTTGGTGTGTTTACTCTGGATTCTCAAGGCAAAATCCAGTGGTGGCGAGAATATTGGGATGCGCTTGACTGCGCAGGACAGCTCGGAATCGATGATCAGGCTATGCGCACCATTATGTGCGCTTCTACAGATTCAATGGATAATTGAGATATGAACTACGATGTTGTCGTCATGGGGTCCGGCGGAGCCGGACTTACGGCTGCGCTTGTTGCGGCGAAAGCCGGATTGAAGGTCGCTGTACTCGAGAAATCTGAGCGCTTTGGTGGAACGACAGCGATTTCCGGGGGAGGCTTGTGGATTCCAGGCAGTCCCCAGGCGCGTGCGGCTGGTGTGGATGATTCAGCCGAGATCGCCAGAAACTATGCATTGGCCGTTGTTGGCAACCGCGCGGAGCGGGCCTTAATTGATGCTTATATCGATAATGGACCGGTCATGGTGGAGTGGCTGGAAGCGAACAGTGACGTTCACTTCGCACTGTCTCCACCTTCCTGTGACTGGTATCCGGAGGTAGAGGGCGCAGCAGAACATGGCCGCCTGCTGGCACCAATGGAATATGATGGCAAGCAACTGGGCAACGACTTTGATCGCCTGTCTCGCCCGCGCGAGGAATTCAATGCGCCTGGCGGGATGATGATCGACCTGTTCGATCTGCCATATATTGCACGATTACCAGCTCCCGGTGCGCTTTGGCACATGGCGAAGATTGCGATCCGATTTACATTCGACAAAGGCAAATATGGTCGTGGGTCGCGCCTGACAATGGGGACTGCACTTGCTGGCCGATTGTTGAAATCTGCATTGGAAGCGGGGGTGGAGCTCTTTGAAAACGCGGCTGTAGAAAGTCTTGTCACCAAGGATGGAGCTGTTTGTGGCGTTCGCGCCAGCATCAATGGTGGCATTAAGGAAATTTCCGCTAACAGGGGAGTCGTCCTGGCGTCGGGTGGGTTCTCCGCAAATGAGCAGATGCGTAAGGCATATATTCCCTTTGCCGAACAACACGTGTCGATCATGCCTTATGACAATACAGGCGACGGTATCAATGCAGCAACTGAAGCTGGCGCTGTCATGGGCGCTGAAAACCATGTGAATGCTGTCTGGGCTGTCGTGTCCAAGCGCATGCGTGACGACGGATATCTGGAACGCTATGCCCACCTTATCGACATGTCGAAACCGGGCTGCATTGCTGTTAACAAGCAAGGTGAGCGCTTTGCCAATGAAGCCAGTGTGCATTTTGTCGAGGCTATGCACGCAACTGGCGCTGTACCTGCGCACATCATTGCCAACGAAAAATTCGTCAAGAAATATGGCATGGGTCTGTCTTTGCCAGGTGGCAGCAAGATCAAGGAACTGGTTGCCAGTGGTTATCTGATAAAAGGTGACACGCTGGCAGAGCTGGCGGCCAAGATCGGGGTTGATCCATCAGGTTTGGAGGCAACGGCCGCAAAGGTTGCCGCCGATGCTGTGAGCGGCAAGGACACCTTGTTCGGCAAAGGTGACACTCAGATTGATATTGAAATCGGAGATCCCAAGCACACACCAAATCCCTGTTTTGCAGCGCTGGGAGATGGCCCTTATTATGCCATTGAGATTTTCCCTGGTGACGGGTCCACGACAGTCGGTTTGCGCATTGATGACCAATGCCGTGTGATGGGTGAGAATGGCGTCCCTGTTCAAGGTCTATGGGCGGCTGGTCTGGATGCAAATTCGATCTGGCAGGGCAAGTCACCCGCGCACGGTTGTAATGTTGGGCCTGCTATGGTGACTGGCTATATTGCGGGACAATCCATCTGTGCGAATTCCTGAATGAGCGAAAATCCTGACATAGCCGACTATCCTTTCCAGGTTTCCGAAAACGTTCGCTTTTCGGAAACGGACCAGATGGGCCATGTCAATAATACTGTTTTCGGCGTCTATTTCGAAATAGGCCGATCAACCTATCTCAGTGAGAATGGGTTCTATGGTCAGGATCAGGTCGGTTTTGTGATTGTGAAGACGGAGATCACTTTTCGCGGCATGATTTTGTGGCCTGGTCGTGTGACTATCGGAACCCGTGTTGGCCGAGTAGGTACAAGTTCCTTTGATATGGAGCAGTTGTTGATGCAGGATGACCGAATTGTCGGGAGTGCGATGAGCACAATGGTCGTGATTGATCTTGAGACGAACAGCGCGACGCCGATACCCGATGCGATCCGTGCTGTGCTCAATGCGTGAGGCGAACATCAAAACAATTGTCATCACTGGCGCAAGCTCAGGCATAGGACTTGTTGTTGCGCGTGAACTCGCCAGGAAAAATTGGCGCGTCATTGCTCATGGTCGTGATCCGGACCGGTCATCCGAAGCAATGGAGCACATCCGAAAGGCTGCACCCGATGCCCGGGTAGACATGCTATTGGCTGACCTTTCAACCATGGCTGAGGTGGATCGGTTTGCTGGCGAAGTCGCCGCCATGACCGATAGAATCGATGTGCTGGCCAATAATGCCGGCTTTATTCCTGCAGAGCAGGTCGTGACATCGGACGGGTTGGAACAGTGTTTTGCCGCCAATCATCTTGCGCCATTCTTGCTGACCAATCGATTGTTGCCTTTGTTGAAAGCAGCGGGCCCGGGTGCGCAGGTGATCAACACAGCATCGATTGCGCACAAATTCACAAAAGACATGTTGTGGGACGATCTGCAACAGACCGAGAACTACAGTTCCAATAATGCATACACTCAGTCAAAGCTGGCCAATATTCTTCATGCACGTGCCCTTGCGCCGAGATTGGCGAATGATGGCATTCGGGTAAACGCCGTGCATCCCGGCTTTGTCGCATCCAATTTCCCCAATCATGGGAGTTGGATAACGCGTGCAATCTATAATATTTCCCGACCCATGCAGATCAGCTCCGAGCAGGGAGCGGACACGATCATCTGGCTGGCGCAAGGTGGTGGTGGCACGACCACCGGAGAGTATTTCTACAAACGGGCGGTCGCCAAAACCACATCAGCCGCTCAAAGCCGTGAAGGCGCTGAGCGGCTGTGGAAGATCAGTGAAGAGCTGGTCACAAAAGCCCTTGGTTCTGAGTAAAGAACCGATCAGGCCGAGCGTCTCTTGGCCTCGGCAACCATCTTGAAGATGCCTTCATTGTACTGAGTCAGCTGTTCCATCGACAAGTTACGGTAAGGCGTCATCGGACAGAGTGAATCGACTACCCCCCAGAATGGTTCCAGTTTTTCCAGGACTTCATCGACGGGGCCACATTTGACAAACGCTTCGACCATTTCATCGGAGACATTGTCGATCACGCTATCAACATTACCGTGTTCATCGCCTTCAAGCTGGCACGCGCGGGCAAGGTCACCAAATCCGATTGCGTCAAAGAAGGGTTCATAGGCCTTGTAGCCAACGTAACCGGCAACTGTTGCGCGGCTATCATTGATTGCCTGCTGTTTGTCGTCATTGATGGCGACCCAGGGCCAGGCATTGATCTCGATTTCGCTGCGCTTGCGGCCGAAGCGGGCCAGCTCTGCTTCGATGAAAGCTTTCTTCTGAACGGTATAATCCACGGTCCAGAGCGCATGAACCATGAGGCCGTCACTGATCTCGAGTGCGAGACTTGTGAGTTTGTCTTTCAAAGCCGCGATCCAGATCGGAATTTCTTCACGCACCGGCGGTGCGGTCAGCATCATTTCTGTCCATTCGGCGTTGAAATATTCGCCTTCAATCGGTTCCATGCCCTTGTGAGCATTGGCGTTGATATAGCGAACGACCTTGACCACTTCACGCAAATGCGTGAGCAGCTTGCGCTTGGGTTCGCCGTAAATTCCGCAGACAGCGCTGTGGATTGAGGTTCCCAAACCAAGTACGAATCGTCCCTGGCTGATCGTATCAAGTTCCATGGAGGCAAATGCTGTTTCAACCGGACTTCGTGTTCCGGCAACAGCAATCCCAGTGGACACTTTAAGAGTGTCCGTCATGGCAGCGACAGCAGCCATGGGAACGAAGGGAGGGCCATATATCTGAAGTGAGAAACAGCCTTCAAAACCGACGGCTTCCATCTGCTTGGCCATGCCACCCATTACGGGTGCGGGGAGAATTGGCATGACACCCCACCAGCGGCGGTCGCCGCCGGTCGCGTTCGTCAATTTTGTCATGGTTTCTGATATCCGATGATCTCGCTACAGTCTGCGCTCACATTATCGCGATAAGCGAAGTCACCTTTGGCCTGTCTTTCGGCCAGTGCCATCATCAGGACGCGATATTTCTGACCTGCTTCATCAAGCGGTGAGTGCAGGTCCTTACGTTTTTCAGGCTGCATATAGCGTGGGCTCTGCGGGCTCGTCATGGAGCTGTCCTGGCGGGACACCTTGTAGCTTGCCTTGGGCATCATGTAGCGGAAGGGGTTCGTCTTCTTCACATTGGAGGTGTTCATTGCATAGTCCAGCCGCGTGCGGTCACGCGTTTCCGGCACACAAGGGTGGAACAGCTGAACATTGTCGCCGGGGTCAAACCGTCCATATGCAATGGCGGCGTGGCTCCTCAGATAGATGCGGATTACCTGACGAACTTGCTGAACATCATCCTTAACGCCACCAAACATCTTCATGATCGGAGCGACCGACTTGTTCTTGCAGGTGCGGACCATAGTGATGGTTTCACTATCGTGGAAGACTTCAACAGTCTCTTTGTCCATCTTCTCGTCACCGACCACATCTGCATGCAGGAAGTCAGCATGGGTGAGGTCGATGAGGTTTTCCAGGCTGAGCGGCGCGGTACAGTCAAAGCGCACTGTACCCAGCATGTGCTTGGGCAGACCACCATCTTCAGGCAGGTAGGGCAGACTTGGAATGTGTTCAGGCGATGCATTGGCCGGGTTGCCAAACCACCCCCAGACATATCCATATTTCTCGATGACCGGATAACGACCGGCGGCATCAGAATATTCGCTCTTGGCAGTCTTTACGTCTTCGGCTGGATGAAATTCTGCAGCGACCGCTTTTTCACCTTCACGCCATAGGAAGAATGGCTGGGAATAAACTGCGCGGCGCACAGGCTTCTTTGTTACTGCTATGCTGTGGGCGAGTGGAAACCACGCATCTTTCAGAACAATATCGTGAGGCACCCACGAATTGACCTTGGCAGCGAATGTTCGCGGATCTGAGGTAACCGGATCGACATAGTCATCGGCTTGGGCGGTGTCGTTAACGTCAAGCATGATCGTCTCCTTCAGAAATTCAAGCGACGCCAGCTTCCGCTGGCTGGGTGTTAGTCATCGTTTCTCTCAGGGCAGCTGCGTGTATCGAGGCAGACGGTCTGAGGACACGTAGTGCGGCTCCATCAACTGATGACAGCACTGAGAAAGGTTGGCCCAGACCCATCAGTTTGGCTCGGAGTCCGGATCTCTGGCTTTCAAGTTTTGCGCGCCAGCGCACTTGCGTTACCCCTCTTGCGGCAGGGACGGGTGCGACCCTGGCGCGGAGCAGAGGTTTGAATGCATCGTCTCGCAAAAGCAGTTCGCTCTCACCTGTGACAGGATCCGTTGAAATCCGAAGTGTGATGGGAAAGTCTGATGTGAAAGGCGAGGGCCAGTGAGGGCCGGCCCATTTGCAGGAGCGTTCCAGAACCAATTGTCCGTCGACTTCGGCAAGTTCAGACATGAGGTAAGGCGTGAACAATACGCCGCGTATGGAGATGACGAGTGACGGGTCATCGAACAGTGCCGCAAGATATTGATCATGAGATAGCGCGACATCGACACTTCCCGAAAGGGGGAGTGATTGTGAAGGAGCGTCAATTGGGGTGGCCTTGGTATCAGCACACAGACGGACAAATCCACCGCTTTCAACAACCTGATAGGCCTGCGCGCGGTATAGTTTTGGAAACTTGGCGTCGCTTTTCAGGTTTGGAATATCCTTCAAATGCCCGGTTTCACCATCATAGGTCCAACCATGATAGCCACACTGGATCATGCCATTGCCGAGCACACAGCCCAATGACAAGGGTGCGCGGCGATGCGGGCAGCGGTCCTCCAAAGCGCGGGCTGTTCCCTGATGATCACGCCACAACACTATTGGATCGTCACCAATGTTGACATTGATCGGCTTGTCCGAATTCACTTCTTCAGAACGGGCGACCGCCCACCAAACTGACTTGTTCATACGAGGCTCGTGCTCTTTCATACGCTAATTGACAATTAAATTGACAGATGACAATTTAATTGTCAATTGAATTCAAAGGAAATGCCCGCATCCGTGACGAAATCTTTTCCCATTAAAGTTGATCAAACCGCCATTATTGGTGAACGCAAACGTGGTCGTCCGAAGGCGGATACCAGCAACTCCATTGACGAAGCTCATCTGTTGAATACGGCATTCACCATGTTCGCGGCATATGGCTATGAAGCTTCAACCATGCGAGCGATGGCGCGAGAGCTTGAAGTCAGTCACAATCTTCTGAATGTCCGCTTTGGTCGTAAGTCTGAGTTGTGGAAAGCGGCTGTGGGCTGGCGATTGGACGAGGCAGCGCGTGATGTTGAGCGTGCGTTTGCCGAAGAAGGCGCACCAGAAGACAGGCTAAGAGAGCTGGTCTATCGTTTCTGTCGCTGGGCCATCATCAATTCTGACATCATTGCGATCAGTCACCAGGAAGGGCAGCAGAAAAGCTGGCGACTGGATTATCTTGTTGAGCAGTTCATCTTGCCTTTTCAGGAACGTCTGCAGTCTTTGCTGGCCGAAGTCGCGCAAGAACGGCAGCTGACACCTATAGATTCAGGCATGCTGTTGGCCCTGCTTGTGAACGGGGTTGGTTCCTATTTTGCGCTCGGTCCACTGCAGAACAAGCTGTTACCAGACCAGGCCGTTGCCGACGGAAATGGGATCGCGCCGGAAAAGCAGGCGGACGCCATGGCTGAGTTTCTCCTGGCGGGTTTGCTGGCCTCCAGATAAGGTGGTCGCTTTACTGGTAAAACAGATCCGCGATGTTTGCGCGGTATCGAGCGGCCTTGTCTTCAGGCATTCCGAATTGTGGAACAACCGGTGTGATCGAATCTGCGAATGCAAGCCGCTCAAGAACCTGTGTTCGGACATCATCTGCGGACCCCAATATCGTGATGGCGGTCACCATCTCATCAGGGCAGGCATTTGCCATGGCTTCATAGTCCTGAACTGCGAATGCAGCCTGGATGGCTTTCGCTTCCGCGCCGAATCCAATCTCTGCGAAATAGCGCATATATTGTGGTGATTGGGTGTAGAAGGCGATATTGGCGCGGGCGTCAGCAATTGCTTCTTTGCGATCAGGGTTGATGACGGTGAATATCATCAAATTGACGTCGACATCGGATCGATTTCGGCCTGCCTTGTCCAGTCCTGTTCGCAAAGAGGCACCGACGCGGTCGCGCAGCCAATTGGTGGTCCAGAGTGGGTGGCCAAGCAATCCATCTGCGACGGTACCAGCCTGTTCACATGCTTTCTCGAAAACGGCAGGCAGATAGATTGGTATCTCGTTGCGTCGGGCCGGACGAACGAGACGGAAGTGGGACAAATCAAGAGTGTGGTAATTGCCTTCCAGCTGTCCCAATTCTCCTGTGTGGCCTGAGGCTACAATCTGGCGCACCTGAGCGACGACTTCACGCATATGGGCCAGCGGCTTGCCATAAGGCATTCCGAAACTGCCTTCAATCTGGCGTTCGGCGCTGGAGCCAAGCCCGAGAACAGCTCGCCCATTGCTGATATGATCCAGATCGATTGCGCTACAGGCCGTTTCCAATGGGCTTCGAGTGAAGGCGAGCGCAATGCCCGTACCCAGTTTGATCCTGCTTGTTACAGCGGCAGCAGCGGCCAGTACGGTAAATGGTGCGCCGAAGATCTGCGGAGCCCAGACTCCTTCAACGCCCGCGGACTCCCAGCCTTGCACCAATGGAACAAGCTCATCGGCTGGAAGAACCGGCAATTCAGCCCAAACTGGTTTGCCTTCAAACACGCTCAGAATCCCTTTGCGGTATCGAAGTAATCGCGCCAGGCAATGATCTTGGGGCCTTCCATCTCAAACACGCCCATAAGTTTGAGGGAGACAATCAGGTTTCCGGACTTGTCGTGGAAATTGTCTGTTCGTTCGGTCAGAACGATGTTTCCCGCCTCAGCAGCGTGATGAACGATCACTTCGCCACTTTCTATTGGCTTCATCTGCGCAAAGCCATCCATGAACGCCTTCGCCTCTGAAAAGCCAACCGTCCGTGATATCCCTACATTCTCCCAGATCGTCTGATCGGTAAATCGACGTTCCATGGATGAGAGCATGTCCGCCAAAGTCGGCTTCCATTCATCAAAGAAAGTCAGGACTTCGGTTAGCGGACTGCTCATGATCAGTCTTCCTCAGCGATCGTTACAGTCATGCCATCCAGTTCAGGTGTTACAGCGACCTGGCAAGACAGGCGGCTATTCTCGACACGATGCTCAGAACCATCGAGCAAGTCGCTTTCGTCTTCACTGATTTCTGGCAGTTTTGCCGCATAGGCGTCATCGACGATGACATGGCATGTCGCGCAGGAGCAGCAACCGCCGCACATGGCAAGTAGTTCGTCGAAACCAGCGTCCCGGATCAGTTCCATCAATGACTGACCTGGTTCGGCGGTTACAGCTTTGGTCGAGCCATCGCGGCTGATTACGTTGATTGTCGTCACGGATAATCTCCTTGATATCTGTTATTTCACTTCCCGTTGAACAGGGAAGTGGTCGAAATAGAATTCGAAGTCCTTGCGGATGTCATCGGCGGTTATACCAAAATCCCGTTCCAGATCGAAAATGACCTTTCCCTTAACGCCAGGGTCGTGGTCGGCATGGTATTTATGCATGGTCGATAGCGTTTCAGCATCCAATGTAATGCCCGCCTTGGAATATATCTCATTCAGGATCGGATCGGGGTTCTTGATCCACTCATGAAAAAAGACGTCGACTGTCTGTTCGGGAGGAAGCACATGATGATCCCTTACACAGCGTTCCAACAGGGTTTTGTATCGATCGATCCAATAGCCCTTGGGTTCTTCCGGGTCACTTTTCGTACGAAGTATGCGCGATGCGTACAGCCACATGGACAGCGTTGAGCGGATTGAGCCAACCGGGTCACGGTGCGTGATCACAAAGGTGGCATCCGGGAAGGTTGAATGTAGTACAGGCAATTGTTCCATGTGCTGCGGGCATTTGATGACCCAGCGGTTGGGGCCCTTCAGGAAGGTCAGAACCTGCAATCCCTTCTTGAGGTAGGCGTAGACACTGCTCTGATCATGGCTGAGATAGTAATCCCGCCATCTTGGAACCAGCGCCATCCACTCAAGAAGGTACGACGAGAAATCGAGTGCTTGTAATTCGATGTCCTCGCTGATGTGATCGGGTGAAAATTCATGCATGTACTTGAACAGGGGCAACATGGCATCCTGTTGCTGCCAACCAGCTTCGGCACGGGTCCAGCGCGGATTAGGATCGTCAGCCGTCGGTTCATCCTCAGCTGTCGGGACGGGGGCTACTGCCTCCCACCATGGCATGGATCGCAAGCGCGTATCCGCAGACAAAAGTCCCAGAAGGTGCGTTGTTCCCGAGCGTGGCGGGCCTGCGACAATGATTGGCCGATCGATTTCGATATCCAGGATTTCGGGGTGACGCTTGCAGATGTCTTCTACCCGAAGACGATCACTGGCATATCGAACAAACATGCCCCAAAGCGCTGCGTGCGAGATAGGGCTGAGAAATTCGTCTTCCTTGACGCATTCACACCAGAGATCGAGTCGCTCCACAAAATCCATTTCGCCAAAATCGCTGAGACCAGTCTTCTCCTTGGCTGCTTCCAGAATAGTGTCTGATGAAAAATCGAAATTCGCCTGTGATGCACCAGCAAGAGCAGCTTTCTGCATTTCAGTAAGAATGGGCGCGGACATATCCGTGATTTCGAAGACTTCTCCGGTTTGTTTCGCTTTGGCCATTCTTATCATCCCCTTTTTGCGTACGCGCTCATTTTATATTGGGCGAGATAGAAAGGCAGAATTGAAAGCGTTGTCCTACCAAAAGATATGCGGTCTTGGCTTCAATCGGGTTTAGCCATGATTTCGGAATAGCTGATAGTGAGGAAATGCATAGCTAAAATGGCACAGAATCTCTTTGATCTTTCAGGTAAGGTAGCGCTGGTCACAGGCGGAAACTCCGGATTGGGGTTTGGCTATGCCGAGGGATTGGCGCGGGCGGGAAGTGATCTGGTGATCTGGGGACGTCGCGCTGATGCAAACGAGCGCGCTGCTGAGAAGCTGCGAGCTTTCGGTGGGAAGGTTCACACGCAGTCGGTTGATGTGTCCGATGAATCTGCAATTGTCGCTGGCGTTGCCGATGCATTGTCCGCGATGGGAAAGATAGACACTGTCGTTGCAAATGCAGGAATTGCCAGTCAGAAGCCGTTCATCGACATGGACGCTGACACCTATAATTCATTGATGAATGTCAATCAGCACGGCGTTGTTTTTACCCTGCGAGAAGTCGCAAAACACATGGTGGAGCGTGGGGAAGGTGGGTCCATGATCCTGTGCGGTAGCGGGTCGATTTTCCAGGGCGTGCCGACCATGACGCATTATGGTGCGGCCAAAGGTGCGCTGAATTCCCTGGCCAAGGGAATTGCTGCTGAGCTGGGCCCGCATGGTGTTCGCTGTAATGTCATCGCACCAGGTTTCATCGTGACTGAAATGACGATGGCCGACCCCGAGGTGGGCGAAATGCTCATAGGTATGGTTTCGGAAAAGACACCAGCCGGTCGTGCTGGTCAGCCTGAAGATCTGTGGGGTGCAGTGGTTTATCTCGCCAGTGATTTGTCCAGATATCACACCGGTGACACGCTGATTGTCGACGGTGGCAAGATCGCAAATAACTGAGGATTATCAATTATGTTTGTCCGTTCGAATGCTCGCCACAGTCAGATCGCGTATGTCACAACGGATCTGGAAAAGGCGCTCGCCATTTGGCGAGACGATTTCGATGTCCCATCCTTCCACGTGTTCAACAACGATATGCCGGGTCTGGAATCTTCACATCAGTATGAGTTGAAAATTGCGCTTGCGAATGTTGGCGGCGTCGAGATCGAGCTCATTGAACCCCTTAACGGCACGGCACCAATGCATGCGGAACCGCTTCCGAACAATGGTGATTTTGCGATGTGTTTCCATCATGTGGCCATGCGTATAGGCGGCAGTCTGGAAGATTATGAGGCTCACATCGGATCGCTGGACACAGATCGCCATCCGATCGTGTGGACAGGCGGGTTCGCAGACATGATGCGCTTTGCCTACACTGATGAGCGCAGCACGCTGGGCCATTATATTGAGCATGTCTGGTTTGATGAAGGCTTCTACGGTCAGCTTGCCGCGGCTATTCCTGTATACGGGGCACGCTGATCACAATGCCTGTAAGTAACCTCAATTTTCGAGATATTGGCGGACTTTCGGCAGAAAGCGGATCAACACGACATGGTGTAATATTTCGCAGTGAAGGCCCACGCAATTTTTCTGCTGAACAATTTTCTGCTCTTCAGGACATGGGATTCAGGTCCATTCTGGATCTGCGGTCCGCGCGTGAACGCGATGAAACGCCGCACAGCTGGCACGCAGACGATTGCCAATGGCACAAGCTGGATGTCAATGCAGATCTGCGTGTCTTTGGCCATTACGGACGTGATGCCCTGAATAAGGGGCCAGAGCCGGAGATCGCGATTGCGATCATGTCCGAAACATATCGGGAAATCATCGGCAGCTTGAAGCCGCACCTGTCATCCATCGCTCAGGTGCTCCTGTCCGGTTCGGTGCCGGTCTTGCTCAATTGTACCGCTGGCAAGGATCGCACTGGTGTCGCGATTGCACTCCTACTCGAAATCGCAGGTGTGTCGCGCGAAGTGATCATGCAGGACTATTTGCGTTCATCCATATTTGGAGAAAACCTGAAAAAAAGCAGGGATTTGGAGGAGGGCTTGACGGCAAGCTTCGGCTTTCTTCCAAGTCCCGGACAGGTCGATGCTCTGATTGGAGCCCGTGCGGATTATCTTGACACCGCATGGGATGAAATCGCGCGAGAATGGTCGGACGTGCCGAGTTATTTTGAGGCGGCAGGAGTGGATCACGCAAGCCAGCGTCAGATTCGCAGCGTCTTGATTGGATAAACGGGCCAGGTGCCCAAGCAAGGAATGATTGTTATGAAAACAGGTGGTGTAATCGGTCTTGGCACAATTGGCGGCGGTGTCGCTCAGTGTCTACAACGTGCAGGGCAATTGGCGGCGATATATGATGTCCGTGCAGAGGCTGCTGATAATGTTCCGGGAGCGCCGGCCATGTCGGCGAATCCACGTGAACTAGCCGCGGCATCCGACTGTGTGTTGATCGCTGTCCTGAATGGTCCACAGACCTTGGCGGCTTTGTCGGGACCGGATGGTGTCCTGGCAGCCAAAAAGCCGGGCCAGTACATAATTCTTCTTTCAACCGTTGAGATGGATGATCTGGAAACTGCACAGAAGCTTTGCGCTGATGCAGGCGTGACTCTTATCGACTGCGGCGTGACCAACGGACCGAAATCCGCAGAGAACGGACTGATTTGTCTCGCTGGCGGTGCGGATGAAGAGCTTGCAGCTGCCAAACCGATTTTTGACGGCTTTGCTCAGGAAGTTATTCACATGGGCAAGGCAGGCGCAGGGATGGCGGCCAAGATCGCGCGTAACGCTATATTCTATGGTTGTCAGCGCGCTGGATATGAAGGTGCAGCCATCGCACGCAAGGCGGGTGTTGACCTCGATCAGCTGACGCTGGCGCTTTCCGGAGATCCAAATGCCGGAGGCGGCCTTTCCGGCGCACTGGCAATGGCCAAGCGCCCAAATCCGGAGGGCAATCCGGCGGAAACCGGCGTTCGCCAATATTTCCACGGCCTCATGATCAAGGATCTTGATGCGGCACTTTCGGAAGCAGCCAGCTTTGGCATCAAGCTGCCCATGATTCAGCTGATCAAGGACAATTCTGAATCTACAGCTGGGCTTGAGCACCCGCTTGGTCAGCCTGCCGACAGCTAAATCAACAATTTCTGGAGATACAAGATGAGTGAAAAGAACTGGGAAAAAGGACTGGAAGTATTCGATGCTGTTTACGGGCCGGGTACTTCACAAATGGTCATGCCGTTCAAGGACACCCCATTCAATCAGGAGATTGTCGGCAATCAGTTTGCCAATCTTTGGGGAAATGAAGCGTTCACCATCCGCGAGAAGCGATTGATGGTTCTGGGTGCCACAGCCATGCTGGGGCGTCAGGACCTCGTGGAAATTCAGATGGTGGGTGCGCTGACCAATGGTGAATTCACCGATGAGCAGCTCGAACAGATTCCGCTGTTCCTGTTGTTCTACGCTGGTGCAGGTAATTGCACGGCACTCTTCAGAGGCATCGAGGCGGCAAAAGCGCGTGTTGCGGAAATGAAGAAGGAAGACTGATCATGCGCGCACTTGCCCCACTGCCACTCGACAAGGCTGCATTCAGGGAAAAATACGGCCCTTGGGCCGTAATTGCCGGTGCCTCCGAAGGTACAGGGGAATGCTACGCTAGAGAGCTGGCGGAAATGGGGATCAATCTTGTTCTCATTTCACGCCGCCAGTCCGCACTTGATGAGTTGGGACAAAAACTCAAGTCAGAATTCGGTGTGGATTACCGGGCTGTTGCTCAGGATCTCACTGAAGAAGGAGCAGGTCTTCGCATTCTGGATGCTGCGAAGGGTCTGGATGTTGGACTTTATATATCGAACGCTGGCGCGGATAATTTTGTCAGCTTCTTCGAAGATAGTACAGAAAGTGCGCACCGCCTGGTTCGCATGAATATCTCGACTTTGATCGACGCCACGAATGGCTTCGGCAAAGGGTTTCTGTCGCGAGGCAAAGGCGGGATCATCGTCATGGCGTCCGGTGCTGGCCTGGGAGGACAACCCAATCTTGCGCTGTATTCGGCAACCAAGGCATTCGAGATCAATTTCGCGGAATCACTTTGGGGCGAGTATCACGAGCGCGGAATAGATGTGATCGGCATTGCCGCACCTATCATGCGTACACCCATGTTGTTGCGCACTGTCCCGGCTGACTTTGATCTGTCCGAAGTCTACGAACCAGCGGACGTCACCCACAATGCACTGGCTGGATTGTTGGCAGGTGAACCCTTGCAGATTGTTCCCGATGGTCCCGGGCAGGAAAAGCAACCGCAGGTACAGGCGGACCGCAAGGCGCGACTGGTCGCCTTCGTGGAATTCAACAAGATGTTCACGGGAGGTTGAAAGCAATGAGCCGTTTTACTGGAAAGGTCGCAATCGTTACGGGCGGTGGTGGCGGAATCGGGTCTGCAGTTGTGCGTCGTCTCGTATCCGAAGGTGCCAAGGTTGCAGTTGCTGATGTTTTCTTGAATTCGGCTGAAGCCGTTTGTGAGCCGCTCGGTGATGCAACAATACCTGTTCAGTTCGATGCAGCCGAGCCAAATTCCATAGAAGCGATGGTCGAGAAGACCGTTGAACATTTTGGCCGATTGGACATTCTTCACAACAATGCGGCCATGACGGACCCCGCAAAGCACCCGCTAGATACCGATGCAGTGAATATTCCGGTCGAGATATGGGACGAGATCATCGACATCAATCTGCGTGGCTATTTGTTGGGGTGCAAATACGCCATTCCGCACATGGTGAAGGGCGGTGGCGGTTCCATTGTGAATACAGCCTCGAATAGTGGAACGGCTGGAGATCTTGCGCGCATCGCCTATGGCGCGTCCAAAGGTGCCATCATCACCATGACCAAATATATCGCCACACAGCATGGTCGCCAGAATATACGATGTAATTCCGTGGCACCGGGGGTTGTACTGACGGAAGCGCTGGATGCTACGGTTCCTGGCCTCAAGGAAGTGATCAAACGTCACATCCTGACGCCGGAATTTGGAGACCCGGATGATATAGCTGCGCTGGTCGCCTTCCTTGCGTCAGATGAAAGCCGTTACATTACGGGTGAAAATATCTCGATCTCCGGCGGCGGATTGGTGCATCAACCACACTATGCTGACCTGCTGGACATGATGCAGCAGCATTTGTCATGAGCAGCCCCTTAACTGTTCACGCTCTCGAAGCAGCCGCGCGCCAAACAACTGGTCTGAACGATTTTGGTGCCGATACTGGTTGGCGAGAGGGTTTTGAGAGGCTCGTGGCCGCAGTGGAGGCAATGAACCCCAATGAACAGCTTCGTCATCTGGCGACCCACAATATCGTGGGGCAGCTTTCGACACGCCTACGCTTTGTTGAGGATGACAAATGCCACCCTGAAATTGCGCAACAGGAAATAGACTCGCCACTGATCGTCATAGGGTTGCCTCGTACGGGGACCACAATCAGTTATGACCTTTTGTGCCTTGATCCAGAGGCCCGCGCACCCAGAGAGTGGGAATGGTATATTCCCTGGCCCGCACCGGAAGCTGCCACGTTCGATAGTGACCCACGCATTGCGCAGGTCACGGCGATGTATGACAACTGGCTGAAGCATGCTCCACAATTGCTGGATATCCAGAGATTTGATTGCACCCAACCCGGTGAGTGCAATCACGGCATGCAATACCATTTCGGCAGCACGAATTTCCCGGCTGAACTGGGCGTGCCCGACTACGCTCAGTGGCTCCGAGAAAATGAAGTCAAGGGACAGTATGTCTCTCACAAGCGGTTGTTGCAGAATTTTCAATGGAAAGGCCCCAAGGGGCGTTGGACACTGAAATCACCGCAGCATCTGTTTGATCTACCCGCATTGTTGGAAGCCTATCCCGGCGCAATGCTTGTGTGGACACATCGTGACCCAGCTTTGACTTTCTCATCCTTGTCCAGCTTCATTGCAGGCTTCCTCGCGGCATTCGGGGGCGACAAGGACAAGGCAGCAATCGGACGTGATGTCGTGGAAACGTGGATAGCGGGGATGAACCGTGCGCTTCAGGCGCGACAAGACCCCGCAATAGAGGGACGTATCATCGATCTTGCGCACAAGGATGTTGTCGCTGATCCCATGGGCACCGTGCAGAAGATCTATGACAGGTTCGGTCTGACTTTTTCCAATGAGCACCGGTCCCGGATTAGCCGGTTCCTCACTGAAAATCCGGCGGCCAAACGAATGGGCAAGCACAAGCATTCGCCTGAACAATATGGCATCGACATAAACGAAGTCCGCAGCCGGATGGACGACTATTATGATCGCTTTGGTGATCTGCTTGGGAGACCCGCATGAGTGTACTTGACCGATTTAGCCTCAAGGGCCGTACCGCCATTCTGACGGGTGTGGGACCGGGTGTTGGCGAACATGTTGCCAAGGCCTATGCCGAGCTTGGCGCAAATGTGGTGATCTCCGCGCGTTCTCAGGATCGACTTGATCGTATCGCCGCTGAGATCAACGCGCTGGACGGCGGCAGGGCATTGGCGGTCGCGACGGATGCTGGCAGCAAGGCGGAGTTGGAAAACCTTGTCACCCGCGCGCGTGAAGCATTCGGTCCAATCCACATTGTGTTCAATAACGCTGCTGCAGGAGTGGTTTACGCGCATGATGGCGGTTTGTGGGCCAATAGCGATGAGGTCTGGAAAACGGCAATGGACGTCAATGTCATGGCGACATGGCGCCTGATTAAACTGACTGAAGCTGATATGAAGGCGCATGGTAAAGGGTCAATCATTTCGGTTCAGAGTTGCGGCGGGTTCACGCCGATTCCACCCGCTGTGGCCTATGGCGTGAGCAAGGCGGCCTTGCTGTTTTTGGTGCGCGAAATGGCCAAGACACAAGCGCCACACACGCGTATCAACTGTCTCTGCGTTGGCTCCATGAGCCCGGACGGGCAGGAGGCCGAGATTCACAAGGGTCTGGGGCTCGCCGAACGCAATGCAATCAAACGCTTTGGCGCTGCGGACGAAGCGGTAGGCGCGGCGATCCTGTTAGCGAGCGATGCGTCCAGCTATACAACGGGCAGCACGATCTTTACTGAAGGTGGGCGTGTAGGCACAATCTCATGACCAACCCGCTTTATACGTCGGATCAGGAAGCAGCGGAAAAACTGAGCTTACGCCTGATCGAGCGAGCGGATGTGCGTGCGGCGCGCGAGGCGGCCCGCCGGGAAATGCTAAATGATCCAGCGGCTTCACTACCAGATGGGGCGCTCAGCCTTGATCACGCGCTGGATCAATGGGTGCTGGCGTTGGCCATGCGAGAGGCGAATGGGGATACAGCTGCGCCAGTCGTTGTATGGAATGTTTCCAATCCGCCACGCCACTGGTTCGGACATAGTTATGGCGGGGCAGCGGTTGCCGTCGATAATCCGGACAATTTCAATCGTGAGATCCCGATTGATGGTGATGGTCATTATGAAATCGATATCCGTTTTTCTGAGACCCCACCTCAATTCAGTGTCGTCATCGAGATGGAGCCTGACCATCATGCCGGGTTGGGGCGTAATATCGGCGCGCTCACACTTCAGCAATTACTGCCGCATTGCGATGCAGACCGTCGCGTGACAGTGACGGTTGGACCAGAATCCGGNGGTCCGCTTCACCTGCAGAGCCAATCAGGACGTATTCAGATCTATACACGCGACAGCCAGCCGGATTGGACCCATCAACCGGCGGAAGTAAGCGTTAGACGACTTGACCCACCGGCGGATTGGCGTCCGCGCAGTGAAGACGAGATTGCAGCTGCGATCGTCGAGGATATGCCGGCATGGGTGCGGTTCTGGCGCGGCTTCAAGGACGATTTTCTGGGCTTTCCTGAGCCCAATAAACTGATCGGACCGAATGGACGCGACGGCAATTGGGGCTATCTGGCCGGTGGCCGCTTTTCCGTCGCAGATGATGAAGCCGTGCTGGTAACGCTCGATCCTGTAGGGAGTTATTACACCGGTTTTCAGATAACCGACCCCTGGACCATCGCCCCTGACCCGATGCACCGGTTGGCCAGTCTCAACAAGGCGCAAGTTTCGCCCAATACCGATGGAACAGTGACCTATGCCATTGCGCTGTCGGACCCCGGCGTGGCGAACTGGATCGATACCTGTGGGCTACATCAGGGGTGGATGTTGACGCGTTGGCAGGGCGTGCCAGCCAATCCGCCGCTGACGGCCATGATCCGTGAGGTGGAACTGGTGAAGCTGCACGCTATTCCCGATCACATACCTCGAGTGGATCTGGATGGGCGTCGTAAACAGATATCCGATCGAGCCAAAGCATTTGCATGCAGAACCAACAAGATGGGATGGGATGATGCAGTCTGAAGGAGCAATCATCGAGCTGTGTCATGTTACGCGTAACCTGGACGCCGCGTTGGAGCATTGGACCCGTGATCTGGGGGCCGGCCCGTTCTTTGTGTTTGATGTGCCAGTGCTGCCGGGGCAACTGCATTATGGTCGTCCGACGGAAGTTTCCATGCGCGTAGGATTCGGGTTTTCCGGCGGCGTGCTGATTGAACTGCTTCAGCAGACCAATGAGGGCGCGTCACCCTTTCGAGATTTTCTCGAAGAACACGGGGAAGGGCTGCATCACGTCATGCCGCGTTGTGATTTCGAGGATGGATACAGGAAGCTCTCGGCGGCGGGGCATGAAGTTGCCTATGCCGGTCAGATGCCGTCAGGAGAGCGCTTCTGCTTGTTCGATACCCGAACGGTGAATGGTGCCTATGTCGAGCTGATGGAATTGTCGGATGCAATGCTCGGCTCTTTGAGCCTCATGGAAAAAGCCCATGCAAACTGGGACGGAGTGACAGACCCCATCCGTCCCATGTCGCGATTGGCGGAATTTGCTGACTAGAGCTTGGCGCTACCCATCTGGGCGAACAGTTTCTGGAAGTCCGCATAGCTGGGCTGGTGAGCCGTTGCACCGCCATCAATCGCAATATCGGCACCTGTGAT
Source organism: Hirschia sp. (assembly GCA_002709235.1). GTDB lineage: Bacteria > Pseudomonadota > Alphaproteobacteria > Caulobacterales > Hyphomonadaceae > Hirschia. The sequence continues at coordinate 108,329 of PAQI01000018.1, forward strand.
GAACTTGCTTTCATCGCTGGCCAGAAACGCAACAAGGTTTGCGACATCTTCAGGCTGTCCCAGCTCTGGCGTCAGATGATGCGACAAGAGGATGTCCTTGACCACATCAGGCGTAGATTCCTTTGCCAGTGGCGTCAGCACAAATCCGATCACCATACAATTGGACCGTACATTCTGCTTGCCATACTGGGTTGCGATCATGCGGTTGAGCTGAATCAGTGCTGCCTTCGATGTGCCATAAGCCGTCAGAGTTGTTTCACCCTGGACGCCAAATCCGGAAGCGCTGTTGATGATAGAGCCGCCGCCGCCCGCAATCATGTGGGGGACAATATACTTGGTCATGAGCATCGCGCCGCGAACATTCACGGCCATGGCCATGTCCCAGGCCGCAACGTCAAGATTCATGACGTCCAGATCCCGTTGTCGCTGTGAGTCGTTCTGAATGGCTGCGTTGTTGTGAAGGATATCAATGTGTCCGTAGCGCTTGAAGACTTGCTCACACAGTGCCTTCACTGCGGTTTCGTCGGTCAGGTCGACCTGAAGAGCTGAAGCGCCCTCGATTGTCGCTGCTGCCGCTTCTGCTCCGGCGAGGTCAATATCTGCCAGAACGACTGTCGCGCCGTCCTCCGCCAGCCGTTTTGCTGACGCTATGCCAATTCCGCCAGCCGCACCGGTCACGACTGCGACCCTGCCTTCAAGTCTTTTTGTCATTTGCACATCCTCTTCGGAGCGTCCGACTCTCATATTGCGCTGGCAAGGTGACCTGTCGAACGGAAGGTCCGCTATTGGCGTTGACCGCTAACGACTTTGATAAGACCGAGGGCAGGATTCCATGGAAAATACGATTGTGCCAATGCCGATCATGCCGGCACCAGAACCAGCAGGAACGATTTTCCTTGTCGGCACCTGTATCATCATGATGGCGATATTGATCTGGTGGGCTGTTGGACCAGAACGCAAGGTGCGCGGCCTGGTGCTTCCGCTGGTCTTTGCGGGAACGGCCCTCTCAGCTGTCATGATCGAACCGATCTATGATAATACGCTGCTATACTGGTACCCTGCTGAAAACAGTCTTGCGTTCTTTCGCGGCTATGAGCGGACGATCCCCTGGTATGTTCCGCTTGGCTATGCCTGGTTCTTTGGTGGATCAGCTTATTTTGTATGGCGTGTGATCGAAAACGGCGCGTCAGTGGGACGCATCTGGCAGTTGTTTTTCGCCACGGCGTTCGTCGACTGGCTGGCGGTTTCAATTTGCGAGTGGCTGAACCTGAGTGCCTTTTACGGCAATCAACCCTTTCACGTTTTTGGTTCTCCGATCTGGTTTTCCTTTTGTGATGCGACTGGTGGATTTGTTCTGGGCGCAGCGATGGCGATGTTTGTGCCGCATCTGACTGGGCTCAGCCGAGCATGGTTGCTCATCCTGCCGAGCTTTACCTACGCCGCGACTTTGGGGTCTACCACTGCACCTGTGTCTCTGGCCCTCAATTCTGGTTGGTCGACATCCCTGACATGGGCAGCGGGTGCCGCGACAATGGCGATGTGCATGATTGCAATCCACGTCATTGCGCAGATGGCAGCGCTGCGTCAGAAGGCGATCAGCTGATGCGATTTTCTGGTCGGGATTGGTGGTTCATTTTCCTGTTGGGGACAATCTACGCGTTCAATTTCATCGACCGGATGATCATTGCTGTCGTGGGAGAGCCGATCAGGCAGGAATTTGGCCTGAGTGACTTTCAGCTGGGCATCATGGGTGGCGCAGCTTTTGCGCTGTTTTATGGCGGAATTGGTATTCCGATTGCGAGATTGGCTGAACGGGTGAGTCGCGTCGGGCTCATTGCGACTGCGACGGCTGTCTGGTCGGCAATGACGATGCTCTCCGGTGCGGCAATGGGTTATGGTCAATTGCTGCTGGCGCGAATGGGAGTGGGAATCGGCGAAGCGGCCTTTACGCCATCAGTGGTCTCGATGATTGCAGACCGGTTTGAGCCGAGGAAACGCGCAACGGTCTTTTCCATGATTGCCGTGGGTGTTTCAGCGGGCGGAGCGATAGGCGCGCTTGGCGGCGGGTGGATTGCACAGCAACATGGATGGCGAATGGCATTCCTCATCATGGGTGCCCCCGGTCTGCTGTTGGCCCTGTTGCTTTGGCTGACAATTGCAGAACCGAAGCGTCGCAATGCTGGTGCAGTCGCCCCGCCATTTGGAAAGGTCCTGAGCAGAGTGGGGCGCTCGTCTGCCTTTGTCAGTTTTACTATTGGTAGCGGAATGGTTGCGCTGGTCGGTTTCGGACTGAACATCTTCCTGATTCCATTGCTTATCCGAAGATTTGGGTTCGATGTCGGGCAGGCGGCCCTGACATTTGCACTCGCCTTCAGTCTGGCGACTGCGTCCGGTGGTGTGATTGGCGGATTGTTGGCGGACCGCTTCGCCAGCAATCATCCCCAACGCTATGGGTACTTGCCTGCGTTCTCGACGAGCCTTGCGCTTCCACTTTTCATTGCTGCAATCTATCAGGATGATTGGCGTGTTCTGGCGGTGCTGATCTTTGCTGCAACGTTCTGCCTGTACGCTTTTCTTCCCACCATCATGACCGTCACCCAACGGCTTGTTGAGCCGCGAATGCGCGCGACCGCCGCTGCCATACACGCCTTTGGTCAGACAGTGTTCGGGCTGGGGTTAGGATCGGCGTTTCTTGGATTGATGAGCGATTGGTTGGCCAGGCGCGCCTATGGTGCGGAATATGTCGCTGACTGTTTTGCAGCGAAGGACGGGATCCCTGATGCCCTGTGTAGCGCGGCCTCGGGAACAGGATTGCAGCAAGCCTTGATGCTACTTGGGCTGTTCCTGTTGCTCGCTATTGCCAGTTATTGGGTTGCAGCCAGATCAATCGCGGTGGAAATCGCCGCCGTGGAGGGGAAAGAAGTATGAGCGACATTTATGATGCGGTGATTGTTGGTGCCGGGCACAATGGCATGGCCGCAGCTGGATATCTGAGTCGTGCGGGCAAAAAGGTCGTCGTTGTCGAGAGAATGGACAAGGTCGGTGGGATGACCAGTTCCGGTTATATGATCCCGGAAGCACCGGACTATCTGGTTACGCCATGTGCTGTAGAGCTTCTTTTTGCGCGAGGGTCCGGCATAATTGAAGACCTTGAACTCAAGCGCCACGGCCTGACGACCATCGATCCGGACCCAAGCTATGCCTACCTTCACCCGGATGGCAGATCTATTGCGCTTTTCAGAGACTATGAGCGGACGGCGGATGATATCGCTCGCATCCATCCTGAAGATGGGAAGCAATATCTCAAATTCATGAAGGTCATGGATGCCATGATGGATATCGGGTTCCCGCTGATGATGGCGGAGCCGGGAAAGCCGGATATGCGCAATCTTGGCAAGATGATTTCCAGTGCCGTTCGCAATGTGAAACTGAAAGACCAGCTTCTGGCGATTTCGAAAGCCACATCTGATCAGGTCGCTTGTGAATGGTTTGAACATCCTGCCACAATTGCATTGCTAAACGGCATTGCAGCAGGTGCAGGTCCTGTCGATGAGGATGGGAATGCCGCCGCATACATGATTTTTGCGGTTACGCATCGTCTTGGAACAGGCAAACCGGTTGGCAGTCTCCAGGGGTTCGCAAACGCAATGGCCAGCAGCATTCAGGAGTCTGGTGCCGATATTGTGCTGAACGCGCCTGTTGCAGAAATTCTGATCGAAGGGGGAGCGGCCAAGGGTGTTCGTCTTGAAGACGGTCGAGTGCTGAAGTCTAAGGTTGTAATCGCGACGAGCGATCCGAAAACAACTTTCGCGATGACGACGCCAGGCGCTGTTGAAAGGCGCCTGATGAAACGGATTGAGCACGTTCCTGCAAACCGCTCTAACGCGGCCCCATTTCTCGCTAATGTAGCAATGAATGGGCCTCTGCGGTTGAAGAAGCATCAGGAGATGCGCCATGATGATGCAGACATCAACAAGGCGGTAGGGCTGATGGGCCTTGCGGATGACGTGCGGCACAGTTTTGCAACGGCGCGGCGTGGCGACATTCCAACAAAGCACGCGATTTCACTCAGTCCATTGTCCAATATAGATCCTACACAAGCTCCAGAAGGTTGCTCCATTGTCTATCTGTATTTGCCTGCGGTTGCAGTTGATGCGCGCGAAGGCTGGTCACCGGAACTGAAGGACAGAACGATGGCATCTGTTATCGATCAGGTGTCAGAATATTATGATGGTTTTCAAAATGAAGTCGGTCGTTTTGTGGAAACGGCAAGAGAGCGTGAAGTGCGTCTGAACGCGATGAATGGCTGTGTGACTCATGTTGATTTCGGGGCAATGCGGTCAGGGACAGATCGTCCGGCGACAGGATTTGGTGGGCCAAAGCCCGCCGTGCCCGGATTGCTTCTTGGCGGAGCCGGCAGCCATCCAGGGGGCGGTGTGTCCGGTATTGCAGGACGGATAGCTTCAGACCGAGCCCTGCGCCTTTTGAAGAAGCTTTGAAACCGTTTGGTGGGGGCTGAACGCCAAGTCCTGATGTTCAAAGCGAGCTATCGGTTTACGAAATCACTCAATGGCTCGGCTGCATGAATGCGGAAGGCGGCCGATGGTGCTTCCGCGAGCTGTTCCGAGCCAACATGACTGGCCAACATCTATCGCGGTCGTTGCCAATCCAAGATCAACGTCTGTTACTTCAATGATCTCAAGATTTTGAGGGTCAATTTCAGCGTAAGCGGAAGCATTTTCACAAACCGGTTCAGGAGATATGTAACACNACATGACCTCTTCCATTGGTGCGCGATGCCCGGTGACAAGAAGAGTTCCCTGATCGCTCCACTTGATATTGTCAGGAAGGAGGGGGAGGTCGATATCTTTTCGTTGACCACTCTCGGTATTGATGACCGCCAGCGTGCCGATAGGCCATGCGTTGACGAAGATCTGCTCACCTCCAGGCGAGACGACAATTCCGTTTGGTCCCATCATTTCACTATTGGGCACTGTCTTCCAGTTTTCGCCGGGCCGTCGGAAGACAACGTCGCCGAGGAAATCCTGCTCGGTTTTCGAACTGTCAAAAAGGCTCGTTCTTGCAGCGTAGATCGTTCCATCGTCACTGACAGCCACGCCATTGCCAGATGATCCTTCCGGATACTCGATGCAGCCCGTCCAACTCAGTGAGGGTATTTCTTCCAGGGTAATAGAAAACAGTTCGATTGATTCGCGCCCGCCATGATTAACCACGAACAACTGCGTTTCCCCGGTGGCCGTGACATGGATCGTTATACCATGTGGAGCAAAGTCCTGCTTTGCAATTTCTGTGAAGCAATCGGTAGCATTTTCGGTGACTTTTGAGACGCCAGAGGGATAAAGAAGGTGCAAATCTTCTGTTTCCGTATCGATTGCATATAAGGCTCCGGATCTAGTCGCGCCGCCTGTCATGCTGCTCGCGATTATCCACCGCCCGCCTTCCAGCAAAGCGAGATCCTCTGCATTGGCGATACTGATAGTGTTCGATCGGGCATTCTCGATATCGAGGCTGGCACATGAAGTAGGCCCAATGAGCGCGAAAACGCATGCCAGCAATGGCGCTATTCGAGACAGCATCACAACAAAACTCCCATGCATTTTCTAGCTGGTTCGATCGATCCAGTCATTGAGCTGTGACCAATGGGTTTCACGCGTACCTGCGAAATTCTGGCAGTGAGCAGCAGATTTCAGGATTTGCAGTTCAACCGAAGGCGATGCGCTGAAATAGGCGAGTTCCTTGTCAGGTGCCGGGCTGGTATCGATCTCGCTTTGCACGACAAGAACAGGCACTGAAATACTGGCTGAAGCATCGTGCACGATACCCGGTGTGAGCGCGTTCTTGCCCAAGGTGGCCGGCGTTGTCGACGCATTGGCTTCATCAGCTTCGATCAGATCCAACGGAACGTCATCCCAATAGAACAGCTTTCGCATCGGCAAGCGAGGGGTCGCCAGATAACCGCTGGGGATGAGATCAGCTTGCAGGCTCGCAACATCAGTATCGCCCAGTATCATGGGTTCATTGGCCCATCCCAAAACCGCAACGCGATCCATTTCGGGGAAAGCGGCGGCTTGTGCGATGATCATCATGCCCCCCATGGAATGCCCCATGCCGGTGACGCTTACGGGACCATCCCATCGTGAGACAACTTGTCGTAACGCATCTGCATGAGCTGCGGCGATTATGGTACCACTGAGCTTGTCTTCAGGTTCAGGTTTGCTGCTCTGGCCCATGCCGAGCATATCTATCGTCAAAACGGCTTTGCCCTGTTCGGTGAACCAATGCGCAAAACTGTATGATTCATCAGCGAAACCTGGATCCCAGTATCCGCGGTGATAGCCGCCACCATGAATAGCAAACACGAGTTGCGACGGCCGCTTTGTCATTCCATCCGGTAGGTGAAGGCTTGCGGCGATCATGACCTTCTCATCCAAGCCGGTTGACGAGGTCACATCCAGCATCATGTCTTCTGATTTCATTGTTCGTCGTTCCCTCTTCAAGCTGACAGGTCGTTCCCTCTTCAAGCTGACAGCATGGGCTGGGATTTTGGTCATCAACCTGCCGGGAGATAGGTTGTTCGGCGAGAAAATCAGCAAGAACGACGCAGAGGAAACAGGGATACTGGAAATGGCAGATGACGGCCTCCAATGGGAAAAATTGATTGATGGGTTAAGGCCGCTTGGCGATGCAATGCGCAAGCGAGTGCCGGAGCGGCTACAGTCCGATCCTCAGATCATGGCTGAATCCATGCGCTTGTTACTGTCAGGGGTAACACGCGCAACAAATGACGCTCTTGTGGGAGACCGCCGTCATCCGATGTTCGTGCCGGAACTCAATATCAGTCAGAACATATTCCAGCCAAATGCTGATACGATTTACAGAGCCTGCCTGATTGAAAAGGGAGGGACTTATATCATTCGGGGCGATCGCGGCACTGTACGAATGGTGATCCTGGCGCAGATGGGGCCTGATACACTGCGAACAGGCAAACATCATCCATTATTGGGGCAGATCGATTTCGATACACTGACACTTGATGAGAATGATCATTTCGAGGTCGTGATATCACCTGAACGCCCAGAAGGTTACGATGGTGACTGGCGTCAACTTGATCCCTTGTGTGAAAAGTTCATGGTCCGTGTGGTCAGTTGTGATTGGGGAGTCGAAAGAGAACCCCGCTTCGGCATAGCGCGGCTTGACGTGGAAGAAGCCAAAGGTCGTCCCTCCAAGGAGGCGCTCAATCACGCTTTCGGTGAAATTCCTGGCATTACCGGAGTTTGCGCATTGGCCTTTCCCACACATGTTGAGGAATTGCGGGCTGAAGGGCACTTAAACACGCTGAAGATCTTTGACGTTTCGCAGATGTCAGGTCTTTCCGGTCAATTCTATTATGAAGGCGCTTATGAACTGGATGATGATGAGGCGCTGATCACAGAGGTCAAGGTTCCGAAAAGCTATCGGTACTGGTCTATCATCCTGACAAATGACATTTACGAAACAACCGATTGGTACAACAATCAGGCCAGCCTTAATGACAAACAGGGCATAGTGGACACAGATGGAGTATTTCGTACCGTCATCTCCGCGCGTGACCCGGGTGTCCACAATTGGCTGGACACGTCCGGTTACGCTTCTGGGGCAATCCAGGGGCGATGGTTCGAAGCGAGCGAAAAACCAATGCCAACCATCAAGAAAGTGAAACTGGCGGACGTGTCTCAACATTTACCGTCCGATACAAAGCGTGTTTCTCCGCAAGAGCGCGCAATCGCCCTACGCAATCGTCGACTTGCCGCCCAGATGCGCATCATCTGGTAACAGGAGTATTACATGAGCACTGACACCCTCCCGTCCCACGTACCTGCCGACAAGGCTATGCGTCTTCCATATTTCGCCCGTGAAGTGGTGAAGGACTGCCCACAGGAAACCCTCATTCCTGAAATGCATCGCACATTGGGGCCCATCACTTACGTCACGAACATTTTCCCTGGCGATAAGCCTGGCTGGTTGTTGACTGGCTATGACGACACAATGGCAATGCTGCGTGATGCTGATAACTACACCAAGAACGGTATGGGACAGTGGTCACAGAGCATTGGTGAAAATTGGCTGGTTGTTCCTACTGAAGTCGACCCGCCGACACACTCGCATTACCGCAAGGCACTAAATCCCAGCTTCTCGCCCCAAAAAATGGCGGCAATGAAAGATGACCTGAAACGTCGAGCAGTTGATCTGATCGATAAGTTCAAGGACCGCAAAAGCTGCGATTTCATAAATGAATTTTCCGAGCGCTATCCGATCTATATCGTGCTCGACCTTCTGGGGTTGCCGCAAGACCGCATGGCCGAGTTCCTGGTGTGGGAAAAGGAAATGCTCCACTCCAATGATTGGGAAGTGCGAAGCAATGCTGTCAAAAAGGCCGTAAACTATCTCAAGGGTGAGATTGCCCTGCGCCGTGAAAAGCCGCTTGATGATTACATTTCAAGGCTTTTCGACCTGGAAGCGGGTGAGGGACGCAAGTGGAATGACGAGGAAGTTCTGGGACATTGCTTCAACCTGTTCCTCGGTGGCCTCGACACAGTCACAACGATGCTGGGTAATATCTTCGCGCATCTGGTACGCCATCCAGAGCAACAGCAAGAACTGCGTGAGCACCCAGAGCGCATCGTTCTGGCTGTAGAGGAGTTCTTGCGGGTTTACGGCCCGGTGACTGCGTTTAGAATCGCCGCTCAGGAAATTGAAGTGCATGGTCAGAAGATCATGCCGGGCGACTATGTTTCCGTTGCCACGCCGATCGTCAATCAGGACCCTAAGATTCACGAGAATCCTTCAGACATCCGGTTTGACCGCAAGGCTCCTCATGTGGCGCTGGGGGGAGGCATTCATAAATGCCTTGGAATGCATTTGGCACGTTTCGAATTGCAGACGGCAATAGATGAGTTCCTCAAGGCGATACCGCAGTTTCGCCTCAAGGAGGGTACCGAGCTTGGCTATTTTGTCGGCAATATTACCTTTATCCCAAAGCTTGAGCTCGAGTGGGATTGATTAAATCAGGCAGGGTGCATGTCTATGTGAAAGCGTGACAGGCGAAGGGCGGCGATCTTCCAGACGCCGTCCTCCTTGCGGTAGCTTTCATGATATTGCCCGAACCCGGTTATCGAGGCGACCTCCGGAATTGGGGATTTACCTTCCTGCCATACAACCCGGTCCTGCATTGACCAGACACCACGTGCTGTATCCGGACTATCGAACGCGATCTCAGGCGTGTGAACCTGATGACAGGTGGCTGCGTGATCAGCAGCAAATCTGACCTGAGCAATAATGGCCGGGATACCGGTTATTGGTGGGTTTCCGGTGTCTTCACTGACATCCATCACGGCATCCGATGTGAAAATCGATGCGTATCCATCCCAGTCCTTGGTATCAAGAAATCTGCAATATTTGGCCTTCACGGCACGGATGTCTTCGATGGCCTGTAGTGTTTCTACTGCGTCCATTTTGTTTCCTTCCCAACCAAAATGTCTTTGAGTCTCGGCGTAGTTCATACTGCTGCGCGGCCTTGGAGACGAAACCCTGCCTTCTGGCAGGTTGATTGGGTGATGGTGTCTTGGAAAGTGTAATCAGAATTTTTCAATTTGCGAAAGAAGATGAACATGACGCAAGAACCCGGCGCACAGGCCCTGTTCGACAAGTTCGGTACCTATATTCTGCCCGGGCGAGTGGATGACCCCCGCCGCGGTATTGAAGAAGCGCAGGAAGCTGAACGTATAGGGCTTGGTGCAGTCTGGATATCCGAACGTTTTGCACTCAAGGAGCCGGCAGTTCTGGCCGGAGCCGTGAGCGAAGCCACGTCGCGGATCAGAATCAATGGCACATTCTACGCAACCATGCGCCACCCTCTGGTCACGGCGAGCATTGCAAACATGATGCAGGCCATGAGCGGAGATCGTTTCAGCGTCATGTTCGCTCGGGCAGTTCCTGCCTATATGAAAATGATGGGAGCTCCAGCGATCACGATGGAGCGTTTGGCTGATTATATCAGTATCTTCAGACGTCTTTGGGAAGGTGAAACCGTCGCTTATGAAGGGATATTGGGCAAGTATCCCGTTCTCAAACTGACCGACTTTCACAAAGGGCCCAAGCCGCCGATTATCTTTACGGCTATCGGCCCCAAAAGTCTGGAGTTCGCTGGGACACATTGTGACGGCGTGCTTCTGCATCCATTTGTGTCACCCACTGGTGTCAAAAACAGCACAAAGATTGTCCGCGATGCTGCTGAGAAAGCCGGACGCGATCCGATGTCAGTACGTATCTACCACAACATCATCGTCGCTCCTGACTTGCCGAAGGATGAAGAGGATGCCGTCGTACGCGGCCGTGCGATCACCTATTTTGAATTGCCTGGCTTTGGAGATCTGATCGTTGAAATCAATGAATGGGACAAAGGCGTGCTCGACCAGGTGCGTGCGCATCCCAAGATAGCCGGGCTCAACGGAAAACCGGCTGATCAGGCTTATACCCGCCAGGAATTGGTCGATGTCGGTCAACTTCTTCCACAGAAGTGGATTGATGAAGGTGCTGCTGTCGGCACAGCAGCCCATTGCGCGGATCAGTTGATGTCCTATCTGGACGCCGGTGCGGATGAAATTCTTCTGCATGGTGCAGCACCCAAGGACATGGGGCCGCTGACGACAGAACTCAAACGTGCCTTGTCTGCAAAGGGTTTCTGATCATGGCGATGGATGCGAATGAAGTCCAAACGCGCTTGCGGGATTGGCTGGAAACGAATGTTGCGGGCTGGAGCGATGTGCGCTTGCGACCATTGGAAGTCACTTTAGGATCAGGATTTTCCGCGGAGATATTTTTCGTGGATGTGGACTATCTGGATGCTGAAGGTCAACAATCTAGTACGCTAGTTGTGCGTCGCCAGCCGACTGATCTGGAGGTCGTTCATGGCTCCAGTCTTGAGCTGCAAGGCAGGATGATGGCTGCTTTGGATCAACTCAAGGTCACTGCGGTGCCAGATTGGATCGGAATGGAGCTTGATCCCTCAGTATTGGGCAATCCATTCCTAATTATGGGCCGAGTGGAGGGGCAATCCGCCTCGCAGAACCCCAATTATAACACCAGCGGCTGGATCGCTGACATGTCACCAGCACAGCGCGGTGCGACCTGGAAGAATGCCATTGAGTCCTTCGCAAAGATGAGTCGGATAGACTGGCAAGCGGACGGGTTTTCATTCCTGGCACAAGCAGAATGGGGCAAGCCCGGATTGGATCAGTATCTTGGGCATATCGAAGCTTGGTACAATAGCTGTCGCAAAGACAGGGTGATGCCATATGTTGATGCCGCTATCGAATATATCCGTGCTGAAGAGCCGAGTAACATGCCCGTCAATGTGCTCTGGGGCGATAGTACACCTTCAAATGTAATGTTCTCAGCCGACGGTAAGGTCAACGCACTGATCGACTGGGAATTGGCAGCCCTTGGTCCCTCTGAACTGGACTTGGCATGGTGGCTATATTTTGATGATTTGTTCAGTCGACGATTTGGCGTTGAGCGGCTCGAAGGACTGCCCACGCGAGAAGAATCCATAGCGATATGGGAAGCTGAAGCCGGACGTAAGGCAGAGCATCTGAAATACTGCGATATTGTTGTCGCTCTAAGGATGGCTTTGGTGGTTGTAGGTGCATTCGATCGTCAGGTCGGAATCGGCAATATTCCTCCTGAAAACAAGTCACTCAACGCAAATTTCATGACTCTATATCTTGCCGAGCGCTTGGGCATGGACCTGCCTGAGCTGGGGCCGGATTTCTACACCTTCATGAGCAATATGACGCCAGTAGACAAGAAGGAAGACTGAAGCAGTTCCGACTATGGCATCACGATAAAAATAAAGAACAGGGGAGACACCAATGCCACTTAAAGGATCCATGCCAGACCGTGATCCGGACGCGGAAGAAAAAGACATCGCGCGTTGGTTAGAGACGGAGATGGGATGCAGTGATGTTTCTATCCAGCGCATGCGGCGCTGGCGACCGATAATGCAGGCTGACGTCACCCGAAACGGGAAGAAAGAGCGGTTCTTTCTGAAGGGACAGCGTACCTGGCCTACTCACCCATATCCACTCGACTATGAGCGGGACATGCAGCAGGTCCTGTTCGAGAACGGGATCAGGGTTCCAGCGATTCCAGGCTGGGTGCCCGACCCGGAAACCATCGTTATGGAATGGGTGGAAGGCGGCCGTGATGCCGGCCTGATCCAGGAGGCCATCGAGAGCGGCTCAACGATGACTGATGACCGCTGGCAGGCCAGTTTACGCTATATGGAACTATTGGGTGAGCTTCACGCCATTCCTGTCGAGCGGTTTGCCGAACGCGGGGCTGAACTTCCGAGTAATAACACTGAATTGATGCTCGGCAATTTCGAACGCTTTCACGCAATGTCGTCGCAAGTTGAAGTGTCTGATCCGTTTATTGCCTTCATATCCGGCTGGCTCCGGCGTAATTGCCCACAAAACAAGGCCGGTATGGCATTTTTGACGGGTGATTGCGGACAGTTCCTCACGGATGGCCCGAATATCACCTGTCTGATGGATTTTGAAATCGGCCATATCGGCGATCCGATGCGTGACCTTGCCTGTTTTCGCGGCCGTCATCCGATCGAAAACATGGGTGATTTGCCAGCGCTGTTCCGAAAGTATGAAGAAGCATCAGGAACAAAGCTCGATTGGGAAGGGATGGCGTTTCACACAGTCGCTTTCCTTGCTGAGGCCTATTACGGTCCTCTGTTTGGACTTCATGATGATGGTCCTGGGGGGGATTGGGTTGAAGCCTTTGTTCAGGTCGCCATTATCGGGCGTCGGTGTCTGGAAGCTCTGGTTGAATTGACGGGAACAAAGCTCGACAGTCTGGAATTGCCGAACGCTGAGCAGACACCACTTGAAGATCTGGCTTTGTCGCGCCTGGAGGCCGAGATAGGCCGTCTTCCAGATCACAAGGATATGCAGACCTGGCAGCGTAATATCCTTGCTTCGCTTCCAGTAATGTTACGCAATATGGGGCACTATCGCATCTGGCGAGATGAAGAATATTGCAATGATGTAGCTGCATTGACCGGCTTTGAAGGGGTAGGCGTATCTAATGCAGATACGGCATTCACATCCTTTATCGAAAAAGCCGGACCGGATCAGGATGAGCGCATTATCAAAGTCCTGCACCGAAAACTGCTGCGTGATTGTCTGATCATCGCTGGTAAGAACCCTCCTGCGGACCACATTGCCCTTGCGCCCGTTGAGCCCGTCGTTCAGTTCGCAACCGATTGATATCAGAACGAATATTAGGGCAGGCTGAGCAATTATACAGCGATACGATTCAGGGGATGCGAATGCAGAAGACACCTCAGGACATCATAGATGAAGGGCGACTGGGAAAGTGGCAGATTGCTGCACTGGCCGTCACGGTATTGCTGAACGCTCTTGATGGCTTCGATGTGATGTCGATCAGCTTTGCAGCACCTGGCATTGCCAAGGAATGGGCCGTTCCAAGGGACGTCCTTGGTTGGGTCTTGTCCATGGAGCTTATCGGGATGGCGGTGGGGTCCATCTTTCTGGGTGGTATGGCAGACCGTTTTGGTCGCCGCCCAACAATCCTTGGTTGCCTGTCAGTCATGGCCATTGGAATGCTTCTGGCTCCGATGTGTAGTGACGTCATGCAGTTGTCTGCCTGTCGATTGGTCACGGGTCTGGGCATAGGTGGAATGCTGGCCGCATTGAACGCTACAGTCGCGGAGTTCTCCAACGCGCGTTATCGCAATCTCATTCTACCATTAATGGTCATTGGATATCCGCTCGGTGCCTTTCTGGGAGGGATGTTGGCCAGTAATTGGCTATCCGGCGGAAATTGGCGAGACGTATTTTATCTTGGGGCCGGTCTCACGATTGCCAGCATTCCGCTCGCATACTGGCTGGTGCCCGAAACGCCGGGTTGGTTGAACGAGAGGCGTCCTAAAAATGCTTTGAAGCGCATCAATATCACCTTGAACAAGTTCAATCTGGGTGAATTGGATGAACTTCCAGATCCTCCAGCACAAAAGCCTAAAGCATCTCTCGTCGAGATCTTGCAGCCGCCATTGCTGGGACGCACGATATTACTGACGCTGGCTTATCTGACACATGTCACGGCTTACTACTATTTCGTGAAATGGATTCCAAAACTGGTGGTCGATATGGGTTTCGAGCCGAGTGCTGGCGGGCAGGTTCTGACCTGGGCGATGCTGGGCGGTGCAATCGGCGGAGGCCTGCTGGGCGTGGTTTCACTGAAGATCGGTGTGCGCAAGGCCACATTGATTTCACTCGGTGGAGCATTCGTTATGCTCAACGTCTTCGGGCATGCTTCCCCCGATATAGCCAGGCTTGCCTGGATAGCGGGGGTGACGGCCTTTTTCTCCAATGCAGCAGCTGTGGGGTTCTACGCGCTATTGGCAATGGCGTTTCCGCCACGGGTGAGGGCAACAGGGACAGGCTTTGGCATCGGATTTGGCAGAGCAGGTGCAGCGATGGGACCGGCGTTGGCAGGCATCTTGTTTGCGCGGGGAATGAATGTGGGAGACGTTTCGATGATCATCTCCATCGGGTCCGCACTGTCAATTATCGCGATCCTGTTGGTTAGAATGCCATCAAAGGCAAAGCCTGGATGACACAGTATTTGCCATTCACAGTTCATCCCTTTGTTCAGGTTAAGCCCAGATCATTCCAGCGCCCGTTTTCTGTGTTCAAACCCTTGAGGCATTCCCCTAATGAGAAATGGTAATTTTGTTTTTGTTGGGGGAAGTCAAGGTGTTGGCAAGGCTACTGCGCTTGCTGCTGCCGGACATGGGGCCTCAATTCTGCTAATCGCGCGTAATCTTGTATCTGGAGAAGCCGCCGTTGACGAGATGAAGATTGCTGGTGCGGCCTCCGCAGACTTTGTATCGGCAGACCTTTCGACCATTTCAGGCATGAATGCCGCAGCTGAAGCAATCATTGGTTGGCGACCCCAAATTCATGGCCTGATGCATAGCGCAATGAGCGCCTTTTCAACCAAAGTTGTGACATCAGATTGGCCTGGAGTTGGCGTTTGCGCTTCAATATATGGCGCGCGCAGTGATCAACCATAAATGCGCAGATGTACTTTCAGCTTCCGGAGACGGACGAATCGTTCATCTCGCTGGGCCGGTGCCTTACAAAATGGCAAAGCCGAATTTTGAAGACCTGCAGTTCGAGGCGAGCAAGTGGACCTTTTTCAAGGCGATCCTTACCACACACATTCTGGGTTTCATGTTTCTTGATGAAGCGTCACGCCGTTGGACAGAAAAACCAATTACACTGCACGCATCGGGGATCGGTACCACCAAGACCAATGTGATGACCAATCCTGAGATGCATTGGATCATGCGAGCCATGGCAGTATTTGGGACCACTCCAGAAAAATCAGCACAAAATGCGATCCGCCTTCTTCTCTCATCTGAGCGACCGGAGCCTTCAACTGGGGTGTTGAAGAGTTCCTCCAAATTCAAGATTTCCCCTTTCGATCACCCAAGAGAGGAAGCAGAAAACTTGTGGAATATCACAACAAAACTTGCTGAAGGACAGGGTATCGCGTTGCCTTGAGCAAGCTCTCTGCTCGATCGACTATCAGGGTGCCATTTAGACACCCTTGAGGTCACACAGCGATTTTAGCCGATCCATCATCGATAACGACCACGTTTCTCTCGACTGCATTCGAACGAAAATAGACATCTGATCCATCTTTCCAGATCAACGTTCGGATAGTGTCGCCTGGATATACAGGGGTGGTAAAGCGAAGTCCCACCTCCCGCAGGTTTTGTGCAATTCCCATACAACAAGCATGGATCAATGCGCGAGAGACCAATCCCATTGTCGACAGGCCATGAAGTATTGGGCGATCAAATCCGGCATTTCGTGCAGTTTCAGGATCAATATGCAGAGGGTTTCGGTCACCTGAGAGCCGATAGATGGCAGCCTGAGTGACCGAGGTCGGTAATATCACTTCGAAATCGGGATCACGATCTGGAATCGATGGAAGTGGATCGCCGGGCAGGTTGCGTTCACCTCCAAACCCACCTGCACCGCGAACGACCCAGACCTCACTTGATTCCGCAACGAGTGTTCCTCCGGGCGTGCTCAATCGTTTGGATGCGCGAAGCAGTGCGGCCTTGCCAGCTCCCTTGTCCGCAATATCGGTGATTTTTATGTCACCGATGAGCGTACCGAATGTGTCCAGCGGTTCGTGTATTTTCAGGCGCTGTTCTCCGTGGAGAATGGTCCGCCAATCCAATCCAGATTGCGGATCCATAGGCCAGAACCCGGGCGTTCCGAGTACAATTGCCATGGTCGGAATAACTTGAAGATTGTGCTCATATAGAAAGCTGGTTTCGTCGATTTGGTTGCTCAATCCTGCACCGACGCCAAGTGCGTACAATATGACATCTCGGGGGTCATAATCGTCGTGTGCCTTTGGAATATCGAAGGCGAGCAGTTTTTCTGGTTTCAGTGGAGTGGTCATCAAATCAATGCGTTTTTAAGCGCTCTCAATGTGTCATCTTGAGAGCGAATTGTGACTGCTGCTTCCTTGGCTAACTGAAAGCCATGGAAGCAACCGGGATATATGATCAACTCGGTTGACACACCCGAACGGATCAAGCGGGACGTATAATCAAGACACTCATCGACGAAAAGATCGAGTGCCCCGACAGAAACAAACGCTGGGGGCAGGTTTGAAAGGTCTTCTGCGCGAGCTGCGCTGGCGTAAGCAGATGGCGTCTTGGTGCCTAGGTAGGCATTCCAGCAAAATGCGCTAGCTTCGCGTGTCCATATGAACTCACCTGTATAGGGGTTATGGCCTCCCTGCCGTTGAATCTTGTCATCCAGACGCGGTGCTTCCAGAAGCTGGAAAGCAATAGGAAATTCACCGTGATCGCGTGCCATTATGCTTAGACATGCGGCCATCGCGCCTCCCGCGCTAGATCCGGCAACGGCTATTCTTTGTGGGTCTATGCCCAGAACTGCAGACTGTTGGTTCAGCCAGCGTAAGGCATCGTAAGCATCATTCATGGGGCCGGGAAAAGGAGTTTCCGGTGCCAATCTGTAGTCAACAGATAAAATGAGGCAGCCGAGTTCATTGGCCCAGTTCATGAGTTCTGGCTGGTTCATTTGTGGCTGACCCATAACATGTCCTCCACCATGAAAATGCAAAATGGCTGCAGTCTTGGACGGCTGTTCATCTGGCTGAATCAGCAGGCAGCCAATCGTACGGTCATGATCACGGGATGGAATCTGTATTTCGCGGCAGTGAACGGGCAAAGGTGGTAACTGCTGGGCGGATAGCACTGTTCGGGCCATGTCTCTAAGGCCCTGCAATGACCCGGCATTCATTTCCATTTTTGGAAAATTGTCGATGACTCCGAGTAGTTCGGGGTCAACGAGATGAAGCGTATCCATTTCCATCCCCTTTTAAGGTCATTCGAAGATTATATTTATCGATCGGCAGCTTTACAGAATTGCTCCGGGGTGGGGCCTCTCCGTTGATAGGATAGCTAGAGTTATCTGCGCGAGCTGAGTTGATGATTATTTGGGGGCTGCATGACGTTCACGTGAAGGATCATCGGGAGATAATCTACAAGTAGAGAAGGAAAAGAGTATCCTTAATGGAATTCATTTGATTTCAGACAAAATAAAGACGGCCGGACTTCAAAAGCCCGGCCGTCTTCATGATTTGATTAGTTAGCTAGCGACCCAATATAAGGTGCTCGCTTTTTTATTCGTTACCAGTCGAGAGTAACGGTCATCCCGTAAGTGCGCGGGTTGCCGGCATTATTGGAAACGAAACCCAGCTGATTGTAGCTTGCGAACAGGTTCTGCGAATACTGTTCATCTGTCAGGTTCCGACCCCAGAAAGCCAGTTCAAGACCTGGGTCATCGAACAAGAATGTGATGCGACCGTTCAGCTCACCATAAGAATCAAGGGTGGAGAGCTGGTTGGCTATGGCCACATTAGCAAGTCTGGTATCGATCTGCTCCTGAGTCAGGGTTGGGTCTGTCAGGTCGGCGGTTTCCTGACCGAAGTTTCGGTCGTCCATGAATGCATAGTCGAAGTGGACTGCTGCATTACCGAACTCGGTTTCGAAGGTCTGGGTTGCGCCGAGGTTGAAGGTCCATTCAGGCGTTTGAGCAACAGTTTCATCGCTTCGGTCGAATGTTCCACCTACACCCAGGTCAAGAAAAGTACCGGATTCATATTCCGACCACAGTCGAGATACAGCACCGGAGAGTTGCATGCCTTCCCAGGGGCTTGCTTTCACTTCTAATTCAGCACCGTAGGATTTGATGTTACCAGAGTTCTGGGTGAACTGTGTCAGGCCACCATTGACGATCCCGTTGACAATGTTCTGAGCGTCTTCACGCCATACGTGGAATACGGCCAGGTTGGTTTGCAGACGATTGTCGATGAACTGTCCCTTGAAACCGAATTCCACATCTTTCACGTTTTCGGGTTCAAAAGATTCCAGCCCGGTAGGGGCCGGACGTGTGTTGAACCCACCTGAGAGCGATGCACCACCTGTTTTGGCGTAGACCATGAGATCTTCATTGATCTGATAGTCCAGACCCAAGGTCCAGGCAGGGTAGTCAAAGCTTGCGTCAAAGGGAGCGTTACAAAGAGCTGGATCAGTCGTGCCTGCATTTGGTCCGACGCGACAGGTTTCAGGTTGGATAATGACGACACCTCCTCCCGCGAACACTGCTTCTGGTGCACCTGTGATATTGTCCACGCCATGACCAACGATGCTGCGCTCATCCCAAGTGTAACGAATACCAGCTGTCAGTCGAAGTGCATCTGTGATGTTGTAGTTGGTTTGCGCGAACAGGGCGGACGACTTGGATTCAAAGTCTGAAAGGTTTCGACCGGAAGGTGCAAGGCTAAGCCCGCCCAGTGCTGGAACGTTGCTTAGAGCGTATGAATCCGAACGCTCTTCACCCGTTTCCTTGAAGTAGTAGGCACCTACAATCCAGTCAAACGGCCCAGAGGAACCAGATGCCTGAAGCTCCTGACTGATCTGGTCCTGAAGATATTCGGAATAAAACGAAATTCCTCCAGCCGGTGTGCTGTCAAGATCCGCAGCGTTTCCTGAGTTGGAATCGCGGTAGGCAGTTATGGATTTGACCGTGACATCACCAACTTCAAATTCCAGTGTTCCAGATACACCATATGCGCGGTTCCGGTTCATGATCTTGTTGACTTCGCCGGACTTTGTGACTGTGAAGCCGGGAGAGTCGTAATATGTTCCTTCAGTACGGAGCATATCAAGCGAGAACTGGCCCGGGAACAGGGTCGCCAGCGGACCAGTCGGGTTCACTGCAACGACACGGTTCATAGTACCATTGTCGTTGGACTTAATGTAGTCACCAGACAGGGTAAATGTCAGCGGGATTTCTTCTGGTGCCCAACGGATTGTTGCACGCGTAGATATGTCGGACTCAATATCACCAAGTGGTTGGCCTGTCTCAAGGTTCTTGCCGTAACCGTCTCTTTCCGCATAACGGCCAGCAAGACGCATTGAAAGCTCGTCTCCCATGAGTGGGATTGTGGCCGCACTTTCAACCATGCGTTGATCGTAGTTGCCAATGCCCGCTTTTACATAGCCCGTTGCGTCTCCATCAGGCTGCACGGTCGTAAACTGCACGGCTCCACCGGTAGTGTTTCTACCGAACAAGGTGCCTTGAGTACCACGTACCACCTGCACGTCACTGACGTCGAGAAAGCCTAGGTTACTGGAAATTGCGCGGGCCAGGTAAACGCCGTCGAGATATACCCCAACTGCAGAGTCAGTCACCGAGTTTGGGCTGTTCTGGGCATTCCCACGAAGAGCAAATGTCACAATTGCCGATGGACCTGTACCGGCCCCACGCGACATGAGACCCGGCGCGGCGCGCTGGATATCAGTTGCAAATGTGAGTTGCTGGGCTTCAATATCCTTTGCGGAAATGGCCGTAACAGCAACAGGTGTCTCTTGCAGGTTTTCTTCTGCCTTACGCGCTGTAACAACGACGACGTCCAGATGAGACTTCTGCTCTACTTCGGGTTCGTCAGACTGGGCGTATGCAATGGTTGGCAGAAAGGCTGCTGCAGCCAATGACGTGACGATTGCGGTGCTAAACCGAACTGATTTCACTTTTTTATCCTCCCCTGATTGGTCATGATTTGTCATGACCACTAAAATCACATTCTGCGCTTTTGCGAATGTGTTCGCGCCAAACTAGATAAAAGTTGGAATCGTGTTCCTATCGAAAGGTAGGGCCCTCGATATTCCAATGTTGTCTTTTAAAGGTGCTGTAAAAATGACACGCTTTTGTTTTGGTAGGGAAAGCTCTTGGTGAGCTGTCCTCTAAAATCAGTAGTGGCATGAGCGGCAGGCATCTTCTGGTGCTTAACTTCAGAAAACTGTACCCTGCTATTTAAAGTCTTCATTGCAGAACGAGGCCCCTTTCCGAGTATGGGCAGTTCGTTCTGCGCAATTATGTAAATGGAAAGTCTGATGATGAACGGCCCCCTTCACGGTATTAAGATTGTCGAAATGGATGCGATTGGTCCGGTTCCATTGTGCGGCATGATATTGTCTGGGCTTGGTGCGGATATCATCAGGATTACCAGGCCATCAGGAAACGGGGCATGGGACGATTTGGGTGAGGCGGTTGTCCTCCGGGGGCGAACGGAAGTTCAGCTGAATCTGAAGTCAGATGAAGGAAGGTCCGGGCTTTTGAAACTCGTGGAAAGTGCGGACGGCTTGATCGAGGGAGCGCGGCCAGGTGTTATGGAGCGACTAGGGCTGGGTCCCGAAGAGTGCATGAAACGGAATCCGAGTCTTGCTTACGGTAGAATGACGGGATGGGGGCAGGAGGGCCGCTTGGGTCGATCCGCCGGACATGACATCAACTATCTGGCAATGACAGGTGCGCTTCACGCAATCGGCGAGAAAGGTGCGCCACCAACGGTGCCGTTGAACCTGGTGGGAGATTATGCGGGCGGTACAATGTTCCTGGCCCTGGGAATGGTCTCAGCGATTCTTTCCGCGAGAACGACAGGAAAAGGGCAGGTTGTCGATGCCGCAATTGTTGATGGAGTTGCAAATCTTCTGGGCCTCTTTCACGCCTATCTCTCAACAGGAATGTGGCAGGATAAACCGTCTTCCAATCTGCTTGATGGGGGGGCGCCCTTCTATCGCTGCTATACCTGCAAATGCGGCGGCTCTGTTTCTGTAGGTGCGCTTGAGCCAAAATTCTTTGCATTAATGCTGACAGGGATGGATCTGCCCGTTGACCAATATGATCAGCATGACCAGTCAAAATGGCCACAGATGCAGGAAGATTTCACCCGAATCTTTGCTTCAAAAACACGGGATGAATGGGAGGAACGCTTTGCAGGGACTGACGCATGTGTAGCACCGGTCCTGTCGATGCTTGAGGCAATGAAGCACCCTGTAAACATCGAGAGAAACGTGTTTATTGAGCATGAAGGCGTGTCACAGGCTGCGCCAGCGCCAAGGTTTTCCGGTACTCCGGGCACTGTGCGTAAAAGTGTCACGGTATCCATTGATGAGGCCCTTCAGGCATGGGGCGAGAGCTGATTTCCTATCGCCAGATAGGTGTTCAGATCATGTCCTGAGTCGATGAAGCTGCCAAACAATACGATCAGCCACGTGCTGACATGAACTTTCAGGAGATATGCAGAAATGCAGGATGTCTTTATTTATGACCACGTCCGCACCCCACGCGGACGGGGGCGGCCCGATGGATCTTTGCATGAAATACCTGCGATTGAACTGGTAACCCAACTCCTGAAGTCTATTCGTGACCGAAACGAACTCGACACATCCTTGTTGGATGATGTGGTTATCGGGTGCGCCCAGCCTGTAGGTGAGCAGGGCGGAGTGCTTGCACGCGGTGCTGTTCTTAACGCCGATTACGCCAAGACTGTTGGTGGTCAGCAGCTACACCGCTTCTGCGCGTCTGGGTTGGAAGCTGTGAACAATGTGGCGGCTCAAATCGGTACTGGCATGGCAAGTGCCGGTATTGGTGGCGGTGTCGAAAGCATGAGCCGTGTTGTCATGGGATATGACAGCGGTGCATGGGTCGCGGACCCAAGTGTCGCGCTACACAACTACTATGCACCACAGGGTATCGGTGCCGACCTGATTGCAACGCTGGAAGGCTACTCTCGCGAGGATGTCGATGCATACGCGGTTGAAAGCCAGCGGCGCGCTGCAGCATCATGGGATGCCGGTAATTTCGACAAGTCCATCGTGCCCGTGACTGATGTCATTGGCGAAGTGATTCTGGATCACGATGAATACCGACGCCCGCAAACAACGCTCGAATCGCTCTCCGGGCTCAAGGCTGCATTTCCCGGTTACGCCAAGATGGGCTTCGACCGTATCGTGAAGGAACGCTACCCGGAGGTTGAAGAGCTCAGCCACGTTCACACTGGCGGGAACTCAAGTGGTATTGTTGACGGTTCAGGCATTGTCATGCTCGGCAATGCGGAATTCGGCAAGGCCGCTGGTCTCAAGCCACGTGCGCGCATCAAGGCTTGGGCATCCATTGGTTCAGACCCGACCATCATGCTGACAGCCCCAGTGGACGTTGCGAAGAAGGCCTTGAAGAACGCTGGTATGTCGAAAGACGATATCGACCTCTATGAGCTCAACGAAGCGTTTGCGAGTGTTGTTATGCGCTTCCTGGATCACATGGATGTAGATCACGCCAAGACGAATGTAGCAGGTGGTGCCATTGCTCTGGGACACCCGCTTGGCGCGACTGGAGCTATGATCCTCGGGACAGTCCTGGACGAACTCGAACGTCGTGATCTCAACACAGCCATGACCTTGCTTTGCGCCGGTAACGGCCTTGGAACAGCAACAATAATTGAGCGGGTGTAACCCGATGAGTAAAACTATGCGACACATTAAGCTGGACAAGGGCGCTGACGGCGTCGCCATTCTGACACTCGACAATGCCGACGAGAGCATGAACGTCGTTTCAAACGAATGGCTCGAAGAGATGAACTCTGTCATCACGCAATTGCGCGATGATGATGCTGTAACTGGCGTGATCCTGACGTCCGGAAAGCCTGCATTCATGGCAGGTGCGGATTTGAAGCTTATGGTTGAGGGCTACGGCAATCTGACTCGTCGGGAAGCCTATGACTTTAGCCAGAATGCGACGGCCATGCATCGCGCACTGGAAACCATGGGCAAGCCTGTTGTTTGTGCCATCAATGGACTGGCGCTCGGTGGCGGCTTTGAATTGGCATTGGCATGTCATTATCGGGTGATCGTCGACGACCCTCGTACTGTTGTAGGACTTCCTGAAGTGAACCTCGGGCTGTTGCCCGGATCCGGTGGTACCCAGCGTTTGGGGCGGATGATCGGGCCCAAAAAAGCGCTGGATCTGCTCTTGTCGGGGCGTTCAGTCGGCCCACAGGAAGCATTAGAGCTCAAAATCGTTGATGAAGTCGTGCCAGCTGATCAATTGATCGATGCTGCAAAGGCGTGGCTGGCCACCAAACCTTCCGAGACTCGTGCCTGGGATGAAAAAGGCTTCTTCATGCCCGAAATGCGCGGCATGATTGTCCCCGAAGTGGCCATGGGCTACTCTATCGGTGTTGCCAATGTGGCGGGCAAATCCGGCTATAATTTCCCGGCACCTGCAGCGATCTTGTCCTGTGTATTCGAAGGACTTCAACTGCCATTCGACAAGGCGTTGTCGGTAGAGAGCAAGTATTTCGCCAAACTGCTGACAGACCCGGTTGCACGCAACATCATCCGCACGACCTTCATTTCGAAGCAGGCAGCAGAAAAGGGCGCAAGACGTCCTGCTGATGTTCCCAAGTCCAAGGTTTCAAAAGTCGGTATTCTTGGCGCAGGCATGATGGGAGCAGGTATTGCACTCGTCTCTGCCAAAGCGGGCATCGATGTTGTTCTGCTCGACCGGGACACAGCGACGGCTGAAAAAGGCAAGGCCTACAGTGAAAAGGTATTCGGCAAACAGATCTCTCGCGGAAAGATGACGCAGGACAAGGCAGATGCCACCCTCGCTCGCATCACTCCAACAGATGATTTTGCATTGCTGGACGGTTGTGACCTGATTGTCGAAGCGGTCTTTGAAGATATCGGCATCAAGGCTGAAACTACCAAGAAGGCTGAAGCAGTCATTCCGTCGAGCGCAGTGTTCGCGACCAACACATCGACCCTGCCAATCTCTGAATTGGCGCAAGCATCTGCGCGTCCAGACCAGTTTATCGGATTGCATTTTTTCTCGCCGGTGGACCGCATGGGTCTGGTGGAAGTCATCAGGGGTCAGAAGACGTCACCAGAGACCCTCGCCAAATCACTCGACTTTATCGCCCAGCTTCGCAAGACGCCGATCGTGGTCAATGATTCACGCGGCTTCTACACAAGTCGTGTCTTCCGTATGTTCATCTTTGAAGGTGTCGCGATGCTGTCTGATGGCGTCGCTCCGGCGCGGATCGAAAACGCAGCCAAGGCAGCTGGTTTTCCAATTGGACCGCTTGCTCTGCTAGATGAAGTCACGATGGAATTGCCGGTCAAGATTCTTACAGATTCAGCGGGCGAAGAGGGTAACACCTACACCATCGAAAAGGGCATGAATGTCTTTGATCGAATGATCGAGCTGGGACGCGGCAGCCGTAAGGCTGGTGGTGGCTTTTACGAGTATCCAGCAGACGGTGCAAAGCACCTTTGGGACGGACTTGCGAAGGAGTTCCCGGTCTCCAAAGATCAACCAGAACAGGAAGAACTCAAGAAGCGCTTCCTTTATTCGCAGGCCAATGAAACTGCGCGTTGTCTGGAAGAAGGCGTCCTGGAGACTGTGGAAGATGCAGATCTGGGTGCCGTGTTTGGATGGGGTTTCCCTGTCTGGACCGGAGGCACGCTTAGCTACATTGACACTGTTGGTGTTGAAACCTTCGTGAGTGAAGCTGATCGTCTGGCTCAGGCATATGGAACGCGCTTCGCACCCTCGGCCTGGCTTCGCAAAAAGGCTGAAAAGGGTGAAGGCTTCTATCCTGTAAAATCTAAGGACTGATCTCCATGCAGCGCACCATTTTTGAACCAGAGCATGAACAGTTTCGCGACAGTGTGAGAAAGTTCATGCTAGCGGAAGTGGCACCTAACGTCGATCGTTGGCGCGAAGCCGGTATGGTTGACCGGGAGGTCTATCTGAAGGCGGGAGAGCAGGGGCTGCTGTGCGTTTTTGCTGATGAGAAATATGGTGGTGCGGGGATCGATGATCTTCGCTTCGATCAGATCATTGTCGAAGAAAATATGCGTCACGGTGATATCGGCTTCTATATCAACCTGCACAATGATCTGGTTGCTCCCTATATCCACAAGCTGGGAAATGAAGAGCAAAAAGCGCGCTTCATGCCGGGTATTGTTTCGGGTGAAACGATCCTCGCCGTGGCAATGACCGAGCCTTCGACGGGAAGCGATCTGGCAGGTATGAAGACGCGTGCCGTCGACAAGGGTGATCACTGGCTTCTGAATGGCGCGAAAACTTATATTTCAAATGGAATATTAGGGGATCTGATCGTTGTTGCTGCACGAACAGATCCAGATCGTCCACATGGAATCAGTCTTTTCCTTGTCGAACGTGGCATGGAGGGCTTCGAGCGCGGTCGCAAACTCGACAAGATGGGGCTCAAGAGCCAGGACACCGCAGAGTTGTTTTTCAACGATGTTAAGATACCCAAGGCAAACCTTCTGGGAGAAGCTGGTCAGGGGTTCAAGTCGCTTGCGCGCATGCTCGCACAGGAACGTCTCATCGCTGCTATCGGGTTCATGGCTACAGCTCAAACTGCGTTCGATCTGACACTGGATTACGTCAAGGAGCGCCGCGCATTCGGAAAGCCCATTGGTTCCTTTCAGAATACACGCTTCAAGATGGCTCAGATGCGCGCTGAACTGGACATGGCGCAGACCTATGTCGATCAATGCGTCATGCTGCTCAATGACAATGCACTGTCACCAGAGGATGCATCAGCGGCCAAATTGCTCAGCAGTGAGCTGGAAGGGCGTGTCATGGACCAGTGCGTGCAGTTCCACGGCGGTGCTGGCTATATGGAAGAATACCGCATCAGCCGCATGTACACAGACGCGCGCATTAGTCGGATTTTTGCAGGCACCAGTGAGATCATGCTTGAGATCATTGGTCGAAGTCTGGGATTGGACGAACGCAAATTACAATAGATCTGCTTTTGAGATCAGATGCGTAATTTTCGCCGCATTATCCGCGTTTGCATTTCCGGGCGAGTTCCAATGAAGATCGGGCGACCCTGATGCGATCTTCATGTGTCAGCATAAGTGTATTGGTCTGCGCACCGTATATATACGATGGGGTATCATCGCCAATATGCGTCAACAGACCGTCCAGCAAGTCACCATAGTGTTCGGCGATGCTCGCATTGCTGGGGTGAATTCCCAGTTCATCCATGAGTTTACGCGTCGGCCCCTTCACCGCCTTGCCCTCGATCAGCGGAGATACAGCGACAAGGGGCACCTTGCGAAGAGTGAGTGCCTCTCGCAATTGAGGAATGGCGAGGATCGGATCTATGCTGAGCCATGGGTTTGACGGCGCGATTATAATAGCGCTCGCGGCTTCTATAGCCTCAACAACACCGGGGGCGGGCTTGGCTTGTTTCGCGCCGCGAAATCTGATCGCTGAAACCTGTGGCGCACATTGGCGGCCGACAAAATAGCGTTGAAACGAGAGCGGGCCTTCATCGCTGTCCACCCAGGTTTCGACCGCATCGTCGCTCATTGGCAGAATGGGAAGTGATACCCCCCATTGGGCTGCAAAACGGCTGGTGACGACTGACAGCGTATCACCATTTTCAAAAGCAGCGCGACGTAAGATATGCAGCGCCAGATCGCCATCACCAAGATTAAACCAGTCTTCAGCACCCAGGGAGCGAGCAGCATCCATGAACGTCCATGATTCGCCTTCGCGTCCCCAGCCTTGCGCAACATTCGCCTTGCCGGAAAGGGTGTAGAGCAACGTATCCAGATCGGGTGAAATTGGCAGGCCAAAGTGACGAAAATCATCGCCGGTATTGACGATCGCGGTCAGACTGCCAGTCGGCAATATTCTGTAGAGCCCATCAACCAGCTTGGCTCCGCCCACACCGCCCGTCAGTACGACTATGTTATCGTTCAACGAAACAGGTCCTCTCGTTCAGACCGTAGCAGGTCTGTGCGCGATTGCAGGCTCTTTTCCCAGTGCAGACCTCGAACGATGCAGGCGGGCAATCCTTCTCGGCCTTCTCCCATCGCAAGTCCCGCAGCTGCACTGACGGTATCTGCGAAAGCAATCTGCGTCACTTGCATGATTCGCCCATCTCGGTCAGGTTCTCCGCGCTGGTCCACGATCGCAGGCACATTGTGAATGCCTATAGCGACGTTTACAGTGCCGATCCTCCAGGGACGGCCGAAGCTGTCGGCGATGATCACGCCGGGGCTGATACCGCAGCGTGATTGGCAGCGATCAGCAATTTCTGCAGCACTCTTGTCCGGATTCTGTGGAAGCAACAGGACCTTGTCACCATTCTGCGATCCGATATTGGATGCATCTATCCCGGCATTCGCCATGACATGGCCCAATCGGTGGCGCGTGATCAGGACGTTTGCCGAGGCGCGCACAACAGCACTTGATTCACGCAGGACCAGCTCGACCAGTTCTGGAGGTTTGTTCACTTGTGCAGCCAGAGTCACGGCGTCGGACGAGGGCTCGATGTCTCCCAGGTTCACGAAACGCCCCTCGGCTTTCGAAACGATTTTCTGTGTAACAACCAGAATATCGCCCACCTCCAGGCCCGGCTTGGCACCATTCAGCCTTTCCGCAAGAACTCCAGGCAGGTCGTCGCCGGGCCGGAACTCGGGGAGACCGGTGATGGGGATGACTTGATACATCGGTCAGCTATATGGCTGCAGATCACCGGTAATTCGAATACCGCCGCCATCGACCTTGTAATTCTTGTTGATGAAAATGAGCAGGGAAGTCATTGCTTCAGCAGCAGCGGCATTGACCAGCGGACCTGCGTGAATTCCACGCAAACCTGCGGCGTCTGCGAGTTCAACGACTTTTGAACGGGCATCTTTTTCGTCGCCAAAAACCAGAATATCGCAGTCGACATCGATATCTTGAATCAGCTTGTGAGCTGCCACATTGTGGAAAGCCGTCACAAGACGCACATCTTCGGGGAGGCTGGCTTTTGCGCGGAGTGCTGCAGAGCCTTCTTCTGGAAGCTGAACCCGCATGACCTTCGGCGGGACGAGTGGAACTGTCGTATCCACGACAAGCTTGCCGGATACGTACGGGCTTATGTCTTCAAGCGTGGCGGCTTGTACCGCGAATGGAACAGTGACGATGACGATATCGGCTGCTGCAGCGGCGTCTGCATTGGACATTCCACTGAGCCCAAAACCAAGTTCTGATGCCTTGGCGACAGCGGCATCTGCTCTACGTGAGCCGATGATGACCTCTCGACCAGCCTTGGCCAGGCGCTTGGCCAAGGCGCTACCAAGTTGTCCGGTGCCACCGATTACGGCGATCTTCTCGCTCATATCTACTCCAGTTCAATACCAAACGCGGGAATGGTTGCGATACTGATATCAGTCCCAAAGCACATGTATAGCGTCAGGGCCTCGTAAATTTAGCCCTCGGATTTCAGGTTTAGGGTAGTCGGGGTCAAATCGCAGATTCGGTAAATCAAGCATGGCATCAAGCGCAACCTCAAGTTCCGCAATAGCCATGTGCATACCCATACACATGTGTCTTCCGAACCCGAAACTCAGCAAGGGCCGCATTGGACGCTTCAACCACAGGCGATCAGGGTCTTCATAGGTCTCCGGATCGCGATTGGCGGCACCAATGGACAGCAATACGGCTGTACCCTTGGGAATCTTGTGCTCTCCGATTTCCATGTCACGGGCAGCGATCCGAGCCACTGCAGCCGCAGTCGGATCGCGGCGCATTGTTTCAATCACAGCCTTTGGAATGAGCGATCTGTCGGCTCGGACTTCCTCCATTGCATCGGGGTTTTCGAGCAATTGAACCATCATGTTCGCAAAGCTGCGCGTTGTTGTTTCACCAGCAGCCAAAAGAAGCATGCGGATGAACAGCGCTATTTCCTCGTCAGTGAAGTGACGTCCGTCATATTCCACCTGCATCATGTGGCCAAGAATATCGGCGCGCATCTCACCTCGCGCGCGATAGGCTTTAACGATCGGCAGTAGCGTGTCGAACATGGATTGTCCTGCCACCATGGACTGGGGCACTGTTATCGCCGCCAGCTCGGGATCTGTCTGCGGCGCAGCAACAACCTTGATTGCCCAACTTGCAAGGTTGGACAGAAGGTCTTCGTCATGTGGAAAGCCAAAATAGGCGTAGATGGCGCGGATCGGAAAGGGCAATCCGAATTCGCGCAAGAGATCCGCCTTTCCATTGGGGCGCAGTTTGTTGACGAACTCATTCATCACAACAGGACGGATCAGAGTATCGACAAGCTTTTGGATTTCTTTGCGCATGAAGGGCTTTTGTAGCGCTGCTCTGAACGTTTCATGTTCTTCGCCATCCATCGCAGTGAGAAGCATATTGTCGACAGCAGCCCCAAATCCATCACCAACAATATAGCTTAGCCAGTCTTTAGGGTTCATCAGAACTTTGTGAATGTCCTTGTATCGCAACAAGGTCACAGTTGGCCGGTCTGTCATCATGTAATCGGCCATGCTCGGAACCTGGTGTTTTTTAAGCAGATCGCCATTCATTACCGGGCACTTGCCGCGAAGTTCTTCGAACATCGGATAGGGATTTGCGGGAGCATTGCCTGCATAGCCATTGGTCACCAGAGAATAGTCGGCAACCATCTGGTCCAGCGGATCTAGGGGGGGCTTGCTCATCACTCAGGCTCCGTAAACAGGATTGAATTTAGCGCCTAGATGGGCTGCGATAGAGCCCTGTACACCTATCGGACGATATGCATCGATGACGGAGACTGGAAACTCATAAAGGCTACAGGACCACGCTGGAGTTGAAGAAACAGAAGCCCGGCATCGTGCGAACCTTCAATGACGACCCTACCATTCTGCAGGCTTTGGCGGGGGGCTGTGCTGGTACAAGGAGCCTTTCGTTCGGAATGCAACCCAGACAGGGAGATGTTGCAATGCAACTTGGTGAAAGAGTGACTGAGGCCCCAGCTCATGTTCCAAAGGATTTGGTCCGAGAGTACCCCATTAAGATGGGGGCGCTGGTTGATGACAATCCGTTCGATACCACGATCCCTGAAATTCATGAAACCATGCCTCCGATATTTTATTCACTGGATGCCTATCCGGGCGGAACACCTGCTTGGATCATGCGGCGCGCAGCCGATCTGGAAGCGGTCTATCTGGACACGAAGAATTTCTCGAACAAGGATTTTGCTCCCTTCGCAATGTTGGTTGGAGAAAGCTGGAACCTGTTGCCGGCGGAAACAGACCCTCCAACGCACCAGCATTATCGCAAGTTCGTCAATCCGATCTTTGCACCCAAGGCCATTAATAAACTGGACGCCAAGATACGTCAGTATGCGCAGGAATATTGCGCTGACATAAAGGCAAAGGGCTCCTGCGAATTTGTCCATGATTTCGCATTCGAGTTCCCGATCAAGGTCTTTCTGGAACTGATGGCGCTTCCTCAGAGCATGGTGAAAACCTTCCTGGAATGGGAAATGGGGTTGCTCCATTCAAACGACCTTCCGGGGATCGCCGCGAACACGGCCAAGGTGGTCGCCTATCTGCGGGAGCAGATTGCAGATCGCAAGGCCAATCCTGGTGATGATCTCCTCAGCTATGGTGTAACAGCAGGAATAGACGGACGCCCCCTGACCGATGATGAGCTGGTCGGATTTGCCTTCAATCTCTTTGTCGGCGGCATGGATACGGTTTCCACAAACATGGCCTGGCAGTTCCGCCACCTTGCAACGCATCAGGAAGATCAGGACATGCTACGCGCAAATCCTGATATGATCCTGGATGCAATCGAGGAGATGATGCGAGCATATCCGGCTGTAACCACATTTCGAACCTGCAAGAATGAGGTGACGATCAATGGCATTACCATGCAGCCAGGGGACAAGGTAGCGATGCCGACCTGCCTGGCCGGACGTGACCCCGAGGCCTATGAAGATCCAGACGTGGTGAAACTGGGACGGAAATCACGTTACCTCAGTTTCGGATTCGGTCCGCACCTTTGCGTCGGAATGCATCTGGCACGGCGCGAAATGCGAATTGCCCTTGAAGAATTTCTCAAGGCCATTCCGCCGTTCAGAATACAGGACGGCTACCAGGTCAAAACGCATACGGGTGGAATTCTTCAACCCGACAAGCTTCCTTTGGTGTGGTAATGGATATCAGGACGCTTTTCGAAGACGCGCGCACGTTCAACGCCTTTGAAAAAAGACCGATCCCCGAAGTAGTTTTGCGTGACCTATATGGTCACGTGAAATGGGGACCGACAGCAGCGAATACTTGTCCGGCTCGATTTGTCTTTGTCACATCAGACGAAGCCAAGGCGAAACTGGGCTCGTGCGTAAATCCCGGCAATGTTGATAAGGTTGCATCGGCACCTGTAACGGTGATCATTGCCGGTGACACCCGCTTTTATGATGAAATGCCGAAGCTGTTTCCATCGCGCGATTACAAATCGGTCTTCGCCGGAAAGGATGCTTTGATCGCTGATATGCTGGCCAGAAATGTGCCTTTGCAAGGTGCTTACATGATCATCGCCGCGCGTGCGATGGGATTGGATTGCGGCCCTATGTCCGGATTTGACGCTGACAAGCTGAATGCTGCTTTCTTTCCAGATGGTCGTTGGAAAGCAAATTTCATCTGTGCGCTGGGATATGGTCGCGAGGACAGCCTGTTTCCTCGTAATCCTCGACTTGAATTCGATGAAGCTTGCCGCATTGAATAATACATATTGAAGAGACAGATCATGGCTGATTTTGACCGGGATTACAGAGATCCTCTGGATGACTTCGACAAACGAGAAGTACACCTGCTTGGCAAGACGAAAAGGGTCTATGTATCAGGTACCGGGCCTGCCGTGATCGTCATGTCTGAAATGCCTGGGATCAGCCCCTATGTGGCGCGATTTGCACGGTGGGTGCGTGATGCTGGACTAACCGTGTTCATGCCGTCCCTGTTCGGTGACGACGGTATCCTTCCCGGTAATGGCAAGGCAATGCTTACGGTTGCGAGAGCTTGTATCAGCAGGGAATTTCGCGCTTTTGCCAGCAATGCTTCCAGTCCAGTCACTCAATGGCTGAGGGCGCTGGCGGCAGATGCTCACAATGAATGCGGAGGCAAGGGGGTCGGCGCCATCGGCATGTGCTTTACGGGTAATTTCGCACTATCCATGATGCTGGAAAAATCTGTCGTCGCACCCGTTTTATCACAACCGTCATTGCCTATGAACAATCCAGCTGGGCTGGCCATTGCGCCGGAGGAACTTGCGACGGTCAAGGCACGTATGGAAGACGAAGATCTGACCGTGCTCGCTTATCGATTTGAAGGGGACACTTTCTGCAAAGCCGAGAAGTTTGCAGCTTACAGCGATGCCCTAGGAGACAGGTTTATCGGTAAGGTCTTGCCTGATGCAGCGGCCAATCCCGATGCGCCGCTTTCAACGCCTCACAGTGTTGTCACACTGCATCTGATCAATGAGGAAGGTCAGCCGACCGTTCAGGCGCGCGACGAAATACTTGATTTCTTCCGCGCGCGCCTGATTTCGGATCAATAAGCGCCCGGAGGTGAGATCATTTCGCCACCAGCGATGTTGCGACCGTAGATCTCATAGCCGATCGTTGGAATGTTCTGAATGTGGCGCAGGCCCATCGAGATATCTTTCCAGTAACGGCTGATCGGCTTGTCCAGAGAAAATGATGAAGACCCAGCGAGGAACATCAGGGATTCTGACGCACTGTGCACTAGCTTGATCATCTGGGCACATTGCGCGCGGTGGCGAGCTTTGTCGTCCAGTGACAATTCAGTGTCGGTCAGTCCGAGTTGGTCGAACTCACCTACCAGGTGGAACAGGATCAGCTTTGCAGTGTCGATCATCGCAGCAGCTTCACCCAAATCGGACATGTATGCACCGGAATTGATCCGGGGACCGATCGTTGTTGTCAGAACCGGCTTCTTGGCGGCCTCTGCCGTTACGATTTCAAGCATGGCTTCAACACCACCAATCAGCTGAGCAATACCAGTTGTCCGCACGACTGGTACGACTGGAAGAACATCCGACGGGGCTCCGAAATGACGCTTGGTTCGATCGATCTGACCGGCGCGTTCATCCATCAGCACCATTTGGCCGTCAGGAATAAAGACGTCTGTCGCAACACTGGTGTCAGATCCTGTGCCTTGCATGCCGGTCACATACCATGTGTCCTTGATGGTCAGATCGCTGAAGGGGATATAACACATGGAAATACCCGGAACGACAGGACTGTCATCACCCTCCATTACGACACCTTGTTGCGCCCATGAAGATTGACGTGAACCAGATGTGTAGGGCCAGGCACCATTGATGATCCATCCACCATCTACCTTGCGCGCCTTGCCTGGTGGGTTATAGGCACCACAAACCGTCGCCGGGCCATTTGCAAATACTGCATCCTGCACACTATCAGGTGCGAGACTGGTGACCCAGCTTGTCCCGTTGATGATCTGAACCACCCAGCTGATTGCAGGGTCGCCCTTGGCGATCTCGATTTGCATCCGGCAGAAATCCGTGAATGACAATCCCACACCGCCAAGCCGCTTTGGCAGCAGAGCGCTAAGTATGTTATTGTCAAACAGCGCTTTTTCAGCGGCCTTGGTTGGTGATCTCTGAGCTTCACCTGCAGCGGCTTCAGCCATGAAAAGAGGGCGAAGCTCTTTTGCCTTTGCGATCATTGCTTCGGCAGTAGCCTTGTCGGCAAATGTTCCAAGGTCACCCTTGGCAGTCATTGTTGCAGTGGTCATTTTTGATTTCCTTTACTGCTCAATCTAGAACGGCGGCAGCTTTCGACAACGCCCATTTCTGGATATTGTCTGCTGTGCCTTCACAGAGCTGCTTCCATTCATCGCTGGCAGGAACCAGCAAGGTACTAAGTTGAATTCGCACCAATCCTTCTGCAAACGCTTCGCGATTGACAGATTGACCCAAGAGCTCGTCGAGATAATCGAAAGTCGGCTCAAGGGCGTCTACGACGGCACGGATATAGCGTCCGAACCGATTGCGGAAAAACGCAAGGTGAAAGGTTGGTTCAACTTCAAAAACACGGCCAGGAGAGTTCTCATCGGTGTACTTGGAATAGAACTCCAGAACCGCCTTGAGACGCAGGATAGGATCACTGATCCCTTCACCAGCCTCTCTGATTCCGTTTTCAAATCCCGTACAGACAAACTCGGCGACAGCCGCCAGGACTTCATCCTTGTTCGAGAAATAACGATACATGGTCCCACGTGATACACCGCTCGCATCGATGATCTCGCTCATGGACAGCCGTTTCACTCCACGTGATGCGATGGCATCCAGAGCACCGCTCAGGATACGCAAAACGCTGGGTGGAAGCTCACCATCAGACGCGATTTCAGTCTCGATTACGGTGGCGATGTGTTTCATTCGGAGCCCTTTTCCAGTTCTTCGAGGTTGTGTGGAATACTCACATAACCTGGCAGATTCTGGCCACCATCCACGTTGATCATCTCTCCGGTAATGAAACGAGACATTTCCGAGGCGAGAAATACCACCACAGGGCCGATGTCGGCTTCAGGGTCGCCAGCGCGTTTGAGTGGGTTGGTCGCGGTCGCCATTTCCAGAAAGCCCGGCACGTCCTCCACAAGTTGTGCAAAGACCTGTCCCATGCCTGTTGGTGCAATGGCATTGACGCGAATGTTGAAGCGTCCCCATTCGACAGCAGCGCTGCGTGTGAGACCCAGAAGACCCATCTTGTTAATGTTATAATCGGAATGCAGCCATGCGCCGGTGTCAGCATCGATCGAATAGAAATTGACGACCGATCCACCGCCTCGCTTTTTCATGTGGGGCAGGGCAGCGCGCATCGCCCACCAGGTTCCCCAAACACCCATGGTCAGCGTGTCGGCGAGCATCTCGTCTGTCTTGTGTTCAAGCAGGACATTTGGCGACAGTTGAGACGCGTTGGTCACCAGACTGTCCAGGCCGCCGAATTCATCGACAGCACGCTGAACCATGCCTTCGACCTGTTCCTTGTTGCGCATGTCGGCAGATATACCGATGGCCTGAGTTCCGAATTCCTCGCGAATCTCAGCTGCAACTTTCTCGGTCGCAACACCATCACGACCAGTAATCAGAACAGACGCACCTTCTTTGGCCATGCATCTCGAGATACCATAACCAAGTCCTTTGGCACCTCCGGTGACAATGGCGACTTTTCCATCCAACAGGCCGCTCATACTTTCTCTCCCACTTTTGCATCCATTTCCATGCGTTCTTCGCATTTGTCTTTTGTCAGCACATAGCCACGCATAATCCCGTCAACATCAACGAAGATGTGTTTCGTACCCTGTGCGTCGTCTTCCACGACGCGCCATTCGCCTTCGACCGAGCGTGATGGTGGAAGAAGGTTGATTGGCATCAGGGTTGTCTTCACCTGAACCGAAAGTGGAGGAAAACGTATTTCGGTGGGTTCACCGAGCGCTGAGGGAGCTATTCCGCGTGCTGCAGCCATGATTGGTGTGACAAAGGCTGAAAGCCCGTGACGGTATTCGGCGCAGTCGCCGATTGCATAGATATCAGGGTCACTGGTCTGGCCGAATTCGTTGACCTTGATGCCAAGTCCCACATCCAGGCCAGCTTCCTGTGCCAGCCTGACATTCGGCCTCAAGCCGACCGCCGAGAGCACCAGATCGGAATCGATAAATGTCCCATCGTCCAGCGTAGCAATGTAACCCGGTGTGTCGCCTTTATACTCGATCGAAATGATCTTTCGGCCCAGATGCCATTCAACACCTTTTTCTGCCAGGGCATCGCGCACCATTTCGCCGACTGGAGGTGGCACAAGCTGGGCTAGCGGAAGTGGCAACATGTCTACCACTATGGGCTGATAGCCATGTGACACCAGATCATTGGCGAATTCGGTGCCGACCAGGCCGGAGCCCATGACCAGCACCCTTGCGCCATCAGGAAGTTCCCGACGAAACCGATCATAATGATCCAGCTGATTGATCGCGATGGCCCGGTGCGCTGCATTTCCATCAATTGGAGGCGTTATCGGCGTGGCACCCGTTGCAAGAATGAGCGAGTCATACGGAACCGGACCACCTGTCGTGAGCAGGGCCTTACCCGTGCGATCGATCGCTTCGGCCTCGCGACCAACGCGTACGTCCAGTTTCAACTGGGTCGCAATCTTCCTGGCATCAGACGTCACCAGAGTTTCAGCCGTCTTGCCTTTCGCGAATGCTGTAGACAGGGCGGGTTTCGAATAGAAATGCCCGTCTTCCAGAGTGACCAGGGTCAGCTTCGCTTCCGGCGACCGCCGCCGCAGTTCACGGAGAACACCGAATCCGGCGAGACCGCTTCCGACGACGACGATTGATGGAGGGGATGTGTCAGCCATGGCGATCAGAGGAAGACCGCGAGGTTGGACATACCAAGCACTGACTGATCAACAATGATCTCTCGTTTTGCGAGCAGAAAGCCATCGTCGGTTTCCCGCCAGACGTCACGACGTTCGGCAGTGATTTGTTCATTGTGCGGACTGTCGCCACGGCTTCGTTCTAGAAACAGATAGCTGACCACCTCAAACTCACCACTTGTGTCCGTTTCACCTACACGAACATTGGTGACATACCGACGGCAACGGGACGGGGGGTCTTCAGCCCAGGCACTCTTTTGCAGACGACCAGTGCGCATCTCGATGGAAGAATAGTTCTCATCAAAATGGAACATGGTCCGCATGACATCGCGGTCTTTGTTGGGGCCTGTACGGGTAATCCGGATTGGAGCCTGATAGATCAGGTCCTTGTCCAGCATGGCAACCCAATCGTCGAAGCGGCGTTCGTCCAGAGCGGCGGCCTCATCATAGAGGTTTTCGAGCAAACGGTTGTATGTCTCACTGCCAAGCGGAACACGTTTGCGAGAGGTGAGACCGCGCATGATTGTCGTTGAATCAGGGGCGGCGGTTGATTTTGTAACCCAGGTCATTTTGTTGTTCTCCCCAAATCTCAGGCTTCGCTCATCAGCTTGTGATAGGCCAACCACCAGTTCCACTGGGTGTCGTCCTTTGTGAAGCCAGGATAGAGCAATCCGCCACCTTTCCAGCCTTCAGGGCGTTCATGCCCGTGAAGGGCCTTGTACTTTAGCGTGATATCCTTGCTTACAGCTCCGCGAGCATTGCGCATGATCACAGGCCAGACATCAGCATCATCCTGTTCAATAGTTCCGGACGTGCCGGTCTGCTGAATCGAATTTTGCAACATGTCGCGCTTCATCTGCTCAGGCGCATCTTTTTCGGCAAAGATGAAATTGACGAACTCAACCTGGTTCGGACCCTTGGGGACATAAGTGTGAAGCGCCAGCGCACCGGACGAGCCACCATCCGTACGAGGGGCGAAGATGAAGGCGATCAGGATGTTCGGGAACATACCGCCGACCTGCGGTGGGATAGTGGCCAGTTGCTCGACCTGATCCGCGGACAGGTTCTTGAACAATTGTGGAATCATTTCCTTGGTGATTCCCGGAGGCGTCAGCAGATTCAGTCGCTCTTCAACAGATTTTCCTTCGAAAGGAACATCCGCAAACATCTTGAAGGTTTTCTCGGCCTCTAGACAGCGAAGCGAGTGACCCTGCTCACAGGAAACATCCACACCATACATGCCCGGTGCCTGATCATAGATTGTTTCAGCAGTTCCACCCATGACGCCACCCTCCATGAGGGAGCGGTGTAGTGTCAGCGTGTGAAAACCGTCGGATCCGGACTGTTCGCCAGGAACTTTCCAGTTACAGGGCAGAACAAAGCGTTGCGGAGGACCGAGCAGTTCCAGTCCGTTGTCAGTTCGGCAGAAAAGCTGGTCCATGTAGTATTTGATGTCGCCGAGATATTCGTCGAACGACGGACCATCTATGTTCCAGGTGGCGAAAATCATGCCGCCATAGAGATGAACACGGGCCTTTTTGAGGTTCAGTGAGGCCTTGTCGACATCATTGCCGTGCATCTTTTCCTTTTCGACCGGAGCACCGATAAAGTCGCCGTTCGGACGGAAAGCCCAACCGTGATAAATGCACTGATGAATCGGCTTGTTGCCAGCTTCGCCCAAACAGACGCGCATGCCGCGGTGAGGGCAGACATTCAAAGAGACGTGGATTTCGCCTTCGCGGTCACGGGCAATGATGACGTTATCTTCCGCCATGTCCCGCACAATGAAATCGCCTGATTTTGGGATTTCGCTTTCGTGACCAAGCAACAGCCAAGTCTTGGCAAAGATTCTTTCCATTTCATGACTGTAAAGCTCTTCGTCAGTCATGACTCGAAGCGAAACCTCATTGGAATCGCGCATGATCAGATCGTCGAGGGTCGTGCCATCGCGCAGGACGATGCTTGCTTGTTGCGGCATGGCGGTATTCTCCTCCGGTGGTGTTGTTTTTAATAAAGGCATCATACATATTGAATGAAAGTTGTTCAAGGTGTAAAATGTGAACAGCGCTCAAATAG
>PAQI01000019.1 GCA_002709235.1 Hirschia sp.
TGCCCTTGGCGGCGGCCACCAGCAGGCGCTCGACCGTGACAAAGGCGTCTCCGGCTTTTGTGGCGTCTGCCTGCGCAGTGGTGAAGAGCGCGGCGGCACCCTGGCTGAGCGTGAGTTGTCCGGCGCCGGAGCCTGAGACTTTCGGGATGGCGTTCAGCGCGGTCTCGACGGCCTGCTGGGCCTGTTCGGGACGTCCACCAGCGGCGCGAATGAGGTTTGCAGCAAGCTGGTCACGTTCCTTGAACAGGGTCGCGATGATGTGTTCTGAGCTGAGTTGCTGATGGCCTGATCCAACAGCGAGTGTCTGGGCTTCACCCAGGACGGTCCGGGCGCGGTCCGTGAATTTTTCCATATCCATGTCTGGTCCCCTTTTATAGGCGGAATGTGACGCTCCATTCGCCGTATTGAACGCACGAACTGAACGAAGGTTGACGTTATGAAGCTCCCGATATCGGCAAGCTTCACAGGATATATGGGTATGGATCTGGCGTGCTCAAGCATACACCCGGCATTCCATCCGGGGCGCTTGGTCGCATGGTGCAAGGGAGGCTAAAGCCCGGCGTGGCGCAATTGCTGATGGCGCAGATTTTCCCACCCACGGCGGATATATTTGCGCGCAGGCTTCTCGACGACATTGGTAACAGGCACAGCGATGATCGTGACCATCACCACCATCAGGAAGCTGGTGAGCAAAGTGGGATGGAAGGTGATTCCAGCCATCGACAATATCTCGACCGTCAGCGTGTAGATTGGAGCATGCAGCAGGAACACGGCGTAGGAATAATCACCCAGGCGCTGCATGACTGGGTGGGACAGTCCGGTTGGTTCATGCATGTGATCAAGGCGGGCGAGTCCCATGATCATGAAGGATGCACCAAGGCCGATCAGCGGCAGGCCCCATTCATTGATGGCGCTGGCTCCGGCGATCAGGATGCCAAACATGGTTGCAATGATGGCACCTTCACGACCGCGGGTGAAACCGGAATAGGCCACTCGGGCGCACACACCGCAGAAGATCATGATCGCGCCACGCAATGCGCCCCAGTCCGTGACAGCTGTGTTGAGTGGCAGATTGAAATAATGCCGACTGAAAAGCTCTGCCGCGATGATCGAGAATATCCCGACAGCGAGCATCACCCATGGCATTCGTTTCAACAGGTTTGCAATCGCAAGGAATACAGGAAACAGAAGATAGCCGCCGATTTCAGCAGAAACAGCCCAGGCCGGGAAGTTCCAGGCATTGGTCTCTGTGACCCCAAAGGATTGCAGGAAAAACAGGCTGGCGATCAGATCGCTGAGTGGATAAGGGTTTTCAGGCGATTTTCCGACCAGTGAACCAGCAAATATGTAGCAGGCGACCAGCGCCAGGGCGAATAGATATAGCGGGTATATTCGTGCCAACCGAGCGACGAGAAAGTCGACATAGCTGAACGAGACCTTGCTACGGTTCCAATAGACATGTGTCAGGACGAAACCGGACAGGACAAAGAAAATGTCGACACGAGCCGCACCCATGCGAAGCAGGGCGATCGAGCCCATGCCTGCGTCATCGAACATGTGCCCGACATGAAACCATGCGATCCAGATGGCCAGTATAAAACGCAGTCCGTTCAGCGAGCCGAAGACGATACGGCGTGGGGCTGCCCGTGATGTCGATGCAGACGCTATAGCGGCTTCCATGATCCTGATTTCCCGACACGTTTCTGTTGGTACGTGAAGTTGCAATAACTGCACCATGAATGGGGTGCGCGTTATAAATCAAGGGTTTTAGGCTGGCTCAGGCAGGTTCATGAGCGTGATTTTCTGCGTGCTCGACCAGGGGAAGTGCTTTAGCCGCGCGGATTGCGTCTATTCGGGCTTTTTCCGCTTTGAACTGTTCCAGCATGTCGCCCGTCAGTTTGCGACCTGTGGGCAGGTCCAGACGCATGGCGTTGACCTGCTTGCCATTGACCAGAACTTCGTAATGCAGGTGCGGACCGGTTGAACGCCCAGTCGTGCCGACATATCCGATGACATCGCCTTGCTTGACGCGTTTGCCGGATTTGATGCCCTTGGCATAGCCATTGAGGTGGGCATAGGCGGTCTTGTAGCCATTGGCATGGCGGATGCGGATATAGTTGCCATAGCTGCTCCAGCGGGAGGCGCGTTCGATCACGCCATTACCGGCGGCATAGATTGGCGTGCCGCGAGGGGCGGCAAAATCCGTACCCTTGTGCAGCTTGGTATAACCGAGCACAGGGTGCTTGCGTTTGCCGTAATGGGACGACAGGCGTGCACCATTGATCGGCGTTTTCATCAGGAATTTGCGCGCAGCCTCTCCATTGGCATCATAAAAATCGGTTAGTCCGTCATCTTCAGTGGTGAAGCGGTAGAATTCACGTTTGGCCAACTGGCCATCGAGACGAGCATAAACGACTTCGCCGCCGAGAATCTTGTTGCCACGCTCATCATAGGCAGCCTCATAGGTGATCTCGAATTCATCACCGGGCCTGATCTCACGCTGGAAGTCGACGTCATAGGCGAAGATCTCGGCAAAATCGACGACCTGTTGATCACTCGCACCCTGAGTACGGGCCGTTTCATAGATCGAGGATGTGATCGGTCCACCCACGCGCTCGTGCCCCGCGGTTGTCTTCACGGCGAGTTCGCGGCTGATCCAGTCACCATTGACGGTGCGGCTGACCAGGACGTGGCGTGTGGGGTCGGGCCTGAAAGACAGGCCGGTCAGGCGCTGCTTGCCCTTGTCTGGTTCATCCATTCCTGTGGGCGGTAACTGATCAAGGTCGAAATAGGCGCCGAAGGTCTGACCGGGGCGCAGACGGCGCATGTCGATGAAAGGGGATGCTGCGAGAATGGCACCATTTGCGTCGAGACGATCAGCACCGAGTCGGTCGAGAGCGTCGATCAGTGTATCGCGACGTTCCAGCTGGCCGAGGCGACGTTCATGCTGGAACGTCGTGTCGTAAAATTCAGCCGAGTTCAAACCTGCCAGCTCAAGAAGCTGTTCGGATAGGCTTGGCTCTCTGGATGTGGTTTCCTGAACGTTCGGCGTTGTTTCTTCCACGCAGCCGGTCGTTGCAAAAATCATGGTCCCCAAGAAAATGGCTGTCGCCAGTCCCAATCCTTTGCGTTTCACCGAAATACACTTCGGGTCCTGCATAGGTGTGTCCTCCTACTCAACTCTACCCGGGCGGTGAGCATCAGGCTTGCATGTTCTGCAAAACACCGATCACCATCGGTCATCCTGTGACGTTCGCCCTTATTCTCATCTTGTGGAGAAGATCTCCAAACAGGCAAGTGACTTATGCAGAAATCAGACCGGGAAAGTAGTGCTGCAACGATGTCTGCGCGTAAATTGCGCAGCATTGTCTTGCGACGTTTCATCCTGATTGGACTTTTGCTCACTCTTGCGCTGCTCCTGCTTGCGACGCTGTTTCGCGTGTCGCTGGCTGAATATGCGGCACGCCGTTTTTGCAACATGCACGAAATTCGTTGCCAGATTGATATCAGCGCCATGACTCCGTCGCGCCTGATGATCCGCAAGCTGGCCATTGAAGATGAGAAAAGCAGAAAACTGCTGTCGATGGATGCTGCAGATATCACGGTGAGCTGGCCGCGCCTTTTCAAGCCGCAAGCCGAACAGGTCATGGCGCAAGGTGTGGATTTGCGGCTGGATCTGACGGGGGAGGGCCACCCTCTGGGCCGTTTGGCTGAACTGGTGCCACCTCAAACGGCCGGACAGGGCGTGTTACCTCATATTGTTCTTGAAGATGCCGGGTTGAGTTTGCTGACACCGGCCGGTGTGATTGATGTGATGATGCAGATCGACATCCGGTCCCTGAATGAGGCGCGTGCTGAATTTCAGGCCAGTCCTGCATCCCTGATGATGGGGGAGAACCGCCTCGAACTGGCGGCTGCACAAGGACATATCGAGATTTCCGGAAATGTAGCGACCGGTGATGGGAGGCTCAGACTGGAAGAGCTTGTCACATCGCAATTGAGTGCAAGCGATGCTGATCTGGATTTCTCGTTTAACCGGGCTGCAGGGCCCCTGAAAGTTCAAGCCAGTGGAAAGGCTGCGTATATCGGGCGCGAGGATCTTTCGCTTGAAGCTGTTGTGCTCGATCTGGCTGCCGAGCTGGACCGTCCAGGATTTCCTGCATTCAGCGACCGCAACCTCCTTGGCACGATCAGAATGTTGACGGTGAAAGGCACAAGCGGGCAGGGGCGCTCAGGTCAGTCTGGCTGGCGCAGTGCTGATCTGTCGCTTGATGTGTCGGCTGGCGATGACAAGATGGCTTCCGGTCCCATGAAATTGACATTGCTGAATGCCCGGCTTGATGGGCGGGCGGAGACCGAGACGATCAGTGTGTCAACAGATGTGACATTGCCTCGTGGCAGACGCGATCCATTGGTGTTGGCAGACAACGGGCGATTGGAGGTTGTCGGCCTGTCCGCTAGCCCGGAGGGGCTGGCCGCAGAATTGATGGGCTGGATGAAAGAGCGTAGCCCATCTCCGGTCAGGTCGTCTCTTGGGGAAATGGCGGATGTCTTGTCAGCTGCGCTTCAGGGGTTCGATGCCAGCGCGTCGTTCAATGGCGCAATCATGCCAGACAGATCTTTGCGGATGTCGGCTTTGGAAAGTGTCAGGGCTGCAGCACCAAATGGTGTCATTGTTGAGCTGTCGCCTGAGGTGCCGGCTCAACCGATATTCATCTGGAGTGGCGATAAGCGGTTGATTTCGGGGCAGCTGGATGTTCGGGCCGGGCCGTTCGATGCCCGACTGAATGATATGCGCCTGGAATTGACCGGGAACATGTCAGTGACAGGTGATCTTGGGCTGAGATTGCGAGATGATATAAGCGATCTTCAGATGGATCTGGATACCATATCCTTTGTCGGCGGGGATTCAGCCGAGCTCGAGATCGCTGAATTCCAGCTCGCATTCAGCGGTGCGGCTTATAGCGCGCAGTGGCAGAATGTGTCGGCGCGCGGCAGGTTGACGGCAAGACAGATAGCGCAGGAATGGCGTGTCATGGCTCCTGATGGCCTTGTCGTGTCGCTCG
This sequence comes from Hirschia sp., assembly GCA_002709235.1. Lineage (GTDB taxonomy): Bacteria > Pseudomonadota > Alphaproteobacteria > Caulobacterales > Hyphomonadaceae > Hirschia. The sequence goes on from PAQI01000019.1 coordinate 5,067, forward strand.
ATGAAATGGAAACGCGCCTGACCAGATTGTCGGGTTTCTCGACCCTCTTTCAACCGGACGGAGCATTGCTGGAGACCGGAGTGAATGGCGCATCAGGTCGCGGGTCTCTGGGGCAGGTCTCAACGCAGCTTTCAATCAAGGAACGACAATATCAGTTGAAGTTCGGCAAGGCGGATATTGACTGGCGCGCGGGCAGCGACCCTGTCGCGAATTTTGGTTTTCAAGATGTTGGACTGGGTTTCAGCCTTTCCGGAAAACCGCTGAGTCTGAGGGCTCCCTCGGCCAAAGCAAGGCTGGTTGCGGATGACAGATGGCGGGTGGACGGCAGTGTCCAGAATGCTGCGGGGCAGATTGAACCAGCCTTGATCCAAAACCTGTCCACTGATTTTGCATTTCGGGGAGCTTCAGAAGGGGTGATCGGCAAGATTGACGCGTTGAAATTTCGTATTCGCGATATCCAGACACCCGGACGCTTCGCTGCGATGGATTTTGCTGGCCAGCTGGATCTGAATGACGGTGATGTTACGGGGGGAGGTACCATGACGCACCCCCTGCTTCAGCAACAAATGGCGCGTTTGACGATCTCTCATGATCTGTCGACGGGGGAGGGCGATGCAAGGATCACTTCGACCATTTTACAATTCAGTCGGGGTGGTTTGCAGCCAGCACTGATCTTTCCGATATTGCGTGGTCTCATTGCGAATGTGGAGGGGCCGGTGACGTTAACGGGCGGTGCCCAATGGGGACGCGGGGAGGTGACGACGCAGGCCTCAATGGAGCTGACAGACCTTTCATTCGTGTCCGAGAAGGCTGGGCTCTTCGAAGGCGTTTTCGGGCGGGTCGAGCTGATCGATCTGGTCAGGGTGAAATCCAGACCGGGCCAGATGATAGCAATCCATAGCTGGAATCCGGGATTGCCATTGACTGATGGAGTCGTGACATTCCAGCTGGATGGTCTGGATGAAGTGCGGCTGGAAGGGGCCAGATTTCCTTTTGCTGGTGGTGAACTGGCAGCGGACCCCCTTATTTGGGACATCGATGCGCCGACCAATGACATTCTGGTCAAGGCATATGAGATTGATCTGGGTGCCCTGATGGCACGATTTGGCCTGAAGAGTGTCACATCAAGCGGTAAGCTCTCAGGTGAGTTTCCGGTAAAGTTCAGCACCGGGCGAGTCCTTGTGGATGATGCGCGCCTGGTGTCCACGGACGGGAGGTTCGGGTATTCCGGCTCACTAGAGGAAACGCTGGATGACGACGAAGAAACCGTTCTTCTGTTGTTGAAGGTATTGGAGGACTTTCACTATTCGCAGCTGGTATTGGAGATTTCAGGAGACCTTGCGGGGGAGATGGCAGTGAGAATGTTGCTGAACGGACATAATCCCGCCGTGCTTGACGGATATCCTTTTGCGCTGAAGATGGACATGGCAGCTGATCTGATGTCCCTTTTGAATCGTTCGTCGCTTGGTGAGCGGGCTATTGGTCAGATCCGCAAATCGCTGATGGAAGCCTCTCGTAGTCTGGAGGAATAGTCAGCAGGTCTTTCTTTTGGGGATGCGTGAATGTTTCATCGCGCAAGATTGTGGAGACGATAATGGTGGTCAAGAACATCCTGATATCGGCTGGCGTGCTCGGTGCATTTAGTGCTGGGTGCACGCATACCGTCAGGGTGGAGGCACCAAAGGACCCCATTACCATCAATCTCAACGTCAAGATCGATCAGCAGGTGCGTGTGCGGCTCGAAGAAGACATCGAAGAGATGATTGAAGACAATCCAGATATATTCTAGGGGGCGGGGATGATGAAATTTATTCGCCTTAAGCTTGGTGTTGTCCTGACATTGGTTTTTATTGCGGTCGCCAGTATTGCGCCGGTTGCATGGGCCATTGATCCATTGCTGGAAACCGCCAAGGAGAGTGGTGTGATCGGTGAGCGCGCAGATGGCTATTTGGGATTTGTGCGTGCGGACACTGCAAGCAACGATCTCAAACGCCGGGTGGCTGAAGTGAATGCCAAGCGCCGCGAGGTTTATACCCGCAAATCCCAACAAACCGGAGAAAGTCTGTCTGTCATTGCTGCGCTGACTGCCGAACGGCAGATTGCGCGTGTACCTGGTGGCGAATATTATATGAACAAGGATGGCGTCTGGACAAAAAAATAGGCGAATATCGCCTGTGGAAAGTCTCCAGTCAGGAAAGTCAACTCTTGTAAATACACGCGTGAAGTGATTCGATTCCGTCTGACGGCAAGAACATTGATTCACTCTAGAATAAGGGGCTGGGCGAAATCATGGATGCATCCAGACTCTCTGCGCTTCTGGTATCCCACATCTGTCACGACCTCGCGTCGCCGGCGTCCTCGATCTCGATGATGCTTGAGGCGCGCAAGGACCCTGACATGGCCGAACAGGCTGAAGATATCATCACGAAATCAGCGGCTGCGCTCGAGCACAAGGTGACGTTTCTGCGTTATGCGCTCGGTTCGGTTGGTATTCAGGACGGCGGTGCCGATACACACGAAGTCCAGAAGCTGACCAGTAATTTCCTGAGCCACCACAAGATTGAAACAAAGTGGACAATCAGTGACACTCCACTGAGCTTTCAGCAGGCGCGGCTACTAATGAACATGGCAATGATTGTTGCCAGTACGCTGTCGCGTGGCGGGACCGTAAATGTAGATGCCAAACCGGATGGGGAAGGTGTCGTGCTCAAGGTATCAGGCGACAGTACGAAGGTTCGCATCAATGAAGCCCTGACCTCTGCATTGCAGGGAAACGAGCCAGATGGTGGTTGGAATGCCAGAAACATCCAACCCTATTTCACCCGCACGATTGCTGCAGAAATGGGTGGTGCACTGAGCTTTGAGCACACAAATACCAGTGTGGAGATATCGTGCCGCACCAATGCCTGAAGGGCTGATCATCATTCGTTTCAAGCAAAAAGCCGCTTCTGAACAAGGCGGCTTTTTTGTGTGATCAGAACATCTGGCGAGTATACTTTCTGTGCAATTATGCTCTGGTTTTCAAATTGGAAGCGAATTTTTAACTCTCAGACACTCTTCTGTAGCCCGAACAAGCGTCTTCCAAGAAATCCGGACGCCAGATATTTGAAACGGGCTTTATCTCGATGGACGATCTTCTCAGCGAATTTCTCACGGAAACAGCCGAAAGCCTTGAAACGATCGATACTGAACTTGTTCGGTTCGAATCCCAACCTAATGACAAGGCAACGCTGAACAACATTTTCCGCCTCGTGCATACGATCAAGGGAACGTGTGGGTTCCTGGCATTGCCTCGTCTTGAAGCCGTCGCCCATGCTGGTGAGACGCTTCTTGGCAAGTTTCGCGATGGTGCGCTGGAGGTTACACCTGCTGCCGTTACGCTGGTTCTGGAATCCATTGACCAGATCAAGGCGCTGCTTGAGCATCTTGAAGCTGAGGGTTCGGAACCCGAGGGCGAGGACAGTGAGCTGATTGGACGGCTAGAGCTGGCTGCCGAGGGTGGCCTTACGGGCGGGTCCAAGCCTGTTGAGACGCCACAAGTCACCGTCATTTCAGAGCTTGATGTCGATGACGAGGAAGATGAAGTCGAAGATTCAATTCCCGAGGGTATTGATCCGGAACGTTGGGATGCTGCACTGGGACGCGAATTGCGCCCGGGCGAAGTTTCGCTCGCCGAACTTGAAGCTGCGTTTAACAGCGTTGAGGGGCCTGAAGACATCATGCCGCCTGCCGCTGCTGCAGCGAGCGCGGTTGCAAAGCCTGCAGTGAGTGATGTTGCGGCTCCGATGGAGAAGACATCGCTTTCCAATCAGTCCATTCGGGTGAATGTGGAAGTTCTCGAGGACCTTATGACGATGGTCTCCGAGCTCGTCCTGACCCGAAACCAGCTCATGCAGATGGTACGGGCACTGGAAGATTCAGAATTCAAGGCACCATTGCAACGCCTGTCAAACATCACGGCTGAATTGCAGGAAGGTGTCATGAAGACACGCATGCAGCCAATTGGCAGTGCATGGAAGAAATTGCCGCGAATTGTACGCGATACCAATCAGGATCTAGGGAAGAAGATTGACCTGGTGATGGAGGGTGAAGCCACCGAACTGGATCGTCAGGTGCTGGAGTTGATCAAGGATCCGCTCACACACATGATCCGTAACTCCTGTGACCACGGTATTGAAAAGCCGGCTGATCGTGTTGCTGCGGGCAAACCGGAAAATGGCACAATCCACCTGCGCGCCTATCACGAAGGTGGGCACATCATCATAGAAGTGTCAGATGATGGCGCAGGCCTGAACACGGATCGTATTCGTGAGAAAGCCGTGGAGAAAGGTGTCGTCGACGCAGCCGAAGCGCAAGTGATGACGGAAGCCCAGATTCACCGGATGATCTTTGCACCCGGGTTCTCGACGGCTGCGTCTATCACAAACATATCGGGGCGCGGCGTCGGCATGGATGTGGTGAAGACCAATATCGAGCTTATCGGTGGAGCGATCGATCTTCGCGCCAAGCGCGGGGAGGGCACGACCTTCCTGATCAAGATTCCGCTGACCCTTGCAATTATTTCTGCGCTTATTGTCGGTGTAGGTGAAGAGCGTTTCGCTCTGCCGCAACTGTCCGTTGTCGAGCTGGTCCGCACTGGAAGTGACCGTGAGCACCGTGTCGAACTGATTTCCGATACGCAGGTGTTGCGTTTGCGTGATCGCTTGCTGCCATTGGTGGCGCTCAGCGATATTCTTTCAACTGGCGAGCCGAGCGGTGAACCTGTGGTCGATGATGATGGCAATGCGTTTGTCGTCGTCATGCAGGTTGGTGACACGCGGTTTGGACTGGTTGTCGACGAAGTGTTCGATACCGAGGAAATCGTGGTCAAGCCTTTGGCTCGGGCATTGTCCGGTCTGGCACAATATTCAGGTGCAACCATTCTGGGTGATGGTGCTGTTATCCTTATCCTGGATCCCAATGGCGTTGCACGTGAAGTGGCTGGAATGGACTCTGCTGCTCAGGCTGCGGCCCGCGCCGAGGCGGAAGCTCATTCTGCCAGGGATGCCAAGATTTCACTGCTGCTGTTCAGGGCGGGTGGTGCAGATCCAATGGCATGTCCGCTCAGCCTGGTGACCCGCCTGGAAGAGCTCAACGCATCCGACTTCGAGCGGTCGTCCGCAGGCACGGTCGTGCAATATCGCGGTCGCTTGATGCCGCTTGTGCACGCAGCTGGCAATCACATGCTGGCAACCGAAGGCAAGCAACCCATCCTTGTGTTCAACCAGGGCGATACGGTCATTGGTGTGGCGGTCGACGAAATTCTCGACATTGTCCATGAAGAAATGAAGATCGAGCTGACCGATATGACGCCGGGCATTCTTGGTACGGCTGTACTGAAAGGCAAGGCGACGCAGGTTGTTGATGTCGCGCACCACTTGTCCAGTGCTTCGGGTGATTGGGCGTCGACGATCCAGTCGAAACCTGGTCACGCAAAGAAACGTCGTGTCCTGCTCGTTGAAAAACACCCCTTCTTCCGCAACATGCTGTCGCCATTGCTTCAGGCAGCTGGATATGAGGTGGTCGAAGCGCAAAGCGATGACGACGCCGTGGAACTGCTCAACTCCGATATGGAATTTGATGCTGTGCTCGCTGATGTCGATACGTCGAATGTCGGACCCAACAGGCTTGCTGAAGCCATCGAGGCGAATTCGAAGGTCATGAATGCGGCGCGCTTTGGATTGTCAGCCCGTAATGATGCTGATCCGACCCCATTGGGGATGAGCCTTCCAAAATCAGACCGCCAGGGGCTTCTTATGGCCCTTGAACATGCACTCAAGACGCGTGGAGACGCAGCATGAGTTCTACTGAATATGTGACTTTCAACATCGGTGGACAGACATTCGGGACTTCGGTGCTTGAAGTCCATGATGTGTTCAAGGCGGTTTCGATTACGCCAGTACCGATGGCGCGCCCGGAGATTGCCGGGGTTCTCAATCTGAGAGGCCGGATAGTCACTGCGATTGATGCGCGTGCGCGGCTTGGTCTTCAACGCAAGACAGGTATTCGCAAGAACGCGATGGCCATAGGTGTTGAACGCAATGGTGAGAGTTTTGGGCTCATCATCGATTCAGTCGGAGAGGTCATGCGTCTGGAAGATGCTGATCTGGAGCAAAATCCCGTGAATTTGGATCCGGTTTGGGCCAGCGTATCCAAAGGTGTTCACAAGCTTGGAGACAAGCTTTTGATCGCCATGGATATCGACCGCATGTTGCGGCTCGATTCTGGTGATGACCTGGCAGCAGCTTGAGCAAAGGGCCGCAAACATGAAACGTTGTTTGATTGTCGACGACAGCCGGGTAGTCCGCAAGGTAGCTCGGCGTATTCTGGAAGATCTGAAATTCGATACCTCAGAGGCGGCAGACGGCGCTCAGGCGCTCGATCATTGCCGTGCAGATATGCCCGATGCAGTTCTTCTCGACTGGAACATGCCGGTCATGAACGGCATCGATTTTCTACGTGCATTGCGACGTGAGCCAGGCGGCGAGCGTCCTATCGTGGTGTTCTGTACAACCGAGAACGACATGTCTCATATCGCTGAAGCGATCCGTTCCGGGGCCAATGAATACATCATGAAACCTTTCGACAGCGAAATCATCGAGTCGAAATTCGCGGAAGTCGGCCTCGTCTGAGATCGACGGAGTTCCGCAACGGAAAGGAAGTCAGATGGTGTCTGCAATGGCGGCCACACCGCGGCACGGTGCTCGCGTAAGAGTCATGATCGTGGATGACAGTGCTGTCGTGCGCGGGCTGACAAAACGCTGGTTGGAATCCGAGCCCAGCATCGAGATTGTTTCGGTTTGTACGGATGGCCAGCGTGCCGTTCAGGAAATCGCAAAGATCAAACCAGACGTCGTGATACTTGATGTTGAAATGCCGGTGATGGATGGCCTGACGGCATTGCCGCAGCTTCACAGGCTGGCACCACATGCACGCATCATCATGGCATCGACGCTGACCCGGGAAGGGGCGGCGACAACATTGCGTGCGCTGTCGCTTGGCGCTGCAGATTACATAGCCAAGCCGGAAGCCACGTCACTCGGTGGTGCGGGCGAGTATCAGCGCGAACTGGTTGAAAAGATCAAGGCGCTCGGCGGGGCTGCACAATCTGCTTCCTCACCAGCACCGCGTCGTCCCGTTGCGCAGCTTGCTCGCCAGCCTGCCTCCATGTCTGCTTCGCGGCCATTTCGGCCTCGTATTCTGGTGATCGCATCTTCTACAGGCGGACCGCAGGCACTTCAGAATTTTTTGCCAGAGGTTGCAAGATCGGTGGATCTGCCGATCCTGATCGTGCAACACATGCCCAAAACCTTCACCACGATCCTGGCCGAAAAGTTGAGCAAGATCTGTGGTCGACCGTGCATCGAGCCCCAGTCAGGTGACCCCATACGCAAGGGTGTCATCTATCTGGCACCGGGCGATTTTCACATGCGTGTGGCGAAATCGGCGACAGGCATGGAAGTGATTCAGCTGGACCAGGGTCCGGCCGTGAATTTTTGTCGACCAGCAGCGGACCCGCTGTTCTCGACAGCAGTGGACCGGTTTGGAGGTGCCATTCTTGGCGTTGTGCTGACCGGAATGGGACATGATGGACGCGACGGCGCTGGTCTGATCCAGAAAGCCGGAGGGCGTGTGATCGTTCAGGATGAGGCCTCCAGCGTAGTCTGGGGCATGCCGGGGGCAGTCGCAATGGCGGGTTTCGCCAATGAGATCAAGCCAATTCCCGAACTGTCGCGTCTTGCGATCAAGATGATGAATGGAGACGTCAAGTGAACAGCATCGATTTCGAATTTGTATCAGGTTTGCTGCGTCGTCGGGCTGGCATCGTATTGACGGCCGACAAGACTTATTTGCTGGAAAGTCGTCTGGCACCTCTGGCACGCAAGGAGGGGCTCAATTCCATTGATGACCTCCTGCAGGTTGTCAGGGCGCGGCGCGACGAACGACTGATCACAGCGCTTGTCGATGTTATGACCACAAACGAGACCTTCTTCTTCCGTGACAAGACACCATTTGAGTTGATGGCCGACGTCGTCATGCCGAAAATGTTGGAGGAAAATCGCCAGAATCTTCGAATCTGGTGTGCAGCCTGTTCGACCGGGCAGGAGCCTTATTCGCTGGCGATGATGCTGGACGACAATCCAAGGCTGACGGGGGGGCGTCCTGTCGAGATTGTTGCCACGGACATTTCGACGCGGGTGCTGGAGAAGGCCAAGGCTGGCCTCTACTCTCAGTTCGAGGTCCAGCGTGGTCTGCCAATCCAGATGCTGATGAAATATTTCCATCAGAAGGATGATCTTTGGCAACTCTCGGACAGGATCCGCTCGAAGGTGACGTTCAAGGAGTTCAACCTGATGGAAGAGCCCAGAGCCTTTGGACAGTTCGACGTGATCTTTTGTCGCAACGTATTGATTTATTTCGATGCGGCGACCAAATCCAAGGTGCTGGACAACCTGTCCAGGATCATGCGTCCAAACAGCTATCTGTTGCTCGGAGCGGCTGAGACAGTCATCGGAGTAACCAAGAAATTCGAAGCTACCAAGGAGCGTCGGGGCCTTTATCAGCTGACCTCCCAGGCAGCATCGGGAGCCATTCGCGCTGCCTGATCCGGGATTGTGGGGTTTACGGAAGATCGTCGGGCCGCTGTTGCTGCGTGACGATCTTGCTTTTTCCGGTCCCAGCATGTGTTGTCAGCTTGAAAAGCTCATGCTACCACCCGCGCCAAATGGGAGACGGTCGCCGCGGTTCGGCCGAACACCTCTCTAGAATTGTATGAACTGGTCTCAACGGGGCTAATCGTTCCAATGCGGTGGAACGTAGCTAAGCGGGCACGAATTTGAGCGCATCATCCACCTCTTCACTGAGCGGGGCCGCCCGGCGTTACGCTGCAGCGCTGTTCGATCTGGCGCTGGACGCAGGTAATGTCGACGGCATAGAAGCTGGCCTTAGTGCACTTGCCGACACCATAAAGGGTGACGAGGCGCTGAACGGCGTCATGACGTCTCCGCTTGTGTCTGCTGAAGAAAAGGTCAAAGTACTTTCAGCGCTTGCTGAAAAGCTGGACATGCCTGATCTTGCTGCTCGTTTTGTCGCCGTTGTTGCGCAAAATCGCCGGGGCGGGGATATCCCGGCCATGGCGGCTGCATTTGCTGCCCGTGCGGCTCAGCATCGTGGTGCGACAGCAATCGTTGCGCGCACAGCGAAAGCGCTGACGGCTGCACAGGCCAAGAAATTGACCACGGCTGTTTCCTCTGCTCTTGGCAAGGAAGTGGACGTGGATTTCGAAGTTGATCCCGCCTTGATTGGTGGGCTGCAATTGCGTGTGGGGTCGCGTCTTGTCGACGCCTCGCTCCGCACGAAACTTGATGGTATGACGAACGCGATGAAAGGGGCCTAGCCCAATGGACATTCGTGCCGCTGAAATTTCGGACATTCTGAAGGCGCAGATCAAGAACTATGGCACTGATGCCAAAGTTTCAGATGTGGGTCAGGTGCTCTCGGTTGGAGATGGTATTGCCCGTGTTTACGGTCTGGATAATTGCCAGGCTGGTGAGATGGTTGAGTTTGACGGTGGTATGAAGGGCATGGCCCTTAACCTCGAAAACGACAATGTTGGTGTGGTTATCTTCGGTGATGACCGCGGCATCAAGGAAGGCGACACCGTCAAACGGACAGAAGAGATCGTGTCCGCTCCTGTCGGCAAGGCGCTTCTGGGCCGTGTGGTCAACGCGCTTGGTGAGCCGATCGACGGCAAGGGGCCGCTGATTGATGTAGCCGAGCGTCGCAAGGTCGATGTGAAGGCACCAGGCATCCTGCCGCGTAAATCCGTGCACGAACCAATGGCAACTGGTATCAAGGCGATCGACACGCTGGTGCCGGTTGGCCGTGGTCAGCGCGAGCTTGTGATCGGTGACCGTCAGACCGGCAAGACCGCGATCTGTATCGACACCATCCTGAACCAGAAAGACATCAACGCGCGTGGAGAAGAGGGCGAGAAGCTCTATTGTATCTACGTTGCAATCGGTCAGAAGCGTTCAACGGTTGCCCAGGTCGTCAAGACGCTGGAAGAACGTGGTGCGTTGGATTACACGATCATCGTGGCTGCTACGGCTTCCGAGCCAGCTCCGCTTCAGTACATCGCGCCGTTTACTGGTTGTACGATGGGTGAGTGGTTCCGTGACAATGGCATGCACGCATTGATCATCTATGATGACCTTTCCAAACAAGCTGTGGCCTATCGCCAGATGTCACTGCTGCTGCGTCGTCCGCCAGGTCGTGAAGCCTATCCGGGTGACGTGTTCTATCTTCACTCGCGCCTTCTGGAGCGTTCGGCCAAGCTGAACGAAGACAATGGATCCGGTTCGCTGACGGCCCTGCCGATCATCGAAACTCAGGCGAACGATGTGTCTGCCTATATTCCGACAAACGTGATCTCGATCACCGATGGTCAGATCTTCCTTGAAACCGACCTGTTCTACCAGGGTATCCGCCCGGCTGTGAACGTTGGTCTGTCAGTGTCGCGTGTGGGCTCGTCCGCACAGCACAAGGCAACCAAGCAGGTCGCCGGTACGATGAAGTCGGATCTCGCCCAATATCGAGAAATGGCAGCTTTCGCCAAGTTCGGTTCTGATCTTGATGCTGCTACCCAGCGTCAGTTGAACCGCGGTGCACGCCTGACTGCACTTCTCAAGCAGCCGCAATACTCGCCGCTGTCCATGGAAGAGCAAGTCGCTTCGATCTATGCCGGTAACAAGGGTTATCTGGACAAGATCGCTGTTGATGATGTCATGCGTTATGAAGCCGAATTGCTGAGCTATCTGCATGCAAATCACCAGTCCATGCTGGACACGGTACGTGACGAGAAGAAACTGACCGATACGACGGAAGGCCAGCTCAAGGCTGCGCTTGAGTCCTTCGGCAAGATGTTTTCATAGTTTCTCGCGTCAGGGAGTAGGGAGCTGACATGGCCAGCTTGAAGGATCTTCGCGCACGAATTTCGAGCGTGAAGTCGACACAGAAGATCACCAAGGCCATGCAGATGGTGGCCGCCGCAAAGCTCAAGCGCGCTCAGGAAGCCGCTGAAGCCTCGCGTCCTTACGCCCAGCGTCTGGCTGCGGTGATCGGAAACCTTGCCGACAGCGTTGGCGTGGGCGAGGGCGGTCCGGCCTTGTTGTCAGGCACTGGTCGTGACGATGTTCATCTGCTGGTCGTGCTCACCGCTGAGCGTGGCCTGTGCGGCGGGTTCAACACCAATATCGTCAAGATTGCCCGCCTGCGCATCGCCGAGCTGGAAGCTGCCGGCAAGACGGTGAAGATCATCACCGTCGGCAAGAAGGGCAATGACAGCCTGAAGCGCGATCAGGGCAGCAAGATCATCGAGCACATTGATCTTCGCAGTGTAAAGAATCTCAGCGGTAAGGAATCTGCTGAAATCGGCACGAAGATCACTGATCTTTACGAAGATGGTGCCTTTGACATCGCGTCGCTGGTGTATGCGGAATTCAAGAATGTCCTCGTGCAGAAACCGATGGTTCAGCAATTGATCCCGGCCATTGCACCGGAAGACGCACCAAAGGTCGATCTGCAGGGCGCAAGCTATATCTACGAGCCGAATGAGGCCGAGATCCTTGAAGCCCTGTTGCCACGTTATCTGAACACCCAGATCCTGTCTGCCCTGTTGGAAGGTGCGGCAGGTGAGCAGGGTGCGCGTATGACAGCCATGGACAATGCCACGCGGAATGCGGGCGACATGATCAAATCCCTGAACCTCACATATAACCGTGCGCGTCAGGCCCAGATCACAAAAGAACTCATTGAAATCATCTCCGGCGCGGAAGCGCTGTAAGAACCGAGCGGGAGCAACCAGTTATGGCGACCAACGTCAAAGGAAAGATCAGCCAGGTTATCGGGGCCGTTGTCGATGTTGAATTCGATGGCCACCTGCCGGATATCCTCAACGCACTTGAAACCGTGAACAATGGCAACCGCCTTGTTCTGGAAGTTGCCCAACACCTGGGTGAAGGTGCCGTGCGCACGATCGCAATGGACTCCACGGAAGGTCTCGTCCGTGGCCACCCTGTGGAAGACACAGGCAAGCCGATCATCGTTCCGGTTGGCCCGGCAACACTTGGCCGCATCATCAATGTCATCGGTGAGCCAGTGGATGAAGCTGGCCCGATCGACACGCCGCACTATCGTGAAATTCACGCCAAGGCTCCTGACTTTGTCGACCAGAACCCTGAATCGGAAGTTCTGGCGACCGGTATCAAGGTCATCGACCTTCTCTGCCCCTACGCAAAGGGCGGTAAGATCGGTCTCTTCGGTGGTGCCGGTGTTGGTAAAACCGTTCTGATCATGGAGCTGATCAACAACATCGCAAAGGCCTATGGTGGATATTCCGTGTTCGCCGGTGTGGGTGAGCGGACCCGTGAAGGTAACGACCTTTACTGGGAGATGATCGAATCCAAGGTGAACGTCGAGGGTGGTGGCGGCGACAGCCGTGCTACGCTGGTCTATGGTCAGATGAACGAACCTCCGGGTGCACGTGCTCGTGTGGCGCTGACCGGTCTGGCACAGGCAGAATATTTCCGTGATGAAGAAGGCAAGGACGTGCTGTTCTTCGTCGACAACATCTTCCGCTTCACACAGGCTGGTTCCGAGGTGTCCGCACTTCTGGGACGTATCCCATCTGCTGTGGGTTACCAGCCAACACTGGCAACTGACATGGGTGGCCTTCAGGAGCGTATTACCTCCACGAGCAAGGGCTCGATCACATCCGTGCAGGCTATCTACGTGCCTGCAGATGACCTGACCGACCCGGCACCAGCTGCCTCCTTTGCCCACCTTGATGCCACGACCGTTCTGAACCGTGCGATCTCCGAGAAGGGTATCTACCCGGCTGTGGACCCGCTGGACTCTACCTCGCGTATCCTTGACCCGATGGTTGTCGGTGAAGAGCACTACCTTGTTGCCCGTGGTGTTCAGGAGATCCTTCAGAAGTACAAGGAACTTCAGGACATCATCGCGATCCTCGGCATGGATGAACTGTCCGAGGAAGACAAGATGACCGTTGCACGTGCTCGTAAGGTCGAGCGCTTCCTGTCGCAGCCATTCCACGTGGCAGAGATCTTCACGAACACACCAGGTAAGCTGGTTGACCTGAAGGACACTGTTCAGTCGTTCAAGGAAATCCTCGAAGGCAAGTATGACGACCTGCCAGAGCAGGCTTTCCTGATGTGCGGTGGTATCGCCGAGGTCATCGAGAAAGCCCAGAAAATGGCTGCGGAAGCCGCCTAAGGACTGAGGAAGGGAAGGCCCCATGGCCGACAAACTCCAATTTTCCCTTGTCTCGCCCGAGCGCGAGCTGTTTTCCGGCGAGGTCGACCAGGTCGATGCGCCGGGAACCGAGGGCATGTTCGGTGTCCTGCCGGACCACGCACCTTTCATGACGACGCTGAAATCCGGACCCGTGACGATCTTCAATAGCGGAGAGACCACACGCCTGTTCGTGCGTGGCGGTTTTGCGGATGTCACACCGCAGGGCCTGACCATATTGGCCGAAGAGGCGTTGGACCTGGCCAAGATTGACGCAAGCGCAATTGGCGTCGATCTGAAGAATGCCCGTGAAGATCTTGCTGATGCCAAGACAGAGCATGAGATTGAACACCTTCAGGAGAAGGTGCGATATCTTGAGGCTCTGGAGACGGCTGTCGCCGCCTGATTTTTACTTTATAGTCAAAGAAGTATGAAATCCCGATCATGAAAATTGATCGGGATTTTTTCTGTTTTCATGAACTCATCTTAATGTCGATATGGGAGTGTGAGGAAACCTGTCGCGATGGATTGCCGGGCGTTTACGCGTGGAGTTCGTCGCAGCGTGAAGGGAAAAGGGGACCTCTTATGTCGGCAAGAACAGCTTTCAGATCAATTATCCTGGGCGGCGTATACGCCGCAATGTGCAGCACAGCCATAGCTGATGATGCTGGGCACAGTCGTTTTGCGCCTCAGGCTGCTGCCGATGCCTTGCTGGATATCTGCTCGAGCGAAGGTTTTCATGTTGACGTCGGAAGCCAAATGCTTGGAGCCCCCAATGTGCAGGCGCAGTCCAAGCTTCAATGGGCGTTGGCGGCTGATGCGAAAGTCTGGGATCTTGATAGCCGTGATGGCGAAGTTCTGCTCTACGCGTTTGGACAGGATGCTTCACAATGTGGCGTGATCATAAATCACGCCGTGCCTCAGGGCGGGCGATTTGCTGTGACCTCCGAACTCGTCCGTGAGGGAGGCTTCGAGATACAAACTCAGTCTCAGATCAGTGCGGGTGTCGAGTTTGTGCGCCTCTTCAACAAGGAAACAGGCCGTTATGTCGACATCGTCGATTATCCTGGCTCGGCCCGGTCTCCGGGATTGCTGAAGGTTGAGTTGCTAGCGAACTGAGGCTGTCAAGGAGACGGGTGCGCAATTGCTCACCTGTCTCATCCAGTTGTCGAAATCATGCACCAGGCGGTTCAGTGCCTGGCCATCTGGCAACCAGTGCCCAACACCGGAATATTCGATGAATGTTCCCGGGCAGGGGGCTGCGGCATATTTCTCGGCGATCTTGCGAACAATACGTGCTGAAGAGACCCTGTCGCGCTCTGCCGCTACGGTCAGTGTGGGCGTACGGATAGCCTGGGTATCGATACGTCCGGCACCCGTGCTTTCACTTTCCAACGTCTCGAGTTCATTGAACAATGAGCCTGACTCAAATCTGAGGCGATCCAGGATGTCGTCGCGCATTGCCTTTGGAAGGCCGTGAAGCATTCCCCAGGCTGCCCCCTGACGCCAAGGTTTGATGACGGCACCAGCGCGTTCGCTCGCTGGAGTTAGCAGGATATTGGCATATGCGACGGCACCACTGCGAAAAGCAGGACCGCAATCTGCGGGCGCGAAGGGAGACATGAATATGGCTCCGGAGGCCACATCTCGTTCTACCAGCTTTTGCGCGATCAGGCCGCCCATGCCATGTCCTATGATTATTGGCGGCGTGCCATCTTCGTCGCCCAGTTGGCGAGCGTAGTCTTCGGCTGCGCGCACATAGTCGCCAAGTTTGAGATGGGCCAGTTCAGTGGATGCACATCCAATAGTCCGCAGATGCTGGAACAATGTCGGGGCATCACATCGCCATCCTCGCGCCTCCAACAATCCGCTCAGCGGTCGCCACATATCTCCACCGCAAGCGAAGCCGTGGATCATCAGAATGGAAGATTGCATAAGGATAGTCTTCTTTTAGTCTACTGTAGTGAAATGGAAATTCACGAAGTCCATTGCGAAAAGGCTGTTACCACTCGGTCGTAAACCGGGCGCTTGAATGGAATGATCGCATCTGGCGCATCCACCAGGTCTACCCATTTCCATGCATCGAATTCGGGTTGGTGCAGATCCAGTCGAATATCGCTTTCAGACCCGATTAGCCGAAATGCGAACCATTTCTGTCTCTGGCCAAGATAAGGGCCGCCGAGTCTGGACTTCAGTTCTGGCGGAAAATCGTAATAGAGCCATTCTTCCATTTCATGCAGAAGCTCTACATGACTGCGTCCCAGTCCTGTCTCTTCCTCCAACTCTCTGAAGGCTGCGTCAGTGTGGTCTTCACCCTTGTCTATTCCGCCCTGAGGCATTTGCCATTGATAGGGACCACGTGAGCCGACGCGGCGTCCCATGAAAACCTGGCCAGCACCGGAGAAGATCGCCAGTCCGGCATTGGGGCGATAATGTTCAGGCTTGCGGTCGCCTTGTTCGGGGTTTGTCGTGGTCATTAATCGAGTTCCGGCGGAATTGGTTTCATTGACCCTAACTTGGGGTGTTGGGGTCAATCGGTTCAACGCCAGCAGCCATTGATGCCGGGACGAGTTCATAGCCACGATAATCAAGGGTTTTCGCCCATTCGTGGAACTGGTCCACGGTGACGGGGTAGGCGAAGCCGACACCCAGGGCGTGGCCATTTTGAAGTGCGAGCGCTTCAAGGTGCAAAAGGTTGCGGTCAATTGCTTCTGATGTCGGTCGAGCATCGACGATCCGGTCAGCCTCAGCAAAATCCAGACGCTGATCCATGGCTACAGAATCGAAAACAGCGCGAGGAGCTCCGCCATCATAGAAGAAGGCAAGACCACGATCCTTGATCTCGGTCATGATTGGGTCGAGTGTTCGTCCATCCGTTGCCAGCTTGGCTCCCTGATAGTTGATGACGCCAAAATATCCGGTCGTCTTGCCCATCAGAATGCGGAGCCGGCGTTCGTTTTCTTCCGCTGTCACGCTTGTCAGCAGAGTTTCAGGTCCGGTATCCACATTGGGATAGTCATAAGGCTCCATGGGTATTTCCAGCAGCACTTCATGACCCGCCTTACGGGCGGCGTTTACATAGGTTTGCAGATTATTCGAATAGGGAACAAATGACAGCGTGACCTCAGGCGGCAGGTCACGAATGGCCTGCATGGTCAGAGAATATTTCAAACCCAACCCACCAACGATCAACGAGATTTTCGGCTTCTCTGTAGCCGCATGTGGGCGAGCGTAGATTTGAGCTGGTGTGCGACCATCCGAGGCAATCATGGGAAGACGCCCCACTGGGCCGCGCTCGTAAAATCCGGTTATCGGGGCGGGGGCGAGAGGGCGTCGCTCCGGCTCGGCTTCATCCTGTGGAGGCTGGTTCGCCAATTGCTCGGATACATTGATCCGTACAGCGCCATTTTCATCGGGTTTGGCGGCTGTAAGTATTCGAACGTTCTCGCCGGTATCGTCTGCCGATTGGACATCCAGCTGCGGTTCATCGTCATGGCCATCTTCATCGCTGTGAGAAACGGTGTGCGCTTGCGCGGTTCCAGCTGAATCGTTGAGTCGGGCCTTGAGAATGGGGGAAGCGCCGGGGCGGTCGGCAAACAGATTTATCTCCGCGCGGGATGAGCCGACATTGGCGTCACCGGTCAACATGACCACACCAACAACCAGGGCTGCGATTGTTCCAAATCCACCGATTGCAAAAGCAGCATGCTTCAAGCCTGTCTGGAGAGCGGTTGGTTCGGATTTGATGCGGGAGGGCATGCGTCACCTTGCGGAGAACTTGATTGGGTTAAAAACCTGAACAGGTCTTTTTACTATGCAGGAAATATCGCGTCTTCTGGTTAACAAGCTGACAATGAAAACCCCGCCTGGCAAGGCTTGCCGGGCGGGGTCTTGTTTCTCTGTGGACAGGCCGAAAGGGATCAGCTTTTACGAAGAAGATCAGATGCCAGTGTGGTGGAGCGCAGCACTTCAAGAGCGCGGTCCAGCTGGTAGTCTTCGCCCTGGTAATCAACAGGAGGCTGGTCTTCGGGTACATGGGGCGCACGGCGTGTGCGGCCCTGATCATTTTCCAGCGCATTGCGCAGGCTGGCTTCAGAATAACGCTTCTTGCGCTTTTCGATATTTGCCATTTCCTCATCGGTCATCCGCACGGCGGCGACTTCGATGTCAGGCTCGATACCGGCACCCTGAATGGACGCATTGGAAGGGGTGTAATAGCGCGAGGTCGTGAGGCGGATTGCGCCACGCTGCATGCCCAATGGAATGACTGACTGAACAGAGCCCTTACCGAAACTGGTTTCACCAAGGATCAGCGCACGGTTATGGTCCTGCAAGGCACCTGCAACAATCTCCGCAGCTGACGCTGAGCCACCATTGGTCAGTACGACAATTGGTGTTCCAGGGAGACGTTCGCCATGGCGCGCATTGTAACGCTCGACATCTTCCGGGCGACGTCCGCGCGTAGAGACGACTTCACCGCCATCAAGGAACAGTGAGGACACGCTGACGGCCTGGTTCAGCAAGCCACCGGGGTTTGAACGCAGGTCAAGCACCAGTCCGGTCATCTTGCCAGGTATTTCACGGCGCAATTCATCAATGGCCTTGTCTGTACCTTCGGTAGTGCGCTCGTTGAAGCTTGCGATACGAATATAGCCAATGGAACCTTCAGCGCGGTGCGATACAGTTTCCGGGCGGATGATCTCACGCGTGATCGTCACGTCGAAAGGTTCTTCGCCTTCACGTAGCACGGTCAGGGTCACATCTGTTCCAGGTGCGCCTTTCATCAGCTTCAGCGCATCATTGAGCGGCATGCCCACAATGTTCTCGCCATCCACCGTGGAAAAATAATCGCCAGATTTGATGCCCGCGCGGCTGGCGGGCGTATTGTCCATGGGCGAAACAACCAGAACGAGGCCATCTTGTTGGGTAACTTCGATGCCGAGACCACCATATTCACCGGAGGTCTGCACCTGCATGTCCCGGAACTCTTCGGGGTTCATATAGGAGGAGTGCGGATCGAGTGATGTCAGCATACCATCTATGGATGCTTCAATCATGTCTGCGTCGTCTACATCGGATACATAGTCAGTCTGAACGCGTGCCAGGATTTCTGCAAACAGCTCCAATTGAGCATAGGTATCAGCAGTGTCTTCCTTGGGGGCGCTGTTGGCCGAATAGAAAAAAGCGGTCAAGCCAAGGGCTGCGCCCGCTATCGGCGCCATGAATTTCAGCCTCATATACCAGGGCTCCATCTACAGTTTCGCTTTGTTTCACGCATTTCGACCCAGCCAGGTAGCTGGATCCACCAGTTCGCCGTCTTGTCTTACCTCTATATAGAGTTCCGGTTGGCGATTTGCACTATCTGACATGCGACCAATGGGTTCTCCGGCGAGAACGGATTGACCGGTCTGTCCATATAGTGCGCCTAGACCTGCCAGAACCACTAGGTAGCCATCTCCGGCATCAATAATCAAGATTTGTCCGTAGCTTCTGAAGTCACCAGCATATTTTATGCGCCCATCCTGGGGAGAAATGACCTGTGCTGCAGCGCGTGTGCGCCATGTTTGACCCTTATGCGGTGTACGGCTCAGATCAGGGTCACCGAAGCCGATCAGCAATTCACCCGTTACAGGTGGCAGGGCCTTTCCGGTGAAACGTGTGGCGGCGCGTGGCGGAAGCTTTTCCTTTGGCTTCCTGAGGCCGACTTTCGCAATTTGCGGGGGAGGCGGTTTCAGGCGAGGGCGTTGCGGTGCGGCATTCGAGATCGAAGCGAGAAGCTCTTTCAGGCTGTCGGCATCTTCTGCCAGCTTATCTGTTTCTGCCTTCAGGCGCTCGGCTTCGGCGGCAAGCTCAAGGCGGCGCAGGTTTTTTTCCTCATACAAGGCCTCGATTTCCTGACGCCGGGCTTTCAGCGCCAGATCCGTTCGTTTGAGGTCTTCACGCTCTTCGCGGATCTGCAATTGAAGCTCTGCGATCTTGTCGATCTCTTCGGCAAGTTCCTCGGCCCGCAATGCGAGTTTGGGCGTGATGTCGCCCATCAGGATGGCGGCACGTACAGCATCGCCAGCATCATTGGGGCTGACGGCGAGGGCGGGTGGTCGTCTGGCACCGAAAGTCATCAAGGTTGCGAGGACGTCTTCGAGGGCTTCCTCGTCTTCCAGTAGTTCTTCTCGGGCGCTGATTTCTTCTGCAGACAGTGTTTCGAGGCGTGCTTCGGCCTTGATTGCGGCTTCCTCGTGGCGCCGACTGTCAGCGGCGGCGGAGATGAGATCTGAGTCGATCTGTGAGAGTTCACGGTCGGCTTTTTTGCCGGATTTTTCCAGCTTTTCCAATCGCTTCAAGGCCTTGTCGCGTTCAGTTTCAATGGTCCTGAGATCATCCACTGAAAATGCGTCCGGCACGCTTTCAGGTGCGGCCAGTACCGGCGTTACAAAGACGCCAGCGCAAACAATCATCAGGCAGTATCGGCGAAACATCAGCAGAGTTTAGCAGCTTTTTCCGGAACGGCTGGTTAACAAATGCAGTCGCGCCGGTCGTACATTCTATTCACGATGATAGGGGGTATTCGCTGATATGGAGAGGGCCCGATAGACCTGTTCAGCGATCATCACCCGGACAAGCTTGTGCGGCCAGGTTTGCACGCCGAATGAGATGGCGTCAGGGGCTATTGATTTGAGGGCAGGGTCCAGGCCGTCTGCGCCACCGATCAGGAAAGCGATATTCTCTCCTATATCGCGCCACTGCGTCATTTTCTGTTCGAATTGCAGTGATTTGAGCGCTTTGCCGCGCTCGTCCAGCCTGATGATCCGGCTGTTACCGGCCTTTTCAAGCAGACGTTCAGCTTCCCGCGCCTTGCCGCCACCGGCCTCGACCTCGATTTCCTCGACCGAGCGCACACCCAATCCGCGCCCTGTTCGCATTGAACGTGCGATGTAATCGTCCACCAGCTCGCGTTCAGGGCCGCTTTTCATGCGGCCCACGCAAATGATCCTGATATTCATGGTGAACTCACCCGATCAACTCTGGTGAAACGCGTTGTCAGGCGTTCAGATGTGCAGATTCATCACCCCAGATACGTTCAAGATTATAAAAATCCCGAACTTCAGGACGGAAGATGTGAATCACAACATCACCAGCATCAATCAGCACCCAATCGCCATTCTTGAGGCCTTCGACCTTGGCGCGTGCATGCCCGATTTCCTTGAGGGCGCGCAGGATATGGTCTGCGATTGCGCCGACATGCCGAGCCGAGCGACCTGATGCAATGATCATGGTGTCAGCGATGGAAGACTTGCCTTCCAGATCGATCTCTACAACATTCTCCGCCTTGTCATCTTCCAGACGTTTGACGATGAAGGCGTTCAGTTCGGATGCGCTTTGGTTCATTCTACTGAAACTTTCGGCGCCGTCTTCGGCCGTTTTCTCTACGGCGCTGCTTTGCGAGGCAGGCAGGGTCATATCCTTTCAACTAGCCCGGCTCTTCCGGGCGATAACAAGATATCACAGGCCAGCTTTCAACACCATGCCTGAGGTTATGCTGGTGTCAGCGGCCATGTTTCAGCCTGCGCAGGCGTGTCGAGCTTTCAACATTCAGAGGCGCGCGAAGATGAACCCATGCGGGTGCCTTGGCCATCGGAAGGGCTGCTGCCTGGAGATTTGGCAGGCGATCATTGCGAAAGCGTACAGCAAATTTGGACAGGCGTGCCCGTGGGCCCGCGCCCGGTCGGGCCACCACGGCGATCGGAACGGTGCGTGCGATATCATCCCAGCCTTTCCAGTGGTGAAAGCCGGAAAGATTGTCACCCCCCATCAGCCATACGAACCGAGTCCTGGGTGCGCATGATTTCAGGATGTGGATGAGATCGACCGTATAGCGCAGATTCAACTGGCGCTCGATATCGGTCGTGGCCATGCGAGGATGATCCGAGATCTGTTCAAGAACTGTGGCCCATCGCTCATCAAAAGCAGTTTCGGTGCTTTTCAGTGGATTGCCGCGGGCAGGGATCCACCAGACATAATCCAGTTGCATGCGCCGCAGGGCAGTTTGCGCAACATGCAGATGTCCGGAATGGGCTGGATCGAATGATCCACCCAGAATTCCGATACGCTGTCCATCGACGGGCGTGGGAAGAAGTTTTCGCGCGCGTTGCACCAGTTATGTCACTATGGCCGCGTCTGGCCGTCGCCGCGCACGACATATTTGAAGATGGTCAGTTGCTCAGCCCCGACCGGTCCGCGTGCATGCAGACGACCAGTGGCGATACCGATCTCAGCGCCCATGCCGAACTCGCCCCCGTCAGCAAACTGAGTCGAGGCATTGCGCATGACAATGGAGGCATCCACTTCATTCAGGAACTGTTCTGCGGCTGTATCATCAGATGCGATGATCGCTTCGGTGTGGCCTGAGCCATAGGTTTCGATGTGGGCCATGGCTTCATCAATATTGGCGACAACTTTCACCGAGATGATGGAGTCCAGATATTCTGTGCTCCAATCTTCTTCGCTGGCAGCTTCGATATCGGGCAAAATGTCTCGAGTGGCTGCATCACCGCGCAGGACACAACCCTTGTCGGTCAGCACAGCGGCGATTTTCGGGAGCAGGGAACTGGCGACTGATGCATCGATCAGCAGGGTTTCGGCAGCTCCGCAAATGCCGGTGCGGCGCATCTTGGCATTGGCCACGACATCAATGGCCATGTCGGAATCGGCGCTTTCATGGACATAGATATGCACCAGCCCTTCAAGATGGCCGATCACGGGGATACGTGCTTCGTCCTGAACGCGGGCCACTAGAGACTTGCCGCCGCGCGGAACGACGATATCCAGATTGCCGTCCAGCCCTTTCAGCATCATCCCGACAGCGGCGCGGTCTGTGGTGGGCACCATCTGGATGGCGTCCTGAGGCAGTCCGGCATCGGCCAGGCCCTGACGCAGGGCAACAGCAATCGCGGCTGATGAATTGGCGCTTTCCGATCCGCCGCGCAAAATGGCGGCATTGGCGGCACGGACACACAAGGCACCGGCATCGGCGGTTACATTGGGGCGACTTTCATAGATGATGCCGATTACACCAATAGGCCCGCGTACACGAGAGATATTGAGACCGTTGGGCCGGTCCCAGCTGGCCAGGACATCGCCGACAGGGTCATCAAGTTCAGAAACAGCTTCCAGACCCTTTGCGACGCCTTCAAGACGTTCAGCAGTCAGTTCGAGACGATCCAGCAGGGCAGGTGTGAGATCCTTGGCGCGACCGGCTTCCATGTCCACCGCATTGGCGGCGAGAATGTGGTCGGCATTCTCTCGTAATCGCGCGGCCATGGCCTGCAGCGCCTTGGTTCGCGCCTGTGGGCCTGCTTTGGCGAGCGCGGCCGATGCCTTGCGGGCGCGTTTGCCAAGGTCGTTCATGGTCAAGGCGAGGGAGGCATCGGTCTTCATTTTTCTATCCTGCAATCATCAGTCTTCAATTGTGGTAAGCGTGGGTTGGGCTGCGATCAAGACCAGGTCGTCCCGGTGGATCAGGGCAGGGCGTCCCTTATAGCCAAGCACAGCTTCGATATCTGCCGATTGGCGTCCCATGATGCGTTGGGCATCGTCGTTGGAATAGGCGGAAATTCCGCGCGCAACGATCTTGTCGTCCGATGCGCGAATTTCGATGGCATCGCCGCGTTCAAAGCGCCCAGTCACCTGAGTCACACCAGCATGAAGCAGGCTCTTGCCCGAGAGCAGGGCTTTGACTGCGCCGTCATCTATGGTGATCACACCAGATGGATTGAGGTTGCCGGAGAGCCATTGCCTGCGGGCTGTTTCGGGTGAAATGTTCGAAACAAACCACGTGCACAAGCCGCCATTGATCATCGTCGAGATGGGACCTGTGCCGTTTTCCTCTCGTCCCATCGCGATCACTGTGGAACATCCGGCGGTGAGGGCAATGCGGGCGGCTTCCAGTTTTGTCGCCATGCCGCCGGACCCCATGCCTGCAACGGCATTGGCGCTTCCGCCCATGGCCATGATGTCGGCTGACAAGTCTTCGACCACAGGAATATGATGGGCAGACATATCCTTGCGCGGGTCTGCGCTATACAGACCGTCAATGTCAGACAGAAGAACAAGGATATCAGCACCGATCATCTGTGCGACGCGGGCGGCCAGGCGGTCATTGTCACCATAGCGGATTTCTTCGGTCGCGACCGTGTCATTCTCATTGACGATAGGGATGGCGCCCGCATCAATCAGCGTGTTCAGCGTGGCGCGTGCATTGAGCCAGCGTCGGCGGATCTCTGTGTCATCTATTGTCAGCAGGGCCTGCGCGACGGGTGCGGAGTGAGCGCTGAGGGCGTCCTCCCAGGCACGCATGAGGCGGGTCTGGCCTGCGGCCGCAGCGGCTTGTTTTTCTTCCAGCTTCAAGACACCGGAAGGCAGTCCCAGCGCGTTTCGGCCCAGTGCGACAGCACCGGAAGACACGATGACGACCTGCTTGCCCTCCTTGACCAATGCGGCAATGTCAGCAGCGATGGCGGCCAGGACAGGCGCATTGGCAACGCCTTCCTTGTCTACAATCTGGGCCGATCCCAGCTTGATCACCACGCGCCGCGCGGCGCGAAAACGCTGTGCGGCAGGCAGTATCGTCATGGCGTCCAGCTTTCGTCTTCCCCGCTTTCGATCCGAGCTGCGGCTTCGATAGCTGCCTTTTCAGACTGTCTGGTTTCCATCACGACGGAATAGAGGATCGACAACACATCCTGTACGCCTTCACCGGTCGCGCCGGAGACGAGTAGGGGAGCCTTGCCGCTGGCTTCCTGCAGGAGCCGTGATTGTTCTTCCACCAGCTCTTCATTGAGGGCGTCAGTCTTGTTCAACGCCAGGATTTCCGGCTTGTCTTCCAGGCCAGCACCATAGGCGGCCAGCTCTTCGCGAATGACGCGATAGGCTTCACCAGGATCGTCCTGCGTGCAATCGATCAGGTGAAGGAGGACCGCGCAACGTTCTATATGTCCTAGAAAACGTGTGCCGATGCCTGCACCGTCTGCGGCACCTTCGATCAGTCCGGGAATGTCGGCCAGTACGAAGCTCGAACCGGGCCCCAGTGACACCACGCCAAGTTGGGGGGTCAGTGTTGTGAAGGGGTAGTCTGCGATCTTGGGACGTGCGGCGGATACGGCAGAAAGGAAGGTCGATTTGCCCGCATTGGGCAATCCGACAAGCCCGGCATCTGCGATCAGCTTGAGGCGCAACCAGATCCAGCGTTCATCGCCTTCAAGGCCGGGGTTGAAGCGGCGAGGGGCCTGGTTGACGGCGGATTTGAAGCGCAGATTTCCCCAACCGCCAGAACCGCCTTCTGCCAGCAGGACACGCTGACCTGTTTCCGTCAGATCCGCAATCAGGGTTTCCTGATCTTCTTCGAAGATCTGCGTGCCGATCGGGACTTGCAGCACGATTTCCTCACCCTGTGCACCGGTACGATTTCGTCCCATGCCGTGTATGCCGCGCTGGGCCTGGAAATGTTGTTTGTAGCGATAGTCAATCAGCGTGTTGAGGCCTTCAACAGCCTCGACCCAGACGCTACCTCCTTTGCCGCCATCTCCGCCATCAGGACCACCGAAAGCGACGTATTTCTCGCGCCGAAACGACACGCAGCCGTCACCGCCTGCGCCGGCGGCGACAAAAAGCTTGCATTGATCGAGAAACTTCATCGTGTCGTTGCTTTCAATTGTTCAAACGCGCATCAGGAAGCTGATTGGCGTGAAGGGGCGGTAGTGTCATCCGCAGTCCAGATATAACTCAGGCCGAGAGATTTTTCACCTCGGGCCAGTGAATACCACATCTGGCTCTCACCTGTTGGCACAAAGCCTGTCTTCTGAAGAACGCGGCCAGATGCTGGATTGTCGGCAAAATGTCCTGCCGTTACTGTTCGAAAACCCAAAGTGCTCGCGCCCCATTGCATGACTGTCCGGCTGGCTTCGGTTGCATATCCGTTGCCTGCAAACTCTTCCATGATGGCATAGCCGATCTCCCAGTTTTCGTGCCCTGTGCGAACAAAAAGTCCGATATCTCCAATCGTCAGGCCTGAACTGGATTCGACGACAGCCCAGGATATACCTTGCCCGCGGGCAAAATATCCGGACCGGCAACTGATCCATCCATTTGCGGCATGCGGATGAAATGGCACCGGGATGGAGCTGGCCATCCGAGCGGTCTGTGGCGAAGAAAACAGTTTGTGAATCGCGGAGGCATCTTGTTGCCTGAATGCCCGCAAAGTCAGCCTCTCACTGATGAGTAGGGGCGGCGTATCAGGCCATCCCCTGGGTAATTCAACTGCATTGCTCATGTCCGCGTCCCCTGGAGATCAAGACCTATGCGAATGAAAAACGAAAAAGGGGAAGCGGTTCGCCCGCTTCCCCTTTTCAAGAAATATCTGCGGGCCAGTTCATGGCGGCCCGCCTGAATCTGGCGCGGCCTATTCGGCGGCTTCAGCCGGGGCTGCCGGGATGATGTTTACATATTGACGGCCGCCCGCACGAACACGGAAGGATACGTGGCCCTCTGTCTTTGCAAACAGTGTGTGGTCCTTGCCCATGCCGACATTGTCGCCAGGGTAGTACTGGGTGCCGCGCTGACGAATGATGATGTTGCCGGGGATTACCAGCTCACCGCCATATTTCTTCACGCCAAGGCGCTTGGATTCTGAATCGCGACCGTTGCGGGATGAACCACCAGATTTTTTATGAGCCATATCAGCTCTCCCTTACATCTCATCTGTCCGCGAATGCGCCCAATCGGCAGCATAGGGACATTTAAATCAGCCCTGAAGCTCTTTGGCTTCGGACGTCAGTTGATCCTGTGGCACACGGCCCTTGAAAATATCTTCATCCAGCTTGGCAAAATCAGCATCGGAAAGCGATGCCAACTGTGCGTAGGTGGTGAAACCGGCTTCAACCAGCTTGCCTGCTGCTACCTTGCCAATGCCTGTCAGCTTGGTCAGGTCGTCGGACCCGGCTTCAGCTGTTGGAGCAGGGGCTGCCTTGGGCGCAGCTTCTGTTTTTGGAGCAGCGACTTTTGGCGCTTCAGCCTTGGCAGGCTCGGCCTTCTTGGCTGCAGCCTTCTTTCCGCCCTTGGCAAGAATTTCAGTGATCTTGATCACTGTTTCATGCTGGCGGTGGCCCTTCTTGCGCCGATAGGTGTTACGTTGGCGTTTTTTGAAGATGATGACCTTCGCGCCTTTGCGTTGTTCCACAACTTCAGCGACGACCTGAGCACCGGACACAGTAGGAGCGCCCATCTCGATCTTGTCGCCATCGCCCATCATAAGGACGCTATCGAATACAAATTCAGAACCGGCGTCAGCTTCCAGCTTCTCTACGACCAGGACATCATCCTGAGCGACCTTGTATTGTTTACCGCCGGTCTTGATTACCGCGAACATGATATTCCTCGACCTTGTTTGCCGAAGCGTGCTTGCCAATTGGCGCGAATGCTTCCAGAAAATCCTAGCAGCCCGCCAAAGTGACTTCAGCGAGCGCGAAGCGCGCATATAGACGTCTCGCTGGCTGAAAGTCAAACAATTCCTGAAGAGAATCTGCAACGCGCGTTTTGTAAGTTGAAGACAGGTGGATTCCCGGTCAGTTCCCAACGCAGTTCAATGTGAAACCCACATGATATTTGGGTGATGGTAAATGACAGCATGCCAACCGGCGCTTGCTGCCGACTGCTGAGCGCTTATGGCCCGCAGATCCTAGTGTTCAACACCCAGCGATTCCAGCGTGGCAAGAGTCAAACCACCCGTGGGTAGGCCTTTCTTGCGTTGAAATGCATAGATTGCACGTTGGGTTTTCTTGCCCCATTTGCCGTCAATCGGGCCAGGGTCATAACCTTCTTTGCGAAGAGAGCGCTGGATGTTTCGGATTTTGCCAGCTGAAGTGTTTGTCTCACACAGGATCTGGCGCCACTCCATTGTCTCGTCGCTGACCTTGACGCGCTGTTCCAGTGTATCGAAGGTTGCAGGTACAGTTTCGACGACAGTGCGTTCAGGTGTAACCAGGCGACGCGTGGTACGAGTGTCGTATTTGGCCGGAATTTCGCGGCGCTCCACGGCGGCTTCCTTTACAAGTATTCTCTTGGTGATGGTCTCAAAGCGTGCCGGGACTATCTTTTCTTCGACTCTTTCAGGCTCGACCAGGACGGTTTTTTCCACGGTCTTGTATTGGGCTGGGATTTCCACGCGGCACATGATCTCACCAGTTGCGTCATCGACGCGCTCATAGGCACCGCGACCTGCTTTCCATTCCACACGGGCGGGGGAGGTCATGATTTTTTCCGTCACAGTGTCGTACCGTGCAGGAATGACGATTTGATCGACCTTTTCAGGGGAGACGAGGACCTTTTCCTGTATGGTCTCATATTGTGGCGGAATCGGCACATATTCGAATGAGGCTTCCTGGACGAGGACGGTTTCCTGAACGAGATCATATTCGGCTTCGATGGTGCGGGTGCGGGTGCTTTCAGGCTTGGTCTGCACACGCTGGATTGCGGTCTGGAATTGCGCCGGAACGAGGACCTTCGCGTAGCATTCACCTGGTTTGGCAGAGTCTGGTGGAAGGTCATTCTGAGCAAGAGCAGGCAAGGCGAGGCTAATTGTCAGAAGTGATATCCCAACGAGGGGAAGGCGGCGAGACATGTAGTATTCCTGTCCTGGGGCGATCAATGTTCAATCGGTTTTGAAATTCGCAAACAAGACTAAGTAAAGATTGCAGATATTTCCATGCCATTCTTCTGGAGATTGAGTATAGATCGCCGTCTGGTAGGTATATTAACGATGATTCGGTCTCACACTGTCATTGCTTCATTATATATTTGAAGGTGGTTTTCTATGTGATCGCCGAGACAGAGCGCAATTGAAAAAGCGGGCCTTGCCTCGCGCAAAGGCTTGCGCTATTCAGCGCGCTTCCAATTGGAGAGGTGCCGGAGTGGTCGAACGGGACGGTCTCGAAAACCGTTGAGCCTTCACGGGTTCCCAGGGTTCGAATCCCTGTCTCTCCGCCATTGTCTACCGAAAACGGCGACCATGGCTGAAATCTATTGGTGAAGACTCCGTGCAGGGCTTCTAAAATCTGATCAGGCAGAGGTCGATCAAAAAAGACCTTCATCTATCCAGTCGGGCAAAGCGGTCAGGCCATGGTCGAGGTCTTCGGAGAACATGGGCTGCGTTGCCTCAGCCATGGCTGGAGCAGATACAATCTCTGCGCTTTGCACGATGATTGGGGGGGCAATGCTGTCGGTTTCGAGCATGAACTTGTCGCCTATCATCGCCATCTGGTGCTCAGACATTGCGCCTGCAGTTTCTTCTGCACCATCGACCGCGATAAAGTCGAGCTTGTCGATACGCGCCCATTCGCCACCGTCAGTATAGCCGACAATTTCGATTACATCACCTCCTGACAGCTCCAACCCTTCCAGGGTGAAGACGGTGCGGTTGGCCTCTACGACCGGATAATCAACGGTGGTAAATTCGTTCAATAGAAACTGCGCAACCATTTCGCCATTGACGAAAACGTCGATGGGCGAGGATCCGTCATGTTCGTCATGCGCGGTGATTTGCAGGTCATAAATGCCGTCCGCCTGATCGAATGTGTAGGACAGCGTACCTTCGGTCACATCCATGTCAGGCGTGTAGAGCGTGACTAGTTCACCCTCCGATGCAATCGCTTTCGTTTCGACCACATAGCCGGAGGTGATGATGTCCTCTGCTTCGATGGTGAAATCGGTCGGGGAGGGAGAGGTGTCGCCGATCACAGAGAGTGTGACGGTTCCTGTCGTTCCGCCGTCATAGTTCGTCGCCCCGTAGGTCACCGTAAGGTCGACAGCTGCGAAGCTGTTGAGGTCGTCTTCAAACTGGGCGGGATCAATGGTGATCGTGCCATCGCCATTGTCCGTGAAGACGACGACCGCACCGTTGGACGCTTCGATTACGATATCGAATATGCCGATCGTGCTGCCGAATGTCGTGTAAACTTGCCCGGCCAGATCGATCGTGATTGCGTCAGAGGCAGGGGTGAAATCACCGGCATCCAACGGCAGCGTCGCGGGACGATGTCCATCCTGTTCGAAAACTGCGATCTGGCGCGATATGGACAAGACACCGCCAGCACCATCGACCACATCATATGTCAGCGTGATGAAGTTGACGGAGTCGGCGCCGGTCGGGTCTGCGGAATAGACGTAAGATATTCCGCCGTCGTCGCGCCATCCTGATGTCAGCGTGGCATTGTTGACGGTGATGCTTTCCACTTGCAGGCTTTGCAAGCCATATCCTGGTGCGTCCGGCGTGGTGTCGGGATCGACCACGCCGACAAGAAGGTCCGCGGTGGTGAACTCGAACACGCCGTTCCACGCTACGGAGTCGTCTGTATCGCCGCCGCTTGGAGCGGTGTTCCAATAGATGGTCTGGCTGGCGGTGAAACTTGCAGTGGCTCCAATTTCGTCCTGAATGTCGTAAGTGATCGCCACGAGGTCGAAAGCCGTGCCGCCCTGGAAGTCGCTGTAAACCGGGTCCGCGAACCGAGTATCGGGGAGCTGCACGGTCCAGCTACCGTCGCCATTGTCAGTGATGACGGCGCCGTC
Organism: Hirschia sp.; assembly: GCA_002709235.1. Lineage (GTDB taxonomy): Bacteria > Pseudomonadota > Alphaproteobacteria > Caulobacterales > Hyphomonadaceae > Hirschia. The sequence goes on from PAQI01000019.1 coordinate 35,034, forward strand.
CATTTGCGGCGTTCCGACGACTGAAAGCGCGTGGCCTTCAGCGTCCGTCTTGTTGGCCAGAACGTCCGCTTCCGTGATGACAAACGACTGGCCGAAATAAAGCGGCGAAGGCGTGACGATGGTGGACGGCCCGGCCGGCGCCTCGTTCGCGCCTTCATAGATCACGCTGATCACGCCGGAACTTGTCGCCTCGCCGTCGGAAACCATGAAGCCGATTTCCAGCGTGGCGGACTCGCCGATATAGAGATCGTCGAGGTAATATTCCCAACGTTGTTGGATGAGATAATCCGGCGTGTCGCTCTCGAAGTGGAAGAGCGGATCGGTGCTGGAGCCGTCATCGAATGTGAATGACGTGGTTTCAAAGGTCAGATCGTCGCCGTCCGCATCGGTCACGTAATCGCGCAGGTCGATCGTGACCAGATCGTCCTCTCCAACGACGATGGTGGCGTCGGGTGTGATGACGGGAGGGGAGTTGATAACGATGATTGGTGCGGTGATCGTCAAATCCCGATTGACCTGAATCCCTCCATCGACGTCGTATACGAAATAGTAGAGCCATGCTCCTGGCTCAGTCGTATACCCGTCAGGAACGAGTACCGACCAGGTGCCATCTCCGTTGTCTGTTACATTTCGCAGTTCGGTAGGAAGTCCGAACGTTGAAAAATTGATCGATAGTTCATCGCCATCTATGTCCGAAACACCCTCAAGCAATTGTTCAGAGGTCAAGATCAACTCAGAACCGGATTCACCTGAGATTCCCTGCGTTGGGTTTGCTGTCGGACTATCATTGGCACCCTCAACTGTAAAAGAGGCGATTGCAGAAGAGTGTCCGCCGTGTCCATCGGAGATCGTGTAGACGAAACTGTCGGTCAGTGTTTCTCCGGCTGCGATCGCCTGAATCATTGCAGCGTTGGTCGGGTCGTATTGGATGGTCCCATCGCTGTTCAATACGACAGAAGCGCCGTTCGCACTGAGTGAGTCCACAGAGATGACCGAAATAGCGTCATTGTCCTCATCAGTATCGTTCGATAAGAGATCTTCGACTGAGAACTTGCTGATGGAGTCTTCCCTGACAGGATGAATATCGCGCGGTGAGCCATCTGCATTGAAAATTCGGGCGTGAATGTCGACCCATTTTCCGGGGAGTATGCTGTTTTCCTCTGCTTCCCAGACCACGGCGATTCCACCATCCGGCAGGCTGGTGATCGACGACAGGTGATCATCATTTCGGAAGGGAAAGGCGTCGGCGCTGTATACATTGGCCTGGATCTCATCCGATGTGGGAACGCCATCAGCATCAAATCGCCGGATCTGCAACGAGCTCGTCGTGTCCCACCAGGTCACCACAAAGCCGCCGTCAGGCGAGCTGGCGATGGTTGATTCCTCGCCGAACGCAGAGATGGTTTCAGACAGCTTGAATGAGTCAGTTACTGGTTCACCGGATGGATCAAAGATGCGCGCCTGAACAGTGTAGTAGGTGCTGTCCACATCATTGAAAGCACCCCACCATGTGACGACGACATTTCCATTGCCCAATAGCGCCGCTTGCGGACGCGGTTCGTTGCTGACTGAGCCTTGGCTTATCGTGAATTCGTCGGTCAATGCAGAGCCCGTCGTGCCATCAAACACGCGTCCCTTGATGGCGAGTCCGTCAAAGGGAGCGGAGAACCAAGTCACAAGCAGTTTGTTGTCGCCAATGGAGATAATGTCAGGGTCGAATTGGTCCCCCTCCGGCAATTGGTTGACTTGAAATTCCCCGACTACTTCTTCGCCACCAATGTCGAAAACGCGCACCTTGACTGCTGAGCCGAAAGTATCTTCAAGCTTTGCGTCATAGCTTTCCCAGCTGAATGCAACGTTGCCGTTCGCAAGTTGGGTCGTGGAAGATGACCATCGCTGGTTTGCGGTGAAATAATTCACCATGAACTCGTCGCTGGTCGGGGACGCATTGCCATCAAAAAATCTGGCCATGACTGTATAGCCGTCACGGTCGCTATGGGACCAGGTGATGACAAAGCCTCCGTCATCGAGTGCGGTCACTTCTGGCAACTGGTCGTAGGAATTATTGTTTTCATTGACGCGTATGTCTTCGGTCTTCTTCTCCCCGTCAGCGCCGAATATTGCCGCTCTGATATCGAGATCGCCATCGTCATTGGACTTCCAGACCACAACTAGGTCACCGTTCGCGAGCGTGGCGATTTCAGGGTCACTCTGGTTATCCTCTACGATCGAGTTGACCAGAATTTCGTTGGGGGCGACTGATTGCAGATTGAAGTCATCACTGGCAACTGGAGCATTGTTGGTTGCATTTTCTGCCAAACCTGCGACGCCTGTAAAATCCAGCCTGTCGATACGCGCCCATTCACCGCCGTCGGAGTAGCCGGTGACTTGGATCACATCGCCGGCGTGGAGCTCCTGGTCGGAGAGGGTGAGGGTGACGCGGTTGGCGTCGGTCACGACACCGCCGCTGGTGGTATTCTGATCCATGACCAGCGTGTCGAGCAACACGCCATTGACACGGATTTCGATGTGGCCCGCGCCATCGTTCTCATCATGGGCGACGAGCGTCAGGTCATACATCCCATCGGTCTGATCGAATGTGTAGGTGAGCACGCCTGACGGTGCTTCACCACCACCATTGTACAGGCCCACAACCGCATTGCCGGAGGCAACTGTGCGGCCAGTCTCTACGGTAAAGCCGGAGGTGATGATGTCTTCGGCTTCGATGGTGAAATCGGCTGGCACTTCTGAGACGGGCGGAGGT
>PAQI01000020.1 GCA_002709235.1 Hirschia sp.
TGAAACCATCTTCGTCGACCTCAACCCCACGTGCACGTAGCACATCCTGCGTCAGGTCGAGCGGGAAACCGAATGTATCATAAAGCTTGAAGGCCGTTTCACCCGACAGCCTGTCGCCTTCGCCCATGCCTTCAGTGGCTTCGTCCAGAAGGGCCAGCCCACGTCCAAGCGTGCGCTGGAAGCGGCCTTCCTCCTGCTCCAATGCGCTCGTCATGCTTGCTTCGGCGCGGCCAAGTTCAGGATAGGCTTCGCCCATCTGCGAAATCAGCGCGGGCACCAGGCGGTGCATCATCGGTTCCTCAGCGCCCAGCAAGTGCCCATGCCGCATGGCGCGTCGCATGATCCGGCGCAGCACATAACCGCGACCTTCATTGGAAGGCGTCACGCCATCCGCCATGAGGAAACAGGAGGACCGCAAATGATCCGCGATGACACGAAGCGACCCGATGGTCTTGTCTGACGCCTTGACGCCATAGACATCCTGTTCGGCCGCTATCAGGTCGCGGAAGAGGTCGATATCGTAATTATTGTGCACGCCTTGCAGCACGGCAGCGATCCGTTCCAGACCCATTCCGGTATCGATGGATGGCTTCGGAAGCGGTTTGCGGGTTCCATCAGCCGACTGGTCGAACTGCATGAAGACGAGATTCCAGATCTCGATGAAACGGTCGCCATCCTCTTCAGGAGATCCCGGAGGGCCGCCCCATATGTCTGGTCCGTGGTCGTAGAAGATCTCTGAACAGGGACCGCAAGGGCCGGTATCACCCATTGACCAGAAATTATCCGAGGTCGCGATCCGGATGATGCGATCATCCGTCAGCCCGGCAATCTTCTTCCAAAGCGCGGCCGCCTCTTCATCATCGGCATAGACCGTGACGATCAGCTTGTCTTTGGGAAGCCCGAACACGCCCGTGACAACCTTCCAGGCATGCTCGATCGCCATTTCCTTGAAATAATCGCCAAAGGAAAAGTTTCCCAACATCTCGAAGAAGGTGTGGTGGCGCGCTGTATAGCCGACATTGTCCAGATCATTGTGCTTGCCGCCTGCCCGAACGCATTTCTGCGAAGAGACCGCGCGCGGTGCAAAAGGCTTTTCTGCGCCGGTAAAGATATTCTTGAACGGCACCATCCCGGCATTTGTGAACAACAGTGTGGCATCACCCTGCGGAACGAGCGGGCTGGACGCGACGGGTTCATGGCCGTTCTGGCGAAAATAGTCGATGAACTGCGCGCGAACGCCATTGACGCTGGAGTCCGGAGAAATAACGGCGTCCTTGGGCATGATGATAATGACTCCCGATCGCGAAACAGAAAATTGGCTGTCGCCCGAATATCTCGATATCAGACGCAGCGTAAGTGATTTGTTACACGCGATATAAAGGTCGCCAAGCTCAACGCCAAGCAGTTAGACGCGCCGCAGCATCATGAATTGCGGCGCGCCTGCATCAGATCAGCCTTCTGCGACGTCTGGCGCGTCGTCATCATCCTCTTTCATGTCCGCCGCCAGCATCTCCTCGGAGATCAGTCCGGCATTGGACCGAATCGCCAATTCGATCTCATTTGCGATCGTGACATTCTCCTTGAGGAAGCGTCGCGCATTCTCGCGGCCCTGCCCGATACGTTCGGACCCATAGGAATACCAGGAACCAGACTTGTCGACGACACCGGCCTTCACACCCAGGTCAATCAACTCACCTGTCTTGGAAACACCCTCACCATAGATGATATCGAACTCCACCTGACGGAAAGGCGGTGCAACCTTGTTCTTCACCACTTTCACGCGGGTCTGGTTACCGATCACCTCATCGCGATCCTTGATCGCACCAATGCGGCGGATATCCAGACGCACCGAAGCGTAGAATTTCAGGGCGTTCCCACCCGTCGTGGTTTCCGGTGACCCGAACATCACACCGATCTTCATGCGGATCTGGTTGATGAAGATCACCATGGTGTTGGAACGGGCAATAGATGCGGTCAGCTTGCGCAATGCCTGGCTCATCAACCGGGCCTGAAGGCCTGGCAGACTGTCGCCCATCTCACCTTCGATCTCCGCACGCGGGGTCAATGCCGCCACAGAGTCGATCACCAGAATATCAACCGCACCGGAACGCACCAGCGTATCGGCGATTTCCAGCGCCTGCTCACCCGTGTCAGGCTGGGAAACCAGAAGATCATCCAGGTCCACGCCCAGCTTGGCTGCATAGCTTGGGTCCAACGCATGTTCAGCGTCGACAAAGGCCGCCACGCCGCCATCTTTCTGCGCCTCGGCCACACAATGCAACGCCAGCGTGGTCTTACCGGAACTTTCCGGACCATAGATCTCGATGATACGCCCCTTGGGCAAACCACCAATCCCCAGAGCGATGTCGAGACCGATTGATCCGGTCGAGACTGATTCAATATCGTTCATCGGCGTATCGCCGAGACGCATGATCGAGCCCTTGCCGAAATTCCGCTCGATCTGTCCGAGAGCGGTTTCTAGGGCTTTTTGCTTATCCATTCCGGAACTTTCCACCAGCTGTAGCGAGGAGCGAGCCATACGCGATTCTCCATGTCTGTTCATTTTGCACAGGGATCGGCCTGGAGCAATGTTTCCCGCCAACCATCTTGGAGATTATGTACCACGAATGTTCTCACGGAACAATTGCAGAACAAATATTTTTCCACATAACAGAAAAAGGCCGCTCCAAACCCGGAACGGCCTTTTGATAACAGCTTGTCTGCTTGTGCCCTTACGCGGCTTCCTTGCCAGCGTGCAACTCCTGTTTCACGCGTTCGGCGAGTTGGCGCAATGTAAACGGCTTGGGCAGGAAGGAAATTTCCGCATCCTCGTCCAGCGTCTTGGCAAGGTCACGTTCGGCATAACCGGAAATGAACATCACACGCGCCCCGGCCAGATAGGGTTTGGCCTCCTTGAGTAGCGCCGGCCCATCCATGCCAGGCAGGACAACATCGGAAATCAGCAGATCAATCGCACCGGAATGCTCCTTGATCAGCTCCAACGCATCCTCACCATCTTCGGCTTCAAGCACCTGATAGCCGAAGGACGACAGAAGCTGGGCCGCGATCCCGCGCACACCCTCTTCATCCTCGACCAGCATGATACGGCCACGTCCCGACAATGGCTCAGGCGCTGTCCCTGGTGAGGTCGAAACGATGGCATCCTTGTCGTGCAGCTCTTCTTCCTTGGGATAATAGGCCGGAAGGAAGATCTTGAAGGTCGTCCCGCGACCGATCTTGGACACAGGATAGATGTAACCGCCCGACTGCTTGACGATACCATAGACCGTGGCGAGGCCGAGCCCTGTTCCCTTGCCCTGCTCCTTCGTTGTCACATAGGGCTGGAAGATCTCGTCAATGATTTCCGCCGGAATACCACCCCCATCATCGATGACCTCGATCAGCAGATATTCGCCCTCTTCCACGAGGTTGAAACCATCCTTCACAGCCGCGGCCGCTTCGGCGCGCGATGTGCGGATCGTGAGCTCACCACCACCGGATTTGTCGATCATGGCGTCACGCGCATTGGTGCAAAGATTGGTCAATGCCGCTTCCAGCTGACCCTTGTCCGCGCGGATATAAGGAAGGTCACGACCATGCACCATGTCGAGCTTGATCCGCTCGTCGATGATCTGACGCAGCAGGATGTGATAGTTGGACAGGACTTCAGACATATCCAGAACGGCGCGCTTGAAGGTCTGCTTGCGTGACCATGCCAGCAGCATGCGCACCAGTTCTGCAGCCCGTGCGGAGAGTTCATTGATCGATCGAAGCTCGAAGAAGGACGGGTCACCGGGCGGATGACGCATGATCAGGCGATCTGTGTTGAGCATGATGCCCTGCAACAGATTGTTGAAGTCATGCGCGATACCACCGGCCAGATGGCCCATTGCCTGCAATTTCTCACCCTGCGCCAGACGCAGTTCGAGCTGTTTCTTCTCGGTTGTGTCGATCACATAGGCCGCAGCAGGTCGACCGCGACGGTCCAGCGCAATGAACACATCCACCGTCCGGGCATCCTCGCCGCTCAGCTTCAACTCGACAGCGCCATCTAGCGCCTTTGCGAGGCTTTCGGCCAGCGTGTCGCCGCCTTCCTCGTCCAGGAACAGATCCGCGAAACGCGCCCCCGGCTGGGCACTGGCTTCGGTCATGTCTCGCAGGGAGCGGTTCACATCAAGCATGACCGCGTTTTCCACGCCTTCACCATCCAGACGTGCGACACCAAAGGGGGCGTCGAAGAACATGGTATCGTCAAACGCAACGGGATTGCCGGTCGTACCATCGACCGGGCCGGGCGTTGGCTGGATCTTCTCCTGATCATAAGCCAGGTGCACAACCGAACGCGACAATGCCTCTGGCCCCTTGCCGGTCCATGTGGTTGTCAACAGCGCTGGCAGCTCAACACCGGAACGCGCCCTGAGCACGACATCCGCGCGCTGGCTGGCGCCGCCACGGGTTTCGCGCTTCATCAACTTGAGGCCTTCCGGGCGCAGCAGATCTTCAAGACGCAGGCCGTCCAGCTCATCGGGAAGGCCGAGGATCTTGCGCAGATTCGAGTTCACATAGACCACACGCCCATCACGGCGTGCCGAGAAGAATCCGACGGGCGCGTCCTCGACATATAGCGCACGTGGGTCCACAGCCGAATTCGGCCGCACGGATGCATCCACGCGGCGCAGGCGCCACAATGCACGTGTCTTGCCCAACATGGAGACACTGGCTTCGAACTGAACCGGAGCCGGGCTGTTGCTCAGCATGACAGCGGGCAGAACTTCAACGCGTGGCGCTCCGGATTTTACCGCCTTGGACAGACGATAGATTGGAGCTGCCATGCCCGGATTGGCACCGAACAGGCGGTCAACGGACATCAATGACGGGGTCGTATCGCCTGTTTCCAGCGCTTCTGCTGTCAGCGCCTGATAGGATTGGTTGGCCTTCACACATGCCCCACCCCGCTCTGTGACAAGAGAGGGTTCCTCAAGCGCATCCAGCCAGGCAAAACCGCGCACTGTCTTTTGCGCCGCTTCTTCAGCCGCACCACGGCTGGGGAACAGGCCCAGATGACGACCGGCACCTCGTAGCACCCATAACAGGAGCACAAGACCGAGCGAGCCAAACGCCAGAATCAGCGCCATTGCAGCCGGACCCGATCTGTCCTGCCATGTCAGGGCAACCCCAGCACATCCAGCGGCGACGGTTACACTCAGCCAGAACAATAGCTGAAGAACATCCAGCCCTTTTGACGACTGCTTTGCGTCATCTTCGGCGATCTCTGAAAATTCATTGATGTCAGACATGGCAGCATGTTCCGTTTTTCTGGCCGCAGGCGCGACCTTTCAGATAGTCGGCAAGTGTGCCGTGATTCGCGGGGACTAGGACCGCTTCAAGGCGGAAATGAGTCATCGTTTCTTGTTCTCCGCTGTCCTCATGACGAAACCGATCACCTTGGCGACAGCTTCGAAATGCTCCCTTGGTATGACGGCATCGATATCTGCCGTCGCGTAGATCGCTCGCGCAAGGGGCGGATTCTCCACGATCGGCACGTCATTGTCACGCGCCGTTTCACGAATGCGCAAAGCGAGATGGTCCACCCCCATGGCCACGACGATCGGTGCCGGATTGGTTTCCGGATCATATTTGAGCGCAATCGAGTAGTGAGTCGGGTTGGTGATGACCACGGTTGCATCTGGAACCGATTGCAGCATGCGCTTGCGTGAGCGTTCCTGACGCAGCGCCCTCAACCGTGCGCGGATCATCGGATCCCCTTCGGTCTGCTTGGTTTCCTGCTTGATGTCTTCGCGCGACATCCGCATCCGCTTCATGAAGGAATGTTTCTGCCAGATCATGTCCAGCGCCGCGATCATGCCCACCACGACCAGCGATGCCATGAAGAGTTGCGCGGCCTTTTGCTGCAACAGCACCGGCAGCATGGCAATATCCATCTCACCGGATTTCAGTAGCTCCTGGCGTGCAGGCCACAGCACGATTGCAACAGCGAAACTGGCTGCCAGCAATTTGAGGATGGCCTTGAACAGGTTCATGAACCCCTGCGGCCCGAACATCCGCGTCAGCCCCTTGATGGGCGACAGCTTGTCGAGCTTGGGTTTCATCTTTTCTGCTGTCCACAAGGGCATGGACTGGACCAGATGGCCGATAATCACCGACACCATGATCATCCCGAAAATCAGCAACATCCAGGGTGCGATGGACATCAATATGCTGCTCATCAGGCGCTGTGCGCCACCATTCTGAAGTTCGAACTGGTGGGGATGGTCCAGCAGCATGTGCAATGGATGCCCTATACCACCCGCAATCGGACCGGCAGCCGCAATCAGCGCCGCGCCTGCGACCAGAACAAACCAGACCGGCACATCCTGGCTCTTGGCGATGTCACCTTTCTTGCGCGCATCAGAGAGCTTTTTCTGGGTCGGTTCTTCGGTCTTCTGTGACTGGTCCTGGTCGTCTGCCAACTCAGCCTCCTATCTCAAAGGGGCGACTGGAGACGCGCAACGCGCTCCAGTGCCTCCAGCCAGATGAGAAGACCGCCGCCCAGTACGAATGCCAGGATCGAAAGACCGATCATGATCTGGGACGGCATGGCGATGAAGTAGATCTGAACCTGCGGAATCAACCGCGAGACCAGTCCGAGCGCGAGATTGAACACCATCGCAAAGACGACAATCGGTGCTGCCATCTGCAAGCCGATGCGAAATGACGCTGAAATGGCTGATATCGCCCATTGCGACGCATCGCCAACCGACAATGTCTCGCCGGGCCGGAATATCTGATAGCTTTCGGCGGCCGCTTCCAGCATCAGACGATGTATGCCCGTCGCGAAGATCAGCACGATGGCCGACATGGACAGGAACACGCTGAGAATGGCGCTGGACTGACCGATGGAAGGGTCCATTTGCTGCGCGAAACCAAGGCCGGACTGCATGCCCATGATCTGCCCGGCCACCTGCAGCGCGCTCATCATGATGCGTGCAACTCCGCCGATCATCAGGCCGATCAGCACTTCCGAGATCACGAAAACGAGTGCCATGCCTGTTGTGCCGGGTATTTCGGGAAGCTGGGAAATCAGTGTTGGCCCCAGGACCGCCGTCGACAACAGGGCCGCAACCAGCCGAAACCTGACAGGTACAGCGCTCTCACCCCAGCCTGGTGCGAGCATCAGCACGGCACCAATGCGCGAGAACAACAGGGCTCCTACCCAAGCATATGCGATGATTGCATCCATGCCGCTACGTCAAAAACTGGCTATGCGGGCAAAGATCCCTTGTGAGAATTCACCCAGCGTCGCGCCCATCAGCGGCAGAAAGATTAACAAGGCTGCGAAGATTGCAAGGATCTTGGGAACGAACACAAGGGTCATCTCCTGCACCTGCGTCAGCGCCTGAAACAAGGCGATCGTGACGCCGATCAACAAACCTGCAATCATGGCGGGAGAAGCCATAGCAACAGTTGCCCAAAGGGCCTGACGCCCCAGATCGAGTACTTCTGCTCCGTTCATGGTACTGGCCTTTCAGTCATCAAGGCTGCGTCTTTTGCGCAGTTAAGCGTGGTTAACTAATGGTCAAAAAGAGTTAACAAAGGGTGGCCAAACAGGCCCACCAAGCCTAACCATATCTCCATCATTTCCTTGTTTCCGGGAGCTCATCTTGAAACACTCAGCGACTGCTATCGCCGCCATCCTTCTTCTCAGCTCCTGTGCTTCTGTCACTGACGCACCTGATGAAGTCGCTGGTGTGCTTGGAATGCCGGAATCAGATGCTGCACCAGCATCTGAAAGCGCTGCAGCCATGGTTGGCCAACAATCAATGGTTGATAAAGACGCTGAAGCAGCAACAAGCGCGCTATATGCGTTTTTTGAAGAAACTTACGAAGCCGAGCTTCTCGAATCACCCATCGCGCTGACCTATCAGGGGCGACGCGAACGCTATGGCGAATGGGATGACGCTAGTGACGCGGCCGATATCGCTGAATTCGAACGCGGTCAGGCAGCTGTCGCGCAGATGAAGGAACGCTTCGATTTCGATGCGCTGTCACCTGAAGGCCAACTCTCCTGGAAACTGTTTGAATATGCCGCCAGACAGGAAGCCGCCAATTTCGCCTTTCGCAAGCATGGCTATGTCTTCAACCAGATGTATGGCCAGCAAAGTGTCATTCCTGCATTCCTGATCAACCAGCACAAGGTCGCCGATACGTCAGACGCCGAGGCCTATATCTCCCGGTTGAACGGCGTTCGCGCTTATATGGGTCAACATGTCTCCAATGCCCGCGACCGCGCATTGCTGGGCGTTCGTCCACCGCGCTTTGTCTATGACTATGTCATTTCCGATGCCCAGAACGTGATCAAGGGTGCGCCGTTCGACAATGGCAAGGACAGCCCGATTTTTGCTGATTTCAAATCCAAGGTGAACGCGCTTGATATTCCCGACGATGAAAAATCAGACCTGATCATAATGGCCCATGATGCCCTGTTGGCGTCAGTGCTACCTGCATATGAAGAGCTCTCCGCCTGGCTGATCTCCGACAAATCCAAGGCCGGTGATGAAGACGGTGTCTGGCGTCTGCCCATGGGGGATGCCTATTACGGAACCATGCTGCGCGCACGCACGACGACCGACATGTCGGCAACAGAAATTCACGATCTGGGTCTGTCTGAGGTTGACCGGATCCACGATGAAATGCGTGTGATCATGAAGACGGTGGGCTTTGAAGGGACTTTGGCCGAGTTCTTCGAATTCATGCGGACCGATCCACAATTTTACTATCCGGGTACAGATGAAGGCCGCGACGCCTATCTGACTGAGGCCACCGCGCTTATCGACACGATGAAAGCCGAATTGCCGACCGTCTTCAACACGCTGCCCAAAGCTGACCTGATCGTGAAACGGGTGGAACCCTTCCGCGAGAAATCAGCCGGCAAGGCCTTCTATCAGCGCCCGGCACCAGACGGCTCGCGTCCCGGCACCTATTACGCCAATCTCTATAATATGGCCGACATGCCGTCTTACCAGATGGAAGCACTCGCCTATCATGAGGGCATTCCCGGTCATCACATGCAGATTGCGATCATGCAGGAACTGGAGAATGTACCCAAGTTCCGCAAGTTCGGCGGGCACACGGCCTATATCGAAGGCTGGGGTCTCTATTCGGAATACCTTCCCAAGGAAATGGGCTTTTATGATGACCCTTATTCCGATTTCGGCCGTCTCGCGATGGAGTTATGGCGTGCAGCGCGGCTGGTTGTGGATACGGGCATTCATGACAAGAAATGGAGCCGCGAAGAAGCCATCCAGTATCTTCTCGACAATACGCCCAACCCTGAAGGTGACTGCCGCAAGGCGATTGATCGCTATATCGTGATGCCGGGCCAGGCGACTGCTTACAAGATCGGCATGATCAAGATCCTGGAACTGCGCGAGCATGCACGGGACGAACTCGGAGATGCGTTTGATCTGGCCGCATTTCACGATGTCGTACTCGCCAATGGCTCGGTTCCGCTCGCCATGTTGGAAGATCTGGTGAATCAGTGGATCGCCGAACAGCAGCAAAGCTGAACCTGACGTAACCGTAATCCAGCGCATTAAGGGGCTGCGATCCCTCATTGCGCATATGACCTAAACATGATTGTTTTCAATGGCGTGAAGATGATCATCACAGGTGCGTCCGGCCTATGGAACGCATCGACGATGAGCATGATTCCTGCACTGATCTGCAGCTACCGGCTTTGAACTGGAAGTCGTGTTGGTTATGTGGTTAAGAGGAAGTGAAGAAAAACGCGATCGAGGGGATCCGTTTTCAAGGCTTTTGAGCGCACACTCTGCGTGAGGGAATCAACGATTACGATGATCAGAGCCATTCAACTGCTTATCGGTTTCGCGGCCATTATCGGCGGCGGTGCATTGCTGTGGTACCGCCCAGGTGCGGAAAACGGCCTCTTCGACATGACCAACAAGGACGGTCTGTGGATGGCAGTTGCCGGCCTTGTGCTGGCCCTGTTCGGCCTCATGCTGATGTTGATGGGTGTTTCGAGCCGGGCGAAAGTCTCCAGGATCAACCGCTATCAACCCAAGCCAGCCCCCGCTTTTCCCGAGCCGGGACGACCTCGTGAAGAGTTCGAAGACTATGATGAGGCGATCCTGCGCAAGACGCCTGCTCCTGAAGAAGAGCCGGAACATACGCCCAATCCTGACTTTGTGGGCGTTGCAACAGCTGTGGGTGCCGCTGCGCTGGGAGCCGGTGGCGTGGCGGCTGCGCAGGCATTTTCTGACGATTCTGATGACCGGTCTGGCGATGAACCGGAGTTTTCAGGCGCTGAGGAACCTTCATTTCAGGAGGCGGCCCAGGCCCCATATAGCGAGGACCGCCCTCGTTTTACAGCAGCAGACAGCTTCGATGACACTCCCCAGATCGTGGACAATGATCTGGATGAAACGGATCCAATGGATGAGATCGCCCAGCATATGGATGCCGATCTGGACGAATCAGACATCGACAGAATGGCAGATGAGGTCGAGGCCCTTGAAAACCCTGTTGCCATTGAGACATCTGAATTCGGCACACCGGAATATACACCTCCAGAGGAAGAGACAGCTCAGAGCGAAATAGCGACCGAGGAATTTCATACCGAACCTCCTGGCGAGCATGTTGCCGCCTATGCTGAAGAATCTACGGACTATGCTGAAACAGCAGTCACTCCTTCATCTGAAGAAGAGACCGAAACCGCATGGCTCTCCACTCCGGACATCGCAACAGATCCAGAGATAAACGCACCTGTAGAGGCGCTCGACGAAAGCTATGTGGAAGCTTTTGAAGCTGAGTCTGCAGCTTATGAGGCAGCTCCTGACGACACGCCGGCCGAAGCTGTTGAAACACCCAATTTCGACGAGCTTGATGATCAGCACTATGAGCCCACTCTTGAGGCGCAAGACGAAGAGCTCATATCTCAGGCAGATGCTGGCTGGCTGGAAGCAGACGACGAAACACTTGAACCTGAAGCCGAGCATGATCCTGCTGCCTATGCCGAAACTTCAGACCCGGCGGAATTCGCGGCACCAGCTGACATAGAGCCTCCTGCTGAAGTCCTGCAGCCAGAAACCGAGCATCTGCCCGCTGAAGAAGACACGACGCCTGAGGAAGCCTTTACAGCGGCTCCCCTCGCCGACGACATTCTGCAGGAAGCCCCTGATGTCGCAGCAGACGAAGCCCAATCTTACGAACCATATGCTGCGGAGCCAGAATCAGAACTCCCCGAATATGCCACTTACGAGGCACCAGACAGTGCGCCTCAGGATTTTGAGGCAGCCGAAGAATATTCTGCTGAGGAGCCCGCACTCGCTGAGATTTCGGAGCCCGATGAACCGGAAGACGTCAACTCGCCCGTTCCAGAGATGACTCACGAGGAGCTGGCGGCATCTGATGCACCAACGCTGGACGAGCCAACTCAGGAATGGCCATCTCCATCCGCATTTGAAACCTCACCAGAAGCAGACTACGAAGCCGCACCGATAGAAGAACAGGACGCACCCGTCCTGCACGACGATATTCCGGACGCCCCGGCGCAGGAGACCGAGACTGCTGCTGATGATCTGGCTCCCGAGATATTGGCGGAAGCACCCGAATATACTGCGCAGGATGACGGCCTCGAACAGGCCGAACAAATATTGGAAGACGACTCGCCGGTATATGAAGAAGAAGCGACTTCGGAGGTCGCGCCTTCTGCTGAGCACGTGACTGCGGCTCCTGTCGCGGCTGAATACCCTGCGCAATCGGCAGAGGAAGATGCCCCTTCCCAGGACATAGCCGAAGACAGTTCTGAGGACGATTCTGGCCAATGGTCTTCCATTGGTCTGGGTGCCATCGCGGCCCTGGGAACGGCAGGTGTTGCATCGCAAATCCGCGATGAGCCGGATGCAAATGCTTCGGAGTCAAGCGTTGCTGAGCCCCCAACCGAACCTGAACCCACCGAAGCAGAAGCGACTGAGGCAGAAGCGGCCGAAACAGAGAGCGCGGTTTCTCCGATAGATGAAGCCGTTTCGCGCGTATCGGAGAGCCTCGAAGCCGTCGCTCCCATGCCGGAAACGCCTGCTGAGGAACCAGTCGAATCTGCTCAGGACGAAGCCCCGACAGACGACGAAGCCGACATAGAGATTCCTGCTGCTGCAACAACAGAAACAACGCATGACACTCTGGTCGCAGCGCCTCCACCCATCGGCGCATCAATGGCAGGTGAAGCGCCACTGCAAAGCATTGTGGAATCCGAGACCTCTCAGACAATCTCAGGAACTCCACCCTCATTCGACAATTCACATATTGTCGATGAGCCAGCTTCGAGAACGACAGACGGTAGTGGTATTCTTGTCAGTGACTTCCCCGTTCTTGGACCAGTCATTGACGCATTGTCAGACGGCAAGCTGGACGAGGCTGATCAACATTTGGCACGCATTCGCCGTGATCTGATTGCCAAGGGAGACGAGAACACCGCAGAACTCGCCGCCCTGACAGCGCTGGCCGGTGACCATGCTGAAGCAGCAGGACGGCTGGGTGGCGCAAAATGGCTGTGGCGGCTTGCCCTGCAACGCTTTCAGGAGGCTGAAGCCGCAGATACTGTATGGGCGGAAGATGTTCAGTCTCGTCTGGATCGCGTCAACGCCTGAACGCGCGCTTGTCTAACTGTTCACACGGCCATGTCGGCTCTGTGAACAGGCTTGATGAGACAAGTTGATCCGATATCGGCATAACAGTTCCAACAGAGGGCGAAGCTGCATCGACAAGACAGCACGCCACTCAATCGAGGGAACAGTCAAATGCTACGCTTGCTCAAGCTCACCGCTCCACATCTCGTTGCAATATTTGCCAGCATTGTCTTCATCGACAGCTTACGCTTCAAGTTCACCAATGCCCCCGAAACGCAGGTGATATTTGGCAAGCTTGACGCCTGGGCCACCAGTCTTGGTGTTCCTGGCCTCTTCTCCCAGACAGGCCTGTTCAGCCAGTATGTGATCGGCACGGCCGAACTTGTAGCGTCTGCCTTGTTGCTGCTCGGCATCATTCCCGCGCTACGTCGATTGCAGGGTCTGGGTGCCCTGCTCGCATTTGCTGTCATGTCAGGTGCAGTCAGTTTCCACCTGTTTACGCCGCTGGGCATCGACCCCAACAATGATGGTGGCGGTCTGTTTATGGCAGCTGTCACCATCTGGTTGACATCAATCCTCCTGATCATCATCCGTCGCCACGAGATCCTGGCCACATATAATTGGGCACGCGGACTGATTTCCAAGCCTAAACAGGACAGAGAAACGGTTTAGCCCATGACCAAACCTCGCTATAGGTTGATCTGACATTTGATCGAGCTATTGCGAGGGGCGTTTCAGACATGGCTGAGTTGTTCACGGTATCAGGGTTCTTCACCCTGTTGATGTTGCTGGCCCTTCAGGCCGTTTTGGGGTTTGACAACCTTCTTTATATTTCCATCGAATCCAAACGTGTCGGCGAAGCCAAGGCTCCAATGGTGCGCCGCTGGGGCATTGGTCTGGCGATGGTGTTTCGTATTGTCCTGTTGATCATCATCGTGAACCTGTTCGGTGCACTTTCCGAACCCATGTTCGACATTCCGTTCAAAGGCTTCATCGAGGGCCATTTCACCCTGCAAAGCCTGGTGACCCTGGCGGGTGGTGCCTTCATCATCTATACGGCGATCAAGGAAATCTCCCACCTCATGGTCGTCGACCACATCGAAGATACAGAGGGCAATGAGAAAAAGTCAGTCGCTCAGGCCATCGCCATGATTGTGGCCATGAACCTCGTTTTCTCATTCGACTCTATCCTGTCTGCCATGGCCATTGCCAATACCAAGACACCTGACGGCGAAACCCAATATCAGGTGTGGATCATGGCCGTTGCGATCCTCTCCTCCGGTATCTTGATGATGCTGATGGCCGACTATGTCGCTGACTTCCTCAAGAAGAACCGCATGTATGAAGTCCTCGGACTGTTCATCCTTTTCCTGGTTGGAGTGCTGCTGGTGTCCGAGGGCGGACATCTCGCGCATCTGACCCTGTTTGGATATGAGATTGAAGCACTGTCCAAATCGACCTTCTACCTTGTCATCGGCGTGCTGGTGATCACTGATATCATCCAGACCAATTATCAAAAACGTCTCTGGTCGATGCGAGAGCGCGAGCTGTTGGGAAAACATAGCAGCACGGCCACTGACGAACCGCATGGATGATGCTCATATGGGGGAGCCCTTGTGCGCCCCCATATGCACTTTCTCTCAGTCTCGGGTAGGGTCCCATTTGCCTGACGCTCAGAAGGGTGCCTGTAGCCGTCTAAAACTGGAAGAACGCACAAGAAAAGAGGGTCGGAAGCGTTGTGAATGGCTTCCGACCCTCTTTCTGTTTGTCTTGATGTTGATCTGCAGTTGGTTGGTCTGAACCTCAGACCTTCACAGCTATCTTCGTAACCTTCGCAAAAGTCAGATCAAATATCTTTCTCAGACAGGCGCTCAAGCTCGCGAGCCTGAAGCTCTTCTGTGGTCAGGGCCACCGTCTGAACATCCTCTACAGCATCGCTGAGCGGAGTGGCGTGGCGCGCTGCATAGCGAGCCGCAGCCTGGCGTGTACGCGCAGCAGCCCATTCGCGACCGGTTTCCGGGAAACGATAGAAGATGTGCGTGCCGATGGTGCGGGTCTGCACCAGGCCGACATTCCAATAAGGGTCGACATAATCAGTGTGATAATGCGTGGCGTCGCCCGTCAGTGCGTGCGGAATGCTCCCCATCAGGATATTCGCGGCGACGGCGCGCGACTGATCCCAGGCTTCACCACGCGGACGGCGGCGCATGGAGCCATCACAGGTGAAGGAGAATTGGCATCCGGTGACACGGCTTGAGCCTTGATACACCACCGAGCACACATCATCGGGATAAAATTCAGACGCAACACGGTTCAGGATCACTTCACCGACACCGAGCTGGCCTTCAAGGGATTCGCTGCGCGCTTCGTAATAGATAGCTTCGGACAGACAGCCATGATCGCGGCGCTGTTGCTCAGCGGCGTCAATGCCCATACGCGGCTCAAGATTGGCCATCAGGTCAACAAAGGCCTGCACGCTTACAGGCTTGATCTCTGAATCTGCCTCTTCTTGCGGTTCATAGGAAACCTGCTGCGTCCACGGACGTGCAAGATCCAGTGCGGAGATCATGTCTTCGCCGTTACGCGTCGCGTTCAGCGCGTCAGCCAGCTCCGTCGTACGGTCGAGGAAGGCTTCCTGCTGTTTCTGGTCTGCTGCATGGTGCGCAATCTGGGGCGCTCCATAAGCGGCTGCGGCTGCACAGGCGGCTGCGCCAACGGCGCGCTTCTGTAATTGCCGTCTTTCTTCCACGGTCATGTTCACGATACGACTCAACATTGCGACGAAGGTCGTCAAAGAGTCATCGATCCTATCGGAAATAAATTTAATAAAGTTTAACCGCTGGCGGTCCGCCGGGCGCTTGTTAACCTTTGGCACGTTGTTTTCAACCCCATAGGTGATCGGTGCATTATTGCTATTCTCGACCACCATTCCTCTTAAAAAAACGCGCCCTGATCCTGAGCGCTGCTCTTCACTTAATTCAGCGTTTGCAAGAGCTTGACCATGCAACTTCAATCATGGCTCAAGCGATCAGATGACACGTATACCGTCCGCACACAAGTGCATCCAGGAAGCGGTGGATACAATCAAATCACGGCCAAAATCAAGCATTGCGTCGCCTTAATGGTTAACGCAACGCATGAAAAAAAGTTCCTGAAAACATCAAGAACATGAAATTGAATGGATTTTTTAAGGGAATCGCAGCCGATAAATTCGCTCAAAAACAACAGGTCCACGCTGGCAGACCTGTTGTTTTTGGTGATTCACGGTTGAGCGTGCCTAGTTTTTCAACTTTGCGTGAGCAGCAGCTAAACGTGCGATCGGAATGCGATATGGAGAGCATGAGACATAATCAAGTCCCAGCTTGTGACAGAACTCAATCGAATTCGGGTCACCGCCATGTTCACCACAAATTCCCAGTTTGAGACCTGGCTTGGTTGCGCGACCACGCTCCACACCGATCTTCACCNGCTCGCCTACGCCCTCGATATCGATCGTGACGAACGGGTCTTTTTCGTAGATGCCCTGTCTTTCATAATCACCAAGGAAGCGCGCGGCATCATCACGGCTGATGCCCAGCGCTGTCTGGGTCAGGTCATTTGTACCGAATGAGAAGAATTCGGCCTCCTCGGCAATATCCCCCGCCCTTAGTGCAGCCCGCGGCAATTCAATCATCGTGCCGACGAGATAGTCCACCTTGTCGCCAAGCTCGGCGAAGACATCCATAGCGACAGAGACGATCCGCGCCCGCATCAGTTCCAGTTCCTTGCGGGTTGCCACCAACGGCACCATGACCTCTGGTTTGGGAGCTATACCTGTCATCTTCTTGACCTCGACAGCGGCCTCAAAGATCGCCCGTGCCTGCATTTCGTAGATTTCCGGATAGGTCACACCCAGACGACACCCACGATGGCCAAGCATCGGATTGCTCTCATGCAGCTCTGCTGCCCTTGCTTTAAGGGTTTCCAGATCAACGCCCGTACCATCGGCAACTTCCTGCATTTCCGCATCACTGTGAGGAAGGAATTCGTGAAGTGGCGGGTCCAGAAGGCGGATATTGCAGGGGCGTTCCTCCATGATGCGGAAGATCTCTGCAAAGTCTGACTTCTGCATGGGCAGCAATTTGTTCAGAGCAGCCCGGCGGCCAACCTCGTCTTCCGACAGGATCATCGCCCGCACAACCGGAATGCGTTCGGCATCAAAGAACATGTGCTCCGTGCGGCAAAGGCCGATACCTTCAGCGCCAAATGATTTGGCCGTGGCCACATCCTTCGGCGTTTCGGCATTGGTCCGCACTTGCAGCGTCCGGGCGTTGTCCGCCCAGGCCATCAGGCTTCCGAAATCACCAGAGAGATCAGGTTCGATCATGTCGACCTTGCCCTTGAAGACCTCTCCCGTTGCGCCGTCGACAGTGACGATCTCGCCGCGCTTGAGCNTGACACCTGCCACCATGACTTCGCCCGCATCCGCCTTGATGCGCAGATCTGATGCTCCACACACACAAGGCCGGCCCATGCCGCGCGCCACAACAGCAGCGTGAGATGTCATCCCGCCGCGTGCCGTGACGATGGCCTTGGCCGCGTGCATGCCGTGAATGTCTTCCGGGCTCGTCTCGATACGAACGAGAATGACCGACTCGCCCTTTGTGGCCGCATCCGCTGCTTCATCGCTATCGAACACGATCTTTCCGACCGCTGCGCCGGGGCTGGCGGGCAATCCCTTCACGAAGAGCGCGCCAGCCGCAGTGGCGGCTTCTTTCTTGGCGGGGTCGATCATCGGGTGCAAGAGCTGGTCTAGCTGCGAGGGCTCAACGCGCAGGACGGCTTCGTCTTCGGATAACAGCCCGTCGCGGCACATTTCCACAGCGATACGCAGCGCTGCTGCAGCCGTGCGCTTTCCATTGCGGGTTTGCAGCATGTAGAGCACACCGCGCTCGACCGTGAACTCGATATCCTGCATGTCGCGATAGTGTTTTTCGAGCGTCTCTGCGACATCTACCAACTGCTTGTAGACTTCAGGCATGGCAGTTTCGAGTGGCGGATCATCCGATCCCATTTCCTCAGCGCGGGCCGTCGAGATCGGTGCAGGCGTGCGGATACCTGCCACCACATCCTCGCCCTGGGCGTTGATGAGATATTCGCCATAGAACTTGTTCTCGCCGGTCGACGGGTCACGCGTGAATGCCACACCGGTCGCGGAGGTTTCGCCCATATTCCCGAACACCATGGACTGCACATTCACCGCCGTTCCCCATTCGGCGGGGATGTCGTGGTGTTTGCGATAGAAGATTGCGCGGTCATTCATCCATGATCCGAACACGGCCCCGATGGCCCCCCAGAGCTGATCGACAGGACTTTCGGGAAATGCCTCGCCCTTGTTCATCTTGGCGACGGCCTTCTTGAACTGAACGATGATCTCCTTCCACTCTTCGGCGGAAAGCTCGGTGTCCAGGATGTAGCCCTGCGTGTCCTTGTAGTTTTCAAGAATGTATTCGAACTCATCATGATCGAGGCCAAGCACGACATTGGAATACATCTGGATGAAGCGACGATAGCTGTCATAGGCGAAACGCTCATCACCGGAGAGTTTGGCCAGGCCAATCACCGTGTCATCATTCAGGCCGAGATTCAGCACCGTATCCATCATGCCCGGCATGGATGCGCGCGCACCGGAGCGCACCGATACCAGCAATGGGTTGTCACTTGATCCGAACTGCTTGCCGGTCTTGCCTTCCAGCATTTTCAGGCTGGCCTCGACCTGCGCGGACAGATCATCGGGATATTTGCGGTCGAGCTTGTAGAACGCGGTGCACAATTCGGTGGTGATGGTGAAGCCGGGAGGCACAGGCAAGCCGAGGCTGGCCATTTCAGCGAGGTTTGCACCCTTGCCGCCGAGCAGGTTCTTCATCGAGGCATCGCCATCCGAGGCACCACCGCCGAAATCATAGACCCATTTATTGCTCATCCCGAATTCGTCCCATCCGTTTACTTGGTGTTGAAGTCAGCCTTCGATTTTTGAAAAATCCGCCACGCGTCCCATCACATCGCGGATCTGCGACAACAGCTTGAGCCGGTTGATACGCGTGTCCTTGTCGTCGTCATTCACCATGACGTCGTCAAAGAAGGAATCCACAGATGTACGCAACTGGCTCAGCGCGGCCATGGCTTTTGCAAAATCCTCAGCTTTCAGGGCCTTGTCAGTGTCTTTGACAGCCTTCTGCAAGCTAGCGTGCAAGCTGCGTTCCGCATCGTCAACCAGAAGCTGCGCATCGACCTCGCCCGTATAGGTGGTCTTGTCCTTTTTTTCCTCAATGCTGAGAATATTCGTCGCGCGCTTGTAACCGGCAAGCAGATTGGTGCCGTCTTCGGTCGCAAGGAAATCCGACAGCGCATCGACGCGCTTGACGATCAAGACGAGGTCGTCCTCACCCAGCGCAAATACCGCGTCGATCAGATCGTGCCGCTTGCCCTGATCCTTGAGGTAGACTTTCAGACGGTCAGCGAAGAATGAGAGGAGGTTATTTATTTCTTCAGAAATGAGTGGATGATCTCCAACAACATTTAGGGTTAGTGGTCCGTCGGAATTAAACTCTGCTGTAGGATATTTTGATTCTAGGTACTCAAGTGTAGAGAAGTTTAATCGGCCACGACTATTTAGCAGTTGCAACCAAGCTTTCGCAAACTCTGACTTTAACCTCAACCGCACCCCATTCTCCAGCACTAGCCGGATGTCTCCCAGCGCCGCGCGTCTGAGCGCGAACGGGTCTTTCGAGCCTGTTGGCTTTTCATCGATCGCCCAGAAGCCGACCAGCGTGTCGAGCTTATCGGCCAGCGCGACGGCGACGGCTGTCGGCTCGGTCGGAATGTCATCCGACGGGCCCTTGGGTTTGTAATGGTCGCGGATGGCATCGGCGATTGCATTGGCGCGTGGCGCGTCCAGTCCGGCACACCATGACGCTGTCATCCCGGTTTCGGACATGTCCGAAGACCGGGACCCACCGGATTCAGCATTCTGGGTGGATTTGTGGGTCCCCGCTTTCGCGGGGATGACAGGAGAGGATGCGGGGATGACACCGGCAGCACGCGCTTCATCCAGCGCATAATAGCGGCCCATCACGCCCTCAAGCTCGGTGAACTCGAACACCATGTCGGAGACGAGATCACACTTGGCGAGCCTTGCCGCTGTGCGCGCATCATCTGCATTGGCACCCACGGCTTCAGCCAGCTCACCTGCCAGCGCGATCACGCGCTCGGCCTTGTCCTTCACGCTCCCCAGCTTCTCGTGGAATGTGACCGTGCCGAGCTTGTCGAAATTGTCTTCCAGTGGCGAAGATTTGTCGTTTTCCCAGAAGAATACACCATCCGACAGACGCGCAGACAGCACCTTGGAATTGCCCGCCGCGATGGTCTTGCCACCATCAGCTGCGCGCAGATTTGCCACCACCACGAATTTCGGCGCAAGCTCGCCAGTCGCCGGGTCGCGCACGGCGAAATATTTCTGGTGGGTGCGCATGGAGAGCTTGATCACTTCGGGCGGCAGCGACAGGAATTTGGGGTCCATGTCACCGATGATGACCACCGGATATTCTGCCAGTCCCGCCACTTCCTCCAGCAGGCCGATATCTTCCACCAGCTCGAGGTTTTGCGCTTCGCAGAGCGTCTTGGCATCGGCTGCGATGATTTCCTTGCGCTCATCGCGGTCCAGGATCACATGGCCCTTGTTCTTGAGCGCCTCTTCATAATCCTCGAAGCGGCGCACCTTGTAGGGACCGCGGCCCATGATCCGGTGGCCCTCGGTGATATTGCCAGAGGCAACCCCATCGATCTCGAATGGTACGATCTCGCCATCGAATGTGCAGAGGATGCGTTGTAGCGGGCGCACCCAGCGCAGATCACCATCACCCCAGCGCATGCTCTTGGGCCAGTGAAAGCCGCGCACGATATTGGGCACTAGTTCCGCCACCACATCCACTGTCTTGCGACCGGGCTTTTCGATGATGGCGACGTAGAATTCACCCTTCTTGTCGGAACGCGTTTCGGCCTGATCAATGCTGGAAAGTCCAGCACCGCGCATGAAGCCTTCAATGGCCTTGTCCGGCGCGCCGACCTTTGGCCCCTTGCGCTCTTCTTTCACGTCAGCAGATTTTTCCGGCAGGCCATCAACCGCCACGACCAGACGACGCGGACCGGATAACGCCTTGATACCTTCAGGCATCAGCCCGGCCGCCGTCAGCCCGTCCATGACGGCGCGCTCCAGATCGGCTTGCGCCTTGGCCTGCATGCGGGCCGGGATTTCCTCGGTCAGGAGTTCCAGAAGAAGCTGGGGCATTGAATGGTCGCCTTGTGGCTTTGATTATTCGTGTTTAGCGGCTGACGCTGACAGAAACCGTGCGCAGGCTGTAGAGGCTACCGCGCTTCTTGACCGGCATGCCAAGTTCCTCGGCGGCAATGTCAGACAGGCATTGTTCGATATCCGCCCTGAAGGCCAGTTCCACCCCCGGTCCGGAACGCAGCGTCTCCATCAGCCCCTGCATGGCAGATGGACGCACGTCGACATAGGCCAGGAAAAAGGGCTGCACCTCGACATCCGCGGGAAAGGAGAACCGTCCCACAGGTGAACCGTCACGTTCAGCGGCGTCAAATTCCACGCGACCTGAACAGATGCGGCGCATCCCGGATGCCTTGTTCTTGTCACGCTGGAACACTTCACCGAACAGAGACACACATGCGCGAGCCCCTTCGCCAAAGGCGACAGCCTCTGTCACCTGAAGGCTGCGGAAGATGAAGACGCGGTGATCGAACGTGGCATGGGGTTCGGCACCGGCGGGGATAATAGAGTTCTTGTCAGGCATTTTCGCGTGCTTCGCTTTCTTCTTGTTTTGCCCAGGCTTGTGCTGCGCCCTTGGCCATGTCGCGCACACGGGCGATGAAACTCTGACGCTCGGTTGGCGAGATCACGCCGCGCGCGTCCAGCAGGTTGAACAGATGTGATGCTTTCAATGCCTGCTCATAGGCTGGCAGTGGCAAGGGCGTTTCCAGCCCAAGCAGGTGCTGGCTCTGCGTCTCGCAAGCCTTGAACCCGTCCAGCATGATCTCGACATTGGCGTGCTCGAAATTGAAGGCTGATTGCTGACGCTCATTCTCGATGAACACATCGCTATAGGACAGCGGTGTGGGGCTGTCGGGGGCATTATAAGGCAGGTCATATACATTATCGACGCCAAACACATACATCGCCAGGCGCTCGAGACCATAGGTCAGTTCACCGGAGACCGGGCGCACATCCAGGCCGCCCACTTGCTGGAAATAGGTAAACTGCGAGACTTCCATGCCGTCGCACCAGACCTCCCAGCCGAGCCCCCATGCACCGACAGTCGGGTTCTCCCAGTCATCCTCTACGAAGCGGATGTCATGCAGGGTCGGATCAATGCCGATGGCGTAGAGGCTTTCCAGATACCAATCCTGGATCTGCGGCGGATTGGGCTTCAGGATCACCTGGAACTGATAATAATGCTGAAGGCGGTTGGGGTTTTCGCCATAGCGACCATCGGTCGGGCGGCGCGATGGCTGGACATAGGCCACATTCCACGGCTTCGGCCCCAGCGCGCGCAGCGTTGTGGCGGGGTGCAATGTGCCTGCGCCGACCTCCATGTCATAGGGTTGAAGGATCGCGCAGCCCTTCTCACTCCAGAACATCTGGAGGCGCAAGATCAGCTCCTGAAAGCTTTTGGGTTTGCCAGCAGCTTTGGGTGCATCGGTAAAAGAAGTGGAGGCCATGAAAACGTCCCAATGAAAATCGCCGCGAAGCTAGTCTGCAAGTGGCTTGCGATCAAGGCAGTGAAATCGCTTCCGTGACAGGAGACGGGTTCAAACGCATCAGATCGAAGGCCCAGATGAGGTCAAAACCGACCCACAGCAGATAAATCCCCAAAAGGACACAGGCCACGAGGTCTACGCGGATCGCCGCCCAGGCAGTCGAAATCAGGATCACCGCAAAGCCCGCACGCGCCCAGAAAGACAGCCCGGCATCTCCCATGCGGAACAGGAAGACATTCAACACCTCATTGACCAGCATGATCGCCACAACGCCCGCGATCAACATCCATGCATCCTCACGGTGGCGACGATAGAGCGCGCGCGCCAGCACGACTGCAATCATTGCATAATAAAGCGCCGCAACAATCGCGCGCACCAGATTGGATGGCGCGAACGCCGGTTGGGTCAGCGCGGGATAGGGACTCGCCTCCGTGTCACCCACCACGACCACACCAAGAATGATGCAGGCCAGCATGATGCAGGCGGCGATGAACCAGTGTCTGGTCTGCGTCCTCAATCGGATCTCCCTGTTGTTTCTTTCAAAGCGTCTTCATGAAAAGCGCAAATGCTGTCAGGCCTTCGGGCCACGGACCCTGCCCGCTCTCGACATTTATATGACCGGCATCGCCTGCATCGATCAGCTTCGCCCCCCAGTCGGCGGTGAGATCCAGCGATTTTGCGAAGTCGCAATAAGGGTCATTCCGGCTGGCCACGAGCTGAACCGGAAACGGCAGGCGCTCACGCGGGATGGGGGCAAAATCATGGTCATCAAAACCGGGCACGATATCCTTTCGGTCCCAATCAGATGGGGCCACAAGAAATGCACCTGCCACCTTGCCTTTGGGCAAGACGGGCGCGGCATGTGCAATGGCGATGCAGCCCAGTGAATGTCCCACCAGAACAACAGGTCGCTCAGCCGCCTCCACGGCCTTGACGATATCAGTCACCCAGTCTTCACGACGCGGATTCGTCATATCGTCATGCTGAATGGTCTGCGCGGTCGACATCTGGCGCGCCCAACGTTGGCACCAATGATCGTCCTGGACCGCCCCGTAGCCCGGAGAGATCAAAATACTGGCTTGAGATATCTTCATGGGGTCTAGATGGCAGAAACGCGCAGAATGGCAAGAATGCACAATCAAAAACGGGCGCCGAAGGATGAACCTTTCAGCGCCCGCAAACTCTACAGACCACTCTACTAATTTTTACGCGTTCATACTTAGATTTGGTCTTGCTTCGATTTCATACTCAACAGGTTCATTGGATCGAAGCGGTACGAGATCCACACCCCGGCGCCAAGCGCTGCCAGGATCAAGATCAGAGTTTGCATGCTCTGTTCCATACGCATGAGCCTATAAGATGAGTCGTAAAAAAGGTATTAAGTTTATGATTATCGTTCGTTCATGAAGCGACGCTAACAAACTGAATTCTGTGTATAATTTAATGAAACAAAGCTAGTGTGATGACGGTGTCGCCATCAGCCCCAGCAATATCATGCTGCCGCACACGCTTAGTATCTGGATTACCAACTGCATGTGACCAACCTATCAAACCAGCGTTACGGTCGATTTAATGTGATGGTTAAAATCAAACATTCAGAGTCGACACGGCATCTGCCCGCCCGCTTCATCAATCGCGAGGATCGTCGCGATTTCTTTTTCTCTTCTCGCGCTCTGCCCTCTTGTCTTCAAGACTGACCGGCGGCGGTGGACGGTTGTTGCGATTGAGGAATCCCCAGATCAGTCCCGAAACTATCAGGAACAGTGCGAGCGCCAGTATGAAACGTCCCATCAGTTCAGATCCTCCTGATTCCAGCTGAGCGCACCACCGGCATAGATGGCTTCAGCACGCGCTGTCGGCTGATCCGGACCGTCAAACAGAACCAGCCCGTCATGCAACAGCACCTCGCCACGCCTCAATCCCTTGCGTCCGGTCACAATCACCCGCTTGGCAGGCATGCCGCGTCTCGAACGTATCGGCATTATCTCGATTTCGCCAAATCGGCTCTCCATGAAGCCAAGTATGCGCGCCAGTTCGCCAGCCCGGTGGATCAGCGTTATGCGTCCCCGAGGGCGCACTGTGTGCAGCATGAATTTCAACCAGTCTTCAAGCCCCACATCCGCCAGATAGGCTCCCTGACGTCCCGGATGGACCGCCTGAATCGCATCAGGCCGAAAATAAGGAGGATTGGAAAAGACGTGGTCAAAGCCGTTGAGCAAGTGCTGGCTTCGGTCAGCAACATCTCCCAGAACAACGGACACACGACCAGCAACATTATTGAGCGCAATATTGGACGCGGTCAGCTCCAGCATGGCGGAATCGCGTTCCAGCCCGGTAAAATGCGCTTCCGACAGCCTGCTCGCCGCGCAGAACAGTGCACCACCTGCCCCGCATCCAGCCTCCAGCAACCGCTCATCCGGCTTGTTCAACCTCAGTGCTGCAGCAAGCAGGACGGCATCCAGCCCGGCACGATAACCCTCTGAGGGTTGATCCAGCACCACGCGCTCTTTCAAAAGCCAGCTGCGTTTCAGCGACATAAAGCCTCAGGCCTCATCCAGTTCCTGCACGATACGTTTGGCCCGCTCGGCATATTCCTCCGGCACCAGGATGCGCCGTGGAATCGCACCGATAGAGCCTTCCACCGAAGCAGTGAACCTATCGGCTTCAAATGGCTCACAACCTGCATCCTGAAGCAGGCTTAATGCATAGCTAAGCTTGACGGGGTCGTTTGTGCGCAACACTTCAATCATAATACAAGAAATGCGCTTCAACCGGCCAGGACGCAAGGACACATTTTCTTGACCTATCAATTGTGGCAACGATACCTTGATCAGCAGCGCATTAACGCGCATAGGAGCGTGAACTCAATTGCACTCGCCACTCAATACCAGCGACAGGAGTGCGCTTTTGGCCTTTAACGCCGACATCTCCGGAAACAATGCCGTGCCTGAAACTCCGATGGAGCGTCTTTATTCGCTTATTTCCGAGGATATGGAAGCAGTAGAGCGCCTGCTCGTCGAACGCGCAGCAAGCCCGGTATCAACCATTCCGGACATGTCGTCCTACATAATCAGTGCAGGCGGCAAGCGACTTCGTCCCATGATCACACTGGCTGCTGCAAAAGCAGCAGGCGGACGCATTGGCCAACCTGCACATTGCCTGGCCGCCGCTGTCGAGTTCATTCACACTGCCACGCTGCTGCATGATGATGTCGTGGATGAAAGCGAATTGCGCCGGGGCAAACTCGCGGCCAAGAAGGTGTGGGGCAATTCGGCCTCCATCCTCGTCGGAGACTTCCTGTTCGCGCGCGCTTTCACCCTTATGGTTGAAACGCATTCCATGCGCATTCTCGATATCCTCTCCAACGCATCATGCGTGATCGCGGAGGGCGAAGTGCGCCAGCTGGCGGCACTCGGCCAGGCGGGACTGCCTCTTGATGAATATATGGCGATCGTCGAAGCCAAGACTGCGGCCCTCTTTGAAGCCGCCGCACGCGCAGGCTCACTCACCAACACGCCGGAAGGCGATGAGTCAGCCGCATTGGGCGAATATGGCCGCCGTCTCGGACGCGCATTCCAGCTGGTCGATGATGCTCTGGATTATGGCGGGCTGACGGACAAGCTCGGCAAATCGGTGGGCGATGATTTCCGCGAAGGCAAACTGACCCTGCCCGTCCTGTATGCACGTGAACGTGGTGGTCCCGAAGCGCAGAAATTCTGGGATCGCGCCCTGAATGTCTCGACGCAAACCGAAGACGACCTGGACATTGCCATTGAGCAGATCCGCGTGACCGGTGCTGTAGAAGCCAGCCTCGATACAGCGCGTCGTGAAGCTGAAATGGCCAAAGACGCACTGGCCCGTTTGCCAAAGTCAGATTGCGCTGATGCGCTGGCAGACATTGCCGATTTCTGCGTGGACCGTGCGTATTGAAACGCAGCCCGCCTCCCTCAGGGCAATGTCGTCACAAAGCAAGTCAGATCGCCGCCAATAATTTGAAGCTGGAGCAAACCCAATGAACATTCTCGGCAAGATGACCGGTGGCGGTGACGGCTCCGATATTCCAGCGATCGATGTGGCCACAGCCAATGATCAGTTGCGCAAGCAGGAAGTCACCCTCGTCGATGTAAGGACCGAGGATGAGTGGCGTGATGGTATAGCAATAGGTGCGCACACCATCTCTCTTGGCGACCCCGCCCTTTCTGAGAAAGTGCTGAGCCTTGTGCAAAACGACAACCAGAAGCCCGTCGCACTGATCTGCCGTTCCGGCATGCGGTCCATGCAGGCAGCCAGCATCCTCCAACGCGCAGGATTCACAAGCCTGGCCAATGTCACCGGCGGCATGATGGCCTGGACGGCTCAGGGCCTGCCAACACAAGACTGGCAAGGCTGAGCAACCCACAACAACACACAAAAAAGGCGGCTCATTGAGAGCCGCCTTTTTCATTGATACTGACCTGCGATCAGTTCCTGATCCTAGCCGATTGTCTTGTCGGACTTGCCCAGCTCACCAACAACATCGCCGCTGCCTGCACCTGCCAGATGAACATGTTCGTCGTCATTCTTCATCAGATATCGGATGAGAGGCGAGATCAGCAACATCACCACACCAATTCCCATCGCGACATAGGCCACCTGCGTGTAGACCGCTGCGTAATTCGCCTTGGCAACCGCAACATTGGTGATCTGGCCGCCAATGGTTTCAGCACCCGTCGTGCGTGCGATGACACCTGCGAGATAGTTGGACAGTCCCGAATAGAGGAACCAGGCCCCCATGGTCATTCCGACAACCCGTGCAGGGGCCATTTTTGTAACCGCTGAAAGCCCAACCGGCGACACCATCAATTCTCCCATAGTGTGAACCCAATAGATCAGGAAGATGAAGGATACAGCCGTCAGACCGGTCGCTCCGGAAGCCTTGATCCCTGCAACAAGTGACAAGAATCCCAACCCCGCCAGAAAGACACCAATCGCGAATTTCACCGGGGTGGAAGGCTCGATCTTGCGCTTGGCCATGGCCGACCACATCCACGCAAATATCGGCGCAAAGATCACGATGTAACCTGCGTTCAATGACTGGAAGACAGGCGCTGGCACATTCATGCCGAATATTTCCGTATCGACCAGACGGTCGGTAAAGAGATTCAACGAAGAACCCGCTTGTTCAAACAGTGCCCAGAACGGAATTTGCGCGAGCACGAAGTAGATTGCCGCGAACATGCGGTTTCTCTCGGTCCCGTGCAGGTTCAGCACCGAATAAATCACAAGACCGATGAAAATCACGATCCCCAAGGCACCGACAAACCAGTCAGGAACAATTTCGGCATTGGTGACGATCAACATGGAAACGGCAATGACGATCAATCCCGCCAGATAGCAGGCCAATTCCACATTGACTGGACCGAAGAACGATTTCTTCAACAGATCTGCATCTGGTGGCTCGGCCTTGCCGTCGAGATATTTCTGGCCCCACACAAAAACGGCCAGTCCCAGCAACATGCCGATGCCTGCCAGGCCGAAACCATATTTCCACCCATAGGCAATACCAATCCAGCCGATCGTCAGTGTTGCCAGTAGCGATCCCAGATTGATTCCCATGTAGAAAATGCTGAAAGCGGAATCCCGCCGAGGGTCATCGAATTTGTACAATGCCCCCACAATTGTGGAGATATTCGCCTTCAGATAGCCAACGCCCGCAATGATGAAGGCCAGGGATAGATAGAGAATATTCGTGTAAAGTGCCTGTTCCTCGACACGGGTTGAATAATCACCCTTGTCAAAAGAGCGATAGACATCCGAGGTCGGCTCCGCATCCCGCGCATCATCGACAAGAATGTTCAATGCTGTTGTTTCGGAATCGAATACCACCCGACGCATCTGACCATCCAGATCGACAAACAATTGTCGATCATTCCCGCGACCTTCATGCTGAAGCTCGATTTCACTGGTACCGGTAACGACATATTCCTTGGAGCCTGTTCCCTCAAAAGCCATGCCCAGATGGCCCAGGCAAAGCAGGATGGCCCCGAATGTCACGGCCTTTCTTTGCCCCAGGAAACGGTCTGCCAAGGTTCCGCCAATGATCGTCATCACATAGACAAGCGCCGTATAGGCACCATACATGATGGAGGATTTTTCGTCTGAAAACAGGAAATGCTGCGTCAGATAGAGGATCAGCAGCCCACGCATGCCGTAATAGGAAAACCGTTCCCACATCTCTGTGAGGAAAAGAATATAAAGGCCTCTGGGATGCCCCAGAAAGGTCTTTTCAGGACCGTCGTCCATTGTTTCCGCCTGTGTCACCACGCCAGCAAACTCCCTGCTGTTGAACACCAAGTCAGACGCGTTCGCATCCGTGGTCGTGACTCAGATGCCAGCCTGAAATCCGCATGCAGCACATGCAGACGCATCGCACAAAATTGCGCGAAACCAGCCCGACAAATCCTTCAGCCCCGACGCGAAAGCGCGTCTCATTGCCGCGAAACAGACCACGACCTTGCAAAAGGCTCAAGTGGATTGTGACAGCCGAGACATCATTGATAGGGAAGGAAATTTCGTGTTTCGGTGAATTTGTGGCAATCTAAGCGTCAATCTTGCCACCAAAAGAGAGAGACCAATGCTCCGAGGCGCGCGACGATCCATCTTCTGCATATTCATGCTCTTGTCATGTTTTGCATCTGCACATGCCAGCGATGCAGACCCGAACAGACATGTGATCGTCATGGATCAGACCGTCGACAGGCTGTGGGCTGTCAATGTCATGATCGACGGACAAGGCCCATTTCGCATGATCGTGGATACCGCTGCCGCCATATCAAGCGTTCGGGACACTGTACCGGCACAGTTGGGACATATGGCCCAGGCAGATCAATATATGGTCCACGGACTTCTGGGCGTCGAAGCAGCGCCCGCCTTTACTGCCACCACACATGCAGGAGGACTGTCATCTAACGGGCCGCTTCTGGTCCTGAATGATCGTGATGCGATTCGTGATCCGTCAGTTGACGGCCTGATCGGCCTCGACCTTCTGACATCGCAGGTTTCAGACAGGCGATATCTCATGCTGGATTTCAATCGCGGCCTGATCGAAACCTCGGATGATTTGCGCGACCTGAAACTGCCACGAAACATGAAATGGACCCGGCAGACAAAGACCGGGCGCGATCTCGGTTTTCTGAGCATTCCCATCACGATTGAAGGCCGAAAGGCCATTGGCCTGATCGATACCGGGATCAATTTTGCTGTCGCCAATGAAGCATTGGGCACAGCGTTGAAGAAGCGCGGCTCACAAATCAGCACGACCCCATTTGTTGATGTGAATGGCGAAGAGCGCATGCTGAAATCCGCCCGGGTCGGCACAATCCGGGGTGCCCGCATGGTGTGGGCAGGCTCGACCATCATGATTCATGACGCCCCGGCGGTCCGCAAACTGGTCGATGCTGACCAGCCTGTCCTGCTGATTGGTTTGCAGCATCTTCGCAAGATGGTGGTTGTCGTAGATCGTGCTCAACACAAGCTGGCGATCGGGGCCGACAGGGAAATGTACACGCGTGAATCCTGCACAGGTTCACGCATCGCCTGTAACAGCGGCATGAAGTCAATCATTACCAAGAATTGACGCCCTAGTAAGCGTACTCCTTGAAGGCGTGCGACAGATCCCTGCCCCATTCCCCATGATATTTCTTCAGCATGAGCTGGGCGGAATTCATACCGCTCTCGGCAACTTCATCCAGATCAGACAAGAACCCGGTTTCATCATCACCCGAGAAATTGAGCTTTGCCCTGCGCTTGAGACCCTCGCGGGCAATCTTCAGTGATTCCTTCGCGAGATCCTGCAGGGTAAGATCACGAATGGGTGACGCCAGCCCTTGAACCGATGCATTGCGGCGCATGCTTTCGCGTTCTGCGGCAGAATAGTCCTTCACCAGATCCCATGCAGCATCCAGACAGGCATCATCATAGAGAATTCCGACCCAGAAGGCTGGCAATGCACAGATCTGGGCCCAGGGTCCGGAGTCTGCACCGCGCATTTCGAGGAACTGCTTCAGGCGCACTTCGGGAAACAGTGTCGAAAGATGGTCGTCCCAGTCATCAATAGCCGGGCGTGCGCCAGGCAGCACATCCAGCTTGCCAGCCATGAAGTCACGGAAAGACTTGCCAGAACAATCGACATAGCGCCCTTCTCGGCGCGCAAAATACATCGGCACATCCAGCGCATAATCGACATATTGTTCGAAACCGAAACCGTCGTCGAATGCGAATGGCAGCATGCCGGTACGGTCCGGGTCGGTGTCCGTCCAGACATGGGCGCGATAGGACTGGAAGCCGTTTGTGCGACCTTCGGCAAAGGGGGAATTTGCAAAAAGTGCCGTCGCGACTGGCTGCAATGCCAGCGAAACGCGCATCTTCTTGACCATGTCGGCTTCGGAGGAAAAATCCAGATTGGTTTGCACAGTGCAGGATCTGAACATCATCTGATGTCCCAACCGACCGACCTTTTCCATATAGTCGCGCATGATCCGATAGCGACCCTTGGGCATCATCGGCGTTTCTTTGAGCGACCATGTCGGAGAGAACCCAAGCCCCAGAAACGCCACGCCGATCTCATCGGCAATGGCACGCACTTCACGCAGATGATCACCAACTTCAGCGCAAGTCTGATGGATGTGCTCCAATGGTGCGCCGGAAAGTTCAAACTGTCCGCCTGGCTCAAGACTGACTGATGCGCCATCCTTCTTGAGACCGATCAGAACACCCTTTTCCTCGATCGGTGCCCAGCCAAACCGGTCGCGCAGACCTTCCAGCATGGCCCTGACCGAGCTTCCTCCCTCATATTCCAGAGGTCGCAGACCATCCTTGAGGAAGCCGAACTTTTCGTGTTCCGTGCCGATACGCCAATCGGTTTTGGGTTTGCACCCGGATTCGATGCGAGCAATCAGCTCGTCCTTCGATTCAATGCGAGGCGCGCCGTCGTCAATGTCTTGGGTAGGAGTCGTCATGAGCTCAGCAAACTGAAACGTCCGCTGTGCGGACCAAAGGCATATGATGGGTTCCATTTAGGAACTTGAATCTGGTTCGCCAAGTCACACGTCTCAGCAAATCACCGTGAGTTGCACTAACCGCACTTGGGATAACAGGCAAATCAGCACCGATTTGCCGATTTAGCGTCCGATGGGCGTGGGAGACAAGTCAAACTTTCCTACAGGATCAATCCTTGCTTGTGTTGCGCCAGTCCCCGCATATTGCCTGCCAGACCGACAATGCCGCAATGGCGGCCGTTTCCGCACGCAACACTCTGGGCCCCAGTGACACGGGAATACAAAATTCCAGGCTGCGAAGCCGATTGCGCTCGTCATCGGTAAACCCTCCCTCCGGTCCGATCAGAATTGCAGCAGGACCAGGCTCCAGCTTGGCAATGGCATCCGCCATGGATAAAGGCCGGGACGCCGTGTCGTCTCCTGAATCAGCCCGTGCCTGATCACCTTCCTCATCGCAGAATATCAACCGGCGCGTTCCGTCCCATTTTCCCAGGCGTTCCAGAAGATGTTCGACCTGCTCCACATGCGGCGTGTCCAGACGCTCCGTCTGTTCGGCTGCTTCCGCCGCGATCTTCTGCAGGCGATCAGTACGCACCACCTTGGTCTGAGTGCGCTGTGTCAGCACCGGGCGAATGATCGACACCCCCAATTCCGTCGCTTTTTCCACGACGAAATCCGTGCGCGTTTTCTTCAGCGGAGCAAACAACAGTTCCAGATCGGATACCTTTGCCTGCTCGCGGATCTGCTTTTCCACGGTCAGGAAACCCGCAGATCGCATGACCTCCGATACCCGCGCAGCCCATTCACCGTGACGGCCATTGAACACACGAACACTGTCGCCAACCTCCACCCTGAGCACGCGAAACAGATAATTGGCCTGTTCGGATGTCAGCGCCAAGGGTGCGCCTTTCACGAGATCTGACATGACAAATAATCGAGGAATTGTGCTCATGATCTCCAAATCCTTGTCTGGCAGTGTCGGGATGAGTGAGGCGCAGTTGTACGGCCCTTCATCCTTCCACCGTTCATTCGCCCCTTCATATCGAAATTCGCGCGCCAACCAATAGACCAACAACCAGCTCTGTGCGATCAGGCCGCGCTTGGCCGCGCGACACGAAGGCTTTATGTAGTATCAAGCCGCCCTTGCCGGTCCGACTGCACAGCGCTTGCGCGACCGCTCCGAATTCGAGGCGAAGCAAAGTCGCTATTTCCATGGAGTGCTACTCTTGAACGCCGCAGACCCAGCCGCTCACACAGACCGTGTCATTCCCAGTGATGCTGCCCCAAGCTCCTGGGTGGATTCAGCTCCACGCGGGCTGGAGCCCTTTTTGCGCCTTTCACGTTTTGACCGCCCAATCGGCTTCTGGCTACTGGCAGCGCCTTGCTGGGTCGGCATGGTGTTCGCCCGGATGGAGATGGGCTGGCCACAGGGAATAATCGATATCAGACATGATGCGATCTATGCGCTGTTGTTCGGGCTCGGTGCGGTAGCCATGCGTGGCGCTGGCTGCACCTGGAATGACATTCTGGACCGCAAGATCGATGCGCAGGTCTCGCGAACCGCCGGACGGCCTCTGCCAGCAGGCCGCGTGACGCTCAAGGCCGCGCTTGGCTGGCTCATGTTCCAATGCCTGGTCGGCCTGCTCGTACTGCTGACCTTACCGCGTTTTGCCCAGTATGTTGCGCTAGCCGCCATACCGATGGTCGCGCTCTATCCGCTGATGAAACGCATCACCTGGTGGCCACAGGTTTGGCTCGGCCTGACTTTCAACTGGGGTGTGCTGGTCGGTTTTGCCCTGCTGCACGGCACACTAACGTTGGTGGACATTCTACTCTTTGGCGCGCTGGCGCTCTGGACGCTTGGCTATGACACGATCTACGCCCTGCAGGACAAGGAAGATGATGCGCTGGTCGGCGTGAAGTCCACCGCTCGCCTGTTTGGAGACAAGGCGCAAGCTGCTGTTTTCATTATCTATGGACTGAGTATTCTTGTCCTTGCGGTTTGCACGCTGATGTCGCATGAACCTGCTGGATTGCTGGGTGTTGTACTGTTTGGCGGGCACCTGGCGCTGCAGGCTACTCGTACAGGCCCTGGCATCGGCGATGCTGCATTGGGTATTTTCAAATCCAATCGGGATGCGGTTTTGATCCTGATTGGCGGATGGTTGTTTGCAGCAATCTGGTTTTGAGGAGCAGTCGGGGGGCTGAATCTCGGTTTCATCGGAGGGGTGACATGCGCACCAAGGACAAATCTGAAGCAGACACTGTCATGGCCATGACAATTGCCGTGGCGACAGGCCTGCTTACAACAGCATGCGTATTGATGGGCGCGGCCCCAGGAACGCTCGGTGAAACCATCGACACCGCAGCAATCGACACCCACGAGACCGATGGTCCAGCTCCAGCGCATCCGACACCCGAACCAACATCGTCCAGCCATGCTGAAACGCCTGTCAGTCCCGCGACACCACAAACAAACAAGCCGCCTGAAAGCATTGTCTCCACCTCGTCTGTGAATTCCAACGGCTCGATCTTCGCTGACAACATGACCCTGGAAACGCCATCCTTGTCCTTCAAGGCGAGCTTTCCCAATGGTGCGCACAAACAGCCCGCCTATCAGTCCATCATGGCTGAAATGGATGCCTATCGCACATCACTGCGCGCCGATGCAGCCGCCGCTGCCAACGCCGCGCGGCAGGAGGGCTTTGAATTCACCCCATGGACCATCGACATTGGATTTGAAGAAACCGCGCGCTCTGGCGATCTGATCAGCATTATTGGCCGCGAGCTGGCTGACAAGGGCGGTGCCCACCCAAATTCAGACTGGAAAGGCGTGATCGCTGATGTGAACACCGGCGAGGAACTGGCATTCACCGACATGTTCCTGCCACGCAAGGCAAACTCGCCTGCCTTTCAGATTGGCCTTTGCGAAGCGCTGAAATCCGAAAAGATCGACCGGATCGGAGAGGCCTCCATTGACGGTTTGACGATGGATTGCGGTGACCCAGAAGTCTCTCGCCGTCTGGCACGCGCTGACATAGCTCTTACGCCATCCTCAACTGACGGAAAGTTTGGCGGCGCAACCGCTTACTTCCCGCCATATGCCGTGGGTGTCTATGCTGAAGGCCCCTATATGGCGACGGTTCCACAAATCGTGTTTGCAGATGATCTGCGCCCCGAATACAAGGCACTGTTTGACGGGGAGCCACGCTAGGCGAAGCCATCTGGCACGTTCGAGACATGACAGCACCTCCTGCAAGACATCTCAGGGCTTGCCCCAATCAGCATGAAGGTCGATTATGGGGCATGTCCACGAGTCACCTTTCCTGTTCGCCGATCAGCATTGCAACGGCATTAAAAGATGCCGAGCGTATCTGTGATCAGCAGGGCGCACGCATGACACCCATTCGTCGGCGTGTGCTTGAGCTGTTGCTGGCAACTGATGCACCTGCAAAGGCCTATGACCTGCTGGATCAACTGGGCGATGAAGGCGCGGCAAAACCACCAACCATTTATCGTGCATTGGATTTCCTGCTCGAAATGGGACTGGCTCACAAGATCGAAAGCCTGAACGCCTATGTCGCCTGCGGCCATCGCGATCATCGGCACTCCGCCGTCTTCCTGATCTGCGATAGCTGCCACGCTGCACAGGAGCTTCACGCCGACGCAACCATCTCGGCCCTGGAAGCTGAATCTGCCGAGGTGGACTTTGCTTTGCGAAGCACGGTATTGGAAGTCAGAGGCATCTGCGCACAATGCCGCAAGGCACAGGCTGCCTGACCACACCATTCATCCAGATATATCAACACACACATCCTTCACAGAAAGCCCCGCCATGCTGGAAGTCTACCGCGGATCAACGAACCAGTGGGAATGTGATGAGATGAACCACATGAATGTGCGCTTTTATTCGGCGCGCTTCATGGAGGGGCTGGGTGTGCTGGCCGCTCATTGCGGGATGCCCGATGCCTTCACCAGTCGCGCCCTGTCGACGCTTGCCCCTTCCCAGCTACATATTCGCTATCACAAGGAAGCACGCGCGGGAGCCGCCCTCTACATGATGGCGGGCCTGCTGGATGTGCGTGAAAGTAGCGCCCATGTCTATATGGAGCTGAGACATCTGAACGGTGATATCTGCGCCACCTTCAGGGCCATGATCGATCATGTAGACGTTCTCACACGTCAGGCCTTTGCCTGGTCTCCCACCAGTCTGGCTGCGTTCGAGAAAATCCGCACAACGGCCCCCGCTGAAACAGGTCCGCGAAGCATCGACATGACCAAAGCGCCGGCTCAGCAGATCACCCTGGAGGAAGCTGATGCCATCGGTGCCTTTCATGCCGGCATGTTCACCGTTTCACCGCAACATTGTGATGTGAATGGACTTATGTCGCCAGACATTTTTATCGCGCGCACCTCCGATTCTGCAGGGGTGGTCATGGCGGGCTATGCACCTGTTCTGAAATCCGCCCTAGAGGCTCACAATCTGAACTATCGCCCCGGCCTGGCAGCACTGGAACACCGCGTCTGCTTTCGAGGCTGGCCGCGCGCCGGGCAACCGATAGCCGTTCGCGCAGGACTGGGACCACGTCACGGCAAGGCATTCTCGATCCGATACTGGATGCTCGACCCATGCAATGGAACAGCATGGGCCAGCATCGAGGCCATCGTTTTGTGCTTTGATCTGGATACCCGGCGCGCCTTCGCAATGCCTGAGGAAGCGCGCGAACAACTGGAAAAACTGGCCCCTAAGGGATTGGACGTCTGATCAGGAAGCGATCAGCCCATCACACCGATGGCATCATTGATCGTCCGCTTGACGGCACCGATATAATCATCCTCAAAATCGCCACGTCGTGTTCGGTATAGGATATCCAGTGCATCGCGCACCACATAGGGGCGCTCCATCGGCAGGAAATGCGTTGTTCCTGGAATCCGCGTGACAGCGGCGTCAGGCAGGAATGCATGCACCCGTCGATCCATGTCTTCCACACAGGTGGAGTTTTTGTCCGCCTGCAGGATGATCATCGGAATATTCTTGGCCAGACGGCTCGACTTCACATTTCCAGCCTGGAGTTCGGCCTTGTAGTTTTCATCCGCTTCCTGGCGTTCATCCGGAGCCAATTGCGCCAGTTGACGCAGCCTTGCGATTTCTCGCTCCCGATATTTTCCCAACTGGCTGAACGCACGCCACGGCCGATTGGCCTGCGCTGCGAACACTGCTGATTCCCATTCAGGTTGGCAGGATAATTCGAAATTCTGGTCCGCCACCCATGTCAGACCATCGATCAGGAAATCATGCAGGAAAGGCGTGCGCCAGGTCTTGAAACCGCCGCGACTGGCATAATATTCCTGCGCTTCTTCTCTTGATGCAAAGCGGGTCTTGTTGCGATTGCGCGCGTCCTTGGCCAGCTTGCCGAATGTTGTCAGTCGCCCCAGAATGGGCATGTTCGCAAATTTGTAGAAAGTTGGCGACAAGACGACCGGATCCACCAGGACTAGACCGTCAATCAGGTGCGGAGCCTTGGCCGCGACCATCAGCGCAACCGTTGCCCCCAGTGAATGACCACCAAGGATCAAACCACCCGGTGCAGCTTTTTCAATGGTGGTGATCATGTCATCACGCAACACGTCCCAGCTGCGCAATCGACCAGGCTCCACAGGCAGCATGGTCATGCCATGCCCCCTCATGTCCACCGCCGCCACATGTGCCTGCGATGCAAGCGGTTGCAGAATGGATTGATAGGTCACGCCATTATAGCCATTGGCGTGCAGGAACATGATTTCCACCGGTGTGGAGGGGTCGCCATAGGCAACCCCAGCGACTTCACCGGATCGAAAGCCGCCATCATCCAGCGTGACATGAAACTTACGCAGCTGCACTTGTGCTAGCCTCCAAACACACGTCGAAGAAGTTCGGTCGTGCGTTTGACCGGATCTTCCCTGATCGCTTTTTCTTCCTGAGCGAGATAGTAGAACATGCCGTCGAGAGCACCGTTCACCGCATGGGTTTCCAGGTCAGTGCGCAATTGAGTGACCATTGCACTTGGCAGATATTTGCGGCCAACGGAATCCATGGCGGAAACAGCTCCTGATTCAGCCAATGCCGTATCCATATAGGGCCTGAAAGCCGATATCAGCTGGTCGGAGGTCTTGGCCTTGAGGAAATCTGTCGCAGCTGTGTTGCCTCCGTTGAGGATACCCAGTGCATCATCGATGGTCATGGAAGACACCGCATCGACCACCAGTTTCTTTGCGGTCGGTGCCGCAGATTCTGCAGCGCGGTTTATCTTCAGATCCAGATCATCCAGCGGACCGGACAGGCCAACCTTGGCCAGGTTTTTCTGAATTTTTTGAAGGTCTTCAGGCAGCGGAATGCGGATTAGGTCATCGCCGAAATAGCCATCCGTGGTCGCCAATTGCGTCACCACGCGATCTGAACCAACCGTCAAAGCCTCCTTCAGACCAGATGCGATTTCACCTTGTGTCAGCGAGGTTTCGCCATAGCCTGTCAGCACGTCATTGAGCACGCGGGAATAATCGGAATTTCCGTCTGTTGCGCAACCGCCAGTAAATATCGCCGCACTCAAAAAACCGGCAACGGATAACAGCTTGATCTTGTTCATGTTCGCCTCCCTCAGCACTTGCCCTTATACCAGCGACAACCGGATCAAACCTGCCTCTAATGAAGGGCAGTGTACACGTCAGGTCAAAGCTTAAGGCGTGAACCTTGTGTAACATTTGCGGTTAACGCGCAACGCTTTGAAACCGTCGAGCTGCATGCACTTGCTGTCTGGCCGAACACACCAGAAGCTTTTAGGCTTCCCGCTTCGATACTGAAAGGAAAACGTGATGACGACCAGACAATCCGCCCTCGCACTTGAAATCGAAGCTGGCGTGGCGACCATCACGCTTTGCCGACCAGAAAAAATGAACGCGATGGGCCCTGATTTCTGGCGCGAGCTGCCCGAAATGATCAACGCGCTTTCCCAGGATGCCAGCGCGCGCGCTCTCATAATCTCTTCAGAGGGAAAGCACTTCACGGCTGGTATGGATCTGGAGACGCTCTCCAACCTGCCTGTGGGCAAGCCCGGCGATCCCCATCTGCAGTCCGAAGCCTTCACACATGCCATCCGGCGATATCAGGATGCCTTTACAGCCATAGAGCGTGCACGAATACCTGTGATCGCGGCCATACAGGGCGGATGTATAGGTGGTGGTGTCGACATGATCTCTGCCTGCGATATCCGGCTGTGCACCTCCGATGCCTGGTTCTGCATCGAAGAGATCAATCTGGGCATGACGGCGGATGTCGGCACCTTTCCGCGCATGGCCCGCCTGCTGCCCGATGGCTGGATGCGCCAGCTCGCCTATACCGGCCAACGCCTTCAGGCAGATACCGCCTTGCGCCTGGGCTTTGTGAATGCCGTTTACGAAACCCAGGATGAACTGCTCACTCACGCCCTGTCCCTGGCGGCCGAAATTGCATCACGCGATCCGCTGGCGATCACCGGCACAAAGGAAATGCTGAACTATTCCAAAGATCACAGCACGGACGATACACTGCGCCATGTCGGCCTGTGGAACGCCGCCATGTTGTCTCCCGCACGTCTACAGGAGAGCATGAAAGCACGTGCGGAAAAGCGCGCACCCACCTATCCCGATTTGCTCTCAGTTCGCGACACCTCATCAGATTAGGCAGGGAATACCCATAGCCCATCATTGTGTTAGCACCTCATTTACCGCATCAGGCGAGCATGGGCTTCATGATGATCAGGATGCCAGACATTCTCTGCGCGGCCATTGCTGCGGCGATATTGGGCCAATCGGGCGCATTGGCGCAAACCATGCCTGCGCAACCCATGCAGGTGCATGGCGATCAGCCTGCGCAGATCCGTGATATTCGCGTATCTGCTAGCGGCCATGATTTTTCAGCCATCATCATGTTCGATGCACAGCCCACGGGTGCAAAGGTCGAACAGACAGCCAACGGACTGACGCTGACCGTCACGGGCATATCGCTTGAGCCCTTCGATCTGGACCCGACTGATCCGACACTGATACAGGCTGCCAATGGATCCGGCGTGAATGGACGAAGCGAAATCGCAATCAGAACGACCCATCTCAAAAACATCACTGCCACACTCTACAAGCGCTCTATCCTCATCGAGGGACAACTCCTGAATGCGGTGGCAACGCAACCAACCCCTCCTTCCGCTATAGTGAATTCCCCGGAACCAGACCCTGCACCTGCCCCCGCCATTCCGGCAGCGACTGGCAAGATGTCTCTTCTTTCAGCAACTGGTCTTGATGCAGCAGCATGCGCCCGGGCCGACAAGGCCATGATTGACGATCCCTGGGATCTGACACATCTGGGCGACCATGGTTTGTGCCGCTTCGCTTCAGGCGATCAACCGACGGCTACAACCGCAGCCGAACAATTGGAGTCGTTCAGCCCAAATGACTGGCGCACCAGCCTCTTGCGCGGGGAGCTGCACTTTCAGGCGCAGGAGATCAGCGAAGGCATTATCGCCTATCACACCGCCATTGCGCTTTGCGATGACAGCGCCACGCGCGCTCGCCTGCAGGCGCGCCTGTCGCAGA
This sequence comes from Hirschia sp., assembly GCA_002709235.1. Taxonomy (GTDB): domain Bacteria; phylum Pseudomonadota; class Alphaproteobacteria; order Caulobacterales; family Hyphomonadaceae; genus Hirschia. The sequence continues at coordinate 40,094 of PAQI01000020.1, forward strand.
TCAGCGGCTGATTTCACAAATATAGGACATAAAGGTGCCTTCCCGGCGGGGGCGCTGACGTCGAGGGGGGGACGCCAATGCGCGACCGAACCGCCGGAAAGGACTTTTCCATCGCTGCGAGCTGGGGCTTGGGGGGACAGGTTAGCAAGCAGCGTTGGACAGCTGAGATAGGTAGTCTTCAGCCATCTGCAAAGCGGTTTTCACATCAAACAGATGCGATCAGAGATCACAGAAACGAGAGCGGACGCATGACCGGAACCAACCGGTCATGCGTACACTTCTGAAGATACGTCCTGCGGTGGCCGGATAAGCGGATCGAAAAGGCCTTCACGCGACATGATCGCAGCCTGATCGACATTTCATGCATTCTTCCGGAGAACCATCTATTGACGCACTTCGCCATCACCCCACGCCACCGGCGGGGGAACTGAACAAGGCGGAATTCAGGCAGCGTCCACTGCTTCAAGCGCTTCAGAAGCGCAAAGAAAGTCGCCCAGGTGGCCCTCAGACGCAAAGCCGAGATTGGCTTTGGCAAATCCCGCTACAGACGGGAGAAGGGCCGAAATTTCGGTGTGTCCCAGACCCGCGCACTGAAGGTCACGTATCATCTGGAATGCCACTTCGGAGCGACCGCCAGGTGTGCGTTCGATCATCCGGGCAATGAGACCTGTCGCAGCGCCTGTGGTCGCACCTGAACGTGCAGCCATCGTACGTGCGCCGGGAACCTTCGTGAAGATCAGCTCAGCGATTGGAGCGCCCTGACGGTCAGTTGCGTTCAGGACAATTCCCAGCGCCACCTTCGTCTTGTTGTTGGACAATCCTGTGTCGTTGGCCACATGCTTCACCAAGTCTTTCATCATCAGATGAGCTCCCGCTTAAAGGTCTTGCGGAGCGCCGTTCAGCCCCGCTCGTTGAAAGCGAGTTTTGCCTCAGATGATTATCAATTCCTTTTCATCGGCCTCGATTAGTGCACTTTGCACGAATATTTACGTTAAAATCGAACACCAAATAGAAACGTCCTGTTAACTTAAACTTTTGGCTAATAATTACTGGAACATTTTGCCTAGTCGATCGGTGAGCAGGCCGGATAGATGGCCATTTCCTTGTCCATGAGACGTGCCCACATCTGGTCGCCAAATGAATAGTGCCACCACTCTGTCGGATTGTTGGCAAAGCCTGCTTCATGCATGACCCAGTATAAAAGGCGTCTGTTATTCTGCGCCTCCTTGTCCGACATCGAATGAATGTCCGACCGTTCAAACCAGTCACTATGTGCATTCTCTGTCAGGTCGTCGAAAATACCGCCCATATAAAGAGGTTGCGCAATCGACTTGAATCTCAGGGTTAAGTCCACCGCACCGCCAGTGGCATGCGGTGATGGAGACTGCTTGCCACCACTCGGCGCCGCCCAATAGCGTTCGACTTCTTCAAAACGTTCGCCGTCCGAGAGTTCCGGGCGGTTTCTGCGAAGCCAGTCCGGAAACCATGCGTCGTGAAAATGCTTCTGAATGGATTGAGGACGCCACGCATCGAACAGGAACAGTTCCATGTCATGGCAAGCCAGCGCCGCATTGATATCCACCAGCCTGCTGGCCACACTCTCTCGCAGCCACAGATTTTCAATGGCACCTGGAACAGCATGGAAATAGGGCGGATTAGACGGCGTAAAATAGTGATTACACCCCGCCACTCCCAGATCACGAACATCGACACATGCTTCTGACGCCATGTCTGAAGCGTGATCTATCGGCGTATTGTGGCGATATCCTTCCTTGCGGGCATTTACCGGTCCGAAAGGAGGGATGGGGAGGTTTCTGAAACCGTTCAGGTCAAGGCTCAATGTCATGCCCGCAGACCTAACCCAGAACCACGTTCGACAATAGCCGGAAACCGCACCCGACCTAGAGCAAAGGTTCCAAAGGTTCCCACAATTCCACTTTTCGACCATCAGGGTCCATAAACCATGCAAACCGGCCATACTCGAAGGTCTGGCGCGGTTGAACCTGTTGGGCACCGGCTCTCTCTGCGCGTTTGACCACGCCATCTATGTCTTCGACGATCAACGACACCATGACTTCGGACAGCGATGGCGCAAAGGGAGAGTCATTCTTGTCGAATGTGGCCCATATGGTCCGCCCCGTCTTGGGGTATTGCCGGGCGACATCTGTGTGAAAGAATTCAGCGCCGCCATTCTTGCTCAAATCGAAACCCAGAACACTCTTATACCACTCTCGCGTGGCATTAACGCTTAGGCATGAAAGGAAGACGCCGCCTACCCCGAGTACTTTCGCCATTTAAATCTCCAGGCCGGGGCCGAACCCCAGTGTCAATACGATCTTCCCCGAACCCAGAACTTGAAATCCCCCGCAATTCTTCAAGTCTTACAGTAAAAACCATATAATATTTTGTTAATCACAAATCCAAAGGCCAGGATTCCCACTCTGGGTTGCGCTATATTCACGCCGGACTGTAACAGGCGTATAAAATTCGCTCAATCTGCACATTCACAAGGCACCGATGCCCCAATGAGGAGACATCGGAAAATGAGACAGATCAACAGACACACTTGCGCCTCACCCGTGCCGCCTTCATCTTTATACCGTGCGCAGAAACATTTCGCCAAACCCAGGGACAGGTCTCATGAAATTCATCGCGTTTTTCTTCAGAGAAGGGTCTTCCGTTCTCTATTCCATCTATCTTGCGCTGTTCGCCCTGACGGATATCTGCTTTTTCTGCCTGAATGGCGGGGCCTATTCCATGTTCATCGTCGCCTTGATTGGCCTGGGATATCTTTGCCTGCAAAACGCAATGGCAGCGTTTTCGCTTGTCGGCAATGACCGTCCGCTGTTCGACTTCTTCTTCTCATTGCTACCGCTTTTCACCCTCGCCATGATCGCGGTGCTGTCTGTGGTGGGGTCCATTCATCTCAGCAGTTTTGAAACCCTGTCGCTCTGGCTGGCCGCAATTGTCTGCCTGATAGATGTCGTGTTCAACACGCAAGTGATCTTCAAGATGAACCGTTTGGCCACTGACATGGTTCAGATGAAATAAAATGCCCGTCTACCAGCCCGCCTCTGTCAGGAAAGTCAGCGCCACATGACCAGATCCCTTCTGCTTGCCTTCAGCTTGTCGGCCCTGGTGTTCAGCGCCTGCTCTGAAAAGACACCGACGCCAACCACAGAAGCATCTGAAACTGCGAACGGTTCTGCCGCCGCTCATATTTCGGAAAAGAAGCCGGTAACAGCACCCGCCCGCTTCCTGACCTATTCCGATGTCATCACCATCAACCCGGAATATGCGCCAGGCACCGCAGAACTGCCCACAGATGATGATGGTCGCCCCCTCGCCTATGCCATGCTGGGCAAATCCATTCCCGAATTCACGCTGACTATGCGCAATGGCGAGACAGTCACACACGCAGATCTTGAAGGATTGTGGACAGTCATAGACTTCTGGGGCCTGTGGTGCGGCGACTGTGTTGTAGATGCGCCCTATGCATCGGCCTTGAGAACGGCACTGGCGCAGGATCCGGATGTCCAGTTCCTGGGGATCCACATGCCACCCAGCGCAGCGCGCGCTGATGAGGCCTTTGGAAAATGGGGCTCTCTCAACGCCTATTTCTCAGACAAGGGTGGCGACTACAATACTGGCATCGATGCTGATGCCGCAGTGCGCGATGCCTTTGATATCTACTGGGCACCAACCTATCTGCTCATCACACCAGATCTGAAGATACTGGCCTTCCGCACGGACCTGCATGTTGACGACTCTGATGGCATAAAACCCATCGTGCAGCAGATTGCAGAGCTTCGCAGAGGCTATCAGGCCGCAGCGGTAGACACCGGCGTTCTGCCGTCAGACGAATAACGTCAGGCGTCTGTCTGATCCCTACCAAATGGCTGCACCAGCAAGCGGTCCACACGTTGATCCTTGCCACAGCGCCACCGGTCCTGACCGATCGGTGCAAGCGGCCCCCTGGAGAAGGCATTGGTATAAAGCCCAAACAACCTGTCCCAGACCGACAGGCAGAAACCAAAATTGGTATCACTCTCCGAACGGTCGACAGAATGGTGGATACGATGCATGGCGGGCGTCACCAAGATCCAGCGCAGAGACCGGTCCAATCCGGCGGGTAGCTTCATATTGGAATGGTTGAATTGCGCACATGCGTTCAGCACCACTTCGAACCAGAACGCAGCCAGCACCGGAATTCCAAACATCGCCACCACCACAGCTTTCCAGACCACCGATACCGCGATCTCGACCGGATGGAATCGAAACGCAGTCGTCACATCCACTTCCGGGTCCGCATGATGTACGCGGTGGAACCGCCACAGAAGGGGGATCTTGTGCGTTGCCACATGCTGCGCCCAGACGGCGAGGTCCAGCAACAGCATAGCCAGTACAATTTCCAGCCATATCGGCAAGTCCACCTGATGAAACAGCCCCACATGATGAGCCTGCGCCCATAGTGCGACACCCGCCAACCCGACAGGCAGGATCAGACGCGCGCCGACTGCCGACACGAACATCAGCAACCATGCACCGGGCCAGCGCTGCTGGCGCGTCAGCACGCGCGCCCTGTCCGGCAAAAGCGATTCCAGAATGGCAAACAGGAAGAATGCGCCGAGCAGTCCGCCAAGCCTGATGATCAGTTCATGGGTCATAAGGCGCATATAGCGTGATTGCAGATCCACAACGCCCCCGGAATGGAAATATCATGCGCCCCCCTTGAACTAAAACTATCAAGATATATCTTGTAAGCATCATAATGATAAAAGGAAGACTTATGAGACACGACAGACACAATGGCTCCTGCGGGGGCCGATCACATGAAATGGCAAGTGGTGGCCGACGCTTCAAAGGTCATTTCCGAGGTGATGGCGACAAGGGTTTCGGGCGCGGACGAGGTCGAGGACGCCGCGGCATGTTTGATGGCGCTGAGCTACGATTGGTCCTCCTGAAACTGATCGCGGATGAACCGCGCCACGGATACGACCTGATCAAGGCAGTCGAGGATATGGCAGGTGGTGAATACGCTCCCAGCCCTGGCATCATCTATCCTGCGCTTTCATTTCTGGAAGATGCCGGCCAGATCGAGCCGCTCGCCGCAGAAGGCTCCCGCAAGGCATTTCAGGCCACTGAGTCTGGAAAATCCGAACTTGCCCAGAATGATGAGCAGATCACGGCACTGATCGCCCGCCTCGCGATCCTTGCCGAAAAAGGCGAACGCATGGACGCCGCGCCCGTCAAACGTGCGATGGAAAATCTGAGAAATGTTCTGCGCGCCCGATTGCACCACCCGGAGTCGAGCAAGGAGACAGCCCTCGACATCGCCGAATTGCTGAACGATGCCGCACAGAAGATCGAACGGCTCTGACATGTGCACATCAATCGCAAGAGTACCAACCAACAGTGCGCCCAGATATCTCCAGCAACTCTGCAAACATTGGAGCCATAATCTTGATGTCGAGTTCACGGGTGAGACAGGTCGCATCACCTTCCCCAAAACCTTGCCCGGCAGCGAATGGGCCAGTGAAGGATATCTGACACTCCAGGCGCATGACGAGTTATTGGAATGTCGCTTGTCAGCGGGCGTCGCGGAGCAGATTGAACTCCTCAAGAAGATCGTCGAGTCCCATCTTGACCGGTTCGCGTTTCGGGAAGCGCCGCTCACATTCGATTGGCAGGATCAAACCTGAGCACCAGGCACTTTGACTGGGGAACGAAACACGCAATGCTGGCCAAATGACCACGCATGATTCGCACCCCATTTTCCTTGAATTCTTTGCTGGCGGCGGCCTTGCCCGTCTTGGGCTGGACGGATTGTTTGACTGTCGCTTCGCCAATGATTTCGATCCGCTGAAAGCAAGAGTTTACCGGGACAATTTCGGTGACGATCATTTTTCCGCCGCTGATGTCTGGACACTCAATGCTAATGAGCTGCCAGACGCCGATCTGGCATGGGCGAGTTTTCCCTGTCAGGATCTGTCTCTGGCTGGTGCCCGCAAGGGCTTGAATGCGCCTCGATCCGGTGCCTTCTGGGGCTTCTGGCGACTGATGGAGCAATTGGGTGCGCAGGACCGGATGCCGTCGACGCTGGCGCTGGAAAACGTGACAGGCCTGATTTCATCGCGTGGCGGGCGCGATCTGATCGCACTCACAGAAACCCTTGCAGATGCAGGTTATCGCGTTGGAGCAATGGTCATCGATGCAGCGCTGTTCTCACCACAATCACGTCCACGCCTGTTCATCATCGCCCATCGCGGCAAGATTCCTCCAGCGCTCGAAGGCGGGCCGGACCCGATCTTTCATCCACCCGCCCTGCAAAAAATGGCTGCCCGGCTGGATCCTCAGACACGATTGGCCTGGACCTGGTGGAAACTGCCCTGCCCGGCTTTGCGTGACAAAGATCTCAAAGATGTGCTGGAGCGCAATCCTCCTGATACTATCTGGCGTTCACAAGACGACCTTGAAAAACTGATCGCTCAAATGGCACCATTGCACCGCGCAAGATATGAGGCTGCGCGTGCAGACCCTGAATGGTCGGCCGGTGCTGTCTACAGGCGTATCCGTGTCGAAAACGGCGTCAGGGTTCAGCGCGCAGAAATACGCTATGACGGCCTTGCCGGTTGCCTGCGTGCGCCGGGCGGTGGCTCATCGAAACAATTCCTCGTCATAACCGAAAATGGCACAGCACGCATGCGTCCCCTTTTGGCTCAGGAAGCTGCACGCCTGATGGGAGCACCTGACAACTACCGTCTTCCAATGCGAGAAACCCCCGCACTGAAGGTCATTGGCGAAGCCGTTTCAGCGCCTGCCGTACGATGGCTGGGAGCCCATCTTTTGTCCCCGCTCACACACTCGGCCCACATGTCGAAACCCGCTGCGGTATCAGGCTGAGAACACTCCTATGCGTCTTGATTCACCTTACGTCAGCAGCGGCCGCTACCTGCACCTTAAATTGGCGCTGTTTATGCATATCTGTTTCCAGAATGAACCTGTCTGAAGGCGATGGAACCGGAAAGATGACGGTAGTTAAAGCCAGATGTCGGTCCAGAGCTGAGCTTAACGCTAATATGGGCAGGTGAATTATAAGACAGTAGGGTCGCCTGTTTGGTGTTTTTCCGGGGGTCTGGAGTATATAAATCGTGTTTCCGGGCAACTATATGAAAGTTTGTCCACGCTTCAGACTGAAATAGGTTAACAAGACCTTTTAATACGCGCACAGCTTGTATAGTTGTGTAATTGTGGGGCTCTGAATAGAGAATAATGGACGAGCAATGCTTCATTCGTCGACACAAAAACTGCTTCTGAAACTCCATGAGATGACCATGGATGGCGCAATCGCCTGGAAAGAAGCAGAAAACGATTCAGTCAGGCTTGAGACCGAAGGCTATTGCGTCCTCGTTTCGCCCAAACCTGTGAGCATGGAACTGACGACCGTCCAGGGCCGCGTCCTTGAACGTGCCGACGAAGAAACCCTCAATGCCACTCCGTTCGATGACGAGCGCAAATTCACCTTCATCATCGAGGAAATTGCCCGCGAAGGACACCGCTATGCACGCGGTACCGAACAGGCGATCAATGCAATTCTCGGAGCCGCTGAAACTGGTGCCCTGTCTGAAGGTCTGGATTTTCCGTTCTTTGATTCCGGCAAGGAATCTGAAGACGATATGATCTCTCCGGAAACCGCAGCGGTCGCTGCAGCTGTTGGCAATCTCGCAGAGCGATTGAATTCCGAAGAACAACAATCAGAAGCAGCCGCGCAAACAGTCTCAAATCCTGCTCCCGAGATCCTACCAGAATCAGTAGAAACAGACGTCATGGCCGAGCCTGATGACGCGCTTACGACTGAAGCCACACCGGACGAATCCAATATCGACTTTCACGCCGAAGCCCCTCCCGTTGAAGAGCATGTCGAGATCGAGGCTGAGCCAACGCCTGAGCCGGAAGCCAGCCACCTGGAAGCGCCCACTCCAGAACTCAACCATTCGATGACACCTGCAAATGATTTTGAGGCCGTGCAGGAAGCTGAATCACATGGCGATGATACACCGGATGACTCCGATGAATCCGCAGAACTATCTGCGCAACCAGCGACCGATGAGCCCGAACCAACAACATCAGAGTCAGATACCATCTACGGTGAAGACCTTGCACCCGATGAACTGCCGCCGCCGCCTAATGATTTTCTACTGAGCGCTGAAGCGGCTGAACGCAATATGCATCCCCCCGCACCAAAGGAAGCTGCTGCCGAACCAGACCTTCCTGAAGCGCCCGCAGCTCCCAATGCGCCCATACATTCCGCCAAAGAAGCAGTACCTTCAGCAGCGCCAGCTGAGATGCGGCCCGCCAATGCCGCATCAACTGTACCGACTCCGCCTGCTATGCCGGTCAGACCTGCGGAACCCAATTCACCGAGTCCTGTCGGATTTCAGCAACCAGTATTCGAGCCGAAAGAGGCTCCCAAGGCATCAATTCAATCGGGGCAAGGCTTGAAGAAAGTCACTGCACTGGGGTTCGCATTGGGCCGCAATTCCGGCGCGACCGTGCATGGTGTGCCCAATGATGTCGAACAGCGCACAGCCAGCCGTTCTACAAATGGCCACAGCGAAATCGGGGAAACACTCCCCCCCAATTCACCAAACGGCACTTATAAGCCTTGGGGATGACGCGCAGAACAAAGACGTCATCCTCACGGTGTGAGCTGTTTGGTTGAAACAGAAGATCAGACAAAACCCACAGCTTTGGATGCAAAATAGTCCTGTGTTCCTCTGGACCAGACCATGTCTCCGGGGATGATCGCTTCGGGGACGACATCACCCATACCTTCCAGCTTGTCATAAAGACTGTCAAAATCCTGATAGCAGGCAGCCAGCAAGTCCTCGAAACTCTCGATGATGAAGTAGGTGCGCTGGAAATCGTCGATAATGTAACGTGTGCGCATGATGCGCTCCAGATCGAAGCCCACACGATGGGGAGACGCATCATCCAATGCAAACTGACACTCAGTTGGTGACGAGAGGATGCCCGCGCCGTAAATGCGCTCGCCTTCTTTGGTGCGGATGATCCCGAACTCAACTGTGTACCAGTAGAGCCGCGCCAGAAAATGCAGGTTGCCACGCTTCATTGCCCGCAGACCGCCCCGTCCATAGGCTTGCATGAAATCCGAGAAGACCGGGTCCGACAACAAGGGAGCATGGCCGAATATATCGTGGAACACGTCAGGTTCCTGAAGATAATCGAGCTGATCCTCTGACCGAATGAATGCCGCTGCGGGAAATCTCTTGTTTGCCAAATGCTCGAAAAACACCTCATCAGGGACGAGGTCTGCGACCGGCACAATACGCCAATCTGTTCGCTTTTCGAGACGGTCAGACAATCGGTCCATGTCTGGGATGCCGCCATCTGACAATCTCAACCCATCCAGGGACTTCAGAAAGGTGTCACATGTACGTCCGGGGAGTAATTCGCTTTGTCGTTTGAACAACCGATCCCATCGATCATGTTCCTCTGCGCTATAGCTCTCCCAGCGCTGATCGATTGTATAGTCAGCAGCGCGTTTTGCGTTCGCATATCGGTGTTTTGACATCTCGTCGCCCGGTGCCTTGTTGGGCATGTCCCGTTTCCTCTCATTCCTCCCGTCATCTCAAAGAACTATTCTTTTGTTTTATGAAGACAAGCCTGGATCCAGACGCTCATTCAATCTGGCGATCATAGCGCCTTCTGGAATGTCGCATCCTCAAGCCTTGTCCTTAGCTCTTGAATGACAAGATCAGCATACATCAATAAAAAAGCACTGCAAATTCGCAAATTTCCGGCACGCACGATCATTGCGCCACTTTACTATACGAAACATGATGCAACCAAATTAATAGAATTTTGGGCACATCTGCGTCAGCGATGACGCAAAACATCGTAAATGAGATACAATCCATTCAACACTTATTGAGCATTAAGCGCGGATAAGCACGCGATAACAAAGCAGCGGATGAAACGAAGGTGGAATCAAGAAGCCCCGAAAACATCTCTGTTCTCGGGGCTTGCATCGAACTGCCTTAGGCTCGGCCGCTACTTAAAGAACCTCGAACAGGCCGGCAGCCCCCATGCCACCGCCGACACACATTGTGACAACCACATATCTGGCACCACGCCGCTTGCCTTCAATCAAGGCATGCCCAACCATGCGCGCACCTGACATGCCATATGGGTGCCCCACTGAAATGGCCCCACCACTCACATTCAGCTTCTCATCAGGGATTCCCAACTGGTCCTGACAATACAGAACCTGCACGGCAAAAGCTTCGTTCAGTTCCCACAACCCAATATCATCAATACCAAGGCCGAAACGCTTCAGCAGTTTCGGGATTGCGAACACCGGGCCGATTCCCATCTCATCGGGCTCTGTGCCTGCCACTGCCATGCCGACATAACGACCAAGTGGTGCCAGACCGGCGCGCGCCGCATGTTCGGCTTCCATCACCACACATGCCGATGCGCCGTCAGAGAGTTGCGAGGCATTACCAGCGGTGATCACCCCGCCCTCAATCACAGGCTTCAACGAGGCAAGGCCTTCGGCAGTCGTCTCCGGTCGGTTCCCCTCATCCTTGCTCAGGGTGATGTCTTTTTGTGATGTCTCCCCCGTTGCCTTGTCGGTGACTGACATCGTGGTTGTGACAGGAATGATCTCCGCATCAAATGCACCGGCAGCCTGAGCTGCAGCCGTGCGCTGTTGCGAGCGCAGACCATATGCATCCTGCCGCTCACGGGAGATATTGTAGCGTTTTGCCACCACTTCGGCAGTCTGCAACATCGGCATGTAGATATCAGGCACCATGGCCACGAGTTCAGGGTCGGGATCCGCTCTCATCTGTTTGGTCTGAACCAGCGAAATGGATTCGACACCACCAGCCACGACCACATCCATCCGGTCGACGATGACCTGCTTGGCGGCAGTGGCGATTGCCATAAGACCGGAGGCACATTGCCGGTCCACAGTCATACCAGCAACGGTAACGGGCAAACCTGCCCGCAACGCGGCTGTGCGACCTATCGTGTGCTGTCCTCCCTGCGGCAACGCTGAACCGAACACGACGTCGTCAACTTCAGCACCCTCAATGCCAGCGCGCTCGACCGCCGCCCTGATCGCGTGTGCTGCAAGTGTGGGTGGCATGGTCATATTGAACGCACCACGATAGGCACGGCCAATCGGTGTACGGGCAGTTGAAACGATTACGGCATCACGCATGATGAACTCCTGAGTTTTGAAGAACAGTCAGATTGCCATCCGACTGATATGGATTCCGGTAGTTGCAGGCTGACATCACGCCATACTCAAGGCAGTGAACCGCGCCAGATGGTGATCCTCGTCACCAAACTGATGCCCGATCATGGTCAATCGTTTTGCGTAGTGAGACAAAGGCAGCTCCCAGGTCATGCCGATCCCGCCATGCAGCTGTATTGCCTCTTCAACAACGAGCGTGCCGACACGCCCGATCGTATATTTGGCTGCCGATATCGCGCGCTCCCGTTTGATACGAGGATCATCCAGAGAAACGGAGGCATTGATTGCCGCTGATCGCGCCTGTTCGATCTCGAGCGCGACTGTTGCCATGCGGTGCTGAAGCGCCTGGAACTTGCCGATCGGAACACCAAATTGCTTGCGAGTTCTCAAGTAATCAAGGGTGTCAGCCTTCATTCGGTCCATGATACCGACGGCTTCCCAGCTGAGCGCGACCACGCCAGCAGCCACTGCATCTTCAACCAGCGAAAATCCATCCTCGGCCAGCAAGGTAGCAGGTGTATTCGACAAGGTGAGCTCGCCGCCGCGTCCGCCATCAATCATCGGATAGCCGCGAATTGCCAGACCCGGTGCACCTGCTTCAACCAGGAACAGGCCAATGCCGGTTTCTTGGCCGGGCGATCCGGCCACACGTGCCGAGACGACGATATGGCTCGCCGCCTCCACCTGATAAACGACCGACTTTGTACCGGTGAGTGTCGCCCCCTCAGCGGTGGCCTGCATCGCGATCTCGGCAAGATCGTAATGACTCTCGGCTTCCTCATGAGCGAATGCCAGCACAGAGCCGCCAGCCATCACCTTTTCCATCAGCGCGTGTTGCCCGCCTGATCTTGCCAGCACACGGCCCGCCATCATCGTTCCCAGGAATGGTTCTACAGCCAACGCCTTGCCGAGTTGCTCGAACACAACTGCAATGTCAAAGCCCGTTCCACCGAAACCACCGACATCTTCATCAAACAAGGCCCCGATAACGCCCAAATCTGCCAGCGCTGACCAATGCTCACTGGACCAACCCGCTTGAGAATTGCTGATCGCGTGTCGCGTATCTATGGCGTAGCGTTCCTGCAGATAACGACCGAGCATATCGGCAAGCATGCGACGATCATCACTATGATTGAAATCCATGGTTATAGCTCCAACAAAGCTTTGGTGATGATCTCGCGCTGGATCTCGTTGGACCCGCCAAAGATCGAAAGCTTGCGATTGTTAAGGTAATCAACCGCGACCGGTGCTGCATAATCAGGCCCGACAGGATCACCATTGTAACCTTCGTCGAGTGCTTCAGAGACAAATGGCTGCGCATAGGGGCCCAGCGCCCTACGGGTCAGGCTCGTTATTTCCTGCTGGATCTCGGTGCCACGAATCTTCAGCATCGCGCCCAGTTCAAGCGATGCCGGTCCGCCTTCGGAAGCGGCCAACACGCGCAGATTTGTCGTTTTCATGTTCTCAAGGTCAATCTCGACACGCGCCATGCGCGCGGCAAACAGAGGGTCCTGCGCCAATGGCTTGCCGTTCTTGCGCTGTGTCCGGGCGATCTGTCGCAAATGGTCAAAAGCCGCCATCGCCTTTCCGACGCCCGCAATGTTCATCCTTTCATAGGTCAGAAGATATTTGGCATAGGTCCAGCCCTTGTTCTCTTCTCCGACCAGATTCTCGACAGGCACACGCACATTGGTAAAGAAAACCTCGTTCACCTCATGCTCGCCATCGAGGAGAATGATCGGGCGGACTTCGACGCCCGGTGTCTTCATATCAATCAGCAGAAAGGAAATACCCTCCTGCTTCTTTCCATCGCTTGCGGTTCTGACCAGACAGAAGACCATGTCGGCATGCTGGCCAAGCGTGGTCCAGGTTTTTTGACCATTCACAACATAATGGTCGCCATCGCGCACTGCCCGCGTCTTGAGACTTGCGAGGTCAGAACCTGCACCCGGCTCCGAATATCCCTGACACCACCAATCGCTGCCATCGAGAATTCGCGGCAACCAATAGGATTTCTGCTCCTCGGAGCCATACTTGATCAGAACCGGTCCCAGCATTGAAAGGCCGAATGGTACAATCCGCGGCGCATGCGCCAGCGCGGTCTCCAGATCAAAGATATAAGCTTGGGCAACGCTCCAGCCCGTCCCCCCATATTGTTTGGGCCAGTGCGTCGCAAGCCAGCCCCGTTCGTTGAGAATTGCGTGCCATTCCTCGTAGTCAGCCTTGGTCAGCCTCTGGCCGGTACGCACCTTCTCCGAAATTCTCTTGGGTAGTTTTTCCTTCAGGAAGTCGCGCACCTCAGCGCGGAAGTCTTCCTCTGCCTTGGTAAAGTCGAGATTCATCAGATCAGCCTTTCCATAAAGTCACGCCATTCAGGCGGTAATGGGACCGGTCGGCGGCTATCGCGACCGACATAAACATGGGTAAAATGGCCTTCAGCGGCCGCGCTTTGCGCACCGACAGCGAATGCGCCCAGATGGTAAGTCACGCTCGAAGTTCCGAGCTTGGCGACAGCCAGCCCGATCTCCACAGACTGCGGAAACGCAAGCGAAGCCGCATAGCGACACCCCGTTTCGACGACGAGCCCAATCGGATCTCCTTGAGCGACATCAAGCAGACCTTCGTCGATAAGGCAGATATTCACTGCCGTATCGAACCATCCGTAATAGGTGACATTGTTCACATGGCCGTAAGCATCATTGTCATGCCATCGCGTGGAAACGGTCGTCCATTTGCGATAAGCGCTGCGCGGCCGAAAGGCTGAACGCGTCATGACGGAGCTCCGGCACCTGAAATCTCGGCGAAACGGGCGCGCAGAAGCTTCTTGTCAATCTTGCCCACACTGGTGCGGGGCAGTTCATCCACGATCTTGAACAGGTCTAGCTTTGCGTAACGGGTGATGGCTCCGTTCTCGATAGCCGACATGACGGGCACATTCAACATGTCGAGGGTCAGTGTGACACCAGGTTGCGCCACGACGACAGCAAGCGGACGTTCTCCCCATCGATCATCGGGTACGGCGACAACGGAAGCCTCGGCAACGCCCTGGGCAGTTGCCACAAGCTCTTCAAGCTGGATGGAATCAATCCATTCTCCACCTGTCTTGATGACATCCTTCAGGCGGTCACGGATCCGGATTTCACCACGCGGATCAATTGTCGCGATATCCTGGGTGTGCATCCAGCCACCCCGCCACAACTCCTGGGACGCCTTCTCATCGCCCGTATAACAAGGCGTCAGCCAGGGCGCGCGCAGCACCAGTTCCCCACTTGATTTGCCGTCATGTGGAACGTCATTCATGCTTTCGTCCACAATCCGCGCACTCACCAGAGGTGCCGTGACCCCTGATGACGTCAGGGTGGTCAGGATCGCATCATCTTCCAGCTGATCATCAAAGCGCCGAACGGCTCTGGATATCATGGGACCGGTTTCCGACATGCCATAACCAGACGCCAGATCAATGCCGAGCCGCCTGCCCTCCGCGCACAGAGCCTTGGTCAATGCGCTGCCGCCAATGGTCATCTTCCAGCCCGACAGATCGGCGCCTGTCTGCTTTGCAACTGCGATCACCATTTCAAGTATGGTCGGCACACAGTGCGAATAGGTCACGCGGTGCTCGCAGCGCAGCTTGCAGATCAGCTCTGGTTCATATCTGCCCGGATAGACCTGCTTCACGCCGAGCATTGTGGCAGCATAAGGTGCACCCCATGCATGAACATGAAACATGGGCGTGAGCGGCATGTAGACGCCATCAACGCCCAGTCCCGGCCCCGCCGAAGACGCGCCAAATGTCGCCGCGGACGCGATTGCATGAAGAACCAGTTGCCTGTGTGTAAAGCAGACGCCCTTGGGGTTTCCGGTCGTCCCGCTGGTGTAGAAGGTCGAAGCGATCGCGTTCTCGTCAAAATCCTGAAACGGATAATCCGGTGATGCAGCGGCTGAAAGCGCTTCATATTCCCCGCTGGCCCATGAGGGAAGATTATCATCCGCCCAATCCATGATCGCGATAACCTTCTTCACTCCGGGAAGTGATGGCAGTATGGCGTCAATGATGGGAAAGAAGTCCCTGTGCACAAGCAGGATCTCGGCCCTGGCATGATTGAGCGTATAGGCTATCTGCGCAGCGGGTAGCCGCACATTTACAGTCTGGATGACAGCTCCCATCATCGGCACTGCGAAATAGGCTTCAAGATAGCGGTGACTATCCCAATCCAACACGGCAATCGTCTCACCCTGCTCAGCACCTGCCGTACGGAGAAGATTGGCCAGGCGACCGACACGCCCCAGAAACTCCCGATAGCTGTAGCTACCCTGATCACGATAGATGATCTGCTGGTCAGCGGCTTTTGTCAGGACACCGTCAAGCAGGTGCCGGATGGTAAGTGGTGCCTGATAAGCCTCGGCTGCATGATCTGCGAAACGTAATGGCATGGTCCTGTCCTCCCTGTTTATTGTGTTATTGTCTTGCGCCTTCATCGAACGAAATGCCCTCGGCGGCGCATCGCTTCAGCAAGGGGGACAGCGTGAACGCTTCGCCCAGCTGCGCCCGCGACTGCTCCAGCGCGTCCACGATATGCGCGAGGCCGACCAGCTCAGCCCAGAACATCGGCCCACCCTTGTGGCGAGGCCAGCCATAGCCATAGTTCCAGATCACATCGATATCCGACGCACGCTGGGCAATTGCCTCATCCAGGATCTTCGCGCCTTCATTCACCATGGTGTAAAGCGTCCGGGTGATGATCTCCTCGTCAGATATCGTGCGCGGCACGATGCCTTCCTTTTGACGGAAATCTTCGATGATCTCAGCAACCACTGGCGAAGAGGACGGTTTGCGCCGCTCGTCATAATCATAAAAGCCCGCCCCGGTTTTCTGGCCCCAGCGCTTTTGTGCGCAAAGCGCATCACGCAGGCTTTCGATCCTTTCAGGGTCGCGGTGCCAGCCAATATCGACCCCAGCGAGATCTGCCATCTGGAAAGGCCCCATCGGCATGCCAAATTCGGTGTGAACGCGGTCGACATCTTCCGGCGTGGCACCTTCAAGCACCAGCGCGGTGGCTTGTTCCTGACGCGGGATCAGCATCCGATTTCCGATGAAACCATAACATACGCCAGACACCACCGGCACTTTTCCGATCTTGCGGGCAAGCGCCATGCCTGTCGCGAGCACATCCGGCGCAGTCTTCTCACCTCTCACCACCTCGACCAATTTCATGACATTGGCAGGAGAGAAAAAATGCAGGCCGAGAACATCCTGTGGCCTGCGCGTCACCGCAGCAATCTCATCAATGGAGAGATAGGATGTGTTTGAGGCCAGCATGGCCCCGGGCTTGGCAATCGTGTCGAGACGCGAAAAAATGTCCTTCTTGACGTCCATGTTCTCATAGACCGCCTCGATCACGAGGTCACAGTCTGCAAGCGCGTCGAAATCAAGTGTCGGGTCAAGCAACCCCAGCGCCTGTTCGACCTGTTCACCTGTCAGACGTCCCTTGGCAGCTGTAGCATCATAGTTCTTGCGCATTGTCGCCACGCCGCGATCAAGCGCATCCTGTTGCATCTCCACGATTGTTACCGGGATACCCGCCGACAGAAAATTCATCGAAATGCCGCCGCCCATCGTGCCAGCACCGATCACCCCGACCCTACCAATCGGGCGAAGCTGGATATCCTTCGGCAGGCCATCGATCTTTGCAGCTGCACGCTCGGCGAAGAATACGTGACGAAGCGCCTTTGACTGGTCACCACCCAGCAGCTTGACGAAAAGGTCGCGTTCCTTGGCCAGCCCCTCTTTTATGGGCAGCTCGGTTGCCGCCTTCACAGCCTCGATGCAGGCCCTGGGTGCATCCAGCTTCCCGATTTTCCGGGCATTGGTCGCTTGAAACTGTTCAAAGACTCCGGCAGGCGCAGACGCGCTGAGTTCGCTGGTGCGGCGGGGACCATTGAGGGTTCGAGCAAAATCAATCGCATCTGATGCGAGCGAGGACTGGTTTTCGGAAAGCCGATCGACAAGACCTGTTTCCAGCGCACGCGTTGCGGAAACGGGATTGCCCAGAACGATCATTTCAAGCGCAGCTTCTACCCCGATCAGCCGCGGCAGGCGTTGGGTGCCGCCGGCTCCGGGAAGAATCCCCAATGTCACCTCTGGTAGCCCCAACCTGGCATCGGCTGTTGCGATCCGATAATGGCAGCCCAGCGCGATTTCCAAACCACCGCCAAGCGCAGTGCCATGAATTGCGGCAACAACAGGCTTGGCGCTGGCCTCGATCGTGTCCACAAGTTCTGGAAGCCCCTGTTCCGCCTGCAGTTTGCCGAACTCCTTGATATCGGCACCACCCGAGAACAGTTTGCCCGCCCCCCTCAAAACAATCGCCTTCACATCGGGGTTGGTCTGCGCAGCTGCGATTACGCCAAACAATGCGCCCCGAAGGTCTGAACCAAGTGCATTCACCGGCGGGTTTTGCAGCACGATTTCAAGAATGTCGGTGTGAAGATGAGTTTCAATCATTGTGTCTGTCTCTTGTCAGGAAATCGCTTCGCCCAATGCACGGGCCTGGAGAAAGGAAGAGAAGAAAAAAGTCCGGCATTTACGGCTAGGGCCCGGTGGACAAGCCAGCCTTTGCCGCCGAAGGAACGGCATACTGTTGCGTCGACAAATTCATCAAAAGCGTCTACCCGCGTCAGCATACCCATGTATCGGTTTTCAGTTGTAGCGAGCATATCCCCCCAAATATTGTACGCACCCAATTCGGAGTCAGTCAGGGTATTATCGCCCCTGGCCCTTCTCGACGAACCGGCATTTATCGAGATAGCATCAGCCATTTCAAGAGCAGCGCCTTCGGCACGCACCTGAACTTGCATTGCACTCCGGCGCATATCAACACGCTTGAAGACGGCTCCCATGCGGTGAGAACCTCTCCAAGGTGAGACCGTTTCAGACTCACTAACTTTGAACACGCGTTTCCATACCCCTTATTCGAATTATTTTTTTGCATCATCCACCATTTTCAAATGCGTGTCCATATTTGAGTTATTGTTGACAAAACTTGCGCCATTTCTGACCTTTCGCCTTCAGACCCTCAAAGAGAGCCAAGAACGCATTTTCAAATTCAAAACTTGAAACCCATTTCAGCAACAACCAGAAACAGGGACAGCAAGAATATGGGATCAATCCCAACACCAGCGCCCCCAGCTCATGCCGCAGACAGCAATCGTCCGAAGACATCCCGTTATGAGCGTCAGCGCATGCGAATTGTTGAAGCCGCCACTTCGCTGATAAATGAAAAGGGCGTCGGAGCGATGACATTGCAGGAAGTCGCCCAGGCTCTCGGCCTCACAACTTCCAGCGTGACATACTACTATCGCTATAAGGAGGATCTTGCGGCTTCCGTTTTTGAGGACACCCTCTCCCGATTGCACAACATGGCAAGACAGGCCGCAGGTGCAGC
The DNA here is from genome assembly GCA_002709235.1 of Hirschia sp. Classification (GTDB taxonomy): domain Bacteria; phylum Pseudomonadota; class Alphaproteobacteria; order Caulobacterales; family Hyphomonadaceae; genus Hirschia. Next base: position 58,823 of record PAQI01000020.1, read on the forward strand.
AACTTCCCGCGAACGCGTCGCGCGCTATGTAGAGAACTATTTCGAGCAGTTCGCGCACGCCCTGCGCGGCACAGCACCGAGGCTGGCCGTTCTCTCGGAACTGCGCACCCTGGAAGACAGCGCCAGACTCCCGCTACTTGAAAAATATCAAGTGATCTTTCGTGAGGTGCGGGGCTTTTTTGGCGACGTGGATACAGAGGATCGCAAACGTCTTTACACGGCACGCGCGCAAATGCTGCAGGAAGCGCTTTTCTGGACCAACGCCTGGCTGCCCAGTTATCCCTTGCGCGACTTTCCCAATATTCGTCGCCGCATGATGGATATCTTCGAAAACGGCATTGCATCACCCCAGTCGGATTGGACCAGCATCATTGTCGACCCGGATGCCGGAATTCCTGAAAATCCCAAGCGTGATTTCCTGCGCGTGGCCGCCCGCCTGATTAACGACATCGGATATAAGGGGGCCTCCGTTGAGCGGATTGTCAGCGAACTGAAAATCACCAAGGGAAGTTTCTACCATTACCTGGACACCAAGGATGATCTGATCCTCGAGTGTTACAAGCACGATTATCGCCGGATGCTTTTGATCCAGGAAGCGATCGATGCGCAAACGCAAGATACGCTGCCCCGACTTGTAAGCGGAATCGAATCGACATTCATGCTGCAGCTTGATGGCCACCACCCACTCTTGAGAACAACCGCCCTGCACGCCATGCCTGTCGGTTTGAGACGACAGGCCATTCAGCGATTTGACCGACTTGCGCGATTGCTCGCTGGCGTGGTTGTCGATGGCATGAGCGAAGGATCAATCCGCATTATTGATCCAATGATTGCCGCGAACAGTATCATCTCCACCGTCAACTCGGCATTCGACCTTCGCGGCTGGGCCCGACCACAGCAGCGCAAGGACGCGATCGACATCTGTTCCCGCGTTTTGATGAGAGGCCTGTTCGATTGATCTAGCGAACAAAAAAAAGCCCCGCCTTGTCGCATGACAAGCCGGGGCTTTCTTATTCATACAAGCAACCGATCAGAAGCTGACGCGAAGCTCAGCACCCACGACCCGCCCTTTGTTGAGTGGCGAGAGTGTCGGCAGCGGACGCGGCCCGGTTGGACCATCGCCACCGAACAACCCAGCATCTGGCAGGATTGTGTCCCCACCATAGGTCGTCTCGTCAGTCAGGTTGGTGCCATAGATCGAGAAGGAATAGTTCTCGCCGGCCGGCGTGAAGGTGAAGTTGGCGTCAACGATTTCAACAGCCTCGAAATATCCAAGATTGGTGTCGGTGTAATAGGTCTTGTCACGGTGGTTGATGGAAATCCGTGAAGACAGGTCACCATATTTGCCGATGCTGGTGTCATGAATAATGCTGGCACCATAGGACCAGGGTGCAAGACGCGGCAATTTGAGCGACAGATCATTCGGGTCGTCGACCTCGGGCCCACCATTATTACCAATATCGGTGAGTGTCGTGTCGTATTCGCCATCCGTGTAACCGACATTGACAGACAGAAGCAGGCTGTCAGTCAAAGAGAACTGTCCCTCGAATTCAGCACCCTGGATGATTGCATCACCAGCGTTCACGATCTCCTGGTTAACACCAAAGCCAATGCTCGGCGTGTTGAGTTCTCGCTGCATGCCCTCGATCGTGTTGTGGAACAGCGCCAGGTTTACACGACCCCGCCCATTGGCTAGGTCCTGCTTGAGACCGATTTCAAAGGCGTTCTGGGTTTCCGCATCGAACGGTCCAGGCAATGCCTGGGAAAGCGGAACGGTCTGACGGAAATTGTATCCACCGCTGCGGAAGCCCTTGGCCCAATATCCATAGACCTGAGTGGCATCGCTAGGCCGCCACTGAATACCCAGACGCGGCGAGGTATCATCCCAGGTCTGTGAACTATCATAGTCATTCTCGAGAATGCGCGCATCGAACCGCACTGCACCAGGGTCGCTGCTGACAATATCGACCTGCGCATCCTTCTCCTCGTGAGAATATCGCACACCGGCATTGATGGTGATCGCATCCGTGATGTGCCAGTCAGCCGCAACGAAAGCACCCTGCGTGGAGAAATCGCCGATACCACCGCCAGAACCATTCAACAATCCGCCAACGATCTGACGGTTTTCATTATAGTGGAGGTCCTGCTGGAAGTAATAGAGTCCGGTTGTTATATCAACCGGCCCGAACGTCCCCGCATAGCGCAGTTCCTCACTGATCTGATCCTGCTCGGTGAAAGAACCAGAGTGGAAGATGAAGTTCGGCGTGCCATCAATATCTTCTTTAGTATTGGATTCATATTCACGCCAGCCAGTAATGCTGGTGATCGTTCCGTCACCGAATCCGACCTTCCAGTTGCCCTCAAGGAACGCCTGGTTCCATTTGTTGTCATAAAAGCCCGGCTCATCAATGGCAAAATCAAAGGAATCGCGCGACCAAAGAGCGTGGTTTTGAGAGACTGGACCATCGCCTGTTGCAACACCATGCTCAAGGCGCAAGGTGACATCAATGTCGCTACCAATGTCAAAGCCGAAGGCAGTCCGAATTATGGTCTGCTCGCCCTGGCCGAGCTTGCGTCCACCAGCCTTGTTATCAAACCAGCCATTGTCATTGTTGTGATAGAACGCAAACTTGCTACGCAAACCCGGCAGGATCGCGCCGCGCACAACGCCGTCGACAGTCGAACTCAATCCGGTTTCGACACCAGCATGCAGGTCCGCACTGAACTCTTCGCTGGGGTCTGTCGTGCGCAGAAGCACTGCACCACCGGTAACATTGCGCCCGAACAGAACCCCTTGTGGTCCACGCAGCACCTCAAGACCTGCAATGTCGAAATTGTCGAACACCATGCCGCTGTTTATGCCCATATAAACACCGTCGACAAAAATACCGACCGTCGGGTCAATGGATGGAATGGAGCTGTTCACTCCGATGCCGCGGATGGAGAAGTTTGCATACCCCTTCGTCGTACCCACAGCCTCTAGCTGCACATTCGGCATCGTATAGCTGAGACTCTGGATATCCTGGAAATTCAACGCTTCGAGCTGTTTCTCACCAAAGGCAGTCACAGCGATCGGGACATCCTGAACATCCTGAGGCCCACGCTTGGTGGCCGTCACGATCACAGTGTCGAGCATTTTTTGCTGAGCAGTTTCTGCGTTTTCTTCCTGTGCAATCGCTACAGGAGAATAAAGGGCACCGCTGGCGACAGACAGCAAGAGTGCAGCGCGCATGGCAACTTCAAATCGTATCATTGTTCTCTCCCCGAATGGCCGGTGCGTTTGTTCGCTCCGTGCCTTTTGATTTTATCTCTGAGTTCTTCCCGGGCTATTCAAATAATCGCTTCGCTTCCGGTAAGACCAGCATGAGCGATAAGCGATGCATGACTTACCAAGCCGCCCATCAAAACATACTCATACCACGAATAAAGAACTCAGCGGTACAGTCAAGTCGATTCTTCATGGGGCCAACCCCTACAATGCCCGCTAGCAAGCACGGATTACTCCAATCCATGGTAGAATATAGCCCAATTTGGTTAACAATTCATGTCCGTTTCGAAACCATTTCCACGTCAACACGGGGAGACTTGTCAGCCCTTTTAGATGAAAACGCATACCAGTCGCATGGGAAGGCCCTCCTTCCAGATCATACGCAGACCACTAATAATACATACTCCAAGCACGCATCATAACTCAAATGACGCAGAACACATTGACGAGCTGTTGTTCCAGCCGCTATTCACATTTTCTAAAAAGACGTCGGGCAATGTCTGGCGAAGAGGGGTTGCCAGAATGGACGCTGATATCCGGTCGGACACTAAGACGCGGCGTTTCAAACGAAAGCGCGAAGCTATCCTTGGTGCGGCAGCTGCCCTTATCAATCATCAGGGCCTTCGCGAAACATCAATGCAGGATGTCGCCCGAAAGGTCGGACTTAGCGCATCCAGCGTGACATATTATTATCGTCGCAAGGAAGATCTCGCTGCGGCATGCTTTCAGGAGACGATTAATTCTCTGCGCGAAACCGCGACCCGGGCGGCCCTCGGTACCAATGCCGAGGCACGCATTACATCTTTCCTGTCATCGGTTCTGGAGACCATCGCCCGCATAGAAAAGGGCGAGCAGGAAGCATTGGTCAATTTTCACGACCTTCGCGCCTATAACGGCCCCACCGGGGAGGATCTTCGCGAACAATATTCGGATATTTTCCGACTCGTTCGCAACCTGCTGCACACCCCGGATATGAGCCAGCTGCCGCGGGCCGAACTCAATGCGCGCGCGCACCTTTATTTTTCGATCACTCTTTGGGCGAGCAGTTGGATTCTATATTATGATACAGATGATTACGAGCGTGTCTCATCACGTCTTGCGGACCTTATTCTCAACGGAATCTGCGTCAAACAAGGCGCATGGGCACCTGTCGCCCTGACTGGCCGGATTGACACGCCCTCGCCGGAACACGGTTTTCCCGAATCCTATTTGCGCGCAGCAACCCGATTGTTCAACGAATTTGGCTACCAGGGCACTTCAGTCGATCAGATATCTGCCGAGCTCAACCTTACCAAGGGCTCGTTCTATCATCATATCGACACGAAAGAGGATCTGATTGCCGCGTGCTGTGAGCGTAGCTTCAGTGTTGTTCGTCGTATTCAGGACGCTGCGATGGAGCTACCCGCTGATGGGTGGACACGCCTGACGTCTGCAGCCGCATCCCTGATGCGCTATCAGTTTTCCGAGGATGGTCGTCTACTGCGCTATACAGCGCTGGTTTCCGTGCGCGAAGACCGGCGTATTGGCCTGCAAATGAAAATGGATCGGCTGATTGAACGATTTGCCAGCATGATCGTCGACGGTATTGCTGACGGCTCCATCCGAGCAGTCGACCCGACCATCGCTGCAAACGCAATCAATGCAGCTATCAACGCTGCTGCAGAGCTGCACTCCTGGTCTGCAGGCATAAGTGCGGACGAAGCCGTGGACAGTTATGCCCGAATAGCCTTTGAAGGCATATTTGCCCCCTGACCCAGGCATCATCAGGATCCCGAGCATCAGCCATCAGGCAAACTGAGCCCAGCCCCAGCCCGCTCATCCAGCAGGCTTCAAAAGGCTGTGCTCAAGGGAAGGCTTATGAGAAACCTCCCCCATAACGCAATCTGGCCGCCCTGCTCTCACAGGACGGCCAGAAAACTTGTAGATTGGGTGCGGGAGTAGGATTTGAACCTACGACCTTCAGGTTATGAGAGCGCATATTCTGATTTCCCACCCGCTCTCAGCATTTCTCGGAACCTCCCATACCAATATGTTATTATTGACTTTTTTGATCCACCCCTAACGAATGCTCTCTGAGCAGTTCCTAGTGAGGTGTAACCCATGTGTAACCCAGAGCGACCTTCAGGTTGTGACATGGCTTTTGTAACCCTGGACCTTCAGGTTATCGCGTCTCCGCCTCGGGAACTGCAGCATTCATTGACCCGCCGACCTTCAGGTTTGCCTGAAGGTCGGCTCGAATTTGCATAGCGCAGGAGCCTGGCCATGAAACTTACCAAACGTGCCGTGGACATCATTTACCCGGAAGATCGTGATCGAGACTACTATGATGACGCGCTGAAAAGCTTTGGCGTGCGCGTGCGAAAGTCCGGCCGGAAAACCTATTTTGTCATGTCACGCGAGCGTGGCCGAATGCGCCGGATCACCATCGGCAAGCACGGCGTTCTGACAACCGAAGAGGCCCGTAAGCAGGCGATGAAAATCCTTCACGACCTGTCCGTCGGGATCGACCCGACAGCGGAGAAAAAGAAGATCAAGGAGACCGGCACGGTTAGGTCCCTATCGACACGCTTTTTGAAGGAATATGTCCCTGTCCATTTGAAGCCGAGCACGCAACGTGAATACCGGCGCTCCATTGAACTCTTCATCAATCCGAAGCTGGGCTCCTATCTGATCTCAGACATAACCCGAACAGACATTGCGTCTCTCCATCACGGTCTTCGGAAGAAGCCCTATCAAGCCAATCGCACACTCGGAGTGCTCTCGGTCATGTTCAACCAGGCAGAGCTTTGGGGCATGCGCGCAGAACTCTCCAATCCCTGCCGGGGTGTGAAGAAATACAAGGAGACCAAACGCGAGCGATTTCTCTCGGTCGAGGAACTCGGCCGGCTCGGCGAGGCTCTGAAGGATGAGGACAGTTTCGCGCCATCTGCTGTCGCATGTGTGAAGCTTCTAGTCCTGACCGGCTGCCGTCTGAGTGAGATTCAGAAGCTGAAGTGGGAGCACGTAGACTTCACACGAAACATGTTGCGGCTTCCCGACTCCAAGACCGGCCGAAAGACCGTCTATCTTGGCGATGCTGCGATTACGGTTCTCAAGGCTATCCCTCGCCTTACCAAGAATGCTTATGTGATCACGGGGCAGATCGAAGGACAGTATCTCACCGACATGCAGAAACCCTGGCGACGCATCAGGGCGGCAGCCAAACTGGATGATGTACGTCTGCACGATCTCAGACACACATTCGCATCAAGCGCGGTCTCACTGGGAGAGAACCTTCCAATGGTCGGTAAACTACTTGGCCATTCTCAACCGCAGACGACAGCACGCTACGCACATCTTGCAGACTTCCAGGCCATTAGCGCAGCCGATAAAATCTCTTCGGAGTTGGCCGGGGCGATTGGTGTCACAAATCCCGAGTGACGTGTGCAATAGCTGGCCATTAAATTACCAATTTGCAGTGATCCAAGCAAGCGAGCACCGCCCGTCTTTGCAGACGGATGTCTGTTGTCTTGTCTTGGGCCTGAGAAATAAAATAAATTGAACCGTCTTCATACCCGTTTGAGAAATTCAACGAGAAGATCATTAACTTGCTCAGGACATTCCTGCTGCACCCAATGTCCGCACTCTGGAAGGATGTGAGATCCTATATAATTGGTCGCGTAGACGCCTACATTCTGGATGGCCTCAAGTCCCCAGCCTGTTGTCACATCCTGTTCGCCGCCGATGAACATCGAAGCTGAAGTCAGCTTGATATCCTTGTGGGCAGATAACTGTGACCAACTCTTCAAAATGGAACGATAAAATGACAACGGCCCGGCGAGTCCAGACCCCTCGAATTCGTTGACGTAAAATTGAAGATCTTCTTCGCTTAACCATTTGGGAAGAGCGTCAGGAGCCTCTATTCGGTCACGCATTTTTGCGCCGCGGGGAATACACAATGGACTTTGCCGGATAACGTCAACTTGTGGCAGCTTTAGCAGATCCCTCAATCCGGCGCCGATCATTGCTTCGGCGCAAAAGCCCCAATACACGTCGAGAAGCCACCCCCTAGCATCTGCTTCGAATTCTGTAATGGCCGGCGTGAGCGCGCCGAAATAATCCTGATAGAAATCCTGGCCCGGACCCGCAATATCCTTGTGAAGTCGGTCTGGAGGCACTTCGCCAAAGGGTGAGCCGGGCAATGCGATCAACCCTTGCCCGGAAAAAGGAATGGCCAAGCCAACTACACCATGAAAGACGTCCGGATGCAGCCAGGCACAGGTCCAAGCGACGACAGCCCCCCAATCATGCCCAACAACGACCGCGCGTTCCTCGCCAAGTGCACTCACCACTCCCTTCACGTCGGAAACAAGCGACTTGATTTGATAATCATCATCAGCAGGAAACTTGGATGAGCGTCCGTAACCACGGTGGTCTATCGCAACCGCTCTATACCCGGCACGTGCCAGAGCGGTCAGCTGATGCCGCCAAGAATACCACGACTCGGGAAAGCCATGGAGCAGAACAACCAGTGGACCTTCGCCTTCACTCACAGCATGAATACGGGCCCCTTCAAGCTGCAACATCAAGTTTTTACGTTTGGACATACTTTCAACCTTTCGCTTAAGGTTTTGTTGAGGGGATATTCTTGTCGCCAACGAAATAAAAAAGCGGGGTACTGAGCACTTCCACTGAGCGCACTCAGCACCCCATGCAACACCCGCTACTGTGGGAGGAATACATTAGGCGAGCGCTGAAACTGAATGTCGACATTCTCCGGGAATTGAACCCCTCCTATCTTTTGGTCCGACCAAGCCAAAAACCCGATCTAATTCCCACGCTGAATAATTTTACGAGTTGCCCTTCTCCATTATGAAATCGATGACCAGCTTTTCGAACCGGGCAGCATGCTCGATTTGGGCCCAATGGCCGCATTGCCCGAAAACGTGAAGCTGGGATCGTTGAATCAATTCAGCCAGACGGTAGCCATTTTCCAGCGGCACAACCAAGTCTTCTCGCCCATGTATAACCAGCGTCTCATGAGGTATCTCTCTGAGAAGCCCTTCTTCGCTGGCAAGTTCTGTCAGCCAGCGCCCCCTGGGTGCCGGAAACATTTCTGAGAACGATTCCTGAAACCCCGGACGAATACTCGCCTGGTAGCGCAGTTCGGCAAGTTCGTCGGTGACCAGAGCCCGATCATATGCGAATATATCAAGCAATCTGCGCATATTATCTAGCGAAGGTGTGTACCCCCACACCTGGTCCAGAGCATCGCTCAATCCAAGATCCAGTCCAGCACTCCCCATCAAAACGATACGTCGGACCCGGTCAGGGTATCGAATGGCCATCGCCAATGAGATTCCGCCTCCAAAAGAATTCCCAACAAGGTCGGTACGCTCAATTTCCAAAGCATCCATCAGCGACAACAATTGATTGAGCCACTGGTCTTTATTGTAATATTCCTTGCCTGGACGATCTGAGTAACCAAACCCCAACATGTCTGGCGCAATTACTCTGGCAACCTTTGAAAGGCCTGGCATGGCCAACCGCCAATTCGCCCAGGCCGATACTCCCGGACCAGAGCCATGTATCAGCATGACAGGGAAGCCTGCGCCCAGATCGTGATAATTAGTACGAATACCATTCAGATTGACTACTTTCGCAACCTCTGGATTGGTTTGTTTAATGTCAGTATCAGTTTCGGACATACCTCACCTGTAAATTCAAATTTGTCACACTCTGACAATACTGCCGTTGCTCAGAAGTCTGCCGATCGTCTAAGCGGCCCCCATCCCCATAAACTTGTGCCCCCACATGCTGATGCTATCGTATCGAACCACCGACCAATCGGCCTCGATCGTCCGCGCTCCCCAGCCATATTCTACGGCAAACCCTGAAGGAGTTGCTCCGTAAAAGGAATACATGTGATCATTGGTGTGGCGCCCCATTGTCATCACGACCTGATTTTGATCGATAACCCGATCATATGCCCTGCCAACATCGTCAAACGAGGACACTTCCAGCATGAAATGGTGCAGCCGTTTCGGGGCCGGCGCCTGTATCAAGGCCAGCGTATGATGCCGCCTGTTGCAATGCAGAAAATTGACTTGAAGCTTCACCTCTGGGTTCATCTGCCAGTCGATGATGTCGGAAAGTTCCATACCGAGCCCCCGGATATAGAAATCCAGAGACTGCTCAAGATCGTCAACACTCAGGACGTAATGGCCCAGTCCTTGATCCTCGGTAATGAAACCGGACACCCCGGCAGGAGAAACAAACGGCACCTCATAGAGTTCGCTTGCCCCGTAATAGATCTCGATCGTAACACCTGACGGGTCCTTACACTTCACGAAGTCGATGACGGCACGTTCCGCCAGCTCCTCCGGATTGGCCCGCTGGATTGGGACACCGCACTGCTCAAGCGTTTGAGCGACACGTTCCATGTCGGCTTTGTTCTCAACTTCAAATCCGGCGTAGAGGATGTCATCCTTGGGACTCGGATGGACTCCGATCCGCCATCCGCGCGAGTCCAGCCGTAACAACAAAGCATCGCGCTTCGATCCCGCATCCATCAAGCCCAGTGTCTTCGTCGCGTAGGACCGCCATGCTTCAATATCCGAAGCGCCGAATCCGAGGTATCCAAGTTTCTTTACAGCCATTGTTTTCTCCCTTCGATATTTTGATTTGTTTGTTCACTCAGCATTTTACGTCCGCACGGGATGCAGCCTTGAAAACATCCCGCATGCCTGTCGTCCCATCCGCGAGCATGTTCGAATCGACCTCAAATTCCCGCTCAATGAGCTTCGTCACAAAAGCAAAATCCTTCGCCCTATCGATGGAAATCGCAGCCTGAATTACGCCATTATGCAGGCGCAGATACATGTTCGCGTCCCCCTCTGGGCTCTTTCGCTCAACGATTGCACCCGGCCCTTCGACGTCTCCCATCATCTGAATGTGAGAACCTGCAATCTCCGTCCAGGATATCGGAATTTGGGGCACCGGCTTCGCCCGCCCCACTATAGAGCATGCGGCGCATATGGCCTGGCTCTGAGAGTTCAGATAGGTCTCAAGGCTGCGCTGCCCTCCATCGCGCAAAGGCCAGCTGGCAGCATCGCCAATTGCGAACACGGCCGGATTGTCCGTTCGCCCGCAGGCGTCAACCAGAACCCCTCTATTGCAAGCAAGCCCAGCATCCCGGGCAAGCTCGACCGAAGGCTCCGCGCCAACGCAGACTATGGCGACATCACCAGTAAACCGGCGCCCCGATGAGCAACGGACATCCCGCACGCCAGCATCTGTGGAGATGCTCGTGACAGACACGCCCAAATGAATTTCCACGCCAAGTCCGGTTAGCCGATCACGGCACCATGCCCCCATCTTCCTGCCCAGAACCCGCAGCAGTAGTTCGTCTGACGACTCCAGGAGGACAACTTCGCACCCCATGGTTCTGACAGTTGTCGCCAGCTCGCAACCAATAAGACCACCGCCAATGATGATCACTCGCCGACCCGCACCAAGTTCCTCTCGCAAGGCGGCACTGTCTGCCAACGTCCGCAAAACATGAACGGTGCCCGGTGGAGCAGATCTTGCAGCCGCCAAACTCCTTGCACGCGCCCCTACGGCTAGGACAAGCTTGTCAAAGGTCACGCTCCGCTGCCGGTCAAGAACAAGGGACCTTGCATGAAAATCGACCGAAATGACGCGCTCACCAAGCCGCATCTCCACATCGAATTCCTGTTCCCAACCCGGCTTGGCCAGAGGCGGTGGAGGCCCCCCCGTCTTGAGGGTAGATTTTGACAGGGAAGGCCGGTCATAAGGCTCTTGCGCCTCATCGCCGAATAGAATGATGCTCCCCGAAAATCCGCTTTCTCTCAAAGAGCGACAGGCCGTAACACCCGCTATCCCCGCTCCAACAATTGCGACGGTCTGCATCACTCACCAACCTTTCCCGCCTCGTAGTCAACGAAGATTTCACCTCCACGAACTTCTACGGGATAAATTGTCAGTGGATCACAGGCTGGTGGCGCCTTTACCTTACCAGTTCGTACACAGAATTTTCCCCAATGGAGGGTGCACTCGATAACGCCATCTTCAAGAAAGCCGTCTGCGAGTGACCAGTCCCCATGTGTGCATCGATCCTGAGTCGCGAATATCTGCCCACCTACATTATAGACGGCTATCGCTTCCTCGAATGTCTCGATCTGCAGCGCCTCTCCTTCGGACACATCCTCTAGATTGCAGACTTTCTCGAATGCCATGACAGCCTCTCAAAAAAACAGGCTGAGATTGTTCGACAGAATAGTACTCTGATCGATATGAATCGTACGTTTTGCAATCTTGAACCCGAGTTCATTCTCGGCCCGACGCAAAACATCCAGTCTCTCCCCCGCAAATATGTCGACCTGGCGTTCCAGGCGGTTGCGGTACACGATAAAGGATGAGACGACGCTCAGCTCTGAGGCAGATAACTCTTCCTCTATCAGAACATTTCCGACAATATGCCGAGTCCTTGACGCAGGATTTTCAGACCACCCCACATCCGACATGAGCTTTCTCTGACGTCCACGCATCATGGTGAGGTCATCGTCGAAATGCGCGAACTCGTTATCTTTGGTGTACTCTAGCTTCTTTTGCTCGCGACGGGTCCTATTCGTCCGTATAGGCATGAAGTAGCGAATATCCTCATCGAGCAAGTCGAACCAATCGTTAAACTCATGTCTATCAAGAAGAAGGGCTTCTCGATAATAAAACTGCTCTACCTCATGTTGCAGCGAGAGCGCTTCAAGGCTTATGTCTCCCTGCCGGGTTGCCGCTCGCATCTTTTCGTCAATCATCGCTTCCTCCTGTCAGCCGCATGCCCCGATCCCATCAGCGGCCAGGCACTCCTTTGTGCGTGGTGCTTCAGTGATTTCTTCTCGGAACTTAGCTTATGCGGCCAGTTTCTGTTTTCCTCTTGCCTGGCTGCCGCTACGGCCCCAGAGTTTCCCAACTGGGTTCCGTCATCATGCGGATCCACTGACGGTACAGCCCCCGCGCCGCTTCTTCATTGTAAACGTAACCAATACTGCCCGGGAAATCCTTGTTTCCAACACCGGATCGGCCCTTGCCCATCTGGATATTGAAACGGCGCTTGCGAGCCTGATGGCCACGCAGGACACTCTGAATTTCGACCCAGTTCTCGCCATCATCCTGCTCAAACACACCGCCCGCTGAGAAAGTTCTCAATGTCTGCCGACGGTATTCCTCCTTGACCTCCTCAGGCGCGTCCGCATCAACAACCGTAAATGCCCAAATCTCCGTTTCGTGTGGCCCGCGAGGCTGCCATGTTCGCACTGTGTTGATACCCGGAAGGAACGAACATGTCGGAAAAACGGTCATGTGCTGAACCATCAACTGGCGTGCCCTTTCAGCACTACCAAGATGCTTTTCAGCTCTGTTGGCCGCTTCGCTGTCCGTCCAGTATTCGGTGACCTTCGGCCCCATGATCGCCAGCATCATGCCAGGTTCCCCGACATAGAAACCCGTACCATGACCACCCCATTTGGCCCGGAACTGATACCCTACAGTCGGAATCTTGGTATCGGAAAGCTCCATGCCTTCTGGTAGACCAGCCTCAATACCGGAAAGGTGGGATACAGTACCTGCATGATACATATCGCTGCAGAATTGTTCGGCAGCAAATTTCCAATTGCAGGGGATGACCCATTTCTGCATCCCGCCGATGACCTCTGTCCCGGCCGGCGTGCGATCCAACATGTGATCCATATAATAGGTCGCATCACTCAGATACTCCAACAGGGTAGGAGCGTTCTTGTCCCAATTCGCGAAGACCAGCCCTTTATATGTCTCGACGCGCGCGTGAGTTGGCCCCCATTCCGACTTGTTGAAATCGCTGCAAAACGCCTCAGACTCATAAGGAACGTTGATCAAGTTCCCCCCGAGATCGTAGGCCCAGCCATGATAGCTGCAGGTAAAGGACTTTGCATTGCCGCCATCCGTCCGACAAATTCGCATACCTCTGTGGGGACACTGATTCAGAAAGACCCTCAGACTCTTATCCTTCTGACGAACCAGAATGACTGGGTCCTCCCCCATATATGTCGTCAGAAAATCTCCTGGCTTGGGCACATGGGTTTCGTGCCCCAACAGGATCCAGGCTCGACCAAACACCCTCTCCTGCTCCAACCTGTAGAGATCCTCATCCGTGTAGATACGAGGGTCGAGCGTGCCATCCTCTTCATCCAAAAGAGCGAGGATATCCTCATTGGTCCAAGAGGGTCTCTTTTGAAACTCCCTGGGATCCGCACCAATATTCAGTCTGGTTTTTGTTTTTTCTACAGTCATTTTTCCTCAACCTTTTCCAAGCAACAAAATTGCCCACTTAATCTTGATCGGGCTATTTACTCCGCACCCGGACCTTTCACTAACAGGCCACTTTTTTCCATGAACTCGAATGAGGCCCAAATATGAGTCGAAAGCGCTTCAACGGCGCCCTCCGCATCACGTCCCATGGCCAGCTCGTAGATTTGCCGATGTTCCTCATGAACGGTAATGCCGGGATTAGCTCGCTTAGATGTCGTAACGCGCCGATATCGCTCTGCTTGCTTATAAAGGACACCCCGAAAGCGTTGGACCCATCGGGAGTCTGCGGCAGAAACTAAGGCATCGTGGAATTCCTGATTTCTCAGTTCCCAGAAATCAAAATTGGTGACAGGATCCGCTTGCAGCCCTTTCTCTGCGAGGGATAGCTGATGGTATGCTTGGACAACCCGCCCCTCCCAGTCGTCCTTGCCAAGCAGAATACTATCCCGCAACGAGGAGGACTCCAGCAGAACCCGGGCCTTTGTAAGATCCTGAAAATCGCCAATCGACATTGGCGCTACGCGGAAGCCCCGTTGAGCTTGCGTAAGGACCAAACCGTCGGATACGAGCAAGGATAGCGACTCTCGGACCGTCCCTACGCTGACGCTGTAATTGTCACTCAAAGACTGCAGTTTCAGCTTCTCACCAGGTGAGTATTTGCCATGAATTATGTCGGAGCTCAGCAGACCATAAGTCGACTCAATCAAGCTGCCGGCGCCATCGGCATCCACCGCAGCAGAACTACGAGAGAATTCTTGTTCAGCCATTTGATTGAATGTTTCCTCGACCATATTGTTCTTTTTTTCAAATAAAATTATTTTTTTCGCCTGTCAACAAATTTCGACCTTGAAAATAAGCCAATCATCGAAAAGCTTGCAGAATCTCAGCCGCACTTGCGTCCAGGTCCCCGGCCTAGCAAGGGGCACCAGACTGAATGCAGCATACCTCCTCCGCCAAAGGAGACTGTATGGCTCGAACAAGGCCCACAGGCGCAGACCATCTTCGCAGTTCTCCAAAGAGTGTGCATCCAATCACGAAACGGGGCGCAAACACCTCTTAAGCTCCCAATACTCTAAACGAACGCCGTCACTGCGTCGCGCGACCTAGTTAACTTCCAACACAATGTTGCCCGCCACCTGCCCGCTTTCGACCAACTGATGTGCCTTGACAATGTCGTCTAACTTCAACTTCAAAGCGATATTGTGGATCATCTTCTCGCTCTGGAGCATCGAGTACAGAAGTTTCTGTGCTTCGCGCCGAGCTGTGTCCGAAAGCTTGTAAGCGATAAAGAAGCAGTATGTGATGTTTCTCGCAATGGACGCAGAAAATGGTACGACCACCTCCTTACTGCTGCTTCCGTAAGCGAGCACCACCCCTCCCTCGCACAAGAGAGAGACATCAGTTGCAACATTTTTTGCGACATCAACTTCAATTATGCGATCCACACCTCGACCGCCGGTCACTTCATTAATCGCCGCAACCAGATCATCCGTGCGATAATTTAAGACAATATCCGCACCCGCTTCTTCTGCGAGCTTCGCCTTCTCCGGCGCGCTGACAGTCGCAATGACTGTCTGCGCGCCTGCGTATTTGGCTGCCTGAATGGCATAATGACCGACTGCTCCAGCCCCTCCTGCGACCAAAACTGTTTGCCCGGAAACGCCACCATTCGAGACCACCGTATGACATGCCGTCATAGCCGGAATCCCAAGACAGGCACCCACTTCCAATGGGCAATTATCAGGCAAGGGTTGAGCTTGTGCTTGCGGAAGAATCACAAACTCAGCAGCCGTCCCAAGGCTTCGCCCCCATGCAGCATTCCACACCCAGACCCTATCGCCCGGTTTGAAATTACTTACCCCGGTTCCAACCGACTCGATGTATCCAGACCCGTCACTATGCGGAACTCTTGGAAAAGGTATCGCCGACGGAATATGTCCGCTTCTGGTCTTAACATCTGACGGGTTCACACCGGTCCACTGCATCCGGACGCATATCTCTCCCGGGCCAGGTTCCGGCAGGTGAACTTCCTGAATTTGAAATACTTCTTCGGCTGGACCCGTCTTGGAGTAAGCATAAGCCTTCATAATTGCACCTCTATTCAGTTCCATATTGATCACTATTCAAACTAAAACGATCCCAGATTGTCCGAATGTTCATTCACTATTCTTCAGCGTAATCTCGATATCCTGAAGTACGCCCGGGTTATCAATGGTCGCGGGCATGCTATATTCCTTGCCATCGGCTAGAGACTTAAGCGTTCTGCGCAAAATCTTTCCGGAGCGAGTTTTGGGCAACTGAGCCACAACAATGGCTTTGCGAAATGCTGTGACTGCGCCTATCTCTGCACGGACTAAATTTATTACCTCCGAAACAATTTCGCCTTCGGAACGCTGCACACCATCATTGAGGACAAGCATCCCGAATGGGACTTCCCCTTTGAGTTCGTCTGCTAAGCCGATAATTGCGCACTCTGCGACATCAGGATGGCTCGCAACGACCTGCTCAATAGCACCGGTCGAAAGCCTGTGCCCGGCGACATTGATAATATCATCGACACGACTCATGATGTGAAGATATCCCTGATCGTCGATGTATCCGGCATCACCCGTCTTGTAGTATCCCGGAAATTCCGAAAAATAAGAGTCTACGAAGCCTTCCTCATTGTGCCACAAAGTAACCAGACACCCAGGTGGCAGGGGCAACTTCACCACAACTGATCCCTGAAGCCCCTTGGCCAGTTCAGACCCACCATCATTGACAATCCGTACGTCGAAGCCAGGCATGGGGACACAACTCGATCCATAGACAATTGGTAATTGTTCAAGACCGAGCGGATTTGCGGCAATGGGCCAACCCGTTTCCGTCTGCCACCAATGGTCAATTACTGGCACGTTTAGAATTTTTTCAGCCCACTGAATTGTATCGGGATCGGCCCTCTCACCGGCAAGAAACAGCTGGTTGAACACACTCAAATCGTACTCTGCCAATAACGTGCCCTGCGGATCAGCCTTTTTTATCGCGCGTATCGCGGTAGGAGCCGCAAACAGCGTACTGACACCGTGCTCCTCGATGACCCTCCAGAAGGTTCCGGCATCCGGTGTTCCAACGGGTTTTCCTTCAAAAAGAAGGGTCGTGCTTCCATTCAGAAGCGGACCGTAGACAATATACGAATGGCCCACGACCCAGCCCACATCCGATGCCGCCCAGAACACATCTGTTTGCTTGACATTGTATATGTTGGTCATCGACCATTTGAGCGCCACCATATACCCGCCATGGTCGCGCACGATGCCTTTTGGCACACCGGTGGTTCCCGAAGTGTGGAGGATGTAGAGCGGATGGTTCGAACCGACCCACTCGCACGAAGTATGCCCGGGTTCCAACTTCGCTTTTTGCACCAGCGAATACCATTCGTGTTCTGATTGCCCTGCTAATTCACACTCATGAGAAGGTCTCTGCAGTATTACTGTATGATCGGGAGAAAAAAGGCCGAGCCTGATCGCCTCGTCGAGGAGAGGCTTGTATTCGACGATTCGACCAGGCTCGAGTCCACAGGATGCCGACAAAATCACTTTTGGTTTGGCGTCCTGAATCCGGGTTGCCAACTCCTTTGCCGCAAACCCCCCAAATACCACGACATGAATTGCACCGATACGCGCTGTGGCGAGCATGGCGATTACCGCCTCGGGCACCATGGGCATGTAGATGAGAACCCTGTCACCCTTCTCCACGCCGAGATCCCTGAGAACTACAGCCATGGCGCAGACCTCTTCAAGCAACTCAGAATAAGTGTAGCGCGCCTGCGCCCCAGTCATTGCGCTGTCATAGACAAGGGCAACGTAGTCTCCTCTGCCTTCTGCGATATGACGGTCGAGCGCATTCCAGCAAATATTGCATTCAGCGCCAGCAAACCATCGCGTGGATCCATTGCCGACATCGCTTCGTACGCTGTCGAATGGCCGGTGCCAGTCCAGATCGCCCGCCGCCTCTTCCCAGAAGTTATCCGGGTCAGATTGCCAATGTTCGTAAACTTCTTTGTACCTACTCATGTGACTTCTCCGGAAAGCGGCGCCCCGGCACCGTCATATCTAAACATCCGGGGGACTTGGCGCGGGGTGGGAACGGGCGGCCGACGAGCGAAATCGGCGCCGCATCAAATGGCAAGATGCCGTGTCGGCTCTTGTGTGAATATGAAGCACCGACACGGCGAACTGGCGAGACTAGCGTTTGTCTCTAAGCTTATCGATATCGAATAGGGCATTATCCATTTCATCAACACCTTCCCAGTCCGAAGTCTGGCTCATTATCGTATGACGTTTCGAGATGACATTCGGAATGATAACAGTGCGCCACATGGCTTTGCCCGTGGTTGGCTGCCACCAACGTGAATCGCCCCATGCCCGCCACAGATTCCCGCGACGGTCGAACATCTCCATCCACTGGGTATAGTAGAGTTCCTTGTCTACCCAGACGCGCTTCTTGGAGTACTGGTAGCTGTTTGTCAGGTCATCGATATCGTAGACCCACACAGGCCGCAGCTCCATGTCCACGATCCCTGTCAGCCCGCAGCGAGCATCATCGGAACGGTAAGGGTCATAGGCTGCACCAACCTCGGGCGCGGCAAGCACGAAGCCTTCCTTGACCATCGTATACTTGAACTTTCGCTTGTCGGTCTTAGCCCACTGGCTGCGCCACTCATCCCAGGTCAGCTCAAGAGACGGCGCGATCGGATCCTGACCGTTGGTCCCCGTAAGGGTGCGTGTTCGGCGCAAGGTCGGGATGAAGAGCTTAAAATTGTCGTCTTTGTCGGCGTCAGCAAAGCGCCCCCGCACACCTGCCAGTCCGCGGACATCTCGAGGAGATGTCAGAAGAAGAGCCCCAGCCTCTGCCACACCTTCAAACCCAGGGACATTCCCGAGAGGCGCCTTGCCTACCCTGCCTGCCATCTTTCGCCACCACATGTTTGCGGTGTAAGTGCGCTCGACCTTATTCTTCGCGCTGCAGCCGGTCATGACAACCGGGTTGAACCAAAGATCCTCCGTGCCCACACCGTGGGAATTGAACAGCCAGTTCAATTCGTCGCCATTTTTAGGATTTAGGAAGGGAAGGCCAGCCTTCGTCAGAAGCCCATTTTGTCCGTTCTTGTCGATCAGCTCTCCCTTTTCGTTGATCGAGAATGGATCAGGACCCAAATTCTTTGTGGCGTCGAGTAAAGGCTTCTGCATGTAGTAGTGGGTCGTCGGTACGATCCTGATGCCTTCAATCCCCATCCATTCACTGCTCAGGCGGTCCATCCAGAACTGCGGCAGATAATCCGCCAACCATGGCATGGACGCCAGGTTATCCTTCGTGATGATCAGGCCCGGTTTCAGATCATCAGGAAGATCAGCCGCTTCGATCAGTGACGTCGCAGTATAGCCGCGATAGTCGCTCCACGCCTTTTCCAGGGCTCTCGTTTCATCATTGTCGAGCATATCTGCCCAGGCCTGATGTTCGGGCAGCCCCGTTTCAGCGGCAAACTCCTTCCACTTGGCGATATAGTCTTCTTGAGCCTGGGCGGCAGGGGTGCTTGCCACCGCCAAGGCGACAAACCCAGCCGCTCCGGCTAGTATATTCTTCAGTTTCGCACTGCGCATTTCACTCTCCATTTTGTTTGTTCAGACTGGCGTGGCCATACCTTCATCCTGACTTTCAGAATTGGTATGTCAGTGAAAACTCCACGTAGTCTGAGTTTTTATAGAGGCCCAAAAGGCCCTGCTCTTCCTTCCCGCCAAAATAGCCAAGTTCAATTCTCGGCTTCCAGCTTCCTCCGCCTACGGCAAAGTCGATCCTCTGCCTAAAGGCGACGCCGCCTTTATCCATGTCCCAGATTGCCAAGCCATCCAGGATCACCTTGTCGTTGAACAGACCTTTAGAATATGTCTGTGTAAGGAATTCTTGATGTTCTTCCACATTTGTAAGCGCATACGGCGCCTGAAAGAGCAGGCCGTCAGCGTCTTCGGTATAGATCTCGAAGAACTGGGTGGTCATGAAAATCGAGCTGCGCTGAGACTCCCAGCCAGGAACCCAGAGATTGAAGTCGACTCCGATCAACAGAGACACCTGATCCCTTTCCGCAACAGTGTCCTCTCGGGTTGTAATCAGAGCCGGTGTACCGACGATGACTTGCCCCGGGATGAACGGATCATCGATCGTACCTTTGTTGAAAGGCTTATCGAACTCATAGGCCGCCTCAAGACGCAGAACCGGAGAGACACCTTTTCCTCCAAGACGAATTTCAGTCATGTCACGGGTAAAGGAAAAGCCTACAGTCTTTTGCCGGTAAGTATAATCCATGTCGAAATCAGCAGTTATGGAACACGGGACCCCACCGCCAGCGGGATCCAGAATGTCCAAGCAGCCAGACGGAATAAGCGGAAAGTCACCCGGTGCCGCGGTTCCCGCAGCAAGAGACTGAATAAAATCCACATATTGCCCAGGCCCATTCATGGCCCCGATCGTCGTCGCAAGATCAATCGGAACATTCACGACACCTATTGCATTCTCGTCTCCGAGAAAAGTGCCGATGTGAACTGTGGCACCCGTGTTGACTAATATGGGAAGATCTTGGAAGCCATAAAATCCATTGATCGTCGCCTGCCCTCCTAGGGTGTCGAACTTCAGTCGAAGTCCGACCTCCGAATCCTCCCACGCCTCGGTCTCCTTGTCTGTCAGCTTCGCTCCCAGCAAGGGCATCCCGAAGCCCGATTGTCCCTCGACCATGCGAGGGAATGGCAGGCCAAAAGGCCCCCCTGAAGTGCTCGAATTTGGGGTTGGATTGTTCACGACAAACTCGCTATGCCGCACAATGGGAGTGTAGACGACTTCCAACGAGGAGTTTTTCATGCCCAATCCAGTGAAGGGTGCGCCTATACCAAGCGCATTCACATCAAGTGCCAGAGCCGCACTCCATTGCGAAATCCTGAGATCCTCGGTATCGGTAAAAATGGACCTCTGCCGCAGGTCCTGGGGATTGAGGATATCCAGCAGCCGGAGGCCGTCCGCTTGGCCCCACCCACGCTGAAATTTTCCAAGTTTCAGATTGGCCCGCCCTTCGGAATCCGCGAGAGCAATTGAAAATTCCCGGATGATGTCTTCTTCGAAATCATCGAGAAATCGACTCTCCTTGCCATCATTGCCGAACGGCTGCGGCATTACGAGAGAGCCGTTGTCAGTAAGCTGGAAATCGAAGCGATCTCGAAATGGAGGCCCTTGGGAAAAATCCGGCGTGCCCGGTCCAACAGCCTCGCCGTCATCCAGATCGTAATACCAGTCCCCTCTCAGCCAAAAATCCGACACAACTGTTACATTGTTGTTCGGTGTCCATTCTGCCTGAATTTGCGCAACGAACTGCGAAGGACCAATGCCAACCTTGTCGTCGCCATAGCGATCAAAATAGACACCGGTTCCCTGTGTGAGTCTTCCTCCGACCCAGACATTATCAGGAAGCCCGAGAGCATCCGAAAGCGACTGAGCACTTGCTGTTGACGACAAGCCGATCAGAGCAAGCAACGCGGTCGCTCCAGGTATCCAATGAGACACACTCATGCATTTATACTTTTGTGCACTTTTAGTCATCCTATTCTCCCTCATATTGATTGGAATTTTGTGCGGTTTCCTACCGGATTTTCATCCTCAGTAGATTGAAATTCTGGTTCGAATTCCGACCGGAAAAATGGAAACCCACGTGGCTTCAGAATGCCAATCAAAGCAGGAACTACCGTCAGCGCCCCAACCATGTTGAAGAGAAGAATGATCGCCAGAAGCACGCCCATTTCGGCCTGAAACCTTATTGGTGACAGGAAGTACCAAGGCAACAGGGGCAGAATCATCGTCAATGCTGTTACAATGACAGCGACACCGGACGTATTGAATGCTCGCTTTGCGGCTTCTTTGAAATCAAACCCGTGGAGCATCTCGTCCCGAATCCGATCAGCGAGGTAGATGCTGTAATCCACCCCCCTTCCAAGGCCCAAAGCAGCCAGCGGCAGCGTATTGAGGTTCATGCCTACATCCATAAGCGTCATGACGCTCATGGTAATATAATGGGATGTCGTCAGCACAAGGATGATCGTTGCCGCAATGGCCGGAGACCGGTAGAGCCAGAGCAGATTGAACGCAATCACGATTATGATCGCAACCAGGAGCAGATTCTCCTTGTGTTCAACCTCATCATTGGCGGCCTTGATGAGACCGACTTGGCCACCGGCATATTGGACTCGTGGCTCATCTTCCTCGAAAGCGTATTCATCTGAAAACTGGTCGCCCGCCGCCTGCAGGGCATTCACCGTGTCCGCACTGTGTTCACTCGTATAGATCGCGAGCTTGCCGATGCTCCATTCGGAATTCGTGTATGCGGCAAAGTCTCCCGGCTCGCCGCCGGAACGAAACATGTAGATGTTCAGACCGATCTCGTCCTCGGTATCCGGAACGATCTGATAGGAGGGGTCGCCCTCCCAGAGCACCATGTTGATATTCTTGACAATTGGGACCAGGCTTTGCGCCCGGGTTGCGACAGGGACACGCTCGTAGACGTAGCGATCGAAAGCCTCGATCTGATGATATACTCTCGGATCCAGCATGATTTCCCCGTCTCCGGAAAAGTACGCCTGCATCACATCCGTGCCGACCCTGTCGAAACTTGAGTTTATCCTGCGAACATCGTTGTTGTATTCGGAATCCTGCCAAAGAATGGGGCTTCCTTCGGCGTCGCCTATCTTCAGGCCTTGCGAGACCACGACCCCCCCCAGTAGGGCGATCAGGAATGCCGGCATGAAGACGAAGCGTGAGGCGCGCAGCCCAAATATCCTTGCGAGCACACCTTGCCCCGGCAGGGTCGTGCGAAACGATTTCGGCTTGCGAAGGATAGCCATGAAGGCAGCTGCGACAATAATTCCAGGCGTCAGCGTCAACAGCCAGAACGTACAGATGAACGCCAGAGACTGTATACTTGGAATTGCAACAAGTGCCAGAACCGCAAAACCGGCCGCATCCGTAATGACTGCAGCAGTACTCGGAAACAGAAGCCGCTTAAGCCCTTCCCCGACCGAGCCCCTCATGGATGGATAATTCTCGACCTCATCGAACACTCGTGAGACGAACTGAACCGAATGCGACAGAACGGTCGCAAATACAAAAAACGGAAGCAGCAGCAGAAGCGGATCAAGATTGTACCCAACCGCTCCAATGGCACCAAATCCCCAGATCGTGACGGCAAACGCCACCAGCATGGGAACGGCAACTCCGATCCAGCACCGGAAGTAGATATAAAGCACGACCGCAATGGCCAGTATAGAAGCTGCAAAGACCAGCAGCATATGAGGCAGATACTTCTTCACGGTACCGAGCAGAACCGGCCTCCCGACGACCGAAATGACAACATCCTCCTCGGCAAACTGCGCTTTCAGATCGTCTACGAATGAAATGAATTGTCTTGTATCGATGTCTTCCGACAACTCGGCCGAAATCATCATTGCCGTTTCATCAAGCGACACCAGCCCCCCGAGGAACTGGCTGCGCACCATCTGCTTGAACTGCGTCATACCCGCTTCGTCCGACGGCAATTCCGGCCACATGAGCGGATGGACAAGGATCTGGCCTTCACGGCCGGAAACAGACCGCGTCTTTCGCAGATTGGCCGCCTCGAAAAGAGGCCTCACATTTGAATCGTGAAAGTAGATTTCATCGGAAATTTCCCGATAGATTTCCAGAAAGTCGCTATTGTAGATGTCACCGGATGTACTCCGCACCTCAATCAGTACATTGTTGACACCACCGAACTGATCACTGAATTCCTTGTACAGATCAACATTCGGGTGATTGGCCGGCAGCATGTCCTCAAGGACGACCTTCAGAGAGACGCCCGTGGCTCCGAAATACCCGGCCACCGATGTCACGATCAGGGCCAGCACCAGGATGAAACGAGGAAACCTGACAACGATATCGGAGATAAATTTTACCACAACAATAAACCCTAGATACTTGGAGATGGAGACGCAGCGTGTCTGCTCACCAGCGAACCATTTGATGGGCGACAAGCCGGTCAGACTCTACTGTCAGAAGAGCCCCGCTTGATCCGACCACGATGTAATTTCCATTTTTGTCGACCGCGGAGACGCCGCCGTACCAGCGAAACCCGGGCAAGTTCTCAATCGGTGCAAGAAGCGAGTCCGGGGCACCGGCCACAAGCCTCAACACCCCGCCCTGCCCGACGACCAACCCATCGCCGGACGGCTGAAGACTGAGATCGAAAAGATGCTCCTCTGTTCCGGAATTCACGTTTTCGATCTGAAGCGAAAGTTCCTCACCTGTTTCCAGAGCGCTTCCGGGCAACTCGGACACCTTGACCAGAGCCCCCCCCAACCCGACCGCCATCGCGTGGTTGCCCCACGTGGCGACGGACGTATAGGTGACAGAGGATTCACCTCCACCCAGAACGCTCCAGTGCGACCCGTTGTCGGTGGACGTGGCGACAACACCAAATTCCCCGACCAGGATCAGACGGCCGTTCTCGAAGCGGGCAATCCCGTTAAGCCGGGGCAGATCCCTTCCCTGGAAGTCCGTCAGGGACTGACGGACCCAGGTGTCACCGCCATCCGCCGTGTACAGAATTGTACCTTCATGGCCGACGACCCATGCGGTCCGGGCATCCAGGCAATAGATGTCGCGGAGATTTGTGTGTGCTTCCGTGTGAGACACTGTCCAGGACACGCCTCCGTCTTCGGACTTCAGGATGCGGCCGCGACTGGTCACCGCAAAACCTGTCAGCTCATCGGAAAAATCGATGCGCCGGATTAAGTCGGTATAGGGAGTTTCTATTTTTCTCCAGCTTTCACCACCATCCTCGGTCTTCAGGATTGTGCCGTAGTAGCCCCCCGCCCAGCCTGTTGATTCATCCTGAAAATCCACTGCGAACAAATTGTCGGGCACCAGCCGCACCCGCCCGCTTCCCGCAAAATCAATATTGGAAGACAGCAAGCCGCCGTCCTCATCCGCCTGCGGCGCGGCAGACATCGGGCTGAACAAAACAAAAGGCAGGACACAGATGCTCAAAAAAGCCAATTCCCGCAGAGATACGAGCCTCATCTCTTGCTCCCCCCCCCCC
>PAQI01000021.1 GCA_002709235.1 Hirschia sp.
CTGGCGCGGCCGGGGCTGGCTTGGTTGTGGTAGGTGGGGGCGCTTCTGTCTCGGATCTGGCCTTTTCGGTTGCGGCTTGGGGCGCAGGTGCTGGTGATGAGGTGGTGACGCTTGCGCTGACAAGCTGAACCGCAATACGGCCGCCCTCGATCAATTCGGAACGATCATGTGTTCCTGATGGGATTGCGTGCATCAGCCCGACATGCGTGGCGATGGCGGCCGCGCCGCATATGCTGGTTTTCAAAAGGGTGGACCGTTTCATGAGGACATTGTCTCCGTCACGATTGTGATGTTCTGGACGCCGTGGGTTTGCAGGTTCTGAATGATCAAGATCAGCTTGTGGGCAGGCAGGTCTCGGTCTGGGGCGAGGCGTGCGATCGGTGAGGTCTGGTCGAGAGTGGACAGATAGGCATCGATCGAGGGCAGGCGTTCGCCAGCAAGGGACAGCGCGCCGCTTTGCGAGATCGACAGGGCATCAGGGGATGTGCAGCATTCCAGACTGGAAGTCTGGACGAATTCCAGCGACGGATCAGGCGGGCCGGACAGCGTGCCGGCGACCATGAAGAAGATCAGGATCAGGAACACGATATTGATCAGGGCGGTTGTCGGTTCGAGTTTGGAGCTCTTTCTGGCGCGCTTCATGGCGGCGTCTCCAGTTGGATCTGTGCGTCTGGAATGGAGTTCAAGCGGGTCAGGATGTCCGTCAGCCTCTGTGTGGTGACGGGCGCGGTTACGCTGACGGAGATGATCGGGGGTGCGTGCGCTTGTAGTCTTGAGGACAGCTGAGACTCCGAGAGCGGAAGGTCATCAAGGAAAACCTGTCTCGGTTCGACGCGAAGCCTGAGAGCGTTGGGTGCGGAAGTGGATGCTGCACCGCCTGAGCTGGCGGCAATCTCGAATTCGGCATGTTTGGAAAAGGTCGATGCCAGCATGAAAAACAGCAGCAAAAGGAAGATCACATCGATGAGCGAGGTGATGGAGGCCGGTCTGCTTTTGCGGATACGCCTAAGCGACATGGAAGGCGGGCTCCTTCGCCTGCGCTGCCATGTCTGACTCTGTGGGTGTCAGAATGGTTGCGAATGCGGTTTCAGCGAGGGTGCGCTCAGCATCCATGCGGGCTTCGAACCATGACAGGGCGATAGAGGCGGGCATGGCGACTGCCAGTCCGGCGGCGGTTGTGAGCAGGGCGACCCAGATGCCGCCTGCCAAGACCGAGGGGTCAACCTGTGAACCTGCGCCCTGGAGTGCCTGAAAGGCTTCGATCATGCCGATGACGGTGCCGAACAGGCCAAGCAGAGGGGCAAGCTGGGCGATGATGTCGAGCGTGCGCAGGCCACGTTCCAGTGATGCGAATTTCTGCTCGGCTTCAGCTTCCAGCCTTTGCCTCGCGCCGGACAGGTCTTTCAGCTCGGTACCAAGGCGGAGGATGGGCGCAAGATAATGACGCGATTTGACCAGCGTGGACTGTGCAGCCTCCCGATCACCTGAATCCCATTGGGCGATGGCGCGGCGAATATCCTGATGCCTTCCGACCCGGGCACCATGGTGTCGCCAGAGCTGATAGAGGCCTATGGTCAGCGCGAAGATCGAAACGGCCAGAAGAATGGCAATGACCGGCCCGCCCATTTCGACGAGGTGTGTGATTGGAAAGAAGATCGATTGGATCGCGGACATCATGACATTCCTGTTTTGCAGGCGGCGTGTAGGGGGCTGGCGGCATCAAATGCGGAAGACACCGCGCCCTGATGGAGCGCGGTGTCTCAGCGTGCGTGCGATCAGAAGGTTCGCGCGACTGTCAGTTTGACATTGCGGCCCGGAGCCGTGCGGGTGGCGAGCGCTGGCGTATAGGTGTGGTCCAGCACATTCTCGATGCCCAACCGGAAGGATGTGCCTTCCAGTATGCCGTCCTGTGGTGTCAGGTTGGCGCGCATGTTCAGCGTGACATAGCCCGTATCCGTCTGGCCGTTCAGGGTGCGATCATCGGCAGCGAGCACTTCACTGCTCAGATCGATCAGATCGCTGAAGCGCTTGCCCAATGTGAAGCGCAGGCTGTCGGCTGGCAGGTTGCGCCAATCGGATTCCAGACCGTCGCCATCCAGTTCGTCACCCTCGACGAGATTGGCGTTGAGGTCGACGTAAAGGCCCGATTGCATGGCATAGGAGCTTTCGATCTCCAGACCTGACAATTCGATCTTGCTGACACCGGAATAGGAGGTCACATCATCAAGATCGGTCTGGTAGACATTTACCTTGAGTGAAAAGGCATCATTCGCCGCAAACAGATCGTGCTGGCTGTAGGAGCTCCCCAGTTCGAACGTGTCGCCGATTTCGGGTTGTTCCATATAGGTCGGGTTGCTGAGGTCATCGATGATCGGCAGGCTTTCGGTGTGCGCGTAGCTGCCGAACAGGGCAAAGCCGGACTGGAATTCATAGCGCAGGGAGGCACCGCCCATGAGCGCATCATTGTCATAGCTTTGCGGATAGGCCCCATTGCCTTCGATCTCGGAGGTTTCGAAGCGCAGTGCCGGTGAGAAGGTCCAGCCATCGGCAAATTCGATCTGGTCGACGACAAACAGGGCAAAGCGCGTGTCGGTGCCGCCGGGAGCGGAGCTGGCCTCCAGACGCTCTTTTTCGATGACTTCCACGCCTGTGCGCAATTCATGGCTGAAAGGGCCGGTGTCGAGCAATGCCGTGTTCTTGACGGTCAGCTTTGTGGTTTCATATTGCTGATCTGCACTCACGACCGCGAATCCACCAGGAGGCGCGAAGGGAGAGCTGCCCTCGACATATTCTTGATCGATCTCCTGATTGGCGTAGGAAACAATCGCATCCAGATCGATGAAATCGCTCACCGGATTGAAATTATAGGCCAGCGATGTCGTTTGCGAGACGACATCACGGTCAACATTTCCGAAGGCCCCGCTGGTTGTGCCGAAGCTGTCATAGGGCACATCACGATCGCTGGTTTCGGAATTGGTGTAGCTGGCGGTCAGTCTGTGATCACCAGCAGCATAGCGCGCCTTCAGCAGAAAGGATGGCAATTCGAATGCGCTGTTGGGAATGTCGTTTCCGGAACCATCCTCCTGATCGGTCTGTTGGCGCCATGAGAAATTGCCGAGCAGCTCGAAGTTTTCCGTGGGCTGGATCGCAAGCGTGCTGGAGGAATTGAAGCCGTCCCGATTGGTGGACGCGCCCAGTGTCTGGCGGAAGGCAAAGCCGGGCTCGCCGCCGGTCATGTCGGAGGCGTCGATGGTTTCCAGCTTGACGACACCGCCCACAATGCCGGAGCCATATTCGAAACTGCCGACCGTTCCGCGGATCACTTCCACATTCTTGTAGAGGGACGGGTCGGTATAAAGTTGTGTACCGATGCGGTAGAGCTCTTCAGAGCCGACGCTGGCATTGTCGACGAGAATGGCGACCTTCTGGTCTGTGCCGTAAGTGCCATTGGCACCGAAGCCGCGTATATTGATGCCGGAGCCGGTCGGGGTGGACCCGTTGACCAGATTGACGCCGGGCACTGAATCTATGAGTTCGGCAATGGTGCCAGCCTGGCGGTCGTCTGCTTCTTCCTGATCAATAATGGTCAAGGCTGTTGCGGTATCGGTCTGAACTTCGCGCTTGCTTTCGCCGAGCGTCAATGTCCCCAGAAATTCAGTATCATCCGAAGGCGTATTGTCCTGAGCGAAGGCCGCAGGCTGTACGGCAAGCGCCAGAAGCAGCGCTGATGCGCTTTTCAAGGCGGCTTTCCCATAAATCGTGTTGGTCATCTCATCCCCTTCTAAATAACATAGCAAATGCGAGTCATTCGCAAAACATAGCTCTGTCATAGCGGCGGGGTTTTGTAATTGCAACTCATTATCAATTAGAATCTTTATCACATGAGTGGTGGGGACGGGATGCGCAACAGGCTGAGGTCTGGAATGGAGCGCTACCTAGCGCGCATTGCGCCCGGCTGAAGTGGTTCCGGGTGGCGGATCGGGAGGTTCGTGCGGGAAAATGGCGGAGGAGGGCGCTGTCATGTCCTGATCCGACCGCTGATGGTCTTGATCGTCCTCAGCTTGCAGATCAGGCATCGCGGCATGCGGATAGAAGGAGGAGCCGGCTCTCATTTGCCGCGACAATCGGACAATTGGCTGCCTAACTATGGAGCAGGCACGTTTACGTGTGCGTGAAGTTTGTGCGGAAACGCCCCAAATGGGCGAATGGGCGCGGAATATTCAATTCCTATATTGCGAACCCAGACCGGTCGGCGCATTCCAACAGCACACGCGGTGATGAAGCCGCGATCATTTCGACGTCCGGCGTAGGACGCAGCAAATAGTAGTGATCACCTGCATTCATTCAGGTCGGTTGCTTTGCATTAAACCTATGCCGACCCGTGTTTTTCATGTCTGAAGCGGGTCCCCTTGAGGGAAAATCGAAATGGTCACCGCGACTAAATTTTGTTTATACACATCCATTCTGAGCCAGACGCGCCGCACATTGTCCATGGGGGCAGCAGCAGCCTGCGCCCTGTTGATAAGTGCCTGTGGTGGTGGCGAATCATCGTCGACCACGAGCGAACAGGACAGTGCGGCCAAATCTGCCGCCGAAGCTGAAATTGCAATTCCTACGCTGGACCTGGAAAAAACCGACCTGACCTTTGGCTTCATCAAGCTGACGGACATGGCTCCGCTCGCCATTGCCTATGAGAAGGGCTTTTTCGAAGATGAGGGGCTGTATGTAACGCTGGAGCCGCAGGCGAACTGGAAAGTCCTGCTGGACCGCGTGATTGATGGCGAACTTGATGGTGCGCACATGCTGGCTGGACAGCCGCTTGCTGCCACAATCGGATTTGGTACCGAAGCCCACATCATCACACCATTCTCGATGGATCTGAACGGTAATGGCATCACTGTTTCCAATGATGTCTGGGCCGAGATGAAGCCCAATATTCCGGTCATGGATGATGGACGTCCGGTTCACCCGATTTCCGCATCGGCTCTCAAGCCAGTCGTTGACCGTTTCAAATCCGAGGGCAAGCCCTTCAACATGGGCATGGTTTTTCCCGTGTCCACGCACAATTACGAGCTGAGATACTGGCTCGCAGCGGGTGGAATACACCCTGGGTTCTACTCACCCGATGATGTCTCCGGTCAGATTGGCGCGGATGCATTCCTCTCGGTGACGCCACCACCACAAATGCCCGCAACCCTCGAAGCCGGTACGATCTATGGCTATTGCGTGGGCGAGCCATGGAACCAGCAGGCTGTGTTCAAGGGTGTCGGCGTTCCGGTAATCACCGACTACGAGATCTGGAAGGACAATCCGGAGAAGGTATTCGGTATTTCTGCTGGTTTTGCAGACGAAAACCCGAACACGACACTGGCCCTGACCAAAGCGCTCATCCGTGCAGCCATCTGGCTTGACGAAAATGACAATGCCAACCGTCCGGAGGCTGTCGAAATCCTCTCGCGTTCCGAATATGTGGGGGCCGATGAAGAGGTTATAGCCAACTCCATGACGGGTACGTTCGAATATGAGAAAGGCGACAAGCGCGCCGTTCCCGACTTCAACGTGTTCTTCCGCTACAACGCGACCTACCCCTTCTATTCAGACGCTGTCTGGTACCTGTCGCAGATGCGCCGCTGGGGCCAGATCTCAGAGCCGAAGTCTGATGAGTGGTACGATGAGACTGCAAAAAAGGTCTACAAACCAGAGATCTACATAAAAGCAGCACGCATGCTGGTCGATGACGGTCTCGCAAATGAAGCCGACTTCCCATGGGACAGTGACGGTTACAAGGCACCGACCCCGGCCGAGGACTTCATCGACGGCGTACCGTTCGATGGCAAGCAGCCCAACGCCTATCTGGAAAGCATGGTTATCGGCCTGAAAGGCACGCAGACCATCCAGGGTTCAGAGATTGTCGACTAGTCGAGTCCCTCTCACTCGCTAGGCGACCGGGCGGGAAGCCCAAACCGATGCACCGCTTCCCGCCTTCGCCTGAGATTACGTGTTTAACTCAAACGGATATTCACAATGAGCACCGCACAAGCCAAACCGGCCTCAACAAGCGTACCACCATCTGACGCCGACACTGTCGCCATTGCTGCTGCCAAGGAAGCGCGCCGTGCAAAGGTGTTCTCGACGATCACGCGGATTTCGAAATTTCTCGATGCGATCGGCCTGTCCTGGATCACGCCCATCCTGATGATGCTGGCGGGCGACAACCCCAAGGTTCAGGGCCGCGCATTGTGGGAACGACTGGGCATTCCTGTCCTTGCCGTTCTCGTGTTCCTGTTTGCCTGGGGCCAGCTGGCGCCACAGGTAAAGACCTCTCTGGGTGCCATTCCCGGACCGTCGCAGGTCTGGGAGCAGGCCAAGGTCCTGCATGCGGATCATGTCGCAGAGACCAGGAAGGCGGATGCTTTCTACGCCCGTCAGGATGCGCGCAATGACGCACTGGTGGCCGCAGGTCGCGGTGATGAGGTGCGCGAGCGCGACTACACCGGCAAGCAGACCTATTACCAGCAGATCTGGACCAGTCTGAAGACCGTCTTTTTCGGCTTCATGATCGGCACGATCATCGCTGCGCCATTGGGGATCATCTGTGGCATGTCGCCGACGATGAATGCGGCCTTCAACCCGCTCATACAGATTTTCAAACCCGTCTCGCCGCTGGCCTGGTTGCCGATTGTGACAATGGTTGTGTCTGCGACCATGGCCAGTGACGGGGGGATGTCCAAGAGCTTTGTGACTTCCGCGATCACCGTGACGCTGTGTTCGCTCTGGCCAACCCTGATCAATACAGCCGTTGGTGTGGCCTCGATCGACAAGGATCTCGTCAATGTCGGCAAGGTGTTGAAACTGGACGCCTGGACCAAGGTGACAAAGCTCGTCCTGCCATCGGCCCTGCCGCTGATCTTTACCGGCATGCGCCTCTCGCTGGGTGTGGGCTGGATGGTGCTGATTGCCGCTGAAATGCTGGCGCAGAACCCTGGTCTTGGAAAGTTTGTCTGGGATGAATTCCAGAACGGATCATCCAACTCTCTGGCCAAGATCATGGTTGCGGTCCTGACCATCGGCATCATCGGTTTCATTCTCGACCGGTTCATGGCTGCGCTTCAGACCATGTTCACCTTCTCCACCAACCGCTGATTTTCGGGAGCATCCAGATGACCAAGCCAATCATCGAACTGAAGAATGTTTCCAAGGGATTTGGAGACGGCCTGGAAGCGGTGGATGTCCTCAAGGACATCTCCATGGAAGTTGCCGATGGCGAGTTTGTTGCCATTGTCGGGTTCTCCGGGTCTGGCAAGAGTACGCTGATCAACCTGATGTCCGGTCTGGCATTTCCCGACAAGGGGGAGGTGTTGTTCGAGGGCAAGCCGGTTGAAGGTCCCGGACCGGAGCGTGCAGTTTGTTTCCAGAGCTATTCGCTCATGCCCTGGATGACTGTGACGGAGAATGTCCAGCTGGCCGTCGACTCCGTGTTTCCAAAGGAAAGCAAGGCGGAGCGCCTGGCGCGGGCGCTCAAATATATCGAGATGGTGAGCCTGGGCCACGCCAAGGACAGGCGCCCGTCCGAGCTGTCTGGTGGTATGCGCCAGCGTGTGGCGGTTGCCCGGTCGCTGGCGATGGACCCGAAGGTCTTGTTGCTCGATGAGCCCTTGTCGGCACTGGACGCGCTGACACGCGCCAATCTTCAGGACGAGATCACGGATATCTGGTCGCAGGACCGCAAGACCGTCGTTCTGATCACCAATGATGTGGATGAAGCCATATTGATGGCTGACAGGATCATTCCGCTGAATCCGGGGCCGGGAGCGACCTTTGGTCCGAGCTTCAAGGTGGATCTGCCAAGACCACGTGATCGCACCAAGATGAACCATGACGAGGACTTTAAGGCGCTGCGCCGTGATGTCACCGCCTATCTGATGGACATCGGAATCGCCAAGAAACGTTCCCAGGTAGAGCCGCCATTGCCGGATGTCGTGCCGATCTCCTTTGGCAAACCCAAGGCCTATGCGGACGCTTCCAAGACCTCAGGTGTCGCTGAACAGCGCTATCTGGAATATTCCAAGGTCGACAAGGTCTATCCGACACCCAAGGGCCCGCTGACCGTGGTTGATGGGTTCGACATCAAGATCAAGAAGGGCGAGTTCGTCTCGGTGATCGGCCATTCCGGTTGCGGCAAGTCAACCGTCCTGACGATGACTGCCGGTCTCAATGATGTGTCGAGTGGCGGGATCATTCTGGACAACAAGGAAGTCTCATCCGCCGGGCCGGACAGGGCTGTTGTGTTCCAGTCTCCATCACTGTTTCCATGGCTGACGGCCAAGCAGAATGTCGCCATTGGTGCTGACCGCGTCTATCCGAACGCGACACAGACCGAGCGCGAACAGGTGGTGGAATATTACCTGTCGAAGGTCGGCCTGGGCGACTCGATGGACAAGCTCGGTGCGGATCTTTCAAACGGCATGAAACAGCGCGTCGGGATTGCGCGGGCATTTGCGCTGTCTCCCAAACTGCTGCTGCTGGATGAACCTTTCGGCATGCTCGACAGCCTGACCCGCTGGGAACTTCAGGAAGTGCTGATGGAAGTGTGGCAGCGCACCGAGGTGACCGCCCTGTGTGTCACGCATGATGTGGATGAAGCCATCCTGCTCGCCGACCGCGTGATCATGATGACCAATGGTCCCAATGCACGGATCGGCAAGGTGATGGAGGTGGATATTCCGCGCCCGCGCACCCGCAAGGCCCTGCTGGAGCACCCGGATTACTACCTCTACCGCGAACAATTGCTGAGCTTCCTGGAAGAGTATGAAGGCGGAGCAAATCCGACACCTCCGGCTGAGTCAGCCACATCCGAAAACCCGGAAAACACCGGATCAGCAGCAGAAGAAGCTGCCTGAAAGGATCTATCATGACGACCGTTATCGATACACCGACGCGTACGTTCATTTCCGTTTCCGAAGTCTGGATACCCAAAGGGGATGTGCTGGAATTGTCCGAAGGCAATTACGGGTCTCTCGACTCGTTTGCAGAAGCCTCCCAGCGCGAGAGTTTCAGGAAGGGCGAGGGATTGCCCGGTCGTGCATGGGATGAAGCACGCCCCATCGTGCTGAAGGAGCTGGATGGCTCCTATTTCAAGCGTGCGGATGCAGCGCGCGAAGTTGGCCTGACAAGTGCTGTTGCCATTCCGGTATTTGCCGGAGACGTGCTGCTGGCTGTGCTGGTCGTGATCTGTGCGGATGACGAGGAGCGCATGGGGGCCATCGAGGTCTGGACCGAGCGCGACAGCATGCTTCACCTGGATGATGGCTATTATGGTGCGGCCAAGCATTTCGAGTGGGTCTCGCAGCACACGCAGTTTCCACATGGACAGGGACTTCCCGGCGGGGTCTGGGCGTCTGGTACGCCTATCCTGATGCGGGATCTGGGATCAGGCTACCGCTTTGTGCGCGCTGACAGTGCGGGCCGCGCGGGGCTGACAAATGGGCTGGGGCTGCCCGTGCCTGTGCCCGGCGGCAAGACCTATGTGCTGACGCTTCTGTCTGCCCTCGGAACGCCTATCGCAAACCGCTTCGAGATCTGGGATGCGCGCACGGCCAAGGTCGGCAAGGAAAACAAGGCGGTCCTGCTGGATGGCGTGTGCAAGCGCGAAGGCGCGCTCTGGGATGACGAGAATCCGCGCATGGCCGAAGCGCACAAGGGCCTGATCGGCCGGGTCCTCGCAACGGGCCTGCCCGCTGTTGATACAGCAGGGCCCAGCACAGCCGGATATGAATCAGTTGTAGCCCTTCCCATTCACAAAGATGGCGAGCTTGCGCACGTCGTCGCCTGGTATTGCTGAGGACGCAGATATGAGCCGACAAAAACTTGTTATCATCGGCGCAGGAATGGCGGCAGGACGGTTTCTGGAGAACCTTCTGGAAGCCAGGCCGGATGCTTATGAGGTGACGCTGTTCAATGCCGAACCGCGTGGCACCTATAACCGCATCATGCTATCGCCGGTTCTTTCGGGCGAGAAGAGTTACCAGGAGATCGTGACACATGACGATGACTGGTACGCCACCAACAAGGTGACCTGCCGGTTTGGAGAGCGTGTCGCCAGCATTGACCGTGACCGCAAGGTGGTGGTCGGCGAGAAGGGGGAGGTTGCCTATGATCGTCTGGTCATCGCGACCGGATCGAGCCCTTTCATCATCCCGCTACCGGGCCATGACCTGCCGGGTGTGCTGGCCTATCGGGACGCTGACGATACTGACCGCATGATCGAGGGCTGCAAGCCCGGTGAGCGGGCGATTGTCATCGGAGGTGGATTGTTGGGGCTGGAAGCAGCTGCCGGGCTGCGCATGCGCGGCATGGAGGTGACAGTTCTGCACCTGCCAACAACGCTGATGGAACGACAGCTGGACCCGTCGGCGGGCTATCTGCTGGAAAAGGAACTGTCAGGTCGTGGGCTGGATATCCGGGCAGGTTCCAACACCAAGGAAATCTACGGAAACGGCAAGGTCGAAGGTGTTCGACTGGACGATGGCAGCGATATTCCGGCCAGCATGGTCGTGATGGCTGTGGGCATCAGACCCAGCGTCGCCGTCGCCAAGGAAGCCGGACTGGAAGTCAATCGGGGGATCATCGTCGATGGCATGATGCGCACCTCTGATCCGTCCATCTATTCGGTTGGTGAGTGTGTCGAGTTTGAAGGCAATTGCTATGGTCTGGTCGCACCATTGTTCGATCAGGCCCGCATTCTGGCCCAGTCCTTTTGCGGCGATGATTGTGCGGCATTCGTTCACACCGAGACAGCCACCAAGCTGAAGGTGACAGGCGTGGACCTGTTTTCCGCCGGAGACTTTGCCGAGGGAGAAGGCCGCGAGGAGATCGTGTTTCGTGATGCCCAGCGAGGTGTCTACAAGCGGCTCGTCCTGCAGGATGACCGGCTGATCGGTGCGGTTCTCTATGGTGAGACCGCTGACGGTGCGTGGTTCTTCCAGAAGATAAAGGAAGGCGATCCGATATCGCCCGATGAGCGTGAAACCCTGATCTTCGGTCAGAGTTTTGCGGGAGGGACCCCCATGGACCCTATGGAGGCCGTTGCAGCCTTGCCGGATGATGCAGAAATCTGCGGCTGCAACGGCGTCTCCAAGGGAAGTGTTGTCAACGCGATCAGGCAGCGTGACCTGAAGGATGTGAACGGCGTGCGAAGCTGCACCAAGGCGTCGTCATCCTGCGGGACCTGTACAGGGCTGGTCGAGCAATTGCTCGCCATGACACTGGGCGATGCATTCGAGGCCAATGCCGTCGAGCCGCTTTGCGGATGTACGGATCTTGGCCATTCGGATGTTCGCCGCCTGATCGTCGCACAGGAGCTGCGCTCCATACCGGCGGTCATGCAGGAGCTGGGATGGAAGACCAGTTGTGGCTGTGCCAAGTGCCGACCTGCGCTGAATTATTACCTGATCGCGACCTGGCCGGGCGATTACAAGGATGACTCGCAGTCTCGGTTCATCAATGAACGCGTGCACGCCAACATCCAGAAGGACGGCACATATTCGGTCGTGCCGCGTGCCTGGGGCGGTGTCACAAATGCTTCCGAACTGCGCGCCATTGCCGATGTTGTCGACAAATACGAGATCCCGCTGGTCAAATATACCGGTGGCCAGCGTATCGACCTGTTGGGCGTCAAGAAGGATGACCTTCCGGGGGTCTGGGCCGAACTCAACGCGGCAGGCATGGTTTCTGGCCATGCCTATGCGAAGGGATTGCGCACGGTGAAGACCTGCGTGGGCACGGATTGGTGTCGCTTCGGGACGCAGGATTCAACCGGTCTCGGGATCAAGCTGGAAAAATTGATGTGGGGTTCCTGGTCGCCCGCCAAAGTGAAGCTGGCTGTCTCTGGGTGTCCGCGTAATTGCGCGGAGGCGACCTGCAAGGACATTGGCGTGATCTGCGTGGATTCCGGCTATGAGCTGCATTATGCGGGGGCTGCCGGCATGCACATTCAGGGCACGCAGGTCTTTGCGAAAGTCGCGACTGAAGAAGAAGCCATCGAATACAGCGCTGCGCTGTTGCAGGCCTATCGGGAGCAGGGCTTCTACCTTGAACGGATCTACAAATGGTCCGCGCGTATCGGTCACGACAAGGTCGTCGCACAGATTGTCGACAATCCTGAAAACCGCAAGGCACTCTATGAGCGCTTCCTCTATTCCCAGAAATTTTCCCAGTCAGACCCATGGGCCGAACGCGCGACTGGCGGCGTGGCACAGCACGAGTTCAAGGTATTGGAGCCAGCGGAGTGATGACCATGAACAGTATAGCGAAGATCGCCGAATGGACTGATATCTGCGCGGTGGATGATGTACCGCTGAGAGGCGCGCGCCGGGTCAGGCTGGCGGGCATGGAAGTGGGTGTTTTCCGAAATGCTTCTGGTCGGGTATTCGCAATCGACAATCAATGTCCACACAAGCAGGGCCCGCTCAGCGAAGGTATCGTGCATGATACAAGCGTGACCTGCCCCTTGCACAGTCTTGTCATCGACCTTGAGACCGGCAAGGCGCGCGGGGAGGATGAGGGCTGTGTCAAGACATTTGAAGTCGCCCTTCAGTCCGGGCGTGTCCTGATCAAGATGGAAGCATAGGCTATGGCGGTGCTCGGTCGCCAGCCTGGAGAGATCGCAACCACTTGTCCCTATTGTGGTGTTGGTTGTGGAGTTCTCGCCACGCCTGATGGTATGGGTGGCGCTGAGGTGCGTGGTGATCCTGATCACCCTGCCAATCTCGGTCGGTTATGTTCAAAGGGCTCGGCGCTGGGTGAAACGCTGGATCTGGAAGAACGCATCCTGCATCCGATGCTCAATGGGAAACGCACCGATTGGGATACGGCGCTGGATCTGGTTGCCGGGCGTTTCCTGCAGTCGATTGCCGAGCATGGTCCGGACAGCGTGGCATTCTATGTATCCGGCCAGTTTCTGACGGAAGACTATTACGTCGCGAACAAGCTGATGAAGGGCTATATCGGCTCGTCAAATATCGACACCAATTCGCGGCTTTGCATGGCGTCTTCGGTGGCGGGGCACAAGCGTGCCTTTGGTAGCGATACCGTGCCGGGCAGGTATGAGGACCTTGAAAGTGCAGACCTTCTGGTGCTTGTCGGGTCAAACTCTGCGTGGTGCCATCCGGTCATTCATCAGAGAATACTGGCCGCAAAGGCCCGGGGCGACATGCGTATTGTCGTTATCGATCCGCGCAAGACCGCCACGACGGATGCAGCCGACCTGCACTTGCCGATCAAGCCGGGGGCCGATGTTGCCCTGTTCAATGCGTTGTTCGTGCATTTGGCCGCCTCAGGCGCGCGTGATCAGGCTTATGTGGATGCCTATACCAATGGGCTTCAGGACGCACTGGATGCTGCGGCTGGCCCGACATTGAACGAGCTGGCGGATGTGACGGGGATAGCGTCAGAAGACATCGAGACATTCTTTGACTGGGTTGTGGCGACGCCCAGAACCGTGACGGTTTATTCGCAAGGCGTAAACCAGTCATCAACGGGGTCTGACAAGGTCAATGCGATCATCAATTGTCACCTCGTCACAGGACGGATTGGCAAAGAGGGGACGGGCCCATTTTCGATCACTGGCCAACCCAATGCGATGGGTGGACGTGAAGTAGGTGGATTGGCCAATCAGCTGGCGGCGCATATGGATTTTGCGCCCGCCGATGTCGATCGGGTTTCGCGTTTCTGGGACGCGTCAACCATGGCCACACAGCCCGGTTACAAGGCTGTGGACATGTTCGACGCTGTTGCTGATGGGCGGATCAAGGCGCTGTGGATCATGGCGACCAATCCTGTGATCTCGATGCCGAATGCTGATGCGGTGAAGGCCGCGATCGAGGCCTGCCCGTTTGTGGTGGTGTCTGATGTGGTCAGCACAAGCGACACGCTGAAACTGGGCCATGTTCAGCTTCCTGCGACGGCATGGGGGGAGAAGACCGGAACCGTTACCAATTCCGAACGGTGCATTTCTCGCCAGCGGAGCTTTCTCAAGCCTCCCGGAGAAGCGCGCCATGATTGGGATGCCATATGTGAGGTCGGTCGGCGGATGGGCTTTTCCGGGTTCGACTTCGAGGATGAGGCTGCGATCTTCCGCGAATATGCGGCGCTGACGCAATTCGAGAATGAGGGGTCGCGTGACCTGGATATCGGAGCCTATCAGGATGTCACACGACAGGCTTATGATGAGCTGATCCCGTTTCACTGGCCGGCACCTGCAGCTTCAGGCCCGCAAACCAGCGCGCGCTTTTTTGCAAAGGGTGATTTTTACACGCCGGACCGCCGTGCAAATTTCATTGCGACGCCAATTCGTCCAGCGTCCAGCAGCGCGGATATTTCCTATCCAATCGTGATGAATACCGGTCGCATACGCGACCACTGGCACACCATGACGCGCACGGGGAAAACGGCGCGTCTTTCCAGCCATATTGGCGAACCCTTTGTGGAGATCAATCCCGCGGATGCTTCAGAGCTGGGCGTGAGTGATGCTGATCTTGTCGTGGTCGAAAGCCGCCACGGCGATGTCGTGGTGAGGGCGCTTGTGACGGACCGTGTACGTCGCGGCGATTGCTTTGCGCCCATGCACTGGACGTCACGCTATACTGCACGCGGGCGTGTCGATGCATTGGTTGCGCCGCATGTTGATCCGGTGTCCGGCCAGCCGGAATCGAAATTCACACCGGTATCGATCCGGGCGTTGAAGCCTGACTGGCATGCTTTTCATCTGACGACCTCCGAACCAGCCGCAGCAGATCTGGAAGGGCTGGCCTATTGGTCCAAGGCCCGTACGCAGAACGGGTGGAGCCTGGAAATGGCCGGTGTCTCCGGGACGGTCGCCATTGATGAGATCATGGATCTGTTTGTGGGTTCATCAGAAGAGATCCTGTCCATGCGTGACCAGTCTCACGGGCGGCAGAGCCGTGCGCGGTTTGATCACAGCGGCACTCTCAAATCATTCATGATTGCAATGACGAAAACGCCTGTTGCCGCGGACCGGTCATGGCTGGCGCGCCAGCTTGGTGTGCAGCTGGACATGCGGTCCCGGCTGTCACTTCTGGCTGGGCGACCGCCCGCAGGTGAAGGAGCGGGACGGATCGTGTGTTCGTGTTTCGGCGTGGGTCTGAACGCCATTCGCAAGGCTGGGCTTGAGGGCGCGGCGACAGTTGAAAAAATTGGCGAAATCACGTCAGCGGGGACTAATTGTGGGTCCTGCAAACCGGAAATCGCACAGTGTCTGTCGACATTGCGTGACGACTCGAAAATCGCGGCGGAGTAGGCGCATGACCGGAAAACTCATCCTGATTGGCTGTGGACCCGGAGCGGGTGATCTGCTGACCTTGCGCGCTGTTCGTCGAATTCAGTGTGCTGATGTCATCTTGTATGACCGGCTGGTCGGCGAGGATTGGCGAGAGTTTGCGTCGTCTGATGCGATCATCAAATATGTTGGCAAGGCCCCCGGAGATGGCGGCGTTCAACAAGCGGCTCTGAATGCAGAAATCGCGGCGCATGTGGCAGCAGGGCGGACGGTGGCGCGCCTGAAATCAGGCGATCCGATGATATTCGGACGCGCGGCAGAAGAGATCAGTGCCGTGCTGGCCCTTGAGGCTGAGATCGAAATTGTACCGGGGGTGACGTCCGCGCTGGCCGCCGCATCGGATTCCATCATCACGGTCACGGAACGTGCCGAACTTCAGAGCTTTGTTGTCACCACGGGACGCACGGCCAAGGCGGATGAGCAGCCAGACTGGGCGAAAATCGTGAAGCCTGGCGTCTGTGCGGCTTTCTATATGGGCGTGGCGCAGGCGTGGAAGATCCAGTCAACACTGATGGCGGCAGGTGTGCCGTTCAATGCGCCTTGTGACTGGGTCGAACGCGCAGGTCAGCCCGGGATGCGCCATGTTTCGACAACGCTGTCGCGACTGGCGCATGACACGCATGCAAATCAGGTCTCAAACCCTGCGATCCTGTTGGTGAGATATCCCTACAGCCTCGCCAAGGCGGTATCAGCCGAGCGGGCCATTGCAGCAGCAGACAGCGCCTGATCGCCCACCTATTTCACATTTGTTGCAGTTTCGGATTCTGCATCTGTTTCTGCTTTGCCTGATTCTGACGGCGCATAGATCTTTCCATCCATGAACAGGTCGGGCCCCATGGCAATCGGGGATGTGGCGGCATCCAGCAGCCATGCGTGGCTGTGGGCACCTTCCAGTTTTTCATCGATTGTCGGGCAGGCAATGCCCAGTTCGGCTGCTGCCTTGCGGTAAAGCTCGGTACTATATGCGTGAGTTGCAACAGATTCGATATCGACGTCATCCAGCGCCTCACCCCAGCGCACCATCTGGGCCAGAATCCATTTGGCATGGGACCGCCATGGGAAATTGGCGGCGTAGCGATGGAATATGCCGAAGTCAGGCATGTTCTGCACCAGTACGCCACCGGTCTGGACGTCGCGTCCGGTCAGGGACGGGCTCAGCATGGATACAGGCATGTCCACATAGTTGGGCAGGGACAACATCTGGGCTGCGATCAGACGGTTTTCCGGTTGATCCACCCATTGGGAGGCGGTCAGCATTGCCTTGAGCAGGGACAGGTGCGTGTCTTCATTCTGGGTGGACCATGTGGTGCGCACCGCCAGGACTTTTTCTGGTGCATTGCTCCAGATCTCGGCGGATGTGATGAGGGTGCGGCCCAGCCCAGCCTCTATGGCGGCGGTGTTCCAGGGTTCACCTACGCAAAACCCGTCAATCTGCCCACGTGCGAGCGAATCCACGACGCGTTCAGGGGGAATGACCACGAGTTTTACGTCATTGTCCGGGTCAATACCGGCGGCAGCCAGCCAGTAGCGCAATTCATAACCATGCATGGAATAGTGGTAGACATGACCCAGGGTCAGCGGCTCTTCCCCGGTTTCGCGCCGCTTTGCCACGATGGTCCGCAGGGCTGTAGGCAGGTGTGGGCGCTGCTGCAAAGTCTCGGGAGCAATGTCCCTGATCTGTTGAAACAGGGAGTTGGAAACAGTGATGGCATTGCCGTTCAGATTGATGGCGAAACTGGTCGTGAACAGGTTGGGATATGGTCCCAGCCCGGCGGCTGACGCCACGACCATCGGGGCCAGCATGTGCGCGGCATCGATAACGCCATTGGCCAATGCATCGCGCATGGCGGCCCAGGAGCTGTAGCGTTTGAGCTCGACCGTGAGGCCCTGTTTCTCGAATTCTCCCCGTTCCTTTGCCGCGACCAGCGAAGCGCAGTCCGACAAACGGGCAAACCCAATTTTCAGCGTGTTTGGCGACATGACCAAATTCCTATGCTTGGCCGCCCAGAAGGGTGAGCACGGAAATCACGCTCTCGGCGATTTCCTTGAGGGGGCGCCCGCGTTCCTGCGACATGGTCCGCATCGCGGCGAATGCTTCTTCTTCCGACATGTTGCGGCTTTTCATCAGTAGACCCTTTGCGCGCTCGATCACTTTGCGCGCTGCCAGATCATCCTTGGTTTTCTTCAACTCCGAGCGTAACCCGTCCATCACCTTGAAGCGGGCAATGGCGACATCGATCACCGGGCGGACCCGGCGCGGTGTCAGCCCGTCGACAACATAGGCGCTGACGCCGGCTTCAATGGCTGCGCGCTGGGCCTGATCGTTCTCTTCTTCAACGAACATGACGATCGGCTTGGACATGTTCTGAACGACTGACCGCAGGCTTTCGATGGAGTCACGGTCAGGCGATTCACAGTCCATGATGATCACGTCCGGCCGAATTTCAGACACGAGATCCAACAACTGCTTGCCATGTAACTGGCTCGCCGTATGGACCACGGCATTTTCAGCCAATCCCTGCTCAACCAGTTTGGCACGTTCGGGCAGGTCGTCGATGATGAGAACCCGCAGGGGGAGAGCCTTGGCCGGAGCTTGAGGCTCCGGCTTTCTGGCCTCCCCACTTTGGGTCGTCACTGATTGATCAGAAGGAGTAGTCAAATTGGAGCCAGAGTTTTTGGGTGTCAGTGGAGAAGGCATCTGCACTGTAGTCCGCGTATTTCAATGTAAAGGACAGCACGTTCCATTTTGCATTCGCCACCAGGCCGATTTCAGATCCGTAGTCGATTGAATCCGTTTCGGATGAAAAGTCGTGATAGACGACGCCGAATTTCACTTTGGACAATGGTCCCAGATCACCGGGTGCGTAGCCAGCAGAAATGTAGAGATCTTCTATTCCAGTTGCCGGAGTGCCCAGAAACTTGTCAGTCCAGCCCTGGAACTTGTGCAATGTGGCGAACGGAGTCTGGAAACCGCGCGCATCATCACCGCCAAGCACTTCGTATCCGGCCTTGAAACTGAACTTGTTGATCGCGTAACCGGCGTCGAGGAGGTAATAGCTCGCATCATAGTCGATATTGGATGAGCCATAGTCTGACTGTTGTGCTGCTGAAACCGTGTAGTCGAGTGTGCCGGGGCCGAGTTCGCGCTTGCCAGCGAAGCGAGCGCCCAGTGTCTGGGAGGATACAGCCGTGACTTCCTCGACATCGATCATGTAGGCAAAACCGGTCAGTTTGCCGAATGGCGTCGGGTAGGACACATTGGCCAGATAGCTGTCGCCGGTCCAGCGGCCTGCGGGTGAATCATCGCCAAAGATGCGGTTTGCCTGATTGACGTAAGCGACATCGATTTTCAGCTTTCCAAGCGATTCGTTGGTGACGCGAATGCCATCAAATGTCTGCTCGTTCTGGCGCCATCCCACATTTCCGACAAAGCGAGAGTCATCCATGATGATGCGCTGGCGGCCCAGTGTGACAGTGGTGTCGGGCAGGGAGGTGTTCGTCAACTGAAAGCGGTTGAGTTCGGTGACCTGCGGGTCGACGACGACGGGGTAATTGGTCTTGCCATTGGTGGTCGAGTTGAAGTCGTCAACCAGGTCATCGACATGATCGAATTCGACCAGCAGTTTGGTGTCGAACAGTGCGCCGGTCTCGAAGCCTGCGCGCACTCTGTAGGTCAGCGCCGTGGCATCCTCGTCGAAGCCATCCTGTTCTACGGTTTCCAGCCGGGTGCGGAAATTGAAGATCGGTTTTGTGGCGGAGACGGCTTCTGCAAATGGCGATTGAGGTCCGGTCTCCTCAGCGTGGGCCGGGGTGAGAACGGTTGTGGCGAACAAGGTCGCGGACATGAGGCAGAATTGGCGGGTAGAGAAGGTTTTCATTGTTTTGCTCGATATATAGCCGAACGCGAACTGGTTTGGTTTCGCGTGGCGCGTTGAAACAGCATTGCTTTCGGAAAAATCCGAAAACAGCGTCTTCGCTCCGGTTCGGCCCATCATCGGGCGCGCATATTGTGCGCTCCGCCTTCAATGGCGGATGACATTTTCAGGAAGATCCCAATTGCACCTTACGTCAACGAGGCGTTGAGCATCTGCGTCAGATTAAGGTCAAAGAGGTATTTTTGCTCAAGCTTTGAGCGTTGCCGCATCAGGATCATGCGGAATATCATGACGATAGAGGTGTGAGAGGTTGGCGGCTACCAGCCACCGCCAAGGGCTGCGTAGAGGTCGATGG
Source organism: Hirschia sp. (assembly GCA_002709235.1). Lineage (GTDB taxonomy): Bacteria > Pseudomonadota > Alphaproteobacteria > Caulobacterales > Hyphomonadaceae > Hirschia. The sequence continues at coordinate 19,586 of PAQI01000021.1, forward strand.
CGGCTTGAAGCTGGGTGGTGCGCGCCTGCATCCGGCTATCCCGTGCGGAAAAATAGGATGATTGCGCGTTCAGGAGCTCTGTCAGGCCGTCAGCACCATTGGCATAGCGGGTCTCGGCCAGTTCCAGGGCACGGGCAGAGGCGGTTTCGGATATGGCCAGCTCTGCCTCTCTCAGATCGGCGGTTCTTATGGAGGACAGCGCGATGTCGACGTCTCGAAAGGCGCTATAGGCAGCCTGTTCATAGCGGGCAACCAGGGCGTCTCGCTGAGCGATTGCGCTCTCGGTCTGCGCGGCCAGCCGTCCGCCGGAGAATATTGGCGCGCTGAGTGAGGCTGCTGTCGAACCGATAATGTCAGCGCCGGAGGTCAGCAGGGTCGAAACGCCAGCCGACAGGTCGACTGAGGGGTAAAAGGCGGCGCGTGCTGCAGCGATATTGGCATTGGCGGCGCGAAGGTCTGCTTCTGCTGACAACAGGTCTGGTCGACGCACGAGCAGGTCAGATGGCATGCCGACGGGCATGTGTGGAACGGCCCAGTTTTCCAACGGAGCAATCGGGGCCTCAAACCCCTGTGACGATCGCCCCAACAGCAGTGCCAGTGAGGTTTCTGCGGCTGTGATCTGTTGGTCTAGCTGGGGAATGCGCGCGCGGGCATTGGCCAGGCTGGCTTTCTGGCTTTCAAGGTCAAAGCCGGAAACCGCGCCAGCGTCATATCGTACCTTCACCAGATCGTAGATGCGTTGGGATATTTCCAGATTGGCCTGTGCAGTTTCCATCTGGTTGCGCAGGGATGTCAGGGTCAGATAGGCGGATGCGGTGTTGGTCTTGACGGTGAGCTCGAGCGCACGTTGGCTGAATTGCTGACTGTTCAGGCCTTCGCGGGCACTCAGCACCGAGAATTTTGTCTGGCCGAACAGGTCGAGCGAATAGGCTGCCGACAATCTTGCACTGGAGTTGAACTCCGAAAAGTCATCCTCGCTGGACCCCGAACTCGATGCGCCAGCTGTGACACTCGGCAACAGCCCGGCGCGCGCAGATTTAAGCGAGGCTTCAGCGGCGCGAAGATTGGCAAGACCGGCTTCAAGATCGAGATTGTTCGCGTTTGCCTGGTCAATGAGTTCATTGAGTGGTGCAATCTGAAACAAGGAGATCCAGGCGTCATCTCCGGAGCGGGTCTCGGCGATGATGTTCTGCGCCTCGTCATAGGCAGCGGGAACCTCCAGAATGCTCTCGGTCGGCGTTGTCGGTATGGTGACGCAGCCCGCCAGGATCAGGCAGACAAGAGCGCTAGATGTTGTGCGGCTGTTGATCAACTGCATTACTCCGAAGTCAAGGCTCGTACAGGGTCCATGCGCGCCGCTTTTCTTGCGGGCATGTAGCCGAATACGAGTCCGGTCAGCAGGGCTGATGTGAAGGCAAGGATGGCGGGATTGGGCGTGATCACGGCATTCATCCCGGAGGATGTGGCGATCAGTGATGCCAACATGCCAACGGCAACTCCGATCAGGCCACCAAGGCCGCCCACGACAAGTGCTTCGGTGATGAACTGGATCATGATGTCGGACCGCCTTGCACCCGTTGCCATGCGCACGCCGATTTCCCGCGTGCGTTCGGACACGCTGACAAGCATGATATTCATGACGCCAATACCACCCACCAGAAGCGAGATCGCTGCGACGGAGCCCAGCAGCAATGTGAAGGATGCCTGTGTCTCATCGATGGATTCCAGCAGGGATGCGGTGTTGCGCAGCTGGAAGTCTTCGGTTCCATGGCGCTGCAACAAAAGCTGGCGCGCGACTTCCTCTGTCTGATCGACAATGTCGGTATCTTCAACCGCGATGGAGATGGAGGTGAGGTAGTTTTGCCCGAATATGCGCATCATTCCGGTGGTTACAGGGACGACGACGATGTCGTCCTGGTCCTGACCGAAGCTGGAAGCACCCAGGGGCGCAACCACGCCAGCGACTTCAAATGGTGTGCCGCCGATGAGGATATACTGACCCACGGCTGACTTGCGATCATCAAAGAGGTTGTCAGCGACCGTTGTGCCCAGAATGGCGACGGCTGCACGCTGGTCCATGTCTTTCTGGGTGAAGAACGATCCGTAAAGCACATTACGTCCCATCGCGAGTGGCCAGTCTTGTGAGACGCCCTCGATTGATGTACGGTAGTCATTTGCACCGATACGTACAGTTGCCTGACCGCTGCGGGAGGGGACAGCGGCGATGATATTGTCCAGATCCGCCAAGGCGACGGCATCCTCCAGCGTCAATGTGGCAATGGCGCTGCCGCGCATCCGCGTACCGGGCGCACCGGGACGAACGAATACGAGATTGGAACCAAGCGCTTCAAAGCGCGCGAGCACATCCTGTCTGCTGCCTTCGCCGATCGCGAGCATACCGACCACTGCCGCCACACCGATAATGACGCCAAGAAGGGTGAGGATGGTGCGGAAGATATTGGCCTTGAGCGACCGAAACGCCGAACGGATCGACTCCCACACCTGGCTGGCCAGGCTCGCATCACTGCGGGTCACGGCTGGTTCTGTGGTGGCTGGGCGAAGCGTTTGTTCGCGTGTGCCGGTATCGTCGGAGATTTGGCCATCCGCGATGGTGATGATCCGGTCGGCGGCCTGCGCCACGACCGGATCATGCGTGATCAGGATAATGGTCCGGCCATTTGCATGAAGGTCTCTGAGCAGACCGATCATGTCCTTGCTGGTCTGGCTGTCCAGTGCACCGGTCGGTTCATCGGCAAGGATGACGTCAGGGTCGTTCATCAGTGCGCGCGCCACGGCAACGCGTTGCTGCTGACCACCGCTGAGTTGTCCGGGTTTGCGGTCCAGACGGTCCCCCAGGCCCAGTCGTTCGAGGAGGTCTCCGGCCCGCTGGCGGCGCGCCGATTGGGGCATTCCAGCATAGATGGCGGGTACTTCGACATTCTCCCCGGCAGTTGCCGTGCCAAGCAGGTTGTAGCGCTGGAAGATGAAGCCGAATGTACGCCTGCGCGTTGCGGCCAGTTCGTCATGACCAAGAAGGCCGACATTTTCGCCGCGAATGAGATATTCGCCGGATGTCGGCGTATCCAGACAGCCGAGCAGATTCATCAGTGTGGACTTGCCAGAACCGGACTGACCTACAATTGCGACGAATTCGCCTGCATTGATATCGAGGCTCACCCCGTCCAGTGCGCGCACTTCGCTTTCGCCTTCGCCATAGATGCGACGAATATCGCGCAGGCGGATGAGTGGTGTGGACATGTCGGTCACGCTAGAACCGCATTGGCGGACCGCGGCGGTCCTGGTTTGGGCGATCCTGATTTTGGCGATCACCAGATCGCGGTGGTGCTGTCGGGGTTTGTTGGCCCAGAACCACGGTTTCTCCGACCTCAAGACCGGAGAGGACTTCAGCCTGGCTGCGTGTCTGGATACCAATCCTGACGCGGCGAGGTCGGGTTTCTCCGCTTGCGGTATCGTAGATCAACACGATCTTTCGTGTGCCTTCGCGTTCCGGCTGAGCGGTGGGTGGCGTGTCGGATTCCAGTGAAGGGGCATCGGAAACAACCGACGCATTGACGCTTTCGCCTGAACCGGGGCGTTGAGAGGCTGGTGGTGTCTGTAGCGCGGCCAGCGGCACAATGACGGCATCTCTGGCTTCGCTGACGATGAAGAACACCTGGGTTGTCATGGAGGATTTCAGGATATCATCTGGGTTGTCGACATCCAGCAGCGCTTTGTAGAGCACGACATCATTGACGATTTCCGGTTCGGGCAAGACCTGGCGCACGGATGTCTCCCAGCGCGTGTCGCTATCGCCCAGTGTGGTGAAATAGGCATCCTGACCGGCCTTGACGCGTAGCACATCGGCTTCGGAAACATCGGCCTCGACAGTCATGACGCTGAGGTCGGATATGGTGAGGATTGTGGGCGCTGACTGGTTGGCGTTCAGGGTCTGGCCTTCTGCAGCGGCAAGCGAGGTGACCGTGCCGGACATCGGGGCGTAGATATTGGTGTATTCCAGTTCGGCAAGGTCTGATTTCAGGGTCGAATTCTGGCGTTCGATCTGTGCGGACAGTTGAACCAGTTGCGCCTTTGCGACTTTCAGCGAAGCCTGAGCGCTTTCAAAATCCGCCTGGGATATCGCATCCTGTGCGCGCAGGTTGGCGGCGCGGTCAAAGACCGATTGGGCAAGCTCTACCTGTGCCTGTTGCTGGGAATAATTCGCCTGCGATTCCTTTAGTTGTGCACGATCTGCATCGACCTGGGACTGGGCAAGTGTCGCGTCGATCTGGGCGAGCAGTTGGCCTTCCTCGACATGGTCGCCAGCTTCCACCAGCAGCGCCTGAAGCTGACCAGATACCTGCGCGCCCACATCCACCGTCTCCTTGGGCGTGAGGCTACCGGCAGCGGATATGAGGATCTGCAGGTCACCCTGAGTGACTTCCGCAGTTTGCAGGGTCGTTTCCTGAGCGTCACTCTTGCGCAGAAAAATCCAACCGCCAGCCGCAACGCACAGGACGACTGCGCCAATCATCAGCACTCGTAAACGCACAAGAATTCTCACATCTGTTTCAGTATCGACAAGGATCTAACGGGCTGCATCGATCATTCCGTCGTTCCAGCCGCTATTTTTGTGTGTCTGTAGCAGAAATGGACGGATTTACTGTTTATGCAGAACGAAAGATCGTTGTCAGAAGCGTTTTGAACAGGCGTGATGCGAGAAGGTCGATCTTCTGCGTCAGATGAGATCAGCTATCATGCAATCATCGACTTCAATCGGTCATCAATGATCTTTTCGGCTTCTGCCACGAGGCGGTCAACCAGTTGCTTGACGGTGGGAACATCGTGGATCAGGCCCTGGATCATGCCTGCGGTCCAGATCCCGTGCTCGGGATCGCCATTTTGCAGGCCTTCGCGTCCCCGAACGCCCTTGACGAGGTGGGCGATCGCTTCGAAGGGCTTGCCCTCGCGCTCGATGCTGACAGCTTCCATGGCAATCTTGTTCTTGGCGACGCGTGCCGTGTTGCGATAGCTGCGGAACAGCAATTCCGTCGCGCGTTCATCATTGGCAACGATGGCCTGCTTGATACCGTCATGGATGGGCGCTTCCTGGGTCGCGCAAAAACGTGTGCCCATATTGATCCCTTCGGCACCCAGCGCCAGCGCGGCAACGAGCCCGCGGCCATCGCCAAAGCCGCCAGAGGCCAGCATGGGGATCTTCACCTTGTCAGCGGCTGCCGGGATGAGGATCAGGCCGGGAATGTCGTCCTCACCGGGGTGACCAGCGCATTCGAAACCGTCAATGGAAATGGCATCCACACCCATGCGTTCAGCTGACAAGGCGTGGCGGACGGCGGTGCATTTGTGGATGACCTTCACGCCGTGTTTCTTGAACTCGTCGACATGTTCCTGGGGCTTGTAACCTGCGGTCTCGACGATCTTGATGCCGGATTCGATGATGGCCTGGCGGTATTCTGCATAAGGCGGAGGTGTGATCGAGGGCAGGATGGTCAAGTTCACACCGAAGGGCTTGTCGGTCATGTCCCGGCAACGCTGGATTTCCTTGCTCAGCGCTTCAGGTGTTGGCTGGGTCAGAGCCGTCATGAAACCCAGAGCACCAGCATTGGCGACCGCAGACACGAGTTCCGCTGTGCCCACCCACTGCATACCACCCTGCGCGATGGGGTGCTGGACGCCGAACATTTCTGTGAACCGGGTACGGATCATGAGGGGGAGCCTTTCTGTGGGGAGTCAGGATATTTTCCTCTGGAATATGGAGCAGATGTCGGCCTGTCAAACGGCATCCTTCGGATCACTGACCGGTAATGATCCGGTTGATTGCAAACATGACCTTGAGTCGTTGTAAATCTTGGCTTCTCAAGCCTGTTCGCAGGAGCGAGTCGATATTGTCGTGCAGGTGCTCCAGGTCACCAGTACCGAAGAGGGTGGTGTGAATGCCTGGTTCGTGGCGACAGAACCTGTAAGCGGCATCCTGGAGTGATTGAGCACCTTCATTTTCCAGCAAGAATCCCAGGGGATCATTGATGTCGAGATCGTCGGTCGGCATAAGGCCTTTTGCGGCAAGTTCAAACATGACCTCGCGAATATTCTCTCGGCTTCGAAGGGCGCGGCGGACAGCAAACATGCACATCACACCGATGTCTTTTGCGGCTGCCTGCTGGATTATCGTGTCACGCGCTGTCTGGTTGATCATGTTGAAGCCGGTCAGGATCACGTCCCAGCAATCATCCTCCATTGCGCGTTGGAGCATTCGGTGTGTGGGGTCTGCGTCGAATTTTTCGCTTAGGCCGAAAAAGCGGATCTTGCCTTCATCACGAAGGCGTTCCAGCACGGGCACCAACTCGTGGCGGGCATAGAGATAGTCGCCGATCCGGAGCGATGCGAGCAGGAAGATATCGAGATAATCGGTCCCAAGCTCTTTCAGGCTGGTTTCAATGCCTGCACGCAATTGCGTGGGAGTGATCGGCACGCCGCCATAGAGCGAACTCTCCTTTGTGGAGAGAATGTAGTTTTCGCGTGGTCGATCTTTCAACGCATGTTTGATGACATAGTGAGTCTGGTACTGGCGTGATGTATCGAACAGATTCACACCGCGATCCATTGCGGTCTGAATGAGTTTGATCGCATGAGCGTCGCTGCGATTGGAGCTCAGGCCCAATCGGCTTGCGCCACCACAGCCTAGTCCAGCAACGCTGACCTTCAGGCCTGTACGACCGAGCCGCGAATATTGCATGGGTTTGTCTTGGGCTTCAGCACGATTCATACGGCTGCCAATCTGCTTTTTTGTCTGGCGAGGCTGATCGGCTTTCCGTCAAACTCGGCTTTCTGAGGTGCACCCATCAACGCCAATAGCGTCGGGGCTATATCTGCAGCATGGGCTGTCTGAAATGTTGAACCTGGTTCAATGTCTGGTCCGACAGCAAACAGACATCCGTCATTGGCATGCCCTCCGGACCGACGATAGGGCGCAGGACCGATGCGACCGACGGTGTGGCTCTCGATCACATCGGTCGGAGTTTCGTGCCAGATGACCACCAGATCTGCATCCGGATGGTTCGGATTGTCATCGAACGCCGAATTGCGGGTGCGAATCACCTTCTTGACGATAGGTGCCTGCGTGCGCGCATCCTTGAGCTCATGAAGAGATCGGGTGATCGAGGCGCAGACGGCTTCATAGTCAGATGGCGCGACCTTGCCGCTGGCTTCGCGCCCGATCAGGTTGATGCGGATCAGTCCGTCGGAATAGCTGGGCAGGGCGAAGGCCTGCATGCGGGGCCAGTAATTGCGATACCAGCTAGTCGGGATCTGCCAGAAGCGGTCACCCCTGGCGGCCAGACGATAGGGCGGTATCAGGCCGGGCTTGTGCGGGCCCAGTTTGCTTTCCAGCTTTACAAGCAGGCGATCCAGAATAGGGCGAACGCGTCTGGGCGCGCATTTTCGCAAGGCTTCACGCAGGCGCTGCGGCTTGTGTTTTCGGGCCCATATCGCTTCACCCCAGTTATCGGCATTTTCAGGGTTCACAACCGGACCCAAGGGCGTACCCGGCGCTGAATATGAGAATGCCTGTTCGCCGGGAAAACTCAGCCGGAACAGCACTTCTCCAAGAAAGAACATGCTGGGGAGTTCATTGTAGTTTGGCCCCATGCCCAATGCGTTGAATATGACGATATTGGCGTTTTCCGGTGCATCCTTGAGGATCTCGCCAATCGCGCGGTCAATGGACTGGAAAGTCTCGCGCAATGGGTCGTGACTGAAACCGGCCTTGTCTGCATATTGATTGAGGGGATGATCATCCTGGCTGAGATGCCAGAAATTATGACCCGCCGAATGGGTTTCGCCGAATATGGTCACGAACAAATCCCAGGGTTCCTGCTTCAGAAGATCACGGGCTATGGCCGCGCGGCGTGAAATGCCTGCCTTCAGCGCATATTCCAGGGATTGCTGATAGTCTGCATCCCACCAATTATCGCCAAATGCCTTGTTGAATGCGGGATGGTCACCATAGGTCGCGCGCAAATCCGGCAGGAGTTCAGGTGGATGCGAGCGGCGTTCGGTCTGGGGATCGTGAGCGCCCCATGCCATGACCTGAGCCCCGTTCACATTGGGTGAGAGAGTGGTCTGGGGCAGGTCGAATGCAGCGACGCGATAATCGGGACCCAGCGCATAGAAAGGCTGCTGCCTGACGAAATCAAAGGCCCCGATCCGATCGAGTTGATAGGTTGAAGGTTTGAAACGAAGGGGCCGCCAATAGCCTGTCTTTTCAGGCAGGCAGCCCGTGAGGAAGGTTGTCCATTCGGTTTCAGTGCCGTGATATTCGACGTTTTCAAGATGTCCGTAGGCTCCCCTGCGGCGCAACTCGGCAAGGTTTTCCAGATAGCCTTCCGCCATCCATTTTTCGAGCAGGGCTGGTGACGCGGATTCAAGGCCTATGGCAATTACGGGGGGGCTTTGGGTCATATATCCGCTCGGTCGTGCATGGTTGTCGGCTCATTCCAGAATCGCGGGCGGATCGGAACATTCAAATCAATGTCACCACCTCGCAAGAACCGGACCTAACGCCCGCGGCAATGATTGGTTGCCGGGGCTGAGCATGACGGCATCATGCCGCTGGTCAATTGGGCGGCGTTTGAGACATGTCCTGCCTGATAAGCACCAAACTTAAGCCCTCACGTGAATGTGAACCTGGTCTTGCCGCTGGATCAGACGGCGCATGTGTTTGTGTCCATTGGGGAAATAACAGACGGGGAATTGCATGGCGGTTACTACACGCAGGGCCTTGCTTGGAGGCATTGGAGCTGTCGGCGGGGGCGCGGCGCTTTACAAGGCGATGCAGTTGCTGGGGCACACGCCCAAGTCAAACTATGCAGGGCCGGTCAAGCTGGATGGCGATCCGAAAGGTGCGCGGGTGCTTGTTCTCGGCGCTGGTCTTGCTGGCATGGTCGCAGCCTATGAGCTGCGTGCGGCAGGCTATGAGGTCGAGGTGCTGGAATTCCGCGAGAAGGCGGGCGGACGGTGCTGGACGCTACGCGGCGGCGACAGTTACACCGAATTGGGTGGCGCGACGCAGACAGTGGATTTTGCGCCGGGCAATTATCTCAACCCCGGCCCATGGCGCATTCCGCATGACCATCATGCCGTGATCGATTATTGTCAGCGGCTGGGCGTTCAGCTGGAAACATTCGTTCAAAAGAACCACGCAGCCTATCTGCATTCCTCGCAGTCATTTGGCGGCAAGCCTCAGCGTTTCAACACGATTGCAGCGGACTATCGCGGACAGGTTTCCGAACTGCTCGCCAAGGCGGTGAACAAGGGGCGGCTTGATGATCTGGTGACGGCGGATGATCGTGACCTGTTGATGGAGTCCCTGCGCGCGACCGGCAGCCTCAATGAAGATCATGAATATGTTGCCAGCCTGCAGACCAGCATCTTCCGAGGCTTTGGAACGCCGCCCCATGCGGGGTTTGATGGTGCGCCCAAGCCGTCTGATCCGATTGACCTGTCGACGATCCTGCAATCGGATCTGTGGCGTCGTCTGGTGGATGCGGAAACCATTGATCACCAGATGCCGCTGTTCCAGCCCGTAGGCGGGATGGACATGATCGCACAGGCCTTTGCGCGCGAGACTGGTGATCTGATCAAGTATAATGCGAAGGTGATCTCTCTTCAGCAGGATGAAAACGAGGTCAGCGTTGTTTATGAGGATCTGGCCAAGGGTGGCACGCGTACCACTACGGCGGACTGGTGCGTGTGTACGATCCCGTTCTCGATCCTCGGCCAGATCGAGCACAATCTTTCAAGCGGGCTCAGCGCGGCGATCGACAATGTCTGGTATCGTGGCTCTGCCAAATGGGGGCTGGAGTTCAATCGTCGGTTCTGGGAGCAGGACGAACGCATTTATGGTGGGATCACCTATACAGACCTGCCAATCGAGCTGATCAGCTATCCATCCGGCGGCATGTTCACCAAGGGACCAGGCGTGTTGCTGGGCGGTTATTCCTGGCGGGATGACATCACCTATGAATTCAACGCCATGCAGCCCAAGGACAGGATCAAATGGGCGCTGGAATTCGGCGCGCGCATTCATCCGCAATATCTGGACGAGTATAAATCCGGGGTCAGCGTTGTCTGGCACAAGGTGCCGTGGGTGCTGGGATGTTTCGGCATCTGGCGCGACAAGGAACAACATTATGCGGCCGCCGTCGACATTGACAATCGCGTTGTCTGCGCCGGGGAGCATGTGTCTTATCTGGGGGCCTGGATGGAGGGGGCGCTGGAATCCTCGCTCGATGCCATTACCCGCCTGCATGAGAAGGTGATCAACGGATGATGCATGTCTTCAGACCCACATTTCAGCGTTTCACGATTGCCGCCTTGTCGGCTGTGGCCCTGGCTTCGGCGGCTTCAGGTGAGGTGCCATCGGACAATGTGACCACATTCGAGCCGACAGACACCGAGCGGCAGATCTTTGCGGAACCGGGCATTTCCTTCGCCGAAGGGGCAGACATCTATGCGACGGTTTGCGCAGGATGCCACATGCCAGAGGGGCAGGGTGCCATCGGTGGCGGGGCATATCCTGCGCTGTCGGGCAATGAGAATCTGGAATATCCCGACTATGCCATCTTCATCGTGACCAATGGCTACAAGGCCATGCCATCATTCGGGCACCTTCTGGATGACGAACAGGTGGCATCGCTGGTCAATTATCTTCAGTCCAATCTCGGCAATTCATATGAGCCAACAGCGACACCGGATATGGTCGCTGCAAACAGGCCCCAGCCCGATTAAGGGCCTCACAGGAGGAAACATCATGCGTACATTTTTGACATCCATCGCAGCTTTCGGGCTGATGTCGGCAGCGGCTTGCAGTGCCGCTGAATCACCCGACAATGTCGCTGAAGCGAGCCCTGTGGCCACGCCAGCGCCTGCACCAGAAAAAAGCGAGATCGTTCGCCACAAGATTCCAGGTTCTGACTTTCCGATCCTGGTTGCTGTGGAAGTGCCTGCCGATGCCACGCTGGTCTATCTGAGTGGTACGGTTCCCAAAGCGTTGGAGACAACGGACACGGAAGAAGGCGCGTCTCCCGTCTTTGGCGATACCAAGGCCCAGACTGAAACCACATTTGCATCCATCGCGGCGAAGCTGGATTCCATCGGGCTTTCGATGAGTGATGTCATCAAGGTACAGGTGTATCTGGTGCGACCTGAAGGTGCATCCAGCATGGATTTTGCCGGGTTCATGGAAGGCTATGTGCAGTTTTTCGGCACGCAGGAGCAGCCAAACCTTCCAACGCGATCAGTCTTTGAGGTCGCAGGGCTCGCTAATCCTGCTTGGCTGGTCGAGATCGAAGTGGTCGCTGTTCGCTGACGCGCTCAATGCGCTGATGCCCATGAATTGAAAGCCGTTTCGGCATGCTGTGGATAGTGCGCCCATCCTGAAATGTTTCGGGGTGGGCGGCATATGTTCAGGACCATGTGGGCTTGGTTGCCTGGCAGCGTGCTTTTGCCTGTTCAGACCGATATGCTATGGCGGCAGGGTAATGCAGCTGAGATGTGGACCGACTGAATGATTAGTGTATCGCAAGCCTTGGATGCCTTGATTGAAAATGCACCTGTGGCTGGAGAAGACTCCCTGCCGCTGTCTGCATGCCTGGGGCGCAGGCTGGCTGCTGACGTGGTGGCGCGCACCACATTGCCACCTTCAGACGTGTCGGCGATGGATGGATATGCGGTCAGGCTGGAGGACACGCACAATATCGGAGATGTGTTGCGGGTGATCGGTGAAGCGCCGGCTGGTACGCCATCGGACCTGAAGCTCGGCGCGGGTGAGGCTATCCGGATATTTACGGGCGGGGCGCTTCCTGACGGCGCTGATCATGTCCTGATTCAGGAAGATACCACGCGCGATGGCGAAACGATCAGCGTGACCGATGCGCAGACCGTTCACAGGCATATCCGCAAGGCGGGACTGGATTTTTCCACTGGCGATACGCTGATCAAGGCCGGAACGTGGCTTGGTCCAGCTGAGATTTCACTGGCAGCCGCGGGTAATCATTCTGAACTGGTGGTCGCGCGCAAGCTGAAGGTCGCCATTCTGGCCAGTGGTAACGAACTCAAGCCGCCGGGAAGTGAGCTGGAGCGCGGGCAGATCGTCAATTCCAATACATCTGCCATCAGTTCGCTGGTGACGGCATGGGGGGGTGAACCGATTGAGCTGGGAATTGCCCGCGATAGCGTCGATGACATTGTCGCGATGGCCAGAAGCGTGGACCATGCGGACATTCTGGTGCCTGTCGGTGGGGCATCTGTCGGCGATCATGACCATATGCGTGCAGCATTCAAGGCGCTGGGCTTTGGCATGATCTTCGAGAAGATTGCGGTAAAGCCCGGCAAGCCGACCTGGTTTGCTCGTTCCGGTGAACAGTGCGTGCTTGGCCTGCCTGGTAACCCGGCCTCAGCCTATGTCTGCGCGCATCTGTTCCTGGCACCGTTGTTGAACGCTGGCGTTTCCCAAAAGGGTTCGCGCAGTGTGATGCTCACGCATGAGTTGTCTGCCAATGGACGCCGCGAGACCTATCTGCGGGCGCGCTATGTCGATGAAGATCGCCAGTGTGTGGAGGTGTTGAGCCAGCAGGACAGTTCATTGATCCGACCGTTCACGGTGGCTGATTGCCTGATCCGGCGTGAAGCGAATGCAGAGCGCGTTGCCGAGGGGGAGAAGGTGGACGTGTTTGCGCTGACTGGTTCGTCAGCATGGGGCTGATGGGAGCGATTGTCCTCATGTGTCGATTGGTGCGGTGGAGCTGTGGGCTGGGCTGCGTGCTGATTGCCAGCGCGACCGCCAATGCCGAGACCGTCAATGTTGCCGTTGCCATGAATTTCAAGACTGTGCTGGAAAAGCTGGAGCCTATATTCGAGGGGCAATCCGGTCATGATCTGGTGATTTCCTCAGGTTCGACCGGAAAGTTGTTTGCGCAGATCCGCTATGGCGCACCTTATGATGTGTTTCTGGCGGCTGATGAAGCGCGTCCGGAAAGGCTGGAAAGTCTTGGGGCTGGGGTCGCAGGATCACGTTTCAGCTATGCCATCGGACGATTGGTGTTGTGGAGCCCGAATGGGGAAGATGTTGGACCGGAAATTCTGGCCTCGGATGGGTTTCGTCATATCGCCATCGCCAATCCGGAGCTGGCACCTTATGGCGCGGCGGCGATGGACGTTTTGAGTGCGTTGGGGCAGCTGGACAATGTTCGCGACCGGATTGTCTATGGGCAGAATGTCGGACAGGCATTCGCACTGGCGGCAACGGGAAATGCAGAGCTGGGATTTGTGGCCAAGTCTCAGATGCTGGACTTTGAGCCGGACAGGCAGGCAGGTGATTGGTGGGAGCCGTCTCAAGCGCTTTACACACCTATTCGCCAGGATGCTGTCTTGTTGAAAGATAGACCCGCCGCACATGCATTCATGGCGTTCCTGAAGAGTGATGATGCAAAACGGATCATCACTGACAGCGGATATTCTGCGCCGTGAGTTTGCCGGATCTGTCTGCATTTTTCCTGACGTTGAAACTGGCGGCGTCCGCGACCTTCATATTGCTGCTGATCGGTGTTCCCATTGCCTGGTGGTTGGCGAACACGACAAGCCGCATCAAGCCTGCACTTGAAGCGCTGATTGCCATGCCATTGGTGTTGCCGCCGACAGTGCTGGGGTTTTATCTGCTGGTGCTGATGAATCCGGATTCCGTTGTCGGAGCCTTCTGGGTGCGCATGACGGGAGACACGCTGACATTTTCGTTTGCCGGGCTCGTTATCGCGTCTGTGGTTTATTCTCTGCCGTTCATGGTGCAACCGCTGCAATCGGCTTTTGAAGGCACGGGGCGGGCGGTGATGGAACTTGCGGCCAGCTTGCGGGCTTCGCCACTGGATGCCTTTTTCAATGTTGCGGCACCGGCGTCATTTCGAGGATTTGTAACCGCGATCGTGCTGACCTTTGCGCACACGATTGGGGAGTTTGGCGTGGTATTGATGGTGGGCGGCAATATACCGGGCCGGACGCGGGTAATTTCTGTCGAGATCTACGAACATGTTGAATCACTGGAGTATGCACAGGCGCATGCCCTGTCGCTGATCCTGTTGGTGTTGTCGTTCAGTGTCCTGTTGTTTGTCTATGTCTTCAATCGACGGTATCGCCTGCATGTCGACTGAAACCCTGCACATTGATATCAGCGCGCGGTTCGATGCGTTTTCCATGTATGTCCGACAAGACGTACCAATGCAGGGGATTACAGCCGTGATTGGCCCCAGCGCCAGCGGGAAGACATCCCTGCTGCGGACGATATCGGGGCTGGAGCTCCCCCAAAGCGGACGCATCGTATTCAATGGTGAGAGCTGGTTCGACAGTGTTGCGCGGATCAACGTGCCTGCGCATAGACGCGGTGTCGGATATGTGCACCAGGATGGGCGCTTGTTGCCGCATCTGGATGTGGCCGCAAATCTGGATTTTGCAGTCAAACGTGCGACGGGAACGGCGCAGGGGATATCGCGCGAAGAACTCATCGACAGGCTGGAACTTGGCGATTTGTTGTCGCGGCGACCTGCCAGGCTTTCCGGTGGAGAGCGCCAGCGCGTGGCGATCGCACAGGCACTCCTGACGCGTCCAAGACTGTTGTTGATGGATGAGCCGGTCTCGGCGCTGGATCAAAACCGCAAACGGGTCGTCTTGTCACTGCTTCGACAATTACCTGAACGGTATGGTTTGCCGATCATGTTTGTTAGCCATTCCATCGGCGAAGTCACGCGCATAGCAGACGCTGCAATGGTCATGGGGTCAGGAAAGATAGTCGATAGCGGAGATCCGCTGGAGGTGCTGAACGCCTATATGTCCGGCGACCCGTTGGGGACTGAACGGGGCGTGATCCTTGAAGGAGAGGTCAGGCAAATTGACCCGCGATTGAAACTCGCATCGATCAATCTTGATGGTGCCGATATCCATTTGCCAGACCTTGATGGCATCACGACAGGTGAACGCGTGCGCCTGATTGTCAGCGCACGGGATGTGGCTATCGCGACAGAAGCAACAAATGCGACATCCATTCAAAATCACCTGCCGTCGCGGGTTTGCGATATTGTGGACATTGCTGAAAGCGCTTTTGTCGATATTCGCCTGTCACTTTCCAATGGAGGCGATCTTTACGCAAGGATCACACGGGCATCCATGGAAGGGCTCGGTCTGACAGTTGGGCAGACTGTTTTTGCAATGGTCAAATCCGCCAGGCTGACAGTGTGATGTGCACGTCTTGAAATGCGGGGATCGTATATAGCGCATCTGGGGTACAGGTTGAGAAAGTCATGATTTTACTTGAAAAACCGGACAATCTGATCACGTGAATTTAGTGGGTTTGTGTCAATGGTAGACAAATCCGCTGGAGAACCGGGCAAATTCGATATCTCACTGGTTTGTGAACAGAGTTTGCTGAGGAATTTGCTTATATGCCCCTAATATCCCGGATTGAAATTTCCTGATCCTCATCTGCTGATCCAGATGAGGACTTATGTACATTGCCGAGGCCTCAATTGACCCGATCAACCAGTTCATTTGTTCTGGCCGCTTGTATGGCGGCTTCTGGTCTTGCCGCTTGTGGCAATTCTGAGCCTGAGACGCGTGGTGGTGCGCCATCGGAGCGCGTGGTCAAGGTGATTGTGCAGGAAATTACCTTGGGCGCAGACACGCAGGAGATCGAAGCCGTCGGAACCGCGCGCGCCCGCCAGGCCGCCACGATCTATCCAGAAGCCAATGGAGAGGTTGTATCGGTCAATTTTACTGCGGGCCAGAAGGTCGAGAAAGGGCAGGTGCTTGCGCGTCTTGATGATGCTGACCAGCGCCTTGCCGTTGCACGTGCGCAGGTGACGCTGAAAGATACCGAGCAGCTGCTCAATCGCTATGAACGTATCGACGTTCCCGAAGCTGTATCAGACAGCCAGATCGATGAAGCGCGCACGGCTGTAGAGGCTGCTAAGATTGATTTGTCTTTGGCGCGTGAGGCGCTGGCAGAACGCACCACGCGTGCACCGTTTTCAGGATATGTCGGGCTGAGTGACATAGATCCCGGTGCACGGATCACAACCAGCACGGTCATCACACGATTGGACGACCGTTCGGTGCTCTATGTTGACTTCGCCGTTCCCGAACAGGTGTTTGGGCGAATAGCCAAGGGTGATGTGCTGCCGATGACGCCGTTTTCGTCGGATCGAAGCACAGTGGATGCCGTTGTTGAGGCGATAGACAGCCGTATCGACGCGAGCATGCGGTCATTCATGGTGAGAGCCGCGATAGACAATACCGACGATACATTGCGGCCAGGTATGAGCTTTCGCATCAATCTGGCACTGCCGGGAGAGCGTTACCCCAAAGTGCCTGAAGCTGCGATTGTCTGGGGCGGCGACGGTGCCTATCTGTGGGCGGTTGAAGATGGTGCGGCCAAGCGGGTTGCCGTGACGATCGTGTTTCGTGACGACGGGCAGGTGCTGGTCAAGGCACCTCTTGAAGAAGGCGATCTGATCGTTGCGGAAGGGGTTCAGAAAATGCGCCCGGGCCTCAAGGTCGAAAGTCTCTCAAGAGGTGTTGACGACGCCAGTTCCTATGTCTCCGCAGGCGTGGGCGGAACAGGTGAGGCGCTTAAATGAGTTCTGACTCGAAGGGCGGCCTTCCGGAGCTTGCGGTCAAGCGCCCGCTCCTGGTCACTGTTTTCAACCTGCTTATTGTAATCGCTGGACTTGCCGCCTTGATGGGGATCGAGGTGCGCGAATTGCCGGATGTCGACCGGCCGGTTGTCAGTGTGCGCGCGAGTATGCCGGGTGGTGCCCCCGAAACCATGGATGCTGAAGTCACAAGTGTGCTGGAGGGTGCTGCGGCCCGGGTGTCAGGTGTTCGCGAAATCAATGCATCCAGTGAAGAAAACAGCTCTCGGATGAACATCGAGTTCAATCCGGGTGTGGATCTGGATATTGCGGCATCGGATGTTCGCGAAGCCATCAGCCAGGTGTCACGCCAGCTCCCGGATCGAGTGGAGAATGTATTTGTCACCAAGGCAGATCAGGATGGTTCCGCTATTGTGACGCTTGCGGTGACCAGTGACACGCTGTCGCTGGAGGAAATGACGCGGATCATCGACAAGAGCATCGCGCCTGAAATCCTGACGGTGGATGGTGTTGCGTCGGTTCAGGAATATGGTGTCCGCGAACGACAGATGCGGGTGGTGCTGGATCCTCTGCGTTTGAGCCGTTTCGGACTGACGGTCAGCGATGTGGCCGGTGTGCTGCGCGATGCGCCCTTTGACGTGCCGGTCGGTAGCTTCCAGTCAGATGACCAGGAACTGATCGTGCGTGCTGAAGCGACAGCGGCGACCCCTGAATTGATCAAGGCAGTCAATGTGGCGGAAAATGTCACGGTTGGCGATGTTGCCGAGGTTGTGCTGGGGCCGGCCGATGCTGAGAACCTGCTTCAGGTGGATGGCGAGACGGCGATCGGACTGGGTGTTGTGCGTCGGGCGCAGTCCAACACCATCAAGATCTCGGATGCTGTGGCTGTGCGGGTCGCGGAACTCAACGAGCAATATGACAATCTGCATATAGAGATCACCGCGGATGATGCTGTTTTCATTCGGCGCTCAGTCGAGGAGGTGGTCACCAGCCTGATGATCACCGTGCTGATCGTTGTGGCGACCATCTGGATCTTCCTTGGATCAGCCAAGGCGACGATTGTGCCCAGTATCGCCATTCCGGTCGCGCTGATCGGCACGCTGGCTGGCATCTGGGTGATGGGGTTTTCGATCAATCTTCTGACGCTTCTGGCGCTTGTCCTGGCGACAGGGCTGATTGTGGATGACGCGATTGTCGTATTGGAAAATATCCAGAGACAGCAATCTCTGGGGCTTGGACGGAAGGCGGCTGCTGTAGTCGGTGCGCGGCAGGTATTCTTTGCGGTGATCGCGACAACAGCCGTGTTGGTGGCCGTGTTCGTCCCGATCTCGTTCCTGCCATCCACAACCGGTCGGCTGTTCCGCGAATTCGGGTTCGTGCTGGCGTTTTCAGTGATCATTTCATCATTCGTGGCGCTCACGCTGGCACCCGCAATCGCGGCACGTTTTCACTTCAATTCGGATGACAAAGACAAGAAACCGGGCGTGATCACTCGAGTCGGCAAGTCGATGGCGAATGCCTATGGGGCCAGTCTCAAGCTTTGTCTGGGGGCTCCGATCATTGTAGCGGCTGTCTGTCTTGTGGCGGCAGGTGGGGCGGTCTTTGCCTATAACCAGATCGATTCCGAGTTGGTGCCATCGGAGGATCGTGGCCGCGTCATCATCTTTGCAACCGGTCCGGATGGGGTTGGCCTCAGCTATATGGAGCGGCAGGCAGACGAGATTCAGGATCGCTTGCGGCCCTTGCAGGAGAGCGGAGAAATCGCTTCGGTCTTCACGATTGTCGGACGCTTCGATCCGAACAGGGTCTGGACGACGGCGACACTGGTTCCGTGGTCTGAACGCACACGTAGCCAGGATGAGATCATCGCGTCACTGCGCGGTCCGATGTCGGAAATTCCCGGCGCGAATGTCTCTGTCTTTGGGCGCAGCAGTCTTCAGGCTGGCGGTGGCAACAGAAGCGGATTGCGGCTTGCCTTGATGGGTGCGGATTACGAGTCGATCTATGAAGCCTCGCGCACACTTACGGATGCTGTCTCAACCCGGTCCAAAATCCTGTCAAATCCGGAAATCTCATACCAGCCGACACAACCCCAATTGTCGATCAAGGTTGATCGTACGCGGGCGGCAGATCTTGATATATCCCTTGATGAGATCTCGATCACCTTGCAGGCGATGGTCGGCGGTGAAGATCTGACCGATTTGAATGTCGGCGATGAAGCGATCCCGATCATTCTGGAGTCGGAAACCAGTGCCATTCAGTCGCCCATGGATCTGCACAATCTGTTTGTGAGATCAAATGCCGGCGATCTTGTTCCGCTGTCGAGCCTGACCACCATGTCCGAAGAAGGGGTGGCGGCAGAGCTTGACCGCGTGGAGCAGCGCCGGGCCATTGATATTGATATGGACATTGCGTCCGGTGTGGCGCTGGCGGATGCCGTTACGGAGATCAAGGCACTGGCGGCTGAAGTGCTGCCAGATGGCATCACCATGATCCTGAGAGGCGAAGCAGACACGCTTCAGGAAACCTCGCACGACATGCTGCTGACCTTCGGATTTGCGATCGTGATCGTGTTCCTGGTGCTGGTGGCCCAGTTCGAGAGTCTTACCAGCCCGATTGTCGTCATGCTGATCGTTCCCTTCGGGCTGGCGGCTGCGATCTATGCCATGTTGCTTTCTGGCACTTCATTGAACATCTATTCGCAGATCGGGCTGGTGTTGTTGATCGGTCTGATGGCGAAGAACGGTATTCTTCTGGTCGAGTTTGCAGACCAGTTGCGCGCGGAAGGGCGATCCGTACGAGAGGCTGCTTTCGAGGCGGCGACCGTGCGTGTGCGACCCATCGCAATGACCGTATTGTCGACGGCGCTGGGCGCATTGCCGCTGATCCTGTCCAGCGGAGCTGGCGCAGAGGCCCGCTTGGCTATTGGGTGGGTTATCTTTGGTGGATTGGGACTCGCTGCGATATTCACGCTCTATCTTGCGCCTGTTCTCTATCTGTGGTGCGCGAGCCTCAGCCGTTCGCCATCAGCATCGCAATTGGCTCTGGAAGACGAACTTGCCCAGATTGACGGCGCAAAAAGTCAGGAGGCGTTCTGATGTCAACGCGTCTTCTGATGGTACTGGGCGCGGGCCTCGGGCTGAGTGCATGCATGGTGGGGCCTGAACCGGTTTCGCCCCGAATGGATGTGCCGGAAGCCTTCAGTACACAATTGAGCGAAGACCGAGACATTGCACAAACAGAGATCGCCTGGTGGGCGGCACTGAATGATGAGCAGCTCTCCGAGCTCATGGTGGCTGTGCGCGCCAACAATCTCGACATCAATGTCGCCCGTGCAAATCTGAAGCGTTTGTATGCGCTGGAAACAGCAGCGCGATCGGATCTGTTTCCAAGCCTGGATGCATTTGTGGAGAGCGGCCTATCTGTCGATCTGTCTGAAGGCGATGGATCCGAGACATCGACCAGTTTGGGTGGACAGTTCGCGTGGGATCTGGATATCGCCGGTGGAAACAAGCGGGCCCTTCAGGCGGCGCGCTCGCGTCTGGATGCGGCCAAATGGACGGAAGAAGACGTCATAAGGCTGGCAACGCTGGAAGCGGGGCGTCAGTTCATCGAGCTGCGGCGGACGAATGCGCGGCTGGCCATGCTGGATACCTCGCTGGAACTGCAGCAGCGCACTCTGGACATCGTCCAGGCGCGGTTCAAGGTGGGCCTGTCGCCAGCACTGGATGTGGATCGCGCAGCGTCAGACCTGGCGCAGAGCCGTGCGCAGCGCCATCAGTTGATTTCCAGCCAGCGTCAGGCGGAGTTTGCGCTTTCACTTCTGGCCGGGGCACCACCGGAGCGTACATCTGATAGCGTGTCCATGTCGGATGTGGCTGTTGTTCCCAATTTTGCGGCGCTGCCCGATAAAGGCGTTCCGGCTGACCTGCTTCGAAATCGCCCGGACATCCGTGTGGCTGAAGCCAATCTGTTGGCGGCGACTGCCGAGATCGGTGTCCAGCAGGCTGATCTCTATCCATCGCTGACACTGCCGGGTCAGATACAGACCGGTGTCGGTCTCAGTGGTGATATCGTGTCAGATGCTGCACTGAATCTCGGGGCTGTGCTCGATATTCCATTGTTCGATGCGGGCAGACGTCGGGCGGAAGTCGAGGCGCAGGAATATGCAACTCAATCGGCATTGTTGAATTGGCAGTTTGCCGTTCTCAACGCGTTGAACGAGGTCGAAGGCGCGCTGGTGCGGATCGAAAGCCTTGATGCACAATTGCTTGAATTGCAAAACAGTGAAGCCAGTAGTGAGTCAGCCTATCGCCAGCTCGATGCACTTTATCGCGAAGGGCTCAGCAGCTTTATTGATGTACTCGACGCACAGCGCACGCTGATTTCACGGCGCGAAGACCTGATCGAGGCGGAGGCTGACCAGGCAACCGCTATTGTGGAACTGTACGCATATCTGGCTGTATCCTAACGTCGACACCGACGAAGATTTCTTGACCCTGACACGCCATCCGAAGAATCATGGAACGTCTTATCAG
This sequence comes from Hirschia sp., assembly GCA_002709235.1. Taxonomy (GTDB): domain Bacteria; phylum Pseudomonadota; class Alphaproteobacteria; order Caulobacterales; family Hyphomonadaceae; genus Hirschia. The sequence continues at coordinate 40,833 of PAQI01000021.1, forward strand.
ACGCGATTCGCTGTAGCGACTGGCTCGGTTCCAGAAAAGGGGGATGTGGTGCAGGACGATCAATCCACTTTGGCGCGCGGCGTTGAAATGATGGCCGCGTTCCTGGAAAAAGGTCGTGAGATCAAGCTTGCCGATCTCAGCCGTGAGATGGGGCTGACATCTTCCACGGCCCATCGTCTGGCGGCTGTATTGCTGCAACATGGGATGATTTCGAGGCAGGGAGCAGGTCGATATGGCCCCGGGCTGCGTCTGGCTTCACTGATGTCAGGTGTGAATGCACAGAACGTCCTGAGTGCGGCAGCGCGTCCATTGATGGATGCTGCGGCCAGACGCTTCGGGATGACCCTGCACCTTGGGTGTTTTGATGGTGAGATGGTCACCTATCTGGTCAAATCTGTTGGCAGATCACCAGCGCGTGCGGCAGCTTTCACAAAGGAAGGCATGCAGCTGGAGGCATATTGCTCAGGTGTGGGCAGGGTTTTGCTGGCAGCTCAGTCTCGCGAGGTTCAAAGCCGTTATCTGGGAGAGGATGAGCTGGTCGCGCTCACCTCTCGCACGCTGACGGATCGTAACGCGCTACTGAAGCTGTTGGACAAGATCGCGACGCAGGGATTTGCGTGTGATGATCGTGAGATTTCCGATGATCTGCGCTGTCTGGCAGTGCCTGTGCGTGATTCCAGTGGAGAAGTTCTTGCGGCTGTATCTGTGTCTACAGACTGGCCGACGGTATCGACACGTAGCGATGAAGATATCATCGAGATCCTGCAAACGCTTTCGGCGGGGATCTCGCGCAATCTTGGCTTTCCCGTTCAACAGAAAGCTGGTTGAGAATTTCTATTCGCCGATGGACAGGAATGAATCCGAACGCGCCAATGCGATAAGCTGCAGGCCGGATGCGCGTGCGCGAGAAGCGGCCAGGCTTGTGGCTGTGGATATCGCAGCCAGCATGGGGCATCCGGCAATGATGGTCTTTTCCACCAGCTCATAGCTACATCGCGCGGAAGCCAGAAAGAATTTGTCTTCTGCGGTTTGTGCATCGCGGATCAACGCGCCGATCAATTTGTCCAGTGCATTGTGCCGCCCGACATCCTCGCGGGCGACCAGAATCCGGCCCGTGGCAGGATCGCAAGCGGCGGCGGCATGGACGCCACCTGTGGCGGCGTTGAGAGGTTGGTGGTTACTTAGGTCGTCCTGGGCGGCAAATATCGACGAGGGTGGAACCTGCAATGCATGCCGGATCGGCGGCAAGGGGCGGTTTACCTGCTCAAGCGTTTCCAAACCGCATAGGCCGCAACTGCCCTCAGCGACGCGATTGCGAACGCGCTTCAAGACCGCGTTCATGCGCCCAGGAATGATCTGGATCTTCAGGAGCCAGCCATTGGTGGTTTCAACGCCTTCAACATCGCGGATATCCTGCGATGAGGTGATGATCTGCTCGGTGAGCGCAAAACCATATGCAAAATCCACCAGATCCAGCGGTGTCGCCATCATGACTGCATAGCCGATGCCGTTGAACTCGACTGCGATGGGGGCCTCTATGATGAAGGCACGGTCAATGGCGTGGCGATCGCCATCATGCATCTGCTGATTGACAGACATGGATATCGAACCGGCCTTGATCTCGCTGGAACTCATGCTGATCGATCAATCAATCTTCTGACGGCTTTCGCGGCAATCGGGCTGAGCCTGTCTCCACCGCCTTCCAGATAGGCGGCAATGTCCTTGCGCATGCGCGGGTCCCAGAACTTCGCGATATGGTCTGCTGTTTCTGCAATGGCCGTTTCATCTCCTCGGGCTTGCAGGTTACGCGCAATCTGGTTTGCCATCATGGCCAGCTTGTCGTTCATGCTCATTCGGCCGGTTCCTGCGCGCAAATGCGGCGAGAGGCTTGCGTCAGTGCTTCATAGTTTTCCTGCCAATCCGTCGGCCCATTGGATGCGCTGACCTGAACGGCGGTGACCTTGTATTCAGGGCAATTGGTGGCCCAGTCCGAAAAATCGGTGGTGATGACATTGGCCTGGGTCTGGGGGTGGTGGAACGTGGTGTACACAACGCCGGGCGCGACGCGGTCAGTGACCAGGAGCCGCAGGCTGGTTTCACCTGAGCGGGAGGCCAGCTTCACCCAGTCGCCGGATTTCAATCCCCGGTTCTCAGCATCTTGTGGGTGCATTTCCAGCAAATCTTCATCATGCCAGATCGAGTTTGCCGTGCGTCGTGTCTGGGCACCGACATTGTACTGGCTGAGAATGCGGCCAGTGGTAAGCAGAAGCGGGAAACGCGGTCCGGTCTTTTCGTCAGTCGGAATATAGTCAGTGACCATGAACCGACCCTTGCCGCGCACGAAGCCATCGACATGCATGACGGGGGTGCCGTGGGGCGTCTTGTCGTTGACGGGCCATTGCAGGGAGCCTTCAGCGTCCAGCCTGTCAAAGCTGACGCCTGCAAAAGTGGGTGTCAGGCGTGCGATTTCATCCATGATCTGTGAGGGGTGAGTATAGTCCCACGCGCAGCCAATGGCGTTTGCTAGCATCTGGGTGACCTGCCAGTCTTCATGACCATTGGCGGGCGTCATCACCTTGCGCACCAGCTGGATGCGGCGCTCGGCATTGGTGAAGGTGCCGTTCTTCTCCAGGAAGGTAGATCCGGGCAGGAAGACATGGGCGTAATTGGCAGTTTCATTGAGGAATAGGTCATGCACGATGACGCATTCCATGGCGGCGAGGCCCGCTGAAACATGTTTGGTATCCGGGTCGGATTGCAGGATGTCTTCGCCCTGGATGTAGAGCGCCTTGAAGGTCCCATCGACGGCGGCATCGAGCATGTTCGGGATGCGCAGGCCCGGTTCTGGATCAAGAGCGACGCCCCAGTCAGCCTCAAAGCTCTTGCGCACATCATCATTTGAGAGATGTCGATAGCCGGGCAGCTCATGCGGGAAAGATCCCATATCGCACGCGCCCTGAACATTGTTCTGGCCACGCAGCGGGTTAACGCCGACGCCAGGCCGGCCCAGATTTCCGGTCGCCATGGCGAGGTTGGCGATGGCCATCACAGTTGATGAGCCCTGGCTGTGTTCTGTGACACCAAGCCCGTAATAGATCGCGGCATTGCCCCCTGTTGCATAGAGGCGTGCAGCCTTTCGTACTGTGTCGGCTGATACGCCGGTGAGCATTTCGGTAGCTTCGGGAGACTTCTTTGGATCACTGACGAATGCCGCCCAATCCTGATATTCATCCCAGTCACAACGCGTCCTGATGAATGCTTCGTCCGCGAGACCTTCGGTGACGATGACATGGGCGAGTGCTGTCAGGATTGCGACATTGGTGCCTGGGCGCAGAGCGAGGTGGTGGTCGGCCTCGATATGAGGTGATTTCACTAGATCTGTACGGCGTGGATCGATGACGATGAGGCTGGCACCTGCGCGCAGCCGCTTTTTCATGCGACTGCCAAAGACCGGATGAGCATCCGTCGGGTTGGCACCGATGACCAGCATGACATCCGTGTCTTCGACGCTGTCAAAATCCTGCGTGCCTGCAGATGTGCCGAATGTCTGGCCCAGCCCATAGCCGGTTGGCGAATGGCAGACGCGTGCGCAGGTGTCGACATTATTGGTGCCGAAGCCTGCCCGCACCAGTTTCTGGACCAGATAGGTTTCTTCATTGGTGCATCGGCTGGAGGTGATGCCGCCGAGCGCCTGTTTGCCATATTGGTCGCGGATTGTGGTGAGCCGGTCAGCCGTGAAGGAAAGGGCTTCCTCCCAGCTGACGACGCGCCAGGGCTGGTCGATGCTGTCGCGGATCATGGGCTGGGTGATGCGGTCGGCATGATTGGCGTAGCCCCAGGCAAAGCGTCCCTTGACACAGGAGTGGCCACGGTTGGCCTTGCCATCCTTCCACGGCACCATGCGCACAAGCTGTTCACCGCGCATCTCGGCGCGGAAGGTGCAGCCTACGCCGCAATAGGCGCAGGTTGTGATCACGCTACGGTCAGGCGTGCCAATCTCCACCACGGATTTTTCCGTAAGTGTCGCAGTCGGGCAGGCTTGTACGCAGGCACCACAGGAAACGCATTCAGAGTTCAGAAAGTTATCAGACTTCAGTCCGGCCGAGACCTTTGAACCAAAGCCGCGATCCTCGATGGTCAGCGCCAGCGTTCCCTGGACTTCGTCGCAGGCCCGCACACAGCGCGAACAGACAATGCATTTGGACGGGTCAAAATCAAAATAGGGGTTTGAGGTGTCCTTGGCCTGAACGGTGTGATTGTCCCCCTCATAGCCATAGCGCACATCACGAAGGCCAACGGCTCCGGCCTGATCCTGCAACTCGCAATCGCCATTGGCGGCGCATGTCAGGCAGTCGAGCGGGTGGTCGGAGATATAGAGTTCCATCACACCCTTGCGTAGCTTTTGAAGACGCGGTGTCTGGGTCTTCACAACCATGCCGTCAGTAACGGGGGTGGTACAGGATGCGGGAGTGCCCTTGCGGCCATCGATCTCGACAAGGCAGAGGCGGCAGGAGCCCCAGCTTTCCATCATGTCGCTGGCACAGAGCTTGGGAATGGACGTGCCCATCTGCGAGGCCGCGCGCATGACGCTTGTACCTTCTGGGACGCTGATGGTCTGGCCGTCAATGGTGAGAGAAACCCGCTTTTCCAACGAGCTGGCCGGGGTGCCGTGGTCGGTTTGGCGCTGATAGGTCATTCGGCGGCTTCCTTCACTTTTGAAGTGGTGAAATCTTCTGGCCAGTGCCTGATGGCGGATCGTGCCGGGTAGGGAGTGAAACCGCCCATGGCGCACAGGCTTCCAAATTCCATGGTTTCACACAGGTCCAGCACGAGCGAGAGATTGGCGGCGGCGTCCTTTCCTTGTGCGACCTTGTCCAGGGTTTCCCTGCCGCGGGTTGCACCAATGCGACAGGGTGTGCACTTGCCGCAGCTTTCCACTTCGCAGAATTCAAAGGCAAAGCGCGCCATGGCTGACATGTCTGCCGTGTCGTCGAAGACGGTGATACCGGCATGGCCTATGAGTGCCTGCTTTGCGGTGAAAGCTTCATAGTCGAACGGAATGTCGAACTGTTCAGGCGGCAGATATGCGCCCAGAGGGCCGCCGACCTGAACGGCCTTGACCGGGCGACCTGTCGCTGTGCCGCCGCCAATGTCATTGACCAGTTCGCCAAGCGTGATGCCGAAGGCGGTTTCGTATAGTCCGCCATGCCTGATATTGCCTGCCAGCTGGATCGGCATGGTCCCGCGGGAGCGCCCCATGCCGAAATCGGCATAGGCCTTTGCCCCGTGCATCATGATCCATGGGATGGCGGCCAGGGTGAGGACATTGTTGATCACGGTTGGCTTGCCAAACAGTCCCTCATGGGCGGGCAGGGGCGGCTTGGCGCGCACGACGCCGCGTTTGCCTTCCAGTGAGTTGAGCAAGGCCGTTTCCTCGCCGCAGACATAGCTGCCAGCGCCGACACGGACTTCCAGCTCGAATGGTGCAATGATGGCGGCGGCGCGGTCGATGGCGGCGCGCACCTTGGCGATGGCGTGCGGATATTCCGATCGGATATAGACATAGCCCTTGCTGGCACCGACCGCGAGCCCGGCAATCGCCATGCCCTCGATCAGCATGTAGGGGTCGCCTTCCATCACCATGCGGTCGGCGAATGTCGCGCTGTCGCCTTCATCCGCATTGCAGACAATGTATTTCTGATCCGCAGATGTATCAGCAACCGTGCGCCATTTGATCCCGGCGGGAAAACCTGCGCCTCCACGTCCACGCAGGCCACTATCGAGGACGGTTTCGATGGTCTTGTCGGGGCCGGATTTGCGCGCGGCTTCAAGACCTTTCCATCCATCAGTTGCGGCGTAATCGTCCAGGTTCAGCGGGCGGGTCTTGCCAGCGCGCGCAAAGGTGAGGCGTGTTTGCGCCTTGAGGAAGGGATGGTCTGCGATCATCCCGATATCCAGCACGCCAGCCTTGCCGCCGAGTACCGCACTCACATCTTGCGGTGACAGCGGACCGTAACCGCGACCATCAATCTCGGCGAGCGGCTCCAGCCAGTGCATGCCCCAGGAGGAGACGCGTTCGACTTTAGCGCCATGTGCTTCAAAGGCCGCAGCCACCGCATCCGCGCCACAGGCCAGAGCGAGAGCGTCATCGGAAAGTCGGACGGTGATGTTTGTCCGGGTCATGACAGACTGCCGATCAACTGGTTCAGCTTTTCTGAATCAAGCCTTGCGTGGACGTCCCCTTGTGGCGTCATGGCTGCCGGTCCGCCAGAACAAAGGCCCAGGCAATAGACAGGCTCTATCCGGACGCGAGAGCCAGCGGCTTTTTCGGCACCTTCAACCAGCGCCTCGACACCCCGCGCCTTGCAAGCCTCGGCTCGGCACAGTTTCAACACGGGCTTGCCAGCAGGTTCTGTTCGAAAATCATGATAGAATGAGACGACGCCCCAGACTTCGGCCCGGGTGATGTTCAGCCCGGCCGCAATCATGCGCATGTGGTAATCCGAGACATATCCGAAGGTGTTTTGAACATCGTGCAGGATCGGCAATAGCGGTCCCTCACAAAGTTCATGTCGTTTCAGAATGTCTTCCAGAGCTTCCGACAAGGCGTGTCTCCCAGTGTTGTCTGATATGTATATATAAAAACAGACAAGTTGCGAAACTTCGAGGCGCTTGTGATGGCCTACCTACTATACAAGCTTTTTTGAATTCAGCTCTTTTCAACCAGGTCCAGGCTCATCCGTTCGCCCGCAGCGATGTCGCGGCTTGCGCGCTTTCCCAGCACATCGTCCAGATAGCGCGGTGCCAGACCGTGAGCCGGGCGGATGGAACGTAGATTGTCAGATGTGAAGGTGTCGCCTTTTGCAATCGGCTTGATCACATAAAGGGAGCGTTTGCCTGATAGCGAGGTACGGGAGATTTCCGGAATCTCCAGCGTGGGGGCACCGACAGCACTGTGAATACGCGCCAATCCTGTCTTGAAGTCTGCCAGCTCATCCAGAGACATGGAAAAGGCGGCATCCACGGAGACATCGTCGCCGGGCAGCTTGAAGTGCTTTTCGATCATGCGAGCGCCCAGCGCGGTGGCTGCGTAGCCAGCTTCCGGCCCGAGTGTGTGGTCAGAAAAGCCGGCAGGACAGCCATAGGTTTCTGCAAGCCAGGGGATGGTCGACAGGTTGACCGCATCAATGGGGGTTGGATAGGCGGACACGCATTTGAGGATCATGAAGCGGGTGTCGGTTTCCCGCAGCACTTCAACAGCAAGATCGAGGTCTGACCTGTCAGCAAGGCCAGTGGACATGATGACAGGTTTGCCGGTACGGGCGGCGTGCCGGATCAGTCCGATATCAACGATCTCGGGTGATGCGATCTTGTAGGCAGGACAATCAAGTTCTTCGAGGAAATCTATGGCGGTGGGATCGAAGGGGGATGCGAAGACAGTCAAGCCGAGGGATTTTGCGTGCTCGAAAATGGGGCCGATCCATTCCCACGGGGTGTGGGCTTTCTCATAGAGCTTGTAGAGGGTCTTGTAGGACGCCCAGTCGTTTTCGGAGGTTGTGACGCGAAAGTCTTCCCGGTCGCTGTCCATCGTGATCGTATCCGGTCGATAGACCTGTACCTTCAGGGAATCGGCTCCGGCTTGATGCGCGGCATCCACGAATTGAAGCGCCGATTCCAGCCGTCCCTGATGATTACCGCTCATCTCCACGCACACATGTGGCGGTGTGTGGGTGTCCGTTTCGAAGGCTTCCATGAGAGTTGTCATTGTGGTGGCCTTTCAGGGCTCTAGGCGGCGGGCTTTTCGAAAATCAGGAAACGTTTGTCAGTTCCGGGCCAGAAGGCCTTTGCTGCAGCCTGCGCGGCGGGGCCCGCTTCGCGAAATCCCATGCGTTTATCAAGGGCGATGCCTGGTTTGTTGGTCGCTTCGATTGTTGCGACCCATATGTGGTCCGGGTGGGTCTGTGCCGTGCGTTCATGCTGCCATTGCAGAAGGCGCAGTGTTGCTGCGAGAGATGGCTGATCGGTGGCCGGGAACCAGCCGGCGGTCATGTAGTTGCGGCCATCATGTGAGCGAGGTCTATGCCAGAAATAGGCTTCTGGTTGTCCGTCTGTCTCAATGACAAAGCGCTCGGCATCAGTCTTGAGCCACCAGGCAAGATGTTCGGGCCAATCAATGATATGGTTGGGGTCGGTCGAGACATTGCGAACGAGCGGTGCATTGCGCGCGGATCTAAAGCGTTCTGCATCTGCAATCGTGCAGGGGCGGATATGAGTTCCGGTGGTGGGCGCATTGGAAGGTTGCGGCACTGGTGAGCCATTCATCAGGTCTGCAAGCGCCTGGGCCACGCGGTCTGCACCTTTACCATCCAGCGCTTTTGAATATGTCGTGAGAAGGTGTCGCAGAGGCGTGTGTTCTTCATCAGCAAAATTCAACAATCGTTCCACAAAGGATTGGTCCTTGGCTTCTTCGGCTTCTATGTGCAGGGCATGTCCGAGGTTGAGCCATGTGTCTCTGGGCTCACCTTGCGTGTCGGAAATTGGAAATGAGACCGGAAGCGCACCTTGCATGATGGTCTCGTAAAGGGATGTGCTGGCCGGGCCGATGATGAGGTCATGATCCTTCCAGACCGCGCCAGAACGCCAGGTCTCGACCGTGTCATTCTTACCGATAGCATTGCGGGTCTTGAGCCAGGAGGCGCTTTCAGGCGTCGGGCACAGCCATGTCAGATCCCAATCACGTTTGGAGGTTACTTGGGTAATTGCGTCGATGACTGCCGGAACTTTGTCGAAGCCGCCAGTGCCACCAGCATGGACTAGCACGCGCCCGCGTGGGCGGGCGGGTAATAGGGGGCTGTCTGTGATCATATATGCCTCGCCCCCGAGGAAATGCGCTGTGTCTTCTAGATTGGAAGGACGTTTTGCGCCGGGTGTGAAGGTGATTGAGAGCTGTGCGCTTTTGCTGTCACCAAGGTCGTCAATTGCCGCGACGGTCATGCCAGCGCGGGTCAGATCATCCTCCCAGATGCCACCCACGCGATAGCTGTCGCGGATAACCAGAGACGCCCCGTCTGCTCTGGCAATCGCGACGGTTTCGGCGGCGTCGGCGGTTTCATCCAGATCTGCTGACAGAAATCGGATGGCGGCGGAAGTTTCGAATGGGAACCCCATGGGGCGGGCAGCGGCATCCAGCAATAAGATTGGTCGAAAGCCTTTATTGGCCAGAGCCTTAGCCAGGACATTGGACCGTTTGACATGCCCGACGCCCGAACCGGGGAAGAAATCGGCGCGTAGTATGACGGTCTGAGGTGGAGACTGGCGGGTGGTCGATCTGGTCGAAAAGCGCTGCTCGAACAGGGCTTGGGCAAAGGCGAGATCTTCGGGCTCGTCGATATCGATGGCGCTCAGGGCATCGACTTCCAGCCCAAATGTCCTGGCCGTGAAAGAATGTGACCCTGACAACCACGCCCTGGTTCGGCCGATCGTGGTCATCCCGGCATCGCGATAGATCGGTGTCAGATCCTGAGTGCGTGTGGTGAGGCTGCTGGGGTCACACATGGATACACGGCCAGCTTCATCGCATAGGAGCCCACGCTGGGGCGGCGTTTCAAAGCGGCGAAGGGTGAGGACATAGTCAAGGTCAGCATCTTCGGCGAGGCGGTCTGATGCGTCTCGCAAGAGCTCTGGTGTCAGAAAGACTGCGGTCGCGAAGATCAGGCCGATTGCATCATAGTCGGCTCCCATCTGCTCGTAAGCATGCAGGATCACCGGGTTCATGGGTGTCATGTCGCCAGATAGTTCTGGAGGACGCATCACGATTTGAGCGCCTGCCCGGCGGGCAACCGTCGCGATCTCGTCATCATCAGTTGAAACGACGACAGTTTCGAAGACTTTGCTTGCAAGGGCTGCATCGATCACACGTGCAATGGCTGGACGGCCGCCGAACGGTGCTATGTTCTTGCGCGGTATCCGCTTGCTTCCGCCACGGGCAGGAATGATGGCAATGGAACGCATACGCAGATGAAGCTCCTTTTTGTCAGACATGATCAGTGCCACACCTGAAGTTTGGGTCCGGCGGGACCTCTTGGGGGCATTTGCCCGACTCATGGCTCAATGTTAGACGCTGCATGGTAAAAAATGGATGGATGAGGAGAAGGCCTGACAGTGACCAGCGGTTTTGATCACCCTTCGGCCGCAAAAGACGGCTCAATGTCCCGTGCAGAGATCTCGGCGAAGCTGGATATCACTGACCCCTTCCTGATGATCGACAGCTTTCGCATGGGAGATGATGGGGCCACCGCTTTCGCGACAAAGGATCTGCAATCAGAAGACTGGTTTTTCGACTGCCACCTTCCCGGTGAGCAGGTGATGCCCGCGACGCTACAGATTGAAGGCATGCTGCAAACCCTGGTCCTGTTGATTTACGCCGCGAAAGATCATGGCGCGAAGCGTTCCTTTGTGACTGATATCAATGCGAAGCTACTGTCTGCCGCCACGCCGGGATTGAGCATCACATATGAGGCGAGCCTGAAATCCTTTCGGCGCGGTATTGCAAAGGGGGAGGTCATCGGAACATCAGAGGGCAAGGTGCTTTGTCGGGGTGAGTTTGGCTATGCATCACCGCATCTGATGGCGGTGCCTACCCAATGAGACAGGATCAGACCTTCAATGCCTTGGTCGTCAGGAAAGGCCCGGACCGGAGCTTTACACGTGCGATTGAGCAACGAGAGCTGGCCGAGTTGCCTGCAGGTGAAGTGCTGATCCGGGTGCATGCTTCCACGATCAATTTCAAGGATCGCATGTCAGCGCATGGCAATCCGGCGATCACACGACGTTTTCCGCATACGCCCGGTGTGGATGCAGCGGGTGTCGTTGTTTCCAGTGATGTTGAAGAGGTCAAACCGGGCGAGCGGGTCGCGGTCATAAGTCACGCGATGGGGATGAACATGCCGGGCGGGTTCGGGCAGTATGTTCGTGTACCCGCAGCCTGGGTGATGCCTCTGGAAGATGGATTGTCCTTCGAAGAAGCGATGGCATTTGGTACACCCGGCTATACGGCGGCTTTGGCGGTAGAAGCGCTTATTGATGCGGGCATTGATCTGGACGGTGCGTCTGTTGTTGTGACCGGTGCTGCGGGCGGTGTAGGGGCGTTGTCGGTGGCGTTTCTGGTGACCTTGGGGGCGAAGGTCACGGCTGTGACGGGGCGGACAGGCACGGCAGAAGCCGTAAGGCAGATTGGCGCAGTCGACGTGCTGGACCGGTCGGAGTTTGACGATCTCTCCGGGCGCAATCTGTTGGCGCAGGAATTTGATGCCGGAATTGATGTGGCAGGCGGCAATCTGCTTGGAACGCTTATCCGAAAAATGAAAGATGGTGGTGCTGTGGCAGCGACCGGCATGGCGGCAGATACGGCCCTGCCGATCAATGTCCTGCCTTTCATCCTGCGGGGAGTGCGTCTTCTGGGGATCAATGCCGAGAATACGGACATGACGCGCCGTCGTGCTGTCTGGCGCAAGATGGCGAATGACTGGAAGCCTGCCAATCTTCAAGCGCTTTATCGCGTCATCCAGCTGGCAGGTCTGCCAGCTGAGCTTGATCCAGACGGTGCAGCAGATGCCTTTGGCCGGGTCGTGGTCGATCTAGGCTGAGATCGGCATGTCCAGCGAATGCATGAAGCTGCCAATGCTCTGCGCGATATTGGGGCCCAGCAGCCCCAGTTCATCCAGCATGTGCTGATACTGACCGGCTTTGACGAACTTGTCCGGCAGACCGATTGACAGGTGGGGCGGGCGCTCGCGTTTGGGTGCGAGATATTCGGACACCGCGCTGCCGAGGCCACCGATGGTGGAGTGTTCCTCGACGGTGATGACGGCTCTGGTGCCTTCAAGAGCCTTGTCGAGTGTGGCGGTATCCAGCGGCTTGAGGGTGTGCATGTTCACCACTGTTGCGTCTATTCCCTGAGCGGCCAGTTCCTTTGCGGCTTCCAGAGATTGATAGACCATGGTTCCGCAGGCGATGATGGCAATGTCGCGGCCTTCGCGCAGGGTGATAGCCTTGCCGAATTCAAAGTCATAATCCTCGGTGTAGACAGACGGATTATCAGGGCCTCCGGTGAGGCGGATATACATAGGCCCCTTGAAGCGCGCAGCTGCCTCGACCGTCTTCACGATCTCCGCACAATCAGCGGGACTGACAACTGTGAGATTGGGGATGGACCGCATGACGGAGACATCCTCTATTCCATAATGGGAGTTGCCGAGCAGACCCATCACGATACCGCTACCGATGGCGACGGCTTTGACGTTCAGTTCCATATAGCCAAGGTTCATGCGCACCTGTTCGCTGGCGCGCATGGCAATGAACGGTGCAAAGGATGTGGCGAAGACATTATAGCCTTCCTTGGCCAGTCCGCCTGCAACACCGATCATGTTCTGTTCGGCGATACCGGTGTTGAGGAACTGGTCCGGATACATTGCCTGGAAGCGTCCAAGACCAGAGGAGTTTCCAAGGTCGGCGGACAGTGCCATCAGGTCAGCATGGTCTGCTGCAGCATCCGTGAGTGCCAGACCGAAGACACCACGAGAGCCGAGGCGAGACCATTGGCGGGCATTGCGTTTGTTGATTTCCATCATGATCTAGCCCTCTGCCGTTGCGGGTACGCCGAGACATTCGAGTGCCTCATCATAAGTTTTCCGGGTGAGACGGTTATGGTGCCAGGCATTGTCGTTTTCCATGAAGGAAATTCCCTTGCCCTTGACGGTGCGAGCGATAATCGCCTTTGGCTTTCCGGTCTGGAAACGCTGATCGAAGGCGGCGACGATTTCCGGAACATTGTGCCCATCAATGCTGACGACATCCCAGCCGAACGATGCAAAACGCTCGGCAATGTTGGAATTATCAATGATCTGGTTGCTTTCGCCATCGCTTTGCAAGCCGTTGTGATCAATGATCGCGGTGAGTGATGAGAGTTTCAGCTGACCTGCCAGCATGGCGGCCTCCCAGACGGACCCTTCATTGCACTCACCATCGCCCAGATAGATATATGTCTTGAACATCCTGGTCTTCCGGCGTGCGGCGAGGGCGATACCGATGCCCATCGACAGGCCTTGCCCCAGGCTGCCATTGGATGACTCTATACCAAGGTCCAGATTCATCACGGGGTGTGCAATCAGGTCACTGCCATTGGCCTTGAAGGTCTTGAAGACCTCTTCGGAAATGATGCCTGCCGCCAGCAGAGCGGGGTAATAGCCCAGCACGCCGTGTCCCTTGCTGAGAATGAACCGGTCGCGGTCCTCCCAGCGCGGGTCCTTTTTGTCGAACCGCAATATGTGTCCATAGAGGACCGCCATGATGTCGACCATGGAAAGGCCGCCGCCAAGGTGTGCCGTGACACCGCATTCATAGCTGATGTCGATGATCTTGCGGCGCATGAAAGACGCCATGTTCTCGATCTCTGAGATATTCATCTACTTCGTCCTTCAGATGATGCCGCCATCCACGCGCAGGATCTGTCCGGTAATGTGAGTGGACAGATCAGAGGCGAGGAACAGGGCCGCATTGGCGATGTCTTCGGGGGTTGCAACTTTCTTGAGGGCGGAGGACGCGACCAGCTTCTCGACGGCTGTCGGATCCATGTCGTCGAGCATGTCCGTCTTCGTTACGCCGGGAGCGATCGCGTTGACGCGTATGCCTTGTGGGCCGAGTTCGGTTGCCATGCTTTCTGTAGCTCTTGTGAATGCAGCCTTGCTGGCGCCATAGGCGAGCGTGCCGGGGTCGGCGATCATTGCGGCTGTTGAGGCCATATTTATGATCGCGCTGTTTTCGCTCACGCCTTTTTTTGGGCCCATGAGGCGGACCAGTCCCTGGGTGAATGCGATCTGTCCGAACAGATTGACCTCAAACACCTCACGAAGATCGGCGAGACGCGTCATCTGGAACAATGCGCCATGCGGCGCTCCTGCATTGTTGACCAGTATATCAATGCCCTGCGGTGCCGCGGTGCGAATGGATTTGATCGCGCTCTTGATTGAGTCTTCATCTGCCAGGTCGAGCGCGAATGGGGTGATGTTGAGCTGTTTGGCCCAGGCGTGGAAGTCATCTGTGTTCACGCGGGCGCTTGCGATGACATTTGCACCTTGTGCACAAAAACTCTCCGCGATTGCGCGGCCAATGCCGCGGCTGGCACCGGTGATGACCGCGAAGCGACCTTCAAGCAGGGGAGTTGCGCCCAGCGTCATGGGGTCACCTCCCTGTAAACGGGGCCGCGTTGATAGACGGGTTCCAGGATCGACCAATCATCCTCAGCCATCTGATTGCCGACGGGAAAGGGCGGTACGGCACCAGCGGGCAAACAACGCAAGACGCGTGGGTCTGTGTAGTAATGCCTCAGGCAATGTATGATCATGGCTGTCATCAGCCGCATGTCCTTGCGTTTCGCCTTTTCAATGATTTTCAACCGATCTTCGGAAGAAAGCGTTACGAAATCTGATTCAAGCAGGTCATGTGCTGTCTGATCGATCAGGGTTGCGACATCGGCGAGGCGTTGCTCGATGCCATCGCGGCTTGTGGGACGGGTGATATCCAGAGATGCGCCTGATGGGACCCCAAGCGTTTGGTCGCTGGGTAAAATGGTGTCGAGAAAGGCGTGGATGATGTCTGTCATGAGGCCTGCCTCAGATAGTCTTGCAGGTTATCGCATATCTTGAGTGTCAGCGCCTGAGCTGTGGCGACGGGGTTTACCGCACCGGATGTTGTGAAGATGCTGCTATCGACGATGAACAGATTGTCGATGGCGTGGGCTTGTCCGTTTGGTTTCACGACGGATTTGCGCGGGTCAGTGCCCATGCGTGTTGTGCCCATCAGGTGCCAGCCTGTGTGGCGGACGGGGGCAAAGGCAGTTGTGACTTTTCCACCCGCAGCTTCGAGAACCTGACGGCTTTTGTCGATGCCATGTGCCAGCATTTTCTTGGTGTTCTCGGACACCCGATAGTGAACCTTGATGCCTGGCATTCCGGTTGCGTCCTGGGTTTCGGGATCAAGTTCGATGCGGTTTTCCGGTTCTGGAAGGTCTTCGGTGATGACGGCGATGCCGGCTGTGTGATTGAACAGCTTTGAGAAGGCGGGATGATGATCTGGACCGATTGGCAGGCGGCGGCTCATATAGGCGCTGACAGCCGTTTCAGCCGGGGGGGCTCCGCGCAGAATCTGCATGGTGTATCCGCGTTTGAAGTCGCGAGTGGTGTCTGTCTCATAAAATTCCTGAGACAGAATGCAGCACCCATGTGGGCCCAGACTCGATTGCAGATCCTCATCAAAGACGGCTTCGGTAAAGGCGAGGGGATGGAGCATGAGATTGCGGCCGACCTGATCATGATCATTCAGCAAGCCATCGGGAAATGCCGGTGATTTGGAGTTCAGCAACAGGCGCGGCGTGCCGACGCCGCCGCATGCGAGTACGACAATGCGGGCCGGTTGGAAAACGCGGTTGCCGTCTGGGGTGACGACGTGAACGCCAGAAACGCGCTTGTCAGCATCATGTTCAATTGTCTGGACGGTGTGTCCCGTCAGGACGGTGACACCCTGTTGCAGGGCGCTCGGCCAATAGGTGACATCCACGCTAGCCTTTGCACCTTGTGAACACCCTGTATTGCAGGGGCCAAGATTGATGCAGGGTGCGCGACCGCCATGTGAGCGAGTGTTGACGGCGCTGTAGGATGGCCACCAGTGCCAGCCCAAAGTGTTGAATGCCTCGGCGACCCTGCGTCCCATTGGCCCAAGGGGAACGGGCGGTAACAGCGCATCATATTCAGGATAGGCAGGATCACCCACCAGCCCTGCAACGCCCATCATCTTTTCATTGAGGGTGAAATAGGGTTCTAGGTCCGCATAGGTGAAGGGCCAGTCATCACCGACACCATCGAGTGTGTGTGTCGCAAAATCCGAAGGGTGCATGCGCGGGAAATGGCCGGAATAGAGGATGGTGCTACCGCCAAAGCCGTTGAAATTTGCAATGGAGATGGGCGAGGTGCTGTCATCAATAGGATAATCGCCGGGGCCATTTCGCTGTTGGGGATTTGAGCTGGCATCCCCCAGGCGCGACAGTTCCCAGGCGGCTGTTGTTGTGGGGTAGTTGGCCGGATCGGTGCGTTCGCCCTGTTCCAGGCACAGGATCTTCAGCGAAGGATTGCGACTGAGGCTCCAGGCGGCAGCTGCACCGCTGGCACCAGACCCGACGATGACCACATCGACCGGTTCCATGGGGCTCAGGCCTTCTTCGGCAGGAAGGTTTCAAGAATTTCCGGAATGGTGATGGTCATTTCAGCTTCGCATACGGTGATGCCTTGCACTGTGCCGACAGCCTTGCCCTTGCAGATTCCGCGTCTCCACGAAATGACCTGCGCATCGATATCCAGCCGGTTGCCGGGTTTCACTTCCTGACGGAAGCGAACATGGTGCTCAAGCGCATGTGTGACCTTGCCCTTCAGGTCTGGCAGTGTGGTGATTGCCACGGTCAACATCTGCGCCATGGCTTCCAGCTGCAAGGCGCCAGGCATGTTGGGGCCGCCGGGGAAGTGGACCGGGAAATACCATTCATTGAGTGTGAGGTTCTTGAAGCCGCGTGCATATTTGCCTGGCAGCACGTCTTCGACATGATCGATCATCAGGAAGGGATAGCGGTTAGGCTGATATTCCTGCAATTGCTGGCAATCGAGACTGAAACTTTCCATGAGCAATCCACCGGCGTCATTGAGTGAGCGCGGTTGGTCCCTAGAACTCAACCCCGTATTTCTTCAGCTTTTCCATACCTACCGTGTAGGAACTGAAATCGATGATGTCCTCGGTATCCATGACAATGTCGAAGGTGTCTTCCAGAGCGGCGACCATCGACATGTGTCCAAGGGAATCCCAGGCAGGAATGCATTGATAGACGAAGTTCTCGTCAAGCACGTTTGGCTCAACCTCGAAGGTTTCAACAAACACCTGAGCGTATTTTTCCTTGTTCGTCATGCTCAACCCATTTCTCGTCAGACATTTTCCGCACAACCGTCAGCGGATAGAGGGCATTGATATCTGCGCCCAGAGCTAGGCTGTGTCGCATTAAAGAAGCGTTAACGATGTTAACCGGGAGGGGGCAGATGATGGGCATGAGGATGTTGGGAACGGGGCTTTAATAAAGCGGCAAGAGTTGAAGGCCAGATTGTGGTCGGTCGCAAATGTCTGCCGACGAATCCTGAAAAGGACAGCACCTTCGTGGTCACAGTTCCAAAATTCCAAGAGCAAACAGGCCACTTTGACCACGCGTCCGAGGTGGCGGATCTGCTGGCGGTGGCGCCGTATGAGTTGGACAAGGGGCAGAAAGGGCCGGTTTTTGATCGTATCACTCAGGGCCTGACCCGACATCACGCGGCGAACTGTACTGAATACGCGAACATGCTGCGGCTTTTGAAATTCGATGCCGATGAAGAGCATGCTCTTGAAGATGTTCCGTTTCTGCCAGCGCGCTTGTTCAAGCTGCTGGACCTGAAGAGCGTTGCGCCCGATGCCGTACACAGGGTGCTGACATCTTCGGGAACCGGTGGGCAACCTTCTCGCATCAGTCTTGATGCGCCGACGGCTGCGCTTCAGACCCGTGTTCTGACGCGGATCGTGGGTGATTTTCTTGGCAAGTCACGTCTTCCGATGCTGGTCATTGATGCGCCATCCACGATCAGGGACCGTACGCGCTTTAATGCACGCGCTGCGGGGATCATGGGCTTTTCGATGTTTGGTCGAAACATCACTTATGCCCTGAACGATGATATGAGCCTCGATGTGGATGGGGTGGTGGCATTTCTGGAGCGTCATGGTCAGGCTCCATTCTTCATGTTCGGGTTCACCTTCATGGTCTACCAACATTTGCTGGGGGCAGGTGCCGGGCGTGTGAGGGGCCTGGAAAACGGCATTCTCATCCATGGCGGTGGCTGGAAGAAACTGGTTGATCTTGCGATCGACAATGAAGCTTTCAAGCAGCGCCTCAAGGATGAAACCGGGCTTGGCCGCGTGCACAATTACTATGGGCTTGTTGAGCAGACAGGCTCCATCTTCATGGAATGTGAAGCCGGGCACATGCACTGTTCGAACTTTTCGGATGTGATGATCCGTGATGCTGACTTTCAACTTTGTCCGAATGGTGAGCGTGGGCTGATCGAGCTGGTTTCGCTTCTGCCCGGTAGCTATCCCGGGCATGTGCTTTTGACTGAAGATGAAGGCGCGGTGATCGGTGAGGACGATTGTTCCTGTGGCCGAAAAGGCAAGTATTTTCAGGTTTATGGGCGAGTTGCCAAGGCCGAAGTGAGGGGATGCAGCGATGCCTATGCTTCAGCCAGTTGAACATTCCGAGTCAGGTTCGGGGCCGATATTTCTGCTCGGAAATGAGCTAGGTCAGGTACGACCGCGAGTGCCCTTTGATGCGCAGGTCCTTGGATTGCTGGCCGAACTTTCCGCTCGCTTGCGAAAGCATGCAGAGGCGCGGTCCATGCCGGATGTGCAGACATTCGCGTTCTGGTGTCGCAAGGCCAATCTGCAGAAACTGAAAGCGGCGCATGATGATCACAAGGCGCGTCTTGGCCTTGGGCTGGTTTTTCATGTGGCGCCGGGAAATGTGCCGATCAATTTTGCGTTCTCTCTGGCGTTTGGGTTGTTGGCCGGAAACACCAATGTCGTGCGTGTGCCATCGCGTCAGATGGCGCAGGTGGATGTTGTCCTCTCGGTGCTGGGCGATCTGCTGGCCGAGCCTGATTTTGCGTCGCTTGCCGAAATGATCGCATTGGTTCGCTATCCGGCAGGTGATGCGTTCACGGCTGATATTTCTGCACGCGCGAATGGGCGGGTGATCTGGGGTGGCGATGAGACAGTCGCTGAAATTCGCAAGCTGCCATTGCCACCGCGTGCGCGTGAGGTGACTTTCGCGGATCGCTATTCCTTCTGCGTCATGGATGCAGCTGCGATGCTGGCCGCCGATGACAAGGCATTGGGACGTCTAGCGGAAGGCTTTTACAACGACACCTATCTGATGGATCAGAATGCATGTTCATCGCCGCATCTGGTAGTCTGGAAGGGCGCGGGAAAACTGGCGAGTGTGGCGCGCAAACGGTTCTGGGATCGCCTCCAACCAATTGTCGGTGATAGATATCCCATCCCGGCTGTGAATGCGGTGGACAAATACACTGATCTTCTGGTGGAAGCGGCTTCAGATGATGGTGCAATCTTGAATATCAACCGCTGGCGCAATGACATCCATACGGTTGAGTTGTCTTGCTTGCCGGATGATCTGGAGACACTGCGTGGCCGGTTTGGACTGTTTCACGAATTCACCACTATGGCTCTTTCGGATCTGGTTCCGCTGATCAATGGGCGTTTCCAGACACTGACCTATTATGGCATCGACAAAGCCGAATTGCAGGATTTTATCATAGGTAATGGCCTGACCGGAATAGACCGCGCTGTACCGATAGGGCAGGCGCTTGATATGGATACGCTCTGGGACGGCTATGACCTGATCCACACCCTCTCGCGGATCATTGATCTGCGATGAGCTTTTGCAGCGCCTGATAGTCGGTCTTGCCTGAATCGAGGCGTGGTATCTGGTCAATTTCGACAATGCGAAAACTGTTTGGATTCAGGCTGATCTGTTCGATGAGCAGGGATTTGACAGCAGCAGGGTCCGTGCCTGCTGGAATGAACACGCTCAGCATGTTGTCCACGCCGCCACAGGCGCAATCATGGCCGGCCTTTTTGAGGATCTGTTCGGTCTCATCAAGATTGATCCGATGCCCGACGATCTTCAAAAAGCGCTTCTTGCGGCCGACAATGGTGAAATATCCATCTACGTCGCGCGAGGCGATATCGCCGGTGAAAAGCTGTCCCTGATTGTCATCGCCGCGCGACAGATCCTTCCAGCTTTCAGCATAGCCCAATGAGACATTGGGGCCTTCATAGACAAGCTCTCCTGGTATTTCAGGGGCTTGTACCGGATGGCCCTGATCATCTGCCAGCCATAGGTTTCCGCCCGGAATGGCGGTGCCGATACTGCCGGCCTTTTCTTCTGCCTTTTCCCAGGCAAGGTATGACATGCGTGCTGTTGCTTCTGTCTGACCATACATGGTGACGAAACGCATGCCCTTGTCCTTGCAGATGTCGATCATCTTTCTGGCGACATCATCTGACAGTTTCCCGCCCGCTTGAGTAAGCGTCTTGAGATGAGGGAGGTCCATCCGCCCGAAGCGCAGTTTCAGCAGGATTTCGTAGATGAAAGGCACGCCGCCAAAACTTGTTGCTTCAAGTTCCTTGAGCGCTTTCCAGAATACAGGGCTGACCAATGATGCCTCGTTGGTGATCAGCGAGGCACCTGCGAGCAGATGGCTGTGTATGATCGATAGGCCATAAGTGTAGCTCATGGGCATGGTCATGATTGCGCGGTCGATGGATGTGATGCCGAGATAATCGATGATGGAAAGCGCATTGCTGGTCACATTGTCATAGGACAGGCGGACAAAGGAACGACTGCCGGTCGATCCGGATGTCGTCAGCAAGAGACAGAGATCTTCATGGATCGGAAAATCTGCTGCATGTCCGGTCGGTGTGAGCGCATATTCGCTGCTGGTGTCGTCCTGCGCATAGACCAGGTGAGGTTGGAACGCATCGATGATGGATTGTCGCTGTTCGAGAGGCAGGCTGTGATGAACCAGCATGATTGCCGCGCCCGCCCTTGAAAGGCCGATATATCCGGCCAGACAGTCGGGATCATTGCGGCAGACAATCATGACCAAACAACGCCCTTTCAATTGAGCACCGATTTTATCTGCGCGCATCAGAAGCTGTTCATAGGTGAGCATCTTCCCGTCCTCATCCAGCACAGCCACCTGAGAGCCGAACCGATCAAGGTGATCAAACGGCCGGGAAAGTGGGCGATCTTGTGAGGATGGGATTCGGGACATGGGCATCAGTTCATTGGAGTTCGATACGACACTTTTACGACCATATCGCAGGGAATTTTACCGTCATTGGCGTTTAAAAAGTCAGTGGTCGACAAGAATAGGCTGAAAGATGGTCATAGTTCAGATCAATGTTGGGAAAAAACATGAAAATACGGTCTGCGGCGATTGCGGAATTCTGATTTTAGCTAATAAACTGAACATGATATCAACTCTCTGTTGAAAGTGCTGCTGTGACCAAGAAGAGTTCTGCTCGTAAGCTCAAGCAACCGACCCCTCGTTCAAATGAACCTGATGTTCTCGCCGAAGAAATCGTTGAAAAACTGATCTATCGCCTTGGCAAGAATGCACATGCAGCCAAGCCGCATGACTGGCTTCAGTCGGTGATCGCAGTCATCCGTGATCGTGTGATTGATGCATGGATCGAGTCCACGCAACGAACGCATGATGAGGGCGGGCGCAGGATCTATTATCTCAGTCTTGAGTTCTTGATCGGCAGGCTGATGCGTGACGCTGCCTCCAATCTTGAGCTTCTCGATAATCTCAAGACGGCGCTTGGTACTCTGGATGTTGATCTGGATCTGATCGCTGAGCTGGAGCCGGATGCGGCGCTCGGCAATGGTGGATTGGGACGGCTGGCTGCGTGCTTCATGGAGAGCATGGCGTCAATCGACATACCTGCCTATGGCTATGGAATTCGGTATGAGAACGGGTTGTTCCGCCAGGAAATCCAGGATGGCTGGCAGATAGAACTTCCTGAGAGCTGGCTGGCCCATGGTAATCCGTGGGAGTTCGAGCGCCGCGAAGCCGCTTATGAAATCGGTTTCGGTGGCCGGGTGGACCAGCAGGAGGGGAGCGAAGGTCAACCGGGCGCGATGACCTGGCGACCAGCGGAGCGTGTTATCGCGCAAGCTTATGACACACCGATCTGTGGATGGCGTGGCAAGCGCGTCAATACGCTGAGGCTCTGGTGGGCGCAACCCATCGACCCGATCCTGCTCGACAAATTCAATGCAGGCGATCACGTTGGCGCATTGGAGGAATCCAACCGGGCATCGGCGTTGACGCGGGTTCTTTATCCAGCAGATTCATCTCCGGCCGGCCAGGAACTGCGTCTGCGCCAGGAATTCTTCTTCTCATCGGCATCCTTGCAGGACATCATTCGTCGCCACGTGCAATATCACAAGGATATCCGCACGCTGCCCGACAAGGTTGCGATCCAGCTGAACGACACGCACCCAGCCGTAGCCGTGACCGAGCTGATGCGCATTCTGATCGATGACTATGGGCTGCAGTTCGATGAGTCCTGGGACATCACGCGATCAGTGTTCTCCTACACCAACCACACACTATTGCCCGAGGCCCTGGAAAGCTGGCCGCTGCCGCTATTCGAGCGTCTCCTGCCGCGCAACATGCAGCTTGTTTATTCCATCAATGCCCGACTGCTTGCCGAGGCGCGCCGAAGTGGGAAAATCGAGGAGCATGCAATCAGTGCAATCTCGATCATTGATGAACATGCCGAGCGCCGCGTGCGAATGGGCAATCTGGCGTTCGCCGGGTCGCACTCGGTCAATGGGGTATCGGCGCTCCACACCGATTTGATGAAGGAGACAGTCTTTGCAGACATGCACAAGCTCTATCCTGATCGCATCAACAACAAGACCAATGGTGTCACATTCCGGCGCTGGTTCATGCAGTGCAACCCCAAGCTCGTTGAGCTCACACGATCAGCAATCGGTGACAAGTTCCTGGATGATGCTGAAGAGCTGAAGGCGCTTGAGAAATTTGCGGACGACAAGGGCTTTCAGGAAAAGTTCGCTGCGGTCAAACGTGAGAACAAGGTGGCGCTGTCCAACCTGCTGCGCAAACGCATGAATGCCTATGTCGATCCGGATGCGCTGTTCGATATCCAGATCAAGCGCATTCATGAATACAAGCGCCAGTTGCTCAATATCATCGAAGCGGTGTCACTATATGATCAGATCCGTTCCCATCCGGAACGTAACTGGACGCCCCGTGTAAAGATCTTTGCGGGCAAGGCGGCACCTGGCTATCACAATGCGAAGCTGATCATCAAACTTGCGAATGATGTGGCACGAGTGATCAATCAGGACCCGACTGTTCAGGGATTGCTGAAGATCCTCTTCGTGCCGAACTATACAGTGTCACTTGCAGAGGTCCTGATCCCGGCTGCTGACCTGTCGGAGCAGACATCAACGGCCGGTATGGAAGCATCGGGCACCGGAAACATGAAGTTCGCATTGAACGGTGCCATGACGATCGGGACACTGGATGGCGCGAATGTCGAGATCAGTGAGCATGTCGGTGAAGAGAATATCTTCATCTTCGGCCTGAAAGCACATGAGGTTGCCGAGGCACGGGCTGCGGGGCACAACCCTCGTGCCATCATCGAGGGATCGCGTGAGCTGAGCCAGGCTTTGCAGGCGATATCTTCAGGTGTGTTCTCGCCGGGCGATCCAGCACGATACCGCGAATTGATCGGTGGATTGTATGATCACGACTGGTTCATGGTTGCGGCAGATTTCGACAGCTATGCAGATTGCCAGCGCCAGGTCGATGCCGTCTACGAGAATCAGTCTGAGTGGCGCAAGAAGACCATATTGAACACTGCGCGCTCGGGGTGGTTTTCCTCCGACCGAACTATCCGCCAATACGCCAATGAAATCTGGAACATTCCTACATGACCAATTCTGACGCAGACAGGATCAGGGCTTTGATCTCCGGTCAGGAGACGGACCCTTTTTCCTTTCTGGGTGTTCATCAGGATGGCAATGGATTTCTCGCGCGGGCCTATCTGCCGGATGCAAGAAAAGTCAAGGCGCTGACAATTGATGGAAAGGTCATCGGCATGCTGGAGCATGTCGAAGGTGGCGTGTTTGCCGGACCGATCAAGCTGAAGCAGTTCCAGCCGATCCGCTATCGTGTAACCTATGATACCGGCGATCACGAAGTATCAGACCCTTACAGTTTCGGACCGGTGCTTGGGCCTCTTGATGATCATTACATGTCAGAGGGCAGCCATTTGCGGCTGTTCGACAAGCTCGGGGCGCACGTCATCGAGCATCAGGGCATGTCTGGTGTGCATTTTGCCGTCTGGGCACCGAATGCGCGCCGGGTGTCGCTTGTCTGTGATCTCAATGCCTGGGATGGGCGTCGCCATGTCATGCGATTGCGCAGAGATGCGGGGGTGTGGGAAATCTTCATGCCCGATATGCATCCGGGTATGAGCTACAAATATGAACTGGTCGGTCCTGATGGGGCGGTTCAACCTCTCAAGTCAGACCCGTTCGCTTTTCAGGCAGAACTTCGTCCCTCCAATGCCTCTGTAGTGGCCGCACCGACGCGCCATAGCTGGAGCGATGAGGCGCATCGCAATCATTGGAGCAATACCGATATTCGGCGCCAGCCCATATCCATTTATGAGGTCCATCCAGGCTCCTGGAGACGGGATCGCGATGGTAATTTCCTGCACTGGGACGCACTGGCTGACGAGTTGTTCCCTTATGTGGTCGATCTGGGTTTTACGCATATCGAGTTACTGCCGATCATGGAGCATCCTTATGATCCGTCATGGGGATATCAGGTCACGGGCATGTATGCGCCATCTGCCCGCTTTGGCGATCCGGATGGCTTTGCGCGCTTTGTCGAGGGGGCTCACAAGGCCGGTCTTGGGATTATTCTGGACTGGGTGCCCGCACATTTTCCGATGGATCCGCATGGTCTGAAGCGCTTTGATGGCACCTCGCTTTATGAATATGAGGATCTGAGAAAAGGCTATCATCCAGACTGGAAGACGCTGATCTACAATTTCGGCCGACGTGAAGTAGAAGCATTTCTGGTCAACAATGCGCTTTACTGGGCCGAGAAATACCATGTAGACGGGCTGCGCGTGGATGCTGTCGCATCCATGCTTTATCTTGATTACTCGCGTGAAGATGGCGAGTGGGCACCCAATGAACATGGTGGCCGGGAACATCTTGAGGCCGTCAATTTCCTGCAGCGCCTGAACCGAGAATTTTACGGCAAGCATCGTGGCGTGATGACGATAGCTGAAGAATCAACGTCCTGGCCCAAAGTGTCCCATCCGGTTCATGAAGGTGGTCTGGGGTTCGGCTTCAAGTGGAATATGGGCTTTATGCATGACACGCTGCAATATCTGGAGCGTGACCCGATCCATCGTCGCCACCACCATGACGAGATCACCTTCGGACTGGTCTATGCATTCGAGGAAAATTTCGTTCTGCCGCTCAGCCATGACGAGGTTGTGCATGGCAAGGGCACGCTGCTGCACAAGATGCCGGGCCCAGATCACGAGAAATTTGCGACACTTCGCGCTTACTATGCATTCATGTGGGGATATCCAGGTAAGAAACTGCTGTTCATGGGGCAGGAATTTGCACAGCGCTCGGAGTGGCGTGACGATCAGGCGCTCGATTGGTGGCTGCTCAACTATCCGACGCATGAAGGCATGCGCAATCTGATCCGCGATCTTAATCGCGTCTATCGTGAAAAGCCTGCATTGCATGCGCGAGATTGCGAAGGGGAGTTCTTCCACTGGGTCTTGTCTGACGCGAGTGACGATAGTGTCTTTGCGTGGGAGCGTACTGCGCCAGATACCGCGCCAGTTGTGGTGATTTCACACTTTACGCCAATCGAGAGAGCCGGATACCGGATCAAAATGCCAAAAGCCGGAATCTGGCGTGAAATACTGAATACTGACGGCATCCATTACGGCGGAGGCGGCGTTGGTAACATGGGGAGTATCGAGGCTGAAGCTGATGGCTGGGCAACGGTGACAATCCCGCCGCTTGCAACCCTGATGCTGGAGCATGTGGGCTGAAAAGACTTTACGACCAATAAACGCAATAACACGGAGCCTCGATCATGAAACGCCCTTTGCACCAACCGCTGGCACGCGACGCCATGGCGATTGTTCTGGCTGGGGGTCGAGGTTCTCGTTTGAAGGAATTGACTGACAAACGCGCCAAACCAGCCGTTCATTTCGGCGGCAAGTCACGCATCATTGATTTTACACTCTCCAATGCTGTCAATTCAGGTATTCGCCGCATAGGAGTGGCCACGCAATATCGTGGTCATTCATTGATCAGGCACCTGCAACAGGGATGGAACTTCTTTCGTCAGGAACGAAATGAGAGCTTTGACATCCTGCCTGCCAGTCAGCGTGTCAGCGATACACACTGGTATCTGGGAACGGCAGATGCGGTCTATCAGAACATCGATATCGTTGAAGCCTATCAGCCTGAATACATCATCGTTCTGGCGGGCGATCACATCTACAAGATGGACTATGAGCTGATGCTGCAACAGCATGTCAATTCCGGTGCGGATATCACGATTGGCTGTCTGGAAGTGCCACGCATGGAGGCCACGGGGTTTGGCGTAATGCATGTTGATGAAAAGGATGTCATCACCAATTTCATCGAGAAACCTGCTGACCCGCCAGGTATTCCAAATGAACCGCATCTCGCACTGGCGTCGATGGGCATCTATGTCTTTCGCCGAGAGGTGCTCGCAGAGGCGCTGGAACGTGATGCTGCGGACGCCAATAGCGCTCATGATTTTGGCAAGGACATCGTCCCGTGGTTTGTCGACAATGCCAGAGCCGTCGCGCATCGGTTCTCGACCAGCTGTATTCGAGGAGAACGTGAGTCAGAGCCCTATTGGCGCGACGTCGGGACCGTCGATGCTTATTGGCAGGCCAATATCGACCTGACACATGTGATTCCGCCGCTGGATATCTACGATACAAGCTGGCCATTATGGACCTATTCGGAAGTCACGCCGCCAGCCAAGTTTGTGCATGACGAAGATAATCGGCGCGGCATGGCGACGTCCTCTCTGATCGCTGGCGGGTGCATCATATCCGGGTCGTCATTGCATCAGAGCCTTTTGTTTACCGGCGTGCATACGCATAGCAGCTCGTCTGTAACGAATAGCGTGATCCTGCCGCGATGTGAAATTGGCCGACATGCGCGTCTTGATCGGTGTGTGGTGGATTCAGGGGTGTCCATCCCGGCCGGGTTGGTGGTGGGGGAAGACGCTGAACATGACGCAAAGTTCTTCCGCGTATCCGAAGGCGGAATCTGTCTCATTACCCAACCCATGATCGACAGATATCTGGAAAGCTGACCTATGAAAATCCTGTCCGTCACTTCGGAAATGTATCCTCTGGTCAAAACGGGAGGTCTTGCCGATGTGGCGGGAGCCTTGCCTTTGGCGCTGAACAAGCTTGGCGTTGAGATGAGGACCGTGCTGCCTGGCTATGATCCTGTGCTGCAACATGTGACCGACGCGCAGCCTGTGCTGACCATTCCGTCACTATTTGGAGAAGAGGCGACCGTTCTGGACGCCGTTGTGGATGGTCGCCGGATCTATGTGGTGGAGTGTCCTGGCTTTTTCCGGCGAGCAGGTGGGCCTTATGCGGACATATCCGGACAGGAATGGCCCGATAACTGGCTACGATTTGCGGCCTTGTCGAAGGCTGCTGCGATGATTGCCGAAGGGGCAATCAAGGACTGGGTACCGGATGTCGTGCATGCGCATGACTGGCAGGCTGCGATGACGCTGGCCTATTTGCGCCATGGGCAGTCACCGACCATGCCGACGGTTATAACCATCCACAATCTCGCATTTCAGGGGCGGTTTGGTTTCGATATCTTCGACAAGCTGGAGCTGCCACCGCAAGCCTGGAATGTTGATGGTGTCGAATATTATGGGGGCGTTGGATATCTGAAGGCTGGTTTGGTCTATGCGGATGCCATTACGACAGTCAGTCCGACCTATGCTGACGAGATCCGGGAACATCACAATGGTATGGGACTGGATGGATTGTTGAATGGTCGCTCGGAACGGCTCAATGGCATCCTGAACGGCATTGATAATGATCAATGGGATCCCAGCACAGATCCTCACATCAAGAAGACCTATACTCACAACTCGATCGGACAAAAGCAGACCAACAAACGTGACCTTGCCGCTCGCATGGGGTTGGACAAGGATGATAGTCCGATACTTGTCGTGATCAGTCGCCTGACCTGGCAGAAGGGCATGGATCTGCTGGCGGAAGTTGTTGATGACATCGTTCGGTCTGGCATGCGTTTAGCCGTTCTGGGCACTGGCGACAGGATGCTGGAGGGTGCGTTCCTATACGCTTCCGATCGACACCGTGGACGCGTCGGGGTGCGTATCGGGTATGACGAAGCCTTTGCTCACGCCTTGCTGGCAGGTGGGGATGGTATCCTCATCCCGTCTCGGTTCGAGCCTTGTGGGCTGACCCAGCTATATGGCTTGCGATATGGGTGTGTGCCAGTGGTGTCGCGTGTGGGTGGGCTTGCCGACACTGTGGTTGACGCGAATGAAGCAGCGATTGCAGCGGGGGCTGCCACAGGCTTTCAGTTCAGTCCGCCCGATACATATCATTTGCGGAAAGTCATTGACCGGTTCAGCAAGATTTACGCAAAACCACCACAATTCAAGGCAATACAGCGTGCGGGAATGAAGACCGATAATGCCTGGTCCAATAGCGCAAGCAGATATATTGCCCTTTACGAGAACCTGATCGAGGCACAATCACAATGCTCACAGACCATGCCTTCGGCCCCTGCATCGAAAAAGGTGGAGTCTCGTTCAAAATCTGGTCTTCAGCCGAGCTGATCGAACTCTGCCTGTATGACGGAGAGTGTGAGAGGGCGCGGATTCCCATGACTTGTGGGCCGGACAATGTTCACACCGCATTTGTCGATGGCCTGGAAGAGGGGGCACATTTTGGGTATCGAGCATATGGGCCCTATGAACCGGAAAATGGATTGTGGTTCGATCCTGACAAGCTTCTGCTTGATCCCTATGCCACGCATATCGACCGGGCATTTGCATGGAACCCGGCATTGGCGTCCCGGCGTTATGGAGTAAACACCAGCCATCTTGTACCCAAATCTGTTGTCCGAAAACTTCCCCAAAGGATGACACCCCTTGCGACAAAGCCCGGCCCTGAGCAGGCAATATATGAATTACATGTGAGATCCTTTACGCAATTGCATCCCGATATCCCTGTTGAAGACCGGGGGACCTTGCGTGCGCTCAGCCATCCTTCAATCATCTCTCATCTGAGCAAGCTCAATATCGGTGCGGTCGAGTTGATGCCTATCAATGCATGGATCGATGAAAGACATCTGATTCCATTGGGATTATGCAATTCGTGGGGATATAATCCTGTCAGCTATTTTGCACTTGATCCACGATTGGCCCCTGGTGGCATTGAAGACTTGCGAACTGCGGTGACGGCGCTGCATGACGCAGGCATCGCAGTGCTGATGGACGTGGTCTACAATCACAATGGGGAAAGCGATTATGGTGGAGCAACCCTGTCTTTCAGGGGGCTGGATCCCTTTGCCTATTTTCGTCATCACGACAGTGACCCGGTTTCGCTTGTGAATGACACGGGATGTGGCAATACGCTTAACTGCCAGAATCCTGTGATGCGTCACCTCATTCACGACAGTCTGCGATATTTCGTCGAATATGCTGGAATTGACGGATTCCGCTTTGATCTGGCCCCGATTCTCGGGCGCCGATCAGATGGATTCGACGTTGATTCACCGTTGATGCGTGAACTGCTTCTGGACCCGATTATTGGCGACCGCCTGTTGATTGCAGAGCCCTGGGATATCGGGCCCGGCGGATATCAGCTGGGTGAATTTCCTGAACCCTGGCTGGAGTGGAACGACAAGTATCGGGACGATGTCCGGCGCTTCTGGCGAGGCGATAGTGATGCCACATCCGGTTTGGCCACGCGGCTGGCCGGTTCTTCTGATGTCTATGATAGCGACTCCGACGCTGGCACCCGGTCGGTCAATTTCATTGCCGCGCATGATGGGTTTTCGCTGGCGGATACCGTCGCCTACATCACAAAGCACAATCATGCGAATGGTGAAAACAATCGTGACGGGCACAATGCGAATTTCAGCTGGAATAATGGTGTCGAGGGCAGGACCGATAATCCGGAAATACTCAAGGCGCGTCAGCGTGACCTGAAGGCGCTGATCTCCACGCTCTTCATGTCTCGTGGCCACATCATGATCACAGCAGGCGATGAATTCGGACGCACCCAGCAGGGCAACAATAATGCCTACGCCCAGGACAATCACATCACTTGGCTCGACTGGAAAAATGCCGATCAGGAGCTCTTGAGGCATACAGCTGAAATGGCAACGCTTAGAGTAGAAACGGGTTGTTTCCATTCTCTGGATTTTCTCGATCCGGAGAATGTCGAATGGGTCTTTCCCGATGGGACGCCAATACAGTCGGATGCGTGGAGCGAGGCTGATATCGATGTGTTTGCAATGGTCTGGCATCAAGAGAAGCTGGCAGTGTATTTCAATCGAACTCACGCTGACGTTTCATTCAAAACATCCAGCGGTCATCACCAGGGCGTTGGTGCACGCTCCGTAAGCGTTATCTGCAATGGCTGTGTATCCGATGATCAGAAGCATGACCGCATGAAGTGTTAAGTGTATTACCCGCATGGAATTGGTGGCTTGTTATTATCAACGTGATTTCGATCCTGTCCTTGCTCAGAGCAAATACAGGCCGGGGGCCTGATCAGTCATGCAGTATCAGCAATTGGAGAGACAGCCGCAATGAATGGCGACTCAGCGGAACAGATAGTCCGTCCCGAAAACGCATGGTGGAAAGGGGCGGTGACCTACCACATCTATCCTCGGAGCTTTCTGGATACGACCAATAGTGGCGTTGGCGATCTGAACGGGATCATCGCCAAACTGGACTATATTGCGGATTTGGGTGTCGATGCGGTCTGGCTGTCGCCATTCTTCACATCTCCGATGGCTGACTATGGCTATGATGTTTCGGACTATCGCAATGTCGACCCGATATTCGGTAATCTGGATGATTTTGACAGGCTCATAAGCGGTGCGCATGAGCGTGGGCTCAAGATCATCATTGATCAGGTTTATTCGCACACTTCCGAAGAACATCCCTGGTTCAATGAAAGCCGCCAATCCAGGGACAGTGACAAATCGGACTGGTATGTCTGGGCTGATCCCAAGAAAGACGGAACTCCGCCCAATAACTGGCAATCCGTGTTTGGCGGGCCTGGCTGGACTTGGGATTCACGGCGTGGCCAGTATTACATGCACCAGTTCCTGAAGGAGCAGCCGCAACTCAATGTCCAGAACCCGGTGGTGCAGGAAGAGCTCCTGTCGATCGCAAAGTTCTGGCTGGACCGCGGGGTGGATGGCTTTCGACTGGATGCAATCAACCATGCCATGCATGATCCGGAATTGCGCGACAACCCACCATCCAACCGTCCGATGGATCAGGTCACGCGATCCTTCGATATGCAGATCAA
This sequence comes from Hirschia sp., assembly GCA_002709235.1. Lineage (GTDB taxonomy): Bacteria > Pseudomonadota > Alphaproteobacteria > Caulobacterales > Hyphomonadaceae > Hirschia. Next base: position 72,210 of record PAQI01000021.1, read on the forward strand.
GATGTATAACCAATCACGTCCTGAAGTGGTGGGCTTTCTTGAGAAGCTGCGCGCACTGCTCAATCAGTATAGCGACAGATATACCGTAGCAGAAGTTGGGGGAGACAACCCGATACGTGAAATGCAGGCTTTCACGCAGGGCAATACCCGCCTGAACACTGCTTACAGCTTTGATTTTCTCTATGCGCCGCATATGACGCCGGATGTTGTCAAAGGGTCGCTGAATAATTGGAGCGGGAAACCCGGCGAAGGCTGGCCGGCATGGGCATTCTCAAATCATGATGCACCACGCGCTGTTTCCCGATGGGCTCCGCAGGAATATCGCGACGAAGCAGCCAAGATGTATCTGATGTTGCTATTGTCTTTGCGGGGCAATGCGTTCTTGTATCAGGGAGAAGAACTTGGCCTGTCTCAGGGACAGGTTCCGTTCGACCGGCTATTGGACCCGGAAGCAATTGCCAACTGGCCCAAAACGCTGGGACGCGATGGCGCAAGAACCCCCATGCCTTGGCAGCATGACGCGGACTATGCCGGGTTTTCCGGAGTGGAGCCATGGCTTCCCGTAGATGCTGACCAACAGGCGAGAGCAGTGGATACGCAAGTTAACAATGGCGATTCCATGCTTGCTTTTACCAAGCGTCTTATCTGGTTACGAAAGGAAAGACCGGCCATACGCGCAGGTTCCATAACCTTCGCCAACGCCCCCAAGAACGTCCTGTGTTTCTGGAGATCCCTGGATGATGTCCATACATTGTGCGTCTACAATATGGGGGCTGAGAAGATAAAATGGCGTCCAGCCGGAGCTGAAACCTGTCGTGTGCTGATCTCAGGGTCCGGTTTGAGCGACCATCAGGAAGTGCCTGAAGTTCTCAACGGGTATGACGCTTATTGGGCAAGGCAGGTGACGTGAACCCGCAAGGATGCTGGCTATAAGGAAACATGACTATCAGGGCAGGATGCTAACCTGCACTGGTTGGCTCAAAATCAGCTGTCTTACCTTTTAGACGACTTCCTCATGTCTTCTTGGTTCGCCCAGCGTTCACTTCGTTCCCGCGTTCGTGTCGGGAAATGGTCCACCGGACCATTTCCCAGACACTCACCCCTTAACACACACAACCTGCTTGAGTGTGTGAACTACCTCGACCAGGTCGGACTGGGCTGCCATTACCTTGTCAATGTCCTTGTAGGCCGCAGGCGTCTCGTCGATAACGCCCTTGTCCTTGCGGCATTCCACACCGGCCGTGGCCTTGATGTGGTCGTCCAGCGTGAACTTCGACTTGGCGGCCGTGCGTGACATCTTCCGGCCCGCGCCATGGGAGCACGAGCAGAAGCTGTCGGCATTGCCTTTCCCGCGCACGATGAAGCTTTTTGCCCCCATCGAACCGGGAATGATGCCCAGCTCTCCGTCTCCGGCGCGCACGGCACCTTTGCGGGTAATCCAGACATTCGCCCCGAAATGCTGCTCTTTCTCCACATAGTTGTGGTGGCAATTCACGGCCGATTTCTCGATCGAGAATTCCCGCAGCGTTTCGCGGCAGGCCTGCAATGCACGATCCATCATGGCTTCACGGTTCAGACGGGCATAATCCTGCGCCCAGCTGACCGCCATGATGTAGTCGTCAAACAGGTCTTCGCCTTCCATGAAGAAGGCAAGATCCCTGTCGGGCACATGGAAGTCCAGCACCCGTTTGGCCAGCATTTCGCGGGCTTCCTGGATGAAGTAGGTTCCAATGCGGTTACCCGTGCCACGAGAGCCTGAGTGCAGCATGATCCAGACACGGTCCTCCTCATCCAGACAAAGCTCGATGAAGTGGTTTCCGCCGCCCAGCGTGCCCAGCTGTTTGGTGAAGCCATTGGGCGTGATCTTGGGGTGCTTGCCCGTGATCACATCCAGTTTTTCCACCAGGCCGGAGCGTTTCAGCCGCGTGTCCATCGAAGCAGGCGACAGTTTGTGATTGCCGCGAGGTCCGTTGCCGACGGGGATCTTGCGTTCGATCTCGTCGCGGACCTTTTTCAGATTGTCAGGCAACTGTCGTCCGGTCAGGCTAGTGCGCATCGCCATCATGCCGCAACCGATGTCAACACCAACCGCGGCAGGGATGATTGCCCCTTTTGTGGGGATCACAGACCCCACTGTCGCGCCGCGTCCGAAATGAACGTCAGGCATGACGGCAAGGTGGCTGTGCACAAAGGGCAGGCCGGCCACATTCTCCAGCTGCTCGCGCGCCTTGGGCTCCACGGGCACGCCTTTGACCCAGGCCTTGATGGTGCCCCCACGTGAGGCTTCTATCACTTCAAATTCGCTCATATCCGGTCAGCTCAAGGTTTGAGCTCCTTTCGATCATGTTCCACACGCACCGGATTTCAGGCAAAGAAAAACCCTCCATGCGATGTGCGTGGAGGGTGGTTGCAAACCGGCCTATTCAGCCGGGTGGCTGATATTCAGCCTCTCATCCAACGTCCTCCATAAGGCGTGTATCGCTGCGCAGTGCTGGCGCGGCGACAAGGCCTTTGAAATTTTGCAAACCATAAGACATGGTCGTCTCCGTTGAATGTGAGGTCGGTCTCATGACGGCTTTCTGATGCAGCGTCAACCATGATTAATAGAAATATTGTCTTCAGTCTTGCCGTATTAGGGTCAGATTACCCGGTCTGATGTGGGTTTCTGACGATATAAACCTCTTAAAAAATTACAGATGGGCTTTTCCAGAAACTCATAAGCGATCCATGACACGATGATTGTGAAGATGCCCATGACTGTGAAGGCCAGAATGTTATCCCACCAGGCAGGTACTGCAAATGGAGCCCAGAAACGCCCGACCAAGGAGAAGGTCAGGACGTGTATAAGGATGGTTGCAAAGGCGATATCTGCCAGTTTGCGCTGGAATGGGATATTGATGGGCGATGTTGAAAAGCACCCCGCGCCATACACCGCAACAGCGAATGGCAGGGCGCGAAAGACAACACGGCCCCACTCATCCATCTTCATGTTGTAGTCGAACAGATATTGGGGTCCGAACAAAGAGAATAGCGTTGCGGCCATCCCGATGATCAACGCCGCCAGGCCGACCATCTTGCGTCTGGGAAGTCCGGCAACCAGGCCTCCCACAATGAAGGAAAAGGCATAAGGATGCAGGAGGATTCGCAATTCAGGTGTCTGGCGGGTCGGTAGGCTGTCGATTGAAAACAAAGCGGCATTCACACCCGCCAGGACGATACACCACACGGCCAGTCCGATTACGATGCGTTTGGACCTGAACACGGCCAGTAGCAGGGTGAAAACGATGTAGAAAAACATGAAATGGATCAGCGAGTAGCCGAGCGCGTGCAAGGGGTCTGCCGGGGCTGGCCATAACAGGAAGGACTTCAAAATGTCAGGATCGGTATTTGAAGAGAAAACCACGTCAGGTCTTACAATCCAGACCGCCAGTAGCGCTGCACTTACAAGCCAGTAGAGAGGATAAATACGTGCTGCCCGGTCAGCGAGATAGGGCAGAGGGCGCAAAGCATCGCCGCGTCGTTTTGCTATCACCACCATCAGATAACCGGAAATCACAAAGAACATATCCACGCCAAACACTCCCCAGTTCAATTTGTCTGGAAAGATTGGATTGGGATCATATTTGCTTTCGATATCGACCAGATGACTCACCGCGACGCAAATGGCGGCGAAGATACGCAGCATGTCCAGCACGGGTAAGCGGGAGGATCGGGAACTGTTGGAACTGGTGGGAGTTTCAGTCTGCAAACGGCGTCTCGTGGCATTCATCACGAGCCTTCTTGCTGATTAGCGAAAGTTGTGCACAGCGATAGGCTGTATCGTACTGTCTCGCCATAGTCTCGCTACAAATTTCTCATTTGGTGCAATCCCAGAGAGCTATTACATTGGCATCAATGTTTGAAGGTGATTCCAGTCAAGAAAAGTCAAAACGGTCCGAACCGGTCGGGGGAGTTGCCCGAACCGCCGTGGAAGGACTGATGGCGGTCCTGCGCCCGATCCTGGCTTTGTTGGGGGCTTTCCTGATCGTGATCGGTGTACCGCTTGCGATGATGACACCGATCCCGTTCGTGCCCATCGGTTTGCCAGTTGTCATACTTGGCACGGTGCTGCTTGCGCGCAATTCGCTTGCCGGCAGACGTTGGATGCAAAACATGCTGCACCGACATCCAAAGCTCGAACGGTTCGCTCCGAACTGGTTGCTGAAACTGATTTTCGGCGACGAAGCTTGAAGCCTGGCCTGCTAACCTCAATAGAAATCGTGAAGCCCTGAACGGAACATCTAGCGCAGTATGTTTGCTGATGCCCTCTGACAGATCATGTCTCTCCATGAGTCCAGCGCTTAGCCTTCCGAGTCACACAAAAAGAAGCCCGACCATTTGAAAGTGGCCGGGCTTCTTTGGGCTTTGGTCAGGCTGAATTGCGAGAGGACGGAGATCCTTTGCAAAAGTCGGCCTAGAGAGCTTTCTTGACGTCAGCCAAGGCCTGCTCGAACTGCTTGGTGGCTGCAGCGCCAGTCAGCTTGTCCTTGAGGATCCTGGCAGCAGCTGCAGAGGCAGCGTCAGCAGCTGCTGTACGAACCTGCTGTGTGGCTTCTGCTTCCGCGCGGCCAATTCGATCTTCCGCCATTTTTTCGCGACGCGCAATACGTTCGTCCAGATCCTTACGGGCCTGTTCGGCGATCGCCGTTGCTTCAGCTTCAGCTTCTGATGTGATCATCGCAGCATCAGCTTCAGCGTTGGCCTTGCGGCGTTCAGCTTCGGCAAGCATTTCCTGAGCTTGCTCACGCAGCTTGCGGGCCTCATCCAATTCATCTCGGATCTTGGCTGCGCGATCATCAAGCGATTTGGCAATGGCGGCTGGAATTTTCTTCCAGACGAGAATGCCAAGGAAAATGAGAACAGCAACCGTCGCCCAGAATGTGGGATCGGCGTAAAAGGCAGTCGATACGTGCTCGACTGCACCGTGCGCAGCATCAAGCGCATGGTCCGCCGCGTGTTCAACGCCTTCTTCAAGTGTAGGAGCGTTGTCGGCCATCTTGCCTTATCCTTCCATGACCGCTGCAACGGCCTTGTTCGCTTCGTCAGCCTCGATTTCCAAACCAGACAGAATGGTCACGATTTCAGCAGCTGTCGTGGCAGCTGCCTCTTCTACATTTTTCATCGCTTCGGATTTAACCTTCGCAATGCGTGCGCCGGCTTCGGTGAGGCGTGCCTCCACTTCAGCTTCAAGACGAGCATTCTCTTCGGCAGCCTTGGCTTCGATCTCGGCTTTATTGCGTGCAGCAGTATCACGGGCAGCAGCACGCGCCTTGGCGAGCTCCTTTTCCGCTTCCTGCATGGACGCGTTGGCCTGGTCGTTCATGTCCGCCGCTTCCTTGAGATCCTGAGAGATCTTGTCGGTGCGCCGTTCAATGCCCTCGCTGATGCGTGGTGCAATGACGCGAGATACAAAGAAATAGAGGACGCCAAATGTAATCGCCAGCCAGAACAGCTGTGACGGATAACTTGCCGGGTCGAATGGCGGGAAGACATCGCTTCCGCCATGCGCTGCGGCATCAGGCGTGTTTGCCATGGGTGCCCCCTGAATTACGCAAATCCACTTTTGTCGACGAGCGCCATGATGACGCCGTCGACAAAAGACTCAAGCTGTTTCGCTTAGACTACGAAAAGCAGAAGGATAGCGATCAGGAAGCCAAAGATGCCGAGCGCTTCCGTCACGGCGAATCCGAAGATCAGGTTACCAAACTGGCCCTGAGCTGCGGACGGGTTGCGCATGGCTGCGTCCAGATAGCTGGAGAAAATGTTACCAACGCCGAGTGCTGCGCCGAACATGGCGAAACAGGCAAGACCAGCGCCAACGTACTTCAGACCTTCTTCCATTTTGGATCTCCCAAGAGTTTGAGCCCGTAAAACCCCGAACAGGACGGGCAGGTCAACCGATAATTTGCGAAACTTGAACGAACTGACTGCGACTTAGTGCCCCGGATGAAGCGCGTCGTTTAGATAGACGCATGTCAGAATAGCGAAAACATAAGCCTGGAGGAAAGCTACCAGGAATTCCAGAGCAACAACAGCGACCGTGCCAGCAAGAGCGACCGGGGCAATGATTGCAAGTGCGCTGCCCGTAGCAGCCAGCGAGAAAACAAATCCCGCAAACACTTTCAGCATGATGTGTCCGGCCAGCATGTTGGCAAACAGACGCACGGAAAGCGAGATCGGGCGGGAGAGGAAAGAGATGAACTCGATCAGGGCAACCAGCGGGCTCAATGCAGCTGGTACGCCAGACGGGAAGAAGATCTTCAGGAACTTGAAGCCGTTCTTGTAGAAGCCATACCCGATCACGATTGCCATCACCAGCATGGCCAAGGCGAAGTTGACGATGATGTGGGAGGTTGTCGTGAAGAAGTAGGGGAACATGCCGAGCATGTTGGCGAAGAAGATGAATACAAAAAGAGAGAAGACGAATGGAAAGAACCGCATTCCTTCTTCGCCCATCATGTCGCGAACCATGCCTGCGACAAAACCATATGCGATTTCCGCAATTGACTGTGAGCGACCAGGTACGGTTTCAATCTTGGATGTTGCCATCATGAACAGCACAATCGCAAGACCAACACCGATCGCCATGAACAGCGCCGAGTTCGTGAATGACAGATCAACACCGCCAATTTGCCAATCGACAATCTTGCTCAGCTTGAACTGGTGAATCGGGTCTGTGGCAACCTGATTGATCATGACGTTGATCATTTCCAGCATTCTCTATCCGCCCTATAGCCCTTGTTCAGAGCGATCATCGCCCTGTCCGTCATTTGTGTCAGACTGAAAGTCCTTTGCGACACGCACGACATTCACGATTCCCGTAGCAAAGCCAAGCAGGAACCAAACAATCAGCATCCACGGAGATGTGTGGAATACCAGATCGAGGCCCCAGCCAAGCGCCGCACCGACGAATATTGAGGCGACAAATTCACTCGCCATCCGCATGCCAACACCCATCCCACGTCCCGACACATCTTTGCGTCGTCCCACATTCCGGCTTTGCTCATGCGCCTTTTGCGCCGCAGCGATCTTCTTTCCCAGATCGTCTTCGGCCATGTGCGAGCTCCGCCAGGAGGTGGATAGGATGGTCTGATCAGCCCCGTTATCGTCAGTCGCGGTCCAGCCTTGCCAAACCGAGGCGGAACCTAGTGAAGACCTGATACGAAGTCAAGCGCAGTGATATTTAGTTAACAGGCTGTTTTTATTGTAAATTCGCAGTCTTACTCTGCAGCGACCAATTGTTCTGCTGCCTGAAGGTCTACAGAGACCAGTCGAGATACGCCGCGCTCCTGCATTGTAACCCCAAAAAGTCTGTCCATTCTGGACATTGTCACAGCATTATGGGTGATGACGATAAATCGCGTATCCGTACGACGACGCATCTCATCCAGCATCCGACAATAGCGGTCAACATTGGCGTCATCCAACGGGGCGTCGACTTCATCGAGCACGCATAATGGCGATGGACGTGACAAAAATACTGCAAATATCAATGCTGTAGCTGTTAGCGCCTGCTCTCCTCCTGACATCAGCGAGAGGGCTCCCATGCGTTTGCCGGGCGGGCATGCATAGATTTCCAGACCAGCTTCAAGCGGATCATCTGATTCGGTGAGTTTTAACTGGGCTTCACCGCCCTGGAAGAGGGTTTCGAAGAGTGACTTGAAATGACCGGCAACTTCCTCGAATGCGGCGAGAAGTCGCGCCGCACCTTCCTTGTTCAGCGCTTCAACACCTTCCTGAAGCTTGGAGATTGCGGCGAACAGGTCGTCACGCTCGCGTGATTGCGTTTCTATCCGCGATGTCATCTCGGTAAGTTGGTCATCAGCTTCCAGATTGACCGGCCCAAGTGCATCAATGTCACGACGCAGTGTGGCGAGTCTGTCTTCAATCAGCTTGAGATCGAATGGCTCATCTGCTCCTTCCACAGAATTCGAAGCGGCCTTGGCGCGTTTTTCCAAAATTGCCAGTTCGCACTCAAATCGATTTCGTGCCTGAGATGCGACATCTTCTTCGCGGCGTTGCGCGGCCTCGAGGCGGGCATCCATGCGCGCCTGATTCTCGCGGGCACTTGCAGCATTCTCTCTGATCCTACGGGCGCGTTGTTCTGATTCGCGCAGCGCTGTTTCGGCTTGTGCCAGCGCATTGGCGGCATCACGGCGTGCTGTCTCGGAAAACTGGATTGTGCGTGCCAATGCTTCACTGCGTTCCGTCAGGTCTTCAGGTGCGGCCATTGCCAGTTCCAGCTGAGATCGGATCTGTGCACGCTGGTCTGCAAGCGCAGCAATGCGCGTATCGGCGTTCTGTTCGCGGCGTTCCCAATCCTTGAGGTCACGTTCAAGTGCTCTGCGCCGCCCAACGGCTCGTTCCAGGTCGCGTTCGAAGTCAGATAATGCATTATCAGCTTCGCGTTCTGACCGTCGGACTTCGCGCAAAGTGTTGCGAGCAGCTTCCAGTACGTCTCGATCTGTCTGCGACGGCTCTGCTCCAATGGCGGCTCTGGCGGCATCACGTTCTTTTTCAACAGTGTCTCTTTCTTCGCTGGCACGTGCGATATTATTGTCGATCGAAGCTGTGCGCAGGAAAAGACGCTCCAATTCCTGTTCAGCCCGCAGCACCATCTCGCGTGCATGGGATGCTCTTGAGGCAGCGTCAGGCACGGTCTTGGTTGCTGATCGGGCAGCCTCTTGCGCTTTTTCCGCTTTTTCCCGCGCGCTTTCTCGACGCTTGTACAGCTTGTCGACATCCTTGCGGGCAGAGTTCAGTTCATCCTTGCAGGCATCGCGGCGCGCTTGTTGTTCAAGTCTTTCGGCGGCGGCAGAGGGGGCTTTGGCCGTGCGGATGAAACCATCCCAGCGCCACAAATCTCCCGCGCGTGAGACCAATCTCTGACCATGTGCAAGGCCGGATTGCAGCGCGGCCCCTTCCTTCGCTGTGACAAGTCCGCATTGTTTCAGGCGTGGAACGAGTTCAGCAGGTGCATCGACAAGATCTGCGAGTGATTTGATGCCGTCAGGTAGCGGTTCTGCGTCTGAATGGTTCGCATGGGTCGACCAGTATTGCGGTGCGGTTATGGATCGAGGCGCGTTGAGATCATCGCCAAGCGCGGCGGCCAGCGCGCGCTCATAACCTTTCCCAGGGCGCGTTTCCGTAAGGATAGGCGTTTCATCCTCGCCGCGTGTGTCCTTCAACAGCCGATCAAGACCAGACAGTTCGGCTTCCAGTGTGCGGACAAGTTTCTCGGCTTCCTGCAAAGGGGCAATCGTCTTGTCTTCTTCCAGACGTGCCTGCTTGGCTTCAGCCTCAAATGTCTCAGCGCGTTGCGTGGCTTCGGTGTATTCTTCTTCGGCTTCCAAGAGGTCGGAGCGTGTCTTGGAAAGAGCGCTTTCTAGTGCATTTTGATCGCCCAGTTTCTCGCGGTCATCACGCAGGGCTGCGAGTTGCTGGACCAGTGATGCGAGGCGACTTTCTTCTCGATTGAGGATGGACCTGGCAGCCTGCGCTTCAGCGTCTGCGGCCGCGAGGCGTGAGGCGCAATCGTCAGCTCGTTCCTCTGCCTGTATCAATGCCTGACGTGCTGATGTCAGAGCTTCCGTCAATCGGCGGCGCTGTGCAGTTTGCGCTGCTTCATCCATAGGGGGGGCGTCAGCAAGCGACTGACGCAGCCGATTGATTGTCTGGCTGGCTTCTTCGCGCAGATTGGTTTCACGCGACAAGTCCTCGACGATTCGGACCTGGTCCGCTTCCAGACGCCGTATTTCATCGGAATTGGCACGTCTTTGCGAATCCAGCTGAGCCAGTTCAAGTTTCAATGCGCCCAGTTTGCCCGCAGCCTCAGTTTCAGCATCGCGCAAGGGAGCAATTGCGGCACGACAGTTTGTTTCCTCCGACATGGCCGCTGCTTCCAGCGACAAGCCATCTTCTACGGCGCGGACCGCGTCCTTCAGGGCCTGCTCTGCGCCTTCACGCTCGTCAACAGCCTGGCGCCAACGCCACGCCATAATAGTAATCTCCAGCGCATCAGCAGCTGCGGACATCTCCCGGTAGCGCCTGGCTTTGCCGGCCTGGCGTTTGAGGGCAGCGGTTTGTCGGTCGACTTCGCCGATCAACTGGTCGAGTTGTTCGAGATTGACGAGTGCAGCACGCAGTTTCAGTTCGGCTTCGTGACGGCGTTGGTTCAATCCGCCGATGCCTGCGGCTTCTTCCAGGATCCGGCGTCGATTCTGAGGTTTGGAGGCGATCAGTTCGGAAATCTGGCCTTGCCGGACGAGAGCGGGGGAGTTGGCACCGGTTGATGCATCAGCAAATAACAGCTGCACATCCTTTGCGCGCACCGTGCGCCCATTGACCTTGTAGGTTGAGCCTGCGCCTCGGCGGAGCATGCGTTTGACTTCGAGTACATCTTCATCATTGAGCGCGGCAGGAGCGGTGCGGGCAGAGTTGTCCAGCGTGAGTGTGACTTCGCATCGTTCGCGGGCCGGGCGGTTGGATGATCCGGAGAATATCAGGTCATCCATTTCTCCGCCACGCATGGCGCGGGCGGATGTTGCTCCCATCGCCCAACGCAAGGATTCGAGGATATTGGATTTTCCGCAGCCATTGGGGCCGACAATACCGGTCAGCCCCTCTTCGAAATGCACTTCAACGGCATCGACGAAGGACTTGAACCCGGCAATTTTAAGCTGCGTGATATGCAATCAGGTGATGCCCCAGGTGAACAGTGGACTTATTCCGCTGCTTCGGTCGATCCGATTTCAGCTTCTTCAGTGTCGGTAGCTTCGACCGCGGGTTCTGCTGACTCTATCTCGGCAGGTTCAGCCTCGGGCTCGATTCCGAGTTTTTCGTCAAGAAAGGCGGCTAAAGTCTCATAGGTGCGCAGGGCTTCGCCGGCATTCTCGCCATTGACGATCAGTTGAGGCGTGGAGTTCACATTATCAGCTGTGGCCAGATCTGAGGTCCGACCGATTTCGTCCATGACCTTGGAACTCATGATGCAGGCGCGTACTTCTTCTTTACTCAATCCATGACGCGCACCGATCTTCTCCAGCTCACCAATTGCACCACCGGTACGAGCGGCTTCTATGATTTCGTACTGGTTCGTGAACAGATCATCGAGTGTCGCGTAATATTCATCCTCTCCAGAACACCGTGCCAGTGCGCCCCCGGCTGCTGACACAGGAGCGGGTGGAGTTGGCAGGTCACGGAATACAATGCTGACCTGGCCGGTATCCACATAGTTTTCCTTGATGCGAGGCAGGATTGTCTTGTGGAATGTCCGACAGTGGCCGCAGGTCGTGGAGGCGTATTCAATGATCTTCACAGGTGCATCGGGGGAGCCCAGAAGCACGTCTCCAGCGACATAATCGACATCAATATTGCTGGCAGAAGAACCGCCTTCTTCCGCACCGGAGCAGGCTATGATGCTGAGACTGCTAATGGCGGCGACAATTGCGCTGCGAAACTTCATGACGCTGTATTCCCGATTGTTCTGGCTTTAGAGACGATTCCCATTGCGCAGATGATTAACGACGGCAAGTGATGTCTGCAAGTCACCGCCTCGTGAGGATGGCTTCGCCCAGCTTCGCAAATGCTGCCCGCAGCTTGTCCGATTCCATATCGGCCAGGCCTTCTTCAAGGTGCGCGCGTTGTTCTTCGGTAAGGGCTGGGCGTGGCTTTTCAGCCTTTTTTTTCTCTGAGGCAGGCGTTTCGGTCTGTTGGATGCGGATGGCCTTGATCTGACCACCGCCACCCAATTTCGCGCGTTGGATGATTATGCCCGATTGATGCTGTATCATGGGGGCAGCTGCGGACGGGGCCTCGATAACCAGAACGCGTCCGGTCTTGCCGCGCGTGATCTTCACAGGACGCGTCAAACCCGCAAGGCGCGGACCAACGATCTCCGCCCAATTGGTTGCGAGCACACCAACGGATACGCCCGTGTCTTTCAATTGGGGTAGAACGCTTTTGACGATTGTACGCGAAAGAGGCGCGCTCATGCTGCGAATGGGCTTGCCGCGGCGAAATTGCAGCTTGCGCAATGCTTCACGCTCTTCCAGCGCGTCCTGCTGTTCGGGTGTGAGGCGTTTGTTGGTTGTCATCGACTTCCATATTGCCGTGGCGTGAAGGAGGTATATTTACCTTATCACAATGCTTGAGTCTTCCCCCGACCTTTCTGCCGACAGCTTACTGGCCTGGTATGATCGCCATGCGCGCGACCTGCCCTGGCGTATTCCGCCTGGCTATCCCGACGCGCCTGATCCATATCGGGTGTGGCTGTCGGAGATCATGTTGCAACAAACGACCGTGCCGCATGCGACGCCGTATTTTCTGAAATTTACAAGGCTTTGGCCTCGTGTAGAGGATTTGGCGGCAGCGACAATTGATGATGTCACGCGAGAATGGGCGGGGCTGGGGTATTATGCGCGGGCCCGCAACCTTCACAAATGTGCGTGTGCTGTTGCCGAACTGGGCGGCTTTCCCGAAACGATAGATGGGTTGTTGGCACTACCCGGAATCGGTCCTTATACGGCGGCGGCTATAGCTGCGATTGCGTTCAGGATTCCCGTCGCGCCAGTGGATGGAAATATCGAGCGTGTGATCAGCCGAGCATTCGCTATTGCTGGTGATGCCACACCCAAAGGCTGGGCCGCAGACAAGAAGCAGATATCGGCGCTGGTCAATGAAATAGTCCCACCTGATCGCCCCGGCGATTTTGCCCAGGCAATGATGGATCTGGGGTCCGGCGTCTGTACGCCCAAAGCGCCCAATTGCATGCTGTGTCCGTGGATGGATGGGTGTCTGGCACGACGTGAGGGGGCGCAGGAAGCCTATCCGGCCAAACCGCAAAAGAAGCCACAGCCTGAGCGTATCGGCCATGCCTTTGTGCTGGTGGATGGTGATGTAGTCCTGATGGAGCGGCGTCCACCGTCAGGACTATTGGGCGGGATGTTGATGCCTCCGGGATCAGATTGGCTGGAGACCGCCCAGATGACGCGGACTGGCGCACCCGTCGAAGCAGATTGGCAGGAGGCGGGCGAGGCGCGGCACGTCTTCACCCATTTCCGTCTGACACTGAAGGTGTGGCAGGCTCAAAAGCCAATGTCAGCGCCGCAGGGCATGGAATGGGTCAATCACGAGGAGGCACTTGCTGCCGCACCGACCATTGGCCGCAAGGTTTTGAAGCTGGCGCTTTAGTTCAGGCCCATCTGTGTGCGGAATTTGCGGCGCAGAAGGTCGATCGGTGCCATGCCCTGATCGGATTTGTAATGCCAGAATGTCCAGCCATTGCAGGAGGGGGCGTTCTGGACTTCGGCACCGAGACGGTGGATCGATCCGGTCGCATCGCCAGTCGCGATGGAGCCGTCAGCGCGCACGCGGGCTACGAAGCGCTGTTTGGGGCAGTAAAGCCGGTCACCTGCACGCAGATAGCCTTGCTCGACCAGCGCACCGAACGGCACACGCGGGGCTGCGCGTTTGGATTTGAAGGGTGTGATGTCTTCAGCCGCAGCCGTGCGCACATTGGCGATACGGCGTTCTGCGATGGCAGCGTAATCGGGGTCTTGTTCAAGCCCGATATAGTTGCGGCCCAGCAATTTGGCGACGGCACCTGTTGTGCCTGTGCCGAAGAACGGGTCAAGCACAGTATCTCCAGCGCGGGTGGTGGCGTTAATCACACGTTGCAGGAGTGCTTCGGGCTTTTGTGTCGGGTGCGCCTTGCGGCCTGTGTCGTTTTTCAGGCGTTCGCCACCAGAACAGATCGGAATGGTCCAGTCGGAACGCATCTGGATATCATCATTGGCAGATTTGAGCGCGTCATAGTTGAACGTGTATTTCTTGTCCTTGGACTTGGAAGCCCAGATCAGGGTCTCGTGCGCGTTTGTGAAGCGCGTGCCCTTGAAGTTCGGCATCGGGTTGGACTTGGTCCAGATCACATCATTGAGGACCCAATAGCCCAGATCCTGAAGCGATGCGCCGACTCGGAAAATGTTGTGATAGGACCCGATCACCCAGATGGCCCCGTCATCTTTTAGAACGCGGCGGGCTGCCGTGAGCCAGTCGCGGGTGAAACGGTCATAGGCTTCAAAGCTGGCAAACTGGTCCCAATGATCGGTCACAGCATCGACCTGGGAATTATCCGGGCGCCTCAAATCACCACCAAGCTGGAGATTGTAGGGAGGGTCCGCAAAGACGAGATCCACGGATTTTTCCGGCAAGGCATTCATCAGTTCGATGCAGTCGCCGATCAGAATATTGTTCTTCGGAAAATCCAGCTTGGCCATGTCTCACCCGTACCTTTGAAAACTCTACCCGCTTTGAAGCGATGTGATTCGTCTTCTAAAAAAGCCGGGATGTGGTTTAAAAAAGCCTAAGATTCCAAAGGGTTCGACTTGCTTGTGGTTAACCAATCCTTTCCGCGATTAAAAAACTTCCATCATTTGAATGAGTTGATTCGTTATCTTGAATCATTGAACGAAGTGCGAGTTTCCAGCCGAGGATCAGAAAAGGTCCATCTGGCAGCTATCGGTATCATCAGTGGGAGGAGTAAACAGGTCTGTTCGCAGGCTCAGGCCAGGGCGCTCCAGTCCCACGCGGCGACACGCATTGCGAAATCTCTGTGCGATCAGCTTGGCATATGGACCTGTTCCACGCTGGCGCACGCCCCATTCGGATTGATAGTCTGCGCCATCTCGCATATCGCGCATCAGTTTCATGACCTTGCTTTTGCGGTCGGCAAAATGGTGTTCGAGCCATTCTTCAAACAGATATGCGATCTCATGAGGCAGGCGCAGCAGCACATATCCGGCTGTGATGGCACCGGCATTGGAAGCTTCGGTAAGAAGCGCTTCGATTTCCATGTCATTGATCGCCGGTATGATAGGGGCAGTCATCACTGTCACGGGGACTCCTGCAGCTGACAATGCACGAATGGTGTCCAGTCTACGATGTGGTGCGGCCGCGCGAGGTTCCAGCTTGCGTGAGAGCTGCGGATCAAGAGATGTCAGGGAAACGGCTACGCGAACCAATCCCTTTTTCGCCATTGGCTCCAGAATATCGAGATCACGCAGGACCAGCGCGGATTTCGTGACAATACCCAGGGGATGATTGGTGCGCGATAGCGTCTCCAGAACGTCCCGTGTGATCCTGCGATCCTTCTCCGCAGGTTGGTAGGCATCGGTATCGCCTCCGATCACGACAGTGCGCGGACGATATCGTGGTTTTGAAAGTTCGCGCTCCAGCAGGGCAGCAAGGCCTCTCTTGGCGAAGATGCGGGTTTCAAAATCAATACCCGCTGACATGCCGGAATAGGCGTGGTTGGGGCGGGCATAGCAATAGATGCAGCCATGTTCGCAGCCGCGATAGGGGTTGATGGTGCGGTCAAACGAGATGTCGGGCGATGTGTTGTAGGTTATCGCCTTGCGTGGTGTTTCCGGGATGATTTCTGTCTGGAGCCGGGGGAGGACATCTTCCAGAGTCTGCCAGCCATCATCGATGGGGAGTGCGCCATGTGACTCATATCGACCAGCCGCATTGGATACGGCTCCGCGTCCGCGTGCCCGTGTTCGAAGGGCACCCCAGCCGGCATAATCTTCGGCGTGCTCTTCCGGAATGCGGTGTCGGTCAGCCTTTGGAAAGTGACGTTTCTGACGCTGGGGCAAGGCTCTTAATCTCTATGTTGTCTTGTTGGGATCAGGTAGAAAACAATAAGAACATAAAGAGAACATAATTGCCTATCGTCGGCAAGACCATTCTTTGAGAGAAGCGGCATCATCAAGATCGGCAAGTGTTCGAAGCCTTGTGATACGGGTGCTCGCCGGCAGGCTGGCGATCAGATCTGACATTGCATGGGGCGTGGACCATCTTACAGGCGCAAAGGCTATTGGTTGTCGACGCATTGCGTGACTGGCCGCAAACAACCAGAACCCACCATCATCTGCTGGTCCAAAGACCACATCACGTCTTCGCAATGCATTGAATGCGGTTCTGATCAGTTTTCCTGACAGGTCGGGGATGTCAGTTCCAATCACTGCGACCGGGCCGGGTGGTGCGCGTTTGAAGGCTCGTGCGAGGCGCTCTCCCAGATCACCTAGTCCCTGAGGCTGGCGTTGGAAATCAGCAGGCCAGAGCCCACCAGTTGGTAGTGTAACGGCGCTGTCGGGCGCAACACAGATGATGGATGTCCAACTTCTATCGGAGCGAGCCGCGCGCATGGCCCGGCTGTGGCAGAAGCGATTGATGCGTTGGGCTTCGGTTGGGCCGATATCTGCTGCGAGGCGTGTTTTGGAAACACCCATGCGCGCAGGCTTGGCAAAGATGAGCAGGGTTCTTTGGAAGGTCATGGCTAATTATAGACTTTGGCCAGACGCGCAGGATCAGCTCCGAGGAGATATCGCGTCAGCAGAAAACTGTTACGCCAGGCACGGTTTCGCCATCCGTCCCGCTCATATTTTGCAGCCGATGTGATGGCATCGACATTCAGGATATCCAAGCGCTTCTTACCGATCCGGCGGACAATGGAAACATCTTCCATCAGGGGGACGTCCTCATAGCCGCCGATCTCATTGTAAAGATCCCGATGAATGAACAGGCCCTGATCTCCATATGGAAGGCCAAGGAGCTTCACCCTTTGTGCAACCCGGCGTTCCAGCCAGCGTGCATGCCTGTTTTCACTGTCGAATTTCAACTTGAACGCTGCGGCAGTTTCCGGACGATCAAACTGTTGAATGATCGCATTGGGCCAGTCAGAGCTGAGTGCGGTGTCTGCATGCAGGAACAGCAACCAGTCAGCCTTCGCGTTGGCTGCACCGCATTTGAGTTGTGTCCCACGTCCTGGTCGAGATGAAATCACGCGGCATCCGGCCAGACCAGCCGCTGCTACGGTCTTGTCGCTGGAGCCACCGTCTACGACAATGACTTCCCTGATGATCCCTGCACTCAGTCCGGGCGTGAGCGCGTTGAGACATGAGGGTAAGCAGTCTTGTGCATTCAGTGTTGGAATGATGATGGATATCTTGGCGCTCATGTGGGCGATATTAGGCGCTGTATGCGGGAACTGAAACTCTCAATAGTGCTTCTCGCTTTCGTACTTTTTAAGGAAAATTTCATCACCCGATGAAAACCAATGAGTTTAGTGGGATTTTCGTAACCTTCATTCTGTAGATGCTGGAGGGGTGGGGAAGGACAATGCTAAGTGGATAAACAAGCTTGTTTTCTCTAAATCAACCAAATTACAAAGGCGAAGCGCTATCCGGACTGGTCCAGTCTGGCGTTCTGGATACTATTGAAGGTGAGGCTTTTCAGCGGGTCGCCTGGCTGATTTCCGAAGTGCTCGACATGCCGGTCACGCTGATCTCGTTATTGAATGGCGAAAGGTGCTGGCTGCGATCCGAGCTTGAATTTACAAGTGAAGAGATACTTGGATCGCTTGCAGAATTTCTCGGTACAATACCATCTTCTGAAATTCTGGAAATCAATGATGCGCATGTCGATGCGTCCTGTTTTGATTGCCCGATTGTGGATAGACCGCGTGGTGTGCGCTTCATCGGCGCGACAACGATCACGGATCCAGCCGGATTTCCGTGTGGGTATGTGACATTGCTGGATACACGGCCGCGCAAACTGTCTCAAAATGAGCGTACAAAGCTGCGCTGCTTCACGGATCAGTTGGAAAGCGAAATCAAGATCCTGTCTTTGATGAGTGAAGAGGCAAATCTGCGTTTCGAAGTCAGTCGGGCATTCAATGCAAAATCGACTTTTCTGTCTCACATGAGTCACGAGATCCGTACACCGATTGCCGGAATCATTGGTGCGACCGATCTGCTTCTGGCGGGGGGACGTCAGGAAACGCCGGAACTATTGAATACCATCAGGACGAGCGCATCTGATCTCTTGCAATTGTTGAATGAGACACTTGATAGCGCAAAGATCGAGGCGGGAGGGCTTCATATAGAGTCAGTTCCAGTCGATCTTTATGCGTTGCGTGAAAAGTTACACCGGCACTTCACACCTTTGGCAGCGTCCAAATCGCTTGAGCTTTCTGTTCGGGTTGAGATCGAGGACGATCTGCCAGAGCTCGTATTCTCTGATCCGATGCGCCTGAGGCAGGTTCTGTTCAATGTCATGCACAATGCCACAAAGTTCACAGAGCGTGGCCGCATTGATTGCAGGATAGGACTAGTCAGTCTCAATGAAACCCATGCGATGCTCAAAATGAAGGTCTCCGATACGGGGATTGGAATGACTCAAGGCGCACTATCGACGCTTTTTGAACCTTTCAGACAAGCGGATGAAGGCGATGAACGACAGCATCAGGGCACAGGTCTCGGAATGACGCTGGTCAAGCAGTTGACGGAGCGTATGGGCGGGCGCGTCCTTGTGGATTCCACTCCTGGTCAGGGAACGTGTATCTGTATGGATATACCTGTGCTGCCAGTGGACGATCTCTGGATTGTCGAGGGTGACAATGAGACCGTCTCTGAAGAGCCATCGCGACCAGCTATATTCGATCAAGATTCAGGACTCGATGGATTACAAGTGCTCGTTGCAGACGATAATCCGCAAAACCGTCTGATTCTGGAAAAGGTCGTCACATCCTGGGGGTGTGAAGTCACAACTGTTGATGATGGCGAGAGTGCATTGAAAGAGGCACTTGAGCATGCCTTTGATGCTATTATTCTGGATCTGCACATGCCGCGTCGATCAGGCTTTGAAGTTGCGCGTTCGATTCGCCAGTACACCTCATCCACGACTCTGATTGCTTGCAGTGCGGATACAACACAGGCTGCATTTGCAAAATGTCAGGATGCTGGTTTTGATGCCCAGATCGAAAAACCCTTCAACTGGCCAATGCTGCATGAGGCATTATTGCGTCGAGCTGGTTAGAGAAAATTCTTCGTGAAGGCCGTGCTTTGGTGAAGCAGAGTTGGTCGCAACGCATCTAGAGTTGGCGGCGGGGTAAGCCAAGTTCGTCACAGATATCTGCGATCAGTCTTAAGTCCTTCCATACCAATGCCTTATCCTGTGGCCGTCGCAATAGATAAGCGGGATGCAGAATTGGCAAACATGTGACAGGCTCTTCGATGCCTTCCTGATGATAGTTAGCGCGGCGTCCTCTAAGCCGCATGATGCCATCCTGCGTCTGCAACAATGCGTGCGCGGCTGACTTGCCGACAGGGATTATCAGGCGTGGCGAAAGCAGGCTGATCTGGCGCTCAAGAAATGGCAAGCAGATCGCCAGTTCTTCAGGGGTTGGGGCGCGGTTGGCTGGCGGGCGCCAATAGATCGTGTTGGTGATATAGACATTTTCAGCACGGTTGAGACCAATTGACGCAAGCATGCGATCAAGGAGCTGGCCGGATTTTCCAACAAATGGTTTGCCTGTGCGGTCTTCTTCCTGACCAGGGGCTTCACCAACCAGAAGGATTTGTGCGGAGTCGACTCCATCATTGATGACAGTATTGCGCGCACCGGCTTTCAGGTCGCAATTTTCAAAGGAGGATAGTGCACCTCTCAAAGATGCCAGATCCTCTGCCGCAGCAGCCGTTTTGCGGGCAATTTCAACTGGATTGATACGCAGTCGACGAGGTTGTTCCTGCGAAGGAGGCTTCGCAGGTGTTCTTGTCGGATTTGAAGGGCGTTGGGGTGCTGAGTCTTTCGAGCGTGTCGCAGGGACAGAAAAATCGACTGGAGAACCAGCGTCCGTCCACCACTCAGAAAGGCTTTTTAGAGCAAGATGTTGCGCTGATTGTGTCATATCGTTGTCGCTGAGCCCTTTTTTTGCATTGCAACAAGCGCTAAGCCCTGTTCGAACTAGATTTGAACAATAACAGATACCAGACGATCTGGAGAACTAGAATGGCATTTGAAGGCGTCGAACGCGAGTCAATGGATTTTGACGTCGTGATTGTGGGCGGTGGACCAGCGGGTTTGTCTGCAGCAATCCGTCTGATGCAGCGTGCAAATGAAGAAGGCAAGGAAATCTCGGTCGTTGTGGTCGAGAAAGGGTCTGAAGTTGGTGCCCACATCCTATCCGGTGTCGTTATCGACCCGATTGCGATGAACGAACTGTTTCCTGATTGGAAAGAGCTTGGCGCGCCTTTGGAGACCGCTGTTGAGCACGACAAATTCCTTGTGCTGGGGCCAGAGGGTTCAATCGGACTGCCGGAATTCGCTTTCCCGCCAATGATCAAGAATCATGGCAATTACATTGGTTCGCTCGGCAATATCTGTCGCTGGCTGGCCGAGCAGGCTGAAGCGCTGGGTGTCGAGATCTATCCAGGGTTTGCAGCATCTGAACTGACCTATCGCGAAGACGGGTCGATCAAGGGCATCATTGCAGGCGTCGCTGGTATTTCGCGTGAAGGCGAGGAAAAACCCGGCGCAGAAGCTGGCATGGAGCTGAACGGCAAATATGTGCTGATCGCCGAAGGTGTTCGCGGGTCATTGTCCAAGCGCATCATCAATGATTTCAAGTTGGATGAAGGCAAGCAGCCTCAGAAATACGGGATCGGTCTGAAGGAGCTGTGGCAGGTACCGGATGAGAATTTCAAGCCGGGATATGTCCAACACACATTTGGCTGGCCGCTGGATTCATCCACGGGTGGTGGTTCGTTCCTGTATCACTTCGGCGACAATTATGTCGCGGTCGGCTTTGTGACGCACCTCAATTACAAGAACCCCTATATCTCGCCATATCAGGAGTTTCAGCGCCTCAAGCACCACCCGGACATGGCCAAGCACCTCGTCGGTGGTAAGCGCATTTCCTATGGCGCACGTGCCATCACGGAAGGTGGTTACCAATCGGTTCCGAAATTGTCCTTCCCAGGTGGCGCACTGATTGGCTGTTCAGCCGGTTTCGTGAATGTGCCGCGTATCAAGGGCAGCCACAATGCCATGAAAACAGGTATGCTGGCGGCAGAATGTGCGTTTGATGCCGTTATGGCGGGGCGCCAGGGCGATGAACTGGTTGAATATCAGGAAGCCTATGAGAAAAGCTGGGTTGCGATGGATCTCAAGAAGGTCCGCAACGCCAAACCACTCTGGTCGAAATTCGGCACTTGGCTGGGTATGCCACTGTTTGGATTCGATCTGTGGTGTACATCATTGTTCGGTGGATGGTCGCCATTCACACCATTCGGTGGGTCACTCAAGCATGGCAAGACCGATGCAGCATCGCTAGAGCCTGCTGCCAAGCACAAGCCGATCGACTATCCAAAGCCGGATGGCGTGCTGTCTTTCGACAAGCTCACCAATGTGGCCTATTCCTTCACCAACCATGAAGAAGATCAGCCTGTCCACCTGAAGGTATTGAACGAACAGCTTCAAAAACAATCCGAGCTGGGTGTGTTTGATGGCCCATCAAACCGCTATTGCCCGGCTGGTGTGTATGAGTGGGTGGAAAAGGATGGCGAGAAAGTCTTCCAGATCAACGCGCAGAACTGCGTGCATTGCAAGACATGCGACATCAAGGATCCCAACCAGAACATCAACTGGACCACGCCCGAAGGTGGCGGCGGTCCGAACTATCCAAATATGTAAGGATGGAACTTTCGGCGATCTCCCTTGTTGGTCTGAACACCAATTGAAAGGAGGTCGCCGATGACGAACCTTGAACAAGACACTCACAAGCGCGACAAAGAAAACTCGCAATCCGAGAAGGAAAAAAAAGAGAAATCTCGCGAAGAACGGTTGGATGAAGGTCTGGCTGAGAGTTTTCCCGCCAGTGATCCGCCAGCTGTAACGCGCGAGCCGATCCCAAAAAAAGATTGATTTGAGCTGATCCTGATCTGACGAAACTGTGCAATCCAGCGTCAAATCATGGTCAAGTCGAACGACAACACATATATTCCATTGGGCGGACCTTCCAAGTTCCGCCCTTTTTGGTCTTTACTGACACTCAGGCTGATTGCCAGCCATTATGCAGACATGCTGGAGAAGCGGATGCGGTCTTTCCTTTTGACGACAGTGACAGTGCTGATAGCTGCAACAGGTATGAATGGTTGTGCATCTGCGGGACTGACCGACGGTGAAAAAGCTGAACTGAATTCCGCACGGCAAAACGCTTCCAAAGCTTATGATAACGGGCTGACTAAAGTCTCTGACGTGTCGCCCAGCGCGCGTGCTACGCGTCCAGAGCAAGTGCCTGAATATGCTGACGCGCGTGCCATGCTGGAAAATGCAGACATGTCTGCGTTCATGGAAGAAAGCAGACGGCTCCACGAAAAGGGCGAACGCAGTGACAGCTGGGGCTTTGCCGCAATCGACATGCTGGCTGCGGGTGAAGACAAGGCCATGTTGGCACTGATCGACGCAATGCCGATCGGTGATACGCCTGACCGGGCGCTCAGCCGAAGCTGGCTGCGCCCTTGGGGGCTGGCTGCGGCGGGACGAAATGAAGACGCCGTGCGTGCGATGAAACGTCTGCGCGATGATCTGCCGCCCATTCTCTATCGTGGTCACATGGCGTTATTGCAGGAGGCCATTGGCGAATATGATGAGGCGTTGGACACATATTCGCTGACATCAGAAGAGCTGACACTGCCGGACATTGATGCTGACCCCAGTGAATCATCCATTCTGCAATCTCTGGCTTTTGGCAAATATCGCATTCTTGCGTTCCGGGAAGCCAATCTGAAACGGCTTCAGGGAGACGATAAGGGGGCGCGCAAGATATACGACATGTTGCTTGAAGCTGATGAGGATGACTATTACGCAACCTCCCAGATTGATGACATCGCGAAGGGTGAAAAGCCTGAAGATGATGAGCTGAATATCAACGAGGCGTTGGCATTGGCGCTGAATGATGAAGCCAATCTGATCGAAGAGCGTCAGGCGCTCGCGGCAGTAATCTTCGCGCAGAGTGCTGAGGCACCATTCAATCATTTTGTGTCTGCACTGCGCCAGTCTGCACTGGTGCTTGACCCTTCCAATTCCGGAGTGCGTGAGATCGAAGCCGGACATCTTTACGACCACGGCTTCTTTGAGGCGTCGGCCCGAGTAGCTCTGTCCGGCAAGGCGCGTTCTGAAGAACGTGCCGAACTGATGCTGTCTGCCGCTCAGGCTTATGTTGAACTGGGCAAGTTCGAGCGAGTATCGGCTCTGGTTGAAGAAGTGCTGGAAATCGATGGTGGCGATGGGATGACGTTGCTGAGCGCGTCTGACCTGATGATCCGTGCTGACCAGGGGGCACGTGCCGCTGAACTTGCAGCAAAGGCACGCCAGACCGACATCCAGGACGGTCTGATTGGATACACCCATGTCATAGAATCGGAGGCTCACTTCCAGGCCGGTGATGTCGAGGCGGCAATCGCAAGTGCCCGCAATGCTGTTGAACTGGATGACGATGATGATGGCATGAAGGAGTTTCTGGCGTCTCAGCTGCTCAATTCCGACGCCACACGACAAGAAGGGCTGGATATTTACAAGGAGCTCTTCAAGGACGATCCGGACGATCCGGGAATGATGAACAATTATGGATATTCGCTGATCAAGGCACCAGATACGCCGGACCAGCTGGATGAAGGGTATCGCCTGCTGAAACGAGCAAACCGGTTGACTCCATTTGAACCCAATCTGCTCGATAGTCTCGGTTGGGCATATTACCAATATGGTGATTTTGACCAGGCGCTTGAGTTGATCGACAAGGCTGTTGCCGCCTATGCACCGTTCACGCATTGGGAATTATATGAACACCGCGGTGATACACTCTTCCGTTTGGGGCGAGAGGATGAAGCACGCGGGGCTTGGCAAAACGCGGTGGATGCGCGCCCACCAAGGCATCGCCGATCTGCAATTGAGGCCAAGATACAGACGGGAATGGCCGTACCTCCACCCGAAAAACGTACGCCGCCCCTTGTGCGCCGAAGCGAGCCAGTGGAAACCAACGACATTTGATGATCGCGCAATCGCGCTGAAAAAAGGCCGCCGGCATGTCGCCGTGCAGGAGTGCTTTACCCCATGCGAATACTCGTCTCGGTCGTTTGCCTGTTATTGGCCTCTTGTACCAGTGCACCGGCAGGACCTGATTGGCAGTCGGTATTGTCAAACAGCGCACGGCCGCAGGAAGCCGAAGCCTATGGTGATTATCTGGCGGCGCGATATGCGGCGATCAGCAATGAACCTTCCGAAGCTGCCGTCAGATATGGACGCGCATTACAACGTAGTCCTGCCAATGCCGATGTGATGGAGAAAGCGGTCTATGAATGGCTGCTGGCAGGTGATTTTGACAAGGCAGCCAAGCTAGCCAGACAGAGCCGGGAGGGGCCGGTTGATGTGGCACCCATCGCACGGCTCGTCACGGCCATCGATGCATATCGCAAGGGTGAATACGAACTTGTTGCCGAATTGCTGCAGGGCAAGGATCTGGGTGCTTTCAATGCGTCGCTCGCCAATCTGCTGATCGCATGGTCGTTCGAAGCGCGAGGTGACACTGAAACAGCGCTGATGCACTTGTCTCAATCAAATGGCGATTTCGTGGATCAGCTGAAGGTCTTCAGTCAGGCTTATGTATTGCTGCATTCGGGCCGAAACGATGAAGCCCTGGCGACACTACAGATCGCTACCCAATCCGGATTGCGTTTGCCTATGGCACTTGCTGTGGAAGCGCGGCTGTTGTTGGCCGAAGGTCGAGAAGACGATGCCCGAGAGCTGATGCAGGCGGTGGATGTTGAAAGCGCAGCAAATACGCTGTTGTTCGATCTCAAACAGCAAATGGATGCGGGCAGGGAGTTTGAAGACGTCAAGATCGATGCGCGTGCCGGGGCGGCGATGTCGCTTATTGTTCCGATTGCCGCACTGGCTAATCGCACAGGCGGGGATGTGTCGCTTGCTTATCTCAACATGGTGCTTGCGTTGGACCCCACTGAGCATGGTGCGACCATCATGCTCGCAGATGGTCTGAACAGGAATGATCGTGAGAGCGAAGCTTTGGTTGCATTGGAGAATGTGCCAGCTGGATCAGCATATTATGGTGCAGCACAATCCATGCTGGCCTGGCTATATTTGAGTGAAGAGGACAAAGAAAAGGCAAAATTGGCAGCTGCAAACGCTGTGGCGGCATCGCCGGCGCGCTCAATCAAGGTTCAGGTTGGTGATTTGTATCGCACGATGGAAGAATTTGAGCAGGCGGAAATCGTATTGGCGGGTGTTGTCGAAAACGATCAGGCTGTCGATCGCCGTGACTGGCGCGCGCTGTTTGCGCTGGGAGCCACGCGTGAGCGGTTGCAAAAATTTGACGAAGCGGAAGAGGCTCTCAAGGCTGCACTGGAAATCGAACCTAATCGCCCGGAAGTTCTCAATTATCTGGGATATTCCTGGATAGACCGCGGCAAGAACATCCCTGAGGCGTTCTCGTTGATCCGCCAAGCCGCCAATTTGCGACCTGATGCAGGATATATCGTTGATAGCCTCGGTTGGGCCTATTACCGAATGGGGCGTTACACCGAAGCTGTGCGCTATCTTGAACACGCTGCCAGTCTCGACCCTGATGATGCGGTCATAAATGATCACCTTGGAGATGCCTATTGGCGTATTGGTTGGCGCGTTCAAGCGCGCTATCAATGGGAACGAGTCAAGCTGTTCGAGCCGGATGAAAAGACGTTGAGCAGCGTTATGGAGAAACTGCAGTCGGGCCTGGGGCCTGCTGTTACCAATCCCGGCGATGGGGGCGTCGTTCAGGAACTTGAGGAGTTGAATTGAACACCTCCATTGCAAGTCTAAAAACAGCCTGGGCACCAGCCAAGGTCAATCTCTATCTGCATGTCGGAAAGCCGCTGGAAGATGGTAGGCATCCGTTGGACAGCCTTGTGCAATTCACTGATAGCAAGGCTGCAGATCGCATATCTGCGCGTTCCGCGCGTGATCTTTCCTTGTCACTGGAGGGGCCGGGCGCAAAGGCGTTGAAGGGTGAGAAGAACAATCTTGTTCTTCATGCTGCTCACCTTTTGCGAAAGGCCGCAGGCCGAACGGACCTTGGCGCAGTGCTGCATTTACACAAGGAGCTGCCCATAGCGGCGGGTGTCGGTGGTGGATCGGCAGATGCTGCAGCTACTCTTGTTGTGTTGAACAAATATTGGGATATCGGATTCTCAGAATCCGCGCTGGAATCAATTGCTGCCCAATTGGGGGCGGATGTACCTGCTTGCCTGACCGGACAGCCATCCCTGATGCGGGGCACAGGGGAAACACTTTCCCCGGTTGATCTGATTGACCTGCCAATCGTCCTCATCAATCCGGGTATTAAGCTCTCTACCGAAGCGGTCTTCAAGCGGTTCGACAAATTGGAGTTTGGCGGAAGTTTTGAATTGGTCGATCCGCCAGCGCCTCAAAGTGCAGACCCTGTTTCCTTTGCCAAGGCGCTCAGTCAGTATTCAAATGACCTGGAAGGACCGGCCATGTCACTATGTGGTGCTATCGGAGACGTGCTGGGTGCGCTTGAAGCTCATGGTGCCCACCTCTCACGCATGTCGGGAAGTGGTGCCACTTGTTTTGGAATCTTCTCCACACAGGATGAAGCAAGTGCCGCTGCCTATTCGCTCTCGAAAAAGCATCGCAAATGGTGGGTAAGGTCGACCTGTTTGCTGGGTAGTGGTCGGTCCTGAATCATGGGTGAGCTGACAAGGCTTTTTGCAACGACGGGTCTGGCATGCGTATTGGCCTTGTTACTGTGTCGATTGGTGCTGTCCATTGGCATTGTTGATCGACCGGATTCCGAACGAAAAGCGGCTGTTGGACATGATAAGCCGACACCCAGTTCCGGAGGTCTTGGGTTCATTCTGGCGGTACTGATCGCTTATTTCGGCCTCGGCACTCTCACACAATTTTCTGTTGATATTACTGTGCTCGTGCTGAGCGCGGGAATGGGGGCGAGCCTGCTTCTGGGACTTGCAGATGACATCACGGCGATGAGCGCCAAGGTCAAACTGTTCCTGCAGATCATCATTGCATTAGGCATGGCAATGTATGGCGTACGAGCAGAAATGATCGAGCCGGGTTTCGACAAATTACGCGATTTTGGCTTGATTGGTGGCACCCTGTTGTCCGTGCTGTGGATCGTAACAATCGGAAATTCTGTCAATTTCATGGATGGGGCAAATGGGTTGGCCATGGGAATGGCAATGTTTGCCAGCATGGCTTTCTCAGCGATTTTCGGCTTTTGCGGTGCCTGGGAGCTGGCAATCCTGTCTGGAGGTCTGGCTGGGGCGCTGGCCGGCTTTCTGGTCTGGAATACGCCCGGGCGACTGTTCGCAGGTGATGCTGGCTCGCTGGCTGTTGGCGCAGCGCTTGGAGGATTGTCGCTATTGCTGGTCAAATTGCGACCGGATCTGATGTTTGTCCCGCCAATCCTGCTGTCACCTTTTCTCGTCGACGTGATCCTGACGCTCAATCTGCGCATCAAGCGTGGTGACATGTTCTGGGAAGCGCATTCCGATCATGTCTATCAAGTTGCTTTGCGGGAAGTTCCGATCGCGCACTGGCAGTTATCTGTCGGCCATTGGATGATCGCTGCCAATTGCGCGGTTCTTGGCTTTGCTGGCGCAATGATCGGTCATGAGGCACCCCTCGTCATCTTTATGGGAGTCGTTCTCATGGGTGTCTGGATGCATATTCGCATTCGCCGCGCCGCAATGATGGTTGGGCAAATGCGCGCTGAAGCTGAAAGTGGTTAGGTGCTGAAGATTCACGCCTAGACCGGGGCATTCTCCATCAGGCTTTCCATCGCATGCAGGCCGATTGCATGGTTGATGATGATATCCGTGCGGGTATTGGATGTGTGATCGTCGGAATGACGCCATTCTTCAAGCACGGCTTGAAATGCGTCCTGGTCCAACAGGCCCAGATCCGCAATTTTCTCATCTGAAAGATATTTGGCGATCAGTGTTTCAACTGCTGCGGTCTTTTCAGTGTCAGTATGAGCGGGCGGCGCCATGAAGGCGAACTTTTCGCGCTTGTAGAGGACTTCCGGCAGGACGTGCTCCATCGCTTCGCGCAATACCCATTTTTCAATTCCATTGCGAATACGCACATGCGGTGGGATGGTGAAGGCGAGTTCGGCGACGTGATGATCCAGGAATGCAGGGCGCGATTCCAAAGAGCTGGCCATGTCAACGCGGTCGCCGCCCCAGTTCAGGATCTGCCCCTCCAGCATGGTCTTGATCCAGCTATATTGGGCGCGATCAAGTGGGTGACGTCCATCGAGCTTTGACTTGTCGAGGCTGTAGGCAATGGCGGCGATGGGGTCGTAATCGCCTAGCTCATCACGAAACTCCTGTGAGAGTAGCGGTGTGATCCGCTCCAGCACCAGAATCCAAGGCTGGATCCAGGATGGCGTGAACCCCATGACCTCTTCAAATGCGGGGTGGGAAACCGTTTTTTCCGCAAGTACGGAACCAGAGAAAACCTTGTTGGATTCCTTCAATTTATCGCCAGCAGATCCATCGGCATAGGCGGGATCATGCAGGAACATATCCTGCTTGAAGGCGGCATATCCGCCAAACAATTCGTCTGAGCCTTCGCCAGTAATGACCACCTTGTATCCGACATCGCGCACATGTTTTGCCATCAGCATCTTGGCGACGCCCAGCGTGTTGTAGAAGGTGCGTTCTGAATACCAGACCGCCTTCTCGAAGTTCTCTCCATAGAGATTGGCGGCATTCAGCGTTAGAATGTCATGATCGGCACCACACATCTCGGCCATTTCCTTGGCAATGTGGCTTTCGTCATAGCGCGTATCGTCAAAGGCGATTGTGAAGGCCTTCACGGGGCTTTGCTGGATCGCAGATGCCATGCCGATGATCGAACAGCTGTCGATACCTCCAGACAGGTAACACGCGACTGGAACGTCTGCTTCGAGGCGGAATGTGATGGATTCCACCAGCTTCTCGCGGACCAGTTCTATGTGTTCGTCGTCGGTACGGTTGGCATGCTGGCCTTCGAGTGGGAATTCTGCGTCCCAATATTGACGCTTGTTGACGACAAGTCCGTCAGGGCCGCGCTTGACGACCATCATCGATCCCGGCTGAAGTGCTTCTATATCCTTATAAAGCGTCATGCCGGGCACCATGACCTGCATCATCTGGTGCAATTGTGCCTTTGGACACATGTCTCTTGGAACATCTGGGTGAGCGAGCAGGGCCTTCATTTCAGACGCCCAGAAAATGGATTTTTCCGTCAGATGATAGAAAAGTGGCCGAATCCCAAAGCGGTCTCGAACGATGACCGTTTGCTGGGCTTTTTCGTCATGGATGACGAAGGAGAACTCACCACGCAGATGTTTGACGAAATCCAGGCCGTGCTTGCGGTAAAGTTTGAGTGCGATCTCGCTGTCGGACTTGGTACTGAATGTGTACCCATCTGTCCTGAGTAGTCCGCGCAGGCGTTTATAGTCGTAGAACTCGCCATTGACCGTAAGTGTAAGGCCGGCTTCCTCGTCAAAGATAGGTTGCCCACCTGTGTCGAGGTCGATGATCGACAAGCGTGTGTGACCCATTGCCAGGCCATTGTCTTCGTCGACATGAAATCCTCGACCATCAGGACCGCGGTGGTGCAGGCAAGCGGCCATGTCCTCGATGACCTTGCGGTTGGCGCGCGATGTTTCAAACGGGCTCCACAGCCCTGCAATTCCACACATGGTGACCTCGATATTGAATGGCAGCATTCAATTGTCTGGAGCAACAATTGAGCGTGCTCAGGAAGAGTACTCGCCCTGGAGCACAGTTTCGACACGTCCCAGCATCGTCAGCAACAGTGCTTGTCTGACAAACACAGCCCCATCTGCCTGATTGAAGTAGAGATTATGCGGGGTGTCATCCAGATCAATGTCCAGCTCCGGGCCCCGGGCGAGTGGATGGAGCACGACAGCATCCTTTTTCAGCGGACTTTTGCTGCTGAGCACAAAATTCGAGCTCAGATGCCTGTATCCATCCCCGAGAAAGGCAATCGAATTCATATAGATGATATCCAGATCTCCCAGACACCCTTGAAGATCATTGCTGAACTTGAAGGAAATCGGAGATTTATCGCAGAAATCCTTGATCTCGGGGCCGAGGGGGTCTGCCATTTCGGATATGATCGTGATGTCCGAAATGTTTTCGTGCATCAGCAGAGCCATGATCAGGAAGCTTTTCACGGTGCGCATATTGCCGGGGGTTCCGACGATGCCAAGGTGAAGCTTCTTGTCTTCGGGAAGCTTGGAAAAGGCGATCTCGGGGCGCCATTTGAGAAGGGCATACCAGTCGGCGAGGGCTTGAGTGGGGTGCTCGTCCGACCCATTGCCGCCGTTGATCAGTGGTACGCGCAGATATTCAGACAGAAGCTGAACAGCGTTTTGCTCAGTGTGCCGGACAACGACAATGTCAGCGTATGAATTGAACATCTGTCCAATGTCTCGTAGCGACTCGCCCTTGGCCACGCCGGTTGTCTTGGCGTCTGCTACACTGATCGTTTCCCCGCCAAGCCGCAACATTGCGCTTTCAAATGAAAGGCGTGTTCGTGTGCTTGGTTCAAAAAATGCGGCGGCCAGTATCTTGCCGGTCAAGGCACGGCTGGCGGGGAATCTACCCGTTTGCAGCAATGCTGCGAACTTGAACAGTTCGAGCAGTTTTTGCTTGTCAAAGACATAGGCCGACAGAACGGACTTTCCGGTCAGTTCTTTCAATAGGTCAAGTTTCACCTCTGGAGAATGATTGAAAAGCGCCTGTGGGTCTGGCCTCAGCCCCAGCACGTTTCCAGGTAACTCTTCATAAGGTGTGTGTGTGACCTGAGAAGCAGGTTGGACTACCACAGACGTCCCTCTTTCCATTCCGCCCAGAGCAGGGCCAACAGTGCAATCGAAGACCCAGCGCACCAGATTAGCGCCAGATATACAAGGGCAGTTAGGAAACCTGACGAAAAGCTCATCTTATTGGTCTCCTTCCTGCAATTCTTGCCATTGGAATTCTTCTGGTTTGAATGCGGCAAACAAAAGGACGCACACCATCGAAACCATGGCCGCGATGAGAGAGGCCACATACCATCCGATGGAAAAATAAGACCACAATCCAATGCCGCTGCCCAGAACCATGGCGCTGATTGCACCCAGCCTTGAGGCGCGTTTCCAATAAAGGCCCGTAACAATGGGCCAGATCATCGAAGCGACCAGTGGTCCGGCGAAGAACAGAACGGACGCCAGTGTGCCGATGCGCGGAAGACATACGGCCCATGCTCCAATCCCGAGCGCCAGAGTGATCATCTGCGCAGCGTTTTTCAATTCGGCCGGCTTGGCGGTGGGACGTGCAATCCGCCTGTAGATGTCTTCGGTGATGAGGTCTGAGGTTGCAGCCAGCAGGCTGTCGATACTGGAGGCAAGTGAACAGAAGACCACGATGAAGATCGCGATGGCACCAACTGATCCAAGGACATTGGCGA
This sequence comes from Hirschia sp., assembly GCA_002709235.1. Classification (GTDB taxonomy): domain Bacteria; phylum Pseudomonadota; class Alphaproteobacteria; order Caulobacterales; family Hyphomonadaceae; genus Hirschia. The sequence goes on from PAQI01000021.1 coordinate 103,644, forward strand.
TTACCAGTGGCCCGACCATGTCTGCGCTCGGTACAGCTACTCCAAGTGCTCCTGATGCCAGTGCGACAAAACCGGCGGCGATCGGTATGGGGAACCAGACCAGGCCAGCGATGATAAAGGCGCGTTGCCCGACGCCTTCGCGAAACGCAAAAGCGCGGCTCCACCAGACATTGTTGTGAAAGACCTCGCCAAGCCCGAACAGGAGATTGTTGAAAATCGCGATCAAGGCGGCAGGAAACAGAACGTCCAGCAAGGCAGGGCTATTAGCCGTCAGGTTTGTGTGAATCTCGGCCATGCTGACCTTGGACAGGACAGCAAACCCGGCGATGACGATCCCCACAATGATAATCACGCTCTGGATGAAGTCTGTCCCGATCACGGCGTAAAGCCCGCCACGCATGGTGTAGAGGACGCACACGGCGAGGATGACACTCATCCCATAGACATATGGAATGCCTGCGAGTGCATTGAGGACGATACCGCCCGCCATTGCCATCGAAACCAGCCAGGTCAGGCTGTAGAAGAGAGTGAAGACAAGAAAAATGCCCCAGGCGACGCGGCCATATCGAAGCCGCATGAAGTCGCCTGATGTATACCCGTTGGGCATCAGCTTGCGAATGCGTTTGGCTATGGGTGCGAACAGGAACAAGCCGAAGGACGCTGTGGAATAGGCCAGCATGCCCCAGATTCCCAATTGCAACGCAAATTGAGGGGCAAGCATAGTGGTGTTTGATGTGATCCAGGTTGCTGCAGCTGTGGCGGATGCCAGTGCGAGCCCGACATTGCGTCCTGCTAGCGCGTGATCCTCGAAGGACTTGTTCTTGCGACCCCAGTAGACACCAAGCCCGATCCAGAGAACGCTGAATATAGCGAGCAGGATCCAACCGGTGGTCGGGTTGAGAACGGCTTGCTCATCTGGCATTGCGCGCTCCCTTGATGATGACGAATATCGTCGCGAGTGTCGTTAATCCGCCGAGCAGCATCAGATATAGCGCGCGCTTCAATGATTGGTGGCGAACCTTGATTGTCAGGATGTCAGACGCGTTGGCGGCACTGTCCTCGAGGCGAAAATAGACGTCTCCTTCGGCGAGACCCGATACGAACAGTGCACGTCCCTTGCCCTGATACACGGTTACCGGATCAGAAAAATCAGCATTTCTGCTTCGTTGAAGGGTAATGTCAGCACCTTCCTCAGCTTCCCACTGCAATTGAAGGTAGCCAGCATCAATGCTCTGCAGGTCTTCAGTCTTGAACGAAGGCACTGAGGCAATAGAATTCAAGGGAGTGGAGGCTGCCAAAAGCAGCAACGCAGCAAGTCTGTGTCTCATGAGAATCAAAAATGCGCAGGCTTGGAACGCGCAGAATGTTTGTGTTTGCTGTTCAGGGCTCAGAGTGCGGCGTGGTTAACATGGTGTTACTGCAAATGTACACCGCAAGTCGCAATTTGATTTCAGCTGATGATATCCGAAGGATCTTTTGGGGTTGATGTCAATGGGCTGTCTAGCGTGCGTTACATCGCAGCTTGACGCCGGAATACGCCTTGGTCATAAGGGCGCTGACGGTGCTTCCTTTGGGGAGCGAAAAGGGAATTCGGTTGGAATCCGAAACTGTGCCCGCAACTGTAAGCTGGGAACCGGTCGTCGACATGCCACTGGAGGAATATCCTCCGGGAAGGCGACGACAGGTGAAGATCAGCAAGTCAGGAGACCTGCCGTCACGTCGTTCGTTCCCCGGCCGGGTCCAGCCGCAGGGGCGGGGAATATCTTCCTTTGAAACGACTAGAGGTCCTCCATCGCACCGGCAATTTGCCCGGTGGGACTTTGGTTGTGTCATGCGTGCTGTCGATGCGGTGCGTCATCGGAAGAAACAAAGTCGATGAAAACCCGAAATCTATTTACCAGCGCAGCATTGATTTCAGTGCTGGCCGTACCCGCTTTTGCGCAGGAAGTAACAGAGGATCGTCAGGATCTGATCACTGTTACAGGCTTGCGTCCTGTGCAGATTGATGACGTGACGGCATCGGTGACCGTGCTGGATGCTGATCTGCTGTCAGTGCGCGGATCGCCCTACCTGGCGGACCAGCTGCGGGCTGTTCCGGGCGTCGCTGTATCGCGCTCCGGCGCGGTAGGTGGACTGACACAGGTGCGTATGCGTGGCGCTGAAGCCAATCACACGCTGGTCCTTGTTGATGGGATTGAGGTCTCTGACCCGGTCACAGGTGAGACAGACTTCGGGCTGTGGTCAGGTCTTGAAGCCCAACGCATAGAGATCGTCAGGGGCGAACAATCCGTCCTGTACGGATCGGATGCCATCGGGGGTGTCGTAGCTGTCACGACCGGCGGCGAAGGCGCGCGAGGTCTGGTAGAGATCGGGTCTCGTGATACACGCCGCGGTGTTGCTGCATATGATGCGGCTTTCGGTCAGCACAGATTGGGTGCTTCCTTATCCGGTTTCACTACTGAAGGCGTGGATACGTCCGGACGAGGAGCAGAAAAAGACGGGTCTGAAGACTGGTCTGGTGTCCTGCGTGGGGGCTTTGCGCTTGGCGGAGACTGGGGCGTGTCGGCGCTTGCTCGCTATGGTGAGTCAATGACGCAGACAGATCCGGACCTGGATTTCGATGGCCGACTGGACAATGCTGATCGGGAGACTGAATCTCAGCAATCTCTCATTGGGGTGTCGCTTGGTGGATCGACTGGGCCGATATCGCATGCAATTCGCGCGAACTGGTCGGAAGTCCAGCGCGAAAATCTGGCCGATGGTGCCTATGTCGATGACACCACCGGCACGCGCACAAAGCTGTCTTATTCACCAGCCTATGCATTCGAAACCGGGAATGCATCTCACGACGTGGCAGCAATCATTGATTTTGAGTCCGAAGAATATGAGCGTCGTTCAAACGATGTCTTGTTTGGCGATCCCAACCAGTCTCAGAAGTTTGAAACGTTTGGAGTGGGGGCAGAGTATCGGTTTTCCATAGCCGGTTTTGCAGCGAATGCTTCGGTGCGCCAGGATGACAATGATGGCCGCTTTAAGGACGCTACAACATGGCGGGTTGGTGCAGCCTATGCTTTCAACTTTGGCGGCAAGCTTCGCGCAAGCATTGGTGAAGGCGTCAAGAACCCGACCTTTACCGAATTGTTTGGCTATTACCCCGCAACCTTTATCGGCAATCCTGACCTGACGCCGGAAACGTCTCAGAGCTATGAAATCGGATGGGATCAGACGATTGGTCCTTTCAGTGCCTCGCTGACTTATTTCTCGGCTGAACTGGACGATGAAATCTATACGGCGTTCAGCTTCGATCCGGATACTTTCCTTTATCTCTCCACACCCCTCAACCGGGTAGGTGCCAGTGAACGCGATGGCGTGGAATTGGCGGCCAACTGGCAGGTCAATGAACAGTTCGGCATTTCGGCCATGGCCAGCAAGGTGGAATCCACAAGCGATTCCGGTATCGACGAAATCCGCGTGCCTGAATGGACGGCATCATTGTCGGCAGACTGGGTATCCAGCCAGCGTGAAGGCCTGCGATATGGCGTTGCAGCTGATTACGTGGGGGAGCAGCTGGATACCGATTTTGGGACCTATGCAACCGTGACGCTTGATGAATATGTCCTGCTGTCAGCATCGGCGGATCTGCCGCTGAATGAGCGACTGGCCTTTACAATGAGAGCAGAAAACCTGTTGGACGAAGAAGTCACGGATGTGTTCGGATATTATGGACCGGGTGCTGCGTTCTTTATCGGCTTCAGATTGAGATAGCTTGATGTTCAAGGCGGCCGTTTCTTTCCTCATTTGTATCGCGGCGCTGGCGAGCTGTCAGTTTCAGGCGGGCAATGAGGAGGCAATGGCCGCCAATGGACGTCCCATGCGTATTGTTTCACTGGATTATTGCGCGGATCAATATGTGCTGGCTCTGGTAGATCGTGAGCAGATCCTTGCCTTGTCGCCAGATTCTCAAAAGAGCTTTTCGTTCTTGAAAGACAAGGCAAAGGGCATTCGGCAGGTGCGCCCCAATGCCGAGGATATATTGGCCATGCAGCCTGATCTGGTGGTTCTATCCTATGGGGGTGGGCCCAAGGCGGCTGACTTTTTCAAACGTGCGGGAGTACCTGTTGCGCAAGTCGGCTGGGCCAATGATCTGAGCGCTGTTCGTTCTGTGCTCGAAGATATGTCTGCAGCGTTGGCGGCAGAGGAAAGAGGGCGAGCGCTGTTGGATGATTTCGACAGGAGACTTGCCAAGATCGAACCACAGGCTACGCCGCGAACGGTCATGTATCTGACCGCTGGCGGCGTGACTTCCGGTTCTGGCACGCTGATCGATGAAATGTTCAGGGCGGCAGGACTTCTCAATTTTGAAACATCTACTGGCTGGCGCTCCATTCCACTGGAGAGGCTTGCGGTTGAACAGCCGGATATTGTGGCACCGGCATTTTTCAGCGCCGATACGTTAAGTCAGAATGGGTGGAGTGCGGCGCGTCATCCCGTCGCGATGCGCCAATTGCAGCAAAAGCCGGTCGTTGAACTGGATAGCGCGTGGACAAGCTGCGGTGCGTGGTTTCTCATTAATGGGATTGAAGCCCTGGCAAATGCGGAGATGAGCCCATGAGATATGCGCTTGTTCCCGGATTGCTCGTGGCGTCCCTTATCTCGCTGTTTCTGGCGTGCCTGCTGGGGTCAACACCGATTTCGGCTGGGCAGGTGATGAGTGCGGTGTTCGGGCTTTCGGATGCTTCAGTGCAGATCATAGTCTGGGAAATCAGATTGCCGCGCGCGTTGGCAGCCTGGATTGCGGGGGCGGCTTTGGGCGCTTCTGGTGCGGCGTTGCAGGGGTTATTGCGAAATCCACTTGCAGAACCAGGAGTATTGGGCGTCACAGCCTGCGCCAGCTTAGGGGCGGCGTTCACAATCCATTATGGGCTGGTTGCAGTGTTCGCCTTTGCGCTGCCATTGGGAGCACTAGCAGGTGCCTTGGCAGCGACGGCGTTGATTGCATTTGCGGCCATGAAAAACCATTCTTCTGTTGCATTGATTCTTGCCGGTATCGGGCTTTCCAGCCTTGCGACTGCAGTCATGGCGCTTCTCATGAATCTGGCACCAAACCCATTCACGCTGTCAGACATGATCAACTGGATGCTGGGCTCCGTTGCCAATCGCAGCCTTGCTGACATCAGATTATCCATACTCCCCATTCTGATTGGTATGGCTCTGCTTTATAGCGGAAGACGGGGGCTCTCAGCGCTGACTCTAGGCGAAGAAGCAGCGATGGGGATTGGTGTCGATGTGAAGCGAGTCCGCATTCTGATCGTATTGGGAGCCGGGCTTGCCACAGGTGGTGCGGTGGCGCTGGCTGGCGCGATCGGTTTTGTAGGCATTGCCGCGCCACATATCATTCGTCCATTCGTTAAACATGATTCCGGTAGGGCCTTGGTTCCATCTGCGATCCTCGCTGGGTTGATACTCGTTCTGGCTGATATCGGTGTGCGCCTTCTTCCCACGACAAGTGAGCTCAAGCTTGGGGTTGTCGCTGCTTTGCTTGGTGCGCCGGTGTTTGTGTGGATCGCGTTGCAGAGGCGGGGGCTACATGAGTGAACTGCATGCTGAAAACATCACGATAGTAGCTGGAGACGCGCTGCTCGTGAACAATGTCTCGCTTCAGATCCGGTCTGGAGAAATGGTGGCGCTTCTTGGTCCAAATGGTGCTGGCAAATCATCCCTGATGCGTGCTCTGGCAGGGATTGCACTTCCGAAAGCTGGACGGGTAATATTTGACGAGCGGGACGTGTCGTCTGCGTCGGTTGAGTGGCGGGCGAGGTGTATGACCTATCTGCCTCAACAGCGTGTCCTGGCTTGGCCGAACCGTGTCCGCGATATCGTATCTCTTGGACGGTTTGCGCATGGTGCCGCGATGGGAAGACTGAACGATTCAGATGCCCGGATTGTCGATAAGGCCATGCAAGATTGCGAGATTGATCATCTTGGCAATCGATCAGCTGATACATTGTCTGGGGGTGAGCAGGCGCGAATGCATATTGCCCGCGCGCTGACAGCTCAGTCGAAATTGATTCTCGCTGATGAACCGGTGGCTGAGCTGGACCCCCGGCATCAATTGTCGGTCATAAACGTGCTGCGCCAATTTGTGCAGGCTGGCGGTGGTGGCCTGATCGTCCTGCATGATCTTGAGCTTGCAGCGCGCTATGCGGATCGCCTGGTTTTCATGAAAGACGGGGCAATTGTAGCCGAAGGTGCTCCTGAAGATGTGCTGACAGTGGAGCTTCTTGCAAACGTGTATGGCGTTGAAGCCAGCATTAAAAACACAGAAACAGGGTTGAGCCTCACGATAGAGCGTCCATGTTAGCGACATAAAGTCAGCGGTCGGATTCTTCTATCTTGAGTTTCGGTCATGTTTTTGGCGGGCAGGGCATGGACGTGGGCGCTATCATGGCGTAAACACCCCCACTTCGATATCCCCCACAATTGGGAAAAGACGATAGCTCATGGCAGAGACCAAGAAGCGCACGGGCCCTGTGGAATTTGTGAATCAGGTCCGAGCCGAAGGTAGAAAAGTCACCTGGACATCGCGTCAGGAAACCATTGCGGCAACCATCATGGTGTTGATCATGGTGGTGCTTGCATCGGTTTTCTTTCTGGTCACCGATCAGGTGACATCGTGGGTGGTGAAAATGATCACGGGGATTGAGTAAGAATGGCCGACGCCAAGTGGTACATCGTTCACGCCTATTCCAACTTCGAGAAGAAGGTGGCTCAGGCCATCCGCGACCAGGCGGAACTGCGTGGATTTGAAGACCTTTTTGAAGAGATCGAGGTCCCGACCGAAGAGATCGTCGAGGTTGTTCGCGGCAAGAAGAAGACCAAGGAGTCTACCTTCATGCCGGGTTATGTTCTGGTGAAAATGCGCCTGACGGATGACGCATATCACCTGATCAAGGACACGCCGAAGGTTACGGGGTTTCTGGGTGCGGAAGGCGGCAAGAAGCCTCTGCCTGTGCCTCAGTCTGAAGTTGATCGTATCATGGGCCGCAAGTCGGAAGAGGGCGAGCGCCCGCGTCCGCAGATGGCTTTCGAGATCGGCGAGAAGGTCAAGGTCATGGACGGCCCGTTTGCGTCCTTTGAAGGATCTGTTGAGGAGGTCGACGAAGATACGGGCCGCCTCAAGGTTACAGTTTCAATCTTTGGTCGGGAAACCCCGGTCGAATTGGAATATGATCAGGTGGAGAAGGCCTAGGCCTTGTTCGGTTGATCAAAATTAGCGGTGTGGGAGGCAGCACGTAAGTCCATGTGTCTGCCGTACCACGCCATCCCTGTCGTGTTGAGCGCGTTCCGGAAATCCGGTTTGCGAGCAATGCGCGCTTCGCGTTTTAGAATGAGGGAATCATGGCGAAGAAACTACTCGGGCAGCTGAAGCTGCAAATCCCTGCTGGTGCGGCGAACCCGTCTCCACCAGTCGGTCCTGCGCTGGGTCAGCGCGGTATCAACATTATGGAATTCTGTAAGGCGTTCAACGCCAAGACGCAGGAAATGGAAAAAGGGATGCCGATCCCGGTAGTCATCGAGTACTATCAGGACAAGTCCTTCACGTTCACCACCAAGACGCCACCAGCAAGCTTCTATCTGAAGCGTGCCGCGAAGCTTCAAAAGGGTGGGCAGACGCCTGGTCGTGCTGTTGCTGGTACGGTCACGATGAGCCAGTGCCGCGAAATCGCTGAAGCCAAACTGGCAGACCTCAACACGGACAATGCGGATCAGGGTGCGAAAATCATCGCCGGTTCCGCGCGTGCCATGGGCCTGCAGGTGACGGAGTAATATCATGGTGAAGCTAGCAAAACGTACGGCTGCGGCTCGTGCAAATATAGACGCTGACAAGGCCTACACTGTTGAAGAAGCTGTGGGCCTCGTCAAAAGCAATGCAACTGCCAAATTCGATGAGACTGTTGAACTGGTGGTGGCGCTTGGGGTTGACCCAAAATACGCGGATCAGATGGTGCGTGGCGTGGTCAACCTGCCAAATGGAACTGGTAAGGATCTTCGCGTTGCTGTTTTTGCACGCGATGCCAAGGCGGAAGAAGCGCGTGCAGCGGGTGCCGAAGTTGTTGGTGCTGAGGACCTCATGGAAGAGGTTCAGAGCGGCCGCATGGATTTCGACCGCGTGATTGCAACACCTGACATGATGGCTGTTGTTGGTCGTCTGGGTAAAGTGCTTGGTCCTCGTGGCCTGATGCCTAACCCGAAAGTCGGAACGGTAACGCCAAATGTTGCTCAAGCCGTCAAGGACGCCAAAGGCGGTGCGGTTGAGTTCCGTGTCGAGAAGGCTGGTATTGTGCATGCGGGTGTTGGCAAGGCGTCCTTTACGGAACAGGCCCTTGTGGAAAACGCGCGCGCGCTGATCACGGCACTTAGTAAGGCCAAGCCTTCCGGTGCCAAGGGCGCTTACTTCAAGAAAGTCGCCATGAGCTCAACAATGGGCCCAGGTGTTAAGATTGATACGCAATCAGCACTTGCAACTGACGTTTAATTGTGTATTAGAGGTAAATTCAGCGGGAGAGCGGCTTAGTCGTTTTCCCGCTTTCTCGTCCGAGACTGCAGGTGAATTGGGAAGTTTCTCCGTTCATAATCAAATGGCCTGTATAGACGGGGTGTGACGAATTTAGGGTTTGTAACGGGGCAAGTTTCCTGTTTCGCGCTTTTTGTTCGTGTTCGCCCTGGGACGGGGGCGCGTCGCAAGTCCGACGAGCTCCTGGTCTGAAGCCCGATATCGGGTGAAGATGTGGAGCGAAGCGGGCGCGTTACGCGCATATCCTGGGGTGACCGGATGGTTCGGTCGCCTGGTTTTGGAGACCGCAATGGATCGAGCTGGAAAAGCACAAGCGCTGGAGGTGCTCAAGGGCATCTTCGCGGATTCGGGAAGCGTTATCGTGACCCACTATTCCGGACTGACCGTGGCGGAATTGTCAGACCTGCGTACAAAGCTGAAAGCTGAAGGTGCGAGTCTGAAAGTCATCAAGAACCGTCTTGCCAAGATCGCCTTGGACGGCAAGGGTGGCGATGAAGCTCAAGCGCTCTTCCAAGGGCCAGTAGCTATCGCTTATTCGCCCGACCCCGTCGCTCCGGCGAAAATAGCAGATGCCTTCGCTAAAACCAATGAAAAGCTCGTCCTCGTGGGCGGCATCATGGAAGAGAAGGTGTTGGATGCAGGTGGTGTCAAGGCTTTGGCCAAGATGCCTTCCCTGGATCAGCTTCGCGGCAAGATCATCGGTGTTATTCAGGCTCCAGCGACCAAGGTCGCCGGCGTTCTGCAGGCACCAGCCGGTCAGCTTGCGCGGGTCGTATCCGCGTACAGCAAGAAAGATGCGGCTTGATGGCGTTTCATCACGTCTAGTCCAAACAAATATCAACCTAGTCACATCCGATCTGAAAAAGAGTAATTCAAATGGCTGATCTTGAAAAAATCGTCGAGCAGCTCTCCGAGCTGAGCGTTATGGAAGCTGCTGAGCTGGCGACCATGCTGGAAGAAAAATGGGGCGTTTCTGCTGCTGCTCCTGTTGCTATGGCTGCTGGCCCTGCTGCTGCAGATGCTGGTCCTGCTGAAGAGAAAGACGAATTCGATGTCATTCTCAAAGGCGCAGGCGACAAGAAAATCAACGTCATCAAGGCTGTACGCGAAGTCGTATCCGGTCTTGGCCTGAAGGAAGCCAAGGAGCTCGTCGAGAGCGCTCCTAAAGCTGTCAAAGAAGGCGTCAGCAAGGGCGAAGCTGAAGAAATCATGAAGAAACTGCAAGAGGCCGGCGCGGAAGTCGAACTCAAGTAGTCTTTTTGACTGTAATGCGGGCGGACCGTTTCGCGTGGAAGCGGTCCGCAAGCATTTAAATCTCTCGGCGGTATGCGTGATTAACTATCACGAAACGCCGTTTTCATTCCACGCACCGAACGGAACGTGGTCTTTGCTGCCTCATTGATTTGCAGGTGCTGCGAGGCCCAAAAAAGAGGCCCAGACATGGCTCTGTCGTTTACGGCGAAAAAGCGTATTCGGAAATCCTTCGGGAATATCCCAGAAACAGTTCAAATGCCTAATCTGATTGAGATTCAGCGCTCGTCTTACGAGCAGTTTCTCATGATGCACACACCCGCTTCCGAACGGAAGGGTGAGGGGCTTGATGCTGTTTTTCGGTCTGTTTTCCCTATCAAGGATTTTAACGAAAGATCGGTTCTTGAGTACGTTTCCTACGAATTCGAACCGCCGAAATTCGACACTGAAGAGTGTATGCAGCGCGATCTAAACTACGCTGCTCCCCTGAAGGTCAAGCTGCGTTTGATCGTGTTCGAAACCGATGAGGACACGGGTGCCAAGTCGATCAAGGACATCAAGGAACAAGATGTTTATCTTGGTGACATCCCGCTGATGACCGACAAGGGTACCTTCATTGTGAATGGTACCGAGCGTGTTATCGTTTCTCAGATGCACAGATCGCCAGGCGTGTTCTTTGACCACGACAAGGGCAAGACTCACTCGTCGGGAAAGCTGCTCTTTGCTGCGCGTATCATTCCATACCGTGGTTCCTGGTTGGATTTCGAATTCGACGCCAAGGACATTCTGCACGTTCGTATCGACCGCAAGCGTAAACTGCCCGCCACGGCATTGCTGCAAGCGCTCGGCTACGATCAGGAAAAAATTCTCGATATCTTCTATCGGAAAGTTGGCTACAGGCTGGACAAATCTGGCTGGATCACAGGGTTTTCTGCTGATCGCTGGAAAGGTGTTCGCACCGAGTTTGATCTGATCAACGCTGCTGATGGAAAAGTCGCATTCAATGCGGGCAAGAAGATTTCGCCCGTCAAGGCACGCAAGGCTGAAGAAGCTGGCCTCACGGAAATTCTGGTTCCATCCAGCTTTCTTGAAGGCAAGTTTGTCGGTGAAGATGTTGTCAATCTCGAAACCGGTGAGATCTTCGTGGAAGCTGGCGATGAACTGACCGAGGAAAACATCGCAGAACTGCGTGACGCCAATGTCGAGATGATTACCATTCTTGACACTGAGGGTGACAATTCCCGCGGTCCATGGCTGCGCAACACGCTCAAGGTGGACAAGGCAGAAAACCGTACAGAAGCGTTGTCAGACATCTATCGTGTCATGCGTCCAGGCGAGCCGCCAACTCTGGAAGCCTCCGAAGCTCTGTTTCAGCAGATGTTCTTCGATTCAGAGCGTTATGACCTTTCCGCTGTTGGTCGCGTGAAGATGAATATGCGTCTTGGCTTCACACTTGATGAGGCTCCGGACACGATGCGCACCTTGCGCGAAGAAGATATTGTCCATGTCATGCGTACTGTCCTTGATCTGAAGGACGGGCAGGGTGAAGTCGATGATATCGACAACCTTGGCAACCGCCGTGTGCGTTCCGTTGGTGAACTTCTTGAGAATGCATACCGCGTGGGTCTCGTTCGCATGGAGCGCGCAATCAAGGAACGCATGGGATCGGTCGACATCGACACAGTGATGCCGCACGATCTGATCAACGCAAAGCCGGTTGTGGCTGCAGTGCGTGAATTCTTCGGTTCGTCGCAATTGTCCCAGTTCATGGACCAGACAAACCCGCTGTCGGAAATCACCCACAAGCGTCGTCTTTCGGCGCTTGGCCCTGGTGGTCTGACGCGTGAGCGGGCCGGCTTCGAGGTGCGAGATGTGCACCCGACCCATTATGGTCGGATTTGTCCGATTGAAACGCCGGAAGGCCCGAATATCGGTCTGATCAACTCGCTCGCGACACATGCACGGATCAACAAATACGGCTTTATTGAAAGCCCTTACCGCAAGGTTGAATCGGGCAAGGTGCTCTCTGGTGATGATGCCGTGAGCTATCTTTCCGCCATGGAGGAAGCCCGCTACAAGATCGCTCAGGCGAATGCGACCATTGATGAAGACGGCACATTGCTGAATGAGTTTGTCAACTGTCGTGTGGCTGGAGAAGCCATGCTTATTCCGCGTGAAGAAGTCGAATATATCGACGTTTCACCGAAGCAGGTTGTATCTGTAGCTGCGGCGCTTATCCCGTTCCTCGAGAACGACGATGCGAACAGGGCTCTGATGGGATCGAACATGCAGCGTCAGGCTGTGCCGCTCGTGAAAACAGATGCTCCGCTAGTTGGCACCGGAATGGAGCAGGTTGTGGCTCGTGATAGCCGCGCAGCTGTATCCGCGCGCCGTTCCGGTGTGGTTGAGCAAGTGGATGCCAAGCGGATCGTTGTTCGGGCAACCGAAGATCTTGATGCTGCGCGTTCAGGTGTCGACATTTATCGTTTGTCAAAGTTCCAGCGTTCCAACCAGAACTCCTGTATCAACCAGCGTCCTATCGTGAAGGTGGGTGATGAGGTGGTCGCTGGCGATATCATTGCTGATGGTCCATCGACAGACCTTGGCGAGCTGGCACTGGGACGTAACGTGCTCGTCGCGTTCATGCCCTGGAATGGTTACAACTTTGAAGACTCGATCCTGATCTCCGAGCGCATTGTGCGCGACGATGTCTTTACTTCGATTCACATCGAGGAATTCGAGATTTCGGCGCGAGACACCAAGCTTGGTCCTGAAGAAATCACGCGCGACATTCCCAATGTCGGTGAGGAAGCTCTTCGTAACCTGGACGAAGCCGGTATCGTTGCTGTGGGTGCTGAAGTGACAGCTGGCGACATTCTCGTCGGTAAGGTGACTCCGAAGGGCGAAAGCCCGATGACACCGGAAGAAAAACTCCTGCGTGCCATCTTCGGTGAAAAAGCATCCGATGTTCGCGACACCTCATTGCGTGTGCCTCCGGGCGACACGGGGACGGTTGTGGAAGTACGTGTGTTCAACCGCCACGGTGTAGACAAGGATGCACGTGCCCTGCAGATCGAGCGCGAGCAGATTGATGCGCTTCAGAAGGACAAGGATGACGAGCTCACCATCATTGAACGTGATGCGTATAGCCGTCTGCGTGACCTTCTCATCGGCCAGAACGCCATTAGTGGACCGAAAGGTTTCAGCAAGGGCGAAATCACGTCCGAGAGCCTGATGGATGTGATGGCGATCGACATGTGGCGGATTGCGGTTGAGGATGAAAGCGTTCAAGCCGACATCGATTCAGTGAAATCGGCACTCGACAATTCTCGTCAGATCATCGAAGCGCGCTTCGAAGACAAGGTTGACAAGGTTCAGCGCGGGGACGATCTGCCTCCGGGCGTTATGAAAGTGGTCAAGGTCTTTGTTGCCGTGAAGCGCAAGCTTCAGCCAGGTGACAAGATGGCCGGACGTCACGGTAACAAGGGGGTGATCTCTCGCATCAACCCGCTTGAGGACATGCCGCATCTTGCCGATGGTACACCTGTCGACATCGTTCTGAACCCGCTTGGGGTTCCATCTCGAATGAATGTGGGACAGATCCTTGAAACGCACCTTGGTTGGGCGAGTTCCGGTATGGGGCGTTTGATCGGCGACTCGCTGGATGAATTCTACCGTGAGCACGATCTGGACAAGTTGAAGGCGGCTTTGACGTCTGCTTATGGTGAAGGCTCTGAACTGCCTGAAACCGAAGACGAGCTGACAGAATTGGCGGAAAACCTGCGCAAGGGTGTTCCGGTTGCCACGCCTGTTTTTGATGGTGCTACAGCTGACGACATCGACAACATGCTCCGCCAGGCTGGTTTTGCCACATCTGGTCAATCAATTGTCTATGATGGCCGTTCAGGTGAGCGTTTCACCCGTCCGGTAACTGTCGGGTACAAATACCTGCTGAAACTGCACCACCTTGTCGACGACAAGATTCACGCGCGTTCGACTGGTCCATACTCGCTCGTCACCCAGCAGCCGCTTGGTGGTAAGGCGCAGTTCGGTGGACAGCGTTTCGGGGAGATGGAGGTCTGGGCTCTGGAAGCCTATGGCGCTGCATACACCCTGCAGGAAATGCTCACCGTCAAATCGGATGACACCGCAGGCCGGTCCAAGGTCTATGAAGCGATTGTACGTGGAGATGACACCTTTGAAGCAGGTATCCCGGAGAGCTTCAATGTTCTCATCAAGGAAATGCGTTCATTGGGTCTCAATGTCGAGTTGCTTGAAGCCGAGGATGCGGACGTTGAATAACGTCCTCATCAGAGGTTTATCGTTGAATTTATTTATGTTTCCGGTCTCGCTTGACGGTCCGGAAACCCACCCTTTCCCAGGGAGAAGCGTCGGATGAGCCAGGAAGTCACCAATCTGTTCAGTCCAAACGCCCCGGCCCCGAATTTCGAGGCCATTCAGATTTCTATCGCCAGCCCGGAGCAGATCCGGGAATGGTCTTCCGGCGAGATCAAGAAACCTGAAACCATCAACTATCGTACGTTCAAGCCAGAACGCGACGGTCTTTTCTGTGCTCGGATCTTTGGTCCGACCAAGGACTATGAATGTCTTTGTGGAAAATATAAGCGCATCAAATATCGCGGTGTGACCTGTGAGAAATGTGGTGTTGAAGTCACGCTTTCACGTGTACGTCGTGAGCGCATGGGCCACATCGAACTGGCTGCTCCGGTTGCGCATATCTGGTATCTGAAATCACTGCCATCGCGTATCTCTCTGATGCTGGACATGGCTCTGAAAGATGTCGAGCGCGTCCTGTATTTTGAAAGCTATATCGTCACCGAGCCTGGTTTGACACCGTTGGAGCCCAAACAGCTCCTGACGGAAGTCGAATATATGGAAGCTCAGGATGAGTATGGCGAAGACAGCTTTACCGGTCTGATCGGTGCTGAGGCCGTTCGCGAACTGCTCATGAATATCGACCTTGAGCAAGAAGTGGTTCAACTTCGCGAGGAACTGGCCGAAGCAACGGGTGAACTGAAGCCCAAGAAAATTGCCAAACGCCTGAAGCTGGTCGAAAACTTCCTTCATTCCGGGTGTCGTCCGGAATGGATGATCATGACCATCGTTCCGGTCATTCCGCCAGAATTGCGTCCGCTGGTTCCTCTGGATGGTGGCCGTTTCGCGACGTCTGACCTCAACGATCTCTACCGTCGTGTGATCAACCGGAACAACCGACTTAAGCGCCTGATCGAGCTTCGCGCGCCGGACATCATCATCCGTAACGAGAAGCGGATGTTGCAGGAATCGGTTGACGCTCTGTTCGACAATGGTCGTCGTGGTCGTGTCATCACGGGCACAAACAAGCGTCCTCTGAAGTCGCTGTCCGACATGCTGAAGGGTAAGCAGGGGCGTTTCCGTCAGAACCTGCTCGGCAAGCGTGTAGACTATTCAGGTCGGTCCGTGATCGTGGTGGGCCCGGAACTGAAGCTGCATCAATGTGGTCTTCCCAAAAAGATGGCGCTGGAGCTGTTCAAGCCATTCATCTATGCGCGTCTGGATGCCAAGGGATTGGCTGGTACCGTTCGGGCAGCGAAGAAGCTGGTCGAGAAGGAAAAGCCGGAAGTCTGGGATATCCTTGAAGAGGTCATCCGCGAACACCCGGTCATGTTGAACCGCGCGCCGACGCTTCACCGTCTGGGAATCCAGGCGTTCGAACCCAAGCTTATCGAGGGTAAGGCGATCCAGCTTCACCCGCTGGCGTGTGCCGCGTTCAACGCTGACTTTGATGGCGACCAGATGGCTGTGCACGTTCCATTGAGCCTTGAGGCTCAACTGGAAGCACGTGTTCTGATGATGTCGACCAACAACATCCTGTCACCTGCGAACGGCAAGCCGATCGTGGTGCCTTCGCAGGACATCGTGCTTGGGCTTTATTATCTGTCGGTTCAGAAGGATAACGAGCCTGGTGAAGGGCTTATCTTCACAGATACGGCCGAACTTGAGCACGCTCTGGATTCCGGTGCTGTCACGCTGCATGCCAAGATCAAGATGCGCTATAATGGCGTGGACGAGAATGGTGAGCCGATGTCGAAAGTCATCGAGACAACACCAGGTCGCATGAAAATCATCGACTGTCTGCCGCGTCATCCGCTGGTAGGTCCGCATCTGGTGTCCGAGCTGATGACCAAGAAGGCTGTGGGGCGTGTTATTGACACGGTCTACCGTAACTGCGGTCAGAAGGCGACGGTTCTGTTCTGTGACTCCATCATGGCGCTGGGCTTCAAGGAAGCTGCGCGCGGTGGGATTTCCTTTGGTAAGGATGACATGGTCATTCCTCCAGCCAAGGAAAAAATGGTCGAGGAGACACGCGAGCTTGTGTCGGAATATGAGCGTCAATACGCTGATGGTCTGATCACACGTGGTGAGAAGTACAACAAGGTTGTTGATGCCTGGTCGCAATGTACTGACAAAGTCGCTGATGCGATGATGGATGTCGCTGCCCAGCCAATGATCGATGAGTTGACGGGGCGTCACAGTGAGGTCAACTCGGTTTACATGATGGCCCATTCGGGTGCGCGTGGTTCGAAAAACCAGATGAAGCAGCTGGCGGGTATGCGTGGTCTGATGGCCAAGCCATCCGGTGAGATCATCGAGACGCCGATNNTACNNCTAANTTCNNNGAAGGTCTNNCNGTTCNNGAATACTTCANCTCNACNCANGGTGNNCGTAANGGNCTGGCNGANACNGCNNTGAAAACNGCNAACTCCGGATATCTGACACGTCGTCTTGTTGATGTTGCTCAGGATGCAATCATCAGTGAGGAAGACTGTGGTACCGAAAAAGGTATCACATTGCGTGCGGTCATGGATGGCGCGGAAATCGTTGTGTCTCTGGGTGACCGCGTTCTTGGACGCACCACAGCAGAAGACATTGCGCATCCGTCTTCCGGTGAAATCATTGCTCCGGCAAACACCTACATTGAAGAAGATCTTGCTCGCAAGATCGATGAAATCGGTGTGGATGGAATTCTGGTTCGGTCGGTTCTGACCTGTGAAACCAGAAACGGTGTATGTGGCTCCTGTTATGGCCGTGACCTGGCACGTGGTACACGCGTGAATGCAGGCGAAGCAGTAGGTGTCATCGCTGCCCAGTCCATCGGTGAGCCGGGTACTCAGCTGACTATGCGAACCTTCCACATTGGTGGTGCGGCACAGGTATCGACCGAGAGCTCTGTGGATGTCGCCTTTGAAGGTAAGCTTGTTTACGAGAACGGCTCGACCGTTAAGCGTGAAGATGGTTCTTTCATCGTTGTTGGGCGTTCCATGCAGGTGAAGATCATCGACAAGGATGGACGTATCCGTCAGACGTTCAAGCCGGCCTATGGTACGCGTATGCGCTTCGATGAAGGCGCAGAAATCAAGCCAGGTGAACGTCTGGCCGATTGGGACCCGTTTGCGACACCGATCATCACCGAAGCCGCTGGTAAGGTGAAGTTCGAGGACATGATCGACGGCATCACCACGCGTGATGAAGTGGATGAGGCAACAGGTATTGCTGCCAAGGTCCTGACAGATTGGCGTGGTGGATCTTCCAAGGCTGCTGACCTGCGTCCTGCTGTCCTGCTTGTTGATGACAGTGGCGAGCCGATCAAGCAGGAATCTGGCGCTGAAGCGCGCTACTTCCTGCCGGTTGATGCCATCCTGTCAGTTCAGGAAGGGGACACGGTCAAACCGGGTGATGCCCTGGCGCGTATCCAGACGGGTGGTGCAACAACCAAGGACATCACGGGTGGTCTGCCGCGTGTGGCCGAGCTCTTCGAAGCGCGTCGTCCCAAGGATCACGCTGTTATTGCCGAGATCGATGGCCGAATCGAATTCGGGCGCGACTACAAGAACAAGCGTCGCGTGCGCATTGTACCGGAGGAGGAGGGTGCCGAACCGGCTGAATACCTCATTCCAAAGGGCAAGCACATGACGATCCAGGAGGGTGACTTCGTCAAGAAGGGTGAATACATCCTTGATGGTAACCCGGCACCTCAGGACATCCTTGCG
This sequence comes from Hirschia sp., assembly GCA_002709235.1. Taxonomy (GTDB): domain Bacteria; phylum Pseudomonadota; class Alphaproteobacteria; order Caulobacterales; family Hyphomonadaceae; genus Hirschia. The sequence continues at coordinate 121,521 of PAQI01000021.1, forward strand.
ATTCTTGGCGTGGAGGCTCTTGCTGCTTATCTGGTCAATGAAATCCAGAAGGTTTACCGCCTACAGGGTGTGCCTATCGATGACAAACACATCGAGGTGATTGTTCGCCAGATGCTGCAGAAGGTCGAAATCGTCGATTCTGGTGAGACAAGCCTCATCAAGGGTGAGTCAGTCGAAGCGCTCGATTTTGAAGATGCAAACACTGCGATCCGCAAGGCAGGCAAGCGTGAAGCCATTGGCAACCGCATCCTGCTTGGTATCACCAAGGCATCCTTGCAAACTCGTTCGTTCTTCTCGGCTGCTTCGTTCCAGGAGACGACGCGTGTTCTGACCGAGGCGTCTATCCAGGGCAAGATCGATCCTCTCGAGGGGCTCAAGGAGAACGTGATCGTTGGGCGACTCATCCCGGCTGGGACGGGTAGTGCTTTGCGTCGCTACCGCCGTGTTGCCAATGAACGAGATGCAAAACTGCGCCGCGAGCGTCAGGTTGCGGCTCCGGTCGAGGCTCTTCCTTCACCGGAGGAGACGCCGGCAGGCGAATAAGATAAGTCTGGGTAGCAAGATCATATCTCTTGCTACCCAGTGACTGTTTTTGCGGTATACGCCAGCAAGCGCAGTAAAAGGCATTGAACTGTGGTTTGATGTCAGGCTGGATGAAAAAATATGGTCTTATTGTCGGGAAGATGACGCTAAGGCTTGACCGGATCGTCAGCCATGAGTAAGACGCCCGCTCACGATGTGAACCGGCAGTGGTTTGACCAGACGCGGTTTTGCGACTGAGATTTTCATAGAGAGCGGAAGCCTCTTAAGGTAAGAGTTTGTGGCCGAGGTGGGTTTGATCCGCAGCGGCCTCGATGTTTTGAATTTGCGTCACCGGGCGGCTAGTCGCCCGTATCACGCAATGATGTGAGGAAGAGCCAGGCCTGATGCCTACGATTCAACAGCTGATCCGCAATCCGCGGAAGGACAAGCCGAAGCGGAACAAGGTTCCTGCTTTGAAGGCATGCCCGCAACGTCGCGGTGTTTGCACACGCGTTTACACAACCACTCCAAAGAAGCCGAACTCGGCTCTTCGTAAGGTGGCCAAGGTGCGTCTGACGTCCGGTTATGAATCGATCTGTTACATTCCTGGTGAGGGTCACAACCTGCAGGAGCACTCAGTGGTCCTCATTCGTGGTGGCCGTGTTCGCGACCTTCCCGGTGTGCGTTACCACATCCTTCGCGGCGTTCTGGATACCCAGGGCGTAAAAGACCGTAAGCAACGCCGTTCCGTATACGGCGTGAAACGTCCGAAATAAGAGACCGCATATGTCCCGTCGTCACCGCGCAGAAAAACGTCAAGTTCTTCCTGACCCAAAGTACAAGGATCTTGTGCTTTCCAAGTTCATGAACCTTATCATGTTGCAGGGTAAGAAATCCGCAGCCGAACGCATCGTTTACGGTGCGCTCGACATCATCACAGACAAGGCCAAGCGAGACCCCGTGGAGGTTTTCCATGAGGCGCTAGAGAATGTGGCTCCGTCAGTAGAGGTGCGTTCGCGCCGTGTTGGTGGTGCGACCTATCAGGTGCCTGTTGAGGTGCGTTCGGAGCGTCGTCAGGCGCTTGCCATCCGCTGGATGGTTGCTGCATCGCGCAGCCGTTCGGAAAACACCATGAGAGAGCGCCTTGCAGGCGAGCTCATGGATGCATCGCAAAATCGCGGTGTTGCTGTGAAGAAGCGCGAAGATACGCACCGGATGGCCGAGGCCAACCGCGCATTCTCGCACTATCGCTGGTAATCCAGTACTGTTGTTCAACTGACCAAACTCAAGGCGATCAGTTATGCCTCGCACGCACAAGATCGAAGACTACCGTAACTTCGGTATCATGGCGCACATCGACGCGGGTAAAACCACGACGACTGAGCGTATCCTTTATTACACAGGTAAGTCGCACAAGATTGGCGAAGTGCACGATGGTGCGGCGACCATGGACTGGATGGCGCAAGAGCAGGAGCGTGGAATCACGATTACTTCTGCTGCTACCACCTGCTTCTGGAACGACAAGCGTCTGAACATCATCGACACGCCCGGACACGTTGACTTCACAATTGAGGTTGAGCGTTCATTGCGTGTGCTCGACGGTGCGGTATGTGCGCTCGATGCGAACGCTGGTGTTGAGCCGCAGACGGAAACCGTTTGGCGTCAGGGCGACAAATACAATGTTCCGCGTATCATCTTCGTCAACAAGATGGACAAGCTCGGCGCTGATTTCTACCGCTGCGTGGATATGGTCGTGGAGCGCCTGGGCGCAACTCCGCTGGTCATTCAGTTGCCGATCGGATCGGAAAGCGCATTCAAGGGCGTTGTAGACCTGGTTGAGATGCGTTCAGTCATCTGGCTTGAGGAAAGTCTGGGTGCGAAGTTTGAATATGGCGACATTCCTGCTGATCTGGTCGACAAGGCCGAGGAATACCGCGAAAAGCTGATCGAGATTGCTGTCGAAGCTGATGAAGCCGCGATGGAAGCTTACCTTGAAGGTGAAATGCCTTCTACTGAGGCTCTCAAGACGCTTATCCGCAAGGGGACCATTGCAGGACTGTTTGTTCCGGTGATCTGTGGTTCGGCATTCAAGAACAAGGGTGTCCAGCCGATGTTGGATGCGGTTGTGGACTATCTGCCGTCTCCAGTTGAGATTCCAGCAATCAAGGGTATTGACGTCAAGACTGAAGGCGAGATCAAGCGTAAGGCTTCTGATGATGAGCCGCTCGGCATGCTGGCGTTCAAGATCATGAACGACCCGTTTGTTGGGACTTTGACTTTCTGCCGGATCTACTCGGGAAAGTTGGTCAAAGGCTCAACGCTGTTGAACACGGTCAAGGAAAAGAAAGAACGCATCGGGCGTATGCTCGAGATGCACTCCAATGATCGTAAGGATATCGACGAGGCTTTCGCCGGTGATATCGTTGCTGTGGCAGGCCTCAAGGACACCACTACGGGCGACACACTGTGTGATGCTGCTCACCCGGTCATCCTTGAGCGCATGATTTTCCCTGAGCCGGTTATCGAGATTGCCGTAGAGCCGAAAACAAAAGCTGACCAGGAGCGTATGGGGCTTGCTCTTCAGAAGCTTGCTGCTGAAGATCCTTCTTTCCGCGTCAAGACAGATGAGGAATCCGGTCAGACGATCATGGCTGGAATGGGCGAGCTTCACCTTGATATTCTTGTCGACCGCATGCGTCGCGAGTTCAATGTCGAAGCAAATATCGGTCAGCCGCAGGTGGCTTATCGTGAATCGCTCGGACGTGCCGCTGAAGTCGTTTACACCCACAAGAAACAGTCGGGTGGTTCCGGTCAGTTCGCTGAAGTCAAGATCCTGTTCGAGCCATTGGAGCCAGGTGAAGGCTTTGTGTTTGAAAGCTCTGTTGTTGGTGGTTCGGTTCCGCGTGAATATATTCCCGGCGTCGAGAAGGGCATCAAGAGCGTCAAGGATTCTGGCCCTCTTGCCGGCTTCCCGGTGATTGATTTCAAGGCAACGCTTCTGGATGGTAAGTATCACGACGTCGACTCGTCGGTGCTTGCTTTCGAAATCGCAGCCCGAGGCGCATTTCGTGATGCCGCCAAGCAGGCCCAGATGAAGCTGCTTGAGCCAATCATGAAGGTTGAAGTTGCATCGCCGGAGGAATATGTTGGTGGTGTGATCGGTGACCTCAACTCGCGTCGTGGGCAAGTGTCCGGTCAGGAAGTCCGCGGTGTGTCTGTTGTCATCAACGCCATGGTTCCTCTCGCAAACATGTTCGGCTATGTGAACACCCTTCGTTCGCAAACGCAGGGCAGAGCACAGTACAGCATGCAGTTCGATCACTACGAGACTGTGCCGAACGCAGTTTCGAAAGAAGTGATCGAGAAGCTTGTAGGTTAAAAGTAATCAGGATAGTCCCGCATCGTCGGGATCTGACGTGAATTCGTCATCAAGGAGTTAGATAGATGGCCAAGGCAAAGTTTGAGCGTAATAAGCCACACGTGAACATCGGCACGATCGGTCACGTTGACCACGGTAAGACAACACTTACTGCAGCGATCACGATGGTCCTGTCGGAAGTTACTGGTGGTGCGAAGAAGTCCTATGCGGACATCGATAACGCTCCAGAAGAAAAAGAACGTGGCATCACGATTAACACATCGCACGTCGAGTATGAGACGGAAAACCGTCACTACGCTCACGTGGACTGCCCAGGACACGCGGACTATGTGAAAAACATGATCACGGGTGCGGCGCAGATGGATGGTGCTATTCTTGTTGTGAACGCAGCAGATGGTCCAATGCCTCAGACTCGTGAGCACATCCTGCTTGCCCGTCAGGTTGGTGTGCCAGCGCTTGTCGTATTCCTGAACAAGGTCGACCAGGTTGATGACGAAGAGCTTCTGGAGCTGGTGGAAATGGAAGTTCGTGAACTTCTGTCTTCCTACGAGTTCCCCGGTGACGATATTCCAATCATCGCTGGTTCCGCTCTGGCTGCTGTTGAAGGTCGTGACGACAACATCGGTAAAGACAAGATCATCGAACTGATGGCCGCTGTGGATGACTACATCCCTGAGCCAGAGCGTCCGATTGACCAGCCATTCCTGATGCCAATCGAGGACGTGTTCTCGATCTCAGGTCGCGGTACGGTTGTGACCGGTCGTGTTGAGCGCGGTATCGTCAAGGTCGGTGAAGAAATCGAGATTGTCGGTATTCGCCCTGAAGTGACCAAGACCACCTGTACGGGTGTGGAGATGTTCCGCAAATTGCTTGACCAGGGTCAGGCAGGCGACAACATCGGTGCACTTCTGCGTGGTATTGAACGTGAGGGTGTTGAGCGCGGTCAGGTTCTTTGTAAGCCAGGCTCCATCACGCCACACACCAAGTTTGTTGGTGAAGCCTACATTCTGACAAAGGAAGAGGGTGGCCGTCACACGCCGTTCTTTACCAACTACCGTCCACAGTTCTACTTCCGTACAACGGATGTGACTGGTGTGGTTACGCTTCCAGAAGGTACGGAAATGGTCATGCCTGGCGACAACGTCAAAATGAACGTTGAGCTGATCCAGCCGATCGCAATGGAAGAGAAGCTTCGCTTCGCTATCCGTGAAGGTGGTCGCACGGTTGGTGCTGGTGTGGTTTCCAAGATCGTCGAATAATTTCGACAGATCTGTGTCTTTTAAGAACGGCTGCACGACTCGTCGCGCGGCCGTTTTTTTTATGCGTGACAGAGGAGGGGCGATTCTTCGCTGATAAAGGTCGTGGAGAGGCCATCTTGTCTTGTGCTGATCCCTATCAGAAGACCCTCTGATCCTGGTTTGAAGGGGCGTTTTCAGCTGCTCAATCCGGGCACCGGGTCATAAGCTGGAGAAATCTCCGCTTCTGGTGATTATTCTCGGAAGTGCCGTTGACTTATCTCCTTCACGATTCTAATAAAGCGCCTCTCTTGAGCCGGTGGCAGTGCGCTGTAAGCCGCATACGCATCGGACCTGAGAACAACGACTACAACAAGTTTCCCGCAATGACCGGGCTGGGGTCTTTTCCAGACGGTCATGTGCGTATTATTTTTGCTCGGGGCCGTTCCGATGGACAAACAGAATATTCGCATCAGGTTGAAGGCATTTGACCACCGCGCGCTCGATCAGTCGGCGCGTGAGATTGTGTCAACTGCCAAGCGCACAGGTGCTGACGTACGCGGTCCGGTTCCGCTGCCTACCCGTATCGAAAAATTCACGGTCAACCGCTCACCTCACGTCAACAAGAAGTCCCGTGAGCAGTTCGAAATTCGCACGCACAAACGCGTGCTCGACATTGTTGACCCAACACCTCAAACAGTGGATGCGCTGATGAAGCTCGACCTGTCTGCTGGTGTTGCTGTTGAGATCAAGCTTGAGGGAGCTCGCTGATCATGCGTACGGGAGTTCTTGCCAAGAAATTGGGCATGACCCGCGTGTTCGCCGAAGACGGTGCACATGTTCCGGTCACAGTGTTGGCGCTGGAAGGTTGTCAGGTTGTTGGGCAGCGTGAGCAGGAGCGCGATGGTTACGTCGCTGTTCAGCTTGGTGCTGGTACACGTAAAGCGAAGAATGTTTCCAAGCCGCTTCGTGGGCAGTTCGCCAAGAGCAATGTCGAGCCAAAGGCAGTGGTCCGCGAGTTTCGCGTTGATGCTGACATGTTGGTAGATATTGGTGCCGAGATTTCTGCAGAGCACTTTGTGCCTGGTCAGAAAGTCGATGTTGCCGGAACCTCCAAAGGTAAGGGTTTTGCCGGTGCCATGAAGCGCTGGAACTTTGGTGGTCTGCGTGCGACGCACGGTGTTTCAATTTCTCACCGTGCTCACGGTTCAACCGGTCAGTGTCAGGACCCTGGTAAGGTGTTCAAGGGCAAGAAAATGGCCGGCCACTACGGCGTTGAGCGTGTGACGACGCAGAACCTCGAGATTGTACGGACTGACGTGAAGCGCGGACTGATCCTCGTGAAGGGCGCTGTTGCCGGTGCTCCGAATGGTTGGGTTGAAGTGCGCGATTCCGTCAAGAAGGCGCGTCCGGATGCTGCGCCTGTTCCGGCCGCTATTCTTGAGGCGTCATCTGACGTTCAGGTTTCAGGTTTCGTTGACGATGTTGTTCTGATTGACGGTATCGGTGATGTCACGTCCAAGGCTTTGGTTGCTGAAGGTGTGTCGACGCTGACTCAGATCAGGGACATGTCTGATGATGATCTGGCTGCACTTGCTGAAAAAGTCGGTGCTGCAGGTCAGCACGAATCGCAAGAATGGAAGGCGCAGGCTGAGGAAATGATTTCCGGTAAGCCGCCTCGCGCCAAAGTAGATCAGGATCTTCTCAAGAAGATGCTTGCTGAACGTGAAGGAGGCGAGGGCTGATGAAGTACGCTGTCGTCAAACTGGATTCCGGTAAAGCTGCCGATGTTGAGCTGAACGACGATGTCTTCGGAATCGAAGAGATCCGTCCAGACATCCTTCAGCGCATGGTTCGCTATCAATTGTCCAAGCGTCAGGCTGGTACGCACAAGACCAAGACGCGTTCAGAGGTCAAGCGCACGACTGCCAAGATGTACCGTCAAAAAGGTACGGGTGGCGCACGTCACGGTGCTAAGTCTGCGCCGATCTTTGTTGGTGGTGGAACGGCTCACGGACCTCGCGTTCGCTCACACGCTCACGACCTTCCCAAGAAGGTGCGCGCACTTGCGTTGCGTCACGCGCTGTCCTCCAAGGTGAAGGAAAGTGCCTTCATCGTTTTGGATGATGCTACAGTAGATGCGCCCAAGACCAAGATGCTGCGTGAGCAGTTTGAGAAGCTTGGCTTGACCAATGCGCTGGTCATTGGTGGTGAAACGCTGGATGACAATTTTGCCAAGGCTGCACGTAACATCCCGAATGTCGATGTGCTTCCGCTTGCTGGCCTTAACGTTTATGACGTGTTGCGTCGCCGTACTCTGGTGCTGACACGTGAAGCGGTTGAGGGTGTGCACGCACGTTTTTCAAAAGACGCTACTGCCTCATCAACGGATTTCTCTGGCGATAATTTTGTAGACGAGATTGTTCTGATTGATGGCGTGGGTGCGCAATCGGCCAAGGTTCTGGGTAAGGCTGGCTATGAGAGCCTGACTTCCATTGCAAAACTTTCGGCTGCTGATGCTGCCAAGGTGTTCGAAGAGGCGGGCTATGGTCCTCGCGCAGCGCGTGAAGACTGGCATGGCCAGGCAACAGAAATGGTTGCTGGAAAGCCTCCGCGCGCCAAGGTCGATCAGCGTTACGCTGCTCAGGTTGTCGCCAAGCGCGCGAAGGAGGCCTGATCCATGGCTGACGTCAAAACCATTCACTACGATGCGGTAACTGCACCGATCATCACCGAGAAGTCCACCATTCTGTCAGAGCAGAACAAGGTTGTCTTTCGTGTGCCGCTCGAAGCAACCAAGCCGCAAATCAAGGAAGCCGTAGAAAACCTTTTCAAGGTTGATGTCCTGGCAGTGAACACGATTGTTCAAAAGGGCAAGACCAAGCGTTTTCGTGGAACCAAAGGTCGCCGCAGCGACATCAAAAAGGCCATCGTGACATTGAAGGACGGACAGTCCATCGATGTAGCGACAGGTCTGTAAGAGGAGGGTGAGTTAGGTCATGGCACTTAAGACATTCAACCCGACATCTCCCGGTCGTCGCCAACTTGTGTTGGTGGATCGTTCTGAGTTGCACTCCGGTCGTCCGGTCAAGAAGCTGACCCAAGGTCTGACCAAAAAGGGTGGTCGGAACAATCTTGGTCGTATCACGGCGCGTCGCATTGGTGGTGGAGCCAAGATGCTTTACCGTATCGTTGACTTCAAGCGTCGTAAGTTTGATGTACCTGCCAAGGTAGAGCGCCTGGAATACGACCCGAACCGGACAGCATTTATTGCGCTCATCACCTATGAAGATGGTGAGCAGTCATACATCCTGGCTCCTCAGCGGCTTGCTGTTGGTGATACGGTTGTTTCCAGCGACAAGGCTGACATCAAGCCTGGCAACACATTGTCCTTGAAGGTGATCCCGGTGGGTACCATTCTTCATAACGTGGAAATGAAGCCGGAAAAGGGTGGTCAGATCGCTCGTGCTGCTGGCTCCTATGTTCAGCTTGTTGGGCGTCAGGACGGATACGCGCAGGTCAAGATGACTTCCGGTGAATTGCGTTTGATCCCTGAGCGTTGCCTGGCAACAGTTGGCGCTGTGTCCAACCCGGACAACATGAACCAGAATTTGGGTAAGGCGGGCCGTAAACGTCACATGGGTAAGCGCCCATCTGTACGTGGTGTCGTCATGAACCCGTTTGACCACCCGCATGGTGGTGGTGAAGGCCGTACATCTGGTGGTCGTGACCCTGTCACTCCCTGGGGTAAGAAAACACGCGGTCCGAAGACTCGTAAAAACAAGCAGACGGACAAGTTCATTATCCGTCGTCGTAAGTCCAAGTAACGGAGAGAATAGATTATGGCACGCTCCGTCTGGAAAGGCCCTTTTGTCGATGGCTACCTTCTCAAGAAGGCTGAAGTTGCGCATGAGGCCACGCGTCCGACACCGATCAAGACCTGGTCGCGTCGTTCAACAGTATTGCCGAATTTCGTGGGTCTGACCTTTCAGGTTCACAACGGCCACAAGTTCGTTCCGGTTACGGTGAACGAAGACATGGTCGGCCACAAGTTCGGTGAATTCGCGCCAACGCGCACTTATTACGGCCACGGTGCCGACAAGAAAGCAAAGCGGAAGTAGGACGATGGGTAAGGAAACAAACAAACCCAGACAGGCCGAAAACGAAGCACGTGCTGTACTGCGTATGCTTCGGGTCAGCCCTCAGAAGCTGAATCTGATTGCTCAGACCATTCGTGGACTGTCGGTAGAGAAGGCCCAGGCTGAACTTACATTCAGTCGCAAGCGCCACGCAGAAGACGTGTTGAAATTGCTGAATTCGGCAATCGCCAACGCAGAGAACAATCACGGTCTGGACATTGATAGTCTGATCGTGGCCGAGGCATTCGTGGGCAAGAACCTTGTGATGAAGCGCATTCGGGCCCGTGCTCGCGGTCGTGCTGCGCGCATCCTGAAACCATTTTCCCAGCTGACGATCGTCCTTCGAGACACGTCGATGGTAGTTGAGAGCGAGGCAGAGGCAGCGTAATGGGACAGAAAGTCAATCCGATTGGTCTGCGCCTCGGCGTCAACCGAACTGCTGATAGCCGCTGGTATGCGGATAGCGCAGAGTTTGGTCGACTCCTTCACGAAGATCTGAAGGTGCGTAAATACATCAATGAGTGGCGCCCGAAGGATGAGAAGTCCGGCAAGCGTACGGGTGAAGTTCTTGCGCGTCGCGCAGGTATTTCCAAGATCATCATTGAGCGTCCGCACAAAAAGTGCCGCATCACAATTCACACCTCTCGTCCCGGTATGATTATCGGTAAGAAGGGTGCTGACATCGAAAAGCTTCGCAAGGATCTTGCAAAGTTTGTTGCCGATGAAGTGTTCGTGAACCTGGTTGAGGTACGCAAGCCCGAAATCGACGCTAAACTCGTTGCTGAGGATGTTGCACGCCAACTTGAGCGTCGTGTGTCCTTCCGTCGTGCCATGAAGCGGACCATGCAATCCGCCATGCGTCTTGGTGCCGAAGGCATTCGTTTGAATGTTGCCGGTCGTCTGGGTGGTGCAGAGATTGCTCGGACTGAATGGTATCGTGAAGGGCGTGTGCCGTTGCACACACTTCGCGCAGACATCGACTACGGAACAGCTGAAGCCAAGACGACCTATGGCATCATCGGTATCAAGGTCTGGATCTTCAAAGGTGAGATCATGGAGCACGATCCGATGGCCCAGGACCGCAAGGCCGAAGCTTCGGGTGAAGCGCGCGCGCGTCAGTCCCGTCCGGGCAATGCGCCTCAGGGCGCAAACGCGTAACGGGGATTGAGAGATGCTTCAACCGAAACGGACTAAGTTCCGCAAGCAATTCAAGGGCCGGATCAAGGGTAACGCCAAAGGCGGTTACAGCCTGACTTTCGGTGCCTATGGCCTTAAAGCTCTTGAGCCTGAGCGTGTGACTGCACGTCAGATCGAGGCGACGCGTCGTGCTATCACGCGTCACATGAAACGTGTCGGCAAGGTGTGGATCCGCGTGTTCCCAGATGTGCCGGTATCGTCCAAGCCTACCGAAGTTCGGATGGGTAAGGGTAAGGGGTCGCCAGAATATTGGGCGGCGAAAGTAAAACCAGGTCGTATCCTGTTCGAGATTGACGGTGTGTCCGAAGATATTGCTGTAGAAGCACTGTCACTGGGCGCGGCAAAGCTGCCGATCAAGACCAAGATCGTCAAACGATTGGGTGAATAGAGGAGCGTTGAAGACAATGAATACTGAAGACGTTCGCGCTAAGTCGCCCGATGAACTGAAAGAAGAGCTTACAAAGCTCAAGAAAGAACAGTTCAATCTTCGCTTCCAGCAGGCCACAAACCAGCTGGAGAACACCGCCCGCGTGCGGCAGGTGCGTAAGGACATCGCTCGGATCAAGACGGTTCTGGCGGAAAAATCCAAAGCGCAAACCGGCGCTGCGTGAGACTGAGGGAATAGGAAAAGATGCCCAGGCGGATTATGGAAGGCGTGGTCGTATCCACAGCAACCAACAAGACTGCGGTTGTACGTGTTGACCGGACCTATCTGCACCCTCTTTTCAAGAAGACGGTGCGTCGGTCCAAGAAATACCACGCTCATGACGAGAACAATGCGGCCGAGATCGGCCAAAAGGTAGTGATTCAGGAATGTCCTCCACGCTCCAAATTGAAGCGCTGGGAACTTTTGAACGCTGGAGGATCTGACCAATGATCCAGATGCAATCAAACCTTGATGTTGCTGACAACTCTGGTGCACGACGTGTTCAATGCATCAAGGTGTTGGGTGGTGCCAAGAGACGTTACGCTTCGGTGGGCGACATCATTGTCGTGTCCATCAAGGAAGCAACGCCCAAGGGCCGCGTCAAAAAAGGTGATGTTCGCCGCGCAGTTGTTGTACGGGTGTCCAAGGATATTCAGCGCCGTGATGGATCTGTGATCCGTTTCGATTCAAATGCTGCTGTGATCGTGAACAATAATGGCGAGCCGATCGGCACGCGTATCTTCGGACCGGTTCCACGCGAATTGCGCGCCAAGAATCACATGAAGATCATCTCGCTTGCTCCGGAGGTGCTGTAGTCATGGCCGCCAAGATCAAGAAAGGCGACAAGGTCGTCGTCCTGACCGGTCGCGATAAGGGCTCCGAGGGTGAAGTGCTCAAGGTGTATCCTGCTGAGAACCGTATTCTGGTTCGCGGTGTGAACACTGTAACGCGCCACCAACGACCCAGCCAGTTCGACCAGGGTGGGATCAAGCATTTCGAAGCACCGATCCACGTATCCAATGTCGCACATGTCGATCCACGGGACGGTAAACCGACCCGCGTGGGTTTCAAAATTGATGAGAACGGTCGCAAGATCCGTTTCGCCAAACGTTCAGGGGAGGCGATAGATGTCTGACGTCGCCACATATGAACCGCGCCTCAAGGCCCTTTACCGGGACGAGATTCGCGAGAAACTGAAAACCGAGTTCAACTACACCAATGAACTGCAGGTTCCTCAGCTGGAAAAAGTCGTGATCAACATGGGTATCGGCGAAGCTGTTGCTGATTCCAAAAAGGTCAAATCGGCTGTTGCAGCTCTGGAAGCCATTGCAGGTCAAAAGCCAGTCGAAACCAAGGCTCGCAAGTCAATCGCGGGTTTCAAGCTTCGCGAAGGCATGACTGTTGGATGTAAGGTGACCTTGCGTCGTGAGCGCATGTACGAATTCATTGATCGTTTGACGACAATCGCGTTACCGCGCGTGAAGGACTTTCGTGGATTGAACGGCAAGTCGTTTGACGGTCGCGGCAATTATGCGATGGGCATGAAAGAGCACATTGTGTTTCCGGAAATCAATTACGACCAGGTCGATCAGATCTGGGGTATGGACATCATCGTGTGCACAACGGCGCGCACTGACGAAGAAGCGAAAGCACTCTTGAAAGAGTTCAGCTTTCCCTTCCGTAACTAGCGCGCTGGAGAGGGTCAAATGGCTAAGAAAAGTGCAATCGAAAGAAACAACAAGCGTAAGCGCTTGGCGGACAAGTTTGCTGAAAAGCGTGCTGCTCTGAAGGCAGCTGCGCTTGATGAAAGCCTACCACTTGAGGACCGCTTTAATGCGCGTATCAAGCTGGCCAAGCTTCCGCGTAATTCTGCACCAAACCGCGTGCGCAACCGTTGTGAAGTCACCGGACGCCCGCGTGGTTACTATCGTAAACTGCGTATGTCGCGTATCGCCCTACGCGAACTGGGCAGCCTGGGAATGATCCCGGGTCTTGTTAAGTCCAGCTGGTAATAAGGAGGGGATAAGATGAATCTGAACGATCCTCTTGGCGATATGCTGACTCGTATCCGTAACGCGCAACAGCGCGGCCGGTCCACAGTTGCGACGCCTGCGTCCAAACTCCGCGCTCGTGTGCTGGATGTTCTTCAATCTGAAGGTTACATTCGCGGCTACACGGAAGTAGAGAAAGACGGTAAGCACGAGATCGAGATCGAGCTGAAATATTATGACGGAGCTCCGGTTATTTCCGAAGTGCGTCGTATTTCAAAGCCTGGTCGACGCGTATATTCCGGCTCGAAGGACATTCCGCTGGTTCGTAACGGTCTTGGTATTTCGATCCTGTCCACACCGAAAGGTGTGATGTCCGACAATGTCGCCCGCGAATCAAATGTGGGTGGCGAGATCCTCTGCAGGGTCTCCTAAGGGTTTGAGGTAGAAATATGTCGCGGATTGGAAAACTCCCGATCGAAGCGCCAAGCGGCGTGACGGTCAATCTCAAGGAAGGCGCGCTGTCGGTCAAAGGACCAAAGGGCGAGCTTGATCTTGTGCTCACTGATGACGTTGTTGTGACAATGGAAGGTAATTCCGTTCAAGTCTCTCCACGTGATGAGGATGACAGACGTTGTCGTGCGATGTGGGGAACCATACGTGCCCGCATTCAAAACATGGTCACTGGCGTGACTGAAGGTTTTGCAAAAGATCTGGAACTCGTTGGGGTTGGTTATCGTGCCGCCCTCAAGGGTAACGACCTTGAGCTGAACCTTGGATTTTCTCACCCGGTAGTCCACAAGGCACCGGATGGCATTTCCTTCAAATGTGCCAAACCAACAGAGATCAAGATCGAAGGTGCTGACAAGCAAGCCGTCGGTCAGGTTGCAGCGGAAATTCGCCGCTATCGTCCGCCAGAGCCCTATAAGGGTAAAGGCATCCGTTTCGCCGGCGAACAAGTTCGCCGCAAGGAAGGTAAGAAGAAGTAAGCCATGTTGTCTTCGCGCGATAAAACCAAGCGCCGTGCACAACGGGTGCGCAGCCGCCTCCGCAAATTGGCGAACGGCAAGCCGCGCCTGTCGGTGTCTCGTTCGTCAAAGAACATTTCAGTCCAGCTCATCGATGATGCGCAGGGACGAACTCTCGCCTCAGCATCCACGCTGGAAGCAGATTTTCGCAAATCCGGTAAAACCGGTGCGGATTCTGGTGCAGCTGCCGAGATCGGGAAGTTGATCGCTGAACGCGCCAAGAAAGCTGGCGTTTCAGAGGTTGTCTTCGACCGAGGCGGATTTCTTTTTCACGGCCGTATCAAGGCCCTCGCTGACGCCGCCCGTGAAGGCGGCCTCGAATTCTAAAAGGAGCCCGTCATGGCACGTGAACCACGTGAAAGAGGCGGCCGCCGAGGCCGCGATCGCGACGAAGAACAGTCAGAGCTGGTTGACAAGCTGGTCGCTATCAACCGCGTCGCAAAAGTTGTGAAGGGTGGTAAGAATTTCGGATTCGCCGCTCTGGTGGTTGTTGGAGACCAGAAGGGCCGCGTTGGCTTTGGACACGGTAAGGCCCGTGAAGTTCCAGAGGCAATTCGCAAGGCTACGGAAGAAGCCAAGAAAACAATGGTTCGCGTTCCATTGCGTGAAGGGCGTACACTTCATCATGATGGCAATGGCCGTTGGGGTGCAGGCAAGGTGAAGCTTCGGTCAGCTCCGGCTGGTACAGGTGTGATTGCCGGTGGTCCGATGCGTGCAGTCCTGGAAGTTCTGGGCGTGCAGGATGTTGTTGCCAAGTCGATTGGTTCTTCGAACCCTTACAACATGGTTCGTGCAACCGTTGACGCATTGAAGCATCAGTCAAGCCCTCGTCAGATCGCATCGAAACGCGGTCTCAAGGTGCAGGACATTGTTGGTCGTCGTACGGATGGCGCTGGTGTGGCTGAGGTTTCCCAGTAATCGGGAACAGGTTTTGGAGTAACGATCATGGCTGATAAGAAAACCCTGCGTGTTCGCCAGACCGGCAGCCCTATTCGGCGCGCAGAATATCAACGCGCAACGCTGGTCGGCCTTGGCCTGAACAAGGTTGGTCGTACGCGGGAACTGGAAGATACACCTTCAGTGCGCGGTATGATCGAAAAAGTGCACCATTTGGTGGAAGTTGTTGAAGATTAAGGCCTGCTGCGCACCTGGATAGCGCATGCGCCACTTTGAAGGTTTGAGGACAAGACGATGAAACTCAACGAAATTTCCGACAACGAAGGCGCGACGAAAGATCGCATGCGCGTTGGACGCGGCGTTGGCTCGGGCAAAGGTAAAACTGCCGGTCGTGGTGTCAAAGGACAAAAGGCCCGTTCAGGTGTCGCAATCAAGGGATTTGAAGGTGGTCAGCTGCCGATCCACATGCGTATGCCAAAGCGCGGTTTCAACAAATACAACGCCAAAACATGGTCATGGATCAATATTGGTCGTCTTGAGAAGGCCATCTCAGAGGGCAAACTGGACGCCAAGCAGCCGATAGATGAAGCTATGCTTGTTCAATCAGGTGTGATCAGGCAAGTTAAGGATGGCGTACGCCTCCTTGCAAAAGGCGAGATCAAGACCAAAGTTGAGCTGGTGGTTTCCGGTGCATCCAAGGCAGCAATCGCTGCTGTGGAAGCTGCTGGCGGGTCCGTCACATTGACGGCTCCGGTTGCAGCCGAGTAATCCTCGAACGTCCCGATTGCGTACCGGGGGAACGGTGCGCTTTGTATCGGGAATTGTTACAACCTGCCGCCGCCGGTTGATTGAGAGCTTTTGCTCCAGCCAACGGCGCGTCGGCGTGCGTAAGGGGAGCGAGCGACATGGCGTCAGCCGCTGAACAACTCGCAAAGAACATCAACTTCTCGACCTTTTCGAAGGCGAAGGAATTGCAACAGCGCATCCTGTTCACACTGGGTGCGCTGATTGTTTA
This sequence comes from Hirschia sp., assembly GCA_002709235.1. Lineage (GTDB taxonomy): Bacteria > Pseudomonadota > Alphaproteobacteria > Caulobacterales > Hyphomonadaceae > Hirschia. Next base: position 137,348 of record PAQI01000021.1, read on the forward strand.
TAGGCTGGGTACACATATTCCGATTCCCGGGGTCGACCCGGTTCAGCTGAAATCGATGTTCGGAAACAATTCCGGTGGTATCCTCGGCATGATGAACGTGTTCTCCGGGGGGGCCATCGAGAACATGGCTATCTTCGCGCTGAACGTGATGCCTTATATCTCGGCGTCCATCATCATGCAGTTGATGACGACTGCCTCACCAACCTTGGAGCGCTTGAAGAAAGAGGGTGAGTCGGGTCGCAAGCAGATCAATCAGTACACGCGATATCTCACGGTCTTTCTCGCGGTCGTGCAGGCATATGGGATCAGTGTTGGACTAAGTTCAATCGACCCGGATTCTGGCAAGGCAATCGCGTTGGAGCCAGGGCTGTTTTTCCAGGCTTCAACAGTCATCACTCTTGTGGGGGGGACTGTATTCCTGATGTGGCTTGGTGAGCAGATCACTGCGCGCGGTGTAGGTAACGGTATCTCTCTCATAATTTTTGCTGGTATCGTATCGGTATTGCCTGGTGCTGCTGTTCAGGCCCTTAGCTCCACCCGAGAAGGCACGATGAGCCTTTTTGTACTGTTGGGCATTGTCGCCATTTCAGTAGCGTTGATCATCTTCATTGTCTTCGTCGAAAGATCGCAGCGACGCTTGTTGATCCAGTATCCGAAACGTCAGCAAGGCAATCGGATGATGGGAGGGGAGAGCTCGTTCCTACCGCTGAAGCTAAACACAGCTGGTGTTATTCCACCCATCTTTGCGACATCATTGTTGCTGCTTCCGACGACGGCTGCTCAGTTTGCAGCGTCGGGTGCAGGTGCTGAGGGCGGTGGTTGGTGGGGTGATGCGCTTCGGACCGTTGCTGCCTATCTTGGGCCCGGCCAACCCTTGTTTGTTGTGCTATATGGTCTGCTGGTCGTTTTCTTCTGCTTCTTTTACACGTCCATTGTGTTCAACCCTGAGGAAACTGCCGAAAATCTGCGCAAATATGGTGGGTTCATACCCGGTTATCGCCCAGGCAAACGAACAGCCGACTATCTGGACTATGTACTAAGTCGCCTCACTGTCATCGGCGCTCTATATCTGACTGTGGTATGTCTCTTGCCAGAGATCCTGAAGATGAATTTCTCTTCGATTCCGTTTTATATCGGGGGGACGTCAATTCTGATTGTGGTATCCGTTACGATGGATACCGTGGCGCAAGTTCAGTCACACCTCATAGCTCACCAGTATGAGGGCATGGTAAAACGCTCACGACTCGGGGGTCGAAAAAAATGAACCTGATCCTTTTCGGCCCGCCGGCCGCTGGTAAAGGCACGCAAGCCAAGAAGCTCGTGAATGAGCGCAACTTCATCCAGCTATCGACAGGAGACATGCTGCGAGCTGCACGAAGTTCCGGATCTGAACTTGGAAAGAGAGTTGCTGGGATCATGGATTCCGGTGGTCTGGTCTCAGATGAAATCGTGATTGCACTTATCGAAGAGCAGTTGGACAATAATCCTGATGCCGTGGGGTTCATCTTTGATGGATTTCCACGCACGGTTCCTCAGGCGAAGGCCCTGGATGATCTTCTGGAAGCCAAGGGACAGAAGGTCGACATCGTGATTCGTCTGAGCGTGGATGATGACGTCCTTATTGAACGTGTCGTGACCCGGTTCGAACAGGAAGGGCGCGCAGATGACAATCCTGAAAGCTTCAAGAAGCGCTTGAACGCCTATAATGAGCAGACAGCCCCGCTTTTGCCGATCTATGCAGAGCAGGGCAAGCTCAGGGAAGTCGATGGTATGCAGGCAATCGGTACTGTTTCAGCTGAGATCAACAAGATTCTCGACAAGGTTTGATGAAGCTGTCGCGTGGAATGAGGATTCATCGCATATTCCTCAGTAATCTGTTGACGCAGAGGATTCCACGCATATAAGTGTGCGCTTCCGCGACGATCACACGGGTTTGCTGCGACAATTTACGTTGTCGCCGGACCCGGTTCTTTCGTTTCGTGGCAGGTTTTAATAGTTTTAATGGAGGGCGCTTTGGCCCGTATCGCTGGCGTCAACATTCCCACGAACAAGCGCGTAACCATCGCGCTTCGTTACATTCACGGCATTGGTGCGACCAAGGCGCAGGAAATCTGCGAAAAGGCCGGCATTGATGCTGCTAGACGTGTCAATGAATTGTCGGATGCTGAAGTGATCCAGATTCGTGAAACCATTGACGCAGATTACATGGTAGAAGGTGATTTGCGTCGTGACACCGCGATGAACATCAAGCGCCTCATGGATCTGGGTTGCTATCGAGGCCTGCGTCACCGTCGTGGTTTGCCGGTTCGTGGTCAACGCACTCACACAAATGCTCGTACCCGCAAGGGGCCGGCCCGGCCTATTGCTGGTAAGAAGAAATAGTCGGATAGATAATTATGGCTCGTGAACAAGCACGCGTACGTCGCCGGGAGCGGAAGAACATATCGTCGGGTGTTGCCCACGTGAATTCTTCCTTCAACAACACCATGATTACCATCACGGATGCTCAGGGGAATGCTATTTCCTGGTCTTCGGCTGGGCACATGGGGTTCAAAGGCTCTCGTAAGTCCACACCTTATGCTGCGCAGATCGCTGCTGAGGATGCTGGCCGCAAGGCGCAGGAACACGGTATGAAAACCCTTGAGGTTCTCGTGCGCGGTCCAGGCTCTGGCCGTGAAAGTGCGCTTCGTGCTCTTCAGTCCATCGGTCTGACCATTACCACGATCCACGACATTACCGCCATTCCGCACAATGGTTGCCGTCCGCCGAAGCGTCGCCGCGTTTAATACGGTTTCGTTTCGTAACGGCCATGTGGCTGAATACTCATCGTTCTAACCGCTCAAGGTGATGCCCGATATGAATACCGCACAGCAGGTAAACGACAAGAACTGGAAAGAACTCATTCGTCCGGCGCGCCCGGTCGTTGAGCACGACTATGACGCTCGCCGTAAGGCCAAGCTGGTAGTGGAGCCGCTGGAGCGTGGTTTTGGAACGACGCTCGGTTCTTCTCTGCGTCGCGTTTTGCTGTCCTCGCTGCAGGGCGCTGCTATTACCGGCGTGCAGATTGATGGTGTTGTGCACGAGTTCTCCTCGATCGATGGCTGTCGTGAAGACGTTACCGACGTTGTTCTGAACCTGAAGCGTATCGCCATCTCCATGGTTTCTGACACGCCAAAACGCATGATGCTCAAGGCGACTGGACCAGGTGCTGTGAAAGCCGGTCAGATCGAAACGAGCGGTGATATTGAGATTTTGAACCCGGATCACGTGATCTGTCATCTTGATGATGGTGCTGAACTGCGTATGGAGTTCACTGTCGCAACCGGAAAGGGCTATGTCCCGGCTGACAAGAGCCGTCCGGATGATGCACCGCTTGGTTTTATTCCAATCGATGCAATTTATTCGCCGGTTACGCGTGTTGGCTTCGAAGTCAGTGACACACGTGAAGGTCAGGTTCTTGACTATGACAAGCTGACACTCACCGTTGAAACAGATGGTTCGGTTACCCCAGAAGATTCCGTTGCTTATGCAGCCCGTATCCTTCAGGACCAGCTTCAGTTGCTGATCAACTTTGAAGAGCCGCAAGTCGAGAGCCAGGCAGAAGAAGAACCAGACCTTGGTTTCAATCCTGTCCTTCTCAAGAAAGTGGACGAGTTGGAGCTGTCGGTTCGGTCGGCTAACTGCCTGCGCAACGACAATATTGTCTATATTGGCGACCTTATTCAGAAGTCAGAAGCAGAAATGCTTCGTACACCGAACTTTGGTCGTAAATCGCTGAACGAGATCAAGGAAGTTCTCGCTGGAATGGGTCTGCACCTTGGTATGGAAGTACCGTCCTGGCCGCCAGAGAACATTGAAGATCTCGCCAAGAAGTACGAAGAATAAGAGAATCTAGAGGAGCGGCCGTGTGTTCGGCCGGAGATAAGCATCATGCGTCACGGAATCGCACACCGCAAACTGGGTCGCACGACTGAGCACCGCAAAGCCATGATGGCTAACATGGCGGCGTCTCTCGTGAAGCACGAGCAGATTTCTACCACTTTGCCGAAGGCGAAAGAAATGAAACCTTTCGTTGATCGTCTGGTGACGCTCGCCAAGAAGGGCGATCTGTCTTCTCGCCGCCGCGCTATTTCGATCATGCGCGACGAAGAGATGGTCAAGAAACTCTTTGACACGCTTGCAGAGCGTTACAAGGACCGTCAGGGCGGCTATTCGCGTGTTCTGAAGGCTGGCTATCGCTTTGGTGACAATGCTCCAATGGCGGTCATTGAGCTTGTTGATCGTGACCCGGAAGCCAAGGGTGCTGAAGACCGTGCTCGCGTTGCAGCAGAAGCTGAAATGGAAGACGCAGAATAATAACTGTCTTCAAGAGATTTGAGTGAGGCCGTCCTGGAAAGGACGGCCTTTCTTGTTTGGGTCGAGAGTGCAGAAGGTCATTCGTTAGTCATTGAGATGGAATGACTGTTCAATTTTGCGCTGTGGCCACTTCTTCATCTGTGAGGGGAACAGTCGAGAGATTCATTTTTGCAGAACCATCAACGACTTTTCTTGAATACACGACGTAAAGAACGGCTCTGTTCTCAAGGTCGACAACTCGTCTGACGGCGACATTCTTGAAGAAGAGGCTTTGCTTCTGAGAGAAAACCTCCTCGCCAGATTTGGAAAGCTTCACTCCAGCCAGATCGATAGGGCCCGACCGCTGGCAGTCAATCGAGGCGTTGGATGGGTCTTCAAACCAGTTTCCCTTGCCAATACGGTCCCACACTCCTCGGTCAAAATGAGTAAAGTGGCATACAATTCCTGTCACTTTAGGATCTTTCAGCGCTTCGATCTTGATCTCATTGCCAAGCCAGTCATTCTTGAATTCACCGACCTCCTTGGACTTGTCACCGCAGCCTGACATCGCGCCCAACGATATGATGACAATCATGGCTTTCATGAAATTGGTGTTCACCGCGAATGGTCCCCTCGATTCCTTGTCACGCAATCAGATGCGCCAGACATAAAGTCGTTTTCAACCTGATAGGTTCCAAAGATGGCCTGGCCATCTGTGTGCCGGTCATCAAACTCTTACCGTCTGACAAAGGCTTGTCAGCTTGATTGAACACTGATCTGGATTTCCCCCCACAAATACCCCATTTCTGCCCTGATTGCCTGTGAAGCACGCGATAGGTTGGCAAACATGACTATAGGTAAAGGGCGCACACATGAGAGAAGCCTCAAGACACTTCAATAAAATGATTGCCGTCATTGGCGTGGCGGCATTCGCTGTTTCGGCGTGTCAGGCTCAAGAAGCGACTGTGGAAACACCAGCGACACTGCCAACTGAAGTCGTCGCGCGTATTCCGCAGAGCCAGGCTGATATCACCATGTCGTTTTCTCCAATCGTGAAGCGTACTGCGCCAGCGGTTGTGAATGTTTACTCGTCCAAGACGATACGAGAGACTGTTTCTCCATACGCCAATGATCCTTTGTTTCGCAGATTTTTCGGCAATCAGCTGGGCGGTGTACCGCGTGAGCGTGTTGCATCTTCGCTTGGATCAGGGGTGATTGTGGGCTCTGATGGCGTGATCGTCACGAACAATCACGTTGTGGAGGGGGCAGACGAGCTGAAAGTCGTGCTGGCTGATCGGCGTGAATATGTTGCGGAGCTGGTCGTTGCCGATGACCGAACGGATTTGGCCGTCCTGAAGATTGATATTGGGGACGAGGTTCTTCCTACCTTGGAATTTGCGGACACTCGGGCGGTTGAAGTTGGTGACCTTGTGCTCGCTATCGGCAATCCGTTTGGTGTGGGGCAGACGGTGACGACAGGCATAATCTCCGCACAGGCAAGAACGGATGTGGGTGTATCGGATTATGCATTCTTTCTTCAGACCGATGCCGCGATCAATCCCGGTAACTCAGGTGGCGCATTGGTTGATTCCAATGGCCGTCTGGTGGGCGTGAATACCGCGATTTTCTCAAGGTCTGGTGGATCAAACGGTATCGGATTCGCCATCCCTTCCGAAATGGTCAAACGGGTGGTGAATGGTGCCGTTCGGGACGGGCGTGTTGTTCGTCCGTGGCTTGGCCTCAAGGGGCAGGCCGTCAATGCAGAAGTCGCTCGCTCATTGGGTCTGGACCGTCCCATGGGTGTGCTGGTGACCGAGATATATCCGGATAGTCCCGCCAGCAAGGCCGGCTTGCGTCGTGGTGATCTGGTGGTCGCCATCGATGACCGGGAAGTGTTCGACGAGCGAGGGCTGAAATTCCTGGCAGCAACGCTTGCTCCGGGTGATGATACCGTTCTTGCCATTGTACGAGAGGGAGTAGCGACTACCAAGCGCGTGACACTTGACCAGCCGCCCGGTGCGACTGAGGCAGACCTCATAGAGCTCGGTGGTGACAATCATCCATTTGCCGGTGCAGAAGTGGCAGACCTTTCACCTGCACTTGCGGATGAACTGGGGCGGGACCCTTTTGATGCTGGCGTCCTCATTAATCGGGTGTATCGCTCCTCTCTTGCCGCCAGGATGGGGCTAAGGCCGGGTGATATCGTGCGAGAAGTCAACGGAACAGTGATTGAAGAAGCATCAGACCTTCAACATGTTATCGAAGAGAACGCCGGTCGAGGCTCGGTATGGAGCGTCACCATCGAACGCAATGGACGTCGTATTTCCAGCAATGTGAGGATTTAGGGGAGTATGCCTTAGTCAAGGCTGTTCACATCCAACTTTACCAGTTTCAGATTGAACTCAATCGACGGTCGTGATACTCAACCAGGATTTAAGGGGGGGTATCCTAAATTGAAAAATATTCTAGCGATTCTGTGCGTCGCAGTATTGGCGTGTGGTTGTGCGAGTGTGCCGGAACTGACAGCAGATGAGCAATTGGTGGTAGACCAATTCGCGGCAAATCTGGAAACAGGCGCTGTTCCAACAGGCAAGATCAAAATTGTTGATGAGCGCGATCCGAAACTGGTCAAGACTCGCTTGGTGCCGGTTGGCATCGCAGGAGGTTTTTCCTGTTTTATCGGCATTACAAGACTGGGGCCCGATTTTTTCGCAGCTGATCGCGTCACCCGATTGGAGAATGCAGTGATGGAAGCCTATCCCGGGCTTGCAAAGGAGAATGCGGAGCTCATCGTTCGTCGCTACGAAATCTTCCTGAACAGGGGTGCCGAGGCCAATGCACAGCAATGGAATATTGCGGTTGGTGGCGTGGTCGGCGCTTTAATAGGATCAGTAAATGTCGACAAAGAAGAGATTTGGAGAGAGCCGCGCTGCGATTCTGAGCGCATGCATTCAGGATGGTTCGACCCTGCAGACCTGAACAACAACCTTCCGCCAATAACCGTCGAAGTCGACATGTCGCTCCTTGGACGGGATTACAAGGTGAATGCTGCGCATTCGCCTGAGTTGTATCTCGAGCGATTAGGTGTTTTGAAACTGGAAGACTCGCCCGCGTTTGCTGTGATGGTTCAGCGGACCGAGGACAAAGTGACCGAACGTCTGATTGAACTCATGTCTGCTGATCTGGCGACTATGGCGCCGATAATTGAGAATGAGCCTGAAACTCTTGCATCGAAGCCTGTTGACGAAGACACATCAGTTGAATCTGATCAGGAAATGACGCTTTCAGCTGAGATTCAGGAATCTTCCTGACGATCAGGTCGCCAAAGGTAATACCTGAGAAATGCTCGGCTGGGGTCTTCAGATTCCAGCCGAGTTTGTTTCATTTATAATCCCCGAGACGGCCTGCCGCATATATCGCGGCAATTGGCAGCTGGAATGGGTTTGCGCGCGGGAGATATCGTGCGCGAGATGAACGGCAAGATCATCGAAGAAGCTACGGACCTTGAAGACATCATGGATGAAAACGCCGGTCGAGGCTCGGTATGGAGCGTCACAATCGCACGCAATGGACGTCGTATTAGTTTGAATGTACGAATCTAGGGACGCGCCAATCGTTTCCAAACCGCTGCGGAATCTGTTAGCTCCATAATACCCGATCTGTAAAACTGTTGGCGGACCGGTGGAGAAAAGTGGTGCTGAAATGACAGATTTGTTTTCTGCGTCCGGTTTGGACGCCGATGCACCGCAACCCCTTGCGGATCGTTTGCGGCCCAAGAGGCTGACGGACGTGATCGGTCAGGATCATCTTGTCGGTTCAGATGGACCAATTGGCCGGATGTTGTCGCAGTCGCGGCTAGCATCGATGATTCTGTGGGGACCTCCAGGTGTCGGAAAAACCACGATCGCTCAGCTGCTGGCTCGGGATGCTGGCCTCGAATTCGATGCTATATCGGCAATCTTCTCCGGTGTTAAAGATCTCAAGGCAGCTTTCGAGCGCGCAGAAGCGAGACGGTCAACAGGCAAGGGAACATTGCTGTTTGTAGATGAAATTCACCGTTTTAATCGCGCGCAACAGGACGGCTTCTTGCCTTTCGTCGAGCGCGGTGTGGTGACCCTCGTGGGAGCGACAACCGAAAATCCCAGTTTTCAGCTGAATGGTGCCCTGTTGTCGCGTTGCCAGGTCATGGTGCTCAGGCGGTTGGACGATGCCGCACTGGAGAAACTGCTGATCCGGGCTGAAACCGAAATGAAGCGAAAATTGGCGCTGACCACTGATGCTCGATCGGCACTTGTGGGCATGGCTGACGGCGATGGCAGGTACTTGCTGAACCTGGCAGAAGAAGTCTTTGCCTTTGCGCCAGATCATCTACTTGATGCGCAAGGCCTTGCGAAGATGTTGCAGAAGCGCGCACCAGCCTATGATCGAGATCGCGAAGAACACTACAATCTGATTTCCGCGCTGCACAAGGCTGTTCGCGGATCGGATCCGGATGCCGCGCTTTACTGGTTCTGTCGGATGCTGGAGGGGGGAGAAGACCCCATGTTTCTCGCGCGGCGGATCGTTCGTATGGCGTCCGAGGATATCGGTCTGGCCGACCCCACAGGTCTGATGATCGCGGGGGAAGCCGCCCGTACATATGAGAGGCTGGGCTCGCCGGAAGGTGAGTTGGCTTTGGCACATGCACTGGTTCATCTGGCAACAGCACCGAAATCCAACGCTGTTTACACCGCCTACAAAGCTGCGCGTCAGGCAGCACGTGAAACAGGTTCGCTGGCACCACCGTCACATATTTTAAATGCACCAACAAACATGATGAAGCAGTTGGGGTATGGCGATGGGTATCAATATGACCACGATGCAGAAGGAGGCTTTTCCGGCCAGAATTATTTTCCGGACGGAATGCCACGCGCCGCATTTTATCAACCAAAGGGAGCAGGTCGCGAAGGTCCGATCCGTGAGCGATTGGATAACTGGAACAAGAAGCGAGCGGCTCTAATCAAGAATAACAAGCCGGAAAGCTGAGATAAGTTTTTCACCCAGTTTTCTGTTCACATCATTTTCCGCTGACAGGTCATGGCCTGCACCAGGGCCGCTATATCCATGCTTCCGGCATAATCTGAAAAAGCCGAATGCATCGTCGAGAATAGAGCGATCTGCCAATACCGCGCGACCAAGTGTCGGACGAATTTCTTCGATAGATTCACGCATCCGGCGCATCAGTCCTGGAGAGAGGTGTTCAAACCCTGATTGGGATTGACCTGTCCAGAGGTCTGCCTGTTTCGCGGTTTGAGGTGAAATATTGCGCCAGAGCCTCAGCAACTCTTCGGCATGCTGACGCACAATCCGAGCCGATCCGGTTATACTGGGATAACCTTGGGCTTCAGCTAGCTTGAGAAATGCATCAGGATTACGAGCGGCATGAGGCGCATATTCCATCGCCTGATTTAGCCAGGGCAGAATCAGGGACAGACGTTGCGACTGCTTTTCTGTATTGTCGCAATGATCGTAGCGAGGTCTGGAAATGCGCGGACGAGAAGCCTTTTGCTCTTCGGTACCGAAAATTTTGCCAACACTATATACGTTGTCAACAAAGTGGTGAACTTGACTATTCATATCTCGTTTACCTTTGTTAAAGCAATGGCTCTTGTCGATAGAAGTAAAGTGGGTCGATTCAATTTGAATATCAACATAAACCAGTCGTTAACACTTGAGGTAATTTCGTGAGCGGATCAGGAAGTGGAAGTAAGTCTTGGAAAAAGGGAGATTTTTCCAAAAAGCATACCGCTCCCTATCGTCCGAATGAGGAAGATCAATCATTCATGGAAGGAATCTTGATATCGCGTGATGCTCACTATCTGGCGTTCAGCAAACCATCCGGCTTGGCCTGCCAGACGCGAAATCCGGATGACCGCACATTCGACAAGTTGCTGGCAGTGTTTGCGCGGTCTAACGGTAAGAGCCCTCGGATGGTTCACCGGCTCGACGCTCAGACCTCTGGCGTCATCATCGCCGCGAACACCAAACCCGCCGCAACGTTCCTCTCTCAGAGATTTGAGGACCGTACGGCTTCAAAGACATATGTTGCACTGTGTAGAGGACCGGCGTTCAAAGTGGTTGAAGCGGTGATCGATGTTCCGCTGGAAAAATTTCAACCTGGCCCAAATCTGACGCTGAGTCGTGCAGGGCAGTCAGCTGAGGCACAGCGGGCTGTGACAGATTATATCGTGCTGGACAGTAAAAACGATGTTCATCTGGTGGCGCTGAAACCCCGTACAGGTCGTATGCATCAGATCAGAGTGCATATGGCACATATTGGACGACCGATACTCGGCGATCCTTATTATGGTCACGCGGAATCTGATGTGGATCGAAAGGTGGCGCGTCTCATGCTTCACGCGCAACGCCTGATCATTCCGCACCCGAAAACGGGAGAGATTGATGTGGTCTCTGACTTGCCAGCAGACATGGTTGAAGCAGCTCAATCCTTTGGTCTTGATGCCGAACTGGCGCGCAGCTTCGAAACAGGCTAAGGGAGCGCATGCAAAACATCCTTTTTGTCGCTATGGGCGGCGCCCTTGGCGCGACGGCCCGCCATCTGGCGTCGGCCATGGCCCTTCGTGTGCTGGGAAATGGTTGGCCATGGGGGACCATGACCGTGAACCTTTTTGGATCATTGTTGATGGGGTTGCTGATCGGGTGGTTGGCATTTCGAGTTGATGGTGGAACAAACTGGCGATTGTTTCTGGGGACGGGTGTGCTCGGCGGATTCACGACTTTCTCCGCTTTCTCGTTTGAAACCGTGGCGATGATTGAAAAGAAGGCCTATTCCAACGCGGCCTTTTATGCTTTCGGTTCCGTTTTTCTCGGTGTCCTCGCCTTGGCGGCAGGACTGTTGATTGCCCGAAAGGTGTTCGCTCCATGAGCTGGAATGAAGGTCAGGTTCTACAGATTCCGGTTTCTGACGCCGAGGACGATACCCGCCTGGATCGATGGATGAAGCGTCGTTTTCCCGGTCTGACTCAGGGGCAGGTGGAAAAATTGCTGCGATCCGGACAGATACGTGTCGATGGCGCGCGCGCAAAATCCAACACACGGCTCATGGCAGGACAACAGATACGTGTACCTCCGATCAAGATCGACTCCGACAAGATTGCTCCGCGTAAGGGTGACAAGAGCAAACCCATGCATGTGTCTGCGGCAGATTCGGAGTTCATAAGGTCTCTGGTTATTCACGAAGATGATGAGTGCATTATCATCAACAAGCCGCCCGGATTGGCTGTGCAGGGCGGTACTGGAACGTCTCGTCATGTTGATGGAATGTCAGCAGCATTGGTAGGCGCTGGTGAAGAAAAGCCGCGTCTTGTTCATCGGTTGGACAAGGATACGTCTGGCGTATTGGTGCTGGCGAAGACAGCACCGTCAGCGGCGTCGCTGGCGAAACTGTTTCGTTCTCGCGAACTGGACAAGATCTACTGGGCGATCGTGTTAGGCGTTCCACATCCCCGAGAAGGGCAGATCCGAGGCTGGATGATCAAGTCTGCAGGCCCAGGCGGAGACATGGAGAAGATGCGCTACGCCAAGCATGGCGAAAAAGGCGCGGCGTTCTCCATTACGGACTATGCGGTTGTTCAGAATGTCGCTCAACGCGCAGCATGGGTTGCGCTCAAGCCCCTTTCGGGTCGCAAACATCAGCTCAGATTGCATATGAGCGAGCTTGGCCATGGCATCATGGGTGACTGGAAATATGAATGCGATCGTGAGACGCCCAATGGAGTGGGGAGTGGGCTGCATCTTCATGCAAGAGCTCTGAGACTACCACGCAAGCATGGTCGGTCGGTCGAAGTTGTTGCCCCGATGTACGAACACATGATCAAGACATTCGATGTGCTGGGTTTCAATGAGAAAGATGTGTCAGATCCGTTTGAATCGGTTCCTGAAATGTCAAAGAAGAAGCACTGACGAAAGATTCAAATATGACGCTCAAGCTCGCCATATGGGACCTGGACGGCACAATTGTAGATAGTCGAAAGATCATTCAGCGCGCCATGGAAATCGCATTTGAAAGCGTTGATCTCGCACCTCCAGACTATGATGCAACACGTAAGATCGTAGGACTGCGCCTGGACACTGCAATCAGCGAACTGGCCCCGACGCAAACCGCTGAGCGTCTACAGCAGATGACGCTCAATTATCAGAATGCCTTCGTGAAATTACGCAATGATCCCGATACTCCAGAACCGCTCTATGCTGGTGCAGTCGAAGTACTGCAGCAATTGATTGAAGATGGTTGGCTCATGGGAGTCGCGACTGGCAAGTCACGCCGGGGAGTTACCAAGCTGTTCGAAAAGCACGATCTTGCGCAGTATTTTGATGCGCATTATTGCGCAGACGACGGTCCGGGAAAGCCGCATCCGCATATGATCGAGTGCAATCTGAATCACCTTGGATGCGAACCGGAAAATACTGTCATGATCGGGGATGCCACATTCGACATGGTCATGGCGCGCAATGCGAAGGTACATGCGCTCGGTGTAAGTTGGGGTTTCGGGGCGACAGATGAGATCATGGGGGCGGGGGCTCACGAGGTTCATCACGATTTTGGCAGCCTGAAATCGGCTTTGGATAGTTTCAGATTGTCGGAGGCAGTTTGATGAGCGGCTTTGGTTCTATCGATCAGCGTCCCAAGCGATTCTACAAGCATGCAAATGCTGTCGAAACCGATAAGGGATGGAGCGTTGAGCTTGATGGGCGTGCCATTCGGACGCCGGAAAAGAGCATGCTGTCGATGACTTCACGCGGTGTGGCCGAACTGATCGCAACCGAGTGGAATACTCAAGGCGAACTGCTTGATATCGCCAATATGCATGTGACGCGATTAGCCAATGTTGCTTTTGACCGAACCCCGAAGGTCAGACTTGAGATGATTGAAGAAGTGGTGCGCTATGCGGAGACGGATCTTGTCTGCCATCTGGCCGATACACCGGAGGAGCTGCTCCAACGGCAAGAGGCATCCTGGGGCCCGCTAAGAGACTGGGCGGGCGAAACTCTCGGGATCGTGCTATTGCCTGTTCAGGGAGTGCTGGCGTCGCGACAACCTGACGCTTCATTGGACGCTGTTCGTACCCATGCTCAGGCTCTTGATGACTGGAGACTGACAGGGTTGAATTACGGTTTGGGCCTCACCGGTTCAGCTGTGATTGCACTGGCAATGGAGCAGAATCATATCGATGCTGATCAGGCATTTGCAGCGAGTCGGATTGACGAAGTGTTTCAATCCGAACGTTGGGGAGAGGACGAGGAGGCAGAAGAGGCCGCGGCTCGTCGCCTTGTAGAATTACTGGCGCTGGATGCTTTTTTTCTTGCGCTGAATTCCTGAATTTCAACGCCGCGGTCATTATGCTAAAGTATAGCGATGAGCAGCGGATCAATCATTCTGGAATATGCGCAAATAAAGAATGCGCTGGAGGTGCGCGCGATTGATGCCGATGATGGGCTGGAAATCAGCTTTATAGCCCCTGTATCGACGCCTCAGGAGGAAATTGACCTCATTGCACGGCGTAAACTGGACTGGGTCCGACGACGTAACGCGGATCGGGCAACAAGTTCAGACGAAAAGACTACAGCGATTGGGCGTCACAGCGATGACATACGCCGTGACGGTCGTCGGGGTATCATTGTTTGAATTGAATTATTTATCGTCCTTGCGCCCGTTTCGCCCAAGGCCGATTTCCTTGGCGAACTGGGACCTGCGCGCAGTGTAGCTTGGCGCGACCATCGGGTAGTCAGCAGGCAATCCCCAGCGACGACGGTATTCATCAGGCGATAAATCATAGCGCGAGCGAAGGTATCGCTTCAGCATTTTCAGCTTTTTGCCGTCTTCAAGACAGATGATGTAATCGTCCGTTACTGATTTATTGACTGGCACTGCCGGTTTGGGGCGTGTTTCGCTTTTTGTTTCTTTTGATTCAGCCAGATTGCTAACGGTCTTGTGAACTGAACGAATGACTTCTGGTAGAATATCAGTTGGAACGGGATTGTTCGAAACGAAAGAAGCAACAATATCCGAGGTCATACGCATGATATCGTCGGAGGAAATCTTGTTGTTCTCTGGGGATTCTGCCATCTGTTCTTCTCGAAAATCATTTTTGAGCACTATTTTTTAAACTGAATGCCAAAATTCGTAGGAGCTATCAAGTAATTAATTGAGTTTATCTCATGAATTGAGTGTTTACAAACAATAAAACTAAGACGGTCGTCTGACGACGGATGACTTGCCTTTCGAGTGTTCCCGTCTTACGTCGGTGCTTCAATATTATCATCCAATCCGGAGTTTTCCATGAGCCAGGTAGATGCGCCTGTTCGGGCTGGCGAGAACGCAATGTTCGCAACCACTTTGAGCCAATCGGACCCGGAGGTCTTTGCTGCTGTTGAGGCAGAATTCAAAAGACAAAGTCAGCAGATCGAGCTGATAGCTTCCGAAAACATCACCTCGCGCGCAGTATTGGAAGCGCAGGGCTCTGTTCTTACGAACAAATATGCCGAGGGCTATCCCGGACGCCGTTATTATGGCGGGTGCGAGCATGTCGATGTTGTCGAAAATATTGCGCGTGATCGCGCCAAACAATTGTTTGGATGTGCCTATGCGAATGTGCAGCCTTCATCAGGGTCGCAAGCAAATCAGGGTGTGTTCACGGCATTGTTGAAACCGGGTGACACGATTCTGGGTATGTCGCTGGCGGCAGGTGGTCACCTGACTCACGGGGCCAAACCCAATCAGTCGGGCAAGTGGTTCAACGCCATTCAGTATGGTGTTCGCGAAGAGGATCACCTGATCGATTTTGATGAGGTTGAAGCACTAGCCAGAGAGCATAAGCCAAAGCTGATCATTGCGGGTGGTTCTGCATATCCAAGGATCATTGATTTCAAGCGCTTTGCCGAGATTGCCAAAAGCATTGATGCGTTTTTCATGGTCGACATGGCTCATTTCGCTGGCCTGGTCGCCGCAGGCGTCCACCCAAACCCGATTGACTATGCGGATGTCGTGACAACGACCACCCACAAGACCTTGCGCGGTCCTCGCGGTGGTATGATTCTGACGAATGACGCGGACATCGCCAAAAAAGTGAACTCAGCTATCTTTCCTGGCATTCAGGGCGGTCCATTGATGCACGCTATTGCAGGCAAGGCGGCAGCGTTTGGAGAGGCTCTCCAGCCTTCATTCAAGGACTATGCAAAACGGGTCGTGGCGAATGCTGTTGCAATGTCCAGCGCTCTCAAAGCGGGCGGGTTGGATATCGTGTCTGGTGGTACAGATACGCATCTGGCGCTTGTGGATCTGCGCCCGAAAGGGGTAAGCGGCAAGGACACAGAAGAGGCTCTGGAACGCGCTTACATCACCTGTAACAAGAACGGTGTCCCGTTCGACCCGGCACCGCCAGCAATTACATCAGGTATTCGAGTGGGGTCGCCTGCTGCGACGACAAGAGGGTTCGGAGTTGCCGAGTTTGAGCAAGTGGGCAGATGGATAGTCGAGATTGTCGATGCTGTGGCAGCTGGAGGAGATTCCTCAACAGTTGAAGCGCGGGTTCGTGGCGAAGTCATCGCGATGACGGATCGGTTCCCGATTTATGCCGGTCCAATTGCCGGCCAACCTCTATAGAACGGGAAACGGGCACTTAGAATATGCGTTGTCCATTCTGCCAATCCTCTGACACTGTCGTGAGAGACAGTCGCCCCGCTGAAGAAGATACAGCGGTTCGGCGTCGGCGCGTTTGTCAGACTTGTGGAGCACGATTTACCACTTTCGAACGCGTGCAATTGCGTGAATTGGTTGTGGTCAAACGTGGTGGGAAGAAAGCGCAATTCGAGCGTGAAAAGCTTGTTCGTTCAATTCAGATCGCATTGCAGAAACGGCCGGTGTCCGAAGAGCAGATTGACCAGATGGTGTCCGGGATCATTCGTCGTCTTGAAAGCGCTGTGGATGGCGAAGTGGAATCGCGAGAAATTGGTGGGATGGTCATGGAGGCCCTCGCGGCTCTCGATCCTGTCGGTTATGTGCGCTACGCCTCGGTTTACCGTGATTTCAAGGACGCTTCGGATTTCGCACGTTTCATCGAAAGCCAGATCGTGGAAATCAAGGAAGGCGATGGCGAGTTGGAATGACCGGTGCGTCTGCCATACCGGCGCGTCCTGCGGTCACTCTCAAGCTCGCCACTTCACTTGACGGCAAAATTGCGACGCGGACCGGGCAGAGCCAGTGGATAACGGGTGCTGAAGCCCGGGCTGAGACACACAAGCTGCGCGCCGCTCACTCAGCGATTATGGTTGGCTCGGGCACCGTGCTGGCTGACAATCCAATGTTAACTGCCAGATGTGATCCGCCTGCCGAGCGTCAACCCAAAAGGATCATTGCTGATGGTCGTCTCAGGACACCTCTGAGTTCTTGCCTGGTTCAGACAGCGAATGAGAACCCTGTCGTTCTTTGCGTAGGTGTGGATATCGATGATCGTCGATTTGATGACTATATGCGAGCAGGTGTGGAGGTCTGGGAGACCCAGATATCACCGATGGGCGGTGTTTCCGTATCAGGAATGTTGTCGCGTTGTTCAGAAGAGGGTATCGACAGCGTCTTTCTTGAAGGAGGCGGGCAGCTGGCCGCGTCATTTCTGCGAGCAGGCATGGTGGACCGGATCGAGTGGTTTAGAGCGCCAATGATCCTTGGTAGCGATGGGCTGGCATGTACGGCGCAAATCGGTGTCGATGAGCTGGCAGATGCTGCGGTTTTCAAGAGAACTGGTGTCAGAGAATGCGGCCCCGATCTGTGGGAAAGTTATGTGGCGGTCGACAAAGACGGCTTAGAAGGCTGAAGAGATATGTTTACAGGGCTGGTCAGAGACGTCGGGCACATTGTCGGGAAGACGACAAATGATGATGTCGTCAGGTTTCGTGTAGAAAGCACTTTTTCCGCCGAAGCGATCGAAATGGGCGCTTCGATCATGCATTCCGGCGTATGTCTCACTGTTGTGGATTTTGGAGGTGGCCCGGGCGGTACCTGGCATGAGGTGGAGGCTATTCCTCAGACATTGAGTTGCACGATACTGGGAGACTGGGAGGTCGGTTACCGCGTCAATCTGGAGCCAAGCCTGCGAATGGGAGATGAGCTGGGCGGTCATTACGTGTTCGGGCATGTAGATTGTGTTGCAACTATTGCATCCATCAAAGACGAAGGCGGCTCACGGCGTATCCGCGTACATATCCCACACGATATTGCCAAATATCTTGCGGCAAAGGGCTCAATTGCCGTAGACGGCATCTCTTTGACAGTGGCGGCAACGGGCAGTGACAACGACCAGAACTGGTTTGAAGTGGCTATCATTCCGCACACATGGGACCATACGACGTTGCGTTTTATACAGGCGGGATCGCACGTTAATCTTGAAGTGGACATGCTGGCCCGGTATGTCGCGAGAATGCTCGGCAAGGAAGAGACTTGAATGTCCGAAACTGAATTTCATGATGCGATTTCATCCATTGAAGAGATCATAGAAGATGCTCGCAATGGCAGAATGTACATTCTGGTTGATGCTGAAGATCGCGAGAATGAGGGCGACCTGATCATTCCAGCACAGTTCGCGACGCCTGAGCAGGTAAATTTCATGGCGCGGTTCGGACGCGGTTTGATCTGTCTGGCGATGAACCGGGAACGTGCGCGCGCATTGAATCTGGACATGATGGCGAGAGAAAACCGGGAAAGCATGGGAACAGCTTTTACTGTGTCCATCGAGGCCAAGGACGGTGTGACCACCGGGATTTCTGCTCATGATCGTTCAACGACAGTATCGGTGGCGATCGACCCGACCAAAGGTCCCGATGACATCGTGTCACCAGGCCATATTTTTCCACTTGTCGCACGCGATGGTGGAGTTCTAGTGCGGGCAGGGCATACCGAAGCGGCTGTCGATATCTCCAGACTGGCCGG
Source organism: Hirschia sp. (assembly GCA_002709235.1). Taxonomy (GTDB): domain Bacteria; phylum Pseudomonadota; class Alphaproteobacteria; order Caulobacterales; family Hyphomonadaceae; genus Hirschia. The sequence goes on from PAQI01000021.1 coordinate 155,664, forward strand.
GCTGTATCCGGCGGGTGTGATTTGCGAGATCATGAATGATGACGGGTCGATGGCGCGTCTTCCCGAGCTGATTTCCTTTGCCCAGCTGCATGGGTTGAAGGTTGGTACGATTTCCGACCTGATTGCCTATCGCCGCAAGCATGACAAATTTCTCGAGCGCCGTATCGAAAAAGACGTGCAGACCCTGCATGGCGACATGTTCAAGGCAGTTGTGTTCAAGAACCAGCTGGATGGTGCGCAACATGTTGCCTTTGTGAAGGGTACGATCAATTCGGAAGAGCCATGTCTGGTCAGGGTGCACAGGGTGGACTTTCTGGAAGATGTCGTTGGCATCACAGGCGGGCGAAGCAAGACGGTGGAGAATGCGATGAGAGCCATCGCACAATCTGAAGAGGCCGGCGTGATCGTCTTTGTGAGAATGGGAATGCATGCCGATATCGCTTCCAAGCTAGGATCGCTGGATGAAGAAGCTCAGGATGCGACAGCACCCATGCGTGAGTATGGAGTCGGTGCTGAAATTATAAGAGACTTGGGTGTGCATAGGATGATATTGTTGTCCAATCACAAGCCTACCAGCCTTCCTGGGCTGGATGGTTACGGTCTTGAAGTCGTTGGCTTGCGTGGTTTTAAGGAAAATTGAGTTCGATGAGTGAGAGTACGCCCCACATTCTGATCGTTACATCGCGCTACTATGCTCGCATTGCAGAAGAGCTGGAGCATGGTGTGGCTGACACGCTCAGGGAAGCTGACGCGACATATGATGTTATCGAGGCACCGGGAGCATTTGAAATTCCGGCAATCATTGCCCTGGCAGCTGAGGCTGCTGAATATGATGGCTTTGTTGCGCTTGGATGTGTCGTGCGCGGGGAAACCTCGCATTATGATTATGTCTGCGGTGAGTGTGCCCGGGGCATCATGAATTTGTCTTTGGCGGGCGTTGCGGTAGGATTTGGTGTTCTGACTGTCGAAAATCAGGATCAGGCTTGGGTACGGGCAGATCGAACGCAGAAGAACAAGGGCCGTGAGGCTGCTCGCGCATGTCTGAACATGGTCACACTTCAAAAGCATTTTTCAGACGTAGACCTAGATGACTGAACAATCAGCCATCAGTAAGGAAGCAGAACGCAAACTACGCAAGGCGCGCCGCTCTGGTGCGCGCTTGGCCGCTGTTCAGGCGCTCTACCAGATGGAACAATCGGGCCAGAGCGGCCGATCTGTTATCAATGATTTTCTGGAAGATCGTCTTGGTCTCAATGATGAAGGTGAACCGATTGAAGAGGCCGACCCGGATGTCTTCAAGGACATCGTGAATGGTGTTGTTGATCACCAGCATGCGATCAACGCTGCCATAATCAAGAGATTGGTGGAGGGGTGGCGCCTGGAGCGTATCGATTCAACATCACGGGCAATTCTTCGTGCGGGTGTGTATGAGTTGATGAAGCGCCCGGAACTCGCGCAGCAAATCATTCTCGATGAATATGTGACAATTGCCCATGCCTTTTTTGAAGGAATGGAGCCCAAGTTCATCAATGGACTGTTGGATTCCGTTGCGGATGATGTGCGAGGAAGCTCAGATCAGGGTTGAAGCCATTTCACATGGATGAATTTGATCTGATCGCGCGGTATTTCGCCCCCATGGCGGCCGCTGATGGGGCGGAAGGGCTGCAAGATGATGTTGCGCTTCTGTCTCCTCCTGCGGATCGCCCGATCATCGTAACGACCGATGCGCTGGTTGAAGGCGTTCATTTTCTGAAGACCGACCCGCTGGATGCGGTGGCGAAAAAACTGGTGCGTGTGAATGTGTCGGATGTGCTGGCAAAGGGTGCGCTTCCTTTTGCTGCGAGTCTCACCCTCATCTGGCCTCAGGGGCGCGCCATCTCCGAAATCGGCACCTTCGCAGCAGGCTTGAAGGATGACCTGGCGCATTGGGGCGTGAGTCTCATCGGTGGTGACACGACAAGAACACCTGGACCATTGACGCTGTCCATGACGCTGCACGGCATGTGTCTGAGTTCTGGGGGGCCAGTTCGGCGACGAGGTGCGGTCGTTGGAGACAGAGTTTATATAACAGGTGAAATCGGCCGTGGATTTCTGGGCTTACAAGCGGCGCAGGGGCAGTTGAGGCCTGAATATGCGAAAAATGCTGATGCGTTGCTGGCAGCTTATAGAATACCCACATTGCCGAATTTGTCAGTTGCCAGAGTGATCGCTGATCACGCCCATGCCAGCCTTGATGTTTCCGATGGTCTCATGGCGGATGCTGGCCATCTTGCGAAATGCAGCGGGGTGAGAATACGCCTGAATGCGGCAAATATCCCATTTCCGGAAGGCCCTGAGCACTTCACAGAGGAAATGATTGAAGGCTTGGTAACTGGTGGAGATGATTATCAGACGCTTTTCTGTGCGCCTGAAGGTCTAGACGTCCACAATAGGGACAATGAATTGAAATTGACCTGTATTGGAGAGGTGCTTACCGGTGAGGGGGTTGAGCTCATTGGTGTTGATGGAGCTCCGCTGACCTTCACCACCAGTGGCTGGAGTCATTTCTGACGACGTATTGATTCTCCAATCAGCCCTAACCGGGTATCAACCACTTCAAGCCATACTGCACGCCTCGAATATAAAAGGCGCAGACATGGCTTACGCAGCTCGCAAGAACAGATTCCTTTTTCTCATGGTCGTATTCATGGGGATTATCGCCAGCAGCATTACATCACCGCTGATGCCAGTTGCTCATGCAGCCAGTAGCGACGACGAGAAGGAAGCCAATCGTTCTGTGGAAATGAACGCCATGGTCTTTCCGGTCATCATTGACGGAAGGCTGGTGAACTACCTTTTCATCAATTGCCGTCTTATCGTAGCAGACGGCAAGAGTACCTGGAAATACCGCGAACAGGCTCACATTATCAGGGACGCGTTGTTGCGGGCGACTCATCGCCAGAGCGTGCATCTTGAAGGTTATCCCGGGCGCCTTGATCAGGCGTTAGCCGAAAAAATCTGCATTGATGCCGCTAATGAGGTTCTCGGCGAGGAAGCCATGATCGCCATGACATTTCAGCAGGTCGCGAGCCAAAAACCATATTGAAAACAGAGTGTTTATCCTGTTTTCAATATGGAGATAACCATGGCTTTTCAGAATGGATCAGGGTTGATCCTGTCCTGGGCCGCGCTCAGAGCCCGGAAGCTGTGATGGCAGGCGACCAATCGTTCCAAACAATTGTTCAAGAATGCCGAGTTGGCGACCGCGTGTTGGCGTTTCACGCGACACGAAATCGATGACCTTGCCGTCTTCAAGATCATAAGTCAGCACATCGGCAACCTGGTCGCTGTCGTCGAACTGGATGGCGACAATGGAACGCTGGACGACCTTGGGATGGTGATATGTCAGCGTTTGTTGTGTCGATGACATGTAGAACCACAAGTCCGGATTGAAGGTACTGGTGGTTGACGGGGACCCAAGACGCGCCAAGACACTGGAGCGTGTATCCACTCCGGGTTCGATCTCTGCTGGCTGTACCTGATCGGGCACATAACCATTAAAACTGCGCGTCGGCTGGCATCCGCTTATTGCGATAAATGCGCTTACGACTACCAAAAAGCTACGCTTCAACATATGTGCACTCCTGACATGCCTGTTTTCGTAGCGGGCTAGCGGGTTGTTTGGCAAGCGGAGAGACGCTCATGGCACTGTGGAAAGATTGGTTTGGTGGTCGAAAAGAGGAAAATACGGTCCCGGATCGCTTGTTCAACGCGATAATGAGCCAGGCGCTTCAACCAAAATTTTTCGGTTCGGGCATGATTTCGGACACCTTTGGTGGAAGATTCGAGATAACAACCATTCATGCCATGCTGGTTTTCAGACGATTGAGATCTGCCGGAGAGTATGGACCCCAGCTGGCACAGGACGTTTTTGCGCTGCTTTTCTCCGGATTTGACGATGCTCTGCGTGAAATCGGCACGGGTGACCTGAAGGTCGGCAAGAAGATCAAGGACATTGCCAAGGCATTTTACGGACGTGCGGAGTCGTACGATGCGGCGCTTGATGAAGATTTGACGGCTGAGCCAGATCCGCTTGTGGATGTACTCATGAGAAATGTGCAGCTGACATCGGACGGTTCGGAGCGTCTGGCACATTATATTCGCGATGCAGATGCCATTCTTAAATCTCTGACAGATGATGAACTTCTGTCCGGTACGGTAAGTTGGCCAACGACTTTATGATACAAGATGACGATTCGCAGTATGGCTACGGCAGTGTCGAGGCTATCGTTATCAAACAAACATGCTAATAGAGACGACCTTAGCAAGCCTTGGGTAGGCCAGATTTCATGACCGAGAATTGCGTAATTTCCATTGACGGTATGGGTGGTGATGCTGGTTGCAGCATGGTCGTGGCGGGGCTTGAGCGGTTTGCATCGTCCCGCGGCGGTGTGCGGTTTCTGCTTCATGGTGACCAGACACAGTTGGAAGCGGCATTGCGATCTGCGCCAAAAGCTCGCGAAATTGTAGATATTCGCCATACCGAGAAATTCATTGCTATGGATGCCAAGCCAGCTCAGGCAGTGCGCCGTGGTAAGGGCTCATCCATGTGGAATGCAATTGAAGCAGTAAAGACCGGGGAGGCGGCAGCTGCTGTTTCTGCAGGCAATACAGGTGTCCTGATGGGGATGTCCTCGATGATCCTGCGCACCGTATCAGGTGTCCATCGTCCTGCTCTTTGTGCAAGTTGGCCCACACCTCACGGTGTTTGTGCGGTACTGGACCTTGGTGCAGATATCACCGCAGATGCAGAGCAGCTGGTCGAATTTGGAATTATGGGCGAAGCATTTGCCCGGGCAGTGCACCAGAAGGAAAATCCTTCGATCGGACTTTTGAACATCGGATCGGAAGATATCAAGGGAAGCGAAGTTCTCAAGGCCGCAGCCAGCCTGATGAAAAATTGCGGGCATGATGTGAATTATATTGGGTTTGTGGAAGGCAATGACATTTCCGCTGGGGTGGCGGATGTGGTTGTAACTGATGGTTTCACTGGAAATATTGCGCTGAAATCAGCAGAAGGCGCTGCAAAACTGGTTGGCGACCTTCTCAAATCATCACTAAAATCGAGCATGTGGGGAATGTTGGGCGCCATGATTGCGCGTCCTGCCCTGAAACGGTTCCAGTCGCGTGTGGATCCGCGTAACGTCAACGGTGCGGTTTTCCTGGGCCTTAACGGCGTGGTTGTGAAGAGCCATGGCGGGACGGACGCACTGGGATATGAACAGGCATTGAACGTAGCAGCCCAAATGGCGGCAAGTCGCTTCAAGGAAGAGGTGGCTGCCAATATTGAACGGTTGGGGGAGGCAGTGAAGGCTGCGTCTCAGAATGCAGAACCAGATACAACTAGCACCACTGAAGCGGCTGAGTAACGTGAAGACCAATCAAGCAGAGTATAGATCCGTTGTCCGCAGTATTGGCGGCTACCTTCCCGAGCGTATCCTGACCAATGAAGACCTGTCTGAAATGGTCGACACGGATGATCAGTGGATAACTGAGCGAACCGGAATCAAGAAGCGACACATCGCTGCCGAAGGAGAGTTCACGTCAGATCTGGCGGTGGCTGCTGCGCGTGTGGCCCTGGATAAGGCAGGGCTGGGGCCAGATGATATTGATCTGGTGATTGTGGCGACAGCGACACCTGACCGAACCTTTCCGGCGACAGCGACAATCGTGCAGAACAAGCTGGGCATACGTCGTGGCGCGGCGTTCGATATTCAGGCTGTCTGTGCGGGCTTTGTCTTTGCGCTGTCGACGGCCGACAACTTCCTGGCGCGCGGGCAGTTCGAGCGAGCACTGGTTATTGGCGCGGAAACCTTCTCCAGAATCATCGACTGGTCTGATCGTGGCACCTGTGTGTTATTCGGAGATGGCGCTGGAGCGCTGGTGCTGGAACGCCAAACCGAGGAAGAAGCCGAGGGACGCGGTGTTCTTGGCGCGCATTTGCGCTCGGACGGGAAATTTTCGGAGCTGTTATATGTGGATGGCGGGCCATCTACCACTCAGACGGTGGGCCATTTGAGAATGGTTGGAAATCAGGTGTTCAAGCATGCCGTCACCAAGATTTCCGATTCAGTGCGAACATTGGCCTCCGATGTCGGGCTGGAATTGTCGGATGTTGACTGGTTTGTGCCGCATCAGGCCAATCAGCGAATTCTTGACGCTGTTGCGCGTAATCTGGGCCTGCCAGAAGACCGTGTCATCTCAACTGTTGCCAGTCACGGAAACACGTCTGCTGCGTCTGTACCGCTGGCATTGAGCTGCATGACAGGGGAAACACAGATAAAACCGGGTGATCTGGTTCTGATCGAAGCAATCGGTGGCGGACTGTCCTGGGGATCCGCGCTGATGCGCATGTGATTAACTCTACGTAAACAAATGAATTTGTTTGCGATTCTTATTGCCGCCTCTTAACAAGTCATTCAACTCGCTATACTCTACTGGTTAACAGACTGGAGCGGCTGGCGTGACTGACAAAAACGAAAAAACGATTACGCGTGCGGACATTGTCGAGAAACTTGTTCGTGAAATCGGGTTGACCCGCCAGGATTCCAGCGCGTTTCTTGAGCGCGTCCTGGAGCTGGTTTGTCATGAGCTGGTCGAGGATCGGTCAGTCAAGCTGGCACGTTTCGGTAATTTTGTGGTCCGGCGTAAAAACGCTCGCGTGGGTAGAAATCCCAAGACTGGTGAAGAAGCGCCAATATCAGCGCGCCGCGTAGTCACTTTTCGTCCATCACCTTTGATGCGGCAACGTGTAGAGGCTGCGCTTTCTGGCGAGGAGCCTTCATGAAGTTTTCAGCTAGCGTTTCAGTTCAGCAAACAGAAAGCGATTGCGATCAGCCTATTGCCACTGACGCGGAGGTTACACCTGTGCGTCGAAGGGTCGAAAAAGCCGACACAGCTTTTCGCACTATAGGGGAGGCGGCTGAAGAGCTCTCACTCAAGACACATGTGCTTCGTTTCTGGGAAACCAAGTTTGCCGAATTGACACCAATGAAACGTAAGGATGGTCGCCGTTTTTATCGTCCGGAAGATATGCTGGTGCTGCGGGTTCTTCAGTCATTGCTTCATGATCAGGGTATGACAATCAAGGGCGCACAGCGAGCGCTCAAGAATCGTAAGCCGCATGATATCGCGAATGATATATGTGGCGCTCCAGAAGCGAATGCTGAAACAAGCATGGCTGGTAAATCCGTTCGTGACCTTCAGGATGCAGTCAAAACAGCGGTAAGTTCTGGTGCGTTTCGAGAACTGGGACAATTGTCTGCGGAGACTGCTGCGCCTAAGGAAAGTCTCGGGCGTCTGCTGGGAGATCTTGAAAATCTCAAGGGACGACTGGACAAGGTTCGCAAGGTTGTCTGAGTGATCGTTTCGCTTGGGATCGTGGCGGTGTTGGCGTGTAATTCAGTCGCCTCAAGTCTTCGAAATAGCCGTTGCCATCAGCCAGAGTCTCACATATAAGGCTCGCTCTTTCGAGGGTCCGGAGCGTGGCGCAGCCCGGTTAGCGCACCGGTCTGGGGGACCGGGGGTCGGAGGTTCGAATCCTCTCGCTCCGACCATCGAAAGTCTGCTCAATTATTGCCCCCCTGAACCTTCCCTAACCTTGTGTCTCTGATCGTTCGCAATCCGATTGTCGACCTGAACCAGTGTGTTTTGCTGCCGGTTCGTGCTGAATAAGATGGGGTTTGCTCTTTTACACCAATGGACAGGGTGGCGTGGCTATGACATACACCGCCCTTCTTCTGGCGCGTCACGGGATTTCGGTCTTTGCGACCGCGCCGGGCATTCACATATTCCAGTTCCGTCCGGCCTATGTGCGCACGGAGCGTTACAACACGAGTTTAGAGAGTCCGTGATGAACGTCACCGAGACCAAATCCGAAGGTCTGAGCCGCGAGTACAAGGTCACGATCCCCAAATCTGACCTGCAAGACAAAATGGAAGCGAAGATCGCTGAGATCCGCCCGCAGATGAAACTGAAGGGCTTCCGCCCTGGTAAGGTTCCTGCCTCCCACATCCGCAAGATCTACGGTAAGTCGATCATGGGTGAAATTCTGGGTGAGACGGTCAGCGCCTCGTCGCAAAAAGCACTTGAAGAAAAAGAAGTGCGCGTCGCCGCTCAGCCTCACATTCACCTGGATTCAGAAGAAGAAGCCGTTCTTGACGGAACTTCTGACCTTGAGTTTTCCATGCATGTTGAACTGATGCCGGACTTCGAGCCTGCCGAAATCTCCGATTTGGAGTTGGAACGCGAAGTGGCTGAGGTTTCGGATGATGATCTCAACGAAGCGTTGGGACGCCTGGCAGAAGCCAACAAGAAATTCGAACCACGCGGCAAAACGGCCAAGGCGCGGGATGGCGATGCTGTCGTGATTGATTTTCTCGGCAAGATTGATGATGTGCCGTTTGATGGTGGCGCTGCAGAAGATCAGACGATCGTTCTGGGTGAGGGGCGTTTCATTCCAGGCTTTGAAGAGCAATTGGTTGGATCAAAAGCCAATCAGGATGTCGAAGTCAAAGTGACTTTCCCTGAAGATTATCCTGCTGAGCCTCTGGCCGGCAAGGATGCGGTGTTTGAAGTTAAAGTGAAAGAAGTTCGGGCACCTGAGACACCTGAGGTGGATGAGGAATTCGCCAAGGGGCTGGGCATTGAAAGCCTGGACGAACTCAAGGAACTGATGAAGCGTCAGATTGAATCCGAAACTGCAGCAGCCTCACGCCAGCGCCTGAAACGCAAATTGCTTGATGCGCTGGACGAACGTCACGATTTCGAGCTTCCAAACGGAATGGTTGAAGCTGAGTTCAAGCAGATCTGGGCACAGCTTCAGCAGGAAAAAGAAGCCGGGCGTCTAGATGAGGATGACAGCAAGAAATCCGATGAGGAGCTCGAAGCGGAGTATCGTAAGATTGCTGAGCGCCGTGTTCGTCTCGGATTGGTTCTTGCTGAAGTTGGTCGCATCAACAATGTCGAGATCCGTCAGGAAGAAGTTGCACGCGCATTGAACCAGGAAGCCTCGCGTTATCCCGGGCAGGAGCGTCAGGTCATGGAGTATTTCCAGAAGACTCCAGCTGCGATGGCTCAGATCCGTGCGCCGATATTTGAAGAAAAAGTCGTCGATTTCATCCTCGAAAATGCAAAAGTCACGGAAAAAACCATTTCTCGTGAAGAATTGCTCAAGGAACTTGAGGACTAATGTGATCACGTCCGAAACGAGCCGATGATCAGATGATGGCTCGTTTCAACTGTAGAGATGATGCAGAATTGCGGGGCAACCCCTTGCGCCACAAGTCTGCAAACGTCAGATAATGTAAATGACCGAGTCGCCGCGACCGCTGCGACAGTATAATCCGAGACAGTGATCCTTATGCATAATCCGATTGAGACTGCGATGAACCTGGTGCCAATGGTGGTCGAGCAGACCAGCCGTGGAGAGCGTGCCTACGACATCTTCTCTCGTCTTCTTAAAGAACGCATCATTTTTGTGACGGGACCGATCGAAGATGGAATGGCGACGCTGGTGACAGCGCAACTGCTTTTCCTTGAATCGGAAAATCCAAAAAAAGAAATCGCCATGTACATCAACTCGCCTGGCGGTGTGGTGTCTTCCGGTCTGGCGATCTATGACACAATGCAATACATCCGCAGCCCGGTTTCGACCGCGTGCATTGGCATGGCAGCATCCATGGGTTCGCTTTTGCTTGCAGCAGGGCAAAAAGACATGCGTTTCGCGACACCGAATGCCCGTATCATGGTGCATCAGCCATCTGGCGGATTTAGAGGTGTGGCTTCAGATATTGAACGACATGCAGAAGAGATCATTGATCTCAAGCGCCGAATGAACAATATTTATGTTAAGCATACAGGTCAGAAATACGAAGTGATCGAGAAGACGCTTGATCGTGATAGCTTCATGACTGCGGAAGACGCTCAGGAATTTGGCTTGATCGACAAGGTGTTCGAGACCAGATCAACGGCATCCGAGGCCTAAAGATTGAACTGCCTTTTAGGGGCGTGTCGTTCGGAATTTAATTTGAACGCCCCTTCTGGGACTGTAAAATATAACTAATGCGGCACAATCCTTGCCGTTTGAAGCGAGCTGTGGTCGAATTCCGGCGCAGTAGGAACCTCTCGGAAACGATTGGTGTGCTAAAGTGAAGTCCGGGCATTAATTGAGTTGTCGTGTGTAGTTGCGATGACAGAGCCCTGGAAGTTGAGGTGCTCATGACGAAGAACGCATCAGGCGGAGACGGCAAAAACACGCTGTATTGCTCCTTCTGCGGAAAAAGCCAGCACGAAGTGAAGAAGCTGATTGCTGGACCGACTGTTTTCATCTGCGATGAATGTGTCGAACTCTGCATGGATATCATCCGGGAAGAGAACAAGACGCAATTGGTCAAATCTCGCGATGGCGTTCCAACACCTCAGGAAATCTGTGATGTTCTGGATGACTATGTCATTGGTCAATATCAAGCCAAGCGCGTCTTGTCGGTTGCTGTTCATAACCACTACAAACGGCTGAACCACGCCTCCAAGAATGCTGATGTTGAATTGGCGAAATCGAACATCCTTCTGATCGGTCCCACGGGGTGCGGTAAAACGCTGCTGGCTCAAACGCTCGCACGTATCATTGATGTACCGTTTACAATGGCTGATGCCACGACACTTACTGAAGCAGGTTATGTCGGTGAGGACGTCGAGAACATCATTCTGAAATTGCTGCAGGCTTCCGACTACAATGTTGAGCGGGCACAGCGTGGAATTGTCTACATCGATGAGATCGACAAGATTTCTCGCAAATCCGACAATCCATCGATCACTCGTGATGTATCGGGTGAGGGAGTGCAGCAGGCGCTATTGAAGATCATGGAAGGTACCGTCGCATCGGTGCCACCTCAAGGTGGTCGCAAACACCCTCAGCAGGAATTCCTCCAGGTTGATACGACAAATATGTTGTTTATCTGCGGTGGTGCATTCGCCGGGCTGGACAAGGTCATCACTGACCGCGGACAGGGGACCTCGATTGGATTTGGTGCGGAAGTATCAGATCCTGACGAACGCCGTACAGGCGCTATTCTTGCTGGCTGTGAACCTGAAGACCTTGTGAAGTTCGGTCTCATTCCGGAATTCATCGGTCGTCTGCCTGTTATCGCGACGCTTGAAGATTTGGACGAGGATGCGCTTGTCCAGATCCTGACAGCTCCCAAGAACGCATTGTTGAAACAGTATCAGCGCTTGTTCGACATGGAGAATGTGCAGCTCACCTTCTCCGATGATGCGCTCCTGGCTGTTGCGAAGAAAGCTATTCAACGCAAGACGGGTGCACGCGGACTACGCTCCATCATGGAAGCAATTCTGCTCGACACAATGTATGAGCTTCCGAACTTGCGCGGAATTGAAGAAGTCGTTGTGAATGCTGAGGTGGTCGAAGGTCGCGCAACGCCGCTCTACGTCCACTCTGACAAGGCTGCGGAAAAGGGCGAAGCGTCCTGACAGCTAGCGCGAAATAGAAATACAAGAAAAGCCGTCGATGCCACATCGGCGGTTTTTCTGTTTGTATGATGTCTCGCCAAGTCACCGAACTGTAAAAATTAAGGTGAAGATCACTTCTTGGAAGAAAGATCTGCTTGAAGCGTTGGATTATCGTCGCCACTTCTAGGTTCAACCAAGCGAGCTTGCTCGTGAAATCTATTGGCCTCAATTTGGAGGCACCGGGTTTTCTAATGTCCCGGAACAAAAAGGAGTTAGACAATGACGGAATCAATGACACTCCCCGTCTTGCCGTTACGTGATATTGTCGTTTTCCCGAACATGGTAGCTCCACTTTTCGTCGGGCGTAACAAATCGGTGCGCGCGCTCGAAGAAGTGGGCAGCGAGAACGGTCAGATCATGCTGGTCGCGCAACGTGATGCAGGGACCGATGATCCGAATGCGGATGAGTTGTTCGAAACCGGTACAATTGCAAATATTCTACAGCTTTTGAAACTGCCCGATGGCACAGTGAAAGTACTCGTTGAGGGTGTGTCGCGTGCGCGTCTTGATCGCCTTATCGACAATGAAGACTTCTATTCGGCTGACGTGACCACGATCGGTGAGTCTGAAGCGGACCCATCCGAAAGCTCAGCGCTTATGCGGGCTGTTGTCGAACAATTTGAAAGCTATGTGAAGCTGAACCGAAAGATCCCGCCTGAAACAGTGGGCACGGTCAGCGAAATTGAAGAGCCTGGGCGCCTCGCAGATGCAGTTGCTGCGCAGCTTTCTGTGAAAGTGGTCTCTAAACAGGAATTGCTTGAACTCGGTGATGTCTCATCTCGTCTGGAGAAAGTCTTTTCACTGATGGAAAGCGAAATCGGCATGCTTCAGATGGAGCGCAAGATTCGCAATCGCGTGAAGCGCCAGATGGAGAAAACCCAGCGCGAATATTACCTGAATGAGCAGATGAAAGCGATTCAACGCGAACTGGGTGATGGTGATCAGGAGCGTGATGAACTGGCTGAACTTGAAGCCAAGATCAATGACGCGCCTCTTCCAGAGGAGGCACGTGCCAAGGCGGAGCAGGAGTTCAAGAAGCTCAAGCAGATGAGCCCGATGTCGGCTGAATCGACAGTGGTGCGCAACTATCTCGATTGGGTGCTTTCGCTTCCGTGGGAAGATCGCAAGGAATTGCGCAATGACCTGGCTTTGGCTGAAGAAACGCTGGATGCGGATCATTTCGGACTGGAGAAGGTCAAGGAACGCATTCTTGAATATCTGGCGGTTCAATCCAGAACAGAAAAGCTGCGCGGCCCGATCCTTTGTCTTGTAGGTCCTCCAGGTGTAGGTAAAACCTCGCTTGGTCGTTCCATTGCTGCAGCGACAGGGCGTGATTTTGTGCGCGTATCGCTCGGCGGGGTGCGTGATGAAGCGGAAATCCGCGGACATCGGCGTACCTATATTGGCTCTATGCCTGGGCGCGTGATCCAGTCGCTGAAAAAAGCCAAGACGGGAAACCCACTCTTCCTGCTTGATGAGATTGACAAGATGGGTTCCGACATGCGCGGCGATCCTTCTTCAGCCTTGCTTGAGGTGCTGGATCCGGAGCAGAACTCAACGTTCAATGATCACTACCTCGAAGTCGATTATGATCTGTCAGATGTCATGTTCATTACGACAGCTAACTCGCTGAACATGCCACAACCGCTTCTGGACCGTATGGAAATCATCCGGATTGCGGGTTACACGGAAGATGAGAAACTCGAGATCGCCAAGCGGCACCTTTTGCCCAAGATCGTGAAGGATCACGGTCTCAAGGAAGGCGAATGGTCCGTCACGGATGGAGCTATCCGTGATCTTGTTCGCTATTACACACGCGAAGCCGGTGTGCGTTCTCTTGAACGCGAGCTGGCAGGGCTTGCACGTAAATCGGTGCGCAAGATCGTATCGGGTGAAGTCAGTGCCGTTGTTGTAAGTCAGGATAATCTGGCTGAATTTGCGGGCGTCAGAAAAGTCCGCTACGGCATGGCTGATCGCGAAGACCAGGTTGGCGTTGTGACAGGGCTTGCCTGGACTGAAGTCGGTGGAGATCTTTTGACGGTTGAGGCCGTTCAAATGCCCGGACGTGGTAAAGTGACGGTGACCGGTAANCTTCGTGATGTCATGAAGGAATCTATTTCGGCGGCGAACAGTTACGTTCGTGCGCGAGCGGTTTCTCTTGGCATTCGTCCCGACCTTTTCAATTCCACCGATATTCACGTTCACGTTCCTGAAGGTGCAACGCCCAAGGACGGACCGTCGGCAGGTATCGCGATGACCACAGCGATGGTGTCGCTTCTCACAGGCAACCCGATTTCCAGAACGGTTGCGATGACTGGCGAAGTGACCCTGCGCGGGCGAGTATTGCCCATCGGCGGATTGAAAGAGAAGCTGCTGGCCGCACTCAGGGGAGGCATCAAGACTGTGCTCATACCCCAGGAGAATGAAAAGGATCTGGAAGACATTCCGAACAATGTGAAACAGGGGCTGGAGATCATTCCGGTCAGTACTGTGGATCAGGTTCTGGCGAGGGCACTGATCCGTCCGGTGACAGCAATTGAGTGGACGGAGGAAGATGAAGCACGGTTGAGCTCAAATCTGACCAAGCGTGACGAGCAGACATCGGGTGACAATCCATACGCCTCTCATTAAGCACCTGAGATCCAAGAACAAATATGCGTCGATCTTGTATCGACGCATATTCTTTGATTGAAGTCAGACTTCCTGCTTGCAGATTGTCTCCATAGCCGCTAGAACGCGGGTCTTCGATTGAATCGGGCGGTTAGCTCAGCTGGTAGAGCATCTCGTTTACACCGAGAGGGTCAGCGGTTCGAACCCGTTACCGCCCACCATTCGAACGCAAAACATCACCTAAACTCAAGATATACTTCGCTATATGCGTCAGGCGTGCAGCCGGATCGTGATGTTCACGACACATCTGCGTGGAATTGATCCTGCGCATGGCGTTAACGCAACTTCCATAGAACTGGGTTTGTGGCGTCAGGCGAGAGTTCAGTCAGCCAGTCACCAGCCGACAGTAACAAATATTGTCGCTTCGGTTTCGGGGAAGGCTGGGAAAGACTGGGGGCAAGCTCAGACAGCCATGCATAGATATTTGAGCTCCATATAGTCATCGAGCCCATGATGACTGCCCTCGCGTCCCAGGCCGGATTGTTTGACACCACCAAATGGCGCGACTTCGGTCGAAATCAGGCCGGTATTGATCCCAACCATTCCCACTTCCAGACCTTCAGCAACTTTCCAGATACGAGACATGTCACTGGAATAGAAATAGGCCGCGAGACCAGATTGCGAGTTGTTGGCGGCTGCAATCACTTCGTCATCTTCGCAAAAGCGGATAAGTCCGGCGATGGGACCAAAGGTTTCCTCGCGTGCAAGAAGCGCATCGGCGGGCACGTCTGAAAGGACTGTAGCGGGAAAGAATGGATCTTCTGAATCGGATGGCGCGCCACCACACAGGACGCGGGCACCCCTGGACAGGGCATCTTGAAGGTGGCTGTGAACCTTGGCTTTTGCATCCTGATCGATCAATGGGCCCAGATCGGTATCCTGATCCGCACCGTTTCCGGCTTTCAGGGTAGAAACAGCTTTCGTCAATTTGGCTGCAAACGCGTCATAGACGTCTTCATGAACATAAAAGCGGTTCGCGCACACACAGGTCTGGCCAGCATTGCGATATTTTGAAATCACTGCGCCTTCCACGGCGGCATCCAGATCAGCATCATCGAACACGATAAAAGGTGCATTGCCACCCAGTTCAAGCGACAGTTTTTTGATCGTGTCAGCTGATTGTCGCATCAGAAGTTTTCCGATTTCCGTCGACCCGGTGAAGGATATCTTCCGAACCACGGGGCTGCTGGTCAGTTCACCGCCAATATCTGCCGCATTGCCGGTGATCACGTTGAAAACGCCCGGGGGTACACCAGCTTCTTCTGCAAGCGCGGCCAGGGCGAGCGCTGAAAACGGTGTTTGTTCTGCGGGTTTGAGAACCACCGTGCATCCTGCCGCCAGCGCAGGGCCGATCTTGCGGGTGATCATGGCGGATGGAAAATTCCACGGGGTTATCGCTGCCACCACCCCGATTGGCTGCTTGAGCACAATGATGCGCTTGTCAGCCTGCTTGGCAGGGATGACTTCGCCATAGGCGCGCTTTGCCTCTTCAGCGAACCATTCCAGAAAGCTGGCAGCATAGACAATCTCTCCACGCGCTTCCTTGAGGGGTTTGCCCTGTTCCGCTGTCAGGATGGCGGCGAGTGATTCTCGTTCTTCGAGCATCAGATTGTAAAATCTTTGCAGGATTGCCGCGCGCTCACTAGCGGTACGACCGGCCCAATCTGCCAGCGCCTTGTCAGCTGCTTGGATTGCGGCCTGGGTTTCGGTTGCACCAAGATTGGGTACATTTCCGATAACCTCACCCGTGGCGGGGTTTGTCACATCGATCGCCCCTTGCGCCTGCGAGGTGACCCACTTCCCATCGATATAGCAGGCGTGTTTCATCAATTGCCGACTCATGAGGCTGGTCCTGTAGCTGAGAGAAATTGAAAAGGGCTGGTCATCGGTCTCAGGGAATGACGATCTGTCGGATGGCCTGGCCGGAATCCAGAGCATCAAACAAGCTGTTGATCTCTGAAAGAGGAGAGACGGATGTCAGCAATCTTTCAACAGGTAGCCTTCCGGATCTCCACATCTGTATGAATCGCGGAATGTCCCGCTGTGCAACAGAGGATCCCATATAGCTACCCATCAAGGTCTTTCCTTCCGCAACCAGTGACACTGCGGGGATAGAAAGGTGTTCTGTTGGATTGGGCAGTCCCACAGTCACGATACGGCCACCGCGTCTGGCGGCCTTGTATGCTGTCTCAAGGACCGCAGCCCGGCCAACTGTTTCGATAACCAGATCAGGTTTTCGGCCGATTGCCTTTTCAACTGCGTCTGGACCGGCATCAGGTGCCAGAGCAGCATCAGCGCCGAGTTCCAGAGCCAGTTCGCGCTTGGCGGGTGAGGGGTCTATGACCGCGATCGGGGTTCCTCCACCGGCGCGCGCACCGAGAAGGGCGGAAAGTCCCACACCGCCCATGCCATATATAAGGACGCTTTCCCCAGCGATCAGCTTGGCAGTATTCAGAACTGCTCCCACACCTGTCAGGACAGCACATCCAAAGAGTGCGGCAATCTCGACTGGAATATCAGATGGAATACGCACAGCGGATCTGTGATCAACCACAGCATGGCTGGCAAAGGCTGAAACACCCAGATGATGGTGCACGCAGGTCGTGCCTTCTTGCAGGCGCGATTCCCCGCTCAATAGAACACCAGCGCCATTGGCCGCTGCGCCATTATCGCAAAGATAGCTTTCCCCGGAATAGCAACTTGGACAATGCCCGCAGGTCGGCAGGAAACTCAGGACCACCCGGTCACCTGGCGACAGGTCAGCCACATTGCTTCCGGTTTCCATCACGGTTGCGCAGGCTTCATGTCCCAATGCCATTGGGGTGGGACGCGGTCTGTCGCCATTGATAACGCTCAGATCACTGTGGCAAAGCCCTGCAGCTTCGATCTTGACCAGGATTTCCTCTGGGCCCGGACCACTCAACTCGACATCCGCAAGCCTCAAGGGTTTGCTGGTTGCATATGGCGCTGACTTTTCCATCTGGTCCAGGATTGCAGATACAATTTTCATAACTGAGTTTCAGGTCCGAATTGAATGGCTAATGGGGCGATAGTCCATGCCTCTGTTGCAATGCAGCATTGTCGCATTCATTCCTCTACAGTCAAGTTGGGGGTTTCTGACACGGCGGCCCAGATGGTGACTGAATGAAGGTTCCCTTCAGAACACAACCATTTGCGCAAGCGTGTCGATATGATCTGGCGGAAGAAAGCAAATGGCTGAAACATATATTTCGCCGCTATCGCGCACGCCAATAGGGTAAAATGCACCCCCATAGTGATTGAAGCGTTTGGATATGTTCATCCGCAAGCGGATGCGGACACTTGATACAGGTTAGGTCAGGGGAATGAGCTAACTAGATTCAGCGTTCGGCACTGGCAGGAAATCAAGGTGTTTCCGGAACGACAGGATCGTTGTTTGCGATACGTGCATCCGCGATATTGGATGTCTGTAAATGGGCAATCAGCGCAGGGGAGATCAGATCGGCCAAGGCTTTTGCGCCATTGCCTTTCATGTGTGAGTGGTCAAACCAGAGTGAAGGCTGGAAAAGCTCCGGATATCTTCCGGGTGAGCTCATGTCCAGGATTGGAAGCGTTGGGTCAGCCCTGGATATAGCCTCGGTAATGGCTTTGTCATGCCCGGTTTCCTTCGGGCTGGGAGATACAAAATAAAGTGGCTTCAGGCCGGACTTGCGGATTTTTCCGATCGTCTCAAGCAATTCGTTGGCGCGACAGGTAGAAGCTTTGTCATCTGGAATGTAATCGGATTTTCCGGCCAGGAAATTATCCATGGATTTCCTGGTCATGGGTGTGTTCTTGCCGCGCATGACAACATGTCCATTGCTGTCTTCATCTACAGGCCAGAACCCATCATTATCCCTGTATCCGGACGCATATTTCAATGCACTTTCGTCGTCCGAAGGAAATGCAAGTTGCGCCAGCCGCCCAAGGCCGAGAGCTTCGGCCGTCATGGCCTGAGCATTGTTGCGGTAGCGTTTGATCTTTCCCATCAGGGTACCCGTGTAGCAATTTACATCGGTCCAGGTTTCGGCTGCGCGCGCCGGAGCCCGAAAGAACCGTCCGCGTTGTGACATCATGTTTGAAAATTCACCCTCTGCTCTGAGCGGGTTTTGCAGGACCACATATTTCAGGCGGGGGGATTTATTCTCGATAATGAAATCTGCAATATAGCGCATCTCAGGTTCGGTCAGCGCGGGCACACCGAAATTGTAAACGGTCAGGTCTATGCCCGCTTCATCAAGTAAGCGATTGATTCGCGGTGCATCAATATGACGGAAGGTCTGGCTGCTCCCGAGAAATACCATGTCGATTTCATCGCGGTGAAGCAGGTAGTCATCCATTTTTTCCGACAACACAGCCATATGTGGCGCTCCTTCTTTCATCCTGTAAGCGGATGAGATTGAGAAGGCCACAATGATGAAGCTTACGAGAGCCAGAACACCATAGCTCAGCCCTGTTTGCAAAGGCGAGCGGTCGGAGGCTGGAGTGGCATGGGGCCGATCTGAAAGGGGCTTGGACATGCGTTTTACTGCTTACATATGCCTGACGATCAGGGGATGAAAATCAAATATCAGGTCCGTTGCTATGGATCGGGAGACCACGGCACTTTCCAGGTAAGGGACCTGCAAGTTAGCGACCATCTGCGGCTGATTTGTTAATCCGTAATGGTGATGTCCGAAAAAACATATCCTTGAGCGATCAACTCATCCAGAAGCAGGACGATTGCCTCATTCGTGTATTCAAATGGGTCATGCAGTAGGATCACACCACTTTGTTTGTTTGCTGCCAGTCGCGTCATGACTTCGTTGACAATGCTCTCTGGTGTTTTGTGAAACCAATCCTTGCCGGAGGCGTTTGCGCCGATTTCGACCAGGCCCCGCTGTTTGACATAAGCCGATAATTCAGGAGTCGTATCGAAATAGGGAAAGCGGAACAGTTTCGGTTCCCATTTCGGGTCGACTTCGTGAAGGGCATCGGCAATTAGCTGGATCCCCCGATCAATATCCGCTGTCGCCTCATCAAACTCCAACTGTGGCAGATGATCATGTCTGACACTGTGTCCACCAATAAGATGTCCCGATTCCCAGATGGTGCGCACTTTTTGGGGATGACGATATGCATTGTCTCCGCGCAGGAAGAACACGGCTGGTACACAATATTCCTTCAGGATAGACAGCATTTCCTCTGTCCGTGAAGGATGCGGACCATCATCAAAGGTCAGTATGACTTCTTTCTCTTTCAGTAGACTTTCCAACCGAGGCGAGCCTGTATTGATTTCGATCATGCGTCCACGATAGGCGACACCCTTGCAGGCCTTTTGAGCGATTGCTCTGGGCTCCTCGGCAGAACAAGCAGCCAATGCTATGCTAAACAGGCTGAGCGCCAGGATTCGTGTCAAAATCATCGGGCCGGTTCTCTCGACAAGAAGATTTGCTCTGCGGTGAAACGGCTCATGAGCATGAGGCTTCGAGCTGCATCTGCTTGCTTCTTCAATGTTTCGGTTTTGTAATCTCTTGTTCCGAGTGCAAGGACCAAGCCTTTGAAGTCAAATCAGAACAGCCAAGCAAAATGTTCAGAAGCTCTGGCCGCTTCTAACCGGAAATTTTGAGAGTTGGTTCGTGTAGAGAAATCGATGTGAGCACCGTCAGGCGTTCTTCTTTCGACCATATTCTTCGTAACTGCGACCCATGGCATAGCTTATCATTCCTGCGCCGCGACATGCTGTGTAGAGTCGTTTCATTGTTGCACGATTTCGCCAGTCACGATGTGTGATCGCAGTGGCGCAACTGACCACACCACCAATGCTGAACCGTATCAGTCCGTTCAGGAACGCTTTGACCCGATTAATCGCCTCAGATGAGTTTCGCCCGGCAACGATGGAATCCGTGAGGCCGGTTCTGTACCATCGTTTCAAAAGCCATTCTGGTTGTGCGCGATCATCTGGAATATGTTCATGGACCAGCGCTTCCGGTGATCTGAAGAACTTGTATCCCCGATCCAGAAGTATTGAGAAGAACAAAGTATCTTCTGCACCAGTCAGGGACATTTTGGGATCAAAGGTAAGTCCCTCCTGTCTCACTACCTTCATGTCAATCAGGCAATTGCAGGTGGCACCGGGCTTTGGCTGGGCACCCCCAACGTCCATGAAGCGTCCATGGACACCCCAGTCCCTGATCCAGGGCGCAGGAGATTGGCCATATATCGGATGGACAGGTCCGAAGACGGCAGTGGCTCCGGTTGTTGATTGTGTTGTGAGCAGCGCGTCCAGCCAGTCTGGAGTTGCCATTTCATCATCATCGATGAAGGCCAGGAAATCCTTGTCAGCAGCAAGTCTCAGGGCCTGGTTGCGTACATGCGTGACTCCGGGAAGTTTTTCGGTGAAATATTCCATCGGATAGGGACTGTCTGCAGCGTGGCGTTCAACGATCTCACGCGCACTGAATTCAGGGTCATTGTCTATGATTGCAATGGTAATGTCTGAATTGGGGTTCTTGACGAACACAAGCGCCTTCAGGCTGATCAGCAGCTTTTCCAACAATATCGGACGCTTGTAAGTCGCTACAGCAATGGTGACACTCACGTCAGAAGAGGTAGGTGCTATCGTCATGGACCTTGTTCTCCATTGCCATGGGGCTCTGATGATCACGCAAGAGACAGGATCATTTTGTTCTGATCGGTCTGGTTCTGACCTGTCACGACTGCAATTCTACGGCCATGTAGCAGGGAGTCATGCTTCGAAATTTGACTGGGAATCGTTCACAGACCTTTTCGAAGAATTTCCCCATTTGGGCGAGTTACTTGATCAGAATGTATCTTATAAAGTTATAATGCTTCATGATGACACAGATTCGAATTTACGGGTTCTAACCTGAAGCATAAAATTCAGGCATGCTGCTCAAAAGAGAATAATAATGACATGATTATTACGGCTGTTCTCGCCTGACTGGAGAAACTGCATAAAGTTTGTTGCAAATTGCTAATGTTTCTTTATCAAAAGTAAAGGTGCTGCTGGGCAAGGGGACTGCACGAAGTCACGGGATTAGCCGACAATCGAGAGCGAACAGATTGGTTCGGATGTAAGTTTCTCCATGATTTCTCGACGCAGGCATGTATCTGGCTTGCGGCTTGCTAGCACTGACAGAGTAGCTTGGGTGTCAATGGGATAAGCCTGCCATGAAACATAATTCCGTCATGGATGGAGGATTGATCGGTTCCGTCATCGGTGTAGAACCTTTCGAACACGATTATACGCGCGCTAAACGTAGCGTTATCAAACGGTTGATAGATATTGCATTGAGTTCGGTGTTGCTGGTCTTCATTGCACCATTTCTTCTGGTCATATCGATCCTGGTGAAGTNGAGTGATGGTGGAGACGTGTTCTTTACTCAATATCGTCCGGGAGTGGGGGGACGTCTCTTCCCCTGTTATAAATTCCGTACGATGGCGATGGATGCAGAAGAGCGCTTGAACGACCTGCTGGAAAACGACCCTGAAGCTGCGGAAGACTGGCGTCTCTACAAGAAATTGAAGAAGGATCCGCGGATCACGCTGATCGGTCGCTTTCTTCGCAAGACTTCGATTGATGAGATCCCGCAACTCTTCAATATTCTCAAAGGTGAGATGTCCATTATCGGACCACGCCCGATTACACAGCGTGAAATTCCCGACTATGGATCGTCAGCAGATTTCGCGATCTACGGCGCTGTTCGTCCCGGTGTTCTGGGACTCTGGCAGGTGTCAGGTCGCAGTGACACGGATTATGAGCGTCGTATCCAGCTGGACGCACAATATGCTCGCGACTGGTCGATCTGGATGGACCTCAAGATCCTTTTCCTTGGAGTGCCGGTCGTTTTGTTCGGTAAGGGCGCTTACTAGAAGTTCAAGACGGACTTAGTTCCATACCCCATTGATTGAACACTAAAAAAGCCGCTTGCAGATGACTGCGGGCGGCTTTGTTATATCAATTTTGAATATGCCTTGATCAGCCGAAGATCTGTGAACCCAGAAAAATGGCAAACGCCCAGAAGGCGCTACAGCAGCCCAGGATAAAGGTCGTTGATTTCCACGCTGGCCACTTGTCTTCTACATCCTCATAGCGAAAATAGTCGAGCTCATCATTGGCGACCATTTCGGCGCGCACACCTTTTGCCTGGGCAGCGTGCTCGATTGGTTTGTCTGGTCGTCCGTTGAATTGAAACGCATTGTTCATTTTTGACACTCTTACGCAACGCTCATGACTTGGTGAGGCAGACAGAAGAACAAAAATTTCCCAACAAGATCCTAATTTGGCCCATTGATTTCGAAATATCGGAAGTGGAGTTTCCATAAAGCTCTAATATATTTGCGGAAATGATCTTTGGGGCGTGGACGTTTCCAAGATGAGCATGCGCATCTGATCACGCCAAAGAAAACGCCGCTGGATTGAACCAGCGGCGTTTGTGGTATTGATCTGCAAGAACTGTTGCCTCGGTCGTGGACGAGGTTACACCACGAACAATTATTCGGCAGGCTCCATACGCCGAACAATATTGAGGACACTGTCGCCATCCATATAGTTTGGACGGACCTTGCCCATCAGATCGACGACTGTCGGTGCGACATCAAATGATGACCGTAGGCCATAATCGCCCGGCTCGATGCCCTCTGCCTTCATCCACATGGCCCCATATCCGCCCGAGTGTCCGCCCATGCGACGGCAGGGGGCTGGGCCGATATCTCCAAATCTGGGATGACGAAAGCCGATCGGGCTTCCTTCCCAGATAATCATGATATCGCCTTGTGTGTCAGGCAGGTTCAGCGGGTCATCTTCGCCGGGACGAGTGAGGTATTTGACGACAGGTTCACCGGTCTTGATGTCGCGACAGGCACGAACCTCCTGTTCGATTTCGTCGAGCAATGCCTTGTATTCGGAAAGCTCCACCGTGCCCTTGGACTCGCGTCCTTTAAGATTGACCCGGATCGGGGCTGCAAAATAGGACGGTAGGGCAAAGGCCTTCATGCGTGGCCAGTAAGGGCTGTAGCAATCTGCCGGCATCCATTCCATGCCGAAAACACGGCTGGCACCTGGTTGTGAGCGTGGACGATGATCATCTTCTTGCTCATCTTTCTTTCCGATCACCTTGTCCAGAATTTGGCCGACCTTGCGGGTTGTTCGGGGAACGAGGGTTCGGATTTGTTCGTCAAGGGAATGCGTCAACTGATTGGTAATGGCGGCTTCCCATGCTTCGCCTGGGCGCAGTGACGGGGATTTGGCATTCTTCCAATCCTCCCGCGGGCGGAACATGGTCTTGTCGAAATTCCAGCGATACATCAGTTCCGGAAGCAGGATCATGTCCATCAGGTCAGTATCTGAGTGACCCATACCGTGCATTGTGAAAATAACGATCTTTGCATCGGGAAATTTCTGTGACAAGCGCTCAATGCCGTTGGAAATTTCCTCGTAAACGCCTTCCAGGCCGCGCCGTGCCGGCTTGGCTGAAGGCATGTGTGCGACATGGTGGTCATCCATGATCCCGTGAAGGAAGATCTCAATGGCATCATGGCTTTCACCATAGGCCATGACGGCTGCATCCCAGTCAGGAAAGCGTTCGCTGAACATCCATTCAGCGACATCTGTGCGGTTTTTTGTCGACGCGATCAAATTGTCGGCCATGTCGGAGGTTTGCTGTTCAGATGGATACACCATCGAATTGAGCTCATGGTGGGTAGATGGCGGCCGGAATTTGTCATTCAGCTCGTCGATCAGACCGTCAGGATAACAGAAGGTGTTCACACCAACATCATGTCCACTCCAGCCCACTACACCTTGAATATTGGTATAGCCTTCCATGTCGAAATAGGGGTGGTCCAGGACCACAACTTTTGAATCAAGATCCGCGAAAAACGGCTTGAGAGTCGCGTGGCTTTGAATGGCCTTGTAGTTTTCCTTGTCGAAGCCGACAACGGACCATTTTTGAGCTGTCTCTGGTTTCATCCCGGAAGCGAAATGTTCCATTGTAAGACCAGTGTATCGGGCAGTATTGTCAGGCCCATGTTCCAGATCGAAACGTGCACTTTTGTCCATGAAGCGTTTGAGGCCCTGAAGTTTTCCTTCTGCCATCATTTTTCGCGCCGTGGCGGCATCGAAAGCATCAAGACAAATTGCGAGAACGCGCTGCTTTGACATAAAATCAGATCCTGGTTTGCCAATTCGGCTCAAGCGGGATTGCAAGTGACAACTGGTACTCAGCCGTCTCTGCGCTTGATATTGCGCATATCCCTATCAAGCAGAACGAAATATCTTCTGAACAACAAGCAATGATTGTGCCCGACCGGGGCGTTTGGAGCTCTTCTTACATCAAGCCTGATTGACGCTGCTAATACGCATAGACTGTAAGCAGTAATTGCTTATTTCAACAGTTTTCGACCGCCAAGGCCACGAACCCTGACTGTTGCGAACAAACAGGTGGCTGAATGATCAGTCAGGCTCCGGCTTTGACCACATTGGGTGCCGTCGCTGAATTCTTGCGGGAAAACCAATTGGCGCAGAGCTGATTGGCCAGGTTTTGCCAGTAATGCTCGGTCCATTTGACAATCGAAAATGATACCAGCGCGGTCACTGCAGTAATCGGAATGATCATGAGTTCAAATCGGGCCACATTGGTCAGGCCGAATTGGTGCACCAGCATTTCAGCCAGAGCGATGATACCGAAATGTGTAATATAGCCGGTATAGGTGACGGTCCCGAACTTTTCCAGCTGGGGCTGCGACAATTTGGGGATCCTGAATGAGAGCACCATGACCCAGTGAATGATGAACGCCATTGCAGCTGAAGACATCATTGGAGCTTGATGATCTAGAAACAGATATACGACTTCCTTCATGGCGGCGATGCCGGTGTGATCCGAACGCAGATATTGCACAACAACCGATGCTATCGCGAACGGCACCCAGATTTTCAGGAAGTCACAGCTCGATTTGTTCAAGCGTCGCCACGCTTCAATCCCGGCATAGAACACCACGATATTGTTCAGAATGTTCCGATATAGGAAGTCTTCGATCAGCCAGGGCTCGCGGCCTGCAAAAACCGTTTCTGCGGACAGGTTCAAAGCAATGTTCAGCCCGGCGATCAGCAAGCCGATATACACCATGTTCACCCGACCATAGGCCATGAACATGATCGGAAAGAGGAGATAGAAATAGATCTCATCGATAATGGACCACCCACCAGGCACAACGGCATTGAGCAGATGAGGGTCAATACCACCGGTAAGTGTCAAGACGCGCACCAGGTCCATCGCCTGAAGGCCATCCGGATTGAAATTGGAGTAGTGCTCAAACAGCGGGATATAGGCAAATGCCGCGACAAAAAAGAGTGGGTAGAGCCGCAGGATTCGCTTCAGGTAGAACACCTTTACCGGCGTCTCCCATTTGTCCAGATAGGACTGGTACATCATCATGATGGTGAAACCGGATACGGCGAAAAACAACTGCACGCCATAACGCCCAAAGAAATAGACTTCTCCCAGACGGTAGGAAATGGATGGAAATGATTGAGATGTGTGCACGACCAGCACACCCAACAGGGCGATACCACGCAGAAAATCAAGTGGGCTAAGGCGCTGTTTCACATCCCGTCTCCATGACGATATCACAAATCTTCAAGTGGGTTATGCAATATGGCAGCCACCCAAAAACGGACCTATCTCTGACGAGAGGCCTTGGTGAGGCCCGTTTCGAGAATTTTTCCCAGCAGGTGAAGAATGACGTCTGGAGATGTCGAAAAGCAGGAAACGACCTCCTTGATCTTCCGTGTTTTCAACGCATGAATCAGCCAGGGCCAGCGATAGCGTCGACTTGTCATTGCGCGATATTCTTCCAGTGCATCAGTTTCACTTCTGGAAAGACCGGGTAATTTCTGAAGGTCCAGCGCGCATTTGTAGAGTGCGCGTAAAGCATTATGGTCGTGCCGGGCAGACAGGGAATCTGATCGACGCACGGCGACATATCCCATCGGTTCCGTGAGCAGGGCGGGAATGCCGTCTGCCAACAAGCGACAATACAAGTCGAAGTCTTCATTGAGGCGCATGGTTTCGTCATAGCTGAGGTCAAGCCGTCGCAGCGTCGACATGCGTATCAGGGGCTTGATGAAACCCAGTTCGCGTCGAGGCCTTTCCGGGTGGGGCATATTGGAGCGGATGAAATACTCCAAGGTCATCGACTTGCGCACAGAGGGGTCGTTCTTGTCCCAAAGAACGCTTCGAAGGCCGTCTTCTTCACCTTCCTGGACAACCCAAAGATCATCCGCGATGAAATCATGTTCGTCCTTGCCTGCTGCAAGCATGCGCGAGAGGCGGTCTTCATCCATGAAATCATCGGAATCCAGGATAGTGAACCATTCGGCAGTGACACGTTCCAGTGCAATGTTTCGAGCAGCGGAAGGTCCTCTGTTTTGCGGCAATGACAGAACTTCGAGACGCCCCGAACCATCATCGGCGGCCATTGCGGCCGTAGCGGTAGCATCGTTTGAACCATCATCAATGACAATGACTTGTACGGCTTCCGGTTGAGCCAGTGCAGACCGCACTGCACGCCCGATCGTGTCTTCGGCATTCATTGATGCCATGACTACTGCGACGCTGTTTTGGGCTGGCGAAAGTGAGCTGTCTGAACTGGACATGTCTTTTATCTGAACCTGAGCCTGTTGGAAATTGTGCCCCGGAGGGGGCGCAGTTCGTCAATGGTGATGCAAGATTGCCTCCATTGCCAAGTGTCCCGAAACACCACCTGGGGTTATAGTGGGCGATTGCGGGTGTCCCGATTTGTGAAAAATATAATGATTCCAGTGATGGTCGTGCCCCGCTCCCCGGGCACCATCAATAGCACCACTCGCGAATACAGATGCAAGCCGACTGTAAACCAGTTCCAGTGCGAGGGGGATAAATGTAGGCTAAGTCTTTGAAAAGGCTTGGAGCGGGTAGACGGGATCGAACCGACATCCTCAGCTTGGAAGGCTGCTGCACTACCATTGTGCTATACCCGCTCAACAGAGAGCGGACCAGATAGCGCATATTACACCGTAAGGTCCAGCGTTAGCTTGCAGATTTTCACAAAAAACGCTGCGAAACGGATGAGGTCTCGCAGCGTTTGATGCTGTTGGTTCTAAAGACGTCTGGTTATCAGAACAGGCGTTCGCCGATCCTGATTGTATCTCCTGGGTGCACTTGCAAAGAAGATGAAACAACAACCTTGCGTTCCTGCAGTTCATCTGCGCTACGAATGAACACTTCGCGCTTATTGGCCCTGTAGGTGAAGCCCTGTGCCGTTGCGACGGCATTGAGAACTGTCAATCCAGACATGTAGGGGTATTCGCCGGGCCGGTTGATTTCACCCATGATGTAATAAGGGCGATAATTCACGACTTCAGCCGAGATTTTTGGGTCATTCAGATATCCAGAGCGATATTCTGCTTCCAGTCTCCGTTGCAAGTCTCTGATGGAGGAGCCTGCAGCGTTTATTTCTCCGATGAGCGGAATGGAAATCTGACCTGCGCCGTCAACAACAAATTCGCCTGACAGGTCTGGCTCTCCAAACACCGTAATTCGGATCCGGTCACCATTTCCCAGATGATACTGGTTTTTCAGGATAGCGGCAGCTGAAGGCGTCCCGGGAGAGGACGTGGTTGAAGGTGCCGGGCTTTGGACTGTGTTGTTTGGAAGTTGCGCGCGCGCGGCGTAATCTTCAGCGGTAGGCGCGGATGAGCAAGCAGCGATGGCGGTGAAAAACACTGCTGCCAGAAATATCTGCACATTCTTGATGAAGTTCATGTCTTCCCTTCCCCAATTGATCGATTTCGGGGCTCTTCCCCATGCTCTGGCGAACAATAGGCGAATTCCGCGCCATATCAAGTTTGTTAAATGGCATGATGCAGCATTCTTTTGCATTTAGTGCTCAGATTTATTTGAAATTTATCAGGAACTGATTTCGACAGAAATGCTGTCTGGGATCGGAGAGTCAGGAAGAGCAGGGGCCAAGTGAGTCTGTCGGAGATCTGGGTTGTTTCCTTTTGAACCATCATTTGTGAAAGCATGAACAGGAAAGGCGCACAGAACACTTGCCTACGTTGCATCAATAAAGTATCAGGCTGGTTCTCTCGTAGGGGTATAGCTCAGTTGGTAGAGCATCGGTCTCCAAAACCGAGGGTCGAGGGTTCAAGTCCTTCTGCCCCTGCCAGAGCGGTGTTACGCAAAACCTTTGGTAATCCGGTCCGGCCAATAGGCGAGATATGGTTGATCGCGCTCCATTCTGAAGTGTGAGTCCCGACACCATAGCGCTCACACTGGCGCGATAACTATTCTTTTTCCATGATCATAGCCGAGAAACAGGGAAGAGCAGTTTTGCGATTTTCTGGTTCTTCCGCGGCCATTCCAAATGGTTCACCAGCACGGCCCGGAAATATGCTGATCCACCTCCGTCGAGATTGTCGTCCAAAATTCTAACGTCCTCAAATGGGAACCAGAATCCGATTGGACTGTTTGGTACTCAAGAGGGGGCGGGCTGTGCGCATCACAGTGTGACGGGCCCCTTCATGATTGAGGGTATCTGGAGGCTCCGTTGAAAACATCACGATTAATGACAGCCATGTTGATACTGTGCGGGGGAGCATATGGTGTTCAGGCTCATGCACAGCAGCCAGATGAAGACAATCATCAATTGACTGATGAAAAAGGGACATGGTCCCTCGTTGTTGAAAACGACTATTTTGGTGATAGCGACGACAATTACACCAATGGACTTCGCTTGTCCTGGATGTCCGGTTCTAAGCCAATGGACCCGGTGTCCAGATTTGCGACCAATCTGATGCGAGGAGATGATGCGGTAGTGGTCAGACGCGGTCTGGCGATTGGTCAGTCGGTCTTCACCCCCAATGATCTTCAGACGACAGAATATCTTCCTGACCAGCGTCCTTATGCTGCCTGGCTATATGGCGAATTCACCAATGTCGTTGAACGCAGTAACACAATTGACCAACTCACCATTCAGTTGGGTGTGGTTGGTCCAAGTGCAGGTGGGGAGTGGGCGCAGGAAGAAATTCACAACCTCATTGAAGATGAAGCACCACAAGGTTGGGATAACCAGATCAAGGATGAAGTCGGTGTTGTCATCAGCTATGACAAGAAGATGAGGGCGCTTGCCAAGCTCGGTGAGACAGATTTTGGTATTGATATCACGCCTAATCTCGGTGTGACTCTCGGAAACATCTACACGAATGCGAGGGCGGGTCTGACGGTCCGAATTGGCCAGGATCTCAAGAATGATTATGGACCACCGCGCGTGCGTCCATCTCTCGCGGGATCAGGTTATTTCGCCCCGGATGATGGGTTTAGCTGGTACATTTTCGGTGGCGTCGAAGGCCGTGCTGTCGCCCATGATATCTTTCTGGAAGGCTCGCTCTTCAGGACGGATGATCCAAGTGTCGTGGCAAAGGATTTTGTTGCCGATCTGCAAGCGGGGCTCGTCCTGCAGTTTGGGCAGACACAAATCGGTCTGACCTATATTGAGCGCACCGAAGAGTATGAAACTCAAGACATTCCACAGCGCTTCGGAGCGGTCAGTCTTTCACGCAAATTCTGATCACATCTGAGATTCTGGCGAGACCTGATCCGATAACCAGACACCGATATCATCCAGAGCCCTTGCAGACATGGCGCGTTTGCGTGCGCGCCCCTTGTCCTTGCCGCGCCAGCGCTTGCCAGTCTCCGGGTTCACCTTTTCATAATCGGTGATTTCGGGGAACAATCCGAAATTCACATTCATTGGCTGGAATGTGCCGCCAGCTTCAAGGTGCCCACCTGTGATATGCATGACAAGCGCACCGAGGGCAGTCGTTGGCGGCGGCGGTGGCAATTGCCGTCCCATGCGTTCCATCGCAGCAAAGCGACCAGCAAGCATGCCCATGGCTGCGCTCTCAACGTACCCCTCGACGCCTGTGATCTGACCGGCAAAACGAAGTGACGGTTTTTTCTTGAGTCTAAGGCTTTCATCCAGAAGCCTGGGTGAGTTGATGAATGTGTTGCGGTGGATACCGCCAAGACGTGCGAATTCGGCATTTTCCAGTCCCGGTATCTGACGAAACACATCTTTTTGTGCACCATGTTTCAGCTTTGTCTGAAAGCCGACCATGTTCCACAATGTGCCCAGCTTGTTATCCTGACGCAGCTGTACAATGGCGTGCGCCTTGACGTCCGGTTGATGTGGATTGGTTAGGCCTACGGGTTTCATAGGGCCATAGCGTAGGGTTTCGGGTCCACGCGATGCCATGACCTCGATCGGCAGACAGCCTTCAAAATATGGCGTGCCTTCCCAGTCCTTGAATTCAGTTTTTGGAGCTTCTTCAAGTGTCTGCAAGAAGTTCAGATACTGGGCTTCATCCATAGGGCAATTGATGTAAGCGGCTGTGTCTCCGCCTGGCCCCGGCTTGTCATAGCGCGACTGACGCCATGCACGCGACATGTCGATGC
Source organism: Hirschia sp. (assembly GCA_002709235.1). Taxonomy (GTDB): domain Bacteria; phylum Pseudomonadota; class Alphaproteobacteria; order Caulobacterales; family Hyphomonadaceae; genus Hirschia. The sequence continues at coordinate 186,416 of PAQI01000021.1, forward strand.
TTTCCAGATAGATGATTGGCGCGATGGCGTCGAAGAACGACAATTCCTCTTCGCCCGTCAGGTCCTTGATCTTTTCGGCCAGTGCGGGAGACGTCAGCGGGCCTGTGGCGATGATGACACTGTCCCATTCGGGGGGAGGGATATGATCAATCTCGCCGCGTTCAATTGTGATGAGTGGATGGGTCTGGAGTGCTTGAGTCACGGCTTGTGAAAACGCATCCCGGTCGACTGCCAGGGCAGATCCTGCGGGCACCTGATGATTGGCGGCTTCGCGCATGATGATGCCATTGCCGCGACGCATTTCTTCATGCAACAACCCAACGGCATTGTTCTCGTGATCGTCTGACCGAAAGGAATTCGAGCAAACAAGTTCTGCAAGGTCGCCGGTGTGGTGAGCGTCAGTCGCCCTGGTTGGCCGCATTTCATGCAGGATCACGGGTACGCCCAGATTCGCCGCTTGCCATGCTGCTTCCGAGCCGGCCATGCCGCCGCCGATAATGTGTATGGGAGAGTAGGTCATGCAGCGGCTATATACGCATTCAGCTCAAAAAGAGAAGTCGAATAAGCTCGCCCGAAACAACTCCCGCAATTGAGGGACGTGCCATGCTGTGCTTTACCTGTGCCGAATTGAATCAGGAGTGCATCATGGCCGACGTGCCTGCGGGGAAGGTGCCGATACTTGAAAGTGTCGGCGCAGCTTACAGATATCTGTTTGACAATTGGCAAATGTGGCTTCCGGCTGTTGTTGTATTGAGCGCGCTATCTGCCGTCATTGCCGTTGTGAACCCTGCTATTCTGATTCCAAAATTCGAATTCATATCTGCAACCCAGAGTCTGCAGTCTTCCATCTTCATTTCCATTGCTTCGTTGATCTTCACGACAGGCGTCCTGAAGCATGCATTGCACGATGAGTTTCAGCCTCCTTTAGGGATAACCTTCGGAAAACCGGAACTACGAGTCTTGGGTGTTACGCTGGGTCTGATACTGATTTTCGGTATTATCTCGATTTTTGTACTGTTTGTTTTCAGTATCATGCTGGCCGGAGCAGCAGCGCAGATGGGACTGGATCTGGAGGCTGCAGACCCAGTGGCCATGCAAGAGGTCTTTGCTAAGCTCATGCAGGATGGAGGTAACATCTTTATCATTGCATTCGCGGTGGTGTGTTTTGCGGCAGCAATATTTGTTTATATCAGATTGTTGTTTGTCCAGGCGGCAACCGTAGCCGAAGGTCGTATGGTCGTGTTCAGTTCATGGGGGCTGAGCCAGGGCAATTGGTGGCGGATCCTCGCTGCTGTATTACTGGTCGCTATCCCTGTTTCAATTGTTAGCGACATTCTGTTCAGCATATTGGAAATCGGCCTGTTGAAGAATAATGCGGCAAGCGTATCGTCACTCAATCACGGATTGTTCGGCTTCGGCGTAGGGCTTGTCACAACATACGCGTCTGTCACCATGGCCGGGTTGATTGCCTATCTATACAAGGGTCTTCAGCCAAGAGAGCCAGTCAGCTCCGTATTTGAGTGACCTCACATGGAACTGAGCTGACTTACTTGGCTGCGGTTTTCTTTCGTGGTGAAGCCTTTTTCGATGTCTTTCGAGCCGTTGGCTTGGACTGAGCTATTGGTTTCGCATTCAGTTTGCTGCGCTGTTCTGCCTTGCGCTCGGCGTGCCGTACAAAGGTTTCCTTTAGGAAGCGACCTGTATGGCTTTCCGGGTTCTCTGACACTTCTTCTGGTGTTCCAACCGCCACGATCCGTCCACCGCCGTCACCTCCATCCGGACCGAGATCCACGATCCAGTCAGCGACCTTGATCACATCAAGATTGTGCTCGATCACGATGACTGTATTGCCACTATCCACCAGCTCTTGAAGCACTTCCAACAGTTTGCGTACGTCCTCGAAATGAAGACCTGTGGTTGGCTCATCCAGAATATAGACCGTGCGTCCGGTCGCGCGTTTGGAGAGCTCTTTGGCAAGCTTTACTCGCTGGGCCTCACCGCCAGACAGTGTGTTGGCCTGTTGGCCGACCTTGACGTAACCAAGGCCCACGCGGTCCAGCGTTTCCATTTTCGAGCGAATGCCGGGAACAGATGCAAAGAAGGTTCGCGCTTCCTCGACGGTCATGTCCAGGACATCGGAAATGGATTTGCCCTTGTAGAGCACCTCCAGGGTCTCACGATTATAGCGTTTGCCGCCGCATTCCTCACAGGTCACATAGACATCCGGCAGGAAGTGCATCTCGATCTTGATGACGCCATCACCCTGACACGCCTCACAGCGGCCGCCCTTGACATTAAATGAGAAACGGCCGGGCTTGTATCCGCGCGCTTTTGCCTCCGGAAGTCCTGTAAACCAGTCCCGAATGGGGCCGAATGCGCCTGTATAAGTGGCTGGGTTGGAGCGCGGTGTTCGGCCAATGGGGGATTGGTCGATGTCGATGATCTTGTCGAGATGTTCCAGCCCGTGAATTTCACTATAGGGAGCTGGTGCAGCCGAGGTGTTCATCAATCGCCTGGCCAACGCCTTGTAGAGTGTCTCGATGATCAGTGTGGATTTCCCACCACCGGACACGCCCGTCACACATGTCAGCGTTGCAAGTGGGATTTCCAGGTCAACATTTTTCAGATTGTTTCCTGTCGCGCCAGTGAGCTTCAAGGCCTTTGTGCGTTTGCCCCAGCGGCGGCGATCCGGAATGGTGATCTCCTCTTCGCCATTGAGGTATTTTCCTGTCAGGCTGTCGCGGCTTTTCATGATCTGCGCAGGCGTTCCTTGCGCCACGACTTCACCGCCATGCACGCCTGCGCGCGGGCCCATGTCGATGACATGATCAGCGGTCAGAATTGCATCTTCATCATGTTCAACCACGATTACTGAATTTCCCAGGTCACGCAGATGTTTGAGCGTTTCGAGCAAACGCTCATTGTCGCGCTGGTGTAGCCCGATAGAGGGTTCATCAAGTACGTAGAGTACGCCGGTCAGGCCAGACCCGATCTGGCTTGCCAGACGTATTCTCTGGCTTTCTCCGCCCGATAGCGTGCCGGATGCGCGAGACAGTTCAAGATAGTCCAGCCCGACATCGTTAAGAAATTTCAGACGATCCCGGATTTCCTTGAGGATACGATCCGCGATTTCTCTTTGCTGTGCGCTTAGATGTTCTTCCAGTGTGCTGAACCATTCCCCCGCAGCCCTGATTGAAAGGTGGGTGGCCTGTCCGATGTGCTGGCCTGCAATCTTCACGCACAGGGCTTCGGGCTTGAGGCGGTAGCCGCTGCAGGCCGGGCAGGGCGCTGTGGACTGATACTTGGAGATATCATCTCGCACCCACTGGCTGTCAGTCTCGCGCCAACGGCGCTCCAGATTATTGACGACGCCTTCAAAGGTCTTGGTGACCTCATATTTGCGATTGCCATCATCATAGACGAAATCAACTTCGTCATCGCCTGTTCCGAACAGGATGATATTCTGAACGTTCTCGGGCAGGTCTGACCAGGGTACAGTCAGCTTGAATCCGTATTTTTTCGCCAATGCGCGTAGGGTCTGGATCTGGTAAGGTGATGTTGTCTTTGCCCAGGGGGCGACGGCACCGCCTTCCAGCGTCTTGTCCTTCTCAGGGATGATAAGTTCAGCGTCCACCTTCATGCGTTCGCCAAGACCATCACAGGTTGGGCACGCACCAAAAGGGTTGTTGAACGAGAAAAGCCGTGGTTCGATTTCGGGGATTGTGAATCCTGATACGGGGCAGGCAAAACGTGACGAGAAGATGATCCGCTGTGGTTCTGTGTCAGCATCTTCGCTGTCGGCAAATTCGGCCACGGCAATACCGTCGGCGAGGTCCAGTGCAGTCTCGAAACTCTCGGCCAGCCTCTGACGCATATCATCACGTACCACGATACGATCGACGACCACGTCGATGTCATGCTTCAGCTTCTTGTCCAGCTTTGGCGGGTCTTCCAGGTCATGAAATTCACTGTCGACCTTCACGCGCGCAAAACCGCGCTTGAGGAGGTCAGCGAATTCCTTGCGGTACTCGCCTTTGCGGCCTCTCACAATCGGGGCCAGCAGGTAAAGACGCGTGCGCTCTGGCAGATCGAGAGTGCGGTCAACCATTTGCGTGACTGTCTGGCTTTCGATCGGCAGGCCGGTTGCCGGTGAGATGGGGACACCAACCCGCGCCCAGAGCAGGCGCATATAATCATAGATTTCAGTGACTGTTCCAACGGTCGAACGTGGGTTTCTGGAAGTCGTCTTTTGTTCAATGGAGATAGCCGGTGAAAGTCCCTCAATGCTTTCTACATCGGGCTTTTGCATCAATTCCAGAAACTGTCGGGCATAGGCCGACAAGCTCTCGACATAGCGTCGCTGGCCTTCTGCATAAATCGTATCGAATGCCAGGGACGATTTTCCCGATCCGGACAGTCCGGTCATCACGACAAGCTGGTTTCTCGGGATGTCGATATCGACATTCTTCAGATTATGCGCCTTCGCGCCGCGCACACGGATGGATTTGAGCTCGGTCGACATCGAATATCCTGGAAATATCTTGGGCATGCCGCCAGCTGTCGCTTTGCGGCCCTGAATGTTCTAGATAGGGCGATATGTAACTTCATGAAACTATCAAACCGGATGAATCACACATCAACTGTCCCTTCAGCACTTCGAATCGTTCAGTTGTGAAGCGAATGTGCATCGACTCGGATGGTTAGCATCTTTACACGATCATCTCGATTGTCTAGAACAATTGGTGAACATTAACGAATTGTGTTGTTGAGAACAGCAGTTGTAGGCTTGAGAGATCTGGCGAAATGGTCAGCAACATCATAGTCTGCGCGACTTGCAGTTTATGCGAAATTATATGGAAGGCAGCATGCCATGGCCGGATCAGTCAACAAGGTTATTCTCGTGGGAAATCTGGGCCGCGACCCGGAAATCCGTCAAATGCCGTCGGGTGGCTCTATTGCCAATCTGTCTGTTGCCACATCGGAAAACTGGAAAGATCGCAATACAGGTGAACGCCGGGAAAAAACCGAATGGCACCGTGTAGTGGTTTTCTCCGAGGGCCTGGTACGCGTGTGTGAAAACTATCTGAAAAAAGGCTCCAAGCTCTATCTTGAAGGGCAGCTGGAAACCCGCAAATGGACCGATAATTCAGGTGTAGAGAAGTACACGACTGAAATTGTCCTGAGAAATTTCAATTCCAATCTGACCATGCTTGACGGCCGAAATGACGGTGCATCTGGCGGTCGCATGGGAAGCAGTGACGGTGGTATGGGCGGTGGTGCCCCACGCCAGATGGACGGTCCACGCGAGGACTTCTCTCAGGACATGGATGACGACATCCCGTTCTAAGATCAAAGTTGTTTCAAATATGACACGTGACAGCTGATTTCGGGAAGAGAAATCGGGTATTTTCTGCCTTATTGCGGCAGCGAATTGTCTATGTGAGTGGAAACGTCGTAAACTTTTCGCGAATCTTGATAATTCCGCTCAGTTCCTGTGAGCGATGAAACAATAACGGACCATCCAATGTCTGACGAAACCGAGATCCCAGAAGAGGAAGCCGGCGGCGAAAATGGCGGCGGAGGCAATGAGCCGCCCGTGAGATTTGATCCAGGCGAAGAAGGCGTTGCGCCCATCAATATCACGGATGAGCTGAAACGGTCTTATCTTGATTACGCAATGAGCGTGATCGTTAGCCGTGCACTTCCAGATGTGCGTGATGGTCTCAAGCCTGTTCATCGCCGTATTCTGTATTCGATGAACGAGAACGGTTACACGTTCGACAAGCCGTACAGAAAATCTGCACGTGTTGTCGGTGATGTTATCGGTAAGTATCACCCTCACGGTGACCAGTCGATTTACGATGCTCTTGTGCGTATGGCTCAGGATTTTTCCATGGGGCTGCCGCTGCTAGATGGCCAGGGCAATTTCGGTTCGATGGATGGTGATCCTGCGGCGGCCATGCGGTACACCGAGGTCAAGCTTGAAAAGGTCGCCAACCACATCCTGACTGACATCGACAAGGAAACGGTCGATTTTCAGGATAACTATGATGGCTCCGAGAGCGAGCCTATCGTTTTGCCCGCGCAGTTTCCAAACCTGCTGGTAAATGGCGGTGGCGGTATTGCCGTGGGTATGGCGACCAATATTCCGCCACACAATCTGGGAGAGGTTATCGACGCCACGGTGACGATGATTGAACAACCAGATGTGGACGATGAGACTCTGCTCGAGATCGTACCTGGTCCGGATTTTCCGACCGGTGCATTGATCATTGGAAGGGCAGGATCGCGCTCTGGTCTCCTGACCGGTCGGGGGTCGGTCGTCATGCGTGCCCGGACATCCATTGAAGAAATGAAAAATGGACGTGAGGCTATCGTCGCGACTGAAATTCCGTTCCAGGTCAACAAGTCCTCATTGCTCGAAAAAATTGCTGAACTGGTGCGCGAAAAACGTATTGAAGGCATTGCCGACATGCGTGATGAAAGTGACCGTGACGGTGTTCGTGTTGTCGTTGAAGTCAAGCGTGATGCGTCAGCGGAAGTGGTGCTGAACCAGCTTTACCGTTACACGCAGTTGCAGACATCCTTTGGCATGAACATGCTGGCGCTCAATGGTGGTCGCCCGGAACTGCTTTCGCTCCGCGCCATTCTTCAGGCTTTCATCGCGTTCCGCGAGGAAGTGGTCGCACGGCGCACCAAGTTCGAATTGAACAAGGCTCGCACGCGTGCCCATGTTCTTGTCGGTCTGGCTCTTGCCGTCGCCAATATTGATGAAGTCATCGCGATCATTCGCCATTCGCCGGATCCCGCGACCGCGCGTGAACGGTTGATGGAAAAGGCGTGGCCAGCGCATGATATGATGTCGCTGATCGAACTCATTGCGGATCGCCGGACAGTCTCGAATGAAAATGGAGAAATCCGGCTTTCAGAGGAGCAGGCTCGGGCAATTCTGGATCTGCGCCTTCAAAGACTGACGGGGCTGGGACGCGATGAGATTGGTGATGAGGCCAGGGGACTGGCTGACACGATCGCCGATCTGCTTGACATCCTGTCTTCTCGTGCCCGGGTCATGGATATCATCAAGGGTGAGCTGACTTCCGTTCGGGAACAGTTTGCTATTCCGCGCCGATCAGAATTCATCGATGCGGAACTGGGCATGGACGATGAATCCTTCATCGAGAAGGAAGACATGGTCGTCATGTTCACCCATGGCGGATATGCCAAGCGAACAGCGCTATCCACTTACCGCACGCAGCATCGCGGCGGAAAAGGTCGCTCGGGAATGGGAACGAAGGACGAAGATGTCGTAACGCGGCTTTTCGTGGCCAATACCCATACTGAGATGCTGTTCTTTTCGTCTGTTGGAATGGTGTACAAGACGAAGGTCTGGAGATTGCCTCTCGGCGCGCCGAATTCACGGGGCAAGGCACTGGTAAATCTGCTTCCACTGGAAAAGGGCGAGACGATAACTTCGGTTCTGCCATTGCCGGAAAGCGATGAAGAGCGAGAGCAGATGAACATCCTGTTCGCAACGCGATCAGGTGGTGTACGAAGGAACATGCTCTCTGATTTCGTTCAGGTGAATCGCAATGGCAAGATCGCCATGAAACTGGATGAAGCCCAGGTAGCGGGTAGTGATGACGGCATTGTCGGCGTACAGGTCTGTTCGCCAAATGATGACGTGATGCTGACGACTGCAATGGGCCAGTGCATTCGTTTCCGGGTTGAAGATGTGCGTGTCTTTACCGGGCGAACCTCAACAGGTGTGCGCGGCATCCGGTTGGGCAATGGTGATGAAGTGATATCCATGTCTGTACTGCGTCACATGGATGTGACTTCGCCTGAAGCACGGTCTTATCTCAAGCATGCCAGCGCAATGCGGCGCGCCACGGGAGAAGAAGTCGAAGATGCCGTCACGGAAGTGGAAACAGATGAGGATGGTGAAGACGACGACACGGAAGCAGCGCTAAGTCCCGAGCGCATAGCCCAGTTTGGTGCCGCGGAAGAATTCATTCTCACGATAACCGAAGACGGTATGGGCAAGCGCGCATCGGCCTTCGATTATCGGGTTACGGGTCGCGGCGGCAAAGGATTGATTGCGCACAAGCTTGGCAAGGGAGGGCGCCTTGCGGCTTCCTTCCCGATTGATGATGGTGACGAGATCATGATGGTAACGGATGCTGGCCAGCTTATCCGAACGCCAGCACGTCAGATTCGTATTGCCGGGCGTGCAACACAGGGCGTTCGTGTGCTCCGGACGAATGAGAACGAGAAAGTGGTGTCGGTCGAACGGGTTGCAGAACAGACAGAAGACGCTAGTGATGATCTTGAATCTGGCGGCGAAAACAAGACTGACGACACGAATGATGGTGTCAACGAAGCTTGAACTGACCAGAACCACAGCTAGCGGGATGCGATGATTACGCGTCCAAGATCTGAATCAGGGAAGGTTTGAACGGCAATGTTGACAGGGCTCTATCCGGGTACATTCGATCCGATCACCAATGGTCATCTTGATATCATTGGACGGGCTGTCAAACTTGTCGACAAGCTGATTATCGGAGTTGCCATCAACAAGGATAAGGGGCCGCTCTTTTCTCTTGAAGATCGCGTGGAAATGGTGCTTGAGGAAACCAAGAGATTTTCTGGCGATGCTGAAATAGAAGCGCGCCCTTTCTCGAATTTGCTGATGCATTTTGCGGAAGATTGCAATGCCAGTGTCATCGTTCGTGGATTGCGCGCAGTTTCCGATTTTGAGTACGAATTTCAGATGGTTGCAATGAACCAGCAACTGAATGACGACATTGAAACCGTGTTCTTCATGGCTGACCCAAAGCATCAAGCCGTTTCCAGCCGACTGGTAAAAGAGATTGCAAGATTGGGCGGGAAAGCCGATCTGTTTGTACCTGAGGGCGTGTATACCCGGCTAAAGGGCAAGTACGATTTATGAGTAGTGTAACTATGAAATCCAGATTTATGATTGCGCTTGTCGCAGGTGCGTTGTTTGGAGCCGCTCCTGCGGTGGCTGCGCAGGAATGGTCCATGGACAATGTCATGAATGCTCCGGCGGATTGGCGTGAAGTTCCACCAGAGAATCTTGTCCTGATGAGCACCACCAAAGGTGATATCCTGATCGAGCTTTCACCTGAAATTGCGCCGAGACATGTCGCGCGTATCCGGGAAATTGTTGCGGGTGGGCTCTATGATGGCACCAAGTTTCACCGCGTGATCAATGGTTTTATGGCGCAGGGCGGGGATATCTCCACCATCCGCCCGGATTTTGTAATGGATCCTGTGCCCGGTGAGTTCACGTTTCGAAGAAACCCGGAAGAGATGCCAATGACACAGTTGGATCCTTCACTGCAGAATGAGCCATATTACGCGGGCTATGTGAACGGCTTTCCGGTGAACTCTGCGCAGGAAAAAATGTCCGATTATACCTCTGATGGACGCGTCGAGAGTTGGGTGCCGCATTGTCCTGGTGTCGTTTCAATGGCGCGCACGACAGATCCGAACAGTGCCGTTGATCAGTTCTTCCTGATGCGCGACGAAAGCCCGTCTCTTGATCGCAAATATACTGTGTGGGGCCGAATGATCTCAGGCGCACAAGTGGCCAAGGCTATGAATGTAGGTGAGCCGCCAGCTCAACCGGACCTCGTTGTGACGGCCCGGCTGGTCTCTGACCTGCCGGAAACACTTCGGCCCAAAGCCTATGTGATGCGTAATGAGAGTGTTGCTTTCATTGAACTCATCAAGGATTTTCAGGATGCAGAGACCATTTGTCAGGCACCTTCCACGCCTGCTGTTGTGCAGCTCCCATAAATAAAGAGGACAGACGCTGATATGAGCGATTTGGAAAACACACTTAAACTCACACTCGAAAGCGGTGAGGTGACGATAGCCCTGAAGCCGGATCTGGCTCCAAAGCATGTCGCACGCATCAAGGAACTTGCGCGTGAAGGTTTCTATGACGGACTGAATTTTCACCGTGTCATTGATGGCTTTGTTGCTCAGGGTGGTTGTCCTGAAGGAACGGGTACTGGCGGCACGGGGCAGAAAATTCCAGCCGAATTCAACGAAGGAAAGCATGTACGCGGTACGTGCTCCATGGCGCGCTCTCAGAATCCTGATTCAGGAGACTGCCAATTTTATATCTGCCTCGATGATGTTTCCTATCTGGATGGACAATATACCGTCTGGGGTGAAGTCACTTCCGGAATGGAAAATGTGGACGCATTGCCAAAGGGGGAGCCGCCAAGAACCCCTGGTAAAATTATATCCATGAAGGTTGCAGCAGACATTTAGTTACTGACAGCTAAGTTAATTTTCAGAGCTGGCTTCTGGTGCGTCTTCAATAGCAAGTCCAATGGCGGGCCAGGGGGCGGCCGGTGGTAAGCATCCGAGAGCCTGTCCAGCTCCTTTGAGATAAGCCCTTCGCAACATCCCGGTCTCCCGGGCCATGCGGAGGGCTTTTTCATGCGCTTTTGCTCCAGTTGCTCGACGGATGACCGATCGGAATGGAATGAAGCCCGTCGTGGCTCCTTCGACCGTATCAAGCGCGTAATCGGCAAACTCCTCAGACGCGCGTATCGATAATGGATCGCTTTCATTCGATGAATTGTGCAGATCCATATCAGGACCAAGGATCAGCGTCAGCGCACGCACTTCGGTTGCAATCTGGTCGCAATCGAGAATCATCTGCTGATAAGGACCATCCAGATCTTGAAGAAGAATCGGAATGCCCTTTCGACGAACGTTCAGATCATTGAGAGGGGCCAGGGCAGCATCACCGAATCCATCAGTTGTTCGCTTCTGGACTGTGCCCAATGCGCTCTGCGAGGAAGGTTTGCTGGATTGACAACCCGAGAGCAGCAGCACAAGCAATGCAGCTGCCCCCACATGTTTGATGCATTTTAAGTCATTGTATTTTATGTGGTTAATGCGTTTCACGGACTAACTCAAAACCCATTTATACTGAATCATATCTCTATAGAACTGGTGTTTACTATAGCGTTTGGGGAGGCCGAAGGAAAAAATATCCATATCGGTCCATTCAGTCGTTGACCCCAGAGAAAGGCGCTCGTATGTTCCGCCCTCTCAAGTGGGAGCCCGTAGCTCAGTTGGTAGAGCAGCTGACTTTTAATCAGCGGGTCGCAGGTTCGATTCCTGCCGGGCTCACCATTGATTTTCCAAGCAAATTGTAGCTGAGCGTGGCCCATGGGGCACCACCATGCCGCGTTTAGGTATCGCGCCGCATTCGCAGGGCAGGGACCAGTGCGCATGTGCTGCGAAAGTGACTGCACTCCGCTTCAACAACAAGCTTCCCAGATCAGATAAGTTTGAACAGTGCGTTTTGGACATTCCTCATAGAGCCGTCGGGGTCTTTCGCACCAGCATAGCCGAGTGCGACCGCCAGACCGACTGCAGCGATGGGGCGCTTCTTGATAATCGCTTCCAGCGTATCGAATGGCAGATCGGCAAGAGCATCTGCAGTTGCGTGTTCCAACTCTTCCACCTCATCAGATGAGGACTTGAAAGGCCGCAGGAAGATGATCGCCAATGTACCTGCGACGAGGGTATAGAACATCCCGATATAGAAGGTTGCCCAGGGCAAGCCGACCAGTTCAGCAAGCCAGACGATTGCTGCCACGCTCATGACAACAGCGCCAGCGAGGCCAAAAAAGGCCGCACCGACGCCTGAAACTAAGCGATATTTCGCCTTGTCCATTGTTGTTACCTGCGTGCCAGAAGTGCAATCATGGCACCAACGCCAAGTGCAATGCCGACAGAAGAAAGTGGTTTTTCACGGATTTTATTCTCAACGTCGCCACGGGTTTCTGAAAACTTGAGTTTGGCCTTTTCAGCCACCTTCTTGCCTTCGTCCAGTGAGCGTTCCGAACCCGATTTGGCGATTCCGGACACGTCAGAAAGCAGAGTCTTCAAATCTGCCTGCAATGTGGACATGTCATTTTTGAGGGCTGCAAAATCGTCCTCGCTGACAAATCCCTGAAACTTGTTTTCGGTGTCGCCGTTAAATGCGGTGTGCTTAGCCATGTCTGTCTCTCCATAAGTTGGACTTACAAAGACAACGTGACAGGCTGTGATCTGTTCCCTTAAATACAAACAAGGGCCGAAAAAATCGGCCCTTATTTGGTCATTCACATTGTGATCACTGTGTCAGTTCTAGTGAAAGAACAGAGCCTGCCCGATAGCGGCTTTCACGGTGTTCTCCTGAAACGGCTTGGAGATCAGGAACGTCGGTTCGGGGCGATCTCCTGTCAGAAGTCGTTCCGGGAAGGCGGTGATGAAGATAATGGGAACTGAAAACATCGAAAGAATGTCATGGGCGGCATCGATACCAGATGAATCATCTGCAAGCTGGATGTCGCATAGAACCAGTCCGGGTTTGGTGTCTTTCGCCATTTGAACGGCTTCGCTTCGGGTTGCTGCTTGTCCGACGACCGTGTGCCCCAGGCTCTCCACCAGGCTTGCCAGGTCAGCAGAGATGATGGGCTCATCTTCAATGATCAGGACATCCGTCCGTAACTGGTTTTCTATATCTGACAGGGCTTTTTGAACGAGTCTTTCGAACTCGTCTTTTGAGACGCCTAGAATTGTTGTGGCTTCTGTTGGCGTGAACCCTTCCAGAGAGGTCAGCAAGAAGGCCTGTCTCTCAATTGGTGCCAGTGCCATCAGGCGAGTATCCGCACTATTTGGGGAACCACCTGCGCCATCAACCGTTTCCAGTTTGGCTCCTGAGCTTGCCCAGATGACGTGGAAGAAGTGGTAAAGAGCCACACGAGGTGACAGCTCTTTATCGACCTGATCCGGCATTTCGGAAAGCGCTGAAAGGGATGCCTTGATATATGCATCCCCACTGTCCTGGCTGCCCGTCAGCGCGCGCGCATAACGGCGGAGATATGGCAGGTGCGGACCGAATTGACTGACGAAACTCATGAGACCTCGATTTCGAATTTTTCATTCTTGATGGAACCTTAACGCATGATCTCGCGTTGGGTTTCATGAAATGCAAAATTTTTTCCGAAATTTTCTTCCGCGTGGAACCGAATGAAGTCTATCGTGTTGGTATGATCCAACTGATTTGAAACAAGTGGACCCGACATCGTAATGAACGACCAAAACAAGAAACAGAACGATGATCTGAGGTCGCAACGCTCCAGGCAACGCCGCATTGGTGACCAATTGCGTAGAATGTATGACGAGGTCGTCATGGAGCCTGTGCCCGATGAGTTTCTGAAACTCCTCGATGATGCAGATATTGCGGCTGAATCTTCTTCCAGAAAAGATTCCCAGGAATCGAAAGGCTAACGTGCCATGAGCATGCAGGACACAGGCCTGAGTGATCTGGCTTTCAAGAAGGAGCTTGCGGAACTCGTACCGCATCTCCGGGCTTTCGCACGAAGCTTGTGTGGAAATGCCGCTTTGGCAGATGATCTGGCGCAGGACGCCATGTTGAAAGCCTGGCGTGCAAGGGGCTCATATCAGGCCGGCACCAATATGAAGGCGTGGAGCTTTACCATTCTGCGGAATGTTTTTTATTCGGAAAAACGCAAATCCTGGCGTCAGCAATCCCTTGATCCCGATGTCGCTGAAGCAACATTGATCTCAGGTGATGATAGTAGCGCTCCGCTGGAGCTGTTGGCGCTGCGCAATGCCATGAATGAATTGCCGGACGATCAGAAGGAATGCCTCATCATGGTGGGGGCGGGTGGTCTGTCATATGAAGAGGTGGCTCAAATTTGTGACTGTGCTGTCGGCACCATCAAGAGCCGGGTGAGTCGGGCCAGAAAAGCCGTCATTGATATTTTGGAATCCAATCATACAGGGTTCAGTTCAGACTCAAAGCTGAGTGCTGCTGATGCATTTGATGACATCATGAATCAGGCTCAAGCCTTGTCAGGCCCTTCCGACGGACAACAATAACTGTGATCGAGAACTCAAATTTACGACCACTTCGCCGTCGGGTCGTGTTGATTCTAGCTGCTGCACTCACGCCAATTCTTCTTGTTGCGGCAATGCAGGCATATCTGGATGGCCGCGAAAATCTCAATACGCGCAGAGATGCACTACTACAAAACTCAGACCGCTCCATAGATGACGTAGAGCAGAACCTCATCACAGCCGAAGCACTGCTTGAGATCTTTTCCGAGCAGATAGCTGCTGGCCGTTGTTCTGACGTGCGTACTTGGTTGCAGCCCCAGATACCGGCACTGACAAATGTGGCGTTCTTCGATGCTGATGGAGAGTCCAAGTGCAGTGCAGCAGGCACTGCGGGCTATTCGATGTTCAATCCTGAATGGAACGAGCAGCTCAAGAACGGCGAAGTGACCATCCGTTCGGACGCATTCTTTGGTCCGGGCTCACAAAAGTGGATCTTCGCCATTTATCGTAGATTGGAATATAATGGGGAGTTCGTAGGCTCTGCCGCTTTTGGATTGAGCGCTGAAACGCTTGCCAGAGGATTTGCCGATAATAACCCGGATGAAGACCTTTCTATGGCCTTGGTCGATATCAATGGCACGGCATTTGGTGAGCTTCCTCCCTTCACAATAGAGCCTGATTGGCTGGAAAGAGCCCGCAATAGTGAGCGCGGTGTGCTGTTCGTTGAGAATGACGCTGCCGGCGTGAATTATGATATCGTGATTACACCCATAGGGCTTGGCAAGCTTTACACGGTCGTCACAAGACCATCTCCCGGATTGTTTGATGAGCTGACACTGAAACCGGCAACGACGGTAGGCCTTCCACTTATCGCATTTTCCTTTGCACTTGCAGCCGCCTGGGTCGCGATTGACAAGCTTGTTCTAAGGTGGCTGGCTCGGTTGCGACGCCTTGCACAGGCCTATGGTCGCGGCGACTACGAGGTAAAGCCGGATGATGAGTTCCTGAACGCTCCCGAGGAAATTGCGGCGTTGGCCAATTCAATGGACCGAATGTCGGTTCAGATTGGAAAGCGTGACGATGATCTGAAAGAAGCGATCATGGAGAGGGATGCCGCTCTCAAGGAAATCCATCACCGGGTTAAAAACAATCTTCAACTGGTTATCAGCTTCCTGAACTTGCAGAGCAGACGTTTGACAGATGCAGAGGGGCGCGCTGCCATCAATGCGACGAGGTTGCGAATTGATGCGCTATCCGTGGTTCACCAGACCCTGTATCAATATAATGATCTGGATATTGTTCATCTCAAACCATTTTTTGACAGCCTTCTTCACCACCTTTCCAATGCGTTGGGATTGGAGGATTCAGGGGTTGAGCTGACGCATGAAGTCATAGATTTGCCGTGGCGGGCTGATGACGCAATTCCACTTGCGTTGTTCGTAGTGGAAGCCATTACGAATTCAGCCAAATATGCGTTTGATGATGATGGCGGCAGGATCACCGTTACGTTAATGGAATCCGAGGGGGGAGTAGAGCTTACAATCCGTGACGACGGCGCTGGTAAGGATTTGCCTGTAGGTGGAAAATCTCTGGCGGCAGGTGACGGCCTTGGCAGTCAATTGATGAACGCCTTCGTCAAACAGCTGAATGGGCGACTCAATCTGAGCAGTTCAATTGGGCACGGATACACTGCAATACTCTTTGTGCCGCGTGAACGATATGCGAGAGACGGCGAGTAGTGCGTGATGCAAGAAATATTGATCAAACACTGAAATAAAAAAGGCGACCATTTTGAACTGGCCGCCTTCTTAATATCGATTTGAATCGGGGTGATCAGTTCACTTCACGCTCAAGGTCGTCACCCGCGTCTTCAATTGCATCGCCTGCATCATCAGCGGCATCTTCGAGGTTTTCACCGGCGTCGTTTGCGCTGTCGCCCATGTCATCAACAGCTTCGTCCATCTGTTCACCGACATTTTCAAAGCCGTCATCATTGTTGTCGCATGCCATCAGTGCCAACGCACCGAAACCAGCCATCGCCATAATTCTGATATTCATTGGAAACCCTCCGAGTTGATTACGTTCCAGATAAAAAACGCGGATGGAGAGGAGTGGTTCCGTCGATCAGGTCAACCAACTGGTGTTTTCTTTCAATGTGACGCGACCATTTTCGATAGTGTAGATTTGCATCTCAATTGCCTGGCCTTCAATGCAGATCAAATTGAAGCTGGGTTTATGCTGGCGTGTTCGCAGGGAAAGCGTCCCGGCAGAGATAGAAGCATAGGACGATTGTCCATGAGTGTGTCTTATGAGCCCGGGAACATGTACATGTCCGGTCAGAAGAAGATCTGTCTGTAGGGCTATCATTTTTTCGCTTGCACGTTTCCCGCGATAGGTTCTGGTTTTGAGGGGGGCGGCCGGATTGGGCAAGAACGGGTGATGGCAGACCAGAACATCAATTTGAGTGTCTCTGTCATTTGTAGAATCTAACGCCGCCTCCATCTCCTGCAGATTGACCACACCCTCTGCCCAGTTCTTCCTGGCTTGCCATCCACGTGCCGTGTTGATCCCGGATACGCGGACATCCTCGAATTCCAGAGGTTTGGCGAGATCGGAAAAATAACGGTCATGACGCGAAAAAGGCTGACTTGTGCGGCTCCACATATTGAGCAAGGGGGTGTCATGGTTTCCTGCAACAACCAGCTTGCGGCCCGGAATTGAATCAATCCAGGTCCGGGCGGCTTCGAACTCAGACCGCTTTCCGCGTTGAGTGAGGTCGCCAGCGACGATTACGCCGTCGGGTCTGTTTGCAAGAGTCCACTCATGGACTGCATTCAGCGCGACAGGGTCTTCAACACCGAAGTGAATATCGGCCATATGTAGGAGTGTCGTCATTGTGTTGTTATGACTCTTCCGGAATCCCTCACAAATTCCAGTCGCAACGGACCTTCCAGTTCCCGGATTTCACCGTCCAGAGTCATGTTGATTGGGTGATTTTTGGAGCAATCTATGTCCAGCGATTTGGTGAGGATATATTCAACTCCATTTGCCGTCCGCCAGTCCGATATCAATGATTCCACGGCTATGGAGGTGAGATCAAAAATCGAGTCACTTGAAAAAATGCCGACTTCCAGATCGGTATCGACATGGTCGCCAACAAAAACACCCAGTGTTGACGTCCGATAGATATTTTCGCCCGATGTATACAAGGCAAGTTCGGGCGTCAGGTCCAGAAGGCCATCAGCGTTCACGATTTCAGCGACCGCGCCAATCGGGTCTATGTGTCGTGTTGCTTCTCGCGCCTTTGCGAGCTGTGTCAGTCGACCAAACAAAGCACCGACATAAAATCGTTCGCCCTGTATTATGCCACAGGGCAGTTTTTTCTCGATGCCGTGGTGCACTGAATTCGTCAGGATTGTCTCGATCTCCAGATCATCCCCATACATGCGTTTATGGAGAAGGTTCATCGTCCCACCAGGCAGGGCGATCAGGGCAGGTGAACTATCTGTCTGCTGAGACAGCGCACAGGCAATGGTTCCATCACCTCCCCAGACAATCAAACGATCATCTGGCCCCATTTGTCTATTGGCGTGTGCCAGAGTTGATTGCAAGGTTGCTGAATCCGCCAGATCGATTTCGCACTGGATACCCAACCGCTCTGCAAGTTGACTGAAGCGTTCATCTGCATGGTCGGGGACTGATCCAGATTCCCGATTGATAACGACTCTATATTTCATGTAGCCCTCACTAGCTGAGTGCAGAAACGTTTGAACCGTCCGGGAGTTCCGGTGAAAATTCATGTCCATGATATCGTTGCGGTCAAAATAAAAAGTCGGAACTAACTCACCTGTTCCTCGTTTACTCTTCATCGACGCAATGACGTCATTTACAACTGAGGAGAACGACTATGCTTGGATGGGCACTTGGATTTTTTATTCTTGCGATTGTAGCAGCCGCATTGGGCTTTGGCGGAATTGCAGGAGCATCAGCTGGTATTGCGCAGATTCTATTCTTTGTATTTCTTGCGCTTCTGGTTCTTACCTTTGTCGCTCGGGCCGTTCGCGGCCGGTCCCCTATGTAGGGATCCGTCAACAAGAGACACAGAAAACGGCTCCATGCGGAGCCGTTTTTTTGTGTGTGATGGATCGCACGTTTAAGACCGGGTTTGTATGAAGTTTTGCCACCGGTGGTGAGGAACGATGTCGCTTCTGAGCCTAGTGGCCGCCACCACCAAAGGCACCCGTTCTCACGCGATAATCCACGGCGACTGCGTAATCCGGATCGTCAGCACTGTCATCCATAAGCTGACCAGCCTTGTTGAGCAGGGCATGACAATCGCGTGTCAGATGACGCAGGCGCAGATCCTTGCCCTGGGCATTGTATTTGGCAGCGAGATCTTCAATCGCCTGAAGCGCTGATTGGTCAACCACGCGTGAACGCATGAAATCCACAACCACATGATCCGGGTCTTCGGCCGGATTGAAAAGCTCTGCAAACCCATCCGTCGACCCAAAGAAAAGAGGGCCTTCGATCTTGTAGACTTTCGCACCATCATCATTGGTTTCGATAATGGCGTGGATGCGGCGTGAATTGTTCCAGGCATAGGCCAATGCCGAAACGATCACACCGACGACAACAGCAGTCGCTAGGTCATATTTCACCGTCACAGCCGTCACCAGCACGATCACCATCGCATCGGTCAGTGGGATCTTTGTGAGAATACGCAGGGAATTCCAGGCAAAGGTCCCGATCACCACCATAAACATCACACCGACCAGCGCCGCCAGCGGGATCTGCTCGATGAGGCTGGAGCCGACGAGAATGAATGCCAGCAGGAACAGGGCCGCGGCTGTGGCGGCTATTCGTGTACGCCCACCCGATTTCACATTGATCATCGACTGACCGATCATGGCGCAACCACCCATGCCGCCGAAAAATCCGGTCACGACATTGGCTGCACCCTGAGCAATACATTCCTGGCTCGCGCCGCCACGCTTGTCGGTCATCTCACCAACAAGGTTGAGCGTCAGCAGGCTTTCAATGAGCCCGATCGCCGCCAGAATAATCGCATAGGGCAGGATGATCTGTAGCGTTTCAAGGTTCAGAGGAACCGTCGGGATGTGAAAAGCGGGCAGGCCGCCCTTGATTGAAGCCAGATCACCAACACGCGGCGTTTCAATGCCAAATGCAATCACGACAAGCGCCGTAATGAGAATGCCGGCGAGTGGCGCAGGAATGAACTTTGTAAGCTTGGGAAGCCCCCAGACAACCAGCATGGTCAAACCTACCAGTCCTAGCATGATTGCCAGTGGCATGCCGGTCAGCCATTCGCCACCAGCCATGCCATGCCCCGCTACCTCAGCAGTGCCAGGCACCTTGAACTGGGTCAGCTGTGCCAGACCAATCACGATGGCAAGGCCATTCACAAATCCAAGCATCACTGGATGAGGTACCAGCCGGATGAACTTTCCCAGCTTGAAAATCCCGGCCATCAGCTGGAGTATGCCCATCAGGACGACAGTGGCGAAGAGATATTCAACTCCGTGGCTGGCGACCAGAGCCACCATCACGACAGCGAGCGCACCTGTCGCGCCAGAGATCATGCCTGGACGTCCGCCAATCAATGCGGTGATCAGTCCGACGATAAACGCCGCATACAACCCGACCAGAGGGTGAACCCCTGCAACAAACGCAAAGGCAACTGCCTCGGGAACCAAAGCAAGAGCCACAGTCAGTCCGGACAGTAACTCTGTCTTGAGGACGTTGGGATCGAGCAGGTTTCGGCCGTCGGCCTTCCAGTCGCCTGCCACGCGGTCGGCGAAAGTCGCAAGAATGGATTGCGTCACGGGTTATGGCCCTGTTTTTATCGGGGAGGGGTGGGTGAGAGAGGTTATTAGGCTCAGCGACTGTCAAATGCAACCTGACGAAAGGCAGGTTGCCAGATACGTGTCCCGTCATGATCGCCGGTGAATGTGAGACTCAACGGCTAAGGGTGCGCATCGCGTCTTCCATGCCCGAAAGCGTCATCTCGAACATGCGGTCAGGTCCGATGACTTCACGTATCAATTTGTTGGATTGGTTATACTGCCAGCTACGAACAGACTCTGGATTTAGCCAGACCAGCTTGGGATAGACGTCCACAAAACGTTGCAACCAGACCGCGCCGGCCTCTTCATTCCAGTGCTCCACTGATCCACCGGGCATGGCGACTTCATAGGGGCTCATCGCGGCATCCCCCATGATGATCACCTTGTAGTCTGACGGAAACCGGTGCAGCACATCCCATGTGGGGGTTATGTCCGTGCGGCGGCGGCGATTGTCTTTCCACAGGCCTTCATAGATGCAGTTGTGAAAATAGAAGAATTCCATGTTCTTGAATTCTGTCTTGGCAGCCGAGAACAGTTCCTCACAGATCTTCACATAGGGGTCCATGGATCCACCAGCATCCATGAGCATCAGCACTTTCACCGAGTTGCGGCGCTCCGGGCGCATCTTCACGTCCAGATAGCCTTGCCGCGCCGTTTCCTTGATGGTGCCGTCCAGGTCAAGCTCATCAGGAGCACCCTCGCGCGCCCAACGGCGCAGGCGTCTCAAGGCGACCTTGATATTGCGCACACCCAATTGGACATCGTCGTCATAATTCTGGAATTCACGCTTGTCCCAGACTTTCACCGCGCGCTTGTTACGGGACTTGTCCTGGCCGATTCGAATGCCTTCGGGATTGTAGCCATAGGCTCCAAAGGGCGAAGTTCCGGCTGTTCCGATCCATTTATTACCGCCCTGATGGCGCGCCTTCTGGTCTGCCAGGCGCTCCTTGAGCGTCTCCATCAGCTTGTCCCAACCGCCGAGCGCTTCAATCTTGGCCTTTTCTTCGTCCGACAGCACTTTTTCAGTGAGCTTGCGCAACCATTCTTCCGGGATCTGCGCGGTGATATCCTGATCGCTCAGCGTCTCCAGCCCCTTGAAGACATGGGAGAACACACGGTCGAATTTGTCGATATGCTTTTCATCCTTCACCAGGATAGCGCGCGAGAGATAGTAGAATTCCTCGATATTGCGATTGATCGCATCTTTCTCCAGTGCTTCAAGAAGGGTGAGATATTCCTTCAGGCTGACAGGCACTTTTGCGTCGCGAAGTGTGGTGAAAAAGGTCTGGAACATGATTGCGTCTCCTACGCCAAACACTACTGACCCTGACGACAAAGGCAATCAGCGAAGTTTTCAAATTCTGGGTCTGGCGTTTTGATACACTTCAGTGCAGCTTCGGAGCCCATGTCCAACAAGATCATCTTCAAGATTCTCACTGCTGCTGACTGGCAAAAGGCCCAGGCAGGTGCAGACGTGCAGGCACCGGTCGATATTGTCGACGGTTATGTCCATTTTTCAACGGCAACTCAGGTTCAGGAAACGCTGAACAAGTGGTTCACGGGTGAAGAAGGGGCGGTTCTTCTGGCCTATTCGGCATCGGACTTTCCCAGCCTGCTGCGATGGGAAAGATCACGCAATGAAGAGTTGTTTCCTCATGTCTATGGCCGCGTGAACGCAAAACAGGCCAAAAGCGTGTGGACGATGGAGATGGGGCCGAACGGTGCACCCATAGCTCCGCCAGAAGCGCTGGAGTTTGCCCGCTGATGAGTTTCATGGAATCTGTCGGCTTTGCTCTGGTACGGTCAATGTCGCCCGAAGAGGCGCACCGCCTGACCATCCGGGGTTTGAAATACGGCCTCGTCAAACCCAACCTGACGAGTGACCCGGTAACCTTGGCAACCCGATTGCCGATTTCTGGACTGGTCCTCAAGAACCCGGTCGGCCTTGCAGCCGGTTTCGACAAGAACGCTGAAGTGTTCGGCCCAATGCTCGGATATGGCTTTGGCTTCGTTGAATGCGGCACTGTGACGCCGCGCCCACAGGCTGGTAATCCCAAGCCACGCCTGTTCCGCCTGACGGAAGACGAGGCAGTCATCAACCGCATGGGTTTCAATAATGACGGACTGGGGCTGGTCGTTCGCAGACTGGTGAAAGGACGTGAGGATCCGATCGCCGTCAGTGGCGTCGTTGGTGCAAATGTTGGCGCAAACAAGACTTCGGAAGGTGATGCCCGGATCGCGGATTATGTGGCGGGGGTCAGGGGCGTCTGGCCCTATTGCAGCTACATCACCATCAATATTTCCTCGCCCAATACACCTGGATTGCGTGGTTTACAGGAAAAAGGTGCGCTAGAGGATCTGCTCGGTGCAGTCGCCGATGCGGCCCGCGATATCCGAAAGCCCGATGCTCCCATCAAACCCATATTCCTGAAGATCGCACCAGACATGGATGAAGTCGCGGTGGCTGACATTGTGGATGTCGTGCTTGCCGCAGGGCAGATCACTGGCCTGATCGTCTCCAACACGACGATTGAACGGTTTGATACACTCACAAGCCCTCAGAAGCAGGAAACGGGTGGGCTTTCTGGTAAGCCTCTTTTTGAAAAGTCCACGATGGTGTTGAAGCAGGCAGCCCTAGCCGCAGCTGGCCGCCTCGATATCATTGGCGCAGGCGGTGTTCACGATGCCGATACAGCTTACGCCAAGATCAGAGCAGGGGCACATGCCGTTCAGCTATATTCGGCCCTTGTCTATGGTGGTCCTGGATTGGTGCGAGAGATCAAGGCCGGCCTCACCGAGCGTCTTCGTCGTGACGGCTTCAAGAGTGTATCCGATGCTGTCGGCGTGGCCTGATTTTACCTTGAATCATTTAAAGTGAATTTGAACGAATTTACCTCTCTGGATCAAAACGGGGCTTAAGCCTGATATGTCATGGTGGTCAGGTTTTAAGGGAAGACCAGACCCGATGTCCTTGACCATCCAGACTTCACTGGGCGCTTTCATGCGCCAGAGTGCCGTCAGCCAACCTTCGGAAAAGAAGGCGGATGCTCAAAGTCATGCCAAACCCACCGAAGAGAGCCATAAGATCGCCAGAACCGACACTTCCATCATATTCGGTGAGACAGACTCGGCGACCTCTTCCGAAGACGTTGCCAAGGAAGATCCGCGTGTCACGGCAGCAGCGCAGGAAATGGGCAATGCGCGTGGTCGGCTCGTGGAACTCGTCAAGGAGCTCAAGCGCGCTCAGAAGATCTGGGCGAACCAGCCCAAGGAATTGGCCAAACAGGTGGTGCGGCTCGCCAAGGAACTTCAAAAGCTGCTCAAGACCTATATGAAAGCGCAAAAAGTCTATCAGGAACTGACGGGTGAGGCCGCGAAAAGCCTCAACGCCCCTCAGATCTCGGTCGGTGGTGCCGTCAGCGTTCCATCGCATTCATCGCAGGAAAAGGATGCAGAGGATAGCGTTGCCGTAGCAAAGGACGCCCAAGCGGATGCGCAGCAAGCTGAATCAGACGCCGAACAGGCAGAAGCGACCGCACAGCAAGCTGAATCTGCTGCTGAAGAACTGTCCCGCTCATCAGATCTTTCCAACGCCGCGAGCGCTTATAAATCCGTCAGTTTCGAAACCGAGCGGATGGATCAGACCTCTAAAGCTATCGCGCTGAGAGAGGACTACAATTTTACGCGTGGTGTCAGGGAAGTCGTGATCAAGCTGAAGGAAGCGTTGGAATATACCGGCAAGATGTTGATCGTACGCGGCCAGCGGGACGACAAGGACACCAAGGAAATCTTCAAGGAGGGCGAGAAAACCTTCAAGGAACTCAATGAGGATCTGACGGATTTTCAGACCGAGATCATGAAAGCCATGCCGCCCGCTGTGAACATGATCAAGGTCGCGGCCTGAGATCGGCTATTGGTTTGATCAACAGCTGCTGTTGCTCGCAGCACGCCCCGCAAGCTTTCCGAAAGTTGTGGCCGTGAGCAGTCCATTTCCAGCCATGTAGCCATCTGCGCCATCGCCTGATACGCCCCGTGCGGCTCCTCCTGCCGCATATAGATTGGCAAAGGGGGATCCGTCTTCCTTCAAGACGCGGCCATTCTCATCGACCACGAGCCCGCCTTGAGTATGGAATAGTGCACCGGTGACTTTTGCAGAATAGTAGGGGGCCTTGAGCGGAGGCTTTCCGGTGAAATCGCGACCGAATGCGTCATCGCGTCTACCTGCAACACATGCATCCACTTCAGATTGGGTCTCAAGGAGCGCTTCAACCGGAAGATTCCGAATTGCTGCCATTTCCTCTAGCGTGGAGGCAGTTGTAACTGCACCTGCCGACCAGGCTTGCTGATAATCGTCAAAGTTCATCATGAGTTCGTGCAGTCGCTGGTCGAATATGGACCATGCAACATGACCCGGTTGGGCATTTACATTCGCTGCCTGCTCGGAATAGCCCGCAGCTTCATTTGAAAACCTTTGGCCGTTTGCGTTGACCTGATACCCGCCCTCCATGATGAGTGGCCAGAGAATTGGAATGCCAAATCCAGCGGCGAGGCCGCCATGACCCTGATAAGCGCTCATGTCAGCCACAGCAGCGCCGAGTGATTGTCCCCAGCGGATGGCGTCACCCTTATTGCCGGGATGCCCATGATAGGTAGCATCAGCCATTTCTGGGATCCAGTGAGCCACCATTTCGGCATTTCCACCAAATCCGCAGCAAGCCAGTATCAATGCGTCGCACGTGACAGTCTCGGAAGCACCGTCCGGGGTCTGGTATCGGATGCCGGTTATGCGTTCGTCTTCTGACAGGAGCTCTGTAACGGTCGCGTTCGTCAGGATCGTGACATCTTGTCGTTCACAGGCAGCCAGAAGTGCACCCATGAGTTCGGTTCCTGAACGGTTGGGAGTCCCATACATGCGTTTCGCTGTATGCCCAGGATAAAGAAACCCATCGACAAGACTGAGCGGTACAGCGTGAGTGTCGCGCATCCAGGCGACTGTATCGGCAGACTCCCGAGCAAGCCGGAGTGCAATGTCCGCATCAGTCCGGCCCTTGGTCTTGGACAGGATGTCATTGGTGAAACGCTCTGGAGAATCCTCAATCCCGGCGGCAATCTGTTCTGCAGTACCTGCCGCCGGTATGAGTCCGGTGGACATGGCAGTTGATCCCATAGGAGTGCCGTCGCGTTCTATGACAAGAACCTCTGTGTCATTGTCTCGCACGGCAAGAGCAGCGCACAATCCGGCACCGCCACCGCCAATAATGATGACGGGAAAATGAAGTGTATCGGTCACGTCAAACTTGCCTTTCCAAGGTAAATCCAGGGTCGCGATTCAGCATCATGCGTTCGGAAGGATTCGATTTCTTCCAGCATTTTCAATGTAATATCGATTGGGTCCAATCCTTCGAGCAGCATTGTTCGCGCTTCGTCATCAAGCGTGAACGTCCAGGTCTCGCCAGCCTCGTTTGAAATGCAGCATGCCTCCAGATCGACAGTCAGAGGCCCTGTGGATTCTGCCAGGGGTTGAGGCTTGAGCTGAATCGGCAATATGCCGTTACGAACGCAATTTCCTCGAAAAATGGGATTGAAACTGGGAGCGATAACGACGCGAATTCCGTATTCTGAGAGGGCCCAGGCAGCGTGCTCTCGACTTGATCCACATCCCATATTCTCTCCAGCCAGCAAAATCTGCGCGTCAGCGAAGGCAGGATCATTCAGGACAAAATCCGGTTGCGGTGTTCGTCCTCCGATTTCTGTATATCGCCAGCCAGCAAAGAGGCCCTCTGACAGGCCGTGTTTGGAGACTGATTTCATTTCACGGGAGGGAATGATGCAATCGGTGTCGATATTATTGCGGATGAGGGGAATTGCGATGGATGTGATCTGGCGTAGCGGCTTCATGTGCGAGCCCCCAGGCGTCGAGGATCGGTAATGCAACCGGATATAGCGGATGCGGCCACAGTTTCCGGTGAGGCAATATGTGTACGGGTCTGAGGCCCCTGACGACTTTCGAAATTGCGATTGGTGGATGACACCACGCGCTGTTTGGGGCCAAAGCTTTCTCCACCAGCGAAGAAGCACATCGAGCAACCCGACTCACGCCACTCAAACCCAGCTGCCTTGAAAATCAAATCCAGACCTTCGGCTTCCGCTGCTGCTTTTACAGCGCTTGAGCCCGGAACGCAGATGGCATTGACCCCCTTGGCAACTCTGCGGCCTTTCAAAATAGCCGCCGCCCGCCGCAGATCTGGAAGTCGGCTATTGGTACAGGATCCGATAAATGCAGCGTCAATCCTAAGTCCGCTGAGGCGGCCACCAGGTGTCAGACCCATATAAGTCAATGCGCGTTGATAGGATTCCTGCGTGTCGCGATGTGATACCTCATTGAACAGCGGTATGCGCTTATTGATGGGACAGCTTTGCTGGGGGCTTGTCCCCCAGCTGATTGTTGGCGCGATGTCGGTCGCATTTATCACGATATCTTCGTCATAAATTGCTTCGGGATCTGACTTTATCTTACGCCATTCATTTACAGCGCGCACCCATTCCTCGCCCTTTGGTGCATAGGCGCGGTCTTTGAGAAACTCGAATGTCGTCTCATCGGGTGCAATGAATGCCGTGAAGGCGGACAGTTCTGTCGCCATGTTGCAAAGCGTCATCCGGCTTTCCATGCTCATGGCGCGTATGACGGGGCCTGCATATTCGATTGCAAAGCCCTTGGCACCAGCTGAGCTCAACTCACTTACAATATGAAGGGCGATGTCTTTAGCTGTCACGCCGACACCGGGTTCGCCTTCAATCGTGATGCGCATGATACGGGGTCTTTGCACCCGCAAGGTTGATGTTGCGAGTGCATGTTCGCCCTCTGATGACCCAATGCCCCATGCGAGCGCACCGAAAGCGCCTTGTGTGCAGGTGTGGCTGTCAGGACAGACAAGTGTCGCACCGGGCAGAACGATTGCCATTTCCGGGGAGATCACATGCCCGATGCCCTGACGCGGATCTCCAAGGTCAAACAAGGTGACTCCGGCTCGCAAGGCGGTATCGCGTGTAACCGTGATGAAATCCTTGCCCGTGGGCATCTGGGTTGTGTCTGATCGACCGGGAATTGTGTCTACCACATGGTCCATTGTTACAAAGACATGTGAGGGATGACGGATAACGCGCCCGCTATCTTCCAGCGATTGCATGGCGACACCCCCCGTGCGTTCGTGGAGTAGAATTCGGTCGATGAGGAGGAGGTCATTGCTTTCGCCAAGTGGAGCGATGCGATGGCTTTCCCATATTTTTTCGATCGCGCTCTTCTGCGTCATGCCATCCCGCTTTTGAGTGATCGACGCGCCGCTGCGTCGGATAGATATCTCGCTTTTTAAACAGTGCCATTTGTCCCGACGCGACTATTCGTCCTTCAAATATCCGTTCTGCGAGTAATTCCGTCTTCCTGCGCAAGCGTGCGTATGCGCGGCTCTAGTGTGTCTGGCATGTTCTGAACACAAGAGGAGCCAGCCAGTATGGCCGCAGACATTGATATTCTTGTCAGTGAAGTCGGACCACGGGATGGTCTGCAAAGCATCAAGCCGATCCTGCCATTGGACGCAAAAAAAGCGTGGATCCTTGCTGAGGCGGCTGCCGGTGTACGTGAGATCGAGGTGGGGAGTTTTGTGCCGGCCAGCGTGCTTCCCCAATTGGCGGATACGGCAGAAGTAGTCGCCTTTGCGCGCACCATTCCCGACCTTGAGGTGGCTGTTCTGGCACCCAATGCACGTGGTGCGGAAAATGCCATCAAGGCGGGTGCTCACAAGATAACGCTGCCGTTATCGGTCTCCGAAAGCCACAGCCTGGCCAATCTCAAGCGCACACATGATCAGGTCATTGATGAGGCCACGCGCATTGCGCAGATGATCCGCGAACTGCCGGAAGACAAGCGCCCGCATTTCGAAGGAAGTCTCTCGACAGCGTTCGGATGCACGATAGAGGGGCAAATTCCACATACCCAGATTGCCCGGCTGGCTGAGCGTCTGAAGAAAGCCGGATGTGATGAAATCGGCATTTCTGACACGACCGGATACGCAGACCCGCTAGCCGTCAGGCAGATGGTCAAGCTTGTGCGCGCGGCAGTTGGCGATGAGGCCGTGACCGGTATTCATCTGCATAATACGCGGGGATTGGGGTTAGCCAATGTAGTGGCCGGTCTCGAAGAGGGGCTGACGACATTTGACGCGTCTCTTGGGGGGCTGGGCGGCTGCCCGTTCGCGCCAGGTGCCAGCGGAAATATCGTGACTGAGGACCTCGTTTTCATGTTGGAAGCGATGGGTCTGAAGACCGGCATAGACGTGGATAAGCTGTGCCAGGTTCGCAATATCCTGAAGTCTCACCTGCCAGACGAGCCGCTTTACGGGTTTGTTCCGGATGCGGGTGTGCCCAAAGGTTTTATCCCAGCAACTCCAGTCAGTGAGGTCTCCGCATGAGCGAGATTATTGGAACGCGGATGGTGTCGGACGGACGCACAGCAAAACAGATCTTTGAAGATGTGATGGCGAACCCGGCGCGCGCCAAATTCGGATTTGGAGAAAAACTTGCGATCGTCAATGTGGATTTTCAGAACGCCTATACGCGCATTGACGAATTCAAGACGGCTTATGAAACGGACCCCAGGCAAATTGAATACGCCAATACGATATCGCGCCTTGCCCGGGAAAGGGGGATGCCGGTCATCTGGACCCATGTGGCTTATATGGACAGCGCGGCAGATGCAGGCGTCTGGGGCACGCGCACGGATACGCCCGACAGCTTGCAGAACATCAAATATGATAGCCGGCGTCATGCATTTGATGACCGCTGCGAGATTGATCATTCAGTCGACGCTGTATGGACCAAGCGCATGCCGTCTGCCTTTTTCGAGACACCCCTAAAAAGCCTGCTGACCTGGCACAAGGTCGATACGGTCGTGGTTACCGGCGGATCCACCTCGGGATGCATTCGGGCTACAGCGGTCGACAGCCTCTCCAATGGCTACCGCACGATTGTGCCGATCGAGACCTGCGCGGACAAGCATGAGAGCTACCACTACGCCAATCTGACCGACCTTCAGCTGAAATATGCCGATGTCGTGCATGTGCAGGAGGTAATTGACTGGTTGGAGGTGAAGTGATGCGCGAAGGAGAAAAAGATCCCGGGCTTTACGATTTTCGTCCCTATCGTGATCGGCCTGAGATCAAATGGCCCGGAGACATGGGCGTGGCGGTTTGGGTGTCGCCCAATCTTGAAGTCTATGAGCTGGATCCGCCGGTAAACCCGCACCGCAAGAGCTGGCCTCGGCCACATCCGGATGTGGTGGGTTATGGCCATCGCGATTATGGCAACCGCGTCGCGCATTGGCGCATGGCTGAGACCATGGCGAAATATGGCTTTCCTGGATCGGTGTCCCTGTCCGTGGCCATGTGCCAGCACATCCCGGAAATCATTGAACACGCTTCAGGTCTGGGGTGGGAGTTCTTTTCCCACGGTATTTACAATACCCGCTATTCCTATGGCATGGATGAGGCTCAGGAACGTGCCATCATCGAGGACTCCATCAAGACAGTGCGGGATGCGACCGGGCAGACAATCAAGGGCTGGCTGGCACCTGCGCTGACCCATACGCCGCGCACAATGGATCTGATCGCCGAATATGGTCTGACCTATACTTGCGACCTTTATCACGACGACCAGCCTGCGCCTGTTCATGTCAAATCCGGCAAGCTGATTTCCATGCCCTACAGCCTGGAGGTGAATGATCACTACGGCTTCTTCGTCTACAATATGAGCCCGCGCGAATATGCCGATACCTTGATCCGACAATATGATCGGCTTGCAGATGAAGGCGGAGGGACAGTCATGTGTATTCCTCTGCACGCCTATCTCATCGGCCAACCTCACCGCATTGGGCCTTTTGCAGATGTGCTGAAACACATCAACGCAGATGGTCGTGCATGGGTCACGACATCCGGTGCGATCGCGGATCATTACATTAAAACGGCCTATGACGCCACAATCGCCGATACGCGCCGCTATGCACCTGACACAGCGAAAGGCAAAGACAGATGACGCTTGATCCTTCCTGCCTTGAATATCCCAACCGCCGTCGCGGCATGGATCACGATCTTTACGACTGGTCCTGTATTCTTGATCGAAATGTACCAGCATGGCCTTCGGGAAAGCCTGTTGCTGCCGCGGTGTTGGTCTCGCTGGAATGGTTTCCCATTCTTCCGGAAGACAACCCCTTTCGGGCACCGGGACATATGCAGACAGCCTATCCCGATTACCGCCACTACACATCCCGAGAATATGGAACCCGGGTGGGCTTTTATCGGTTTCTCGACGCTTTCAATTCTCATGGAGTGAAGGCTTCTATTGCGGTCAACAGTGCGATCGCAGAACGCTATCCTTCGATCATTTCAGATATCGTGTCGGAGGGGCATGAGATCATCGCTCACGGCCGCGATATGAATGACGTGATTGCAACCGGTATTGCGGAAGACGAAGAACGTCGCATCATTGATGAAAGCCTGGAAACGCTGGAACGCATATCGGGTACGCGCCCACGCGGCTGGATGTCCATTGCGCGCAGCCAGAGCTTCAATACGCCGGGCCTCCTGAAGGCGGCCGGTATCGAATATATGTGTGACTGGGTGAATGACGACCTGCCTTATGCTTTTCGGTCTGGGTTCGGGGAAATACTCAGCATTCCCTATAACCACGAACTGTCTGATCGTCAGATCATTACCGTCCAACAGCATTCAGCGGAAAGCTATGTCGAGCAGATGAAGGATGCCTGCGATTGGCTGGCATCCGAAAAGGTGCCTCGCATTCTACCGCTTCATGTCACGCCTTACATTCTGGGGCTTCCATATCGAATGGCAGCTTTTGAAGAATTGCTGGGCTGGCTGTCGAAACGTGAGGACACAGAATTCCTGACAGCTAGCGGTCTCGCAATGCCTTACCTGTCCTGAAAATGGGTAGTTAGCCTGATTTTCATGCGCTTTGGCGGTGCCTCGGGTCATGATGTCCCACCCTTGTCCGCCTGACGAACAAACAGATTGGCCTTCATTGCTGATTTGTATGCAGAAGCGTCCACTTGGTGACGTTGCCAATGTAATTTGAGGAAAACGAATGTCGCCTGCAATCAAGCCCTTGTCCGGTATCAAGGTGATTGAGTTTACGCATATGGTCATGGGGCCTGCTGCCGGTCTTGTGCTGGCAGACCTTGGGGCTGACGTCATCAAGGTTGAACCCATTGACGGTGACAAGACACGACGTCTGAAAGGGTCCGGTGCAGGTTATTTTGCGATGTATAATCGCAACAAGAAAAGCATCTGTCTTGATCTTAAAAGCGAGAAGGGCACTCAGATCGCTCACAAGCTGATTGCTGGCGCAGATGTCTTTATCGAAAATTTCCGCCCCGGAGCCTTGGATAAGCTGGGCTTTGGTTATGACGCTCTTTCAAAAGTCAATCCGGCTTTGATCTACTGTTCGGAAAAGGGCTTTCTTCCCGGTCCGTATGAAAACCGCACAGCGCTGGATGAAGTCGCACAGATGATGGGTGGTCTCGCTTATATGACCGGCCCGCCGGGAAGGCCCTTGCGTGCAGGAGCATCTGTGATTGACGTCACTGGGGGGATGTTCGGTGCCATCGCTGTTCTTGCTGCCTTGCAGGCACGCAATCAAACGGGAAAGGGCCAGCATGTTTCTGCTTCCCTTTATGAAACCACAGTATTTTTGGTGGGCCAGCACATGGCGCAGTTTGCAGAGACAGGCAGTCCTGCAGCTCCGATGCCTGCTCGGATTTCAGCTTGGGCCGTCTATGATGTGTTCGATGTAAGGGAAGACGAAAAAGTCTTTGTCGGCGTGGTGTCTGATACGCAATGGCGACTGTTTTGTGATGCGTTTGATCTGACCGAATGGCGCAATGACCCTACGCTGGCTGCAAACAATGACCGTGCCGCGCGGCGCGACCTGATCATTCCGCGTCTGCGCGAGATATTTTTGACCATGACCAAAGCCGAATTGATGGAAAAGCTGGAAAAGACCGGCTTGCCTTTCGCACCAATCGCAAGGCCTGAAGAGCTGTTTGACGATCCGCATCTGAATGCCGATGGCGGTCTGCTGGAGATGACGCTGCCATCAGGCAAAGAGGTGAAACTGCCATCCATGCCAATTCAAATGGGTGAGGGGCGGCCAGGCCTTTATCTTGATCCGCCTGTTTCAGGTGCCCACACCGTTGAAGTGCTCTCGGAGATTGGTTTCTCCCAGTCCGATATTGATGAAGTACTCCTTGCCGGAGTGGCGCAGGATGCCCCAGAGCGCAGCTAAATCTAACGATCCTCCCATGAACCGAGCCAGAGCCAGGCGACATAGCGAGATAAGATAATGAATGAGATATCTGCTGACAAAGGCGCTGATGCGCGTGGCTCCGAGGATGAGTCGAAGGACAGAATTCCGTTCGCCGTGTGTACGGGGTACGGTATCGGATCATTGGGCATTTCAATCATGCTCAATACAATCACCATCTTCTTTCCGGTATTGATGACGACGGTCCTGGGACAGTCTGCAGCACTTGCAGGCATCCTGCTGACCGTTTCCAAGCTCTATGATGTGGTCGCAGACATCGTCATTGGTGTGGCCAGCGACAAGACACGCACGCGGATTGGTCGAAGGCGTCCCTACCTGTTTGCGGGAGCTGTAGTCGGGGCGTTTTCATTTTTCATGATCTTCCTTGCTCCGCCGATGACGGAGACATTGCTGATACTCTATATGGGGGCAGCTCTGATCATCTATTCCACCGGTTATTCTCTCTTTGCGGTGCCATATATCGCAATGGCTGGAGAAATGACGGATGGTTATCATGAACGCACGCGGCTGCTGTCCTTTCGGACATTCTTCGTTTCCATCGGGCAATTGCTGTCGGCTGCGGGCATGGCCGCCATTGTGAAGGTGGCCGGCGGTGGCTCTACAGGCTACGCCGTGATGGGGGCAGCTGCTGGAACACTGGTGTTCACAACCATGTTCATTTCCTTTCTGGGAACCCGCAGGGCGCGCTCTGTTGAACGTGATGTGACAACAAAGCCAATACCCGGGATGCAGCAGGTGAAAAGCCTGATTGCCAACTTGCCTTTCATGCAGCTGATGGGCGCAAAGACATTCCTCTATCTGGCCATTTCAGTGATCAGCACCACGAAACTGCTTTTCCTGCTCAATGTTCTGAAAGTGGGTTATGATGGGCTCGTAAGCCTGACGGTATCGCAGAATGTGGTGGCCATGTTCATGGTGCCGGTCTGGACCTGGGCAGGGCGTCGGTTTGGCAAGACCCAATGTTATTTGGCCGCCATTGGTATTTTGAGTCTTCTTTATGCAAGCTACATGTTTACAACGGAGGGCATCTCAACGCTCGAACTTTACATTCGTGGCGCAATAAATGGAGTTGCTGCAGCGGGTGTGACCCTGATGGGAATTTCGATGTTGCCAGACGTGATGGAATACGACCGCAAGGTCACGGGCCAGCGTCGTGAGGGCGTTTATTCCAGCATATATGCAACAATGGAAAAGGTGGCTTTTGCGATCGGTCCAGGCCTTGTCGGGGTTTATCTTGCAGCGGCAGGGTTTGTCTCCACAACGGGTGGAGAAATCGTCGATCAGCCCGATAATGCAGTTCGCGCCCTCTATATTGGTATTTCGGCTGCCCCTGCTATTTTGACGGCGATCAGTTTTCTGATCATGTCACGCTACAAGCTTAATGAGCAGTCATTGCGTGCGATGCCCGAATACAAGAAAGTTGAAGTCGAGATGCAGGCATGAGTGATACCCTCCAACTCAAACAGACCGGGCGCGCTCTGATGGAGTTTGAGGTCAGCGCACGCCAATTGGCGAACCAGCTACACCGGACCGCCGAGAGTGAATTATCGGCGCTGGGCATAGTGTCTGAAGAGTTGCCGGACGAATTGTCGGAACGACGCAAAATCGTGGACTCTGCTCTCGCAGAGAGTCGGACTTTCCGCCTGCGACATATTCTGGGAGATTATTGCTGGCGTGAACATGGGCGGGCCGCATTGGCTGCCTTTGCGGAAATCGAAGACGAATTGCCACAGGAGGATCTTTCCTCGGGGTCAGTCAAGATCGATGAGAATCCTGATTTTGAACCTCCAGCCTATTGGGCCACTAGTCGGTTTCACCGCACTGAAGGCGGCTGGGATGGTCATGCTCGGATGGGAGAAATCCATGGGGAGATCGTGCACAAGCAATATGTCGCAAAGATATTCCCGGGCGATATCTACGCCAATCGCCGTGCAGTGGCTTCCAAGGCACCGCGGAAGGATTACAGTGCTATTCTGGAAATCGGTGTTTCGTCTGGACACTACACTGTTGCATTAAGTGACATTTTTCCAGACGCGCAGATTCATGGCGTGGACCCTTCCTTGCGAATGCTCGAACAAGCAGCGCGGGTGGGAAATGCACGTGGTTCAGAGTGGAAGCTGAAAGTCGCGACAGGTGAATCCACAGGGTATGACGATGCCAGGTTCGATCTGGTCACCGCATATGCTGTTCATCATGAAATGCCGCCCAAAGCCATAGACGCCATGTTTCATGAGACATTCAGAATCCTGAAGCCGGGTGGCGATCTCATCTTTGCTGATGTTCCAAGATATGCAGATATCGACAAGCTGAGCGCGTGGCGGTTTGACTGGCTTGGCCGACATGGCGGAGAGCCATTCTGGACACCTTCAGCCATGCTCGATCTGGCGACCATGGCGCAGGCAGCCGGCTTTGAGATTGTTGCATCCGAACATCTGCAACCTCGTCAGGATATCTACTATTTGATTGCGAGAAAGCCCGTATGAGCCGACGTCCGACTGATCCGCCTGAAACAGCGATATTGAAAGATGCGCATATTGATGACGTTGCGCGCGGATTGCTTGCATTGGCACGTGAGGTCTGGGTGTTGACGGATCGGGTGATGATCATGGAAGCCCTGCTGGAAGATCGCGGCGTTTCATCGGGCATGATTGACAATTTTCAACCTGATGAAAAACTCGAACTTGAATTGAAGAAACGCCGCGAGGCCATGTTAGGGCGACTGATGACGGCTATGGGGGCGGAAGGCCTGAACACCTAGGTGTTTGAATCCAGAAAGCTGTTGATCCGTTCGGCAATCTGGCGGGCCATAAACGAAAACATGCCGTGGCGCGTGCCGGGCAGCTCGCAGATCTCGGCGTTCCCAATAAGGGCAGCTGTCTGACTTGTGATTTCAAACAGATCATCATGTGCATTCAACACCAGTGTAGGCTGGTTGACCTGCCTGAGTGCGGCGCGCATGTCATAGCGGTAGACTGCGTCATATCCCCAGAATGCACGTCTGCCTGAACGCAGGTTCTCAACCACAGACCTGCTGAGCCAGTCCAGATCCGCTCTGGAATCGGTGAGGGATCGGCAGATCTTCCACATATCTGCTAGATGGGTGCCATTTTCGTCAGCTACCGGCTTGCCTTTGATAGCTGCCAGTTTCTGGATGCGGGTGTCTTCATCAAAAGCGGGAAGTGAAACCAGAACGAGGGCGTTGACCCGATCAGGATGGCTAACCGCCATCTGCGTCGCGATAGCCGAGCCGGTGTGATACCCCAATAGATCAACAGAGTGAGGCGACAGTTCTGGAATGCTATTGGCCAGAGCACCTAGCAAAGTCCATATTTCTGTCGCGTAATCGGCAATCACAACAGGGCCGGGCGGTGGCGCGCTTGCACCATAGCCTGGCGTGTCCGGAGCAATTACAATTCGCCCGCAAAAAGCAAGATGCGGCATCAGATCTTCATAGATCCATCCACTTTTGGGGGTGGGATGCAACAGCAGGATTGGTGCTTTGTTAGTGGCAGTCGCCGGAAGGCAGATTCGATAGTGAATCTGCCCCCAGCGTCCTTCAACATAACCCTTGGAGATCATGCGCTTTGAGTCAGGACGGGCGATTTTGCCCGATCATATGGCGTTGCAGGCCGTATCCGAAGCGATGTGTCGCAATTGGTCAGGGGCTCCACACCATTCGCGGTCACGAGGATCTGGTCTTCCATGTGGAGGTTACCCCAGCCGATCTCGTAATATGGCATGTCCAGCGAGAAGACCATGTTCTCTTCGAAGACGAAATCTCCATTGCCGCCTGGCAGTGTCGGGCCGACAGGGAGAGGGTGATCGGAGTGTTCCAGACCGATGGAGTGGGGAGTGGCAAAGAAGAAGCCCTCAAATCCGGCCTTTTTGACAGCATCTACGACAGCCGCACTGACCTCCGACCCGGTAATCCCGGGCTTGACCATCTTGAGGACAGTCTGACAGCCAACATCAATGGCTTTCATGCGATCTACCAGATCCTGGCGCGGCGTGCCGCAAATTGCGACACGGCCAAGATCACCATGATAATTGCGATACTCGCATAAGCCGTCAAACGTGATGGGCTCGTTTTCCAGAATACCGCCCAAATTGTTGTTCGTGCCGCTTTGCCCGGTGGCCAGATACAAGGCACGGGCACCACGCTTGGCGACCTCTGTGTTGTATATGACTTCCAGTTCCGAACGAGGCATGCCGACACGAAGATTGTCGAAGACTGCTTCCAGACAATCCTCGTTGATTTTGGCAACTGTCCGCATGAGTTCGATCTCATCTGGAGATTTTGCCATGCGTATTTCGCGGAAGGTGGAGTAGGCGTCTGTCACCGTCAGGTCAGTCAGACCGATATCCTGTAGCCAGCCACCAATCCGAGGATCATCGCTACCCACGCGGCCATTTGCCAGCCCAGCTTCGATCAGGCCTTTTTTCAGCGCGTAAGTGGCGTTCACCGAGGCGCGACCCTTGTGGTCTTCCATATAGGCCAGATACTCTTCGTCACGCGGGCTGAGCTTGTCGTAATTGATCGGCCATTTCATTCCGTATTCAACGGCTTCCGGGTCTTCCACTTCAGGGTCAAAGTCACGACGATCAAGATAGACTGGATGTACATAGGGCAAACGGTTCGGCATCCAGGTCATATCAGGTCTGTGGAAAAAGCGCAGATGTTCAACGCCGGAAACAATGATCGCGGCTTTGGCTGATGGATCGCGGGGAAGCAGGGCGTAATTATAGAATGTGCGCTTCATGCGCATCAGCGCGCCCCAATAATCTGACAGATAATAGATATTGACTGGAGATACAGCAATCAGGCCGTCCAGGCCCTCTCGATCCATGATTGCATAAGCGCGTTCTTTATTGAGCAGCATTGTTTATCTCCATTTGGGTTTTCAAACCGAAATGGAATTTACCGGATCAAACCTGCCCAAGGTCGAATTGGAAGTCGGAATATCTACCTGACGATCAAATGTGAGTTTGGAGTGGATACTCTCACGCTCGATCCCGCAATCTGTCATCTGACAAATATTTGGGAGCCGCATGATGAATTCTAGACGCAAACGCCAGATGCACCTGTTCGCCATGCCGATGGGCTCAGGAGGACATCTTGCAGGATGGCGGCTCTCGGGATCCGGTGCCGAAAAGCTGATGACACTGGAATATTGGAAAGAGATAGCTCAATTGTCCGAAGCAGGCTGCTTTGATGCTCTTTTCATTGCAGATTCTCAAGGCTTCCGAATAATTGAAGGGGCTGATGCCTTTTGCCAAACGGACGCCGTTCGGCTTGACCCTGTGACCTTACTCGCTGCTCTGAGCGCATGTACTCGTCATCTTGGTCTCGTCGCAACAATGTCGACCAGCTACAACGAACCCTACATAGCCGCACGCCGACTGGCGACACTCGACCATCTGTCCGGGGGGCGCGCTGCGTGGAATGTCGTGACGTCTACCAGCGAAAATGAAGCGCACAATTTCGGGCGTGATGTCCATTTTGGACATGCTGAGCGTTATGAACGCGCAAGTGAATTTGTGGATGTGGTCAAGGCGCTCTGGGACGGGTGGGATGATGATGCATTTGAATATGATCGTCAGGGAGCGCGCTTCTTCAATCCGGATAAAGTGCACGGTCTGTATTACAAGGGAGACCATTTCAGTGTTGCCGGGCCATTGACGCTGGGGCGCCCTCCGCAAGGTCACCCGGTAATCGTGCAGGCCGGCGCATCCAGCGCAGGACTTGATCTCGCCGCACGAACCGCAGATGCAGTTTTTACCTCACATCCAAAGCTGGAAAGCGCCATAGCGTTCTACGCTGACCTGAAGGCAAGGGTCGTGGCAGCTGGTCGCCCTGCCGACAGTCTGAAGATCATGTGTGCAATACAGCCTGTAGCGGCAGCCTCAAAATCTGAAGCGGAAGCAGAGGTCGCAGATCTTAACGCGCTCATCCCTGATAATCTTGCGATGGGTTACCTTCAGATGTCGATCGGTGGTGTCGACCTGTCAGCCCATGACCCGGATGGGCCCCTGCCGAATTTGCCAGCGAGCAATGCATCCCAAGCGACGCGGCAGCGCATAATCGACATGTCGGAAAAGCAGGGCATGAGCATTCGTCAGATAGCACGCAAAATGGCGGAAAGTCGTACATCGCATGCCCTCGCAGGAACACCCGGCATGATCGCAGATCAAATGCAGGAATGGTTTGAGAAGGGCGCTGCAGATGGCTTTGTCATCGCCCCGCCAGCATTGCCGATGATGTTGCGCAGCTTTGTCGAACTGGTCGTGCCGGAGCTTCAGTCACGGGGACTTTTGCGAGTTAGCTATGAGGGCGACACCTTGCGGGATCGGCTTGGATTGCAACGTCCGGTCAACCGTTATGAAGTTGACCCATCCTTGCACCAGGAACCAGAAATTTGGCACCCCTGATCATCTGAGGCCTGCAGATATGCGGGGCTCTGGATGTGGCCGATGACCACCTGCACTGATCTGTCAAACGTTGAGTGCCTGCAGAGCCCCCACGCTGGTTCAGCTCTCTTTGCGCGCCTTTTTGATCATGTCTTCCAGAAGGGGCTGATTAAAGCCGGAATAGAACTGATTTCCGACAAAGAAACCTGGTGTGGCTTCAACGCCTGCCTGGCGCGCCAGCGTAATGTTCCGGTCCAGCTGCTTTTCGATATCGTCTGCTGCCATGTCTTTTTTCAGCTTGGCAACATCAAGCCCTTCCTTGGCAGCGATCTGAAAGATCTTGTCTTCGGTCAGACCAGACACACGCATCATGGCAGTGTGTAGCTCGCGGTATTTGCCTTGCTTTTCAGCGGCGAGAGATGCCTTGGCCGCAACCACGGAAGATGGCGAGAGAATGGGAAGGTCCACAAAGATAACGCGGACATCCTGCCGGTCATTATCCAGCTCGGAAATGACCCAGCTCGTGGCCTTCTTGCAGAAGCCGCAATTGTAGTCGAAGAATTCAACAATCGTGACCGGTGCATCCTTGGGTCCCAGCGCAGGCATGTCAGCTTCCGCCAGAATGTCTGGGAGGGCGGCGAGCTTGGCCTTTTCCTCTTCTTCCAGCTGACGCTGTTGATAAACCTGCACTGCTTCAATGATCACTTCTGGGTTTTCCATCAGATAATCATGCACGAACTGCTTGAGTTCTTCATCACTGCGGACCTTGGCCGGTTCAGCCGAGCAGGACGCTGCGGCGGTCAGGGCGAGGCCTATAAGCGCTGCGCGCGATAGCAGGGTCAAAGAGGTCATGAAAATCCTTTCAGATCTGGTGAAGCACCATCCGTTTGTGTGCAGATAACATGTTTTGGCTGAGAAAAAGCTTACCGTGCGCGGTCAATCTGCCGTCAAATTACCGTGAAATGAAATTTCCGGAGCAAAACCAGGGCGTTGCCCGCCGGACCTGTTCCCGCCAAGGCGCGGATCTGTGATCGCTGATATGTCATCGGCCCGAACCCATTTGGGTGAATCACGGTCCAGGCCATCCATTGCACGACGCGCAAACTGGTGGGCTTTCTGGGTGTCGCCAAGCGCATAGGCGGCTTCAGCTGTAGCCAGTTCAGCTTCCGGCTTGCGACCAAGAGCCCCGAGTGCAAACGACATTTGCGTGTACGCAAAGGCGTTGCTCGGCTCAAGTACAAGTGCCTTGTGAAGCAGCTTTTCAGCTTCCTCATTGTCTTCGGCAGTGCCGCGGGCAATCAGTGAACGCGCAAGATTGACATAGAGCAGGGCCTTGTCGGGTGCAAACTCAACTGATTTGCGGTTGGGTGGAATCGACTCATCAAACCGACCGCTTTCAAACAGGATCTGACCTTCCAGCTCATAAAGATAGGGGTTTTCAGGCTCCATCTCGATCGCTGTCCTGATCTGATCCAGTGCGCGGGTCTGGTCATTCATCTTGTGAGATGCGACTGCGCGGGCATAGTAAGCGGGCAGTGAAGTATCAGTATCGGGATAGCGATAATAGGCCTTGCGCGGCTTCAGGAAGCCCAGCAGCTTGGCCTGCATCATCTTCAGACGCTCATCATATTCATCGGTGAATGGCGTTGCTGTCTGGTTCAGGATATCTGCCTTGGTCCGCAGAGCCGCGACACGTGGCCCGACTTCCGGGTGCGTTCTCCAATAGGGGTTGGACGCTGAGGCGGACATAACTTCCAGATCGCGGATCTTGTTCATGAAGCTGACAAGCCCGTCAGCCGGCATATGCGTCTTTTCAAGAAGCGAGAGAGCAGCTTGGTCGGCAGAGCTTTCCTGAGCGCGCGAATAGGCGAAATAGTTCAATGCGCCAACTTGCTGCGATCCTGCCATGATCGCCACACCCGCATCAGGTGCGCCCGCTGCGATGGCAAGGACGCCAAGTCCCAGTGCAACCCAGCTTGCATTCGATGCGCTACGAATGGCATCTGTCGAACGCGCATTATGGGCCCCGGTGATGTGACCGGTCTCGTGCGCCATCACGCCGATGATCTCGCCAGCGCTTTCCGCTTCAAGCAAAAGACCCGTGTGAAAGAAGATATTCTGACCGCCATAGACAAAGGCGTTCAGACTGTCGTCCTGCACAATGTAGATGTCTACATCATCAGGGTTCAGCCCACCCGCTTCCCAAAGGGGCTCACCATAGAAGCGAAGTGTGTCTTCGATCTCGGCGTCTCGGATCATGCTTTGGGCGTGCGCGACCGCGAAATTCGCCAGCACAAGTGAGGCGGCGACAGGCAGGGTGCGGAGCAGTGATTTCAAGGCGTCTTTCAAGACGGGTATCCTCTTATAGTTCAACCAGGCCCCTGCGACGCCAATTCCCCAATTGGCATCATCCACCATATTAGATGAACTCCCGCTGAATGGAACAGCCCCGGAAACATAAGTCGTTTCCGAGGCTGTTTTTTATCGTCCAGATTGATCAATCAATGATCAGGAACCAGAGCGGTTCCACCAGCCAATGCGCCTTTTCTTGGGCGCTGGTGCAGGCGTTGCCGCGTGAAGTGCGTGCAGTTCTTCGCTTTCGGTTTCGGTAGCCTCCACAGGTGCCTGAGGTTCTTCGGTTGGTTCAGGCGAGGCCGCAACAGGCGTTGGTTCAACTGGTGCAGGTTCTGGCGAAGGATCAGAAACAGCTTCTGGTTCAGGAGGTGATGTTTCCGCTGTCGCGTCATCAGCAGCTTTTTCCGCTGCCACATCAGCCGTTTCAGGTGCTGACACGGCCTCTTCAGCGGCGACTTCGGAAGACGCCAGATCTGGCGAAGCCGCTTCATCATTGCGCTCAACAACAACAGCAGTAACAGCTTCAATCAGCTCATCAGTATTGGAATCAGCTGTTTGCTCTGACTCATCTGCTTCGCTATTTGTCTCGTCGTCTCGTTTCGCATTGTTCTTGCGATCGGGACGGCGACGGCGACGGCGCTTGTTGCGAGGAGCATCGTCACTTTCGGAAGTGGACTGGTTTTCGGACTGTGCATCATCCTCATCATCTTCCGAATCGTCAGATGACTGTTCATTGATCAGGAATGGCGCTGTGGCGATGGCGTCGAACATTTCGCCTCCATCCAGTGCCACATCCGGTGTCCGGCGGCGCACGCGTCGGCGACGACTGCGCCGCGATGTTTTGCCGGATGCCGATTTTTCTTCCTCTTCGTTGTCGTCCTGATCGTCCTGGCTTGTGGTCTGGCCTTCTTCGGTGCCGCGTCTGCGACGTCCTCCACGACGACCGCGTCTGCGACGTGCGCCCGAAGCGGAATCATTTTCGTTCTCGGCTTCGGATTCATTGTCTGATTCATCTTCCTCATCATCATCTTCGTCGATGACGTCGAGGGATTTGGAGCCGGACGAATCCGCGTCGTCTTGTCCACCACGTCTGCGGCGACGTTTCTTGGCTGGCGGCGGCAGGGTCGGCTTATAGGGAACAACCTTGCCATCGGCGCTGGCTTCGATGTCAAAATCGCCTGGCGTCAGATCGTCATCCGCCAGAATGCGAATGGCAACGCCTGCGCCGTCTTCCATCTCGGTGACCGCGTCACGCTTGTGGTTGAGGATATAGAGCGCGACTTCTGCCGGTGCCTTGACCTTGACAAGTTCGACCTTGGAATCGGCGCAACGCTCTCCGATGGCACGAAGCAATTGCAATGCAGCCGATTCGATCGATCGTGTGCGACCC
This sequence comes from Hirschia sp., assembly GCA_002709235.1. GTDB lineage: Bacteria > Pseudomonadota > Alphaproteobacteria > Caulobacterales > Hyphomonadaceae > Hirschia. The sequence continues at coordinate 228,725 of PAQI01000021.1, forward strand.
GTGCCGGTACAATGAGGGCAGGGCTCGGATGAGAGTTCGAGCACACCCGCACGGCGGCGCTGGCGGGAAATCTCGAACAAACCGAACTGGCTGATACGACCGGCCTGAACACGCGCCCGGTCGATGGACATGCATTCCTTCATCTTTTTCTCGACAGCCCGGTTGTTCCGGTTTTCCTCCATGTCGATGAAGTCGATGACTATCAATCCTGCAAGGTCACGCAGACGCATCTGGCGACAGGCTTCTTCTGCTGCTTCCAGATTGGTCTTTACCGCAGTCGTTTCGATATTGCGCTCACGCGTCGCCTTGCCGGAGTTCACGTCGATGGCGACAAGGGCTTCGGTCTGGTTGATCACGATATAGCCGCCAGAGGGCAACGTCACGACGGGCGAGAATATGTTATCCAGCTGGGCTTCAACGCCATATTTGATGAAGAGTGGTGTCTTTTCCGAATGCTCGACCACCAGATCCTTGTGATCCGGCATCAGCATTTCGACGACGCCAGCGGCCTGCTTGTAGGCCTCGTGACCCTGAACATTGATCTCGGTGACCTCACGATCATACAGATCGCGCACAGCACGCAGCACCAGATCGCCTTCTTCATGGATCAGGCACGGGGCTGACGAATTCAGCGTTTTGTCCCGGATCGTCTTCCACAGACGTACCAGATAATCATAGTCACGGCTGATTTCCGCCTTGGTGCGCTTGGCACCGGCCGTGCGGATGATCAGGCCCATACCGTTTGGCACGTCGAATGAGCGCGTGATGGTCTTGAGACGCTTGCGGTCGGATGCGTTGGTAATCTTGCGGGAGATGCCACCACCACGAGCGGTGTTTGGCATCAGGACGCCATAACGACCTGCAAGGGACAGATAGGTTGTAACCGCTGCACCCTTGTTGCCGCGCTCCTCCTTGACGACCTGGATCAGCAGGACCTGGCGGCGCTTGATAACTTCCTGGATCTTGTAGCGGCGAGAAATCGGAACCCGGTGCCGAGAAGATCTTGCAGGCGAATCGTCATCTGAATCGCTGTCATCATCGTCTGACTCTGAATCGTCAGACACCTGATCATCGTCATCATTGTTCTGTGACCTGGAGGAGTTCTCGTCATCTCCATCATCCTCATCGGATGCGTCATTGTCGTTGGAGTCCTCGATGTCGTCATCATCGTCGTCATCGTGATTGCGCGCGGCTTCTTCTTCCTCGCGCAGCAGGGCTTCGCGATCTTCAGCCGGGATCTGGTAATAGTCCGGGTGAATTTCAGAAAACGCCAGAAAGCCATGGCGATTGCCGCCATACTCGACAAAAGCGGCCTGGAGCGATGGCTCCACGCGTGTGACTTTTGCGAGATATATGTTTCCTCTTAGTTGGCGTTTGTCCCTTGCTTCAAAGTCAAAGTCTTCGATTTGTCCGTCTGCGACGACCGTTACCCGTGTTTCTTCCGGGTGAGCGGCGTCGATCAACATGAGCTTGCTCATGTAATATTGCCTCATGAGTGAATGGCGGGGCGGCGCATGCCAGCGCGACCTGCAACCCGCTTGATGTGAAAAAAGCATGCGTCGAGTGACGCGTATCAGAGCGCGCTGAACCGTGGCCCGTTTCTGGAGGGATAATCTGCATCCGTTTCCTTTGAACCGGCTGGCGACTTTCCCTGAACGAAATCTCAGGGAAAAGGTGCACGGTTCCGCGCGTTGAATTTCCTGTGTCCGATCTGTGTCGACGATTTATCTCGCGCCGTCAAATCAGAATGTAGAGTCGCAATGAGCACGACACGTCTTTAATCTGCCCAAATCCGATGGAAAAGAAAAGTGCATCAAACTCACGAACTATTGTTTAATGCGTTTGTGCCAAATTAGAGGGCGCTTCAAAAAGAAGTTGAACAAGGGCCAAGTGGACGTGATCCAGCGAATCCTTTCAGTTGCAATATGCATGCTGTTTTTCTGCGTCAGCGGTATCGCTGAGGCACGCACGACGCGTGTATCTGATGTTCGCTTTGGTCTGGAAGGCGATGAAACACGTGTTGTCATCGATTCCGATTCGCCAGTTGATTACAGGTTTTTCGTCCTGCCGAACGGGACACCACGCATCGTCGTGGAGATGGCGCGCGTGCGTTGGTCAATTAATGGTTTGACCTCGGAAGCAGGCAATGGTGATGGAGACGGCCTCGTTGCGCATTATCGCTACGAGCATAATTCACCAACGACATCTCGCCTGATTCTGGACCTTTCTGCACCCGCAAAAGTGCTCGGCTCTTATGCAATGAAGCCAAACCATGAGCGCTCATCCCACCGTATCATCCTGGATCTGCGGCAGGTAAATGAAGCCGAATTCAGGGCAACGCCGACTCCGGTGCCTGATGCAGAACTGGTGATGATCTCGCAATCCGACAGTCTCATACGGTCTGCCAAGCGCAAGCCTGTCATTGTTATAGATGCTGGCCATGGCGGCAAGGACCCCGGGGCAATCGGCGTTAAGGGGACCTTCGAAAAGGATGTCACCCTGGCATCAGCACTTGCCTTGAGAGATGCCTTGTTGCGCACCGGCCGTTACGAAGTTTCGATGACACGGGCTGACGACACCTTCATCGAACTGGAAGATCGCGTAGACCGGGCACGTGAGTTTCATGCAGATCTGTTCATCTCACTGCACGCCGATGCCGGTAGTAAACCTCATACTCGTGGCGCAAGCGTCTACACATTGTCGCCATCGGGTGAAAAGCGATCGCAGGCGCTGCGCAAATCGCATGACTGGGTGCTGGATGTGGAACGCGACACTGCGCGGTCGACTGAAGTAAACGACATTCTCGTCTCGCTGATCGAGCGCGAAACGAAAAATCAGTCAGCCCGATTTGCCAACATGTTGATCCCGGAGATCGAACGCGCTGACTGGCCGACGCTGGATAACACCCACCGCAATGCGGGCTTCTTTGTTCTGCTCGCTCCGGATGTGCCGGCTGTTCTGGTCGAAATGGGCTTTCTCACCAATGCGAAAGACGAGGCATTGTTGACATCCCCGCGCCACCGAAAACACATCATTCAGGCCATTGTACGGGCCACTGACAGTTTCTTTGAAGACAAGGAACTGTATGTTGCGCAACGTTAAACTTTGAAATTACGCTTGTTGCGCGCCATAAAGTCACCCAATTGAGACGCGATTCTCTGCCGCTCGCCCTTTATGCGGTCCTTTTTCGTATGCGTCTTTCGAGGGAATGCCTTTGTTCATGATCTTGAGAATTCTTATTCTTGTTGTTGCTGTCGGCGCTTTTGTCGTCGGTAATGTCGTGCTCGGTATCATGGGCAAGTGGACCCAGGACCTGCCGTCAACACGTGATCTGAGGGCCTATGAGCCTCCAGTGATGACACGGATCCATGCTGGTGATGGTACGCTGGTAAAGGAATATGCCTATCAGCACAGGGTTTTCGTACCTGAAGAAGAAATTCCCGACAGTCTGATTCACGCCTTTATCTCAGCCGAAGACAAGACCTTCTTTGAGCATGAAGGTATCGACCTGAAGGGATTGTTGCGCGCAACGCTCGGCAATGTTCTGCGTGGACGACGCATGGCAGGCGGGTCAACGATCACCCAGCAGGTTGTGAAGAACATGCTGGTCGGTGATGAGCGCTCCGGCAAGCGCAAGATCCGGGAAGCGTTCGTCGCCAATCGTCTGGAGAAGGTGTTCGAAAAGCGCGATATCCTCGAACTTTACCTCAATGAGATCTATCTTGGTGGCCGTTACTACGGTGTGGGCTCCGCAGCGCTCAACTATTTTGGCAAGTCGCTGAAGGAATTGACCCTGGCCGAGGCTGCTTTGCTGGGGGCAATGCCGCAGGCACCCGGCAAGGTGAACCCCTATCAAAAGCCCGACGCCGCCAAGGCGCGACGTGACTGGGTGCTGTCGCGCATGCATGTGAATGGGTACATCAGTCAGGATGAGATGGAGGAAGCGCAGGCTGCACCTTTGACCACTGTCGAGCGCCTGAATTCCGATGAAGTGCGTGCTGCCGGTTATTTCGTCGAGGAAGTGCGCCGGGAAATCCTGCGTCGCGCAGAGGATGGCGAGATCGACGGCGTTGAAAGCGAAGACCCACGCATCAAGGCGAAATTTGAAAGCGCCACGCTGAAGATCAACGACCTTTATTCCAATCGCAGCGACATGGTGGACTTCCTGCGAGAGTTGAGCTCACGCTCTCTCATCCGTGCCGATGAACTGGAAGAATTTCTTGGTCAGCGTTTTTCCTGTGAGGCGCAGGAAATTTCGGCGTCCAAATGCGGGCAATATCATTTCAAATCACTTGTCGACATGGATCGTCCACAGGATGTGGTGCCGCTCGACATGGTCATGAACTGGCGCGAAAGACTGCGTAACTATCGGCTGCTCTATGAAAACGGTATGTCGGTCCGTTCCACACTCGACAGTCGATACCAGCTCGCCGCGCAGCGTTCCCTGCAGATGGGGCTTGAAACCTATGACCGCCGCAAGGGTTTTCGCGGTCCTGTCGCAAGGATTGATCTTGGTGAGGGATGGCAGGAGCGGCTTGAAGAGATCGGCGCACCTTCAGCCATGCGCGACTGGTTGCCAGCCGTTGTCGTAACCGCCACGAATGATGCAGTGGCGGTGGCGCTTGCCGATGGCGAACGCGTATCCCTCGGCGAAGAGAGCGTTGAGTGGACCCGTCGGCACAAGAACAAGGACACGGGAAAGAACGGTCTGGCCAAGGGGGATGTCATCTATGTGACGCACGAGCTTCCTCCGAATGTACTGGTACGGACCATAAAGGACGATGTGACTCCCAAGGAGCGCGACCCCTGGCATGTGCGCCAGTTGCCAGATGTGCAGGGCGCTCTTGTCGCGATGGACCCACACACAGGACGTGTGCTGGCTATGGCGGGCGGGTATTCCTTCCAGACCAATCAGTTCAACCGCGCCGTTCAGGCGATGCGTCAGCCCGGTTCGTCATTCAAGCCATTCGTTTATGCGGCGGCACTCGATTCCGGCTGGACGCCAGCAGACACCGTGCTGGATGCGCCTTTTGTGCTTGAAACACCTCAAGGGCTTTGGAAGCCGGCCAACTATTCTGCGGGACGTTACTACGGAAATTCCACGCTGAGGCTTGGCCTGGAGAAATCTAGAAACCTAATGACCGCACGTCTGGCTCAGGATGTCGGCATGGACAGGATCGCGGAATATGGTCGTCGGTTCGGCATTTATCCTTCACCGACGGATGACATGACCGAAGCACAAAAGCAGGCCATGCTGGGCCGTCAGACCTATCTGTCGAGATCGCTGGGAGCAGGCGAGACAACACCCCTGAAGATGGCCACCGCCTATTCGATGTTGGTCAATGGCGGCAAGCACATTGATCCGGTCATTCTTGACCGCATTCAGGATCGCCGTGGTCACACGATACTCCAACGTGATGACCGCCCATGTGATGAATGTAATGCGGCCTGGAAAGATCAACCGCCACCGGTGCTGCCGGACAATCGCGCACAGATCATTGATCCGATCACGGCGTATCAAAGCGTGTCGATGCTGGAAGGTGTCGTGCAGCGCGGAACGGCGTCCCGCGTGAAGGCTGTCGGCAAGCACCTGGCGGGCAAGACGGGAACGACCAATGATTATGTCGATGCATGGTTTGTCGGCTTTTCGCCAGACCTGGTCGCTGCAGTCTGGATCGGCAAGGACATGGCAGTGTCTCTCGGTGAAGGAGAGTCAGGTGGCCGGGTTGCGGCGCCGATCTTTCGTGATTTCATGATGGAAGCATTGGAAGACGCGCCTGACCTTGAATTTCGCCGTCCGGCTGGTGTTCGTCTCGTAGAGATTGATGCCAAGACAGGTCAATTGCCGGGTCCGGGCACGACCCAGATCATCGAGGAAGCCTTCAAGCCGGGCACCGAGCCGGGCTCGCGCACCACGTCTCAGGACGGTTCGAACCTTGAAGACTATTTCGAGCAGCTCAAGCGTCAGCGGGAAATGCAGATTGATCCCCAGACCGGACAACCGGATTATGAGGGGGGCGGAACGGTCACTCCCCAACCTCAGGAGCAATCTAATGATGGTGACGTCGATCCCGATAGCGGTGATCCGACCGACAGTGAAGCCTTGCCAGGCTTTCCGGGCGGAAGGCCAGCGACCGGGCGACCAGGCGGCTTGCCAACGCCTTCGCCATATCCCACATCTGAGCCGACACCAGATCAATCACTTGATTACGGGCTTCAATAACGCATCTCTGGGGCTTGTCCTTGCCCCCTGAAGTGCCTTACTCAGACACGCTTTGCCCCGTCGGTGTTCCAATGGGGTGAGACTTTCAAACTAGCGGGAATACACATGTCTCCTGAACTCACGGCTCTGGCCGAAAAAATCAAGCAGTCTGTAGAACTGCTGAGGAGGCGTCTTTGACTGGGACGTCGCTGAAAAACGTCTCGATGAGCTGACAGCTCTCTCTGAAGATCCGGAATTCTGGAATGATCCGGAAAAGGCGCAAGCCCTGATGCGCGAACGCAATCGGATCTCGGAGGCGATGGAGACGGTCAGGTCTCTTGAAACAGATGTCACTGATGCAGAAGAAATCGCTGAACTTGCTGAAATGGAAGGTGATGACAGCCTGATCGAGGACGTGCGCGCTTCGTTGAATGATGCATGGTCACGTGCTGAAACAGCTGAGCTCAAGGCGCTTTTGTCTGGTGAAGCTGACGGCAATGATTGCTATCTGCAAATCAATGCCGGCGCTGGTGGTACGGAAAGTTGTGACTGGGCAGGCATGCTGCGCCGCATGTATGTGCGCTGGGCAAATGCACATGGCATGAAGGTCGAAGAGCTTGATTCCCATGACGGCGATGAAGCAGGTATCAAATCCGCGACACTGAAGATCTCTGGAGACAGTGCCTATGGTTGGCTGAAATCGGAATCCGGCGTGCACCGTCTGGTTCGGATATCGCCTTTTGACAGCGCCGCCCGTCGTCACACCTCGTTCTCATCCGTATCCGTTTCGCCTGTGATCGACGAAACAATCGATGTCGAGATCGAGGAAAAGGATGTGCGCGTCGATACATATAGGGCATCGGGAGCCGGTGGTCAGCACATCAACAAGACAGACAGTGCCATCCGCCTGACGCATGAACCGACCGGCATTGTTGTACAGTGTCAGAACGACCGTTCACAGCACAAGAACCGCTCTGCCGCATGGGACATGCTACGGGCGCGAATCTATGAGCTGGAACTGCGCAAGCGCGAAGAAGCTGCCCAGGCTGAAGCCGATGCCAAGACCGATATCGGTTGGGGTCACCAGATCCGTTCCTACGTCCTTCAACCCTATCAGATGGTCAAGGATCTGCGCACCAATGTCGAGACGTCAGACAGTGCCGGTGTGCTGGATGGTGATATCGACCGCTTCCTCTCCGCAGCACTTGCCGCCAAGGCAGTCGAAGGCACCGAAGAACCGGGCTAAACCGTTATCGGTTAGTAATCATAGACTTCCATATGCGTGAGCGTCAGCGTGTAGGCGGTGTTGGCCAGATCGGTGTAGCTGGATGAGGTGGAAACATAGCCTTCCACCCATACTGCCTGCGCAAGATCACGCAGCTTCATCGGCTTGTCTGTCTTGACGTGAATGGTCTGGTTGGGCGGCGGTGGCGGCTGATGCAGGCAGGCACCATAATAGGGCACAAGCAGAAACTCGGTCACTTTCGCATCGCGGCCATATTCAAAAGGCACCGTAAAGCCGCCGATCTTGATCTTGTGACCATCCAGGATATCGACAGTATTGAAGGTACCGATCTGGGTTGCCAGGTCATCAGCAGACCCTTCGGCGATACCGCCTGCGAAAAGCTGGGCATATTGCTTGGCGATGATCTCGTCCTCGCCGGGCGGCAACAGATCAGCCCATTCCAGCTTGAACACTTCATTCTTGTCTTCTGGCAGAAGATTGGCCAGCGGGTCTTCGACGATTTCCGGAACAACATATTCCTTTTTTGCCTGCGTGGATGCCTCAACCGCATTGGGCTCATCTTTCGCGACCGCGCTTTCAGCTGAACAGGCAGCAATCAGGAAGAGTGCAAGGGGAGCAAGTCGTCGTGACATGGGCAAGGTGTCCTTCTTGGGTGTTTGCTCTTAGATGCGCATTGAAAGTCCATCTGCCAAGGCATTTTTCAGTGCCCGGCTGGCTGGCCAGAGCGCCATGAGCGCAGCGGCGAGCGGTGTGCCCAACAACAAGGCCGCATCCGTCCAGCGCAGCTGAAATACGCTCAGCGCCAGACCGAAGCGTTCCTGAATCAAGGGTGCCAGAACCAGCATGCCGAGATTTATTGCAATCAATCCAAGCGCTGCACCGATAAATGCCAGCAGGAAAGCCTCCATCACGATCAGCGCGAATATGTGGTGCGGACGCGCTCCCGTCGCCCGCAATATCGCCATTTCACGCCGGCGCTCGTTCAGGCTGGTGAGGATGGCGATCAGTATGGTGGCCAGACCAACAATCAGAACGAACACTGAAACAGCCATCAGCGCGCGCTCAGCCACCCCCACAATCTTCCAAAGCGAGTCCAATGTCAGTGCAGGGCTGATCGCCAGCAGGGGTTCGTCCTTGGACATGTTTATCGTGTAGGTCAGCCGCGACGCCAATGCAGGTGCCTTGGTGGAAACCAGAATGGCAGTCAGCTGGCCCGGTTCCAGGTGATCATGATGCGCGTGGTCTTCTCCCGCGTCGGTTTCATCATGGTGGTCTTCAGTATGGTCCTCATGGTCGTGTTCGCCAGCGCCATGCATGCGCTCAATACCCTCCAGGCTTATATAGAGGCTCTGATCTATCGGCGTGCCGGTCGGCTTCAATACACCGACGACCCTGAAGGCGTTCTCGTCATGATTCACGAAGGAGGTATTGCCCAGACCATGTGAGATGACCAAAGGCTGATCGAGCGTATAGCCAAGATCGCGGGCAACAGATGCACCGATGACGGCCTGAAGCTCATGCGGATCGAATGCTCCACCATTCCTGAACGCCAGTGATTGTTTGTCTGCATATTTGACGTGTTGAAAGTAGTCCGGCGTCGTTCCTACCACGCGATATCCGCGATGGCTGTCACCCATGGAGATCGGGACTGCCCATTCCACTTCCGGGCGGGCTGATATCGTCTCGTAACTTCCATAGCTGATGGGGCTGGTCGCGTTGCCGATGTGGAATATGGAGAACAATAACAGGTTCACCGGACCAGTGGGCGCGCCAACAATGACATCAACATCCGAGACCGCACCAAAGAAGCTGTCAGCCGCGGCGCGGCGTGTCTTCTCGACTCCCGCAAACAGGGCGACAGACAGCGCAACAGCCAGCAGGGTGAGAATAGCGGTAGACCTTCGGGCCACAATGCTGCGCCAGGCAAGGTGAAGGATATGCTTCATTGTACAAGCCCTCTCACCTGATTGATCTGCGAGAGGTCCAGCACACCGTCGAAACGTGTGGCGAGGCTGGCATCATGGCTGACAAACAACAAGCTGGCACCACTCTTCTGAGTTTCCTCGAGCAGAAGGTCTATGAAGGCTTCGCGATTATCTGTATCCAGCGCGGAAGTTGGCTCATCGGCAAGAATAAGCTCTGGCGCGCCGATCAGTGCACGCGCAGCCGCAACACGTTGCTGCTGTCCAACGGAAAGATCGGATGCGTGGGCATTCCAATAGGTCTCCGGCGACAATCCCAGACGCGTCAGGATACGGCGTGCTTCCTCCTCCAGCGTCCCGCCATTCGCGGTGGCACGTTCAGCTCGCACCGCGGAAAAGCGGCATGACAGCAATACATTCTCGCCAACGCTGAGATAGGGCAGGAGATTGAACATCTGGAAGATGACACCCATCCTCTCTGCTCTCAGCCTGTCCCTGTCCGAAGCTGATATCGCGGACATGTCGTGACCGAGAATATTGATGGTCCCGTCCTTGTTCTCCAGGACACCGGCGATCAGTCCCAGTAAGGTCGATTTGCCAGACCCGCTGGGGCCACGCAGGAAAAGACGCGCACCGCTTGGGACCTCGAATAGAGGAACGTCCAGAATGATAGGTCCCGACCCGTAATCATATGTCAGCGATTTGATGGAAATCGCGTTGGATGTGTCCGGCATGATGACGACTTGATCCCGAAGCGAAAAGAAAGCTTGTGAGATTGTTATATGTTACTTTATAACATTGTCTATGTCGTCCATGACATTCTGTTTTCAGCCATCTGCAGATCAAGAAAGTAACGCATGTTATCCTTCCTGCATTCAGTTCAGGAGTGGTTGGGTATCCCTATGCCGCTGGTTTTCGCCCTCACGGCGTCGACCATGGCATTGCTTGGTATCCTGCTTGCGGTCTTCAATCGGAGACTGGCCCTGAGAGCAGGAGGATTACTGGAAATTTTCAGTGGGTGCTTGCTGGTCGGAGTCACACTGACACATCTGATGCGGCACGCATTGGAGGTCGATCCCGTCAAGGGGGCAGTTCTGATGATGCTGGGTGGATTGATCGTGACGTCGATCGGCCAATTGGGTGGACATCTTACCAGTGACGATCCAGAGGCAGGCGATGCCAATGCTTCAGCCCGACTTGCTTCGGTGATTGCAATTGGCGTGCACTCCCTGCTTGATGGTGGGGTTTATGTGGCCTCGCTCGATCACGGCCATGATGCGGCCCATGCGGGAGCGGCGGTTGGTTTCGGGCTCATCCTGCATGAAGCGTCAGAAGGGGCGATTGTATTCTTCCTCTGCCAGGGATTGTTCCGACGTTTGAGCATTGCTGCTGCGGTCGCGTTCCTGGCCGCTGCCGCGACGACTCCTCTGGGAACGATTGCCACGCTCTGGGCTGGAGGTGTCATCGGCCCGCAATTCCTGCAATTTGCGTTTCCATTGGCAGCGGGATTTGTAGGATGTGCAGGTGCGGCACTGCTCTGGCCACATTTGCGGCTACTCTTCAAGCGCGTGTCAGGCGTTGGGTAGCGGCGTGGTCAGCGATGTGATGATTGCACCGACAAGCGCGTCTTTCTGGCGCTCCTCATAGGGCAGATCATTATAAGGAACCAGAAGAGGGTGGGTCTTCTTGCGGGCGTCTTTTTCGGGCCCGAACTTCCAGCCATCCTTCACCTTGGAGTCCATCCACTGATCATGCTGGGCGGAAGCCGGCGCGTCTGGATTGTTCACCCGAAACATCACTGCGTCGCGCGATGCCGTGTGCATCCATTTGGGGGCCTTGTTCCAATGTGCGACGGCTGGTTGGCCAAGACTGGCCTGAAAAGCCCGGACGGCTTCGTGCATGACACGCGCAATGCGCATGATTTCGGATTCGGATAAATTCGATGACACAGTCACCCTCCATCGCTTTTATGATGCTGGTCACGATAGCACGGACATGACACTCGATACAGGTGATGGATTCGACGTATCCCTGAAGGCACTTGCGTCCTTTTGGTTCGTCATTACTGTGATTTTCGCGGGGCAAGACGGGGATTAAAGACAATGAAAACAGTCACCCGATTCCTCATGCGAAGATTCGAATGGATCTTTGTCGGCCCGCTCGCCGCTTTTTACTGGATTTTGCTGGCCGTGCTCGGTGTAGCGACAGTCACATGTGGATTTCTGGCCTGGTTCAATCACGACATTGTCGGCGGAGAAGAATGGGTGGTGCGGCCTGAATCAGGTCGCGACTTCCTGTTGGTGATTGATGCGGCTCATCGAGGGTTGAAGGCACTGTTTTCCTCTGATCACTTTCTGGTCGGGGATATTCACCAGACGCCCGTAATTGTTCTGGCGACAAGGTTTCTGGGAGCCGTCTTTTTCGTCCTGCTGGCCGGACGATTGTTTCTGTTCGCTGTTGGCGGGCGTATCGCCAAGGCATTTGCGCGCGCGCGAATGGGGCATGATATCGTTATCGGAAACAGCCTGACCGCATATCGTTACATGCGGGCCATAAACCGCCAGACCAATCATCTATATACCGGTCAGGCGCTGATGACGGGCACAGGGTTTGAGCGAGTAGTCAATCTTCAGCGTTCGCGCGACTTTGAAAACGATCTGGGGCGCGCCGGTCTCAAACGAGCGCGCAGGGTGGTCATCGCAGAAGATGGTGACGAGAGCACATGGGCGACTGCGCGCGGTGTCGCTGCGATGGATGCTGCCAATGACAAGGAAATCATCGCCAATATTGAAGATACCTGGCTGCTGGAGCGTATCAGCCAGGTGGACCCGGACGCACATATCCGTCCGTTCTCATATGCATCAGGTGCAGCTCGTCAGGTAATGCTTGCGCATCCGCCCTATCTTCTTGCACGCGCCTATGGCGCACCCGCTCAGCATATAGTGATTGTCGGATATGATTTTGTCGGCCAGGCCCTGTTGAGGGAATTTCTGGTGACGTCGATATCCTGGTCTCCAGCCGAGATGATGGTGACGATCATCGATCCCAATGCCGACAAGGCTGCCGCACAGTTTCGCGCATTGCATCCGGGCCTGGCACCTTATGTACGCGTGACCTTCCTCAAGGGCGACCTGACAGCTGATGACAAGGATCTTGAGGCGCGCTTCGTAATGGAGTGTGATCGCAGCCCTGTATGTGCGGTCTACATAGCCATTGAAGAAGAGGGGCGCCCCTTGCGCTTTGCGGTTGCCATCAAGGACCGGGCCGAACGAATGGGCTGGTTTCGGGCACCGATCTTCGTGTTGGCACCCGATGGCGCCGGATTGCCGCAAATGCGACAAGGCGTCGGAAAACTGGGTCAGCCCTTTCAGCGCGCAGACAAGAGCCCGCATATTGTTACCGACCTGACACTGGTACCATTTGGTGGCTGGCATGCCGCACTTGATGGGGCGGGGCTGCTTTCGAAGGAATTCGATGATCAGGCCCGGGTGTTCCACAATGCCTATCGCGAATTGGTGGGAGCCAATAACAAGCCGACGTCAGAACTGGCACCTGCCCAAAAGCCGTGGCCGGAATTGTCAGAGGAATATCGCGTTTCCAATAGACGGGTCGCCGCGCATCTTCGGGCCAAGCTTGATGCTGCCGGGTTCGATCTGGCGTCCTGGTTGGAAGGTGGTTGCACGCAGGGACGCGCGCATATGACTCATGAAGTGCCGCCCGCTGCGCATGTGCTGGATCTGGATGATATTGCGGAACTGGACCGGTTGGCGTCGCTCGAACATCAAAGATGGAGCGTCGACAGGGCGTTGAATGGGTGGCGCTATGGCCGTGAACGCAATGATCAGAAGCGATTGCATCCAATGCTCGTCAAGGAGCGACAGCTCAGTGAAGAGGAAAGGGAAAAGGACCGGAACAATATCCGGCAGACGGCCCGCCTCATTCGCGACATCACGAATGGCGATTTTGACAAGAGCTAGACGCTCACGCCAGAGCCTTGATCACGCAACCTTGCGGAAGCGAAGCACATTTGCAGCTCCAGCGCCGTCTTCAGTGCTGTGGCGAGCTGGAAATGATGCCGTCGGTTCAGTTTCCTGATCTCGAAGCGGTGCTTCGGCATCAATGCCAAATGTATGCAGTGCGTGAATGGCGGCTTCCAGATCAACCAGCGCAAAGCGCCAGGCCGGAATGCCCTCTATGGTTTCATCCGGGTCTTCACCCAGAAGAGCGCAATATCTGCGCGCCAGGACTTCGTAAGATTTCACAATTCGTTTCCCCCAATCCCACTTGGATTGATGACTAACATGCCTCAGTGAAGTTTGGGGGTGGTTAAATAATCGTGATAAAATTTTGCATATGAGAATAAACTTGCAGCTGTGAACATCCGTCAGGCTGCAGGTCATATTGCCAAGGTGAAGTGAAAACGCTTCAGTTGAAAACGGCATTTTCAACTGTGTGCGACATCATTTCGATTTCTTGGGGCGGCCGTAATAATCTGTTTCTACGGGACCGGAAGCAGAGGCGTCTGTGGGTGCAGCATCTGGTGCGGTCTCGGGTCTCGTCATTTCCGCCAGACGCTCTTTCATGTGCAATGATTGCTTACCGCTGGAACTGTCGTCGCCAACGAGATCGTTTAGCCCCAATTCCTTGGCCGTGAACGCCACCAAACCACCCGATTTGCACAAGGTCTCCACGATATTCTGACGGGTCTGCAATTCGACCAGTCGCAGCACGGCATCGCGTACCTCAGGTGAACGGTCGGTCAGGACGTCTGCCATACGGTCGATGCGGGTAGGGTCCAGCCAGATCGGGCCAATTGCACGGCCTTCACCATTTGCAGCATCATTGAGACTATCCAGCTCGCGCTGGCGCATCGGGTCGCGAAAAGAGAAGCTCGCCTCATAGACCTTGATGCCCAATGGCATTCCACTGATGAGCTCTTCATCAGGTTTGATTTCGATCTCTCTCAACTTGCGGGTGATCTTCTGTTCGATTTCCGTCTGGTGAGCCCGGATCTGTTCGTCCTTGAGTTTGGAGATCTCGTTGTCGAAGTGATTTTCGATCCTGTCCGCCAATGTTGCGCCGAAATTGTCCAGCTGGCTGGGAATGTGGATACGCTCGATATCCAGACGGAACACCACATTTGCTGTGATTTCCAGTTGATGACCATCAAAGGTCGTGGACATGAATGGGGGTGGTGTACAGGTGTTGACCGTCAGGGAGATACGTCCGGTACGTTTATCGACAAGGGACCGCATATAGATTTCACCGGTCTTCTGGCGGCGGGCCGGGAAGGTGATATCAGGCGCATCCTTGTCGCGTAACACCGACATTGATGGGTTCCACAATGTAGCTGGCTCACGCAGCGCACCCGCAATTTCCCCTTTGTCCTGAACGACATAGGTGTGATTTGGATTGGCATCGAACGTCCGGACAGATTTGTAGATCAAAACGCCCAGGCCGATCAGCAATAATAGGGCGACCACCCCGGCTACAATCGAAAGAACCATGATATTGATCCCGCTCCACTCAACTCATAAAGTTGAATTTACACAGATTGGGGGCTGTCCACAAATCCTTTCGGGTTCGTTAACCGCCATTCGCAAAATTTAACCAAGGAAAGCCTTGGTTATGCGACAAAGGAATAGATCCAGTCCTGACGAGATGCGACAAAATCAGGCATAGCACGGGCTGCAATTGCCATCGGTCCATATGTCAGCGCGGCGTTAAGGCCGGTTCCCTTGTGAAAGACCGACATGTTCGCATGAGATGCTGATTGTATCTTGCTGGCGCGTGGCAGGCGATTGGCCTGATAGGTTTTCAGGCGAGACTCGACACTCACATCTTCGCGGCCATCAAGCATGCGGGCGAGAACTGTCGCGTCTTCTATTGCTTGCGCAGCGCCCTGCGCCTGAAAGGGTAGCATGGGATGTGCGGCATCTCCTAGCAGGGTCGCACGACCTGCACTCCAGCGGGCGAATGGAGGCCTTGTGTGGAGCGCCCATTTGAAACACTGATCGAGGCTGTCGATCAGTGTCCTGACGGGAGATGAATATGCGGAAAAATGGCTTGCCAGCTCTTGCAGGTCTCCCGGCTGCGACCAGCCTTCATCGGTCCAGCTGTCTTCTTCGACGACCCCAACGAAATTGATCAGCTCTCCACCGCGCAAATAATAGGTCACGGCGTGGCGTTTATCGCCGGTCCAGACGGTCGCAACCGGCGGGATCAGCTGCCTCAGTTCCGGCGTGGCTCTGGCGACGGCACGCCAGGCGACATTTCTGGTGAATTGGGCAGGGGTGTCACCCAGTATTTGCTGTCTGACGACTGATTTGATGCCATCAGCGCCGACCAGCACATCGCCGGTGGCCAGTTCATCACCATTTTCCCGGATCAGTGTGATGCTGTCAGGCGCTTGCCTGTAGCCAATGGCCCTGCTGCCAGTCTTGAGGGATATCTGGTCGTAGCCTTCCAGGGCACTTAACAGCATCTCGATGAGGTCGGCACGATGAATATGGTAATAGGGCGCGCCATAGCGCCTGATCGCTGTGTCGCCCATCGGAATGGAGAATATCAACCTGCCAGTTGAGCCAATTCGCATCTCCAGCGCTTTGGGTGTGAATGAGCGCTTCGCCAATTCATCGACCAGCCCCAGATCACCCAGCACTCTCGATGCATTGGGGCTGATCTGAAGACCGGCACCGACTTCGAAGAAACCGTCTGCCTGCTCATGGGCCGAGACAGAAAATCCCTTCTTGCTGCAGGCGAGGGCGGCTGTGAGTCCACCAATGCCGCCACCATTGATGATGACGTTCAGGGTCATGTTTTTCCAATATCCGAGATGGAGTTTCCAATGCCGGTCTTTGGCAAATGAAACCCCAAATGGATGAATATACAATCCGACAAAAGGTGAGCGTCGAACTTTGTCGAGCTAGAGTTCCATCATTTCGATACGCCAACCCGGTGATTCCGACCCCGCGTCATCGCCCAGAATGCAGACGACTTTCGTGCCTTCGCCAAGCTGTGTCTTGAGGATTGTCATCAGCGCATTTTGATCCTGTGGGCCAGCTTCCAGAAGCGGTTCAACGCCCCAGAACAATGCCTGATGGCCCAATTTGGTGAAATCCTGCGCATGCGTGATCAGGCGGTGACGTGGTCTGGAACGAGAAAAGCGCGACAGCACGGAAATATGCGATGTAGATACAAAAATGGCGTCGCAATCATGCATCTCAGCAAGGCTTTTGGCCGCTTCCGCGATCACATCTGCATCACTGCTTGGTAAAGCAGACCTTGGCGCAAAACTGTTGGATGACCGCCAATAGTCAGAATCGGTCTCAACGGCTTTCACAATCCGATCCATGATCGCCACGGCGGTCGCCGGGTGACGACCGACAGCGGTTTCCGATGACAGCATGATGGCGTCTGCACCCTGATAAATGGCCTGAGCCACATCGGAGGCTTCTGCGCGGGTGGGTGCCAGAGACTCCACCATGGATTCCAGCATATGCGTTGCGACAATCACAGGGCGCCCAGCGGCACGCGATGCGCGCACCACGCGCCTTTGCAGGATCGGAACCTGCTCAGGTGGAAATTCCACACCCAGATCACCCCGTGCCACCATGATGGCGTCGGCCTCTGCGACAATGTCATCGAGATTGTCTATAGCGGCGGGCTTTTCGATCTTTGCCAGCAAGCGACCGCGCCCCTGCATCAGGCTACGCGCTTCCAGAAGGTCCGCACGCGTCTGCACAAACGACAGCGCGATGAAATCCACTCCCAGTTCACATGCAAAGGCGAGGTCTTTCTTGTCTTTCTCGGTCAGCGCGGGAACGGGAATTTCCTTGCCGAGCACAGTGAAACCCTTGCGGTTGGACAGGGGGCCGGGTGTGTCGGCTCTTACCCTGGCCTTCTTGCCCGTCTTGATGACTGTCAGCATCAGTTTGCCGTCATCCAGCAGAATCTGGTCACCCTCGACCAGTGCGGCAAGGATCTCGGGGTGAGGCACGGGAATGTCTTCGCCTGTGGATTCCTCACCTTCTACGAGATTGTATTCCCCGTGGAACCGGAGCCTGATCTCGTCATTCTCGAACTTTCCAACCCTGATCTTTGGGCCCTGAAGGTCTGCGAGAATTCCCAGAGGCCTATCGAGAATCTCCGAAGCGCGTCTCACCGCCTTATATGCTTTTTCGTGACCGGCGTGGTCGCCATGTGAGAAGTTGAGCCGGAAGACATCAACTCCGGTATTTGCGAGTTGCCTGATGGTATCAGGCGAGTTGCTGCCCGGGCCGAGCGTTGCAACAATCTTGGCGCGGCGGCCGCTAGCTGAAAAACGGGTCATGGATGACCTCCTGGAAGTCCTTCGCCATGAAGAGCATGGCCTGCTTGTTTGTATGACCCAACCCTGTAGGGAGGGGGCACAAATGGGGGTTCAGCGGATCTAACCGATACGCCGATAGGCAGCTGCACCAATCAGGGCGGCTTCGTCGCTTGTGATCAGATTGACAGGAATATCCGCCATTAGTTCGGTTTTGGGACCGCGTTGTGAAAATCGCTGTTCTGCTTCTTCGGTCAGGAGGAAGTCCTTGATCCGGGCGGACACGCCGCCCGCAAGCCAGGCCCCACCACGTGCATTCGTGGCCAGCACGGCATCGCCTATGGCTGACATCGCCACATTCGCGCGCATCTGACAGAATGTGCGACACATCTCATCTCCGGCGTTCGCGCGATCAAGAACTTCAGCCGGCGTCAATGTTTCCGCAGTTTTTCCAAAAATCTCGAAAGTGACTTCAAGGACGCTTTCGAATGCCATGCCTGCTGCCACGTTCTCGATCGAAACATAGCCATGCTTGATCTGTAGGGCTTTGAGCAGTTCGATTTCATAGGCGTCTTGCGGAGAAAAGGCCTGATGTCCGCCTTCGCCGCCCATGACAAGAAAATCATTTCCCAAAGGTGCAACGGCAGCAAGGCCAAATCCTGTACCGGGGCCGGCCACAACGTAATTCGATTTTGGTTCTGCTGCGCCTGCACGGATGGGTGTCTGCTCCATGTCATTGAGGAGCGGCACTGATCGAGACATGGCGACAAAATCATTGATCAGTTCGACATGCTCTATGTGCAATGATGCTGAAACAGCCTTTGCCGAAATGCTCCAGTCACGATTGGTGAAATGCACCTGATTACCTATGACGGGTCCCGCGACAGCGAATACAGCACGGTCAGGTCTTGCATCTGTTTTGCGCAGATATGCTAAAGCTGCTTCAGTGAAGCTGCCATAGGCGTCGCCGGGTGTTTTCCAGAAATCTTTCAGAATAGGGCGAATGTCCGGTGAAGCAGTCAGGCGTTCGGCGATTGCAAACCGAGCATTTGTGCCCCCGACATCGGCAAGCAATACGCATTCAGTCGTCACGCGAAATCCCCATCCATCTCCCCGAATACTCCGCCGCCAGACTCCGCATCGCCAGCTATGGCGCGCATTGGCGCAAAGAGTTCTCTTCCCAGACCATAGCCCGGATCCATATTGCGCGCGAGAGGTTCTCGATTCGCAAAATCTGATGGTTCAACATCCAGAATACCGTTTTCAGGGTCAAGAGTGATGATGTCTCCATCGCGCAGCTTGCTGATGGGGCCGCCATTCAAGGCTTCTGGACCAAGATGGATGACTGCCGGGAATTTGCCCGAAGCTCCAGACATGCGCCCATCCGTGATCATCGCGACCTTGTAGCCTTTGTCGAGTAGTCCGCCGAGAATAGGAGACAGACCATGAAGTTCCGGCATGCCATTGGCGCGAGGCCCCTGGAAACGGACAACAATCACGACATCCTTCTCTAGTTCTCCCGCATTGAAGGCATTTCTTACGGCGATCTGGTCTTCAAACACGCGGGCAGGTGCTTTGACCTTGCGGTTTTCAGGTTTGACCGCAGACATCTTGATGACGCCACGACCGAGCGGACCGGATAATACACGCAAGCCACCATCCGGTGCGAAAGGCGATGTCACCTTGCGAATGATATTCTCGTCGCCGCTTTGGGCTGGCCCCTCGCGCCAGGTGACTGCACCCGCCTCCAGAAATGGCTCTTCTGCATAGCGTGCCAGACCGCCTTCACCAGCAATGGTGGTGACGTCATTGTGCAGCAGTCCCGCCTCCAGAAGCTGACGGGTGACGAGGGCCATGCCGCCTGCCGCATGGAAATGGTTCACATCCGCCGGGCCATTGGGATAAATACGGCAGATCAGGGGAACTGCCTTGGCGATATCTGACAGGTCATCATAATTGACGTGGATACCAGCAGCGCGCGCAATTGCCGGAATGTGCAGCGCATGGTTCGTTGAACCACCAGTCGCCATCAGGCCGACCAGGCCGTTCACGATTGATTTTTCATCCACCACGCGACCGATCGGTGTGTAATCGCCCTTCATCTCGGTGATGGCCAAGGCGCGTTGTGCAGCTGCAGTCGTCAGAGCGTCACGCAGCGGTGTGTTCGGATTGACAAATGCGCTTCCGGGCAGGTGAAGGCCCATCAGCTCCATCAGCATCTGGTTGGTGTTCGCCGTCCCGTAGAATGTGCATGTGCCGGGCGCATGATAGCTTTCAGCCTCGGCTTTCAGCAATGCATCGCGGTCGACTTCTCCAGCCGCGAATTGCTGGCGGATCTTCTGTTTTTCCGGGTTTGGCAGCCCCGAAGGCATGGGACCAGCCGGAACAAAGACGGCGGGCAGCCATCCAAACCGCAGCGCGCCGATCATAAGGCCGGGGACAATCTTGTCGCAAACACCCAGATACAAGGATGCATCAAAGGCATCATGCGAGAGCGATACAGCCGTCGCCATTGCAATGACATCGCGTGAAAACAGCGACATCTCCATGCCTTCCTGCCCCTGAGTCACCCCGTCACACATGGCTGGTACGCCGCCTGCCACTTGCGCCGTGGCGTTTACCTCACGTGCTGCTACGCGGATCAGTTCAGGAAAGCGCTCGAATGGCTGATGCGCCGACAGCATGTCATTATAGGCTGTCACGATCCCCAGATTGGGCCAGTTTCCGCCGAGCATGGACGCCTTGTCGTGAGCGGGGCAGGCAGCGGCAGCATGCGCCAGATTGCCTTCCGTCAGAGTTGATCGCGCGGCTTTGCGGGGCCTGCGCCTGTCGATCAGATCGAGATAGGTTTCGCGTGTCTTGCGTGAGCGCTCGGTAATGCGCTCAGTCACAGCTTGCAGGGCTGGAATGACCGGTGTGATCTGCATGGGGTGTCTCCTGTTGAACTGGTGAACCCGTGTTATCGGTCTTGGTCGTTATTTCATCGACGTGCTGCCTGCTTCATCAAGCCAGCGGCGTTTGTCCTTGGCCAGCATGACAGCAGAATTGGTCGGCCCGTCTGTGCCTGCCGGATAGCTCTCCAGAGGTGAGTCATCCTCAGACCAGGCTGCAAGCAGGGTATCGACCCATTCCCAGGCCTTTTCGACTTCTTCGCGTTGCATGAACAAGGCAAGGTTTCCCCGCACCACATCCATCAGCAGACGCTCATAGGCATCCGGATAGCGCAGGACAAAGGATTCCGCCCAGGAAAGGTTCAGCGGCAAGGACTTGATACGTAGTCCACCGGGGCCGGGCTCTTTGACCTTCATATAAAGGTTTACACCTTCATTGGGTTGCAGACGAACAACGAGCTTGTTTGGTGATCCACCCGCATTGGAGTCGAAAATGGAGTGTGGAATGCGCTTGAAACGAATGACGATCTCGGAACGGCGGTCCTTCATGCGTTTGCCGGTGCGCAGGTAAAACGGCACACCCTGCCAGCGCCAATTGTCGATATAGGTCTTGATAGCCACGAAGGTTTCAGTGCGGCTGGACTTTTTCTCTTCAGGCAGTTCGTCCACATAGCCCTTCACGACTTTTCCGCCCAGAACACCTTCATTATATTGCGCCCTTACGGTGTCGGACGCCGCAGTTGCTGGCGTGAACCGGCGCAGCGCCTTGAGGACCTTGATCTTCTCGGTGCGCACATCGTCGGCATCCAGTGAATTGGGCGGTTCCATCGCGGTCAGGCAGAGCAGTTGCAACAGGTGGTTCTGCACCATGTCGCGCAATGCACCCGAATTGTCATAATAATCTGCGCGGTCTTCCAGACCGACGGATTCAGCCACTGTGATCTGCACATGGTCTACCGTATTGCGAGACCACAAGGGCTCGAACAACACATTGGCAAAACGCAGGACCAGCAGGTTCTGGACGGTTTCCTTGCCCAGATAGTGGTCGATCCTGTAAATCTGATGTTCTTCGAAAATGGCTCCGACACCGCGGTTGATGTCCTGAGCGGTTTCAAGGTTGCGCCCGATTGGCTTCTCCAGAACCACGCGAGTCGTCGGCGTGTTCAGGCCATTGGCACCCAATTGCTCACACATGGGCACGTAAAGCCGTGGCGCGGTTGCGAGGTAAAACACACGCGGACGGCCATCATCGGTCAGGTTCTTCTTGAGATCATCCCAGTTGGAGTCTGCGGATGTTGCATCGATGGCGATATATTCGAGCATGGAGGCGAATGCTTTCCATGCCGTCGGATCAGGCACTTCGTCTTCGCCAGAGCCCTTGCAGGCATCATATGCGAAGGCAATAAATTCATCGCGATCCATCTCGCTACGCGCGGCACCGATAATACGGCTGCCTTCAGGAATCTGATCATCCTGATAGCGGTGCCAGAGTGCTGGTATCAGCTTGCGTTGCGATAAATCGCCCGTGCCACCGAAAATAACGATGTCGAATAGATCAACGGGGATAAATTCAGCCATACGCTGCAATCCTTTCGCGCGATGGTGATTACACCTGAGTACAATCTGTGCCGTACTTCAGACGTCCGATTGGAGCTATTTCTTGTCCCGTTTGTTGATGCCAGATGTGTGAGCCAAAGGTCGTTCTGTCAATCTCCAACCAGGGTCTTGCGCTGATTTTCTCGTATGAAACCATCAATTTGATCAGTCGTCTGGCATAGCGTCCTGCGTGCGGGCTACTTCTTGCGCCGTGGTCCCGGTTTTCGACCAGCTGGTGTAGGGCCTCCTCGGGAAGGGCGGCGTTGCTGCGGCCGTTGTGGTTTGGGAGATTCGTCTGATTTTGCCGATGAATTCCGTGTGTTTGGATTTTTCGATTTTCCCCGTGGGGGCGTCCTGCGCTCACGGGAGGTATCCGCAGGCAGTTTATCGGCATTGGGGCGACGCTTGTTCGAGATTGCATCGCTGAATTCCGCCAGCAGTTCTCCGGCAGGCACTTCCACGACCTCACCTTCAGGCAGATCGCCAAGATCAAATGGCCCATATGATGTGCGGATCAGGCGGTTGACCCGCAAGCCTACGCTTTCCAGTGCGCGTCTGGCTTCGCGTTTCTTGCCCTCAGTGAGGGTCATGTCGATCCAGTTGTTGTCACCCGTAACGCGCCTGAGCACAGCGTGAATCGACCGATATTCAATACCTTCGAACGTGATCCCGTCGCGCAGGCCATCCAGTTCTGCCTGGGTGATCGTCCCATAAGCGCGAGCCCTGTATTGACGTTTCAACCCTGTCGAAGGCAGCTCCAATGCGCGCGCCAGTTCTCCATCATTGGTCAGCAGCAGCAAACCTTCGGTGTTGAGGTCCAGCCGGCCAATGGTGACGACACGCGGCAAATGTCTGGGCAGGTGTTCAAATACCGTTGGGCGGCCTTCCGGATCGTAATTCGTGGTCACCAGTCCCTTCGGCTTGTGGTAGCGCCACAACCGCGTCTTCTCGGGCAGGGCGACACGTTTGCCATCGACGATGATCTTGTCGCTTGCTGTCACCTTGAAGGCAGGGGTGGTCAGGACTTCGCCATTCACTTCAACCAGGCCATCTTCGATCAGGCGCTCAGCTTCACGGCGGGAACACACGCCGGCCGATGCCAGCCATTTGGCAATGCGCTCGCCTCTGGCCCAGTCTGTCGATTCCTCGTTCAGGCCCAGCGTCTTGCGGCCCGTCTCGCGACGCTCCTCCATCATCATCTCCATCTTGTCATCTGTGTGGGGAGAATCCCCATTGGATTTGCGGTATCGGTGTCAGGATTTCAGATAATCTGCGATATCTGAAAAAACGGCCTCGAACATNTCGGGGGTCAAGCGACCAGTGTTCGTGTTGTAGCGCGAACAATGATAGCTGTCGAACACTGTCAGCTTGCCGAACGAATGTCTCGCCTGATGGGCAAAGACATGCGCGGACAATTTACCCCCCAGAGCCCTGATCGTGGAGTCATGGCTGATCTTTCCCAGACACAGCATGGCCCGCAAATTCGTCAGGCTGTCGATGCGGGATGACAGGAAGGGGCGGCAGGCATTGATCTCAGCGCCAACTGGCTTGTTCTGTGGAGGAACACACCTTACGGCATTGGTGATCATGGCATTGGTCAGTTCCAGGCCATCATCAGGTCGGGCATCATATTTGCCCTTCGAAAAGCCGAACTTGTCGATTGTGGCATAAAGCAGGTCTCCGGCCCAGTCACCGGTAAAGGGACGCCCGGTCCGATTGGCTCCCGTCACCCCTGGTGCAAGACCGATGATCAGCAATTGTGCATCGTCCGATCCAAACGACACAACCGGCGCATTATGCCAGTCAGGTTCCTTCGCCTGGTATTCTCGACGATAGTCGACAAGACGTGGGCACAAGGGGCAATCAAGCGGAGCTTCGGGTGGATAGTGTGTCATGACGGCAGGCTATGTCGGATTCCGCGCCTGCCGTCAAAGTACATCCATATCCTATTCGTCGTATTCTTCATCCTGATCCGCACGTGGCGGACGGCCGACAAGGTTGGACAGTTCCTGCAGGTCGATGAAATTGTCGGCTGCACGGCGAAGATCGTCAGATATCATGGGTGGCTGGGATTTGACCGAAGATACAACGGATACGCGAACGCCCTTGTCCTGTGCGGCGCGTACCAGCCGGGTCAGATCTCCATCACCGCTGAACAGCACGATATGATCCAGCTTTTCACACAATGTCAGTACGTCGACTGCGATCTCGACATCCATGTCGCCTTTCACGCGGCGGCGACCGGATGCGTCGGTGAATTCCTTGGCAGGTTTGGTGACGACATTGTATCCATTATACTGAAGCCAGTCGACCAGCGGTCTGATAGGGGAATATTCTTCATTTTCGATCAGCGCGGTGTAATAATAAGCGCGAAGCAACCGGCCCTTGCGGCGAAATTCGTCCAGTAGTTTACGATAATCAATTTCAACGCCGAGTGTCTTGGCGGCGGAATATAGATTTGCACCATCGATGAACAGGGCGAGGCGCTCATCCTTGTAAAAAGCCATAACCTAATGTCTCTCCAATACGATACCATTTACAATCCCGGACTGCGCACGCCGCAAAAAGGCGGCGTGTTTATCGCACTCGGATCCAACATGGCTTTCGAAGACAACGCTGGTGCGCGGCTGGAAAGGGCGGATCTTTTCAAATCTGTCTTGCTTGCGCTGAGGCAGGCCGGGGTCACAACGCTTGTGACTTCAGGTCTCTGGTCGTCCCCCGCATGGCCAGATCCCACACTTCCAGAATTCACAAACGCTGTGGTCGAGGTAGACCCACAAGACATGGATGCGCAAGCCCTTATGTTGTTGCTTCACCAAATAGAGCATCGCTTTGGAAGGAGGCGTGAGACGCGCTGGAGCGCAAGAACTCTTGATCTGGATCTGGTTGATTTCAGACAGCAGATCATCGTGGCAGATGTGAAGGATGGACTGGTCTGTCCTCATCCCAGAGCGCATGAGCGGTCTTTCGTCATGGCCCCGTTGCAAGAGATTGCACCTGACTGGATACACCCTGTTCTGGGCGGCGCAATTGACCATTATGTCGAGGAATCGCAGGTGAACTGGCCTGCCAGCCGGGACGGATCATTCCAATTTGCATGAAAGCGATGCGCAATAACATTGATATTGGTGTTGTCGTCGGGCAACCATTATTATATGCGATAAGTTTGGCAGGAGAATTTATATGGCACGAGTCACCGTCGAAGACTGCATTGAACGCGTCCCAAACCGATTCCAGCTTGTCCTTTTGGCGGCTCACCGCGCACGCATGATCCGTGCGGGTTCGGAGCTTACCGTTGAGCGCGACAATGACAAGGACCCGGTTGTGTCACTGCGTGAAATCGCAAACGAAGCTGTCGACATTGATCTCGTGACCGAGAGCTACGTTTCCGATCTTCAGGAAGTGCGTCCCAACGAGGAAGCCGAACGCGAAGAAGACCGTCGCGCACTCAAGGCTGCACCGACACGTTCGGAAGACGATGTCATCAAGGCCTACCAGGCCGAGCTGGAAAATTCCCGCGAAGACCGCTACTAGGTCGATGGAGGCATGTGATGGCTGACGACATGTCAGACTCTCATGCCGCGTTGAGAGAGCCGGGCCTGCCCACTGGGCGGGGCCGCAAGTTTCTCAGACAATATGAGCTCGTTGAGCGTGTGCTTGCCTATCAGCCTGATGCTGATGAGGACAGGCTCAATCGTGCCTATGTCTATGCCATGGTGAAACATGGCGCGCAGAAGCGCCATTCCGGTGATCCATATTATGCTCATCCTGTTTCTGTCGCCGGGATCCTGACCGATCTGCGACTTGATGAGAACACGATCATTGCGGGTCTCCTGCATGATGTGGTCGAGGACACCGACGTCTCGCTGGACGAGATCAGGGATAATTTCGGACCGGACGTCGCCGAGCTGGTCGATGGTGTCACCAAGCTGACCCAGCTGGAACATCTGAGCCAGCCTGCCAAGCAAGCCGAGAATTTTCAGAAATTCATTCTGGCGACAACGCGTGACATTCGTGTCCTGCTGGTGAAGCTCGCAGACCGTCTCCACAATATGCGCACGATCGGCTTCATGCCGAAGCAGGAAAGCCGCCTGCGAATAGCGCGGGAAACCATCGATATTTATGCACCGCTGGCACGCCGCTGCGGTCTGTCCATATTTGCAGCCGAGCTTGAGGATCTTGCGTTTTCGGTACTCAACCCGGAAGCGCGCGAAGCCATAGAAAAGCAATTGGCGTCACTGGTCGAAAATTCCACGGAAGATATCGAACGTATCCGCAATGACATTGATTCATTGATGGCGTCGGCCGGAATACACGGCAAGGTGAGAGGTCGGTTGAAGCGGCCCTACAGTGTCTGGCGCAAGCTGGAGAACAAATCGGTGTCGTTCCAGGATCTGGGAGACATCTTCGCTTTTCGGCTGATCGTCGACACGGTCGATGACTGTTATCGCGCGCTGGGTGCGGCGCACAGAAACTGGGCTGTAATCGCCGGTCGATTCAAGGACTATATCTCGGTTCCCAAGCCTAACGGATATCAATCGGTTCACACCACTTTTCGTGGACCGGGCAATCGCAGGATCGAACTTCAGATCCGTACCCAGGAAATGGACGAGATCGCAGAGCGCGGTATTGCGGCGCATTGGCGCTACAAGAACAAGTCATATGGGTTTGATGCGGAAGCTGCACGTGCGGCCGGTCTCGATGCGGATCAGACCCTCCAGGCGATTGCGGACATGCTCAATCATGGCGCGGATGCAGAAGAGTTTCTTGAGCATGCCAAGCTGGAAATGTATCGCGACACGGTGTTTGCGTTCACTCCCAAGGGCCGCTTGGTCAAGCTACCCTCCAGCGCGACAGCCCTGGATTTTGCCTATGCCATCCATACCGAGATCGGCGATACGTGCGTCGGGGCGATCATCAATGGTGTGGAACGCCCACTGAGACGCCCCATCGAGAATGGCGATGTCATCGAGATTGTGCGCGGTCCCAAGGTTGCGCCTCCTGCTAACTGGGATGGTCTGGCTGTCACGGGCAGGGCACGTTCCGCAATTCGGCGGCTTATCCGTGAGCGCGAAGAGCGCGAAATGGAAGCTATTGGCAAACAGATGCTGCGCCAGGGTATTCGTCGGATCGGTCTTGACCCGCTCGAGATCAAGTTTGCGCAATTGGCAAGCCATGCGGGTTATGGGTCAGTTGAAGCTCTGCTGCTGGCGTTGGGGCGCGGCGAGGTGTTGGTGTCCGAGCTTCTGAAGGAAGTCTTTCCGGATCAGGCGACCTCAGTTGATGACAGCAACCGTCATGTGATCAGTGATGAGGAAACTCCCAGCCTGGTTGCCGGTGAAGAATTGACGCCGGGCGTGACCCTGCATTTGTCGGAATGCTGCTCCCCGCTACCGGGCGACCGCATTGTTGGTGTTCACATGCCCGGCAAGGGCGTTGAAGTGCATGTCATCGATTGTGAAACGCTGGAACAATATGACGACAAGCCGGATATGTGGGTAGACCTGCGCTGGCGGGCAAAAGCCCAGACAGATGTGCTGGGATTGTCACGTGTGATGATCACGATGTCGAATGAACGCGGCGCGCTGGCGACCGTCTGTAAGGCAATTTCCGATGCGTCCGGTAACATCGTGAACATACTTGTGCGCAACAGGACGCCGGATTTCTTTGACTTTCAGTTCGATATTGAGGTTGAAGACAATAAGCGCCTGACGCAAATCATGGCGGCGCTGCGCGTGCTGGCTGTTGTGGAGTCGGTAGAGCGCCTGCGCGGCGAAACTCATCTGGAAGGACAGGACTGATGAACACCGAAGATGTATTGGCTGAATTCCGCAAGGCGGGTGCATTGCTGGAGAATGGCCATTTCATCCTGTCATCAGGCCGGCGCAGTTCGGTATTCCTGCAAAAGGCACTCGTGTTTGCTCAGCCGGATGTCTCCGAGCGCCTCTGCGCTGCCCTTGCACAAAAGCTGACGGAAACATTCGGCAGGATCGACGCTGTATGTGGTCCAGCAGTTGGTGGTATCATTCCCGGATATGAGACCGCACGCGCCCTTGGATGTCGAGCATTCTACACTGAGCGTGAAGGTGGTGAGATGACCATGCGTCGCGGCTTTTCCATTGCGCCGGGCGAACGGGTCGTCATCGTCGAGGATATCGTCACGACAGGTCTGTCGATGCGGGAAACAATCGCCGCGCTCAGCAAGAGCGAAGGCGAAATCCTGGGTGGTGCATGTGTTGTAGACCGCTCAAACGGTACAGCCGAAGTCGGTCTGCCTCTGGTATCACTGGCGCAGGTTGATTTCACTGATTATGCGCCTGAAGATGTTCCGCCAGAAATGGCCGCACGCGAAGCGATCAAGCCCGGTAGCCGGGGATTGAAATAATGACACATCCGCGCATACGTCTCGGCGTGAACATCGATCATGTCGCGACCATCAGGAATGCGCGAGGTGGCAGGCATCCCGATCCCGCACGTGCAGCCGCACTGGCGATGTCGGCAGGTGCTGACGGCATCACGATCCATCTGCGTGAGGATCGCCGTCATATCCGTGACGAAGACCTGGAAGCCGTGCGCGCCGCTGCCTCCCTTCCCATAAACCTGGAAATGGCAGCCACCGAAGAAATGCTCGATATCGCCATGCGCTATCGCCCGCATGCCGCATGTCTGGTCCCCGAAAAACGCGAAGAGCGCACCACTGAGGGCGGGCTGGATGTCGCGCGCCTGCACAATTCCGTCGCGCCATTCGTTCAGAAACTCAAACTCTCTGGCAGTCGCGTATCACTGTTCATCGAGCCTGACATCATTCAGGTCGCCGTCGCTGAAGCGATGGGTGCTCCGGTGATCGAATTGCACACCGGCAAATATGTCGAGCACGTCTTTGCGGGCCAGACGGATGAAGCCGAGGAGGAGCTGGAAAGACTGCGTATCGCCGCTCAGGAAGGCGCGCGCCGGGGCCTGGAAATCCATGCAGGCCACGGCCTGACCTATGAGACCGTCAAACCCGTCGCCGCCATCACGGAAATCCGGGAACTCAATATCGGTCACTTCTTGATGGGCGAGGCGATATTTGTCGGTCTGGAAGAAGCCGTCCGAAAAATGCGTCACCTCATGGACGAGGCACGGGCATGATCATCGGGCTGGGTCAGGACATGTCGGATATTCGCCGGATGGAAAAGACGCTGGAGCGTTTCGGTGAGCGTTTTATCAAGCGCATCTTCACGGATGTGGAAATTGCCAAGGCTGAAAAACGTCGTCGGCGTGCAGAGACCTATGCCAAGCGCTTTGCGGCCAAGGAGGCCTGCGCCAAGGCGCTGGGAACGGGCGTGCCCAAGCGCGGCGTCTACTGGCGTGATCTGGGCGTTGTGAACATGCCATCTGGTCGGCCCACCATGAAGCTCACCGGCGGCGCGGCAGAGCGCCTGTTCAGCATGATGCCTGCAGGTATGGAACCGCGAATTCACCTGACCATCACAGATGATTACCCCTATGCGCAGGCAATGGTGATCATCGAAGCTGTTGAAGCGGGAACACCCGTATGACCCGACCAAACTCCAGCCATACCGGAAAGCGCAGGAAGAACCGCTCCCGACCGCGCCGCGCCATCACTCCAACCATCGGATTCGAGAAACGGCAGGAATTCGAGACGATCGTCGGTCATAAATTCGATGATCCGAAACTGGTTGATCGCGCGTTGACACATTCCAGCACCGTTCCCGGGCAGGCGGCACGCCTGTCCAATGAGCGCCTGGAA